>NZ_JAYRQR010000001.1:0-2289 GCF_041910485.1 Dongia sp.
GAACTGGACAGGATCGGCATGCCGGAGCGTGTGCTCGAGCGTTTCCGCCATGCCCTGAAACGGCCGAGCGGCATGGTGCTGGTTACCGGGCCGACCGGCTCCGGCAAGACGACGACGCTCTATGCCGCGCTCAACGAACTGAACAGCCCGGAAAAGAAGGTCATTACCGTTGAAGATCCGGTCGAATACCGGCTCGGTGGCCTGAACCAGGTGCAGGTGCACGAGAAGATCGACCTTTCCTTCTCGCGCGTACTGCGCACCGTGCTGCGGCAAGACCCGGACATCGTGTTGGTCGGTGAAATGCGCGACCAGGAAACGGCCGAAATTGGCATGCGTGCCGCCATGACCGGCCACCTCGTGCTATCCACATTGCATACCAACGATGCTGTGTCGACCCCGATCCGCCTGCTCGATATGGGTGTGCCGCGCTACATGGTGGCGCTGTCGGTGCACATGGTCGTCGCCCAGCGTCTGGTGCGGGTCATCTGCGGCAATTGCCGCGAAACCTATACGCTCACACCCAGCGAGCATGAATGGTTGCGCTACGAACTCGGCGACCAGGTCGATAGCCATGCCTTCCATCATGGCCGTGGCTGCACGCATTGCGCCAATACCGGCTACCAGGGGCGAACCGGGGTTTATGAATTCCTCGAAATGAGCGACCGGGTGGTTGAGGCCATCAACCACGAAGACCCGGGTGAATTCATGCGCGTGGCGCGCCAGCAGATGGCCGGCGAAACCCTGCGTCGCGATGCGGTACGCCTGGTGCTGGCCGGCCAGACCACGGTGGCAGAGGCCATGCGCATCAGTAACCAGTTCGAGGAATAAGGTAGCGTGCCCTACTTTGCCTACAAGGCGCGCGATGCCGGCGGCAAGCTGATCGAGGGGGTGCTCGAAGGCGCCTCGTCGGGTGGCGTGGCCGATCTCTTGCTCGGGCGCGGGGTGACGCCGGTTTCGATCGAAGAAACGCGGGCCCGGGGGCAAGGCAGCGGCAATGCCGTGCTGACGCTGTTCAAACCGCGTGTCCAGCATGTCGATATCCTGCTTTTTTCGCGGCAGATCCATACCCTGCTCAAGGCCGGCGTGCCGATCATGCGCGCCCTGAATGGCTTGCAGGAATCGGCTACCAATCCGGCGATGAAGGAGGTCATCCGCGACGTGCGCGAAAGCCTGGAGGCCGGCCGTGAACTGTCGGTGTCCCTGGCCCGCCATCCCAAGGTGTTTTCCTCCTTCTACATCTCCATGGTGCGGGTTGGCGAAGCGACCGGCCTGCTCGATGAAATATTCCTGCGCTTGTTCGAGCACCTGGAATTCGAGCGTTTCATGCGCGAACAGGTGAAGTCTGCGCTGCGCTACCCGATGTTTGTGGTGATTGCGATGGCGGTGGCCATCGTGGTAGTCAACCTCTTCGTCATTCCGGCCTTTGCCAAGGTTTTCCAGGGTTTTGGTGCCGAGTTGCCGCTGATGACGCGGCTGCTGCTTGGTTTTTCGGACTTCATGGTCACCTGGTGGCCGGCCATGCTGGTCGCCCTCATTGGCGGTATTGTCGCCTTCCGCGCCTGGGTGGGGACGCACGCCGGACGCATGCAATGGGAGGCCCTGGCCCTGCGCTTCCCGATTGCCGGCAAGATCGTCAGCAAGGCCGCGATGGCCCGCTTTGCCCGCAGCTTCGCACTGAGTACGCGCAGCGGCGTGCCAGTCATGCAGGCGCTCAGCAACTCGGCGCAGACCGTCGACAACAGCTATATCGCAGCCAAGATCGAAGGCATGCGCGATACCGTCGAGCGTGGCGAAAGCGTCTTGCGGGCCAGCATCGCGTCGGGATTCTTCACGCCGGTCGTGCTGCAGATGGTGGCGGTAGGCGAGGAGTCAGGTGCCCTCGACGACATGATGGAAGAGGTCGGCCAGATGTATCAGCGCGAAGTCGAGTACGAACTGAAAACGCTCGGCCAGCAAATCGAACCGATCCTGATCGTCTGTTTGGGAGCGCTGGTACTGATTCTGGCTCTGGGCATCTTCCTGCCGATGTGGGATCTCGGCAAGGTAGCCATCAAGCGATGAACGGCCATGCGACGCTATTACGAATTCGCCCTCGTCGTGATTCTGATTTCGGTGTTGGCGCTGGTCTTGTTGCGCGCATTGGGCGTTGCCCAGAAGGATATGGAAGAAGCCGGCGTACAGGCCGAGGCCGCGGCGATTCGCACACAGATTCTGGAAGCCGTGGCTCATCGCGAAACCTTCGGCGGCCAACTGCCGCCAGGCGGCAACCCGATGGATTGGATCAGCGCC
>NZ_JAYRQR010000002.1:0-10506 GCF_041910485.1 Dongia sp.
AGGCCATCGCGCGCGCGCACTCGGCCTCGGACAAAGCGGGGCCTTGCGTGAAGTCCTGGGTCGGCTGGTCGAGCGACATTTCATAGACGCGCAGATCCGCATCGGCATTCTTGCAGAGCTGGTTCACCGCCGCGCCGCCATGCGTGAAATTGAGGACCATCTGCCTTGTCACTTCCGACGGGAAGGCGGAGACGCCCAGGGCCGCGACACCATGATTGCCGGCAAAGACGGCGACGCGCGGATGATTGACGGCGGGCGGGGTGCGGCCCTGCCAGGTCGCCAGCCAGGAAGCCAGTTCCTCAAGCCGGCCCAAAGCGCCGGCCGGCTTGGTGAGCTGGCCTTCGCGTTCGGCCGTCGCCTTGGCGGCGTCGCCATCGGGGCCGGGGAATTCCGACACGATCCGCCGCATTTCGGCGAAACTGGCAATCGATTGATGATCCAACATGGATAACTCCTTCAAGATCTCCGGCCCCGGGCTGGTCGCCGCCGGCTGTCATTTGCGCGTGCTATATCCCAGGCGCGGTTCCTGATACAACGGCAGCCAATACCGAACCACTTAAAGCCAACGGACCGGACACCCACCCCCGTGAGCGACGAACCAAGCCAATCACCCGAAGAGAAACCAGGGCCGACCGAAACGCCGCCCGCCGATGCGGCGGCGGACCGGGCCGACGCGCACCCGCAAGGCGGCTCTACTTCCCCCGGTACGTCCAGCAGCGTCAACCCGGCGGCTTTCCTGGCCACCTGGCGGCGGGACGTTTTCCTGGCCTTGGGCTTTTTCACGCGCCTGCCGGTACCGGCGGTCGAGGGTCATCTGGGTGGGGCGGTCCGCGCCTTTCCATTCGCGGGCCTCATCGTGGGGCTCATTGGTGCCTTGGTCTATTTTGTGGCCATGGAAATCGGCCTCTCTGGCCTGCTCGCGGCATTGCTTGCCGTAGCCGCGACCGGGATCGTGACCGGCGCCCTGCACGAGGATGGCTGGGCCGATGTCTGCGACGCGCTCGGCGCCCGGGGCGGGGTGGAAAAGCGCCTCGAAATCCTGCGGGACAGCCGGCTCGGCTCCTATGGCGGGCTGGCGCTCATTTTTTCAACCTCGATCAAGGTGGCGGCCATCGCCAATCTGGGGGCCCCGGAACTGGTCGCCGGCGCCCTGGTCGCGGCGCATAGTCTGTCGCGGGGCGTCCTGCCGCTGGTCATGGCGCGGATGCCGCTGGCGCGCAGCAACGGCCTTGCCCACGATGCGGGGCGGCCCAGCATCACGGCCGCCAATTGGTCGCTGATCATCGCCCTCATCATCGCCGTCATCGCGGTCGCCCCCGTGGCGGCGCTGGTCGCCCTCGTCGCGGCGCTTGCCGCCACCTGGCTCGTCGCCAAGCTGGCGCAGGCGAAGTTCGGCGGCTATACCGGCGACGTGCTGGGCGCCGTCGAGCAGCTGGCGGAAATGGCGATCCTGGTGAACCTCATCACCCTGACCTGAACGATCCGACCATGTCTGCCGATCATACTGAAACCAGATTGTGGCTGGTGCGCCACGCACCCGTAATCGGCGCCCACGGCCGCATCTACGGCCAGGACGATCTTGAAGCCGATTGCACCGACGACAGGGCCTTTGCGGCACTGGCGGGGTTCCTGCCCGGCGCGCCGGTCTGGGTCGCGACACAGTTGAAGCGCACACACCAGACGCTGGCCGCCGTCCACAAGGGACGCGGCATCGAACCTGTCCTGCCCCTCATCGAGGTTGATCTCGTCGAGCAGCATTTCGGCGACTGGCAGGGCCTCACCTACGCCGAGCTTGATGCCAGCCGCGACGGTGCCTATCACCGGTTCTGGCACGCACCCGCGACCGAGCGGCCGCCGAACGGCGAAAGCTTTGCCGATGTGGTGACGCGTGTGGAAAAGGCGCTGCTGCGCCTCACTCTCGCGCACGCCGGGCAGGACATCGTCGTCGTCGCCCACGGCGGCTCGATCCGAGCGGCCCTCGCCGCCGCGCTCGACATCGAGCCGGAGCGCGCGCTTGGGTTTTCGGTCGACAATCTGTCGGTGACGCGCCTCGACCATATCGAAGGGCAAAGCTTCGGCGCCGCCTGGCGCGTGGCGTTCGTGAACAGACGGCTCTAGGCGACCGCAAACACCTGTGCCGGGTCTTCAAAGGATTTGAATTCGAGCGCGTTGCCGCTGGGGTCGAGGAAGAACATGGTCGCCTGTTCGCCGACCTGGCCCTTGAAGCGCACATGGGGCTCGACGATGAAATCGATGCCGGCGCCCTTCAGCCGGTCGGCGAGACGATGCCAATCGCCCCAGGGCAGGATGGCGCCGAAATGGCGGACCGGCACCTGGTCGCCATCGACGGCATTGGTGGTGGCGGTGCGGGTTTCCTCGGGCTTCAGATGCGCCGAGATCTGGTGGCCGAAGAAATCGAAATCGATCCATTTGACGTCGCGCCGGCCGATGCGGCAGCCAAGCAATCCGGCATAGAATTTCTCGGTCGCGGCCAAATCGGCGACCGGGAAGGCCAGGTGAAAGGGCGGGATCGACATCGGCAGTCTCCAGATTGAGGCCATCAGGAACCTGACAGGCAAGTCTGACAGAATGCTGACAGTCTCAGAGCCGCTCCAATGTCGCGGGATCGCCGGTGCCGCCGAAGAATTTCGCGAGCGCCGCGGCAAAGGGTGAGCCATCCGGGGCGATGGCGGCGAACAGGGTCATCGAGGAGCGGAATTTGAGATCGTCGGGGCTGCCGAAAATGGCATGGGCGTCGCCGTCGGCCAGCGCATTGACGATCATCGTGCATTCGAGAAGGCGCTGGCCGAGCAGCGGGTGCGCAAGATAGGCGGCAGCTTCGTCGCGTCCCGACAGGGCGAAGAAGCGGGCGGTGGAACTGTGGCCGAGACCCTCGATCTGCGGGAAGATGAACCACATCCAATGGCTGGCTTTCCGGCCCGCCCGGAGTTCCCGCAGCACTGCCGGATAGATAGCCGCCTGGGCCTCGACGAAACGGGCGAGATTGTACCGATCGGGCATGGCATGCCTTCCTTTTCGGGCTATCCTTCCACAGCGTTGCAATGGCGCAAGACCCGGATAGCGGGGCCGGACCGCTCGGCCTTATTCCTTATGGCAGGATGAGATGTCAGGAAAGCGTTCGATCATGCCAGAAGGAAGCGTCTTGGCGCAGGAAGCCAAGGATAGCGGTGCCGCGTTGGTGCAACGAGCCGCCGCCTATATCGAAGCAAGGCAGGAAAACGAGGCCGACGGGCCGGTGACGCTCGATGAACTGGCGCGCCATTGCGGCCTGTCGCCCTGGCATCTGCAGCGCCAGTTCAAGCGCGTGATGGGTGTCTCTCCCCGCGACTATGAGGAAAGCCTGCGCCTGGCACGCTTCAAGAAGGGCCTGCGCACCGGCGCGGGCGTTGCCGCCGCCACCTTCGATGCGGGCTTCGGCTCGTCGAGCCGCGTCTATGAGCGTGCCGGCCAAGCTCTCGGCATGACGCCTGCCTCCTATGCGAGCGGTGGGAAGGGTGCCTCCATCCGCTATGCCCTCAGCTCGTCGCCGCTGGGGCGCCTGTTGGTCGCAGCGACGGAGAAGGGGCTCTGCCGGGTCGAGATGGGCGAGCGGGATGCGGCCCTCGAAGCCGACCTCCGGAGTGAATTCCCAGAAGCCGACAGCATCACCCGCGACGATGCGGCGCTCGGTACTTTTGTCGGGGAAATCGTCCACCGGATGGGCGGCAAGGCCCCCCGGGCGGACCTGCCGCTCGATATCCGCATGACGGCCTTCCAGCGCCAAGTCTGGCAGGCTCTGACCCGGATTCCAGCCGGCGAGACCCGGACCTATGGCGAGGTCGCCGCCGCCATCGGCCAGCCGACGGCGGCCCGGGCGGTCGGCAATACCTGCGGCAGGAACCCGGTCGCTATAGCCATTCCGTGTCACCGTGTTTTGCGTAATGACGGCGCCATCGGCGGCTATGCCTGGGGAGCGCAGCGAAAACAGGCTCTTATCGAGGCCGAGTCATCATCGTTAACAACGCATAGGGGGGTCGCGCGCAAAAAAAGAGTAAGCGGTTGAAAGGGCCGCGAGCGAGGCCGTAAAGTGATCGCCAGGGGAATTTGGGTAACCCTGGGGGTATGTGGATAAAGCACTGATCACGATGCGGAAAGTCGCGAAAATATTGGCAAAGTCGTCACCCGAGCCGCGCCGTGCCACGGTTGATAAGGTGGCACCGAAGCGTCGTCGCATGTCCGAGGCGAGCGACATCCACATGCTCAATTTCCCAGCGCGCAAAGTGCCGCTGGTGTTCAAGCAGAACAAGCGCGCGCAACGCATCATCCTGCGGCTCGATCATGGCAGTTCGTCGATCATCGTCGTGCTGCCGAAACGCACTTCGCGCGACGAAGGCAAGCGATTTGCGTTAAGCAACAAGGATTGGATCGAGGAGCGCCTCGACCAGCTGCACGAGCCGGTGCCGTTCCTTCACAACAACATCATCCCCATTCTTGGCACGCCGCATCGCATCCGCCACAAGCCCAATGCGCGCGGTGTCGTCTGGTGTGAATCGGAAGAGATTCATGTCGCCGGACATGAGGAACATGTGCCGCGCCGCGTCCAGGATTGGCTGAAGGTCGAAGCCAAGCGCGAGATCGAAGCGCGCGCCTTTGCCAAGGCGGAGATGGTCGGCAAGAAGATCAAGAAGATCACCATCCGTGACACCAAGAGCCGCTGGGGCTCCTGCACCAGCGAAGGCGAACTGGCCTTCTCGTGGCGCCTCATCTTCGCGCCCAAGCATGTGATGGATTACGTCATCGCCCATGAGGTCGCGCATCTCAGGGAAATGAATCACGGGCCGAAATTCTGGAAGCTCTGCGGCGAAATCTGCCGGCAGATGGATTCCGCCCGCCTGTGGCTTGAGGATCACGGCACCGATCTTTATCGGTACGGACGGTTTTAGACAGCTCTTGCCCTTTTCAGCGCGGCGCCGCGGCCCGCGTCAGGCGGTCGTTGATCGCAATACCCAGACCCACCTCTGGGATCGGCATCACGGCAATGCCGGTGACGTCCGGCCGATCGAGAGCGCGGAGCATCGCGAAAAGATTGGCGGCGGCTTCGGCAAGATCGCCGGTTTCGCTCAAATTCAGCGTGATCCCCGCATGGGGCGCGTTGCGGCCGAAGGCGAGTAGCGCTTCGCCCGCCTGGGCATTCACCGCATTGAGGCGCACGGGCCGATCCGGCGCATAATGGCTGAGAAGACGGCCGGGGCCGTGAAGGCCGGCCTCGACATCGCCGACGGGTGCCGCGATCTCGACCGGCCTGCCGATGATGGCGGCGATCTCCTCGGGCGAAACACCGCCGGGGCGCAGCAGGGCGGGCTTCTCATCCAGCAGGGAGAGGACGGTCGATTCGACGCCGATGCGGCAGGGGCCGCCATCGAGGATCATCGCCACCTTGTCGCCGAGCCCTTCTTCGACATGGCGCGCATTCGTGGGGCTGATGCGGCCCGACGGGTTGGCGCTGGGGCCGGCGAGCGGCAGGTTGCTGGCGGTCAAGAGTGCCCGCGCCACGGGGTGCGCCGGCACGCGCAGCGCCACGCTGTCCATGCCCGCACTCACCAGCAGCGAGAGCGGGCATTTGCGCTGGCGCCGCACCACGAGGGTGAGCGGCCCCGGCCAGAAGGCCCGGCCGAGCGCCAGCGCGTCTTCCGAAAATTCGCCGAGCGCTGCCGCGGCGGCGAGGCTCGGCACATGGACGATGAGCGGATTGAAACTGGGCCGGCCCTTGGCGGCGTAGATGGCGGCGACCGCGCGGTCGTTACAAGCATCGCCACCGAGGCCATAGACGGTCTCGGTCGGGAAGCTCACCAATTCGCCACGACGCAAGGCACCCGCCGCCAGGGCGATGTTGGCATCGTCGGCGGGGACGATCTTCGACATCAGGCCGAAATCCTCCGTTGTCCGCGCGCGATGAAATGCGGGTTGCGGAAGCCGGTCTTGCCATAGGCGAGCGGTTGGCCGTCGAGGGTTCTGACCGAACCGCCGGCCGCCAGCAGCACGGCATGTCCCGCCGCCGTGTCCCATTCCATCGTCGGGCCGAAGCGTGGGTAGAGGTCGGCGACACCCTCGGCGATGCGGCAGAATTTCAGCGACGAACCGGCGACGATGGTGCCGGCGACATGCTCGCCCAGATCCTCGACCTTCACCAATTCCTTGGCGGCATGCGAGCGGCTGATCGTCATCACGGCACCTTCGGGCGGCAGGGGACGCGCCGAGATCGATGCTTCGATATTCTTGCAGCGGCGGAAGGCGCGATCACCGAAGCCCGCATACATTTCATCGAGCGCCGGCAGATAGACGATGCCGAGGACCGGCACGCCCGCCTGCACCAGGGCGATGTTGACGGTGAATTCGCCGTTGCGGGCGATGAATTCCTTGGTGCCGTCCAGCGGATCGACCAGGAAGAATTCTTGCGCTGCCGACGGGGGCAGGCCATTGGCCGCGGCCTGTTCCTCGGCGATCACCGGCACGCCGGGCGCCACGGCATCGAGAGCGGCCAGGATCAAGGTCTCCGCCGCGACATCGGCCGCCGTTACCGGCGAATGGTCCGCCTTGCGGCCCGGCGTGATCTCGCCGGCATAGACGGTCATGATCGCTTCGCCCGCCTGATAGGCGGCATCGATCAACCGGTCGCAGAGTGGGGCGAAATTCTGGATCATGGGCAGGTCGGCAGGCTTTCGGCGGGCATGGGGTCCGGAGCCGCAGTTCCTAGCCGGTTTCCCCACAAAACACCATGCCGCCCGCGGCAAAGGGTACGATCAGTTGGCACCGGTCCGGCCAGGCTCGCTGATTGGCGGCGTCGGATCGTTGGCGGTCGCAGATTCGAGCGAAGAGAGGAGGTTGGAGATCGCGTCCTGCTGTTCCATCGAGAGCGGGGCGATGGCCGGTGCCGCTTCATGTTCGGCGGCACTGATGCGCGCCGCCTCGCCGCCCACCAGCGCCACCTTGGCATGGAGGGCGATCTTCTGGATGAGGTCGTTGGCGTCGATGGGCTTGGCCATGAAATCGTTCATGCCGGCCTCGAGACAGCGGCGGCGGTCTTCCTGGGTCGCGTTGGCAGTCAGCGCGATGATCGGTACCTGCGACGGCCCGCCACCCAGTTCACGGATGCGCCTTGTCGCCTCGAGCCCATCAAGATCGGGCATGCGCATGTCCATCAAGACCACGTCATAGGCGCGGGAGCGCATCGCCTCAATCGCTTCAAGCCCGTTGCCGGCAATGTCGGCGCGGGCACCGGCGCGGGCGAGGATCGCCGTCACCAGCATCTGGTTCACCTGATTATCCTCGGCCAACAGGATGCGCAGCGCCGCGCCGTCGGCAAAGACCGCCGGGCCGCCGCTGCCGTGACCGCGCCGTGCCGTGCCGTGCCGCGTCCCCTCGATCAGTGCCATCATGCAATTGAGGAAGCTTGAGCGCCGCACGGGCTTGGGCAATTGCGCGTCGATGCCCTCATGGACCTCGTTCTGATCGATGAAGAGGGCGGAGGAAGAGAGCACGACATTATCGACCTTGACGCCCGGCAGCGCGCGCAGGCGCCGCGCGAAATCGACGCCCGACATGGTCGGCATGACCTGATCGACGATGGCGAGCACAATGGGTTCGGCCGGCGGATGGTCCCTTAACTCGTCGAGCAGGATTTCCGGCTCGCTGGCGATGCGGGGATGGGCGCCGATGCTCAGGACATAACGTTCGAAAATCTCGCGGTTGATCGGATTGTCGTCGACGATCAGCACGTCGCGGCCCTGATAGGCGGCGGCAATGGCGGCCTGATCGGGTGCCATGTCGACGGCATTGTGGCTGTTGCCGGTCAACGGTCCGAACCAGGCGGTGAACCAGAAGGTCGAGCCGCTCTTGGCGCCGGTCCGGGATTCGACGCCGATATGGCCGTGCATCAGGTCGACCAGCTGCTTGCAGATGGCAAGGCCCAGCCCCGTGCCGCCGAAGCGACGCGTGGTCGACGCGTCGACCTGACTGAAATGGCGGAACAGGCGGTCCTGCGATTCCGGCGGGATGCCGATGCCGGTATCGCGCACGGCAAAGCGCAGCTTGGCGCCTTCGTCCGATTGGTCGGCAAGCTCGACGATCAGCGAGACGCCGCCTTCCTCGGTGAACTTGACCGCATTGCTGAGCAGGTTGAGCAGGATCTGCCGCAGGCGACCGGGATCGCCGTTGAGTTTTACCGGGACATCCGGCGCCACGAAGCAGGCAAGCTCGATGCCCTTGGCGTGTGCCCGGCTCACCACCAGCTCGAGAACGGCGTCGATTTCGGCCACGATGTCGAAATCGATATGTTCGATTTCCAGCTTGCCGGTCTCGGCCTTCGCGAAATCAAGAATGTCGTTGATGATGGCGAGCAGCGCTTCGCCCGATTGCTGCAGCACGTCGACATAATGCCGCTGGCGATGATCGAGCTTGGTGTCGGATAGCAGGCCCGCCATGCCGAGGACGCCGTTCATCGGCGTGCGGATTTCGTGGCTCATCATGGCAAGGAACTGGGTCTTCGC
Organism: Dongia sp.; assembly: GCF_041910485.1. Taxonomy (GTDB): domain Bacteria; phylum Pseudomonadota; class Alphaproteobacteria; order Dongiales; family Dongiaceae; genus Dongia. The sequence continues at coordinate 8,547 of NZ_JAYRQR010000002.1, forward strand.
GATCGAGGCCTGTTCAGCCACTTCCTTGGCCGCGCGCAGATCGCTGGTCATCGATCGTGCCAGGCCCTCGGCCCGGTAGCGCGCCGCCACCATGAACCAAAGGGCCGCACCGAGCAGGATCGAAATGACCGTGCCGCCGAGGGCAACGAGCAGCGGTACCATTTCGGAACCCGGCGGTCGCAGCGAGGAATGCGAGCGGTAATCGATGCTGAAGCTCTGCCCCGAGATGATCATCGTATGCGAGCGCCGGTAGAGGCTGCCGTCGCGCGAGAGGCGCCGCGTGCTGGTATCCTGCTGGACGCGGCGCCGGCTGTCGAAGATGAGGCGGTTGGAATCTACATTGGCACCGAGATAGACGACGGCGTCGATTTCATTGCCGATGTCGAGGAGCGACGCTTCGACGGCCGTACCGATGGCGATCGGCATGATCACCCAGCCTTTGAGGCTGTCGCGGCGCTCGGTATAGCTGGCCGGCGCCGAATCGCGGGCATAGACCGGCGAGATCATCAGGATGCCGGGTTGGCTCTGTTTGTTGATGATGATGGGGATGATGCCGCTCATCGTCACCGAGCCGTTGAGCATGGCCCAATCGAGCACGCGGCGGCGCATGGCCTCGCTGCCGAGGTCGAGGCCGATGATCTGCGTGCTCTTCAGCATCGATTCGGAGAGCCGTACGACATAGAGATCGTCATGCTGCGCGTTGCCGAGCGAGCGGATCATCAAGGGTTCGCCGTTGAGGAGGCCGGCCCGGCGCAGATATTTGTCGAGATCGGCGCGTTTGACCCGCTCGACGAAATTGAGGCCGATGCCACCCGACATCTCACGCCAATTGAGGCCCGAGACGAAACGCTGCCAGTCGCGGCGCGTGATGTCGTCACTGAGCGTCGCCATGCCGGTGCCCATCGTGACGATGAGATTGAAAGAGCCGAAGCGGTCGCTGAGCCGCTTTTCGAAGCGCTCGATCAGATAGTTGAAACGTTGCAGGGCCGCTTCCTGCGATTGCTGGTAGAGAAGAAGGCCCACATAGACGCAGAACAAGGTGCCGATCAGCGAGACGGCAACGCTCCAGGCCCAGGCACGGCCGCGCCCCCAGGCATGCCCGTGGCCGGCCAAACTCCGACCGCTCAGGACCTGACCGGTCTGCGACCGGCTGGGCGACGTCGATCTCGCCTTGCGTGTGGTGATGTCTCGCTTCAATGGGGCCTCGGCTGCACGATGGGGCATTGTCGCCGAGGATGGTGAAGCAATGGTTAAGCGAGGGTTTCCGCTCGTTAACCTAACCGTTTGAATAACAAGGTGGAATTGCCTAGTCCGCCTAGAAATTAGGCACGTTTCCCGAGGCTTAGGGCAGCAGTGAGTCGAGCTCCTTCTGCAGCTCTGCGCGCTGCGGGGCGTCGGTCGGCAACTGGTCTAGCACCTCGGTCCAGAGCTTTCGGGCCTCTGCCTTGTTGCCGGCGACACGGGCCACCAGACCGCCATAATAGAGGCCCAGAGGATTCTTCGGGTCGAGCGTGCGGACGCGGCCCACCGCTTCGACAAATTCCGGCGGCAGATAGCGGTCGAGGTCGGAGCGGCCGGCGATGATCGAATCGGCATAGTCGAGCTGCACGTCGAGGCGGGCGGGGGCGAGCGTCGCGGCCTTTCCCCAGGCGTCGCGCGCTTCCTCGACCCGCTGCAGCACCTGGTAGGCGCGGGCGAGGCGAATCCAGCCGTCGAGATCACCCGGATTGGCTTTGAGCTTGTCAGCGAGGCGCGTCACCATGTCATTGATGAAAGCCTGCTGCTGCTCAGCCGTCATTCCTTCGGCGGCGGCGATATCGGCGGCACTCGGTCCCGGCGTGGCCCCGCTGTTGCCTTCGGCCGGTGCGCCAGTCGAGCGACCCGCCACTTCGTCGGTCGCATTCTCGCCGGCATTATTGCCAAGTCCCGGCTTGTTCAAGCGCTCGGCCGCCTTGGCGAT
>NZ_JAYRQR010000003.1:0-231261 GCF_041910485.1 Dongia sp.
GCGGTCGGCGCGGCGCAGCCGGCGAGATAGGCTGTGAGCATGGCCGCGGAAATCGCCCGCCCGCCCCGCCACGAGGACCGCATCCGCTCGTTAGCCCGCACCATGATCACACCTACGCGACAGTCGAATCAGTGGGGTCGAGGATAAGGGGCAATTGTCAAAATGTCACCGCAACTTAGGTGAAATTCAGATGAGCAGGTACAGGCCGCGCACCAGGTAGATCGCACCAACCAGGACACCGAGCCCACGCGTCCACATCAGGAAGGCGCGGTTGGTGAGCCGGTCGAGAACGAGGCGCGCTAGGCTCGCCCCCGCGATCGCCGTGACGATGGAAACGCCGAAGACCCAAAGGGGTACCTCGGCATCGATTTCGGCGTGGGTCGCAATCAGCGTGAAATAGCCCAGCCGGAAGATATGCCCGATCAGTTGCGAGAAGGCCTTGGTGGCGACGATCTGGCGACGGTCGAGATCGGTGCGGAAGAAGAAGATGTCGACCAGCACGCCGGCGACGCCGGAGACAAGCTGGATGCTCATCACCAGGAAGCCGAGGATGGTCGAAGCATAGGGTCGGCGGATGTCGGGGGCGACATGGGCCGGCACCAGGACCGCAATCATCGGCACCAGCCCCATGCCGATATAGACCCAGGCCGTCGGCGGCTGAAAGCTGACCCAGGTGAAGATCGCAAAGGCCGCCGACGAGCCCAGGATATAGCCCGGCATGACGCGCCAGAGGATGAGCCGGTGCCACAGCAGGGCCCGCCAGCCATTCGAGGTCATCTGCGTCACGGCGTGAAGGCTCATCGCCGCCGGAACCGGCAGGACGAGCAGCAGCAGCCCCAGCAGGATGAGCCCGCCCAGCATGCCGAAAATGCCGGACAGGAACGACGTTCCGAGCACGGCGAGCACGGTGGCGAGCAAGGTGACGGCAAAGCTCATCGGGACCCCTTCCGCCGTTTTCTATGACGCCGGCGCACTTTCCGCGCCAGATCGGATATGCCAGACTAGGCCAACTTTATATTGGGCTATGTATGCGATGACCCCCTCCCTCAAAGGCTTGAAGGCCGTCGAGGCTGCCTTGCGCTTGGGCAGTTTCGTGGCGGCGGCAGAGGAACTCAATGTCACCCAGACGGCAATCAGCCGGCTGGTGAAACTGGTCGAGGGACAGATCGGGCAGGTTCTGTTCGAACGGCACGCCAATTCGCTGGTGCCGACACCGGCCGGCCGCAGCCTCGCTCCCCTGCTGGACGATGCCTTCCGGCGTTTGGAAGCGGCGGTGGACAGTGTGCGCCGGACCACCCTCCCCGGCCTCTCGGTCGCCGTCGGCCCAACCTTTGCCATGCGCTGGCTCATCCCACGATTGCAGCATTTCCAGCGCCAGCATCCGGGGATCGAGGTGCGGCTCGTTACCGCGATCGACGATACGGTGACCCTGCGACCCGATTGGGACGCCACCATCCGCCTGAGTTCCGCACCCCTTCCCGGCCTTCTCGCCGAACCGCTCTTCAGCGCCGCCCTCTTCCCCGTGGCGGCGCCTGGCCTCGCCCAGACGATCCGCAAACTTTCCGACCTGCAGCACCAGACCTTGCTTGAAGTGGCGCATTCGCCCAACGAATGGCCGCGCTGGCTGGGGATGAGCGGCCTCGACCCGGCGCGTTTCCGCCGTCGCCTCTCGTTCGATTATTCGACTTTTGCGATCCAGGCGGCGCTCGACGGGCTCGGTGTCGCCCTGGTGCGGGCACCTTATGTCGAGGACGATCTCGCCGCCGGCCGCCTGGTGCGCCTGTTCGATCTCGCCTTGTCGGATCCGGGCCGCGCCTGGCACCTCATCTACCGTGCCGAGGTGGCGCGGGACGCCCCGTTCGCCGCCTTCCGCGACTGGCTGCTCGGCGAAGCGCGGAGCAGCGCTGCCCGCGATCGCTAGCGCATAACAGCCATGAGGCGGCCGGCCCTTGCCCCGGCGCACGCGGCCACTATTCTGCGGCAAAATCCGGGGGAAACGAAGACCATGACCGAGCACGCTGCTAGCCAGCACACCAAGGGCACGCTGCTGGTCGCAGCCGCGGCCATCTGCTGGAGCCTCGGCGGGCTCATCGCGCGCCAGATCCACCTCGATGCCTGGGTCACGGTCGGCTGGCGCGGCGCCATCGCCGCGGTGGCGCTGCTGATCTTCCTGCTCATCCGCGACGGGCGCGGGGCCTGGGCGCATTTCCGCAACATGGGACCGGGTGGGATCGGCGTCGGCATCTGCTTCGCCGCCGCCTCGATCTCCTTCGTCATCGCCCTGCAGCACGCCACGGTGGCGCTGATCCTGGTGGTGCAATCGACCGCCCCGCTGATCGCCGGGCTTCTTGCCTGGATCTGGATGCGCGAGAAGCTGGGCCTGCCGCGCATTGCTGCGATGCTGGTCGCCCTGGGCGGCATCCTGCTGATGGTCGCGAAGGCCGAAGGCCATGCCGATTGGATCGGCATGTCGCTCTCTGCTGTCATCGCGGTGAGCTTTGCCGTGGCGACGGTGTTGACGCGGCGCTATGCCCATGTCCGCATGACGCCCGCCACCTGCCTCGGCACAGCGATCATGGGTGTCATCGGCTTTGCCCTGGCCGGCAGCAGCAGCTTCAGCATCAGCGGCAGCGATTTCTTCTACCTCTTCCTTTTCGGCGCGGTGCAGCTCGCGATCGGCCTCATCTTCTTCACCACCGGCGCGCGGCTCATCCCGGCGGCTGAAGCAGCGCTGATCTCGCTCGTCGAAACCGTGCTCGGCGCGCTCTGGGTCTATATCTTCCTCGACGAGAATCCTGGCATCTACGCCCTCTATGGCGGCGTCCTGGTAGTCGGTGCCGTTGCCGCCAACACGCTCTACGACCAGCGCCGCGCGCAGCGCCAGCCGCTCAACGTCGCGTGAAGACCGATATGACCGGCAAACTCGTCCTGCGTGCGCTGGCGCCGTTCGCGGCCGGCTATTTCACCTCCTACCTCTTCCGGGTCGTGAACGCCGCCATCTCCGACGACCTCATTGCCGAATTGTCGCTGAGCAACACCGATCTCGGCCTGATGACGTCGATGTACCTCTATGGCTTCGTGCTCTTCCAATTGCCGCTGGGCCTGTTGCTCGACCGCTTCGGACCACGCCTGGTGCAGACTGGGCTCCTGATGGTGGCGGCCATTGGCGCCGGCCTCTTTGCACTTGGCACCGATGCCGCAAGCCTTGCCGGCGCCAGATTGCTGATCGGGCTCGGCCTCAGCGGCTGCCTCATGTCCGCCTTCAAAGCCAATGCCATGTGGCTGGCGCCGGAGCGCCTGGCGCTCGGCAACTCGGCCGTGGTGACGTTCGGGGGGCTCGGCTTCCTCGCCGGTACTTACCCTGCCAACATCGCCGCCGATCTGGTGGGTTGGCGCGCCTTGTTCGGCGGCCTTGTCCTGTTCACGCTGGCGATTGCGGTTGCGATCTATCTGCTGGTTCCGCGCCGCGACGACGATCATCACCGCATCGCGCTGAAGACGCAGATCAGCGGCTATGCCGACATCTTCCGTGACCACACTTTTTGGCGCGTGGCGCCCATGGTTGCGGCGATTTCCGGAACCTTCATCGCCGTGCAGACGCTCTGGGCGACGCGCTGGATGAACGATGTAGCCGGCCTCGACCGGCATGCAGCCGGACAGCAGCTCATGATCCTGGGTCTTGCTTTCGCCATCGGTTCGCTCTCGACCGGCTTCATCGCCGACCGGGCCCAGCGGCGCGGCATCGGACTGAAGGTGATCGTCGGTGCGGCCTTTCTTCTCTACGCGCTCGCCCAGATCGCGATGATCTTCGCCTTGCCGCTACCGCTGCCGATGATCTGGATCCTCTACGGCTTCACCGGCCAGGCAGCCAATCTGGGATACGCTACCCTCGGCGCCCATTTCGGCCGGCGACTGGCGGGACGCGCGCAATCGGCTGCCAATCTGCTGCTCTTCCTCGCCTCGGCACTCTTTCAATCCTCGATCGGCTGGATGCTCGATCACCTCGTCCGCCTGCAAGGAATGCCTATGGGTGAAGCCTATGCGCTGGCACTGGGCAGCCTTCTCGTCCTGCAGATCGTCGCCTTCACCTGGTACGCGGCCGGAACTTACGCGAAGCGCTGAGCCCGGCGCCGCGTTATCAGATAGTCGACCGACCATATCCCCGCACCGTTCTTGAGCAAGAAGAGCAAGGACACGGCCCATACGGCATGGGTGTCGAATGCCGCCGGGTAGACGAAGATTTCGATGACCGTCGTCATACCAAGCAGGGCCAGAGCTGCTGCCCGTGTGGCAAGGCCGGCAAACAACAAGAACGGCAGTGACAATTCCATCGACATGGCAAGGAGAGCGGCAAGTGCCGGTGGAATCAGCGGCAGTTGGTATTCGTACTGAAACAGCGCCAGCGTGATGCCATTGTCCCAGCCTTCGAGCTTCAGCAAGCCGGAGCGCAGAAAAATGACACCAATCCCGATCCGCGCCAGCAAGGCTATGAGGTCGCCGGGAATGAGCCCCAACTGAGCATTCAGCTTCTCAACCAATAGCCTCATATCCGGGCCTCAATTGGGATTGCGGTGAAAGGACGACAGCGCGCCGGCGCGAAAGAGAACGGCTAGTACCGCGGAAAGGTCAGCGCCGGTCTCAGCCGCCTCACCCAATGATCGGCCACTCAAAATCGCCCATACGCATTCGATTTGGTCGGGCGGAATAATGGTCGCTGTAACCGACATGCCAGAGCGTACAATCAGCACGCTTTCGCCAGATGAATCGGCCGCGACAAATTGAGTTTCCGCGTCGAATCGATTGGTCCGCCAGATAGTGTCTACCGGATACGGGGACCTTACGAGGCACAGACTGGGATGAGGCGCCAAGATGACACCCGGCAACTCATCCGGCGGCAAAGCCGCAAGCGCAGCTGGATTGAGATAGTCAGCATCTGCAGCATAGAGCGCATTGTGCATCGCCCACTCCAGGCGGGCGACGTCCCGCAGATAGAAAAGCGACTGCAGTTCGTCCTGCACCCCCAGAAAATCCGGGAAGGCTCCGCCATACTCCAGCAAGACCGGCGACATGGGAGGATTGGCAACGATGAAACGCTGCGCACAAGCAGAGAAACATTCGTCCCCAACCAACCGCAGGACGACCGGAAACCTGGCTCGCAGGACACCAATCAGACTGGCATGAACATTGTTGCGATAGATCGACAATCGGTGCTGCGGATTGATCGCAGGCGGCGGCGCAGATCGGCCCCACAATGCTGCGGCAAAAGCGTGATGCATGTCATTCGGCTGCGGCATGGGCGACACTTCTATTGATAATGTCTTGGGCTCTCGCCGCCTCGGCCACAAGTTCCGCCAACGAGGGGATATCCTGATCCCACTCGATGAGGGTTGGGACCGGCCCCGTCCTTTCAATAACAGAGGCAAACAGTTGCCAAACGTCGGCAGTGACGTGGCTACCGTGGGTATCGATAAGGACCGGGGCGCCCATTTCGTCCAGTTCGCATGCATGTCCGGCGAGATGGATTTCGCCGATTTGCCCAAGCGGAAAGGCTTCAAGATAAGCGGACGCGTCATAGCCGCAATTGTGCGCAGAGACATGGACGTTATTGACGTCGAGCAGCAACCCGCAACCCGTTCGCGCAACAAGCTCAGATAGAAACTGAGGTTCCGTCAGCTGAGAGTTTGTAAAGCCAAGATAGAGGGACGGATTTTCTATCAGAATGCGCCGTTTCAAAACGTCCTGAACTTCGCTCACATGGCCTGCAAATCGAATCAGTGATTCAGTTGTGTAGGGAACCGGCAGTAGATCATTGAGATAGTGGCCCTCATGATTTGACCAAGCGAGATGCTCGGAAAAAGAAGCGGGTTCGTATCGGTCAGCCAATTCCTTCAAACGCTGGAGGTGTGTCGCGCTCGGTCGGTCAACGCCCCCCAATGAGAGGCCGACGCCGTGGAAGGAGATGGGACACCGAGCTCGCGCTGCCTCTAGAAACCGATGGGAAGGACCGCCCGCCCCCATGAAATTCTCGGGATGCACCTCGATCCACGCCGGTGCATTTTCGGCGGCCAGCAGCGCCTCATAATGCGCCGCGCGCCAACCGACCCCGGCCGAAGCCGGGATCGGGAACCGCGTATGACGGATGGGAGTCACCCGGGCGTCGTTAGGACTTGATCGGCATCAGCGAACCGGCCCGATCCGAGCCGTCCGGCAGCTTGATCATGGTCGTTTCGCAACTGCCCTTCGGCACGAGCTTCCAGGCGCCTTTGTCATAATCCATCTTGGATTGACCGGCGCAGGAATTGTTCCCCGTTGAGGCACAGTCGTTTTGCCCGGCCATGGAAATGCCAAAGCACTTTTCCTTGGCGTCGTCTGCCTGCGCCGGCACATTGGCCAGGGCAAGCGCGGTGAGGAGAGAGCCCGCAATCGCGAGTCCGGCTGTACGACGATCCATTTGCAATTCCTCCTTGATTGACGAGCCGGATCGGCCCGATGCTGCGTTGGCGGGCCGAAATGACCCGACATTGAGCATTTCGGGGCGGCCTGATTTGGTGTTACGCAGTACAAACAGAAATTTCTTCAGTTTAGGGGATGTAACAACCTAGGCTGTGGCGCGTAAACGGAACGTAGGTGGCGTGAAGTTGGAAGAGGAATTAGCCAGTCTGATGCGGGCGGCTTCGGCCGAGGACGCAGCGGCATACCATCGCCTGCTGTCGATGCTGGCTGACCTATTGCGCCGTTGGGTACGCCACGAACTTACGCGCCAAGGTTATGGCACCGCCGATGCCGAGGATATTGTGCAGGAAACTTTGTTGGCCATTCACCTGAAGAGAGCGAGTTGGGATCCCGGACGCCCCATCCTCCCTTGGTTGCGGGCCGTCACACGGCACAAGCTGATCGACAATCTGCGTCGGCGCGGCCGGCGTATCATGGTGCCGGTTGAGGACGTCATTGAAACCTTGGCCGCGCCGGAGCAAGAGGACAACCTTTCGACCGATGCGATTGACCGGCATTTGGCAACCTTGCCTCCCGGCCAGTCCCGGGTTGTTCGGGCTATCTCGATCGAAGGGCTTTCACCTTCTGAAGCCGCCAGGCAATTGATGTTGAGTGAAGGTGCCGTCCGTGTCGCACTTCATCGCGGGCTTACGGCATTGGCAAAGGCGGCTAGAAAGGGCGCGCTGTGAAGACCGAGGATCTCATCGCCAGCCTGGTTGCCGATCAGTCGCAACCGCAGCAGCCACCGCAGCGTGCCTTGCTGGCTATCCTGCCGATTGGCCTTGTCGCCGCAATCATCATTTTCACGTACGCCCTTGATGTCAGGCCGGACTTCCCCGCAGCGATCAAGGAGTGGCACTATTTCTCCAAACTGACTTTCTCTGCGGTTATTGCGCTCGTCGGCCTGACTTTCTTGCTGCGCATTGCCCGCCCGGAGATCTCGACCCGGCAGGCGCCATTGTGGCTGCTCTTTGCCTTGGCACCTCTTTTCATCGCCTTGCTGGCTGAGGTTTCCACTCTGCCGAGGGACGAATGGTGGAGATATGCGGTTGGCGAAAAGGCCCTTTACTGCCTCGGCTTGGTTCCGCTCATTTCCACTGCGCCTTTGGTTGCGCTGCTGTTGGTTCTGCGCCGGGGCGCGCCACAAAATCCGGCTTTGGCCGGAGCTGTTGCCGGATTCGCCGCAGGTGGCCTTGGCGCTTTCGTCTACTGCTTCCATTGCAACAATGATTCGCCCTTCTATGTCGCCATCTGGTACGTCGGTGCGATTGCCATCGTCACGACGGTTGGCGCGGTCGCCGGTCGACAGATTTTGCGCTGGTAGGGCAGCCCACCTCCCGTTCCCGTTGGGTTCCAGCCTTTCGCCGGGTTGGCGCCGCCGAACCTTTCGACTATGCTGCGCCGCATGGGAACGACTCAGACACAATCCACCGAAAGAACGCTGCGCGCCTTTGCCTTGTTCGAAGGGACCCCGGAAGCGGACCTGAAGAACCTGGAAAGCCGTTGCCGTTGGCGCAGTTGCGACAAAGGCCAGACGATTCTGGACAAGGGTGCTACGTCCAAGGACGTGTTCTTCGTCCTGAAGGGGTCGGTCGCCGTCGTGACCTTCTCCCCGTCGGGCAAGGAAGTCACCCTCGCGACCATCAAGCCCGGCGAATCCTTTGGTGAACTGGCCGCTATCGACGACCAGCCACGTTCGGCCAGCGTGACGGCGATCGAGAAGTCCGAGCTTTGCATCATGCCGCCTGAGGTCTTCATGGACCTGGTCAGGAGCAACGCGATGGTTTCGTTCCGTCTGCTGCAGCGCATGGCGCGATTGGTGCGCCAGAGCGGTTTGCGCATCATGGAACTGTCAACGCTTCAGGCCGCCCAGCGCGTCTATGCCGAACTGTTGCGCATGGCCCAGCCGGAACCGGCCGTACCGGGCCTTTGGGTCGTTCGACCGCTGCCGCCAATGCACGAGATTGCCGGGATCACCAGCACGACACGCGAAACCGTGAACCGGGCCGTGAGTCAGCTCTATCCCAGCGGCTTGCTGAAGCGCAAAGGGCGCAATCTCTATCTGATGGACAAGGCCAAACTCGAAGAACTTGTCCAGACCCTGCAGGCACATCACGCCCACAAATAGGGTCAGCGCAACACCCGCAGCGTTGAAGAAATGCGCTGTGCTGTCGTCAACCAGCACAAAATCCCGAACGTCCAGGCGAGCGTGGCAAAGGCCTGCGGCCAGACCAGCATCGCACTAAAGAGCAATATCGTCTCTGCCCCCTCGGTGAGACCGCCCAGATGGGCGAAGCCCTTCTTCGCATCTTCTGCCGGCAACTGCTTTTGCGCAGCGACGATGGCGAATGCCAGAAAACTGGTCCCGGTCCCGACAAAACTGAAGATCAGAAAGGCGGCGGCCAAGGCATTGGTGGGTTGTGCCACCGCGAACACAAAGACAAAGCCGGCATAGAAGAGAAAATCGAGCACGATATCGAGATAGGCACCACGCGCCGTCGGCGATGATCGCCGCGCCAACGCCCCGTCAATTCCGTCGCAAAGCCGATTGGCGAAGAGCAGCAACAGCGCGGCATTTCGCATGTCGAGCGCAACGGCCAGCATGGCCCCTAGACCGACGATAAATCCGCCCCAGGTAACATGATCGGCTGCGAGCCCCATCCGCTGGGCGCGGGCTGCTATCAGTTCCAGGAAAGGGTCGATGCGCCGACGCAGGGCGCGATCGAACATCAGTCGTGATCCGCGTCCACGCCAGCCCCGACGGGTTCAGATGCCGGACGCTGCATTTGCAGGCGACGGTGTGTGCGAAAGGCGAATGGCAAGGTGCAAAGGTAGAGGAGCAGCGTGAAGAACAGTGTCGCCCAAGGCACGCTCACGATGAGCGAAGCATAGGCGACAACCCCAATCATCGTCGGCAAGACCCAAGCCTGGGTCACACGCACGCGCTTGAAGGAGAAGGTCGGCAGGCGGCTGACCAGAAGCCCAGCGACAATCACAAGAAAAATCCCGACGAAGGTCGGCGCGCGCAGAAAGTCCGCGTTGAATTCGAGCCAAGCAATAAGCGGCATCAGAACGAGGCCAGCACCCGCTGGTGCCGGCACGCCGGTGAAGAAGCGGCTGGTCCAGGCGGGGAGGTCGGCATTGTCGAGCTTTGTATTGAAACGGGCCAAGCGCAGCGCCATGCAGGCGCTGAAAGCCAACGTCAAGGCCCAGCCGAGCCCCTTCACCTCCTGCGTGCTCCACAGGAACATGATCATCGCCGGCGCGACGCCGAAGCTGACAAAGTCGCTGAGCGAATCCAGCTCCGCCCCGAACTTGCTGGAAGAATCAAGGAGCCGGGCAATCCGCCCATCGAGCGCATCGAAAATTGCGGCGATCAGAATGGCGAGGACCGCAAGCTCCCACCGCTCTGCGAGCGCGAAGCGAATGCCCGTGAGACCAGAACACAATGCAAAGATCGTCAGCATGTTTGGGATCAGACGATTGATCGAATGATCGCGCAGGCGACGGTGTCTGATCATGACAATCTCCTTGCCAATTGCGATATCAGCGCATCTCGCCGAGGCGAGCCGCCTCTTCCGAGCGGAAGTCGGCGAGGACCGTCTCGCCAGCAACCGCTAACTGCCCAACGGCCACCATCGGCTGCACCCCGTCCGGCAGATATACGTCCACACGACTGCCGAAGCGGATCATACCGTAACGCTCACCGGCGCGCAGCCGCTGACCGGCCTGCGTCCAGGACAGAATACGCCGCGCCACGAGGCCGGCTATCTGTACTACGCATATGTCGTGCCCATCGGCTGTCCGCAAGTGCATTGAACTGCGCTCGTTCTCGTCGGATGCCTTGTCGAGGGCCGCGTTCAAGAACTTGCCGGGGCGGTAGGCGACCGCGACAACTTCCGCGTCGATCGGGGCGCGGTTGATGTGAACGCTGAGCACATCCATAAAGACACTGATGCGCAGCCGCGGACGTTGATCGAGCCCTAGTTCGGCCGGCGGCACGGCCGGCTGGATCATCTGCACCACACCGTCGGCGGGGCTGATGATGAGACCGGCCCGGGTCGGCGTCACCCTGTCGGGGTCGCGAAAGAAATACGCACACCATAGCGTGAGCAGAACGCCAATAAAACCAAGCGGTTGCCATAGCCACCACAACAGCAGCGTGGCCGCAGCAAAAATCGCCAAAAACGGCCAACCGGCACGGTGGATTGGGTTAAAGAATTTGGGGGTCAATTCAGTCCCTCTGAAGGCGCGTGACCGAAGTAGGTGCCAAGGCTCCGTTTCGGCTAATACGCTGATTTGCCACAGATCGTCCACCGCGTCACGAGGCATTTCCGCCGCATGCCCGGCAAATTTTCTGACCAAATCCCAGCGGCCTTTACAGATCGTTAAGCGAGAAGACCTAGCATCACCGGCAGTGCAATACAGGGATTCGTCAGAGTGAGCATTCAGATCCTACCTATGCTGGCCAACAGCACGCTGCCGCCGGGTGTGGATCATATGCACATCGAAGCAGATGGCCGTGTCCGACTGGGCAGTGGCGGCGAGCTGATCGAGTTCGGCTTCAGCTTCATGGACGTGCCCTTCACCGCGTCGACGCGGCAGGTGCAGACTGGTCCGATTATCCAGATTTCGGGCGAGATTGCCCCCCTCCCCTATACCGCTGAGGGCATTGTGGTGCGCCGCTCGGTCGTCGCTATCATCGCCGCAAGCCAGGAATTGGCCTATTCGCGACTTGCCATCAGCAAGCAGAAAACGATCCTCTGCGTCGGCAAGGCCCCCTTCACGATTCCAGCGACCCCGGCGGAACTCATCGCCGCAGCCACCAGCGTCATCTTGGAAGTGAAACCCTTCCTGCAGATCCTTGCGGAAATACTGCCGACTTGGCCCAAGCCCAAAGAACAGGCCTGAGTTCTTCTGCTATTTCGGCAGCGTCAGCACTTGGCCCGGATAAATGAGATCCGGATCACGTACCCGTTCCTTGTTTGCTTCGTAGATCACGGAAAAGCGCAATCCGTCGCCATAAGTGCGCCGCGCCAGGCGCCACAGCGAGTTACCGGGCTGAACGACGATTTGCGTGCCGTCGGGCGTCAATTGGGCGAAATCGGGCTGTTCCAGAGGTTGCGCTATGCGCGCGACGACCTTGCCGCTCTCATCGACTTGATCGACGCGCAACTCATGCCGGCCAACGCTCAGTTTGTCTGGCGGGATGAAGCTCCAGCGCCCCTGGGCGTCAACAACGGCGCTGCCGATGAGCTTGTCGTCGAGGTAAAGCAGGACCTTGCTGTTGGCTGGCGCGCGGCCCGCCAGGCTCATGCGGCCGTCTTTTTCGAAATCGACAATATCGAGCGTCGGTTCGCTGACTGGACCGGTCGGCGCTGCAGCCGTGCCGCCAGTACTCGGCATATTGAGTATCTCGCTGGGGCCGTCACCCTTCTGCGGAACGGAAACAGCAAGCGCGCCGGCCGGCGCTGAAACGGCATTCCCGGCGATATCCTTGGCCGGCGCCGGCACCACGACAATCACCATCCGTTCGGAGGATTGCATGGCACCGCCTCCGACCTGTGCCTGCAGCGTGAATTTATGCTCGCCAGGGGCCACGGCACTGTTGGGGAGGAGTACCCAATCACCGCGATCATCCGCCTTGGCGGTACCGATCGTCTGACCGTCATCGAGCAAGGTTATGGCGGCACCTGGTGCCGCCCGACCGGCGATCACCGCATCACCATTGGGATTGACCCGGACGACGTCGAAGCTGGGCTGCGTGGGTGGCGGGGCAACGGCCGCCGTGTTCCCGGCTTCGGCCGCGGTGCCGGTCGACGCAACCGGTCCGCTCGTCTCCCCGGCGGTCCCTTCTCCTGGGCTGGTCGTCGCAGACGGCTGGCCAACCGGTGCCGGCTCGGGCGCATCGGAATCGTCGCCCTCCTGCTGGGCGATGGCGTAAATCAGACCCGCGGCAACGACAACCACAGCGGCCCCGGTGACCCCGATCAAGGCCAATCTCGACATAGAACTTCCCCGTTTGCACTTTCTTGGCCCGCTGCTCAGGCCCTTGGTACCAAGCTAACCCCATGTTTCAGCGCCCGCAATCGTCATGCCTGAGGCCGATCGATATCCGGTCATTGAACTGTCGCGGTCCTGGGTTCATAATTCGCTTCAATGATATGGTTTTTCTCTGCCCAATTTCCGGGCTGTTTTATCGTTCCAGACCGCCGTTCCGGCCCTGCCGCCAGCGACATCGGCAACGTCTGCATGCATTTTCCCACCAAATGGAGCACCCCATCGGCATGAGTCCGATCACTTCTCTTTGCGTCTATTGCGGCTCGTCCCGCGGCGTTAATCCCGATTTCATCCCGCTCGCCCGCGAACTGGGCCGCGAACTTGCGACCCGAAACATCCGCTTGGTCTATGGCGGCGGGCGCGTCGGCCTCATGGGTGCCTGCGCCGATGGCGTCATGGCGCATGGCGGCCGCGTTTTCGGCGTCATTCCGCAGCATCTGCAGGACCGTGAGGTCGGCCACAGCGGGATTTCCGAGCTCAAGGTCGTCGACAACATGCACACCCGCAAGCGCATGATGTTCGATCATTCCGATGCGTTCTGTGTGCTGCCCGGTGGTCTCGGCACGCTTGAGGAATTCTTTGAAGTCGTGACCTGGCGGCAGCTCGGCATGCACGACAAGCCGATCATCGTACTCAATGCCGGCGGCTATTGGGATAATCTGGTCGGTATGATCGACCGCATCGTCGATGACGGATTCGCACAGCCCTCGGTTCGGCAATATTTCTCTGTGGTGAACTCAATCGGACGGCTGTTCGACCTCCTCGCCGCACCGGCCGAAACCCAGGAACCGGATTTTCCGGACCGGATCTGACAGCGGACCCGGCTATTTACACAAGGACTCTGGGAATTTAACCCGTCCCGACTAAAGTCGAGACGCCAAATTTCTTCAAATCGCCCCACCCAGCCACTAGACTGCGCGCGATTTCGCATCCGGCGCCACGCGGCGCCCGTTTCAGAAGGACGAAGCCCTCATGCCCAAGATCAAGGTCAAGAATCCGGTCGTCGAGCTTGATGGCGACGAGATGACCCGCATCATCTGGTCGTTCATCAAGAACAAGCTGATCCTGCCCTATCTCGATATCGACCTGAAATACTATGACCTCGGCGTCGAGATGCGCGACAAGACCGAAGACCAGATCACCATCGACGCCGCCAAGGCGATCAAGCAGCACGGCGTCGGCGTCAAGTGCGCGACCATTACGCCGGACGAGGCGCGCGTCAAAGAATTCAACCTGAAGCAGATGTGGAAGTCGCCCAACGGCACCATCCGCAACATTCTCGACGGCACGGTCTTTCGCCAGCCGATCATCTGCAAGAACGTGCCGCGCCTGGTGCCCGGCTGGACGCAACCGATCGTCGTCGGCCGTCACGCTTTCGGCGATCAATATCGCGCGACCGACTTCGTCGTGCCCGGCAAAGGCAAGCTCACCATCAAGTTCGAACCGGAAGATGGCGGCAAGGCGATCGAGAAGGAAGTCTTCCAGTTTCCCGGCGGTGGCGTCGCCATGGCGATGTACAATCTCGATGAATCGATCCGCGGCTTTGCGCGCGCCTGCTTCAACTATGGCCTGACGCTGAAATGGCCGGTTTACCTCTCGACCAAGAACACGATCCTCAAGGCCTATGACGGCCGCTTCAAGGACATTTTCCAGGAAGTCTTCGACGCGGAGTTCAAGGACCAGTTCGCGAAGGCCGGCATCACTTACGATCACCGCCTGATCGACGACATGGTCGCCTCGGCCCTCAAATGGTCGGGTGCCTTCGTCTGGGCCTGCAAGAACTATGACGGCGACGTGCAGTCCGACACTGTGGCGCAAGGCTTCGGCTCACTCGGCCTCATGACCTCAGTCCTCCTCTCGCCCGACGGCAAGACGGTCGAAGCGGAAGCCGCCCACGGCACGGTGACGCGCCACTACCGCGAGCACCAGAAGGGCAAGGAAACCTCGACCAACCCGATCGCATCGATTTACGCCTGGACCCGCGGCCTCTGGTACCGCGGCAAATTCGACGGTACGCCCGAGGTGCAGAAGTTCGCCGAGGATCTGGAAAAGGTCTGCGTCGACACAGTCGAAAGTGGCTTCATGACGAAGGATCTCGCCCTCCTCATCAGCCCGGATCAAAAGTGGCTGTCGACGACCCAGTTCCTCGACAAGCTTGATGAAAACCTCAAGAAGAAGATGGGCTGACCGAAATGTTGAAGCGTATCCTGCTGGTTCTGGCGTTCATCGTGGGCGCCAGCGCCCCGGCTCTGGCACTCGATCCTGAAAACACGCTCTACATCGACCTCAAGGACGGTCGCGTGGTTATCGAGATGCTGCCGCAAATCGCCCCCAAGACCGTGGCACATATGAAGGAACTCGCGCGCAAGGGTTTCTTCGACGGCACGCCGATCCACCGTGTCATTCCGGGCTTCATGGCGCAGATGGGCGATCCGACCGGCACCGGCACTGGCGGCTCCGGCACGAATATTCCGGCGGAGTTCAGCAACCTGCGGCACGAGCGCGGAACGGTCTCGATGGCGCGTGCGGAATCCCTCAACAGCGCCGATAGCCAGTTCTTCATCTGCTTTGCGCCGGCACCGTTCCTTGACGGCAAGTACACGATCTGGGGCCGCGTGATTGACGGCATGCAGTTCGTCGATCGCATCAAGCCGGGCGACGAAGCCGACAACGGCTTGGTCCTGCTGCCGGATCACATCACCAAGGTTCAGGTCGCCGCCGACGCGCAGTAACCTGATATCCGGACAGAGGAAGGGCGCCGCGCTTGGGGACGCGGCGCCCTTTTTCGTGCCAGTTGCGACGCCCGGGACGGGGGCTACCAGCTGGCGCGAATGGTTGCCATGACACCGTGCTGATCGCCGTCGCCGGTCAGCTGGCCGCCATAGCCAAGTTCCGCTGTGACACCGTTCTTGAAGTCGACGATGGCACCGACATTGATGAGCGCCATCGTGCGGTCTTCGTTGTCGAGCGCGACGTCGAAATCGTCGCCCGTCTCCTGAAACTCGGCGTCGGCATGCCTGTCCCCCAGGGCGATCCGTTGCGCCACCCCGAGATCGACATAGGGTTTGAACATCACCGCGTCGAAATCCATGTTGCGGCCGATGCGGAATTGGCCCGAAGCGGTGAGTGCCGCGGTGCTGAAGCCATCGACATCGATACCACCATCGCCCCCGCCGCTTTCCCGCACGCCATCATGCCACTGGCGCACATAGTCCAGATTGACCCGCGGCTGGATGCTCCAGCCATCATTCAGGGGAACGTTGGCGCCGAAGCTGAGGCCCGAACCGAAGAGCCACGCCCCGCTGTCACCTTGCGCCTCGTCGATGCTGGCACCGTTCGCCGCAATCGTCGCCGGAACGGTCGGCAGCGTGATCAGAGTTACCGGCCCTCCGGAGGCAATGCTGCGTGTCGCGTCGATATCCTGCCAGCCACCCATCACGCGACCGAGGACAAAGAGGCGGCCATGCTCATAGCTGCCATAGGCGAGGCCGATTGCGCCTGTGAGATCGCTGTCACCCGCCAGTTTCTCGATATCGATCGACGTATCGTTGTAGCCGGCGCCGAGACCCAGATGCCACGTCTCGTCGGCATAGAGATCGCTGCCGACCATCGCGCCGCTCGTTTCATAGTCGTAACCCGCATTCCCATTCTGCGCTTGCCGCTCACCGAACTGGCCGAGCCCCGTGCCCCAGAGCTGCCGCTTCGGATTGCCGAGATGCGCCAGTTGTTCGCTGCCCAGCATGGAAAGGACTCGCTCGCCCTGCCCCAGCACCATCGCATCTTCAGCCACCAGCCCGGTGGGTTGCGCCGCGATCAGCTTGGCGCTGTTGGCATCGTAGATAACGGTGGCGCCACCGTTCCCCTGGAAATCGATTTCGCCGAACGTCCCGGTCAGGCCGCCATTGGCGAGCAGGAATGTGCCCGCAGCACCACCGACGCCGGAGAGCGGCTTCACCACCAGCGTCGGGCTCCCAGTCAGCGTTGCCGTTCCCGTGACAGCCAGCAGGTCAAGTCCTGTCTGGTCATACTCGGCCTCGAAGAAGCCGCCATTCTGTAGGTAATTGCCGGTGACGATCAGCGTTCCCACGCTGTTGCCGGGCGCTGTGCCGCCGGAAACAGACAATGTCGAAGCCGTCAGATTACCGTTGCCACCAATGATGCCGCTCGGCTCCACATTCAAGCCGTTCGTCACCTCGATCTTGCCGTTGATGCGCAGCCGGCCCTTCTGTACTTCGCCGTCCTGAAAGACGGACTCGCCGGAGAGAGCCCAGTCCACACCCTCCATCGTCAGGCTTTCGAAGTTCATAAAAACTTCGTCTTCGGCATTCGATCCGAACAGCCGCAGCCAATCATTGCCCGCGCCTGCATCCGCGCCGGATGTACTGGCGAGATTGCTCCCATCGGCAAGATACAGAATGTCATTTCCGGCGTCCAAATAGAGGCTTTTCCCAGTGGCAATGATACTGGTTTTCTCGATAGACACCTGATTGACGCCAGTGTTGCCGACAATCCCACTCTCCGCCGTTATGCTGGAGTTATTGGTACTGACAATGCCGTTGTTGCCGATCTGAATCCCGGTTCCACCGGTACCATCCAACGTGATCGTCGAGTCAAACAATTGGACATAGCCTGCCCCGGCCTTAATGCCGATCGCACCGTTGCCCTGTATCTCGATTGCCGTGTTATGAAGCCCAACAGAAGTGTTGTCATCGACACTTATCGCAACACTCGCATTCCCCTGTTGACTGATTGAACTGTCACTTAGGCTCAGGAACGAATTGTTGCCGAGCTGGATCGCCTCTGCACCGGCCAGGGTCGTGATAATCTTCGAACCGGCAATGCTTAGGGTATTGCCATCGCCGCCGGTGATGTTCTGGCTCAAACCCTGCAGAGTCGATTCAGATATGAAGACGATATTGTCGTCGAGGAAGTTCAATACCTCTGCGTTGCCAGCAACTGACAGCGAGGAATTTAGGATGATGGCATAGCCTTGGTTTCCGAGACTGAGTGCCTTCGATGTGGCACCCGTCGAGCCCAACGTCGCGCCATCGATGGACACGACGCTGTCATCGCCAAGGCTGATCGTATCAACCGTCGTCGTCAGAGCCGAACCGGGCACAAGTTTGACTACAATGTCCGTAGCGGCAGCTGCATTCGCCAACGGGGTTGTCGCTGAACCCGTGCAGTTGACACTCTCACTGGTCGCCAAATTGTTGAGGGCGCTGCCGTTCTGCGCGACGCAGTCGGCAAGTGCCTGATTTGGCGCCCAAAGGCATATGATTAGAAAAACCCCTAATAGATGTATTTTTGCAGTTCCGGACCAAGAATTCATTGCACTCCCCCAAGCTTGGCCCGCACCGGGCGCGCCCGATTGCGAAGCTGATCGACTGGACAATATTCCTGCAGCCGTCCCCGCCGCACGTTGGGGAGATCAATTAACCAGCCGAAATAGAGGGTAAATTCCAAAAATATGAAAACCGACGCAGGAAATTATTGTGCAGGAATTTTTCCTGGATGGCCGAGTTTGGCTGGTCGAACTCCGATGAATTTCCGGTGCCGGTTTCAAGGCAGCGCACTTTATGCGAACGACTCACAACTCCTCGATAAATCGCATATCGTCGCAATGGCGGGCTTTGCTATCAGAGGATGCGGCCGTGAATCGTCAACTGCATGAAATGTTATTTCGAGAATTTGTGAAATATGCATTGACCGCCTTGACCAATCACTTGCATTCTATTTCGATGAAAATCGAAATAGCGTCACATCAGCTGGCATCTCTCGGCAATCCGATACGGCTAAAGCTCTACCGCGCACTCGTTCGCGCCGGCAGAGACGGATTGCCCTGCGGTGTTCTTCAGGAAAAGCTCGATATAGCTGCTTCCACTTTGTCTCACCATATCAAACACCTGATGGAAGCCGGCCTGATCCGTCAGGAACGCCAAGGAACAACGTTATTCTGCCAAGCCAATTATCCGGCCATGCATGCGTTGGTCGGCTATCTGGTCGAGGCATGCTGCGCGGATCAAAGATGCAAACCGTAAGTCACTTTCCGCATCGGTTTTTCTGCATTTTTGCAGTCAGGGGTGAAACCTGCCCGACCTTCAAAGCGACAGAGAGCAACCACTCTTCGTTTCGCGAAAGGAATTGAATGAAAGCGCCGCTCAATGACAAGGACATCGCCATCATCGATGCCGTCCAACGCAACGGAGATTGGTCGCACGCCGAAATCGGTCGCCATGTCGGCTTGTCCGTTTCAGCAGTTCACGAGCGCGTCCGCCGCCTTGTGGCCAATGGCGTTATCGTCGGCTGGTCGGCGTTGGCGTCGCCGGCCGCTCTAGACCTCAATCTGCTTGCCTTCGTCTATGTCCTGATCGACAGGACTGAGCATATTCGGGCGTTTCTCGACGGTGTGGAGAAGCAAGGCGAGGTCATGGAGTGCCATCATCTGGCCGGTGACTGGAACTATCTGCTGAAGGTCCGCGTGCAAACCACGGCGCATCTCGAGCACTTCATATCAAAGGTGTTGAAGGGGTACGCGGGCGTCACGCGCACGGCAACCACTATTGTCTTGGCTCCCGTTAAGGAAACCCATCTGCTCAACACGAGCCACTTGCTCAGCAAACAGCGGGACCTTGCTGATCGTCGTCGGCTTTAAGTGGCCGCCTTGACCTGACGACGCACGGCAAACACACAGGCGATCGCCGCGAGGATAACCATCGGGATCGCAACCGCCGCCAGCACGAAGTGCGGCACCATTTGCTCAATGTCCGCGGGCTCGAGGTCCTGACCGCGATCCAGCATGGTGAGTACCGGCACGATGAGACCCCAATCAACGGCCGTATGGCCTATGACCGCAACGAAAAATCCACCGATAGCCGCCAGCCAATTGAACCGTGGTGTAGTCGCCACGCGGGCGAAGAAGATGCCCATCAAACATCCGAGCGAGGCATGCAGGAAGCTGGCTGCAAGCGACCTTACCAACGGCACGACGAGGGGATTGCCGATCTCCGAATTGACCATCGTGGTCACGGCAGAATTAACGCTGTAGCCGATATTCTCCACTGCGGCGAAGGCAAGCCCGCAGAGAACCGGTAGGCGGAAGGCTGTGGCGCGATCCACCTGCTGATGGAACACCGAGAAGTGGCGCAAGGTGAAGATGGCAGCGAGCACCGCAACCCACTTCACCAACTCTTCCGGAAATCCGGCCATGGTGAAACTGATCATAAAGGCATCAGCAAGACCGGGGTCCTGGGGCAACGCCAATCTTTCCTTGAGGTGAAACAGCAGCAGCAAGGGGACCGGCGATAGGGCCCCCAGAATCAAGGCAAGCCCCACCACGCGCCACTTGATGCGAACCGGCAATAGGCGCTGGACGACAAACACCCAGCCCGCCGTGATCGCGAGAACGATGGCAATGGCGGCGATGGTGTTTACCATTTGATTTGCGCCGCCTTTGCCCAGCTTGCGTTGCTTCAGGCCGCTTTGACGCGGTCGCGCAGCAAGGCCTCGATAGCGGTTAGGGCCTCCGGCGCCCGGGCACCATCGGGGCCACCCGCCTGGGCCATATCCGGGCGGCCACCGCCGCCCTGCCCGCCGATTGCACCCGACGCCGCCTTCACCAACTCCACGGCACTGAAGCGGCTGGTCAAATCGTCCGTCACGGCGACGACGATAGACGCTTTCCCATCGGCCGTCGCCACCAGGGCTACGACACCCGAGCCGAGCTTCTTCTTGAACTCGTCGGCCATACTCTTCAGTTCCTTGGCGGGAACACCGTCAAGCACGCGCGCCGAGAACTTCACGCCGCCCACGTCCGTCACTTCCGCAGCACCGCCGGCGCCACCGGTCGCAATGGCCTTGCGGGCATCCGCCAGCTCGCGCTCCAGCTTGCGGCGCTCCTCCAGGAGGCTGACGATGCGCGACGGCAGTTCCTGCGGCAGAGCCTTGATAGCGGCGGAAGCTTCTGCGAGTTGCCGCTGCTGCTCGGCCACGAACTTCTCCGCTGCAGCGCCGGTCACGGCTTCGATGCGACGCAAACCAGCACCAACGGCGCCTTCCGACACGATCTTCAGGAAGCCGATGTCACCGGTGCGGTAAACATGGGTGCCGCCGCACAGCTCGGTCGAGAATTCTTTCGACTCATGTTCGTCATGGCCACCCATCGAGACGACGCGGACTTCTTCACCGTACTTTTCGCCAAAGAGAGCCATCGCACCAGCTGCAATGGCAGCGTCCGGCGTCATGAGGCGCGTCGCCACATCGGCATTGGCACGAATACGGCGGTTCACCTCATGCTCGACCCAGGCGATGTCTTCGGCCGACATAGATTTGGTATGCGAGAAATCAAAGCGCAGCCGATCCGGCGCCACCAGCGATCCCTTCTGCGTCACATGCATGCCGAGGCGGCGACGCAGCGCTTCGTGCAGCAGATGGGTTGCTGAATGGTGCGCGCGCAGGCCCGAACGGCGCGCGTGGTCGACCTTCATCTCGATCGCATCGCCCGCTTTCACCGTGCCCTTGGTCACCTTGCCGACATGGACATGCAGGTCACCGAGCTTTTTCTGTGTGTCGAGCACCTGCACTTCGGCCCCGTTGGCCGTCGTGAGAATGCCGCCATCGCCCATCTGGCCGCCAGACTCGCCGTAGAAGGGGGTTTGGTTTGCGACCAATTGGATTTCGTCGCCCACCTTCGCTTCGCCCACTTCCTGGCCACCCTTGACCATGGTCAGGACCTGACCTTCGGCTTTTTCGGTGCTGTAGCCGAGGAAGTCGGTGGCGCCCAAGCGTTGACGGATCTCGAACCAGATCTTCTCGGTCGCCGCCTCACCCGAACCGGCCCAAGCAGCACGGCTGCGCTCGCGCTGCTTTTCCAGCTCGCTATTGAACCCGTCGACATCGACCTCAATGCCGCGATCGCGCAGGATGGACTGGGTGAGATCGAGGGGGAAACCACGACTGTCAGAGAGTGCGAAGGCAACTGATCCGGACAGTTTGCCGTCGCCGGTCAGGCCGCTCTTTGAACTGATCGCCTGTTCGAGCTCCTTGAGACCCGTATCGAGCGTCTGCTTGAAGCGCGTTTCCTCGAGCTTCAAGGTCTCGGTAATGGCGGCCTCGGCCCGACCCAGTTCCGGATAGGCTTGGCCCATCTCGCCCACCAGGGCCGGGACCAGTTTGAAGATCAGCGGATCCTTGCAACCCAACAGGTGCGCATGCCGCATCGCGCGGCGCATGATGCGGCGCAGAACGTAGCCGCGCCCCTCGTTGGATGGCATGACGCCATCAGCGATGAGAAAGGCACTGGAGCGCAGATGGTCGGCAATGACGCGGTGGCTGACATTGTGCGATCCGTCGGGCTCCGTATTCGAGGCATGCGCCGAAGCCTCGATCAATGTCCGCATCAGATCGATATCGTAATTGTCATGCTTGCCCTGCAGCACCGCCGCCAGGCGTTCAAGCCCCATGCCAGTGTCGATCGACGGGCGCGGCAGGTTCACGCGCTCGCTCTTCGTCACCTGCTCGAACTGCATGAAGACGAGGTTCCAGATTTCGATGAAGCGGTCGCCGTCCGCGTCCGGTGAGCCCGGAGGGCCGCCCGGAATGCCCTCACCATGATCATAGAAGATTTCCGAGCAGGGACCGCAGGGACCGGTATCGCCCATCGCCCAGAAATTGTCGGAGGTCGGAATGCGGATGATCTTCTCGTCGGAAAGGCCCGCAATCTTCTTCCACAGGTTGAAGGCCTCGTCATCGTCGATATAGACGGTGACGGACAGCTTGTCCTTCGGCAGACCGTATTCCTTGGTGATCAGGTTCCAGGCCAGCTCGATCGCGCGTTCCTTGAAATAGTCGCCGAAGCTGAAATTCCCCAGCATTTCAAAGAAAGTATGGTGCCGCGCCGTGTAGCCGACATTTTCCAGATCGTTGTGTTTACCGCCGGCACGGACACATTTCTGCGCCGTCGAGGCTCGGACATAGTCGCGTTTTTCCTGGCCCGTGAAGACGTTCTTGAACTGGACCATGCCCGAGTTCGTGAACATCAGGGTGGGATCGTTCCGCGGCACCAGGGGGGAGGACGCGACGATTTCGTGCCCTTCCCGGCGGAAATAGTCGAGGAATACACGGCGAATGTCGTTGGCGGTCTGCATCTTAAGGGTCCGAAACTCGAAAACTGGTCCAAATGGCCGTTTTTGCGGCGCGAAACTTGATTATTTAGAGTTTTTCCAAGGGAAACAAGGCATTTGACGGCCCCTGCCCCACCTTCTGCGCAGTTCCGCTCCGCATGGTAGCCATGACAACATCCTGGCCCCGGCCTAGCCCCGGCCCGGCCGGGGAAAACCGCGTCGGTTTTATGGAGGAAATCTCCTGCTCCGTTGCCTATATTCCACCATCATGAATGCACCTTCGCCAGCCACTGCGCATCCGGCACCCGGCCAGCCGATGGTCGACCCGTTCGGCCGCCGCATCAGCTATTTGCGCGTCTCGGTCACGGACCGTTGTGATTTCCGCTGCGTCTATTGCATGGCGGAGGACATGACCTTCCTGCCCAAGGCCGAGATCCTCAGCCTTGAGGAGCTCGACCGGCTGTGCAGTGCCTTCGTCACCCTGGGGGTGAAGAAACTGCGCCTCACCGGGGGCGAGCCCCTGGTGCGCAAGGGCATCATGCAGTTGATCCGGAATTTGTCCCGGCACCTCAAGACCGGCGCGCTCGATGAGCTGACCCTGACCACCAACGGTAGCCAGCTCGGCAAATATGCCCAGGAGTTGGCCGATTGCGGTGTCAAGCGGGTCAATGTTTCCGTGGACTCGCTTGACCCCGACAAATTCACCCGCATCACCCGGTGGGGCAAGCTTGAGCCGGTGCTCGATGGCATCGCCGCGGCGAAGGCGGCCGGCATCCGGGTGAAGCTGAACACGGTCGCGCTGAAGGGCGTCAACGACGACGAATTCTATCGGCTGGTCGAATGGTGCGGCGACAACGGCCATGACCTCACCTTCATCGAAGTGATGCCGATGGGCGATATCGGCGGCGAGAACCGGGTCGATCAATTCTATCCGATTTCCCTGCTGCGCACGCATCTCGCCAAACGCTGGTCCTTGGTTGAAAACAACCATTACAGTGGCGGACCGGCCCGCTATGTGACGCTGGCCGAAACGGGCCAGCGGGTCGGCTTCATCACGCCGCTCACCCATAACTTCTGCGAAGCCTGTAACCGCGTGCGCCTGACCTGCACCGGCACGCTCTACATGTGCCTGGGCCAGGATGATGCGGCGGACCTGCGCGCGCCCTTGCGGCAGAGTGAATCGGATGAAACCCTGGTTGCAGCCATTCGCGAAGCCATTCGCCGCAAGCCCAAGGGGCACGATTTCATCATCGACCGGGACCATAGCGGTCCGGCCGTCGAACGCCATATGAGCGTTACCGGCGGCTGAAAATCAGTCGATGATGACCTGATGGCAGAATTGCTTGCCGTCGGAGATCGTCACCTGGGTGAAGCCAAGAAGCTTCAAGAGATCGAAGAAAGTGGCCTCTTCCGGCTGCGTGTTCTTCTGGAAGAACGGCGTCGACCTGGCAATCAGGGTTAGGCTCGCGAACAGAGCGCGCGCGCGGAAGACGGTATCGAGGGCGCCGTCGCGCAGGCCCGTGATAATCAGCTTCTGACCATCGTCGCCCTTGGCGAAAATGGCATAGTCCGGGGCGTATTGCGCCGAAACGAGCTGCCTCGCCATGCCGATGACAAAGCCCTGGCGCCGGATCTTGTCACTGTCGGGCAGTGTCACCACGCGGCTGCTATAATGCTCAACTGTCTGCGGGGTCGGATAATAATAGCCCTCGTGATGGTCCCCGACCTCGTCTTCCCCGGCAATTTCCAGCGCAACATTGTCCTGGGCGAAAGCCATCGGTACCGCCAAGCCCGGAATGCCGGCCAAAAGCACGCTCGCCGCCAAGGCCAGATCGGCCAACCGCTTCCCCATTTCCGTTCCCCGCTCCCCGCGTCAATTTCCCGGCTACACTGCTATGGGTCGACCGCCTTTGGCAAGCGGCCACGGCAACGCTATACTGCAGCCGCCCGCCAATCGGAGCCCGAGCAACTTGAACAATCCCGCCCACGCCCCCAACGTCGCCTTTTTCGCTGCCGAATCGCCAGACGCCAGAGCCGCCTTTACGGAACTCTCCGCGCGATACGGCAACGGCAATCTTGCTGGTGCGGATGTTGTCGTCGTCCTCGGGGGCGACGGAACGATGCTGCGCGCCTTGCACCAGACCATGAACCGCAAAGCCCGCATCTTCGGTATGAATTGCGGCACGGTCGGCTTCCTCATGAATCGCTATGATCCGGCCGGCCTCCTTGAGCGGATCCGGCGTGCCGAGCAGGTGATCCTGCATCCACTGCAACTGACGGCCCTTACCGGCGACGGCCAGGAGCACCGCCTGGTTGCCATCAACGAGATCTCGCTGCTGCGCGAAACGGCCCAGGCGGCAAAGATCAGCATCGAGATCGATGGTCGCGAACGGATGAACGAACTGGTCTGCGATGGGGTGTTGGTGGCAACACCTGCCGGCAGTACCGCCTATAACCTTTCAGCGCATGGACCGATTTTGCCGCTGGCGTCGGGTGTACTTGCCCTGACACCGATCAGTGCCTTTCGTCCCCGTCGCTGGCGTGGCGCCATTCTGCCCCAGCGCGCCAAGCTGCGCTTCATCATCCGCGAGCCGGAGAGGCGACCGGTCAGCGCCACGGCAGATTTCAATGAAATCCGGGAAGTCACCGAGGTCACCGTCTGCCAGGACCAAAGCACCGCCCTGACGCTCCTCTTCGATCCGGAACATCATCTGGAAGAGCGCATCCTGCAGGAACAGTTCCAGGCCTAGTGGCTGTTGAGCTGCTGCTGCGCGAATAGGCAGATGTCGGCGATCAGCCTATCGACATTGCCTTTCAGCGCGCCGAAGCCAGCGTGCTTTTCGATACGGTCTTCGTCCATGTAGAGGCCGCGATTGACCTCGATCTGGAGCGAATGGCAACCGGCCAAGGGGCGACCGAAGCGCGCCACCAGTTCCGCTCCCTTGAAGGGGTGGTTGATCTGCACGGAATAGCCCATGGCGCGCAGGCGTTCCGCGACGAACTCCGTAAAGGCCGGATCGCAACTTTCGCCCTCGCGATCACCCAGCACGAAATCCTCGCGTGGGATCGCCTTGCCCTGGTGACGGCCGGTCGTGCGCATGGAATGGCAGTTGACGTGCCAGACCGCACCGAACGATGCCAGACGCTCTTCGATCATTGCCGCAAGCGCGTCATGGTACGGACGATGATAGCTTTCGATCCGGGCCATGATCTCGCTTACCGTCAGCGGTCGATCATAGATCTGCACCCGCCCCTTGATGAGCCGGCGGATGAGTCCCAGCCCCATTTCCGCCTTTTCGCTGGCGCGGACAGGACGCGGCCAAGGCTCGGAAAGCATCTCCAGATCGACCTCATCCTCATGCCGGTTGGGGTCGATATAGGCGCGCGGGAACAGAGCTTTCAGGAAGGCCGCACCGGCGGCGGGCGCATCGGCATAGAGGTCGTCGACGAAGGCGTCCTCGGCGCGCCGCAACATATCCCGCGGAACGACATGGTCGAAATCCCCCGGATACTCATAGCCACTGTGGGGTGAATCGAAGACCACTGGCACCAGGCCAACATCCGGCGCCGGCTCGTAATGGACCAAAACGCCCGGTAGATAGGTCTTGCGCTGCATGCGGGCCGCTTCAGCCATTCCTCTACCCTGCCATTCGTCAACCTTGCCATTCCTCCGCACCCCGGTATGCTTTCCCGAATAGCCCGTCAATAGTATGCGTTTGCTAACGGAGTTTCATCTTGGCGCCACGCCCGCAAAGCCTCGATCTCATTCGACGTCTGATCAGCTTCGACACCACCAGCCGCAATTCCAACCTGGAATTGATCGACTTCCTACGCAACTATTTGGACGGCTTCGGTATCAAGAGCGAGCTTATCCACGATGTGACCGGCAAGAAGGCCAATCTTTACGCCACGATCGGGCCCGACGACCGGGCCGGTTATGCGCTGTCGGGCCACACCGACGTGGTGCCGGTCGACGGCCAGGATTGGTCGAGCGATCCGTGGACGGTCAAGGAAGCCGACGACAAGCTTTTCGGCCGTGGGACCAGCGACATGAAGGGCTTCCTGGGTGTCGTCCTCAACGCAGTACCTGAATTGACCAAGCGCAAGCTGACCACGCCGGTTCACCTCCTCTTCTCCTATGATGAGGAAGTCGGCTGCCTTGGGGTGCGCCGCGCCCTCGAAGTCATCAAGGACCTGCCCGTGAAACCGAAGGGGTGCGTCATCGGCGAACCGACTTCGATGAAAGTCGCCATCGCGCACAAAGGCAAAAAGAGCCTTCGTTGCCATGTGCACGGCCTCGAATGCCATTCTTCGCTGGCACCCAAAGGTGTCAACGCGGTGGAGTATGCCGCCGAAGTCATCGGTTACTTGAAGCGCATGGGCCGCCGCTTTGCCGCCCAGGGTCCTTACGATCACGATTACGACGTGCCGCACACCACCGTCCATACAGGTGTCGTCCGTGGCGGCACCGCCCTCAACATCGTGCCGAAGGATTGCAGCTTCGATTTCGAGTTTCGCTATCTGCCGGTGCAAAATCCGGACGAGCTCGTCGCCGAAGTGAAACGCTTCGCCGAGGGAGAACTGGCGGCGGAAATGCGCGCCATCAATGGCGAAACCGGCTTCTCATGGGAGCCGATCTCAGCCTTCCCCGGCCTCGATACGGCCGAGGACGCCGAGATTACCGTCATCGCCAAGGCCCTTACCAAGGCTAACGATACGATCAAGATCGCCTTCGGCACTGAGGGCGGCCTTATTCAGCAGATCGATATTCCGACCGTGATCTGCGGGCCGGGCTCGATCGAGCAGGCGCATAAGCCGAATGAATGGGTGATGATCGAGCAAATCGCGCAATGTGAGGCGTTCCTCGAACGCCTCACTGCCCGGGTATCTTCCTAGGGATCTCGATTAGAGATTGTGCTTCTTGCGCCAGTCGACCGGATAGAGCGCATAGCAGACAATCGCCTTTTCACCTTCATAGGTGATCGGAGTTTTGTCGGGCAGCCAAATAACGTCGCCCGGGCCGGCCTCAATGACGCCACCCGGGTGCTTCAGGCGGAACCAACCTTCAATGACGATGATCATCTCGTCATAGAGCACAGTCCAATCGATCGAGCAGCCGTCGAATTTCGCGATCCCCACGCCCATCGTGCTGGACATGTCCGGGCCGACAAGACGGCTGATCTCCGCCGTACCCGGCGGCCCCCCGTACGTCTCAAACTTCATATCCGAGCGCTTGTAGTGTTTTACGTCAGCCATCTATGCCTCCATTCAACTGAGATGCGCGGATTCTAGCGCGGGATCGGCCTTCTTTGCCTTCAGCATCTGCAACTCCGACATCAGAATGCCGGCAATCACCAGGACGCCGCCGATAATCTGCATGACCGTCGGCTTCGTTCCCGAAAGGGCAAATATGCTGATGGATACGACCGGAACAAGATTGAGATAGAGACTGGCCACCACGACGCCAGTGCGTTTGACGCCGAAATTCCAAAGATAGACGCCAATAGCAACCAGCACGATCGTCATCCACCCGAAGACCAGCCAGTCGACGCCATTGTCTGGCATGGCGGGTGGAAATTGTGCAGCCCCCAACAGGACCGCGGCGGCGAAGATCACGGCAAGCCCCACGCCCCCAGTCGTCATCGTAACAGTCGTGATGCGCAGCTGAGACCAGCCACGGCACCATTTCTGCGCCGCGGTCGAGTACCAAGACCAGCAGGCAAAAGCGATCACCATCAGAATCTCGCCGCCCCGGAAATCGAACATGTCGCCGCCATCAAAATGCACCGTTGCGAATGCGCTGCCGACAATGGCCAGGGCGATGGCCGGCAGCATGCGACGATCCACCGGCACCTTGAAGACGATGCGATCAACGATGGCCGCGATGGCCGGCGACGTGGCACTGAGAATGGCAGCCGTAATGGGATTGCAATGATAGACGCCGGTCGTATAGAGGGCGGCGTAGCAGCCAATACCGATGATGCCGAGAGGCCAAATTCGCCAATCTCCGCCCGGACCGCTCGGTGGTGCGGCCTGGCGCTGACTCTCCAACAACGCAAGTGCTGCCCACATGACCGGCAAAGCGCCGATGTACCGAAACGCCGCCAGGAAATAAGGATCCCAGCGCTGCAGGAGATGGGCGACGGTGGGCACCATCGTGCCCCAGAGAAGAGCCAGCAGCAGGAGGCCGAAATAGCCGATCCATTTGGCCATGATTTGGTACTAACCCGAGTCGTTGGCGGAAAGCGCTATCAAAATGATGCCTCGACACTCTGTCAAAGCTTGCTTAAGGTCGTCACGCTTGTGACCCGGAACGACGGCAGCGCAAGTGGCGCGACCACTGGGGGAGACCCCCAGAAAATCGAAATTGAGGCAATCTGAAATCGAGCCTGCAATCGATCCCAGGTGACCATTAGGGGAGACCCCTAAGTGAAGAAACCCAGGAAGAGTCATTTCCATGCATGAAGACGATGCTGATCACGACGCCAACATCAAGATCGATGGCGCTATTTCCCGCAAGAGCCCCTATGGCCTTGCCCTCGAACCCACTTTTGCCGGCGTGCTTTCTTTCATGCGCCGCAACTACAGCAAGAACCTGAAAGGCGCCGATCTCGTCATCAGCGGTGTGCCGCTGGATCTCGCCGTCACCCATCGCCCCGGCGCTCGCCTGGGGCCGCAAGCGATCCGGCTCGCATCTGCGGAAGTCGCCAGCCTGAAGCCCTATCCCTGGGGCTTCGATCCCTTCGAAAAGCTGGCGGTGATCGACTACGGCGACTGTTATCTGGACGTGCACAACCCGATGACAATCCACGATGCGATCGTCGATCACGCCCGCCACATCTTGAAATCCGGCGCGCGCATGCTGACCTTCGGCGGCGATCACTATGTCACCTACCCGCTGCTGCAGGCGCATGTCGAGAAATTCGGCAAGCCGCTTTCGCTCATCCATTTCGATGCCCATTGCGATACCTGGGCAGATGACGAACCGAAATCGCTAAATCATGGATCGATGTTCTACAAGGCGGTCAAGGACGGGCTGATCGACCCCGCCCATTCGGTCCAGATCGGCATTCGAACCTGGAATGACGATTTCATGGGAATCAATATTCTGGATGCACCTTGGGTCCATCGGCATGGCACCGACGCCGTTGTCGCTGAAGTGAACCGCATCGTCGGCGACCGCCCGGCCTACTTCACCTTCGACATCGACTGCCTTGACCCGGCTTTCGCGCCCGGCACGGGAACGCCCGTTTCAGGCGGGTTGTCGGCCGCGCAAGGCTTGGCGATCGTGCGCGGCTTTACCGAGCTCAACCTGGTTGGGATGGATGTTGTCGAAGTAGCGCCAGCCTACGATCAAAGCCAGATCACGGCGTTGGCAGCGGCGCATATCGCCTGCGACCTGATCTGCCTCTTTGCGCAGCGCAAGGCCAACGGAAAAGCTTAACTTAGGATACCGGCGCATCCTGCGGGCTGTCCCGCCCGCAGGATGCGCCATTCCGAATAGACAATGCCAAGCAGCACGAGTGCACCACCCGCAAGCTGCATCGGCGTCGGGACGATCCCCTGCAGAATGACCAGGATGACGATTGTCACCAGCGGCGTGAGGTTATTGTAGAGCGAAGCCGTTACCAACCCGACGGCACGCACGCCGGCATTCCATAGGACCACGCCCAGCACCATCACGGTCACGATGTACCAGATTAGGCTGAATGCCTCGATCGGCGCTTGTGGCAATGCCGGAGGGAAAACGGCGACGCCAAGAGCGGAAAGGATGAAGTAAAGCATCGTCGCGGCGAGGCCGGATGTCGCCATCGTCACAAAGGTTATCCGCGCCTGGGACCAATCGGAGCACCACCGCTGCACGACGGTCGAATACCAAGCCCAGCAAATAACCGACAGCAGAATGAGCGCCTCGCCACCACCGAAAGATATGCCCCCGCTGCCGGAGTCCGGATCAATCGAGGCCAAGGCGCAGCCGACCGCACTGGCGATCAAACCCGGCACCATCAACCGGTTGAACGGCAGACCGAAAAAGAAGCGGTCCGTCAGGGCGGCGACAGCCGGCCCGGTCGCGACGACGATTGCCGCCAGAACCGGGTCGCTGAACTGCACGCCGACCGTGTAGAAGACGGCAAATCCGCCGTTCCCCAATACACCGAAGGTCCATTGTTTCCAGGCGGGTACGGCTTTTCCCTTCGGCCTACCACGTTCGACAATCACCATCAGGAGCCACAGCAGTGGCACGGCCCCAAATGATCGGGCGGCTACGAGAAAATAGGGATCCCACCGGATCAGCTGATATTTGGTGAGCGGGATCATACCGCCCCAAAAAAGAGCCGCGAGAAGCAATCCTCCAACGCCAGCCCAACGCCCCACCATGCCCCGAATCCCCTTTTGCGGCCCAATCAGGGCGGCGGCACTCTCCCAGATTGGAGAACGGGCCGTCAATCATCCCCGCCTGCATGACGACGATGCTTCACCATCATACCCGCCAGCGTCATCCCGCCAGATTGACAGGGCGCCGCTGAGGCAGGACAGTCGCGCTCAAATGCTGCAATGAGGATACCAATCTTGACTTTGCCCAACGCCCTACCCGCACAAGCGGATATCGTCATTATCGGTGCCGGTATCCAAGGCTGCGCCAGCGCCTACTACATGGCCAAGGCAGGCATGAAGGTCGTGCTGCTGGACAAGTCGCGGGTCGCGGGCCAGCAGAGTTCCAGGGCCTGGGGCTTCGTCCGTGTGCAGATGCGCGATCCCGATGAAATTCCGCTGATGGAAGAAGGCAAGAGGATTTGGCGTGGGCTTGAGGCAGAACTCAATGCCGACCTCGAATGGAACGAAGGTGGGGCGCTCTATGCCAGTGGCTCCCAGAGTATCGCGGCATACCGGGAGAAATGGTTCGAGAGCGCAAAGAGCTTTGATCTCGATACGCGCCTCCTCAGCGTTGCCGAGGTGAAATCGCTGCTTCCAAATCTCGCCAGCCCGATAGTCGGCGGGCTCTATACCAAGAGTGACGGACATGCCGAGCCGCGCAAGGCAGCACCAGCATTCGCTGCCCGGGCCCGCGATCTCGGTGCGACGATCCTGGAAGGCTGTGGTGCCTTATCGATTGAACGAACTGCGGGCCGGATCAGCCATGTCGTGACCGAATGGGGCGATGTCAAAACGGGCTTGGTCCTGCTGTGTGCCGGCGCCACCTCCTGGCGCCTGCTTCAGCCTCTTGGCATCCTGTTGCCGCAATCGTTCGTCAGGGCCTCCGTCGCCCGCACGAACATTCTGCCGCCCATCACCGATGCTGCCTTCGTCGGCGATGGCATTGCCTTCCGCCGGCGGAGCGACGGGTCGCTCAACATCGCCTCCAGCATGCATGGCGATGTCGATGTGACGTTGGACCATATCCGCCTCACGCGTTGGTATTGGAGCGCCTATCGCGACAGCGCGAAGGGTCTCACACTTCATGTCGGCGGTCCTCTGCTGCGCGATTTTGCCAAGCGCCTTCCCTGGCAGGATGGGGCGCAGTTTCCCGCCATCGGCGATCGCGAACCGGACATCCTGCCGGCGCAGCAGCGCCTGCGTGACGCAGTCAAGTTGTTGGAGCGCGCCTTTCCGACCGCAGGGCGCATCGGCCTTGCCGAACAATGGGCCGGCAACATCGACACGCTGCCCGACGGCATCCCCGTCATCGATGCGCCAAGCAACCTTCCCGGATTGCTGGTCGCCACAGGATTTTGCGGTCACGGCTTCGCCTTGGGCCCGGTCATCGGCAAGACCATGCACGCTCTTGCGCAAGGCAAGGAGACCGGCTTCAACCTTCGCGCCTTCCGCTTGAGCCGGTTTGCCGAAGGCGACGTCAAACAGCCCCTTTCCATCTGGTGAGGAACCGCCCCATGTCAGCAACAGCCACCTTCATCGACGGTCTTCGCTATGACGAAAATGGACTGATACCGGCCATCGCGCAGCAACATGACACTGGCGAAGTCTTGATGATGGCGTGGATGAATCGCGCCAGTATCCAAGCGACACTGGAAGGTGGCCGGGTCGTCTATTGGTCCCGCTCCCGCCAATCGCTCTGGCGCAAGGGCGACAGTTCCGGCCAGATCCAGAGGCTTGTCGAACTCCGCGCCGATTGCGATCAGGACTGCCTCTTGCTTTTGGTCGACCAGATCGGACCGGCTTGCCACACTGGTCGGCGCTCATGCTTTTATACCGCGCTGCGGGACGATAGTCCCAAGATCATCGCCGACGTGCTGATTTCGCCAGAAAAACTCTATCAAAAATGACTTTGACGATCCGTTGTGAACACCTTGTTAACCCTTCTGGCCGTAGACGAAACGGGGGTTTGAATCTGCGCACGAGGACTTGATGAGCAGTCGGGAGAAAGACGAGCAACGTGCCCTCGATATCGTTGCCGGTCGTGGAGATGCTGCTCCCGAAGCCAAGCCTGCCAAAGGCGGCCTCGGCGGCCTAGAACTCGTTGGCATCCTCCTTTGGGTTTTGGTGCTGGTTGGCGGTGGGCTGGCGGCGGCCTATTTCTTCCTCCTTGCACCCAAATAGCGACTCTTGCTGCTAGCGCAGCTCTCCCCTAGGCTCCGGCGGACTTTTCCATGCCGGGCCAATCATGATCTACGACATCTCCCAAACATTGCGAAACGGTCTGCCGGTTTGGCCCGGGGACACCGCCTTCCGCGTCGACCGGACTTGGTCCATGGATGCAGGCGTTCCAGTCAACGTCTCGGCCCTCACCTTATCCACGCACAGCGGCGCCCACGCCGATGCGCCCTTCCATTACGATGCGGAAGGCAAGACCATCGATCTTGTCGACCTCAGCACTTATTTGGGGCCGGCACAGGTCGTGGACGCCCGGGGCTTCGAGGGACCCGTTGGTTCCGATATCATCCTGCCGCAGCTTGCTGCCGGAACGACCAGGGTCCTCATTCGCACCTATGACAGGCACCCCAGTGCGGTATGGGACTCCGACTTCAGGGCGGTTGATCCGGCGCTGATCGACGCGCTGGCGGCGCGCGGTGTGCGCCTCATCGGCATCGACACGCCATCCCTCGACCCCGAGAATTCGAAATCGATGGATGCCCATCGCGCCGTCGCAAAACACGACCTTGCCATTCTGGAGGGGCTCGTTCTCGACACGGTACCATTCGGTATCTATGAACTGATAGCCCTGCCGCTTAGGATAGAAGGGGCGGATTCGAGCCCTGTTCGCGCAATCTTGCGGAGCCTTTAGGAATGACCGAACTGACTCGCGCCGATTGCGTGGCCTTTGATCAGGACGATCAGTTGGCGTCACTTCGCGAACGCTTCGCCTTGCCAGACGGCATCATCTATCTTGATGGCAATTCGCTGGGCGTCCTGCCGCGCGCGACCGGAGCGCGCCTGGAAAATCTGATCCGAGAGGAATGGGGACAATCGCTCATCACGGGCTGGAACAAGCATGGCTGGGTCAACCTCCCCCTTCACCTCGGCGCAAGGATCGCGCGCCTCATCGGTGCCGATACTGATGAAGTTGTCGTCTGCGATTCCACATCGCTTAATGTCTTCAAGGTGCTGAGTGCCGCCATCGCCCTGCGACCGGAACGTCGCATCATTCTTTCGGACAGCGGCAATTTTCCGACCGATCTCTACATGGCGCAGGGCCTTGCCCAATTGCTGGGGCGCGATCATCGATTGGAAATCGTGGCCCCGGAGGAAGTCTCCAACCGCATCCGCGACGATATCGCCGCAGTCATGCTGACCGAGGTCGACTATCGCTCGGGCCGCCGCCACGACATGGCCGCGATCTCGGCCAAGGCAAAGGCAGCGGGTGCCCTCACCATCTGGGACCTGGCCCATTCGGCTGGTGCAATGCCGGTCGACCTCAATGGATGCGGCGTCGATTTCGCTGTCGGCTGCGGCTACAAATACCTCAACGGTGGCCCCGGAGCGCCGGCTTTTCTGTTCGTCGCCAAGCGTTGGCTGGACGCCACCCAGCAGCCGCTTTACGGCTGGTTCGGCCACATGACGCCCTTCGCCTTTGAGACCGGGTACCGACCCAAGACGGGGATCGAGCGGTTCCTGGTCGGCACGCCACCGGTCCTCAGCTTGGCCGCCCTTGGCTGTGGCCTGGATACGTTCGACGGCGTCGACATGCGGCAGGTGCGGGAAAAGTCCCTGGCCCTCGGCGACCTGATGATCCGGCTGGTCGAACAGGAATGCCCCGACTTCGGCTTGGCCCTTGCCAGCCCGAGCAACGGCGCGGGTCGCGGCAGCCAAGTCAGTTACGCCCACCCCTCCGGCTATGCCGTGATGCAGGCCCTTATTGCGCATGGGGTCATTGGCGATTTTCGGGCCCCGGATCTGATGCGCTTCGGCTTCACCCCCCTTTACGTCCGTTACCAAGACATATGGGACGCCGTCGCCATCTTGCGGCAGGTACTTACAAACGAAGAATGGCGGAACCCGGCCTATAGCCGACGGGCGGCGGTCACCTGAATTCGGCGGTGCGGGGCTGGATTTTGCCCACGCGACGAGGCAACATGCCAACCGATTTATTCAATCCGAGGGAGTGTAAACCTCATGCGGCCCATTTTCGTCATGGTCAAATGTGAGCCGGGCAAATCCTATGAAGTTGCGGAAAAGGCGCTCGATTCGGTGGAGCAGATCGCCGAACTCTATTCGATCTCGGGGCAGTACGACTTGCTCGTCAAATGCTATCTGCCGACCGACGTGGATGTCGGTCGTTTTGTGACGTCGGAACTGCAGACTTTGCCGCATGTGAAAGACACACTCACCATCATCACGTTCAACGCATTCACCTAGATCCAAGAAAGTCAGGGAAGATAGATGTCCATCAAGATCTCACTCATGAGGCGGACAAGTATTGCCGCCATTCTGGCGTCGGGCCTCATCCTGACCGCTTGCGGCGAAGAGAAGAAGGAAGATCAAGCCGCAGCCGGTAACCAGGCGACGACGGAACAGGCCGCCGCGACCCCGGCGCCCGCGCCTGCCGGTGACACCAAGGTCGGCATCCTCTTCGACGTGACCGGCCCCATCGCCAACTTCATTCCGCCCATGATGGATTCGGTGAAGTTGGCCGAGAAGGAGATCAACGATGGCGGTGGATTGCTGAACGGCAAAATGGTCACAGTCATTGGCGACACGACCGGCTCCACGCAGGGCGCCGTCGACGCAGCCACCAAGCTCGTCAACGTTGAGAACGTCCCGGTGGTTGTCGGCGCCTTGATGTCAGGCACGACGTTGGCCGCGGCCAATGCCGTGACGATCCCCACCGGCGTCCTCCAAATTTCACCGACCGCGACGTCGCCGGACTTCACATCGCTGAAAGACAATGATTACGTCTTCCGCATCGTCCCGTCCGACGCCTATCAAGGCGTTGTCCTGGCGAGGCTGGTGCTCGATCAGGGTATCAAGACCGTGGCCCTTACCTATGCAAACAATGACTATGCGACCCCCTTGGCGACCGGCTTTGCCGACGCCTACAAGAAGGGCGGTGGAACGATCGCTGCAGAGGTGAAGCATGAAGAAAAGCAGCAAAGCTATGCAGCCGAGCTCGGCACCCTCGCCAAGGACAAGCCGGAAGCGTTGGTCGTGATCGCCTATGCTGGCGATTCCGGCACCACGATCGTCAAGGAAGCATTGGAGAACGGGCTCTTCAACCGCTTCATCGGCACCGACGGTCTGCGTGACAACAAGTTGATCGAAACGATTGGCGCGGACAATCTGAAGACCTCGTTCTTCACCTCGCCGTCAGCGCCTGACAGCGATGCGGCGAAGAAATTCGACGAGCTCTATACCGCCGCCTATCAGAGCACGAAGGATAAGATCTTCATCGGCCAAACCTATGACTCCGTCATGCTGGCGGCGATGGCGGTCGAAAAGGCCGGCTCGACCGACCGCGCCAAGGTGCGCGATGCACTGCGCGAAGTTGCCAACGCGCCGGGCGAAAAGATCCTCCCCGGTGAGTGGAAGAAGGCCAAGGAACTGATCGATGCCGGCAAGGACGTCGACTATTCCGGTGCCACGGGTGAAATGGAGTTCGATGCCAACGGTGACATTCCCGGTGTGATCGGTCACTTTGTTGTCGATGGCAACGGCTACAAGCAGGTCGGCCTCGTCAATCCCTGACGCTTGTCGCCTATCGTGAATGGAGCCTGTCGATTGTCGTCAATCGGCGGGCTCTTTCGTTTTGAGGACGCATCATGAGCATCAAAGCCATTCTCTTTGACGCCTATGGAACTTTGCTTGATATCCACTCCGCGATTGCCCGCCATGAATCTCGCCTGGGTGGCCATGTGGCCGCAATCTCGGCACTCTGGCGCCAGAAGCAGCTCGAATATACCTGGACCGGGACGCTGGCGCGGCGCTACCGCCCTTTCGACCAGTTGACGGCGGCGGCCCTCGACTATGCCTTGGGGCAATTCCGCATCGAGGATAAGGATCTGCGTCGCGACCTCCTCGGGGCGTACAGGCACCTGTCGCCTTTTGCCGACGTCGGAGCAGCGCTCGATCAACTCAGCCGGCGCGGTCTACGGCTCGGCGTGCTTTCCAACGGTACCAGCGATATGCTGAATGCCGCCTTTGCCAAGCATGAACTCGACGATTTGCTGAACCCGCTGCTTTCGGTCGACTCATTGCGCATCTACAAGCCCGATCCGCAAGTCTATGCGATGGCCGCCAAGCATCTTGACCTGCCGCCAGCCCAGATCGGATTCGTCTCATCAAATGCCTGGGACGCAATGGGCGCCGCCAGCTTCGGCTTTCGCGTCTTCTGGCTGCGCCGTCAAAATGGTCCGATCGAGTACGATCTGGCGACCCA
This sequence comes from Dongia sp., assembly GCF_041910485.1. Classification (GTDB taxonomy): domain Bacteria; phylum Pseudomonadota; class Alphaproteobacteria; order Dongiales; family Dongiaceae; genus Dongia. Next base: position 37,504 of record NZ_JAYRQR010000003.1, read on the forward strand.
GGCCACGATCATCTCGTCGCTCGGAGAACTATCGGGCCAGCTTTGATCAAGCACGATCTCGTGGCGGCCTTTCCGGCAGAATACCTCGGGCAAAACGCTGCAGGACGATAATAAGCAAGACCCCGATCAGCAACGCCCGAAGATAGGATGAACGGGTGATCCACTCTGCAGGCAGCCGATTGGTCAGGAGCTCCGTCGCCGACCAGATGAACCACACAATCGCGGCACCAAGGAGTGCACCGCGATTGTTGCCGCTCCCCCCGATGATGAGCATCACCCAGACGAGGAATGTCGTCAGCAATGGCTCCGTGGCGCTCGAACCGATAAACTTGAAGTACATGCCGGACAGGGCGCCGCCGAGCCCCATCACCATCGCACCGAGCACAAAGGCCTGCAGGCGAAAGGAAACGACATCTTTACCGATCGCCGCCGCCGCCATTTCATTGTCGCGGATCGCGCGCAGCACGCGGCCCCACGGCGACAACCAGGCCCGCTCGGCCGCAACATAAAGAAGCACAAGCACACCAAGAACAAAGGCCAGGAAAAGGAGATTACCATAGGGCTGGCCTAGGCTTTCGAAGGGCCGCGGTACTGTTGAAATTCCCATCGTGCCGTTGGCGAGCCAATCCTCGTTCTTCAGCACCAGGCGGATGATCTCTGAAATGCCGATCGTGGCCATGGCGAGGTAATCACCTTGCAACCGCAGACAGATGCGCCCGACGGGCCAGGCAATGAGCCCGGAAAACAGCATTGCGACAGGTAGCGCCAGGACCGGCGGCCACCCGAAGCCGCCCAGATAGTCGGCGCTCTCCGGTGACGTAAGAATGGCCGTGGCATATGCCCCGACAGCAAAGAAGCCGGCGATACCTGCGTTGAAGAGACCGGCGAACCCCCATTGGACGTTAAGCCCGATGCACAGGACGCCATATATTCCGAACATCGTTGCCAGCGACACGGCATACATCAGCAGGCCGAAGAGCGACGCATTCATTACAGCACCCGCCCCTTGAACAAGCCGGTCGGGCGCCAGATCAGCATGCAGACCATGACGAAAAAGGCGACCGCATTCTTATATGCGGGGGGTACCAACGGCAGATCAGAAAGCCAGGGGTAGGTTGCCACTTCTTGGGCCACACCTATGGCCAACCCACCCAAGATGGCACCGTAGGGCTTTCCGATGCCACCAAGGATCGCAGCCGCGAACAAAGGCAGCAACAAGTCCCAGCCCACACTTGGATGAAGCTTGGAATTGATCCCTGCAAAGACACCGGCAGCAGCCGCCAATCCACCACCGATGAGCCAAGTCCAGCGCACGACGCGTTCGGTATCGATGCCAGAAACACGGGCAAGCGCCGCATCATCGCTCATCGCGCGCATCGCCTTACCCATCCGGCTGCGGCTCAGGAACCAATGCAATGCCGCCGCGATGCCGATCGAGACGACAATGATGATGATATGTTTCTGCGCCATACGGACGCCCGCGAAGAGTTCAATCGGCTTGCGGATGCCGGTCTCATAGTTAAGGACGTCGACACCCCAGAACAGCTGGATGAGCGAGCGGACCACCAGCATCACCCCGAACGACGCGATGACGACGATGATCCCCGGCGATTGGCGGAAGGGACGATAGGCCAAACGATCGATGGCGACGCTGGCCAAGGCTGCACCCAGGATGGCGATTGGCAGGGCCAGATAAACGGACCAGCCAAGGCCCGCCACCAGGCTGTAGGCGATATAGGCACCAAGCGTCATGACATCGCCGTGGGCGAAATGAGCAAAACGCAGGATGGCGAAGATCAACGATATCCCGACCGCCCCCAGCGCATAGATGCACCCCACAGCAACGCCGGGCAGAAAATAGAGATTCATGAAATCGGCGAAAGCACCCATCTCAACCACCCAAAAAGGTCTGGCCGATTTCGGGATTGTCGAGCAACGACTTTGCGGTCCCCGTAAATCTGTTGCGCCCGGTCGCCAAAACATAGCCACGATGCGCGATCGCCAGGGCCTGCCGCGCATTCTGCTCGACCAGCAGTACACCGATCCCTGCCTGATTGACGGCGACAATACGCTCAAAGATCTGTTCCATGACCAGCGGTGACAACCCAGCAGTGGGTTCATCCAGAAGCAGCAACTTTGGTTCCGTCATCAGGGCGCGCCCTACCGCCACCATCTGTCGCTGGCCGCCCGACAGTTCGCCGGCCGGCTGATTAGCCTTCTCCTTCAGAACCGGAAACAAATCGAACACCATCTCCATGACACGCGTCTGGGAACCCGGCTTCAGGAAAGCCCCCATTTCCAGATTCTCGCGCACCGTCATGGTGCGAAAAACGTTCCGTTCCTGCGGCACAAACCCCATACCGGCTTCGACCAAGTGGTTGGGGGCGGCATTGATGATATCCACACCTTCAAGCTGGACTGAACCTGACCGAAGATGAACCAGTCCGAACAAGGCCTTCATCGCCGTCGATTTACCAGCACCATTGGCACCGATCATGACGACGATCTCGTGCGTTTCCACGGCAATGTCGACGCCATTCAGGATATCCATCCCGCCATAGCCGCCAACCATGCCGCGTGCTTCAAGAAGGGGCATGCGCGCGCGCTCCCCGGCCGCCGAGATAGGCGTCGATGACGTCGGTATTGTTCCGGATTTCTTCCATAGACCCCTGCGTCAGCACCCTGCCCTCGGCCATGACGATGACGGGCGAACAAAGCCGCGCTATCAGGTCCATATCGTGCTCGATCACAAAAAACGTATACCCGTGATCCCGGTTCAGCCGTTCGATTTCACCCGCGATCTCGCCCAAAAGAGTGCGATTGACGCCCGCCCCAATCTCGTCGAGCAGGACGATCTTGGGCTGCCACATCATCGTCCGCGCCAGTTCGACCAGCTTCTTCTGCCCACCGGACAGGTTGCCAGCAAGCTCGTGCTTCACATGATCAAGATGCAGTTGATTGAGTACTTCCTCAGCCCGGGTTCTTATCCGGGCTTCGTCTTGGCGCACATTCGCGCCACGCAGCCAAGATTGCAGTAGCCGCTCGCCGCTCTGCCCGGCCGGCACGACCATCAGATTTTCCAGAACGGTCATGCGCGCGAACTCATGCGCAATTTGGAAGGTTCGTGCCAGCCCTTCGGCAAAGAGCTTGTGCGCGGGCCAGCCGGTCACATCAACGTTGCCGAGCGTTATCGTTCCCGCATCCGGTGCTAATGCACCGGCGATGATATTGAACAAGGTGGATTTTCCAGCGCCGTTGGGACCGATCAGGCCTGTAATCGAACCTTTGGCAACTCTCAGCGAGCAGCCGTCAACAGCGCGAACGCCACCAAACCGCTTCACAAGATTGTCGACGACGATCATAGACGTGGCTGGCTGGCCTCACCCATTGCGACGAACTGCGGAATCGGAAGGCAGATAGTTGGCAAAATCGTGCTCGATCGCCTTTGCATCAAGCGCAATGCCGCTGAATACGCCAGAAGCCATCCCACCGGGATAGATGTCTTCCATCCGCATATGGAGTCCCTGGATGAGCGCTTCTGCCACTTGCTGCGGCCGCATCTTCATTCCTTCGAAACCTGGAGTCATTGGCGTATCCACGGCGCCAGGCAGGACGCCCATGACATGGGTTCCCTGCTGGCGCAATTCAGCGCGCAAGGCTTGCGTCAACGAAAGAAGCGCCGCCTTCGAAGCAGCATAGGTCGCCATCAATGGCACGTTGCTGTGTGCGACAACCGAGATCAGATTGACCAGCGCTCCGCCGCCATTCTTGGCAAGGATCGGCTGGAATGCACGCGAAACCGCCAGCGTCCCGAGATAGTTTGTCTCCATCTCACGCCGCGCATTATCGAGCGCGCCGGCCGCGAACAGCCCTTCGTTGGAATTCCAACCGGCATTGTTGATCAGAAGGGTGACATCCGGACACGCCTTCGCCGCCTTGGCGATACTGTCGGGATCGGTAACGTCAATCTGCACGGGTAGCAGACGGTCAGGTGCTACAGATGTGAGAGTACGCAGGCTGTCGATTTGGCGGGCACCGCAATAAATCTTGGTAGCACCGGAGCGCAGCAAGGCGCGGGTAATTTCGCCGCCGATGCCGCCGCTGGCCCCCGTCACCAGGGCAACGCTGTTCTTGACGAGATCGGGGCCGGTGCCGGTCCGAGCATGCCGGACAGCGCCCTTGGCCGGCTCCTGGATCAATGCTTGGTCATAGGCCAGAACCACCCATTGGAAACCCTGCGCGCGGCGATCTGCGGCAAAGCTCGCATATGGCGTGAAGATGCCGCAGCTCTTGCCAGCGGCCTTGGCCGCCGCCAGCACGGACTGTACCGCGGCTTCATGCTTGGGTCCGAAATCCGGGAAGGTGCCAATCGACATCGCCAGATCGAACGGGCCGATGAAGAGCATATCGATCCCGGGCACGGCGGCGATCTCCGCCGCATTGGCGACGGCTGTCGCCGTCTCGATCATGACGGCAACGACCAAGTCCTCATTGGCGCTCGCCATATAGGATTTGTAATCCAGCATCGGGCGCGTCCCACCGCCTGACCGGCCACCCAGCGGCGGATATTTCGCGGCCCTCACGACGGCGCGGGCTTGATCGGCCGTGTCCACCATCGGAACGATCAGCGCACGAGCACCGGCATCAAGGACCATGCCGATGGCATGGTCGCTGGCGTCGACGCTTCGTACCGTTGGGATTGTCTTGTGACGCACCAGGCCGATCGCATATTCGAGGCTCAATCGGTCCCACAGACCGTGCTGCATGTCGAAGACAATGCAATCCGGTCCGGATTCGGCCATCAGTTCGGCAGCCGACGGCGAGCCGAGCGTAGCCCAGTGGCAGGTGATGCAGCCGCCTGCCGCGAGCTTGTCTTTGAGAGGATTCGTCATTTACTTGCCAGCGCTTTCCGACCAGCGCTTCATCAGCGTGTTCGAGGGAAGTTTTTCATCGAGCAGCTTCTTTGCCGTTTCGACACCCGCCGTCGGCAGATCCTTCGGGTTCAGCAGGCCGATCTGCACCAGCACAGATGCCTGATCCCAATAGATATGCTCGTTGTAGAGCTTGTCGCCGCGGAAGCACACGATCGCCACCAGCGGGATCTCGACATATTTGCCGGTCGGCTTGATGCCGGGCAGCATCCAATCGATCTCCCGATCATGCGTGAAGCAAAACAGCATCTCGTCAACGACTCGGTCAGCGCCGATGGTGCGCGAGATCGGGATAAGCTTAGTATCGGCCGGGTTGTTGTTGACGAAATGGTGTTGATAGAAACGCGCCAGTTCCTTCTGTCCCACGCCGCCAGTCATTGTCGGGATGTGGTTGACGTAAGGCTGGTCCACCATCGTCTTCATTGTCGCGGCAACGTCGCGCGTCGCAAACTCATGATAGCAATGCGCATCCCACAGGGATGACAGGTCGTAGCGCGGCCCCATCGCCTTGCGGAAGACGGCGATCGAGCGCGAATGCGCCATGATGCTCGATGGCTTGTCATAATGGTCGCCCATCGTGCGCGCAAATGCATGATCGACACCAGGATAGACATAGGTCTCGACGTCCGGCCGGTCCTTGAAGGTGTCGATGATCTGATCGCGCGCTTCCTTGCCGCAATATTGATCGAGTTCGGCAAAATGCAGAACCGTCGGGCATTTGATCTTGCCCCCCTCATTGAGGTGCGCCTCAATGCCGACGCCGTAATAGCCGACCGCCGCATCGACATCGACGCGGCAGGCGGTGAGATAAGCGAGCTTGCCGCCCAGACAATGGCCAAGGACGCCGACCTTTCCCGTGCATTCGGCACGCCCGCGCAGGGCGCTGACGGTGGCGGCAATGTCGTCGATGCCCTTGTCCACATTGAAATTCTGGAAATAGCCGAAGGCGCGCTGCCATTCTTCTGGCGAATAGCCCATGTCGACATTGGGCTCGAGGCGCCAGAAAAGGTCGGGCGCAAGGACGACGTAACCTTCCTCAGCATAATAATCGGCGGTTTCGCGCACATAGGCGTTTACCCCGAAGATCTCTTGGCAGAGGACAATACCCGGCCCTTTTCCCGACTTCGGGACCGCCATATAGGCGCGGAACTGGCCACCATCTTTTGCGTTAATTGTGACGAAGGAGCCGGCCATCGCAATCATCCCCCTGGCTGCATGTTCTGTGTTGCACGAAAACTGCCCGAACGGCCCCTGAATGGCAACTAAATGCGCCGCCTGGCGTAATACGAGTCTGATCAGCCAAACTACAACCGCTGATGTACGACCGAATGTCGCCTTCAATTTAGCCGATCGAACATAGATATAGTGAATCATCAATCTCATTGGACGGAATGAGAGACTTGAAAACGGATTACTTACCCAAGGACGCGGCCAGCGAAGGCTTGTTGCGGCCGGAGCCAAAGCTAGAGGAAGAAGAAAGCCGCGGCGGCCTGGGGCTGCTGGGGGTGGTGCTCGCTGCCTGCGCGCTTTTCATCATCTATCTCAGTACGCCGGTCGATTCGCCGGAATGGCCGGATTGCCCGATCCAAGCGCTGGGCAGCTGCGGCGAGCGATAGGTCTAGCCGCCAGCCAAGAGCGCGCGCTTGCGTCGTAAGGCGGCAGCCATGAAATCGATGAAAGCCTTGATACGCGCCGCCCGCTTCAGATCGGGATGCGTCAATATCCACAGATGCGTGGCATAGGCAGGATCCGGCGCCTCCAGGCGCCGCAACTGGCGGCTCGTATCGCCCGTGAAGCAAGGCAGCAAGGCGATACCGAAGCCGGCCTCCGCGGCAGCAACCTGCGCCAGCAGCGAGTTCGAGCGATAGGCAAAGCGCGGGTTTAGCTTCCGATTGCGATAGAAGCCGCCAAATCTCAGCGTTTCCGCCCCCTCCTCCCACCCCACCCAAGGCAATCCATCCAAGGCCTCGCCGGCCTCGACACGGTCGGCCAGGGCAGGTGCCGCATAAAGTGTCGTGGCAAGATCGCCGATGTTGATGCCGGTCATCGCCTCGGGCGCCGCGACCGTCGGACGCAAAGCGACATCCGCCTCACGCCGTGACAGGTTCAGAAAGCGGTTCTCGACGATGACCTCCAGCTCGATCTTCTGATAACGCTCGCGGAAATCCGCGAAGATCGGCAGCAGCAGTCTTTGCACCATGTCATCCGGAGCCGTTACGCGGATGGTGCCGGTCAGATTGAGATCGCCGCCGGCCATGCGTCGCTCGGCCGCCAGCACCTGTGTCTCCATCGCCTCGGCCGCCGTGAGCGCCACTTCGCCGATCGCCGTCAGGCCATAGCCACTGCGATGGCGGTCGAACAATCTGGCGCCTAGCCGGGCCTCCATCGCATTCACCTGTCGGAAGACGGTCGCGTGATTGACACCGAGCGAGCGCGCCGCCGGTGCCAATCCACCGGTCCGATGGATCGCCAACAGAACTCTATAATCGTTCCATTCCAGTGTGTTAGTTTGCATGTATGTGCGAATTTGCAATCAAGGATAACGAATTATTCGCAATTTATATCCATAATTCAACATCCGATATTGGTTTCACACCGCCCCCTCCAGCTAAAGGAAGCCAAATCATGATCGACCAGAAGAATGCCCAGATTGCGGCCTTCGCCCTGCGCGTGTCGCTGGGCGTTATGTACCTCGCTCATTCCATTATCCTGAAGTACCTGACCTTCACCCTCGCCGGCACCGCCCAGTTCTTCGAATCGCTGGGTCTTCCGGCGGCCCTCGCCTACCTGACTTTTGCCGCCGAAGCGCTGGGCGGCCTCGCCCTCGTCCTCGGTTTCAAGTCGCGCATTGTCTCGATCGCTCTCCTCCCGGTTCTCCTGGGCGCCTTCTGGGTGCACAGCGGCAATGGCTGGGTCTTCAGCGCTGCCAATGGCGGCTGGGAATACCCGCTGTTCCTGATCGCCATCTCCGGCGTCGTCGCACTGCTCGGCAACGGTGCCTTCGCGCTGGAAAGCGTCTTCGGCAAGGCGCCGCAGGCAGCTCGCGCCTAAGATCACGCGTTCGCAAACAAAGGGCGGCTGTGCATAGCGCACAGCCGCCCTTTTTCATTCAATCTGGCGACCCCAGCAAGATTCGAACTTGCGACCTGCTGCTTAGAAGGCAGCTGCTCTATCCAACTGAGCTATGGGGTCCGATCCTTTGTCAGTGCGTCCAACGGCCGACGCGATCGAAGCGGAAATTGTCGGCATAGGCTTTGGCGGCGACGCTGCGCTGCTTCGGCTGCTCGATCTCGAAAGCAATTCCTTCGCGCGTGGCATAGGCGACAGCCTCTTCCTGCGTGGCGAAGGTAAGGCGTACCTGACGGCGCGTATCGTTGGTTGACGTCCAGCCCATCAGCGGATCGGCCTGACGCTGAGTCTGCTGGGGAAACTCGAGGATCCAGACACTGGACCGGCCGGACCGGCCCGACTGCATCGCGGATTTGGCGGGCTGATAAATGCGCGCGGACATATGGTGCCTCTTCTTTTCCTTCCTATGCGCCGAGACCGATTCGGCGGCCATTTCTTGCAATCCGGAACGAAACCCGATTGTCGCCAGCTTGCCGGCCCGCCGGCAAAAATCTCGTTAACAGGATCTTGCGAGATGGTCGGGGTGAGAGGATTCGAACCTCCGACACCCTGCTCCCAAAGCAGGTACTCTACCAGGCTGAGCTACACCCCGATCCCGCAAAATCAAGCATTTCCAGCCCTTTTATCAAAGCCCACGGAAACTGCAACGGGCGATTTGATGACCGATTGAGTCCCGGCGAATCGCCAGGATTCACCGTTTCGCGTCCTTTTCGGGCGGCTCGCACATGGGCTTTGCGCTGCAGAAAGCCCCGCGTCAAGCGTATTTCTCTCACCTTCTGGCCGCTTTCTTTGTTTGCGACTCATTCGGGCCGTCGTTATTCTCCGCCCTTGGGAATCATCCGCGACAGAGGGGCTTACCATGGCAACCGCACCACAGAAGACCATCACCTTGAAGCAGCTTGGCACCGATCTGGCCGAGAAGCATGAATTGTCGAAGAAGCAGACCAACGAAGTTCTCACTGACCTCGTGGCGCTGATCGGCAAGCACCTGAAGAAGGGCGACAAGATCCGTATTCCGGCTCTCGGCATCCTGCAGGTTCGCAAGCGCCCGGCGCGCATGGGCCGCAATCCGGCGACCGGCGAAGCCATCAAGATCAAGGCGAGCAAGAAGGTCGCTTTCCGCGCCGCCAAGGAATTGAAGGACTCGATCTAATCGTTTCCTGACAAGTTTCTAAAGGCTTGCGACAACGCCGCGCCCCTTGGGGCGCGGCGTTCTCGTTTGAGCGAGAATAGCGGCATCCCGCGCCTGTCAGTCCAGCACTTCCTTCACCTTGGTCGCCAGCTGCTTCAGCGTGAACGGCTTCATCAGGAAGTGCGCTTCCTCGCCGGCGTCGATCTTGCGACGGAAGTCATCCTCGGCATAGCCCGAGATGAAAATCACCTTCACATCCGCCCGGCGCTGGCGCACTTCCTTGATCAAGGTCGGCCCGTCCATGCGCGGCATCACCACATCGCTGATGATGAGATCGATCTCATTGAGCTGCTCGTTGATCAGCTCAAGGGCGGCCTCGCCGCTGCGCGCCTCCAGCACTTTGTAGCCCTTGTTGCGCAGAGCCCGCGCCGAGAACAGGCGAACTGCATCCTCATCCTCCACCAACAGGACCGTGCCGATGCCGGTGAGATCGCGCGGCTGGTCGTCCGCGCTGTCGGCACGCGTCGCAGCATCCCCGGCGGCGGCATGCTGCGGCAGGTAGATGCGGAAATTCGTCCCCTTCCCCAACGTACTGTCGACGAAGACGAAGCCACCCGTCTGCCGCACGATACCGTAGACGGTGGAAAGGCCAAGACCGGTCCCGGATCCGACCGCCTTGGTCGAAAAGAAGGGTTCGAAAATGCGGTCGAGAATGTCGGCCGGAATCCCCGAACCGGTGTCGGCGATCTCAATGAGCACATAGGCGCCCGGCGGCATGACTTCGACGCCCCGGCTGATCGGTTCCGTGGTCGTCACATTGCGGGTACGGATCAGCAGGCGCCCGCCTTCCAGCATGGCGTCACGTGCATTGACCGCCAGATTGATGATCACCTGCTCCAGCTGGCCCGCATCGACACGGACAAACTTCAGGTCGCGGCCATGTTCCATCATCAGCTCGATATTCTCGCCGATCAATCGGCGCAGCAGATGCGAGAGCTCGGCCAGCACATCGGTAATATCGAGAACACGGGGCTGCAACGTCTGCTGGCGCGAGAAGGCCAGCAGCTGGCGTACCAGATTGGCGGCACGGTTGGCGTTCTGCTTGATCTGCATGATGTCGGCAAAGGACTGATCGCCGGCCTTATGCCGCAACAGAAGGAGATCGCAAAAGCCGATCATCGCGGTCAGCAGATTGTTGAAATCATGTGCAATGCCGCCGGCCAACAGACCCACGGCCTGCATCTTCTGCGATTGCGCGAACTGTGCTTCAAGCCGCTTCTGCTCGGTTGCGTCGATGAGATGAACGATGAGGCCGATCGCTCGCCCCCGGTCTTCCCGCCGGGAAGCGTAGATCGTCACCGAGCGCTGCTTGTCGCCAATCAACCGGACGGTCAAGGGCGCGCCCGACTTGCCTTCGGCCATGACCTGCCCCAGATGCACCTCGGCAGCAGCGCGCTCTTCCGCTTGGACCAAATCGATGAACTTCGCTTGAACCCATTCCGCGCCGACCAGAAGGTGCTGGAACGCCGGATTGGCCTGTTCTATACGCCCCGCGCCATCGAGAAGAACGATGCTGGCCGGCGCTTCTTCGAAGAAGCGCTGGAAATATTGCTCCGATACCTGCAGCGCACTTTCCAGTTCACGCTCACGGCTGAGATCGTGCACGACGGAGCGTGTGCGCAGTTTCATTCCCTTTCCATTGGGCGATTGCACATTGGCGACATCGTGCCTGACAAAGGCCTGGAAAACGCGCTGGTTGGGACCGCGCATGGCAACTTCTCCGCTCCGAGCCTGTGCATCACGGAACGGGCTGTAGAGAGGCGTATCGGTTGGCAGCGGATCGGCAACCAGATCATGTAGTGACTGACGGTAGCCGCCTTCATTGTCAGGCAAGAGGCCCAGCCAGCTCGCCAAGGTCGAATTGACGAACAGGAACTTGCCGTTCTCATCGACAGAATAGAACCCGATGGGCGCATGCTCGATCAGATCGGCAAAAGTCTCGTGATCGGAACGGATGAAATCTTCGATCTGGCGCTGGGCGGTCACTTTCTCGGCGCCCCAAAGGACATAGCCAGGGAAACCCGCAATATTGCGCCCGGAAACGTCGAACCAGTCCGTTTGCCCGTCCTCGAGCGGAACCTCGATTTCCGTCCGCCCGCGGCCGCCCTCGCCCACTGTCCGGATTAATTGCTGCAGGATTTGGGCAGCGTCGGAACCTGACGCCACCCGTTCGAGGAGCAGTTGCGGCAGGGCGGCAACCGAATTGTTGAACAGCCGCGCGAAAGCATCGTTGGCAAGTACCACGCGGCCATTTGGATCCAGCAATTGGCGGGCCCGGCTCGTGGCGTTGAGACTACCCATCAGCAAATTCTGCCGCGCCGAGGCCCGGCGCCACTGGACCAAGATCGCTGCGAGCACAACGACGAGGAGCAGGATGATGAGGGCGGCCCCAATCAACACCGGTTCGGCCGCCGCCTCCGATTGAGCAAATGCTGGGCCGGGTACCAGCAGCACCATCCCCACGACCCAAGCCAAGTCGATCGAACGCAGCACTTTTGACGCCCCCTGCCCTAGAACCGGCCCAAGTTTAGCCGATCCGGCAAGCAAATCCAGCGCTAGGGACGCCGCTTTTTCAGCTTGAAGATATAGGAGATGACCTCGGCGACAGCCTTGTAATATTCCGGCGGAATTTCCTGGTCGATATCCACGGCAGCATAGAGACCACGCGCCAGCGGCGGATTTTCGACAATCGGAACGTCCGCATCCTTGGCGACTTCGCGGATGCGCTCGGCAACTTTGTCCGTTCCCTTCGCCACGACCTTTGGGGCAGACATGGCGGACTGGTCGTATTTCAAAGCCACGGCATAGTGGGTTGGGTTCGTCACGACGACGTCGGCATTGGGAACTTCGCCCATCATGCGCCGCCTGGCCCGCTCCATGCGCAGCTGCCGCAGGCGCCCCTTCACCAGCGGATCGCCTTCCGTCTGCTTGAACTCGTCGCGCAGTTCCTGGCGCGACATGCGCAGTCCCTTCATATATTCGAAGCGCTGATAGAGAATATCCGCCACGGCAATGACGCCCATCACGGCGAAAACACCAATGAGGACGATGTGAACCTTGTCGTTGATCACGGCCATAAGCTGGATCATATCCATGCCGATCAGCCGGTGGATATCGCCGACGCTGGGTAATACGAAGGCGCCGACGACGGTGGCAACAACGGCGATCTTCAACATGCCCTTCAGCAATTCGGTTACTGAGCGCAGCGAGAAGATGCGCTTGAAGCCGGAAAGCGGCGAAATCTTATCGAGGCTTGGCATCAGATTCTCGGCCGACCACAGCAGGCCGAACTGCAGATAGGACGCCCCGAAAGCGGCAATGAACGCCAGCACCAGAGGTGCGGCACCCGCCAGCAGCAACTGCCCCAGCATGCGCCAAGCAATGTCGATAAGATGATTGAGATCCGTCGGAATCTGGTCTGGCGCCTCGAAGAAAGGCAAAGCCATGGCACTGATCTGCTGCGCGAGATAGCGGCCAAACATCAAGACCGCCAAGGTGAAGGCCAGGATCATCAGAAGATGGTTGAATTCCTGCGACCGGGGAACTCGACCTTCATTGCGCGCCTCTTCAAGGCGCTTGGAAGTTGGGTCTTCCGTTTTTTGTGAGTCATCGCTGTCGTCAGACACGGAAGGACCCCGCTATTCCGTGAAGCTGATCAGATGGTCGCGATAGACGTCCAGAAACCAGATCATCGCCGCCGAGATTGTCACAGCCATCAGACCGAACCCGACCAGCAATTGCAGCGGCATGACGACGAAAAAGACCTGCAGGGTCGGCATCAGCCGTGCCAGCAGGCCCATGCCAACGACCAGGACGACGCCATAGACCAGAAACGGCGCAGACATCTGCAGAGCCAGATTGAAGGAATCGGCACTCACGCGCGCGATGGTGTTGGCGACATCCTGCAAGGGCGGCAATTCGCCGGGTGGAAAAACACCATAGGTCCCCACCAGGGCACGCAGCGTCAGATGATCAAGGTCCGTCGCAAAAATAAGCACGATGGCGACGGCGACCAGGAAGTTGCCGGTGACGGCACCTTGCTGCGCGGTGGTCGGGTCGCTGGACAAGGCGTTGGCGATACCGATCTGCAGCGCGATCACCATACCGGCCTCCAGGGTCGCCATCAGAATGATGCGGCAGATAAGCCCGAAGAAGAGGCCGATGACGATCTCACCCGTCACCAACAAGGCCATGGCCGCCGGCTCCGGTGGCAGGACCGGTATCATGTCCTTGACCATCGGCAACAGCACGAAGGAAAGAAGCAGCGCAAATGAGAGGCGCGACCGCAGCGCCACATAGACTTCGCCGAAACCCGGCACCAGCGATATCGCCGCACCGATGCGGGCGAAAATCAGCAGAAACTGGAAGATGGAGGTGGTGAGGAAGGCTTCGATCGACATGGGTCCCACGCCTCAATCCATGCTTCAACCGGCGGCCCGGGACATGACCTGCTCGAAAAAGTCATTGAGCGCATGGAGCATGAACGGCCCCAGCAGCAGCAGAGAAATGAAGACGATAACCACCTTCGGCACGAAGGTCAGGGTCGCTTCCTGGATCTGCGTCAGTGCCTGGAACAGGGAGATCAGCAGGCCAACCGCCAGCGAAATCAACATGATCGGGGCGCCGACCTTCAGCGTCACGATGACCGCGTCGCGCGCGATCTCAAGAAGAGCTGCCTCATCCATCAGGGAATTCTAGCACAATCGACCCGCCCCTGCAGGGCTCAGATCGGCATGCGCATGATTTCCTGATAGGCGGAGATGACGCGGTCACGAACGGCGGTAACGGCCTGCAGGGTCACTTCCGCAGCGGAAACCGCGGTCACGACGTCAGTAACATTCGCCTGGCCGGCCGCCGCCAGCATCGTCTGCTTCTCGTCACCCTTGCCGGTCTGGATGGCGTCGTCCTTGATGTTCTGCAACAGCTCGCTGAAGCTCGGACCGGCATTCTCGCGCGCATCCATGCCGTTGCTGCCCAGCGCCTTGTTTGCGGCGTTGTAGGCATTGACGGCATTCGAAATGATGGGATCAGCCATGACTTAACCCTCGACGCTCAACGGAGGACGTCGATCGTGCGCGACAGCATGCTGCGCGACGCCTCGATCACTTTGAGATTGGCTTCGTATGACCGCTGCGCCTCGCGCATGTCGGTCATTTCGACCAGGGCGTTGACGTTGGGCAGGCTGACATAACCGTCCTTGTCCGCCGCCGGGTTGCCCGGATCATACTTCTTGCGGAAATCACTGGGGTCCGTGCCTACCTTGGCGACTTTCACCATGTCGACGCCCATCTCTCGGTTGAGCGCATTACGGAAGGTGATTGTCTTGCGGCGGTAAGGGTCATCGCCGGGCGTTTCCGCCGTCGAATCCACGTTGGCAAGGTTTTCTGCGATGACGCGCAGCCGCTCGCCCTGCACCCGCATGCCGGAGGCGGAAATGAACAGCGTATCGAACAGCTCCATGTTTCGCTCCTACCTTATCCGGATCAGGCGCCGCCACGGCCGATGGCGGTTTTAAAGAGATCAATATGCTTGCGGTAAAGGTTCACGACCATGTTGTAGTTCATCTGGGTCTCGGAAACCTTCATCATCTGCTCTTCGACCACGACCGCATTCCCGACCGGGGCGGTTTCATAGGTCTTCTTCACCTTCTTCGCATCGAAATCGGCGGCCGGCGGCGTGGTGCCGGTCATATGCTTCTTGTCGGTGCGCAAAGGGGCCACGGGCTCCAACTTGCGCATCTCGGCTTCGAAGTCGATCGGCTTCAGATCCTTGGGCTGATAGCTCGGCGTGTCGGCATTGGCGATGTTCTGCGACAGCACGCGCGTGCGTTCGCTCAGCCAGCTCATCCGCTCCGTCAGCCGTTCAAACAACGGGATGTTGGTGAAATCCATCCGCTTCGCTCCCGGCAGACGCCAAACGGCCTCGGCCCCACTACGCAATTGGGCCAGTTTTATCCCCGGCCCTTAAGATCCCGTTAAATTATATAAAATGCTATGAAAAATCTCGGCAAATTCGGCTCAACTTACACACCATATGGTAAGCAGGACAGAACACCTTGATTTTTCATCATATTGTGACACCGTTAAGACCTCGTTAAGGTGGACGCCGCATAGTATAAGGAGGTGTTCGTCCGGATCCGGGCCGCCAAAACCTGGGACTCGACTCCTGTGGAGCATGCTATGGGCGCCAATGAAGAGGACGAAGTCGGCCCACGCCGCCCGCGCTGGCAAAAGCCCAAAGAGCGCACCCCGATTGCCGTAGCCCTCGACCACAAACCGCGTATGGGCACCGGTGCCGACGGCGCGCCCCAGACCAGCCAAGGCCGGAATGCACCTCGCGTCGTGGCGACCGGTCGTGGCAATGTGGCTGAGCAGATTCTGGAGATCGCCTTCGCCAAGGGTGTCCCAGTGCGCGAGGACCCGGATCTCGTCGAGCTTCTTGCAGCAGTCGAATTGGAAGCCGAAATTCCGATCGATGCCATTGCGGCGGTCGCTGAAATCCTCAGCTACATCTACCGCGCCAATGCCCGTGCCACGGACGAAACGCCATGAACATCCCTATGCCCGAGCCGGAAGATCTCGCCACATCGATTGCTGAACTGGCAGCGATGATCAACGACACCAAGGTGATGGCAGAAGGCGGGCAGTTGGTGGAACTCGACCTTCTGGCCATGCGTATCGCGGTCCTATGCGATGCGATCGCGTCCCTGCCGCTCGATCGGTCCCGCCCACTCCGGCCTGCGCTGCAGACCCTGATGAGCGAACTCGACCATCTCGACTATTCCCTGCGCCGACGCAATGTCGACCTGTCCCTGGATCTGCAGCAAGCCGACCGGCGCCTTCGCGCGCAACTGGCTTATGGCGCGACACCCAAGGACAGGAAATAGTGTGCGTCGCCTTCGCCCAATGACCGATTCGACCTGGATCCGCTGATGGAGTTCGACACCTATCTCCGATTTATCCTGGCACTGCTGCTGGTGCTGGGCCTGATTGCCATCCTTGCCTGGGTGCTGCGCCGCTTTGGCTTCGGCGGGATGGTGCGGGCGAACAGCCGTCGTCGGCTCCAAGTTCTCGAAACCACGCCGATCGGCCCGCGGCACCGGCTGGTGCTGGTGCGGCGCGACGCTGTCGAACATCTCGTCCTGCTTGGTCCACAAGGCGACGTTGTTGTTGAGCGCGGTATCCCGCACCAGGATTTCCAGACGGAAATGGCGCGTGGTCGCTCCACCCCGCCGCGCGATGTGCCGGGTCTCAATCGTCAGGAACCGCCCCCGCTCCACCCCACAGCACCCGGCCGCGACGAGAGTGCCACATGAAGAACAAGAAACTTCTTGATCGCCTTTGGTGCGGCGCCCTCTGGTTGATGCTCCTGCTCGTCGCCGGAGCGCTTCCGGCAGCGGCACAAAGCCTCAATCTCGATCTCGGCGACGGCCCCAATGGCGGCACGACCGGTCGCATCATCCAGCTGATCGCCCTGATGACGGTGCTGTCGCTGGCACCGGGCATCCTGGTCATGGTGACGAGCTTCACCCGCGTGGTGATCGTTCTATCCCTGCTTCGCTCGGCCCTGGGTGCGCAGCAGACGCCGCCCAATATGGTGCTGACCAGTCTCGCCCTGTTCCTCACGGTCTTCATCATGGCGCCCACCTTTGAGAAGGCCTATGACGACGGCATCGCGCCGCTCATTGCTGAAAAGATCACCGAGGAACAGGCCTTTCCCCTGGTCGTGGCGCCTTTCCGCACCTTCATGCTGTCTCAGGTACGCGAAAAGGACCTGACGCTGTTCATGAACATGGCGCAAATCGACGAGGTGGCGACACCCGAGGAGACGCCGCTCAAGGTGCTCGTACCGGCCTTCATGATCTCGGAGTTGCGGCGCGCCTTTGAGATTGGCTTTCTCGTCTTCCTACCGTTCCTCATCATCGACATGGTGGTCGCATCGGTGCTGATGTCGATGGGCATGATGATGCTGCCGCCGGTGATGATCGCCCTGCCCTTCAAGCTGATCTTCTTCGTCATGGTCGATGGCTGGTATCTTGTCGCCGGCAGCCTCGTGCGAAGTTTCGGAATCAACTGATCCCTATTGGGTCGGCGTCGCTTCCGCTGGCGGCGCGGCGTCGGGTGCCGTCTCGGGGGCGCTGAGGCTCTGCTGCTTCAGGCGTTCGCGATAATCGTCGACGAACGCACCCAGCTGATCGACACTTTTCATCGCCGCGGAAATGCTGTCCGACAGGTTGGAACTGGGCGAGGTCAACGTGGCAAAGGCCGTGGCATAGGGACCCTTCTCCATCTGCTTCCCTTGCGCCTTGGCCAGCATGCGCAGGCCCGGCCGATCGTCGGCCAGCGATAGGGCCACCGCCTGGTTGAGAATGAGCGGCGCCAGCACCTTGTTGAACGTCTCGTCGCGCTTGGCTGCATTGGCGCCGGCGTCGCCCGTGTCGGCAAGGACCGCTGCCGGGTCCTCGGCCGGATCTGCGGGTGGAGCGAGGGTCGGATCTTCGGCCACCAGGCGCTTCGTTTCACCGTCGACGAGATTGCCGAGTGCCGCCGCCGCCGCCGGCCATTCGCGCATGCGCCAGCTGAGGTCCGCTTTCAGCCACAGCCCGTCGAGGCTGCCATCGTCGCGAATCAGCGCCATGCCTTTCAGCGTGTCGCCGGTTTCGAACAAAGCCCGCCCCTGCAGGCGCCGGCGTTGTGCCACGAGGTCCGGCGGCATGTCCGGCACCTCGCTCGATTTGATCGCCTCCAAGGCTTGATCGGGCTTGTCGTCGAGCAGACTGATCGCCGCGAGCCGCGTTCCCGCCTTGGCCTTGTCGAGCCCGGTCAGCCGCTTGTTGACCTGATTGGTGAGCAGCTTCGCCGCCCCGTCGAGGAGATCGACCTTGACCAGCCGGTCGGCGAGCGCGGTCACCATCTTGTCGCCATCAGGCCCGCTCGGCGTCAGTTCGCGGAACTCGTCGTAAAGCGCCACCGCCGTGAGCGGCGGCAAGCGGTCCGCCTTGTCGCCGAGATAGAGGTCACGGAAGGCCTTGGTCATCGCCTCGGCGGCGTCGCGCGCTTTCGGGTTCTTCGGGAAGTTAGTCGCCGCCTGGCGCAAAGTGGTGAGGCCCTTGCGCGGCTGGTCGGACGCCACATAGAGCTCGCCCAGCCGCTTCAGCAGATCGAACTCGAAATCCGTCCCGCGCCACAGGAAGCGCAGCTTTTCCAGCTGATCCGCCGCCTGCCGTTCATCGATCTTCTTTTCCGCGAGTTCCAGTTCGGTCAGATCGAATTGCGAACGGGCGCGCACTTCCTCGACCGGGCTGTCGGCGAGGCCCGCCCAGATCTTGGCAGCACCTTCTTTGTCGTCGCCGGCCGCCTTCTGCAAACCGTCGAGATAATCGTGATAGGCTTGGTCCTCGGCGCCCGGCATGTCGAGACGCATGGCATCGAGGAAGGATTGCGCCATGAGCGGATTGCCGCCGCGGATGAGCGTCTCGGCCGCAGCCCGGCGGATCATCATCCGCGCCGATTTTGGATAATCATCAAGCGAGGGGAGAAGCCCCCCGAACAGCTCGGCACCCTTCTTCCAATCGCCCGCCTTCGCCGCCAGATAGCCGCGGAACAGCGCCGCTTCCGGCACGTCCTTCACTTCATCGCGTTCCAGATCCTTGGCGGCATCCGCGTCATGGTCCATCAACGCCTCTGTGGCGCCGCGCAGGGTGAGGACATCCTTGTCCCCATCGGCCGCCAGCTTGTCGAGGAGTTGCAAATCGCCCAGCGCTTCGGGATAGCGGCCGTGGGCGAAATGGAACTGCGCCAGTGCCAGGCGCGCCTGCGGCTTGTCCCGCTCCGGAGCCTCGATGATCGCGGCGCTGAGCGCCTTCTCGTCCTCGGCGAAGGTGGCTTCGCCACCACGGCGCCAGCGCGGCAGATCGAATATGCCGGCAACGTCCGTGACCGGAGCCGCGCCCGGTGCCGCACTTTCCCCACCCGCGGGCGGCGTCGGCGCCACTGGCTCCGGTGCCGCAGCAACGGTCGCCGGAGCGCCACCTTCGGCCGGTGGCGGTTCGGTTTCCGAAATGGGCTGCGGCACGGTCGGTGCCGGCGGCGCGCCGGGCTTGCCGTCGGTGGTGACGACGACACCGTTGGGCAAGGCTTCGACCCGCGTGCGATCGCTGATCGGCACCACGACCACGCCTTGGAAACTGGGCAGGACACGGAAATCCGGCCAGGCAGCGCCATCGGCCACACCGCTGCCGGTCGCCGTAAGTGGTATGACGGAGAGACTGTCGCCGGCTTCAGGATCGGCCAATTGAATGACCGGGCCGGGCTTGGTCGCCTGCAGCAACAGTGAGGCACCGCCGTCAGCGAGCGATTCGCGGCGTTGGTCGATCACCTTGCTCGGTCGCTGCTCGCGGCCTGGCCCGATGCTGATCTGCCATTTGCGCCCGTCGCCGCTCACATTGGCGCCGGCCTGGCCGCTGCCCATGCGGGTGAGATTGGGCAGGCGCAGCACCGTACCGAAGGGGGTCTCGACGCGGGCGAGCCCCGTCAGGGCCGGCGCCGCCTTGACCAGCGCCGAGAGATCGACATCGCCGGGCCGATCGAAGACCATCCACAGTGCCTCGCCGCGCTTGAAGACAGCGAGGCCCGTCGCCTTCGGAAAACCGAAATCGAGTACCGCACCACCTTGCATCGGCTGGGCACTTGCCGTGATGGCAACCGGTGCCGGCGGCTTGGCCGGCGTGGTCACCGCCGGTTCCTTGCTGACGACGACGGGTGGCGCCACTTCGACAGCCGGCGGCGGTGCTCCCTCCTCGACGCCGACCGGCGGTTCAGATTGCAGTGCCGGTGCCAGACCGCTTTCGGCGCTGACCGATGCCGCGGGTGCCGGTTCAGCGGGTGCCGGTTCAGCGGGTGACGGTTCAGCCGGTGCCGGATTGGCTGGTGGGGGTGCTGCCTGCACCGGCTCGCTTGCCGCGACCGCCGGGGCCGGGATCTGGGCTGGCACCTCGGGCGCAGCTTCGGCCACTGCCGGTGCCGCAGGCGCTTTGCCGTCGACCAAATCGAACACGACCGTGCCGCCATTGCGGAAGGCGTTGATCCCCACATTGGGCAGCAGATCGAGCTCCAGCGCCAAGCCGCCATCCGCGGTCGAGCGCGCCTTCACACCGCGCAACCGTGGCGGCAGGCGCAGTGCCCCGTCGAGCCGTGCCGGCTTGGCGAAGGTGACGATGGCCTTGTCGCCGGCTTGGCGTACGGTGAAATCCACCCCGGGCCAATCCAGGGCCAGACGCGAATAGCCGCTATGCTCGCCGCTGCGGAGCTTCAATACCGGACCTGATGTCGGTGCCGCGTCGGCCAGAGGTGCGGTTGCGGGCTGTGCCGCGGCAATCGTCTTTTCCGCCGGCGGCGCGGCCGTTGCCGCTTCGGTGGTCGCCTTGTTGGGAAAGACCGCCTCGCCGGGCTGCGCAAGGTCGAGCTGCAACCGGGCGCCCGTCTGGTTGAGGCGGTAGGTCACGGGCTTCTTGAGCGACAGGGTCAGTGTCTTCCCATCGGCACTCAACGCCGCATTGCGGATATAGGCCTTGAGATCGGCCCGGAGTGCGGCCGGGTCCAAGCTGACCGGCGCCGCAAAGCGCAAGGTCATCGCATTCGCGCTGAGATCGACCTTGACCGCAGGCGCTGCAGCTTTCCCCCAATTGAGGATGAGGCGCCCGTAATCGTCGAAAAGCTGCCCCTTGACGGCGACCGGATGACCCGATTCCTGACCCCGCGCCACGTCCATCGGCAGTACCAGCAACTGGGCAACGACCAGCAGCGAGGCGGCCGCCCAAAGATGGCGGCGCCTGGACGGACTCCGGCGCGAACCCCGGCGCCTCGTGGCCGACTCAGGTACGGTTGCGTTCATGTTGGCAAGATAATCGGGTTCGCTGGCCACCGCTACCGGCGCCCAACGAGGATCCCAGGGACCAAGATTCGAGAGACCAGGATCCGAGAGACGGGGGTCCGGGGGAGCGGATTCCGCCCCGGACCGTCAAAGCGCCAGTGGCTGCTCAGTCGAAACTGGCCAGGAGGGCGTCGATCTCCGCCTGCTTCGAGGCGTCATCAGGCAGCTGCGGGCCATTGAGAAGATCGGCATCGCTCGGCTTCTTCTCTTCTTCCGGCGCTTCTTCGGCGTCCGGATGCGCCTTCTTGTACTTGGCGATCTCGTCACCAAAGGCCGCAACCAGCGCCTCGACCTTCTCTTCGATATGCTTCAGCGTCTTCACCACCTTGGTGATGCGCTGGCCGGTAATGTCCTGGAAGTTGCAGGCTTCATAGACCTGGGTCACGGCGTCGCTGACCTTTTCGCCGAACTCAGGCGGCAGTTCGCCAGCCAGCGTTTCAAGGCTTTCCATCGCCCCGAGGATCGAGTTGGTCGCCTCTTCCGTGGCGCCGACGATCGCGTCGAGTTCGTCGGTGGCTTTGGGCAGATGCTGGTCCGTGATTTCATCGGGCCGCAGCGCCGCAATCTCCGACTTGGCGGTGGTGATGTACTTGGCGAGCGATTCGAGCTCGGCATAGAGCTTCAAATTGTCGTCGGAAAGGTCGCCCTCCATCGTCGCCAGCAAACTGCTGACGACTTCGGCGATTTCCTCTCGGCTCACTGTTTGCATGCGTCCCTTGAGTGCACTCAAACGATGCACAAGCTCTGGTGGCACAGTCGCAGTCATTCCAGCCCCCATGAGTCAGGCCCCCTCTTTCCGGCTGTCTTTGTCGGATCGGCTCAGAAGTTACCGAGCACGGAGACCAGCTTGGTCTTGAGCGTGGCGGCGTTGAACGGCTTCACGATGTAGTTGTTCACACCGGCCTCCTTCGCCGCGATCACGTTCTCGGTCTTGCTTTCCGCCGTGATCATGATGAAGGGCATATTCTTGAGGCGCGCATCGGCACGCACTTCGCGCAACAGCTGGATGCCGGTCATCGGCTCCATGTTCCAGTCGGAAATGACCATGCCGTAATCCTTGTCGCGCAGCTTCTGCAGCGCCATGGACCCGTCGGTGGCTTCATCGACATTGTTGAAGCCCAGCTGCTTCAGCAGGTTCCGGATGATGCGGAGCATCGTCTTGTAATCGTCGACGATGAGTACCTGCATGTTGAGATCGACCGACATCAGTTCCCTCTCACTCCAACTCTCTACGTTTCACGCGGTATTGCCTGCCGCTTACTGTCTTGAATTTGCAGCAAATAGGTTAAACCGGAGTTAAACCCGGAAAAACAAATTCACTAATGATTTCAAGGAGTGAGCGGCAGAGCCTTCTGCTGCGCCAACTCGAACGTCAATTCCTTGACCTTGGTCGGCGTGACCATGGCGAGAATCGGCGCCGATTTTCCGGGCTTCATCCGGCTGACCAGATCGACCAGCAGATCCATGTCCAATTCCTCGAACACCTGGGCAGCGTCCTTCGGCTTCATCTTTTCATAGGTCTGGACCAGGGCCTGCAGTCGCTGCTCCTCCGCATCCGACCGCTTCTTCAGCAGATCCTCGACCGTCGATTGCAGCGCCTTGAGTTCCGCCATCTTTTGTTCCATGCGCTGCTCGGCGGCGGCAACCATCGCCTCGCGTTCGTCCAGCTGCCGGGATTTCAGCTCCAGATCCTCTCGACGTTTGGCGAGTTGCTGCAGCACCTCGACTTCCTCGTCGGTGTATTCGAGCGGGTCCTTTTTCGCGGCGGGCGCGCCCTCGGCCGGGGCACCCTCGGTCGACGCACCCTCTGCCGGCGCAGCAGGCTCGGTCGCCGTGCCGTTTCCGGCCGGGGCCGTCGCCGTGGCATTGCCTGCGGCGGCGGGTTGTGTCGGCGTGGCATTGGCCGCCGGCTGGGTGGGGGCCGTATTCGCGGCGGGCTGGGTCGGTGCGGCATTCGCCGCCGGGGTGGTCTGCGCCTGGGTTTCCGTGCCAATGCCGACACTGACCTTATGGTACATGTCGCCGACGCGGATGGTCAGAACCAACGCCATCACACCGGCCAATACCGGCAGCAGACGAACGCGCGGCGTGGTGAACTTTGCCTGGGCTGCGGGCAGTTTCGGCTGATCCTGCGGCATTCTCTCGTCCTAGCGGATGCGGCCCAGGGCCGACAGAAGGGCTTGCGTCTGCGGGTCCGTTACCGGGTTCTGGTCGCTGCCGGCACCGCTACGCGGCGTCGGCTGGGCTGCCGGGGAAGCTGCATTGTCGCGGATGCCGCGCAGTTGGGTCTCCAGCTTGTCGGCGGCACTTTCGGCGCGGGCGATCAGCATTTTGAGATCGTCGGACGAGCGCTGCAGTTCACCGACGACGCCTTGCCCACGCTCGATCCCCTGCCCCAATTCGCGGCCCACGCCGTCGGCCCCGACCCTGAGGTCACCCAAGGCCCGGTCTGCTTGCGCCGTCGCCGTGGCAAAATCCTGAATGAGCTTCTGGAAGGAATCGCGATCCTGCTTCAATTCGCCGAGGCGCCGCAGCAAGCGCAGGACATAGAACAATGTCGCCGCCAGCAACGCGACCAGGATGAGATCGGTAATGAGGCCCAGCGACATCATGCTTCGTTCGCGCCCACCAGCTTTATTGCCCGCAAGCCGATCCTACTTGATCAGCCGCTCTTGGAGCTTCACGGCGATATGCTTGCCCTTGCGGCCCATCTGGCCGTTGAACAGCTTCACATCACCGCAACGCAGCTCGACCAGCGAATCCGGCGTCACTTCCAGATCCAGCCGGCTGCCGGGCTTCCAGTTCAGCACGTCGTTGAGCGAGACCGAGACTTCGTCCAGCACGGCGTTGATCTTCACATCCGTCTGCCAAAGCTCGCCCGACAGGTGCGTTTCCCAAATGGAATCGCGGCCGAACTTTTCACCCATGAACATCTGCAGCAACAGTTCACGCACGGGTTCCAGCGTGGCATAGGGCAGCATCAGTTCCAGTCGGCCGCCGCGATCTTCCATGTCGACGCGCAGACGCGCCAGGATGGCGGCGTTGGCAGGGCGGGCAATGGCGGCAAAGCGTGGATTGGTTTCCAGTCGTTCGAAACGGAAAGTCACCGGCGACAGCGGGTCGAACGTGGCGGTCAGATCGTTGAGAACGACATTGACCAATCGTTCGACCAGATTGCGCTCGATCGTCGTATAGGGCCGCCCCTCGATGCGCATCGCGGCGGTGCCGCGGCGACCACCCAGTAGCACGTCGACAATCGAATAAGTCAGCGAGGAATCGACCATCAGCAGGCCGTAATTGTCCCACTCTTCGGCTTTGAACACGCCCAGCATGGCCGGCAGCGGGATCGAATTGAGGTAATCGCCGAAGCGGATCGCCGTGATGTTGTCGAGGCTAACCTCGACATTGTCCGATGTGAAGTTGCGCAGGCTGGTCGACAGCATGCGCACCAAGCGGTCGAAGACGATTTCCAGCATCGGCAGGCGCTCGTAGGAAACGAGCGCACTGTTGAGCATGGCTTGGATGCCTGAGGTCTTTTCCTCGGCACCGTCACCTTTCGAGATACCGAGCAGGCTGTCGATTTCGTCCTGATCCAGGACGCGGTTGGACATTGGGCCGGTGGGTGCCGCCGCGCCATCGTCGCCGCCGGCATCCTCGTCCGCCATGTCGCCCCAGGCAGCCGCAGCCGCCTTTTCTTCTTCGGACAGTTCCTCTTCGGGATCGTCGATCATCGCCCTACCTCGCTGGCGGCATTATTGCACAAATCGCGCCAACAACGGCCATCTTACTGTTGAACCAGCATTTCTTTAAAGAGGATATCTTTCACCTTGGCCGGTTTTCCCGCCTCCTTCACGCGGAGCAGCAGTTCCTCACGCAGGCGCTGCAGGCCCGCCGCCCCCTGAACATCCTCGGGCCGCAGGCTGCGCAGATAGGTGACGATCTCGTTCTCGATTCGGGGCTGCACTTCCTCGATCATCTTCTGCTCTTCGGGCGAACCGACCTCGAGCACGATGGTCGTCACCATGAACGGCTGCTTCTTGCCCGTCATGATGAGGTTGGCCTGCATCTTCGGCAGCTCGACGAAGGCGGGCATATGCCCCTCTTCCTCGGCGGCGGCTTCCTCTTCGGCTGGCGCCGCTTCGCCCTCGGCCCCGTGGGCCTCTTCCTTCTTCGGCTCTTCCTTGAAGAGCAGGAAATAGGCAGCTGCACCGCCGCCGCCCAGCAGCAGCAACGGCAGCACGATGAACAGGACCAGTTTTTTCCCGCTCATCTTTTTCTTGGTTTGTGTTGCGCCTTCTGCGCCTTCCGCTTCAGCCATGGTCGAAAACGTCCCCGAGAAATCCGTCGGTTGCTCTCCAAACACCCGCGCCGCCTCGAAAAAATGCAGCCGGGCAATGGGGTTAAACTAGTCAGGGATGGTTAACATCAGGTGAAGCGCCGGCCCCGCAAATTGTGCCGGGAGAAACTCATTCTGCGCCGGGCAAAATCTGCTCTTCACGTCCCTACGCCCACATAACGAATTGATAAATAACAATATTATATCTGGCATGGCAGGTGCATTACTTGGCTCACCGGCCGTTAGAGCTGGATGAAACCGACCCTTTGAGGGCACCGTCATGGAAACACCGACTTACATCGTTCTGTCGCGGGAACTCGCTTTGTCGCGCCAGATGGACGTAGTGGCCAACAATCTGGCCAACACCAATACCCCCGGCTTCAAGGCCGAGGGCATGGTTTTCAGCGAGTATCTGATCAAGGCCGAAAAGCCGGTCAAACTGTCTTACGTTCAGGACCTTGCCAGCTATCGCGACATGAGTGAGGGCAATGTCCAGAAGACGGGCAACGCTCTCGATGTCGCCATCCAGGGCAAGGGCTATTTCGTCGTGCAGACGTCGGACGGCCCCCGCTACACCCGGAATGGCCGTTTCGAACTCAATGGTGCCGGCGAACTCGTGACCGGCAGCGGCTTCCGCGTCCTGGCTGGCGGTGCGCCGATCATTCTCAATCCGGAAGACGGACCCGTCACCATCGCTGCCGACGGCACTGTTTCGGCCGACCGGACCCAGGGCGGCAACACGCCGGTCATTTACGGCAAGCTCGATGTCGTCACCTTTCCCGACGAAGCACAGCTGAAGCCGCAGGGCAACACGCTCTTTGCCACGACGCAGCCGGCAGCGGCCGCCAACACCGCGGACTTCAAGGTCCAGCAGGGCATGATCGAAGGGTCGAACGTGGAATCGATCCGCGAAATGACGAACATGATCTGGGTCCAGCGCAATTACCAATCGGCCCAGAAGTTCCTCGAAGGCGAGCATGAGCGCATGCGCCGTGCCGTCAACTACATCATTCCCAGCTCTTAAAGCCGAAGGGGAGAGAGAGCTATGAAATCGCTCACCACAGCCGCGACCGGCATGTTCGCCCAGCAGATGAACATCGACGTCATCGCCAACAACATTGCCAACGTCACGACCACTGGCTTCAAGCGCAGCCGTTCCGAATTTGCCGACCTGCTCTATCAGGACCAGCGCCGCGTCGGCACGCAATCCTCCGACACAGCGACCATCGTCCCGGCGGGCGTCCAGGTCGGTGTCGGCGTCAAGCCGGTCGCCGTCTATCGCATCAACGAGCAAGGCTCGCTGGTGCCGACCGACAACCCGCTCGATGTCGCGATCAAGGGCCGCGGCTATTTCCAGGTGACGCTGCCGGACGGCACCACCGCTTATACGCGCGACGGCACGTTCCGCCTCTCCAACGACGGCACAATGGTGACGGCGGACGGCTATGCGATCGTCCCCAACATCACGGTTCCCAACAACGCCAACGATATCACGATCAACGGCAACGGCCAGGTCCAGGTCACGATCACGGGTCAGGTGGCACCGGTCATCCTCGGCCAGATCCAGCTGGCGACCTTCATCAACGATGCCGGCCTGCAGCAGAGCGGCGACAATCTGCTGCTTGAAACCGAAGCCTCGGGTGGCCCCACCACGGGCAATCCCGGCGCCATCGGCTTTGGCTCACTGCAGCAAAACTTTCTCGAACAGTCGAATGTCAACATGGTCAGCGAGATGACCGATCTCATCGCCGCCCAGCGCGCCTACGAGATCAACTCGAAGGTCATCCAGGCCTCTGATGACATGATGGCGACTGTCAGCAACATCCGTTGAGGAGGTGCATCATGTCGCGTGCATCACGTCGCCTCATTGTCTCCTTCGCCGCCCTGGCCGCGGCCTGGTCTCTTCCGGCCAAGGCCGAAATGGTGGCCAGCGCCGGCTATGGCGAAGTCTCGGTCGACGAACAGGCCGCGCCGCAAGGTCTCAGCCTGCGCACCAATGTCATGGTCGATGATGACGTCATCCGGCTCGGCGATCTCTTCATGGAATCGCTTTCCAATGGCGACACGCCGATCGCCCAGGCGCCGGCGCCAGGCCAGACAATCTCGCTCGACGCGCGTTTCCTGCGCCAATTGGCGCGCGCCTATCAGCTCGACTGGCAGCCGGACTCGAAGTTCGAGAAGGTGCTGGTCGGCCGCATGAGCCAGCGGATCGACGCCGGTTCCGTCATCAACGCGTTGACCGACGCGATCCACGACCGCGCCGGGAATGATGCCCGCATGGAACTGGTGCTCGACGGCGGCGATGTCGAGTTCGTCTTGCCGACAGCCAGTGCCACAACGGTCGGCGTCCACAATCTGCAATACGATCCGACCACGCAACGCTTTGCGGCCATGCTCGTCGTTCCTGCCGACGGCCCGACGCTGCAGCAACGGCCGGTCAGCGGCACGATCTACGAAACGATCGACATTCCGGTTTTCTCCCATGCGATGGGCGCCGGCATCACGGTTCAGGATGCCGATCTGCAATGGATCTCCGTACGGACCGACCGGCTCATCGGCAACGTCATCACCGATGCGCGGCAGTTGGTCGGCATGACCACCAAGCGGCCGCTTCGGACCGGGCAGATGCTGCGCGGCACCGATCTCGTCATGACACCGGCCGTGCGCAAGAACACTTTGGTGACGCTGGCCCTCCAAAGCGGGCCGATGAACCTCACCGTCACCGGCAAGGCGCTTGAAGATGCCGCAATCGGCCAGCCCATTCGCGTCGTCAATGTCAACAGCAAGAAAGAACTGACCGGCATCGTCCAGGACGCGAGCACGATCGTGATCCCGGTCGCCGGCCAGCTTAGCCTGAACTGAAGGAGGCCAGCATGGCCCGCTCACGCATTCACCGCAGCTTCCGCCTCGCGCTTACCGGCGCCGCCCTCATGGGCTCGGTCTCGCTCGCCGGCTGCGGCAACATGATCGACCGCGTTGCGGAGATCGGCAAGGAACCGTCGATGGACCCGATCGAGAATCCGCAGAAGGATCCGAACTACCAGCCGGTCTCGCTGCCGATGCCCTCGCCGATGGCAGATGTGCGCCAGCCCAACTCGCTGTGGCGGCAGGGCAGTCGCGCCTTCTTCAAGGATCAGCGCGCCGGCAAGATCGGCGACATTCTCACCGTGGTCATCGAGATCGACGACCAGGCCAAGCTCGACAACAAGACCGGCCAGACGCGCGACGGCAGCAACAGCGCCGGGCTCGACAACCTGCTCGGCTACGAAACGATGCTGAAGGACATATTCCCCGACGGCATCGATGCCGGCAATCTGGTCAATTCCGACAGCAAGTCGACGACGAGCGGCTCGGGCACCGTCGATCGTTCCGAGGCGATCAAGCTGCGCGTCGCGGCGGTGATCACGCAGGTTCTGCCGAACGGCAACATGGTGCTGCAGGGGACGCAGCAGGTGCGCGTCAACTACGAGCTGCGCCAGCTCACCGTCGGTGGCGTCATCCGGCCCGAGGACATCTCGAACGTCAACGAAATCAACTACGACAAGATCGCCGAGGCGCGCATCGCCTATGGTGGCAAGGGGACGCTTTCCGACGTGCAGCAGCCGCGCTTCGGCCAGCAGGTCTACGACATCTTCTTCCCGTTCTGACGTTTTCCAACGCGTGCGATTGCCATGTCGGGGCCTGATGGCCCCGACTGAGAGTTCATGACGGCGACTATCCCCTCCCCCCTTTTCAGGGGTGGAGGGGTCTTTTTTTTACCGCCCTTTTGCCCCCGTAAATGCCCTTTTGACGATCCCTTTTCGCCCCTTAGACTGGCCGCCATGAGTGACCTCGTCCAGGCAGCGATCGCCAATCCGATCAACCGCGCGATCCTGACGCGCCTCCCCATGCTCGATCTCCCCGACCCCTGGCTGGTCGCCGGCAGCGTCTACCAATCCTACTGGAACGCCCTCGCCGGTCGCCCACCGACCGAGGGGATCAAGGATTACGACCTCTTCTATTTCGACCCCACCGACCTCTCTTACGACGCTGAAGATCGGGCATTGCAACGCGCCCGGCTGGTCTTTGCCGATCTCGACGCGTTGATTGATCTGAAGAATCAGGCGCGGGTCCACCTCTGGTACCGGGACCGCTTCGGTGTCGCATATCCGCCCGTCGAGAATGCGTGCGCGGCGATCGGGCGTTTTCCGATCCGTTGCACCTGTGTCGGGCTGCAACCCCGGGCCGATGGAACGATCGCGCTCCACGCACCCTATGGCACGGAGGAACTTACGCGCGGTGAGCTCATCGCCAATCCGGCCTGTCCGGATGCAAGCAGCGCGGCCGCCAAGGCAGCCAGTTACCAGGCTCGCTGGCCCTGGCTTAAGATCGTCCCAGTCGATTGAAGAACGGCTAATCGATCGAGTTCATCGATCAATCGTCGCGATGCGTCCGCTCCATGCGCTCGTGGCGCTCCTGCGCCTCCAGCGAAAGGGTGGCGATCGGCCGGGCTTCGAGCCGCTTCAGGGAGATCGGCTCGCCGGTCTCCTCGCAATAGCCGTAGGAACCGTCTTCGATCCGGCCCAAGGCTTCGTCGATCTTCTGGATCAGCTTGCGCTCGCGATCGCGGGTGCGCAGTTCCAGCGAGCGGTCGGTCTCAAGCGAGGCGCGATCGGCTAGATCGGGTTCGGACAGGCTCTCTTCCTGAAGATGACTGAGCGTTTCACCGGATTCACGCAACAGTTCGCCCTTCCAGGCCAGCAGCTTCTGGCGGAAGTATTCGACCTGTACGGGGTTCATGAAAGGCTCTTTGTCGGAGGGCCGATAATCGGGCGACAGCAAAGGCTTCATGCGTGGTCTCGACTCGTCGTTGCCGCTTCGCCCCGAAAGCCACTGACTAAGCGTCTGACTCGGGGGCGAATTTGGCGCGGAGTATAGGCAAAAGGCTGTTGCCCGCAAGCACGATTTCTCGTGGCGGCGCATCGTCAACTAATTGAAAAAAAAAGATTCTTGCAGAACTAACGACTGAGCTTGGCAAGTTCGACGGCCGCGCGCAGCTCGATCTCGTCCAGAATCGCAGTAAGTTTGGGATCGTCGATCTGTTCGCGCTTCACGCGCACCATCTGTCCCAATTGCTCAAGCCGCTCCTTGGGGATCGCCCCCATCAGGAGCCCGATGCGGATCTCCTCGAGATAGTCCAGCATCTTGAGGCCGCGGTCGCGCGCCTGCTTGCGCGCCCGCCCCTTGGCGGCGTCGGGTGCCTCCTGAACCGCGAGGACCACGGAAAGGGAATTGACGCCCAGCGCCATCGACACATGGCCGTGGCTCCCCTGGCTTTCACCCAGCGCCTTGGCAAACTCCGCTCCGCCGCCAGCAGCACTCGGCCCGCCAACACGACGGTTGGCAGAGACGGGTTTTGGGGAAACCGGGTCGATCTTGATGGCCACTATTCACCTGGCGCCAGTAAGGCCTGAGTCCCTGATATAATAGCATCCGCCGCTAATAAAAGATTAAAAGAA
The DNA here is from genome assembly GCF_041910485.1 of Dongia sp. Classification (GTDB taxonomy): domain Bacteria; phylum Pseudomonadota; class Alphaproteobacteria; order Dongiales; family Dongiaceae; genus Dongia. The sequence continues at coordinate 68,521 of NZ_JAYRQR010000003.1, forward strand.
TTAACAACTTGCCCGAACGGCACGCCCTCTGCCCGCAGGTAATTTCTTCCCCGCAAACCTGGCCCAGATTACCTGCCAGAGGCCTCAGCACCTCTCGCCGTGTCTTTTATGACATTGATAAATATAGATTATTTTAATCCGCCGTCCTGGCACGGAACTCGCATCTCCGATGGTCGGATAAAGATCCGCCACAAGAAGATGACCGTCATGACGATTAACGTCTTCCATAGACCGCACCGCCGCCCGCATCGCTGGCTTCATGCCCTGGTGGCTCTGGCCGTCGCTCTGTCCGGCTTTCTGCCGAGCGCCCCGGCCCATGCCTTGTCTCGCATCAAGGATATCGCCGAGTTCGAGGGGGTGCGCGAGAACCAGTTGGTCGGCTATGGCCTGGTGGTTGGCCTGGACGGTACGGGCGACGATGTGAAGAAGAAGTCGCCGTTCACCCGTGAAAGCCTGATCGGCATGTTGGAACGCCTGGGCGTCAAGGTGAACCAGGCCAATGCCGATCTGGAACCGAAGAACGTGGCGGCCGTCATGGTCACGGCCACTTTGCCAGCCTTTGCCCGGCAGGGTGCGGAAATCGACATCACCGTTTCTTCCCTGGGCGACGCTTCGAGCCTGCAAGGCGGCACGCTGCTGGCGACCCCCATGCTCGGCGCCGATGGCGAAGTCTATGCGGTCGGCCAAGGCCAGCTCACGATCGGCGGGTTCAAGGTGACGGGCGCCGCCGAAACCGTGGTGCGCGGCGTTCCGACCTCCGGCCGGATCACGCGCGGCGCCATTGTCGAGCGCGAAGTCCCCTTCGACTTCAAGACGCTGCAGACCATGAAGATCGCCCTGCGTAACCCGGACTTCACGACCGCCCGCCGCATCACCGACGCGATCAACGAGTTCGTCGGTGCCGGCACGGCCAGCACACTCGATTCCGGCACCGTCCAGCTCAATGTCGCGCAATATGGCGGCGATCCCACCAGCCTTATCACCGATATCGAGCAGCTGCCGATCGAACCCGACCAGCAGGCCAAGGTGATCATCGACGAGAACACCGGCGTCGTCGTCATCGGGCAGAACGTGCGTATCAGCAAGGTGGCGATCGCTCAGGGCAACCTGACAATCCGGGTTACTGAAACGCCGCAAGTCTCTCAACCTTCACCATTTTCTGCCACCGGCGTCACCACCGTGGTGCCGCGGACAGATATCCAGGTGCAGGAAGATCCCAACCGCAAGCTGGCCGTTCTCAATGACGGCGTGACCTTGGAGGATCTGGTGGCCGGCCTCAACTCGCTGGGTGTCGGGCCGCGCGATCTGATCTCGATCCTGCAATCGATCAAGAGTGCCGGCGCCATGCAAGCCGACATCATGGTGCAGTGATGGCGGATCTCAGCCTTCCCGCGATGATCGACCCCAGCCTGCAGGCAACCGGCCCCAGCCTGCGCCAGGGACCCGGCATGAGCACGGGCCCGCGCGATAGCGCTGGCATCGCCAAGGTGGCGGAAGATTTCGAATCCTTCTTCGCCGGCTTGGTCTTTGACCAAATGTCATCGGACATCGAACCCGATCCGGTGACCGGCGGCGGCGAAGGTGAAGCGATGTTCAAGTCGCTGCTGAACCAGGAATTCGGCAAGGCGGTCGGACGCAGCCGGAGCCTTGGCATCGCCGACATCGTACAGAAACAATTAATGCAGATTCAGGAGGTTGCGTGATGGACAAGACAAGCCGGATGACCGAACTGCTGGCCATCACATCGCAGCTGATCAGCTGCATGGAGCGCGAACTGGAATTGATGCGCAGCATGAAGCCGACGGAGCTGAAGCAGCTGCAGATGGATAAAGTGGCGTTGGCCGATGCCTACCAGGCCTTCACCCTGGCGCTCAAGGAACCCGGCGAGGATCTCAGTCATGTGAGCACCGCACTCCGTGACGAACTTACCGAGGCGACGGAACGCTTTCAAACCGCCGTCCAGGACAATCTGCGCGCGCTGAAAGCCATGCGGGACGTGAATGAACGAGTCATGCGAGCGGTCGTTCAGGCGCTCGATGAAAAGCGCGCCGCCGTCACCGGTTACAACAATCGCGGCGCGGTCACAAAGTCGCGTCGCCAGCCGGCCACCTGCCCAGTCGCGGTTCAGCAGCGCGCCTAAACACGCAGCACGCGCAAACACAATGGCGCGCCTGAGAGGGCGCGCCAGTATTTTTCTTCAACCCCTTGAAATTAAAAAATATCAGACGGTCAGATTGACCGGCGAGGAGCTCGCCCCGCTACCGCCGGGCAGGGATGGCGCCGCACTGATCGCCGGTGCCGGAGCTGGCGCCGGAGCAGCGCTGGTGGGCGGCGTGCCACCCGCATCACCGCCGGCACTGGTCGGCACATTCACGTCGACCTGACCACCAGATACCGTTTCAGCACTGGTCCCCGCAGCGCTTTGCGCCACACGCTGACTGTCGGCATACTTCTTCAGATAGTACTCAGACGGGAACTGCTGGACGACTTCGCCGGTATCCGGCTTCTGCCGCAACAGGACAATTTTCCCGAAGTCCTGCCGATAGGTGAATTCAAAGCTGTTGTACTTGTAGGCTTGGCTGAGAGCCGTGACCGTCAGGTCAGCCCGTTGTGACACGGCCGGCGCTTCGACCGCAGCAGCTGCATCAACCGGTTCGGTCGTGGCAGCCTCAGACGAAAGGGCAACCGACGCCGCTGACGCCCGCGCATAAAGCGCGGCGCCACCGCCGGTCGATCCCAATGCCTGTGCCACGTTTACCATTCAGCAATACCTTCCCAATATGGTGGCCCCCTGAGAATAAAGGCGGCCCAAGTGCCATATCAGCCGGTGAAACAGTGGAAGTTCCCGCTATAGAGTGCGGACGAACTTACACCAACTTAAAGTCACCCAGATTCCAAGATAGGTCGTAAGGGCAAAATATGCAAGAGGACTAAGATCCTAGGCGCATACCCGCGTGCGCGTTCGCGCCTCAGAAGCCCTCTCGCACGCCGATTTTGTCCTTCCAAACCGTGACCGGCGTCCACCTTTTCCCCTCCTAAGACTGCAAAAGATGCCTGCCTGGCGCGACCGGAAATTCCCGTCCAGGCAAAGGCTACATAGCGCGCGAGGGCGCCAGACACCCATAAACTCATTATACATCATACACTTATGAGTTGGCACGCCAGCTGCATAAGAGCTTCCGAGACGTGGCGAAGGGCGCCGCGAGGTGGTCAAAAAGGACCGCCCTAGTCGCAAGACACATTCGGGAGAACCCAGATGGCGACCAATGACGTTCAATTGACCGGCGGTATCCGCAGCAACCTCCTTTTGCTGCAGCAGATCTCCGGCAAACTCGATCGCACGCAGCAGCGCCTGGCGACCGGCAATAAGATCAACGGCGCCATCGACGGTCCGGTCGAATTCTTCGCGGCCAAGGGCCTTAACCGGCGTGCTGACGATCTTTCGACCTTGAAGAACTCGATCGACCAGTCGATTTCGACCATCAAGGCCGCCGATGTCGGCGTCACCAAGATCGAGGGCTTTGTCGAACAGGCCCGCGGCTTCATCACGACCGCCTATCAGAACCTGGGCAGCGACGCCAACTCGATGGCGCTGCGCAAATCACTGTCGGAACAGTTCAACACGCTGCTGCGCCAGATCGACAAGCTGGCGCAGGATTCGAGCTATCAGGGCAAAAACCTGCTGGTCGGCAGCGGGTTGCGCCTCGATGCGACCTCGTCCTCGAAGAGTGCTGCCAACGCCCTGCCCGGCGTTACCGCGTCGCGCGTCACCAATGTGATGAAGGCCGACGATTACGTCATCGACATTACCGGCACCGGCCGCATCTCGGCCAACGCGAGCGACGTCGCCAACGCAGAGCGTGATCGCGGCATCAGCAACCTGTCGATCAGCGGCTTCCAGAGCAAGACGGCCGGCAATTTCGACCCGGTCACGATCCGCTACACGGGTGGCAAGGGCAAGGACAAGACCTTCACCATCACCGAAGGCGATGTATCGTTCACCAAGACCTTCACCACGCAACAGTGGGCCATTGCCAAGGCGACCGGCCAGGCGCTGAACCTGGACCACCAGTTCGCCAGTGGTACGCATATCAATTTCGACGTCGATTTCGACCAGATCGATGACGTGCCGGATACTTACGGTCTCGGCACCTCTGTCATCGAGAAATTCGTCGATGTTGCCGTCTCCGTTGCGAACTTCAACGGTGTCGGCCAGGAGATCACCCGGTCCGGCACCAGCCTACTCGGCCAGCAGAAGCTTTCCGACGGCGAGAATTCCTGGAATTTCGATACCGGCACGCCGCGCCTGACCATTGATGAACGGACCATCCTGCAGTCCGCGAGCAGCGACGCGCAGATCGGCAGCGCTTATGGCCATGCCTCCTCCGGCATCGTCGGGACGCCGGTCATCAATGCCGCATCAATTGCCACGGATGCCACCTTCACGGTGACCGCATCGGCCAGTGCCGCCGACTTCGATTTCATCACTGGTCGTTTCACCTCCTACGGCGTCAATCTCGCCGGCCCAGGCGGCGTCACGTCCACCGGTGTCTCAACCGACGGCACTTATACTTTCACCTCGGGTGACGGCAACGCATCTGTCGACATCAACTTCCTGCGCGTCGGCCTCAACGGTGTCACAACCGCCGCCGCCTCGACCGCCGCCCAGGCAGACGGTACTGAAGCGGTGACTGGCGCAGTGTTGTCTGCCGCTGCAATCAGCCTCAGCAGCATCCTGTCGCCGCTCGCCAGCAATCTGGCGCACAATCTCAACTTCACCGTGAAGTCCAACGACACCCAGGCAACCTTTGCCCTGGACGACGGCTATGGCGGCAAGGCAATCGTCACGACAGCCCTTTCATTTGCTGCATCGGCCGTCCTCACCTTCTCGGTGGTTGGCGGACCGAACGATGGGTCGGTCATCCAGTTGACCGTCAATCCTGGTGCATTCCGGGCCGATTCAGAGTCCAGCATCCGATACAACGCCATCGGCCAGTTCACGGCACCGGACGAACTGAAATTCGACCAGCGTGCTGCACAAGCCGGCTTCGACTCAAAACTGACCACGGTACAGGTCACTGACGGCACCGATCAGAACAACATGACGGTGCAGCTCAACGAGACCAACACCAACCAGATCACGGTGGTGAGCCAGAACGTGCAAACCGACGGCCAGGGATTGGCGATCGACTTTGCCCAGAACAACTGGCTGGACCGCGCCGATATCGACAATGCCGCAGCAATGCTGGAGGCTGCCAAGATCAGGCTCAGATCCTCGGCATCGGCACTCAATAACAATCTCGACGTCATTACGACGCGACTGAATTACACGAAGGAATTTACCGACGTGCTCGCCGAGGGGGCCAACAAGCTGGTGATGGCCGACCAGAACGAGGAAGGCGCCAACATGCTGCAGCTGCAGACGCGGCAACAGCTCGGCACCATCTCCCTCAGTCTTGCCAATCAGGCGCAGCAGGCCATCCTGCGTCTGTTCTAGGCACCGATCCCCCGATCGGGTCCTAGCCAACCCGGCCCAGCGATTCGCTCCCGCTGGGCCGGGCTTATTTTTGGAGTATCGACCGGTCGATGGCCGCGAGCGCCGCAAGAAGCTCGGTCAGCGCCCGCGCCCAGGAACCGTTGGCGGACTGCCGCAAGGTCACTTCTGCCGACAGATGATCAAAGAGAGACGACGCCGCGCGACCACGCAGAAGAAAGAGGCGTTTTCCCAAAGCCGCAGCGAGCCAGGCCGAGGCACTTTCGACCGCAACCACGACATCAACCGCCGCGATCGCCGCCGCGAAAGCATCGCTGCGCCGTCGAAAATCGAGGCGCGGGTCCGTCCGAACGTGCTCCGGCCACGTGTCGGTGCCTGGATCATCCAGCACGACAAGGCCGATCGACGTTTGTGCCGCGAGAATAGCGAGAAAACCAGTGTCGAGGCTCGCCCAATTCGGCATGGGTGTGCCGGCCCACGGCCCCTCTTGGCGGCTGACGAGACCCACCACCAGTCTGTCACCAAACATGGCGCTGTTCTGGGCCCGCTGTTCAGCCACGCGGGCGGGGTCTGCCATCAGCCAAGGACGGTCCGGCATCGACGTGGGCCTGAGGTCGGCAAGACATGCCTGTCCATCCAGACTGAGAGATTCCATATCGCCTGCCGTCAGATCTTCCTGCCGATAGAGAGTGAGACGCCGGTCGAGGCGGGCAAAAAGCGGCAACAGTGACCCCGTCACGCCCAGAACCAATAGATCGCAGCGATCGCGCAGAGCCGGCAAACCGGCCGCAGCCGCCAAATCGACTGCTGCCGTGCCGTCGGACCAAAGCAGGAGGCGACGCCGCGACGTATCGCCCGGCACCCATCGCGGCAGACCGAAGGTGAGATTGGGCAGCTCCGATCGACCACGCGCCAGATCGTAAGCGATATCGATGCGCGCCGGCGCGATGGCCGCGCCGCGCGCCAGGAACGGGATGCCGTCGGCAACATGGCCCGTCGCCAATGCCAGATGACCGAGCTCATAGAGAGCGTCAACATCGGTATCGTCCTGCTGCAGCAGGCGACGAAGAAAGATTTCGGCATCGCTGGAATTACCGAGATAGGAAAGCTGAGACGCGCAACGATGCATCAGCGCGGCAAGATCATCACGCGCCAGCCTGGCATCGAAGAGCGGAAGAAGTTGCTGGACTTCGGCAAAGACCGCACCCCAATCATCGCGCTTTGGCTGGCGGAACAGCCGAGCCTTGGCATACCAAATCGATTCCGGACGCTCGGTGAGCCACCGCCAATCGGCAACATGGGGCAGCAGGATCCAAACGCGCTTGCCCATCGCCCCCGCAAAGTGAACGGTGCTGTTGTCGACCGAAATCACCAGATCGACCGCGGCGACCTGGGCGGCGAAGAGGTCGAGATCCTGCAGCGGGTCGACTTCCGGGTCGCAGAGGATATCGGCCCCGGCAGCGGCGTTGAAGGCGGCAACCTCCTCGCCCACGGCACCGTATTGCAGCGAGACGAATCCGAAACGCGGATCTTTGAGGAGATCGCGCCACCAATCGAGCTCGGCCGAGCGCGTGGTGGCGCTGCTCTTGTTGCCACTGCGCCAGGAGATGCCGACGATGAGGCGCCCCGGAAAGCGACGCTGATAGCGCTCACGCAGGCGCCACATCTGGGCCGCGTCGGGGATCAGATAGCCTTCGCGCGCCGGCAATCGCTCGAAATCGGCACCGAGCAGCAGCGGCAGATCGCCGATCGGCACATGCGCCTTGATATCGTTGCGGGCGATGAAATCGGGCGGCAGCTGGTCGCGCTGATAGGTTTGCGCCCAGGGAAAGGAGCGTTGCAGGAGATGGCGGAACCTGCCGATTGTCTCAATCATCACGCGCGGCGCCAGATCGGCAAGGTCGTTGAAGAAGCCGGCGAACATCGCAAGATCGCCGATCCCCTGCTCGGTCCAGACCATGAGCGTGCCCTCGGTCAGCACCTGGCCATTCCAGGCAGGTGCCGCGATATCCCACTTGCCTTCCCGCGCACTCATGTCGGGCCGGTCCCAGCGATGGCGGTACCGCTCGAGCCCGGCCCGGAAGTCGCCGAGCTTGAATTGTTGCAGGCCCAAGGTCAGATGGAGTTCCGGATCATCCGGTGCCAAAGCGATCGCCCGCTCGAGCAGTTCATTGGCATAGCGCTCTTCACCAGCCACGATATGAAGGCGCGCAAGAAGGTTCCAGGCGCGCGCATCCCGCGGATGGCGCTCAAGAAAGGCACGGACCACAGGAAAGGCGATCTCGGCACAGTTCAGCCAAGCCACGACTTCGTTGAACTGCGAGAGATGATTGAAATCGTCGGCGAGATAGATTTCAGCCGCGGCCAAATCCTCAGCCATCTTGGCCATGTCAGCCAGGCGATGATGCGCCACGCAAAGGGCGGCACGGCTGCGCAGGCAATCCGGTTTGAGCGCGATGGCACGGGCAAGCGGTGCCAACGCCGACGCGGCATCGCCGAGCTGGCACAGGGACGCGCCGATGCGGAACCAGGCTTCCTGCTGGGCCGGGTCGATCGCCACGACGCGACGGCTGAGATCGAGGGATGCCTGGTAGTGGCCGAGGCCAAGGCGAGTATGCGCAAGATTGGAGAGGATCGGCACGTTACCCGGATCGCGACGCAGGCCCAGCTCGTAGATATCCGCCGCCATCACCAGATGCTTGGCATTGTGCAGCAGGTCGCCGAGCAATTGATAGGTGAGCGGCATGTCCGGCGCCGCCGACATGGCGCGACGAAAATCGCGCTCGGCTGCCTGGATGTCGCCGCTATCGCGCCGGATCAGGCCGCGCAAGCACAAGGCACGCGCCTCGTCGGGGTGGGTGGCCAGGATGCGATCATAGGTCTTCAGCGCGGCCGCAATGTCACCCTTGGCATGGGCGGCGCGGGCGATTTCGATCTCCCGGCCAATCGCCGCGGATTGGTCGGGCGCGGTCGGACCGGACATCGCGCTTGGTCAGTTGCCGATCTTGAGAATGGACAGATCGACGACGCCAGGCTCAGTCGCTGGCGCTGCCGGATTTGCCTGCAGCGTCTCCAGGCGCGGCGCGTCGAGCTCGATCGGGATGAATGGACCGATATTGGAGAAATCCAGCACCGGCTGCTGCGGCGCCACCGGCGGGACGATGCGGTCGCGGAGGGCACGGATCGAGACGGCATTGGGCTCCAGCGCAAAGGCGCGCTCGATCGCCACTTTGGCATTTTCGAGATCACCCTCCTCCAGCGACGCCTCAGCCAGATCGCGCCAGGCAACCGGGTTGCGCGGCTCGGACGACGTGGCGCGGCGCAGCCAGCGCAGAGCGGCAACACGATCACCGCTGAGACGCAGGACGCGACCATAATGGTAGGCGGTCGGGAAATAGTCCGGCGCAATCGCCGCCGCCTTGGCCAGCGCATCGCGCGCGCCGGCAAAATCCTTGGTTTCGATCAGGGCCGAGCCGAGACAAGCCAGCATTTCGTGATCCTCGGCATTGCCGGCAAGGACGCTGTTGATGACCCTGACCGCACTCGGATAATCCTCGATCCCCATATAGCAGGCGGACAGCCGCTTCTGCGTCTCGAGATCGCCGGCACCGAACCTCATGGCCTGCCGATAAGCTTCGATCGCCTCGGCGAATTCACCGAGATCCATCAGCGCCGACCCGAGATTGTCCCAGGCGAGGCCGTAATCCGGCCGCAAGGCGACGGCCTGACGCGCCGCCTCGGCGGCACCCTTGGAATCCTGGGCGATGTAACAGGCCGCAGCCAAGTTGCTCCAATAGAGGGATTCCTTGGGCATCGCCGCCGTTGCTTCCCGCAGCAGGGCGATCCCCTCCTCCGCCCGGCCAGTTCGCGCCAGGATGGTGCCAAGCTGATGCTTCGCCTCGACAGAATCCGGCGCCGATTTCAGCAGATGCCGGAAGATCTGCTCGGCCTGGGGGTATTCGCCGGCATTGATGAGCGCGATGCCTTGAGTGACGGTATCGCCGATCCCATTACCCGTCTGCGCCTGGCCCTTGGCGCGCGCGGAACTCTTGGCGGCCCGACGTTCGTGGCGATTCATGATGCGCTCCTTCTCGTACTCCGACTGGCGACAGCATCGCGCAAGGATGCGAGCCCCTGCGCCGGGTCAGTCGCCTCTCGCATTATGTGGACATTGCCCCCCCAAACGCAACTCGGACCCGAGAGCCCCCACGCCCAATGCTCGGTTCCGGAGCGGCAGAGCTTCACAGTCTGACGCCCCAGGCCCAGCGCCAGGACGGCGGTAAGATCGTCTTCCGCCACGACAACGTCGAGCGCCGCAAGCTGGCCGGCATAGGCGGCGAGATCCTGCATGCCGTCGATTCGCGGATCGACGGCGAAATCGCAGCCCGCCTCAGCGGCAAAAGATGCCAACGCGCCGCGGTCAGCACCGCGCTGGACCGAGACGACGCCGAATGCGGGATCCTTCAGCAGGGGCAGAAATCTGGCCAACAATTGCTCATTGTCTGCATTCTCACCGCGCCAGGAAAGGCCAACCAGGGGTCGGCCGGGAAAACATTGCTGGTATTCGGCGCGCAATGCGGCTGAACGGTCGAGGGATCTGGGATCCAGCCAGGGCTTTGCGGAGAAACTTTCCCTGTCCCCACGGAAACGGCGCGCCAGATCGCCGAGGCTTGACGACAGCGAGACGCGGCCGACCTCGAGATGCGATTGCCCCACCGAGCCCGCTGCCTCGAGCGTGACCTTGGGTAGCATCGGGCGCAGCAGTGGCAGGAGCGGAAGCGCCACCTCTGCCATGATCGAACGTGTCTCGCCCTGTATTTCTGGAAGCAGGCTCAGCAACAGCAGCTGTTCGAGGACCGAACGTTCGGCACGCAGATGCAAGCGCGCCTTGCGCAGATTGCCCTCGGCCCAGGTCATCGGATGAATTTGCGGATCGAGCATGGCGAGATGACCGGGCAGATCGCCGAAACCAGATCCGAAACGCCAGCGGAAATGCTCCCAGCCAATACCGAAATCACCCTGACGCAGCGCCGCTTCGGCAAACGCCAAGTGCGAGTTCGCGTCAAGCGGCGCGTGTTGGATCGCGAGCTCGAAATTCCTTTTGGCGAGATCCCAATCGCCTTGAATTGCCTGCGCTTGCGCCAGTGCCGTCCGCGCCTCGACATGACGCGGATCGCTGCGAAGAACGCGTGCGAAATAGTCCGTGGCTTCAGTCTCGCGCCGATGCTGGCAGAGGATACGGCCCATCGCCAGCAAGGCTGGTGCATTCTCTGGTGCGCGCTTCAAGGTATCTCGCGCCATGCGCTCGGCCCGCTCGCCTTCGCCGCAGGCATCGAGCGCCAGGGCCAGCTCGGTACGATATTCTATGCGGTCGGGCGCCTGTTCCAGAGCCCCTGCCGTGATCGCGACCGCATCCTTCGGATGACCGGCGATACGGGCGCAATGCCCGATCACATGCAGCGCCTCCGCCCGGTGCCGGTCTATCGCCAGGAGGGCGCGATAGAAATCTTCGGCGACATCGAGCCGCCCATGCTTGAAGGCGTGGTCGCCGCAGCGCCTCATCATGGCGACATTGGCCGCCGTGATTTCATCGCTGTCTAAACGCCGCAGCCGATCGGCAAGTTCGGCAACCAACGGGTCCCAGCCGAGGCCGGGCTGCTGACGGAACAGTACCAAACTCGCATACCAGAGGGAATCCCGCGTCTCGGCGAGCCAGCGCCAGTCCGAATTCACCGGGAGCAACGCCCAGGTCGGCTTGCCGATTGCGCCAGCAAAGTGGATCGTGCTGTTGTCAACGGAGATCACGAGGTCTAGCGCGGCGATCTGGGCGGCGAACGGATCCATATTGCCGAGCGGATTGATCTCTCGGTCCCAGAAAATCTCGACGCCCATTGTCTGCTGGGCAAACTCCACATCGCGCGTTACGTCGCCATACTGGAGATTGACAAAAGCACAATCCGGATTCGATAGGATTGGCCCCCATTCGGAGAGCTCCAACGAACGGATAGCCGCGCTGTCCCGATTGCCGCTGCGCCAAGAAATGCCTATGAGCTTCTTGCCGGGGAACATTGCTTGATAGCGGGCGCGGAGTTTCAGGGCGAGGCTGGGGTCCGGTATAAGAAAGCCGTTGCGCCCCGGAATCTCGTCAAAACTGAGATCAAGCAGGGCTGGTATGTTGGCGGCGGAGGCCATGCCGCCGATCGCCTTTGTGTTCCAGTTTGGCGGCAAATGCTCGCGGGTGACAATCGCATATTCCGGGAAGCTGCGCGCAAAGAGCGAGTTGAGGCGCGAGTTGGTCTCCACGTATACGCGCGTGGCACGGCTCTGCAGCGCCGGCAGAGCCGAAGCCCACATGATGTGATCGCCGACTCCCTGTTCGCTGTATATGAGCACGGCTTGGTCCGGCAGCGGCCGTCCGTCCCAGGCCGGAATACCGATGTCCCAGCGCTTTTCCGCGCCGTCACGCTCCCAGCGCATATCATGGAATTTATGGAAGAGACCAAAATCGCGCAGCCGGAAACCGCTCAATGCGAGCGTCATCTGAATGATCTTGTTGTCCGGCAGGACCTCGGCGACCTTTTTGACCAGTTCATGACCGGCCGGGAAGTCGCCATCCATCATAAAGGTATTGGCGACGTGTGCGATGGCGTCGTTGTCGTCGGGATTGTGTCGTAAGTAAATGTTGGGAATTTCGGCCAGCTGGGTCTTCTTGCGCAACTGTGTTGCGATCAGGCTGACGTTCTTGGCGAAGAGCCAATCGCTCTCGGCGCGCTCGGCCATTTGTCGCCACAGTGCCGCCGCTTCATCTTCGCGCCGCAACTCGACGAGCGCCTGATAACGCATGGCGGTCGCCTGTGGATGCATCGGATCGCGTGACAAGGCGCGGTCAGCGCAGGTAAGTGCCTCGGCAAGATTGTCGCCCATCGTAATGAGCGCCCAGGCCAGAAAGGTATTGGCGTCGGGATTTTCATAGTCGATCGCGATGATGCGTTCGCAAACGGACCGGATGTTGGACGGAACCCGTTCGGCTAGGCGCGCCACCAGCAAGGCACCCAGCAACGGCAGGCGGGTCGGCGCGCGCGCAAGCCCCCTTTCATAGGCGTTGATCGCTTTCAACAACTGGCGCGTCGAGTAGTAGATGCCACCCAGGGCCAGATAGGCATCGAGATAGTCGGGGTCGGCGGCGATAAGCCGGATGAGATGATGTTCGGCCTGGCCCAATTCGCCACGACCATGATACAGGACACCGAGATTGTAGAGAGCAACGCTGTCATTCGGGCGCAGGGCCAGAATCTGCTTCAGGCAAGCCTCAAGCTCGTCAATCCTGTCGGTCTGATACAGATGCGCCGAGCGCCTCCGCAGCGCCTCAACCTGCTGAGTGACCGCCGGGCTTTCTTCCGCCCCACCCGGCTCAGGCGCATTCCCGATCATAATCGTGTCCATCAACCAGCCCTGATTCGGCAATTCTAGCAGCGAACGCTTCCTGGCGACCCTGCATCTCCTTGGCACACGCAAGATTCATGCTACCGCGCGTTCCGATGGCCTGGCCCCTCGGGGAGGCAAATCTTGCCCTCATTAACGAATATTAAGGAGAGCTTCTTGCCGGTCCGGCAAATTTTGCCGACCACCGGCGTGGTAAATATGTCGTTAACACATTGATTTCTTCAGCATTTGAGCCGTTTTCAAGCCCTTCCGGCACTTTCTGCCAGTTGGCAGGGAAATTGCTTCCTACCTGGGGTCGACCGTCCGGTCGGCCCATTGGCTCAAAGAGCCAGCGGCAACCCAATCTCCAAAGGGGATTAGTACTATGGCTGGAGAAGTCCAACTTTCTTCTGGCATCCGCAGCAACCTGCTGCTGTTGCAAGACACCACCACCAAGCTCGAGCGGACCCAGCTCCGCCTTGCGACTGGTAACAAGATCAACTCCGCGCTCGACGGCCCGGCCGGCTTCTTTGCCGCGAAGGGTTTGAACCAGCGTGCGGGCGACTTGACCGGCCTCAAGGACGGTATCGGTCAGGCCATCAGCACGATCAAGGGTGCCGACACCGGCATCTCCAAGATCGAAGCCCTGGTCGAACAGGCTCGCGGCCTTACCACCCAGGCTCTCGGCTCGTTGGGCACGGACGCCAACTCGGTGAAGCTGCGCAATAGCTTGGCCAATTCGTTCAACGGCGTGCTGCGTCAGATCGACTCGCTCGCCAACGACGCGACCTATGCCGGTAAGAACCTGCTGGTCGGCAGCGGCCTGCGCCTTGACGCCACGGCGTCGTCGAAGACCTCGGTCAACGCGATTGCCGGCATCAGCGGTGCGCGTGCGACCAACGTCGTCAGCGCTGACGAATACACCATCTCCGTCACGGGCGATGGTGCGATCAGCGGTGCGACCAACGATATCGCCAACGCCGAACAGGCCCGCGGCATCAGCAACCTGGTGATCAACGGCTTCGCTTCGACCACCGCGTCCAACTTCTCGTCGATTTCGATCAAGTTGACCGGCGGCGTCGGTAAAGACAAAACCTTTACCGTCAGCGAAGGCGAATCCACCATCACCCAGACGTTCACCGTCTCGCAGTTCGAAGAAGCCAAGGCGCGCGGCGACGTGCTGCGTTTCGCGGCCTCTTTCAACAGCGGCACGAACGTTTCGTTCGACGTCGACTTCGACTCGATCGAAGACGTTCCCGATACCGTCGGTGTCGGCACGTCCGTGATCGAAAAGAATGTCAATCTGCAGATCGTCGCTACCAACCAGAACGGCGAAACGCTCACCCGCGACGGCCTCAACCTGCTCGGGCAGGCCAAGGTCGCCAATGGTGAGAACTCGTTCGCCTTCGACTCGGGTTCCGCCCGTGTCACGGTCGATCAGCGTCAGATCCTGCAGGCGTCCAAGTACTCGGACGCCGTCGGTACGTCCTACGGTACGGGTGCGGCCCTCATCGTTGGCACGCCGGATAACAATGGCGGCGCCATCTCGGCGGCTGAAACCTATGGCCTTACCGCGACTGCAGCGTCGTTCAACTACACGACCAACCAGTTCGACAACTACAGCGTCGCCCTGAAGGGTGCCGGTGCTGCATCAAGCGTGGTCGTGACGGTCAGTGCCGGCAATGCTGGCAATGTGTCGTTTGCTCCGGGCGTGGGTCTTGCCTCGTCGGCGCAGTTCAATCTGAACTTGAACTTCGGCGATCTGAAGTACATCACGACCGCCGCGGCAGCGACGATCAGCGAAGTCAACACCACGAAGACCGTTACCGGCCTGAGCGGTATTGACAGCAATGCCGTGTCGGCGGTGAGCAGCGTCAGCGGCTTCCTCGACAACTCGGTGACCAAGCTGACGGCGACCGTCTCCGGCACGACCAGTGCCGCGACGATCACCTTCTCCGACGGCTTGGGTGGCACGTTCACGAAGACGAACGTCAACCTCACCGGTGCGGTTACATCGTTCCAGGTCACCTTGGCGGGTGGTGTGAACGATGGTGCCACCATCACGTTTGAAACCACGTCGGCTGGTCTCACCAACTCGACTGGTATCGACGTTGCGGCGACCGGTACGTTCGAAGTGAAGATCCGCGGCGCCTACAACGCACCGCGCGAAGCAAAGTTCGACGTTCGTCCGGCGAACACCGGTCAGACGGCCGATCTCACGACCAAGCAGTTGGTCGATGCGACCGATGCCAACAACCTGACGGTGCAGCTGAACGAAACCAACACCAGCACAGTGACCGTTGTCAGCCAGAACGTCCGCACGGACGGTCAGGGCTTGAAGCTCGATTTTGCCCAGAACGGGTGGAATGACCGAGCCGATATCGACAACGCGATCAAACAGCTGGATGCGGCAAAGCTGACCCTCCGGTCGGCCTCGTCGAACCTCAGCACCAACCTCAACGTCATTCAGACCCGAGAAAGCTACACCAAGGAATTCTCGGATGTGTTGACTGAGGGCGCCAACAAGCTGGTCCAGGCGGACCAGAACGAGGAAGGCGCGAACATCCTGACCCTGCAGACGAAGCAGCAGTTGGGTACGATCGCACTCTCACTCGCCAACCAGGCGCAGCAGGCCATTCTGCGATTGTTCTAATCGCAAATGGTTGAGTAGGATTGGGCGACGGCAGAAATGCCGTCGCCCGCCCCTAGCGCTAGGTTCGCGCATCTACAAAAATCCAGGCGGCGGGCTACCCAGAAATCTTAGGGGGGCTGACTTGCCACTGAAATTTACGTTACGACCCGGTGAAAAGGTCATTGTGAACGGGGCGGTTATCGGACGCGGAGAGGAACCGGGTAGCTTCTACCTGTTCAATAAGGCCAATTTCCTGCGCGGCCGAGAGGTCATGAAGGACGAACAGGCCGACACACTGGTTAAGAAGCTCTACCTGATCATTCAGCTGATCTACCTGTTTCCCGAAAACGCGCCTGAAAACCTTGTGAAATTCGAAACCATTCTGGCGGAAAATATGCGGGTCAATCCGGACAGTTTGGAGAAGATGACAGAAGTGGCACGACTCGTGCATCAAGGTGATTATTACCGTGCACTGAAGGCCACTGCCAAACTGTTCTAGACCATTGCGGGACGAGCAGAGTTTGCCCCGGCAGGCGCCGCGGCACGGAGGAGAGAATGAAAGCAGCCGTCGGATACACGAATCAGCCTCATGCGGCCGACCCGCGCAGCACTGAAGCCTGGGCCTTAGCCGAGGCGTCACGGCGGTTGGCGTTGGCGGCGCGTGCCAATGACGGTGGTGAGAGCCTGCGCACGGCGTTGATCCTCAATCAGCGACTTTGGTCGATCTTTCAAGGATCGCTGATCGACCCCACCTGCCCTCTGCCCAAAGAAATCCGCGACAATGTGCTCGCTTTATCGATCATGGTCGACCGGCATATCATGCAACGGCTGGCTGACCTCGACGGCACCAAGATCCAACCGATCCTGGATATCAATCGCGCAATCGCCGAAGGCTTGGCGACGGAAGTGAAGGGCCCGACTGCAGCACCGCAGGCCGCCGCACCGGCTCCCGTTGCAGGTACTTCGGCCACACCCTTTATGAACTTGACGGCCTGATCGATCAAAAGAGGAAACGAGGCAATGGCAACTTCATCGATCAGCTCCAGCACGGCCTCGACGAGCACCTCGACTCTGTTCAATACGACCTCCGGCGCCAGTACCGCGACCAGCGCCAATACGGCGGCCGCCACCAGCGCGCAGGACGAGCTGGATCAGATATCCAAAGAGATCGAGCGTATCGCCTCGGAAATGAAGAAGTCCGGTCCGATCGGTGACGTGCAGGAATTCCAGAAGAACACCAACGACGTCAAAATCGACAACAACATGACGGCGCGGGATATCGGCATTCTGCGCGAAAACGATACCCGCATCAGCCTATTCAGTTCGCTGGGCGAAGGTGACAAGGTCGACGTGTTCAAGCTGCGCGTCGCCACGACAGGCTTGACCACGATCGGATCGCTCGTCAGTGACCAGGAGCAGAAGGATGCGCTCCGCATCCAGGTCTTCAGCCGCTCGTCGGGTGCGCTCATCGCCGACAATGACCTTGATGCCGGTGATGCCCGCAAGAACTACCTGCTGTTGACGCAAGGCGCCCTGGAATTGAAGCAAGGCGATTATGCGGTCCGCGTCTCTCGTGCCGATGGTTACGATCCGCAGGCCCAGAAATCGATGCAGTACGCCATCCAGTTCACGCAAGGCGGCTATAAGCGCGACTTCGACACGGTCGAGAAAGGTGTCAACACCAGCGCTGATGCTTTCGGTTTCACCGGGCTCGGCGTGGGGACCAATGCGTTGATCTCCGGCCTATCGAGCGCATCTTCGTTTATCTCCAGCCTGCCAGCCATCGGTACGTCGGCTACCTCCAAACTGACCGGCGTGCTGTTCGACTCCCTCTCCTGACGACGATAGAGACCAATCATGTCTGCACAGACCTACGCTCAGCCGCTTCCCATCTACATCGGCTTTGATCATCGGCAGGCGGTCTCCTACAACGTCCTGCAATTCAGCATCTTCCGCCGGTCAAGCAAGCCAGTCACGATCGCTCCGCTCGTCTTGCCGAGTTTGCCTATCACCCGGCAGGGTCTCACGCCGTTTACCTATAGCCGCTTCCTGGTCCCCTGGCTGAACGGATTCCAGGGGTGGGCGCTCTTCCTCGACACAGACTATCTATGCCTTGCAGACATGGCCGAACTTTTTGCTCTGTGCGACGATCGCTACGCCGCGATGGTGTCTAAGAATGAAAAGAGGTTCGAATGGGCCTCGATGATCCTGTTCAACTGCGGTCATCCGGCCAATCGCGTATTGACACCGGACTATATCGAAGACCCGCAAAGATGCCGTTTTCCGCATACGATGGATTGGCTACCGAATGAGCTAGTTGGCGATCTGCCGCGGGAATGGAATCATCTTGTCGGATACGATCCGCCGCGCAATGACGCCAAGCTGGTGCATTATACGCAGGGCATGCCCGTTTTCGAGGAAACCAGTGGGAGCGAATATAGCGATCATTGGAAACTGGAACATCAGGCTGCAAACCAGACCCGTGGCTGGGTCGAATTGATGGGCCACTCGGTCCATGCTGGTGCCACTGCTGACGGCCGCAAGGTGGCCAAGCTGCATCCGCAATCGGTTGTCCGATAAGTGAATGCTTGTATTGAAGTGATTTGCGAGGCGCATCAGCGGGCGACTACGCACCGACGAAACTGACAGCCATAAAAGAACAGACAGATTCATGTGCGGATTGGTCGGCTTCCTGAACTTCGATAGGCGTTTCGCCGCAGCGGAAGCTGAAAGCATCACCCGCGAAATGGCAGCGTCCATCCGCTATCGCGGTCCTGATATGGACGGTTTCTGGTCCAGCCAAGACAATCTTTGCCATTTCGGCCACAAGCGCCTCAGCATCATCGATCTCACGGAAGATGGCCGCCAGCCGATGCTGGACGATACTGGCCGCTATGCGATCACCTTCAATGGCGAGATCTACAATTACCAAACACTGCGTGAACAACTGGCCGCCGCCGGCATATCTTTTCGCACGAAGACCGATACCGAAGTCCTTTTGAAGGGCTTCATTCGGTTCGGCACCAATCTGTTTCCGATGCTGGACGGAATGTTTGCACTGGCCATCCATGACAGTGTGACGGGCGCGACCGTCTTCGCCCGCGACCGCGCCGGAGAGAAGCCGCTTTACATCAGACGCGATGCCGGATTGTTGACCTTTGCATCGGAACTGCATGCTCTGACAAAGGTGCCGGGCCTCGATTGGGATTTGAGCGCGAACGCTTTGGCGAGCTATATGCTCTATCGCTATGTGCCAGCTCCGGGGGCCATCCTGCACAATGTCGAAAAGTTGCCGCCGGGCTGCTTTCTGCGCATTGATCGCACTGGCCTCGGTGAGGTGACGCGCTACTTTGTGTTTGAAACCGACCCCGAAGCGGAAATCAGCCAGAACGGCTTTGCCCAGACCTGTGAGCGGGTCGAAGCCGGCATGGTGGAAGCCATTCGTCACCGACTCCTCTCCGACGTACCGTTAGGCATGTTTCTATCGAGTGGCGTCGACTCCGCCCTGGTCTGCGCCATCGCCGTGGGCAAACTTGGTGTCACGCCACGCACCTTCACCATTGGATTTGAGGGCGATCCTGGCAGCGAGCACATCGCAGCACGCGAAATCGCTCAGCACCTCGGCACCCAACATAGCGACCATGTTTTCTCGGCCGCTGATTTTGACAATGTCGGCCGCAACATGGGCGCCTTGCTGGATGAGCCGAACGGCGACCGCTCCTGTGTCCCGACCTATCTTCTGTGCAAGTATGCGCGGGAACAGGTGACTGTGGCGCTGTCCGGGGATGGCGGCGACGAAATGTTCGCTGGCTATGATCGGTACGGCAGCTTGGCAACGACGGTCGCCGCCAATCCAGGCGCAACCCCAGCGGCTATCGTGGACGCCTACTACAACCAGTTCTTGCCGGTCTTTGGATTTGACGCTGCGATCGCCGCATTTCCCGAAGCCAAGTCAACCTTGGCAAAGGGACTTGATCATGCGCAGATCCTGTTTCAGCACCCTGGTCGCTCGACCGTCGAAAGCATCCGGCAATTGGACTTCGCGACCTATATGCCCGGAGCCGTTCTGGCCAAGGTAGATCGTATGAGCATGCGGTCCAGCCTAGAAGTTCGCACTCCCTTCTTCCACCCTGCCCTGCTTGCAGAATCGAGCCGACTCCCCAACGCTTACAGCATGCAGAGTGGCGGCACGTTGAAAAAGCTGGTGCTGCGCGAGATTCTGGCGCGCAATCTGCCGGAGGCCATCCGCAGGAAGGTCGCCATAGACACGCCCAAGAAGGGCTTTGGCATGCCTGCCAGCGTATTCCTCAACAATCAGGCGGCGGTACAGCAGGAAATGCATCGCGCCTTTGAAAGCCTCGCCGGCTTGCGTTTCTTCCAGGCACGTAAGCAATCACTGAAGTCGATGGCGGATCATGCAACGAGGAACATCAACGCAGCTTGGTCGTTTATTGTCCTCGGACAATGGGCTGCCGCATTTCCCGCGAGGTTGTAAATGGCCATCGGGACCGCCAGCACGCAGAAATCCGAAATCGATCTGAACGCGCTGATCGCCCTCGCGCGCGCCGAGCGCAGCAGCGAACTCGAACCGGCGACGCGCGCGCGCCTTGCCACCTTTCAGGCGTCCTTTGACCAAGCCCCTGTCCCGGTGCGACCCGCATCGCAAATCTGTTTTGCCTTCCACGCGTCGGTACCGCAAACTGAATCCGCCATCAAGTATCGCGACGTGGCCATTGATCACGGCAAATTCGACTATGAGCGCATTGTACGGCATTGCATCGCTGCAGCGCTGGCTGCGAGCGAAGATGTGCGCTTCGTGTTTGCCACGGATGCCGCTTTCCTCCCGGATCTTTCGCATCCACGCCTGACCATCGTCCGATTGCCGATCGACCTCACCATGCCTATGTACGAGCGCGTGATTGCGATGTGCGCCTTCGTACGGTCGCGCCAGTTCAATGCACCAACCGCATTCCTCGACAGCGACGCATTCCTGAACCTGCCGCTGAAGCAATTGTTCGCCAGTCCGTTCGATATCGGGGCGACGTATCGCTCGGTCCCAGGCCTCATGCCTATCAACGAAGGCGTCATCTTCGCCAATCACCGCAACCCGGCAGCGATCCGCTCCTTCTTCCAGGGCTACCTTGGCACCTATGACCGGCTGGCACAGAACCAGACGGTGGTGGGGTATTACGGCAATGTGAAACGCTGGCGCGGGGGGCAATTGTCGCTCAATGCGCTGACCTGCCCTCCCGGTATGCCGAGCGAACTTGATCGCGCCGATGCTTTTGGTGCCGAAGTCGCGTATTACCCCTGCACCGCTTTCAATTTTTCGATCGAAATGGATCGGCCCTATACCACTAGGCAGCTTGATGGCCGCGCCGTGCTGCACCTGAAGGGGCCACGTAAGGTCATGCTGGACCAGATCGCGCAATATCAGACGCAAAAATGGCCAGCGCTTGCGTCCTTGCTGTCGGCATTGTCGTCGGCACCCGCCCCCAAACCGGCCGCACCACAGTCGCTAGCAGCACCCATCGCGGACCGCGCCTATTCGCTCGACACCACAGCGCCGGTCGATTATGAGCCACCTTTCCATCTCGATTATGCGAAAACGCATCTGACCGCTATTGCCGATCACTTCAAGACCGACAAGGGATCGATCAAACACAACTATACCGCCGTCTACGAGCGCTATTTCTCGCCATTGCGCCAGAAACCCAATCTCCGCTTGATGGAAATCGGTGTAGCATGCGGTTCATCGCTGAAGATGTGGTCTAAGTACTTCGCGGCGGCCCAGGTTACGGGGGTCGATATCCGTCCCGATTGCGCCAAACTGTGCAAGCTGTACCCCAATATCAATATCGTCATCGCCAATGCGACACAGAAGACTATTCCCGGTCCCTTCGATATCATCATTGACGACGGATCACATGTAAGCGCCGACATCGCCGAGACCTTCCGCCTCAATTGGGATAGCGTGACGCCGGGTGGGCTTTATGTGATTGAAGACTTGAAATGCACGCATAACCCGGCCTATCGCAGCCTGTTGCCCTTTGATATCCCGGCTCAGCGCTTCGAGCGGAGCCATTTCATGAACATGGTCGACCAGATGTTGCAGGAAATGGACTGGCGCCGCGGGAATGTCAGCTTCGTCCATTTCTACAAGGAAATGGCCATCATCCAGAAAGCTCCGGCATAAGGCGGGACGCAATGGCCGACAGAAGCTCGTCCTTCAGCGCCAAGATTGGCGCGGAAACGCGAGGAAGGCGGACGGCAGCAAGACCGCAGTTGAATTGCTTCCAAGGAGCCCAGCTGCTTCGCGCACATGGGCGGGCATCGGATAGATCAGCAAGTGTCGCGCGAAGGCAGGCCGCGAGAAGAGCTGCGATACGACTGACACCCCCTTCTCCGTACCTTCAAAATCGTCCACGGCAACTACGGCGTTGGGAACCATGATCTGTTCGATCAACTCAGGATCGCGATCGCCGAGGCGGCCGTCGATATGCAGCATATCTAGCTTCACCCCTTCGGACCGGAGCGTTTCAAGGGCATGCGTGCTGGTGGCGCGCGGAAAGCCGCGGACCGGCGTCTGGCTCAGGCGGGGCACCCGAAAATCATTGCTGCCGTCACAGGTGAAGATCTGCCCGGGGATGCCCGTTGCATCCATCGCCAACGCCATTGCCAAAGTGGACTTGCCAATAAAGGTGCCAATCTCGAAAACTGTTGTCGGTTGCGCATTGCGGATCAGAAGCGTAAGGCTGAGGGCCGCCGAGAGCGAGATGGACCCGGTCTGGTAATCCATCTGTTGGCGCGTCTTTTCGCAGGCGACGAAGGCCTGGCGCAGATTGCTGATGATTTGATCGAGTTCCGGCTCGACATTCTCAAGCCACTGCAGCCAAAGCACATTGGCCAGATCAAGCGGACTCAAGCGCGCAAAATTCTTCTGCATCCCGGCACCCCAAAAAGAAAAACCCATAAAACTATAACATTCAGCCGACGGCAAAGGCTATTGCCGGGTTGCCATTTGCGACGCCACCAACATAGGGTAGTAAGAGATCGTCTAAGGAACCGTGCGCAACCTATGACTGGCAAGAGCAAAAGTACCGCCGACTGCTTGGCCGACTGCGAACCCTGGATCGTATTGGCGGTCGGCGTCTTCATTACCTGTTGCCGAACTGGTAATTTCTCACCCCTCGACGTGGCACGGCAGCCGGCCGTATTGAAGGGGCAAATGAACCAGGGGATCGCGAAAATCGGTGCGCCGAGCTGGTTTCCAGTAGTCGATTCCATACTGCAGACAGAAGATGGGGGCGCCTATTGCCGCGTCGGCGACCTGGCGGCGCCGCGGAGTATCGTGCCCGCAGACGCCAACGTCCAGCATGTGACCCTTGATCTTCGTGCCATGACGGCTGCTTCGTGCAGCTTTTCCTTGGTCTATTTTCCCTGGTTCCGATTTCTGGCAGAGCCAGTCAATTTCGACGCCGCTGGCCGGGTGGCAAGTTTCATCGCGGACTGCTTCCTCTTCCTGCTCAAAAAACAGGGGTTCTCGGCAGTCCTCGCGCAGGACGGAGATTCGTGCCGCATTGCCTTTGGAGAACTCGGCATCACATTGGTTGGGCAAATGCTTCTTGACCAACTGATGCTGAAATGGGGCGAGGCGGAAACCATGTTCGATGCAGCTGGGCGAAGCATCAGGATCGATGCTCGCATGTTTCCCAGTGCTTACCAGGCGGCCGCGCAGATTGTCTCGGAAGGTGATCAACTGGATAATGCGATCGTCACAATAACGCCGCAATGTGCAATCCTACGATATGCGCCGGAGGTCGGGCATGTTTAGGCGACCCGTGAACCCTTCGCGACACAAGCCTTCAATCATGATCGATTCTGCGCTGAAGGATGCCAGTTATGTGGACAATTTTGGATTTGAGTGGACCCACATCGACGGTTTCGCCGACAAGGAGATCATGTCGCACGGACATGTCTTCGGTCGATTTGGCCTGCCCCGCGACTTCTTCAAAGGCAAGAGCGTGGTCGATATCGGCTGCGGCAATGGGCGTATCGGCCGACTAATTGCCCCGCTTTGCGCGAGCTATGCCGGTGTCGACCTTTCGGAAGCGGTCTATTCGTTTCCTGACTATACTGCGCGGCCGCCCCACTTTTCGCTGACCCAAGCGTCCGCAACGGATCTGCCATTCGTCGACGGACTGGCCGATGTGACCCTGTGCTGGGGCGTTCTGCATCATGTGGATCGACCGGAAGTGGCCTTCGCCGAACTCGATCGGGTGACGCGTCACGGTGGCACGATCCTGGTCTTCGTCTATTCCGACGGTTATGCCAGCCGCAAGAATCTGAACAAATTCTTGCGTGGCCTGGGCCTTGAACGATCGCACGTGATCCTTGAGCAGTTGTCAGATGGACTGGATACTTGGCGGCAGATCGACCCTTTCTATGCCAATATCCTGGCCGGCCACCTTTCCCTCAGCTTCAAGCAATCGCAAGCCTGGCAGCGCTTCCAGTGGTACGATGGCGTTACCCCGCGCTATCACTGGGCGCTGGAAAAGCCGGTTCAACAATGGGCGCTTGCCAGGGGCCTGACGGTTCGGCATTTCCAGCCCGGCTGCTTCCGCCTCGACAAACCGGCATCAGTTTAAGCGAGCTGCCCTAGCCGATCAGCGCGCCAACCACCGTCGAGAATGCTGCGCCACCAAGCCTCGTTGTCCAGATACCAGGCAACAGTCTCGCCCAAGGCGTGCTCGAACGTCACCGATGGACGCCAGCCAAGCTCGCGCTCGATTTTGCTTGCGTCAATGGCGTAGCGGAAGTCATGGCCAGGCCGATCTCGTACAAATGCGATACGATCAACATAGCTCCCAGAGGGCAACGGGCGCCTTTTGTCGAGGATTCCACAGATCAATTTGACGATGTCGATATTTGCCCGCTCGCTGCGACCGCCGATATTGTAACTATCGCCGACACGTCCCCGCTCGGCGATTGCAACCAGCGCTTTGGCATGGTCCTCGACATAGAGCCAGTCACGTACATTGCGACCGTCGCCGTAGACCGGCAGACTTTGCCCACCGATGGCCCGGATGATCATGTGCGGGATCAGCTTCTCAGGGAATTGCCGGGGGCCGTAATTGTTGGAGCAATTGCCCACAAGGACTGGAAGACCATAGGTGCTGTGCCAAGCCCGCACAAAATGATCCGACGATGCCTTGCTGGCCGAATAGGGTGAATTGGGATGGTAGGGCGTCGATTCCGTAAAGAAACCGGTGTCGCCGAGTTCGCCGTAGACTTCATCCGTTGAAATGTGGACGAAACGGAAAGTGGCAGCATCGTCTGTTGACAATCCACGCCAATAATGCGTCGCTGCAGCCAACAATCGTTGCGTGCCCAAGACATTGGTGATGAGAAATGCCTCGGGCCCCTCGATCGATCGGTCGACATGCGATTCCGCCGCAAGATGGAAGACGCAGGTTGGCTTGAATTCTTCCAGCAGCCGAGACACCACTGCACTATCGCAGATATCCGCGACATCGAGCCGATAGGTCGGCAATCCCTCAATATCGGAAAGCGAGGCGAGATTTGCAGCATAGGTTAGCTTGTCGAGGTTGAGGATATGAGCCCCTTTGTCGAGAACAAGATGTCTGCAGAGCGCCGAACCAATAAACCCAGCTCCACCAGTCACCAAAGCGCGCATTGCCACCATAACTCTTTGCTCTGAATTGTTTTTCGCTGAGGCCACCCAGAGTTTGGAATATGCCAGGAAACGGGCGCAGGAGTGCCAACAATTTAACCTCGGCAGATGCTTCCGTTCCGGCAATAAGCGCTGATTCATTTCTGCCTAGAGATCGGTCGCCGCCTTATAATATACTGAATAACAATGATTTTTTATGATATTGGAGTTGGCCTGGGATTTGCTTTAACCGCCTCAATCGACCCATTCTTAGACCGAGCGAGGTTTTAAATGAGCATTCTTGGCGCCATGTTCACGGCAGTCAGCGGTGTCAACGCCCAGTCGAAATCCCTCGGACACATCTCCGACAACATCGCGAACTCGCAGACGACTGGCTACAAGAAGGTCGACACGCGCTTCGAGACGCTGATCACCGTTTCCAATGCCAATCTGCACCAGCCGGGCGGTGTGGTCGCCTCGCCGTCATATGCCAACTCGCTGCAGGGCAACGTCAATCAAACCCAAGTCCTCACCAACATGGCAATCAGCGGCCAGGGTTTCTTCGTCGTCAGCCGTCCGGAAAGCCAAACGGCCAACCAGACCCTCTTCAATGACCTTGCCTATTACACCCGCGCCGGCGATTTCGAGGTCAACCGGGACGGCTATCTCGTCAACAACGGCGGCTACTACCTGAATGGCTGGGCTGTCGACGAAACAACGGGGGTCGCAGACACCTCGACTTTGTCCCCCATCCAGATCACGCAAACCATAGACGAGCCGACCGCTACCACGGAGCTCGAATTTGTGGGCAATCTTCCGGCCTCGTCGAAGGTGAACCCAACTCCCCCGCTCGCCCCGACCAACATCAAGATTTATGACGCACTCGGCAACCCGCACACGGTCTCGCTGGTCTGGGCAAAACGTGCCGACAATCTGTGGAAGCTCGACATCGTTGCGGCAGACAGTACGCTGGATCCGGTCTCCGGCACGCTGGTGGGGGTCAATGACCAAGCCATGGCGATCGCGCCGACCACCGCCAACGTACCGGCCGTTGCCCAGGTGGATACTGTCACCATTCCCTCTGATGGTTTGGCTTTCGGCCAGACATTGACCTTTACCATTGGTTCGAACTCGATCACGGTGACGGCGCCTGTCGGCGGATATACTCAGGCCCAAACGGGTGCGGCCATGGTTGCCGCCATCAATGCCAACCCTGGCCTCGCCGCACAGGTCACAGCCGGGAACCTGACAGCGACAACGTTTGATGTTTCGGCCGATGTCGGCGGGACCCCCTTCTCGCTGACCTTGGGCGGCAGCGGATCCGGCCAGACGGACACCATTACCATCCCGCCAGGCGGTTTGCTGGTGGGTGAATCCGTTACAGTCACGATCAACGGCACGCCGATCACCTACACAGCGACCAACCCGACCGAGACAGCAACTTTCGTCCGCGACAGCCTCATTTCACTGATCAATGCCAACGTCACGGTGAACGGTACCATTACCGCCAACGCGGCGACGGCCAACACCTTCACGATTGACGCTGACGCGGCGCAAGGCACCTTCACAACGACCGTCGGCGATACCATTGTTGCTGGCAACGTCACCATGACTACGGCGACCGGCGCCTCGTCGGTCAACACGACGGCGAATGGTTTGCCGGTGGCCCAGGTCGATACAGTGACATTGTCCGGCACCGTCGGTCCGGGTGAGATCGGCGACACCTGGACCATCAACGTTGGTTCACAGACTGTTTCCTACGTCGCCAACGGCACGGAAACCAGCTTGAATGACGTTGCAATTGGCATCGCAGCGCTTATCAACGCCAACTCTTCGCTAGGTGTCACCGCCACAGCCTTGGGTGCCACTGTCCAGCTGACCGCCATCAGCGCCGGCACACCCTTCTCCGCCACCGTCAATGCTTCCAACGGCTCGACGAACTCATTCATCGACGTTCAGTTCGGCACATCGGCCGCTACGGCCGGCAAGCTGGTGGGTATCAGCAACGCCTACAATCTCAATGGCAATGCCAGCACGCCGACAGCACAAAGCGCCGGCGACGACGCAATCATCACCTTCCAAGTCGATTACGGCGTCGGTCCGCAAACGATCGAGCTCAATCTCGGAAAGTTCCAGACGACGGAAGGCGCCACACAGTTTGCCGGCAGCACAATCGATGTTCGCCGTTTCACCCAGGATGGCGTCCCGCAGGGCATCTTCAAGGATCTCAACATCCGCGACAACGGCGATGTCGAGTTGAACTACGACAACGGCCGTAGCCGCGTTTTCTTCAAGGTCCCGATCGCCCAGTTCTACGATGCCAATACCTTGAAGCGTGAAAGCGGCCAAGCCTTCACTGAGACCTTCGATAGCGGATCGGCCCGACTTTCCGGTGCCGGCGAAAACGGCTCAGGCACATTGCGTGGGTCGGCCGTCGAAGGATCGAACGTCGATATCGCCGAAGAATTCTCGAAGATGATCGTGACACAGCGGGCCTATTCGGCCAACACCCGCGTCATCACGACATCCGATGAAATGCTCCAGGATATCATCAACATTAAGCGCTAAGCCTAAATAGCAAGGGTTAAGCAGCCATGTCGTTGACCGGCGCTCTCAATGCCGCAGTCGCAAGCCTTCGGGTCAATCAGGCCAGCATCCAGGTGCTGTCGGCCAACATCGCCCATGTCAACGACCCGAACTATACCCGCAAATCCCTCAATCGCGAATCTCTGGTCCTTGGCGACAGCCAAATCGGCAGTGTCGCGGTCTCGTCCTACTCAACAGCTGTCAGCGAGAGTCTGCGCAAGCAGATGGAGTCTCTGATCGCCGCCAACGGCACCAACAGCGCCCAGAACGAATATATGTCCCGTATCCAGCAATTGCTGGGCACGAGTTCCGATCAGGCTGCCCTCCCCAGCCTGCTCTCGCAATTTACGGCCGCTTGGCAGACTCTTCAGGCAACCCCGGAATCAGACGCCGCTCAGACCGCGGTCATCCGCTATGGCCAGCAACTCGCAGATGAAATCAGTCGCGTGGCCTC
Source organism: Dongia sp. (assembly GCF_041910485.1). GTDB lineage: Bacteria > Pseudomonadota > Alphaproteobacteria > Dongiales > Dongiaceae > Dongia. The sequence goes on from NZ_JAYRQR010000003.1 coordinate 96,782, forward strand.
AGGGATCGATTCCATCGACAATGAAGCAAAGATCGATATCGGCCAGTCGGTCGACAAGGTAAACGATCTGCTTGAGCAAGTCTTCGAGCTCAACGTGCGGCTGCGTTCGGCCAGCGAGTCTGGTGCGGAACGCACCGAACTCATCGACCAGCGTGACGCCTTGGTCCGTGAGGTCGCTCAGTACATAGATGTTCGCACGGTCGAGCGGGAGAACGGCGCCATCGCCCTCTTCACACCGGCAGGCCTTAGCCTGGTCGACGGTCCGCCCTCCAAGCTTTTCTATGACGGCACGAATATCTTCCGTTCCGAAGATCCCACGAGCCCAGTCGACAGTCTTCTGCGCGAAGGCAAAATTCGCGCACTTCTTGATTTCCGGCTCGACAATAGCGGCAAATCCGTCCCCGTCAGTACGGATCCCGGCACCGAGGTCATCCGCAAACTGAGATCGCAGCTGGACGCTGTCGTCAAAGCCATGACCGCGACGACAAGCGGCTCATTCAGCGCGGCATATGACGCCGCCGGTCAGTCCCTGCGGATCGAAGCATCTTTCCAAACCACGGTCGAAGCGCAGCCGGCCTCGCCACAATACTCGACTGTTCGTCTCAGCGGCGATCTGCGCGCGGGTGACGTCTTCGAGGTGGAGATCAACGGGCGCATCTTCAGCTACACGGCCACCAATACCGACGCAACTCTGGACGCCATAGCCAGCAAGCTGACCACCCTGATCAACAGCGACACGACGCTCGGCGTCACGGCCATCGCCGGGGCGTCCTCGCTACAACTGGTGGGCAGTTCGAACAATACTCCCTTCTCCATCAAGACCCGGGCAAATGGCGATCTGCCGGAGCTTCGCAGCGGGTTCTTCACCGGAACGGACCGTTTCAATTTCCAGGTCAATCAAGCCCTGCTCGACGGGACGCAGCAGTTGAAGAAGAACTCGGCCTCTGACGTCGTGACCGCTCTCAACAGCACCGATCGCACTTTCGTTGCTGCTGGGCTCACCGTTAGCGGCGTCTCCTACAAGGGCATGATGGTCAACATCGTTGGCACATCGATTGCGAATGCCAAGACGATTGCTGACGACGCCAAGTTCAGCAGCGAGAGCCTTAGCCAGACCGAACAGAGATATCAGGCCGACGTGGGCGTGAATCTCGACGAAGAACTGGCCAATCTGCAGGTTCTGCAGAATGCCTATTCGGCATCGGCCCGGTTGCTGACTGTCGTCCAGCAGCTGTTCGATACGCTGCAAGCGGCCGTCAGCAGGTAAAGGCGAGGAACCATCATGCCGGTCAACACCTACAGCTCATACGCCACCTATCTCAGCAATATTTCGGGCGTGAAAAACCTGCAGCTTTCGCTGTCGCAGCTGACGCAGCAATTGAATACCGGTACGAAATCCACCAACCTTGTGACCTACGGCGTCCAGGGCACACGCCTCCTGGATCTGCGGGCCGAAATTGACCGTCGGAACGGTTATCTGACCGCAATCAAAGCTGTCTCGCCTGACGTCAAGGCGTATGACAAAGTATTCACCAGCATGGAAAAGCTGGCGAGCAACATGCACAGCGCATTCTTAAGCCCGCTCAGCGATCCGCCGACCGCGCAGAAGGACAAGGTCGTGCTCGATGGGGACATCGGCGACACGGGCGACATCTTCAAGATCACCGTCGACGGCAAGTTGTTCTCTTATGTCACAAGTGGTGTCGAAGGCAGCCTTGACGATGTCGCGGGCAATCTTGCCAACCAGATCAACGCCACGGCAGGCATGCGCGTCACAGCGAAAGCGGTCGGCTCCGAGATCACCCTGACCTCGATCGAAGTCGGCGCCACATACAGTGTCGCGGCCACCGTGGTCAATGTGGCTGGCGGGGCAGACAACAGCGCCACCGCAACACAGATTCAGCAAGGTAAAGTCTCGCCGATCGTCGGGCAGATCGACAGCGCGCTCGGCCAATTCCAGGCCCTGTTGAATGAGCAGATCAATGACCGCTACCTTTTTGGTGGCTTGACGGCCAACGACCGCCTGCCCGTCGTGGACCTGCATCGGCTTCCGGATCCGTCCGGGAGCGCCAACTCCATCTCGTCTTCGACCGCTCAGCAATTGGCAACCGGCACCACGGTTCAGCAGGTCCGGGTCACCACCGACTATTTGGGTACGCTGCAATCCGAGAGCTTCACCATCAACGCCCAGACTTTTACCTTTACCGGGCCGCTGACCGCTCAGGAATTGGCCGATCAGCTGCGCACGGCCATCAATGGCTCGGCCCCGCTTACCGGTGTTGTTACTGTCAGCGATGTCGATGCCAATGGCTTGACCATTACGGCCACGACCCCCGGAACAGCCTTCAGCGCCACAGTTACGGGCAATGACCCGACGCCGTCTAAAATCACGACCGTCCAGCCCAATATCCCGATCGGCGCCAGTCAGGTCGACCTCATCCAGTTGTCAGGGCCGGTTGGAACGATCAACGAGACCTACAGTGTCACGATCATGGATCCGCCGGCGCACACTTTGCCGGTGACGATCAGCTATAAGACAACGGGCGACGAGAAGAGCCTCGATGACATCGTCGGGCAGCTCATCGACAAGATCAACGCCTACCAGCCACCGTTCAGCGTGACCGTAACAGCACCTGGCAACGGGCAGATTCAAATCGCCTCGACCACTGCCTTCGAATCTCACGGCGCCGTCCAGAATGAAGCCGACGTGAAGACTCTGCAGCGGACGGTTCTTCCCGTGGCACAGGAAAGCACGGTGACTTTCCCCGGTCCGTTCGGCGACAATGGCGACGTCTACACGATCAACTTCACCGCTCCCGTCGGCGGTCCCTTTACGGTGACGACGACATCGATCGACGACGCCAAGTCTGTAGCGCAGAAGTTCGCCGGCCTGATCAATGCCGCCGGCCTCGGCGTTACTGCCGCCATCTCCGGAGACGATCTGGTCCTGAAATCCGATACACCGGGCACGCCATTTACCTATACGGCTGTCCTGACGACCGATGTCGGGCAGGTAACCACGGCCCCAACTACCGCGACGACGGTCCAGAATATCCCGCCAGGCCCCTTGCCGCAGATCGATGAAATCAGCCTTTCTGGCCCGGTCGGTCGCAAGGGCGACGCCTATGAACTGACAGTCAACGGCAGAACTGTTCGCTATGTCACGACGGGTGGCGAGCGCGACATGGATGCGATCGCCATCAATCTTGTCGCATTGGTCAACGCGGCTGTGCCCGCCATGCCGGTAACAGCAACGGCCGGCGCAACCGGTACCGGCACCTTCACGCTGACATCGACGACACCTGGCGTTGAACTTAAGACAGAGCTCAAAGTCGTTCAGCCAACGGTCGTCACCAATCCCGTGGCACCGATCTATAACGAACACCAGGAGCCGAATGACTCTGCCAATGCCTGGGAGCGGGGAAAGATCACGATCGCCGACCAGCTGACATTGCGCAGCACTTTCTCGGCCAACGAACCGGCTTTCCAGAAATTGCAGCTGGCACTGCGATATGCGCAATCGGCGGTCAACGATCTCGATCACTACCAGGAGAAAATCGAAACCGCGCGGGCGCTTGCGAACGATGCCCTGACTGGTATCCGCGCGCTCCACGCCGACAATACCGTCAATGACGCGGTCATTACCGCGACCTCTCTGTCGCACCAGACCTCGATCAACCTTTACAGCGACGGAACCGACAAGATCGAAGCGGTCGACCGCAACGAGGTCGCTGCCAAGATCGATCTGGCACAAACGCAATTGCAAGCGATCTTTGCCGTGATGGGCACGACAAACCAGATCTCGCTGGTCAACTTTCTGGCTTGAGGACGCAAATGGAAACCAACCGCATCGATTTCAGCGCCGTTCTTGCCGCCAAGACCAGCAATGCGAAGACCGGCAGCGGCAATTCAGGGTTTGCCGACATGCTGATGGGCGTGATGAATCATCACTTGACCCAGGCCGAGCCAACGACCACCAAGGCTTCCACTGCATACACGCCACGCCGTCGGTTTGACGATTACCCGAACAACCGCGTCGACTACCGCGACGCTGGGGGGACGCATGTCGACCGGCGGGTCCAGAACGATCAGTCAAGTTCGCGCTGGTCGATCGGCGATGATTCGGCCAATCCAGCACGTGGAATCGTTCATCGGGCCAGTGGTGTCGGCAATGTTGCCGGGCGTGTCGATTGCGGTCAGGTTGCGGGTCAGGAAGTGGACATCGGCGATGTTCCGACAGAGCCGGCAGAGGGCGTCGAGGGCGCTCCCTCTGAGCAATCGATCGATGCGCCAATTGGCGAAAATATGAATCCCGATGGCGCGCAGACGGACGCAGAAGGTGACCCAGCGCCCGATCAGTCGACACAGAGCGTCCCAACGCCCTCGCCGATTGTTGCCGCGGTGCCCGTTGAGACGGTTGAAGACGGAACGGATGTCGCTCCGGCTGTCGCTGCCAGCGATTCATCTCCTTCGGTGCCGGTTGGCTCTTCCGGTGATGCGGTTGGCGAAGTTACGCCTCTGATTGAACCTGACTCAGCCAGTGCGTCTGCGCCCCAAGCGGCCCCAAACGCGGCCGGCGATGAAGATGCCACCGTCGATCCCGACGCGGCCAAAGCGCCGGTAACATTCACCAGCACCCTCGCGCTCGGCAGTACCGGGGACGAGGCGGCCACCGCCGCGCAATCCCAGGTAGATGCGGCAACGCGCAAGAACGAGCGAGAGCTGGAGGAAGCCGCCGGGTCGTTTCGGCGCAACACCAACGCGCGACGCGCCGGTCCCGCAGGCCAGGGGGCCACCGCCACGAATTCCAGCAGCAACCAGCAACAGGCCGCCCAGAATTCGGAGATCCATGTCGCGGCGTCGGTCAATAGCAGTGCCGCCGCTACGCCGATGGCCACGACCTATAATACGGCGACATTTGACGGTGGCCTCGGCTCGGTCACCGGCGTTCCGGGCTGGAATCTGCACTTGGCGCAAGGTTCGGCCATCAGACGCACCGACTTCGTCGCCAACCTGCGCCAGCACCTGCAGAATTTGCCGGTACATGACCAGGTCGCCCTCTCCATTCAGAAATCGGCCAAGGAAGGTGTTGGCAGCATCACCTTGCAACTTTCTCCTTCAGAGCTCGGGCGTATCCACCTGAAGCTCGAAATTGACGAGGAAAACAACGTTCAGGCCGCTGTGACAGTCGAACGGCCGGCGACCTTGGACCTTCTCCAACGCGACATGAAGGCGTTGGAACGGGCCTTGCAAGAAGCTGGACTGAAAGCCGGTCCGGGTGACCTTTCCTTCAGTCTACAGGGGGGCGACCCGGAAGCTTTTGCCCGTGACTTCGGTTCCGGCAACGGCTCCGGTTCGGGCGGCAACGGCATGGCCGATGGCAGCAGCGCGGAAACTGAAGCGGATATCGCCCCAAGTTCCGTGATCGCGACCAACGACGGCTATGTCGACGTGCAGGTCTAGTCGATTTTAGGGAGTAGCAGGTCATGGATATCCCCAGCATCAGCGATACGCTGGCGAAAAACGCAGCCGCCGCACAGGCCAACGCGTCGAGCAGCGGCAGCGCCCTGGGCGACTTGGCCGACACCTATGACAATTTCCTGACCCTGCTTACCAAACAGCTGCAGAACCAAGACCCGCTATCGCCGATGGATACGGCCCAATTTACGCAGCAGCTGGTCGCCTTCTCCTCCGTCGAACAGCAGATCCAGTCCAACAAGCGCCTGGAGCAGTTGATCGACCTGCAATCCTCGACGAATGCCTATGCGGCTGTCAGCTTCATCGGCACGGACGTCGCCGTCGACACCGACAAAATCATGCTGAACGATGGCGAGTCGAAATTCGCCTACACGCTTGATAAAACAGCGACCCGCGCGACGCTGCAGATTTATGACAAGAATAATCAGGTCGTCATGATCATGGAGGCCGACCGCACGGTCGGTGAGCACAAGGCGTTGTGGGACGGGACCGATTATTTCGGCAATCAGCTGGCCGATGGCGAATACCGCGTCGCCGTCAGCTATGAAGACGCCCAGGGCAAGAAATACACGGCGCCCATCACCAGCTATGGCTCGGTTGATTCCGCCGACATCGTCGACGGCAAGGTCTATCTGAACATCGGCTCGATCCGCGTGCCGTTGGAGAAGATCCAGAAGATCACCAAACCGAGCTCAGATGCCTGATCGGCAACTTGCTGGTACCACAAGACATTTTATGAAAATTGAACATGGCCCGGCGACTTTTCCGGGCCTGGTTTAGGACTTTGTTAAATGGCCCTGACGTATGAATGGCGAGACGCAGATACGGAATCGCGGGACATCCTGCAGAGGATCCCCATCATGGCCATGGCAGATTTGAGACCAGCGAACAGCAATATTGGCGATGCACCGCCCAAGAGCATCGACGACTTGCCGCCACCCGGCACCCGCCGCTGGGTGATCCGGCGCAAGGCTGAGGTCGTTGCCGGTGTTCGGGCCGGTCTCATCAGCATCGAAGAAGCCTGCAAGCGTTACTCACTTTCTGTGGAAGAATTCCTATCCTGGCAGCGGGCGATTGATCGGCACGGGCTTCGTGGCCTCCGCACGACGCGCATACAGGATTATCGGACCATCGATCGCGTTGAGCCGGGGGATGAATCCCCACGATCGTGAGAGGTTAAGGTAATATTCCTTAATGCCTGTGGATTACTGAATTTAAATTAACCATATCAAGCACCTAGATAGGCAAGAATTTCAGCCTCACCTAGGCAATTTTTACCGCCATTAACCTCTCGTTAAAGCCTGCAGCCTACATTCGATCCTGTCCTTGCAGCACAAGCCGACCCTAAACCAAGCAATTCTACGAAAATTTTAGTATATAAAATTTTAGTCGAATTGTGCGGCCGAGTCGGCAAAAGCTGCCTATCAGGAGCGAGTGGCTAACGTGAATTCCTTTCTGCAGACGTTGCGCAATCTTGGCCCTGTGCGACTTGCAAGCTTGGCTGCCGTCAGCTTGGCGCTTATCGCTTTTTTCGGGTTCATCGGCACCCGCCTGACCACTCCCGGCATGGCGCTGCTCTATGGCGGCCTCGATTCCACGGATTCCGCAGCCATTGCGGCCAAGCTTGAGGAACAGCAGGTCCCCTTCGACGTGAAGGGCGACGGCGCGCAGATATATGTGCCAGAAGACCAAGTCGGCCGTGTGCGCCTCGCCATGGCGGGCGAAGGGCTGCCGAACGGTGGCTCAATTGGTTACGAGATTTTCGATCGCGCCGACGCACTCGGCACCACGAACTTCGTCCAGCAGATCAACCAGCTCCGCGCCCTTGAAGGCGAACTCAGCCGCACCATCCGCGCGCTGCGTCAGGTAAAGGGTGCCCGCGTCCATCTCGTCATGCCGAAGCGGGAGCTGTTCTCGCGCGACAAGGCCGAACCGTCGGCATCCGTCGTCGTCACCCTGCAAGGCATCCTCGACAAAGAGCAGGTGGCGGCGATCCAGCATCTCGTCGCCTCTTCCGTGCCCGGGATGAAGACGGCAAACGTCTCGGTCATCGATGATAAGGGCCACCTCCTCGCCCGCGGTGGCGCCGAAGGCGAGATGACGGCCGCCAATGCCGATGAAATGCGTCGCGCCTATGAACTGCGCCTGACCCAGGCGATCGAGGATTTGCTCTCGCAGACGCTTGGGGCCGGCAAGATCCGGGCTGAGGTCAATACCGAGCTCGACTTCAACCAGGTCACGACCAACACGGAAAGCTTCGATCCGGACGGACAGGTCGTGCGGTCGACACAGACGGTGGACGAGAACGAGCAAAGCCAGGAAAAATCCTCCAACAACAACGTCTCGGTCGCCAACAATGTGCCGAACCCGCCGGGTGCCAGCGGTGGCACAGGCGACACCAGCAACAGCACGACGCAGCGCACCGAAGAGACCGTCAACTACGAGATCTCCAAGAAGACGCAGACCGAGGTCAAGCACACTGGCGACGTCAAGAAACTGTCCGTCGCCGTTCTGGTCGATGGCACCTACACGACGGCCGCCGACGGCACAAAGACCTACGCGCCCCGCCCCCAACCCGAGCTCGACCAGATCTCGACCCTGGTCAAATCCGCCGTCGGTTTCGATGCCAATCGCGGCGACACCGTCGAAGTCATAAATATGCAGTTCGCCGAGCCGGAGCCGATCGACGAAGGCATCAACATCATGGGCCTCGAAAAGGCCGATCTGATGCGGATCGCCGAACTCATCGTCCTCTCTCTGGTCGCGGTTCTGGTCCTGCTGCTGGTGGTTCGCCCGCTGCTCAACCGCCTGCTGGCCCTGCCGGCGGCAGCCCCCGAGCAGTTCGCTATCGCCGGTCCGGGCGGCGCCGCTTTGCCGCCGGGCGCTGCTGCCGCCCTCGCCCTGCCGGGGGCCGGCACATCGGATTTGGCAGCCTTGACCGCCGGCCAGCCGACCTCGATGGGCGAGATCACCAATATCGCCAACGAAATCGAACAGATGATCGATATCAACCAGGTCGAAGGCCGTGTTCGCGCCTCCTCGTTGAAGCGTATCGCCGAGTTGGTCGATCAACACCCCGAACAGGCGGTGAATATCATGCGTCAGTGGATGTATCAGGAAGCCTGAAATGCGCACGAAGGACGACTATAGATCGCTGACCGGCGCGCAGAAGGCAGCCCTCCTCCTCATGTCGGTGGGTGAGGAAAGTGCCTCCAAGCTCTTTGCTATGATGCACGACGACGAGATCCGCGAGATCTCGCAGACGATGGCCAATCTCGGCACGGTCAGCGCCACCGTGGTCGAGCGCCTGTTCGTCGAGTTCGCCGACAGCATCTCGTCGACCGGGTCGCTCACTGGCACCTTCGAATCCACCGAGCGTCTCCTCATGAAGGTGCTCGACAAGACGAAGGTCGACGCGATCATGGAGGAAATCCGTGGTCCCGCCGGCCGCACGATGTGGGACAAGCTATCCAACGTCAACGAGAGCGTGCTGGCGAACTACCTTAAGAACGAATACCCGCAGACCGTCGCCGTCGTGCTCTCAAAGGTGAAGCCCGATCATGCCTCGCGCGTCATCGCCCTCCTCCCCGAGGCGTTCGCGATGGAAGTGGTGATGCGCATGCTACGCATGGAATCGATCCAGAAGGATGTCATCGACGACGTCGAGCGCACCTTGCGCAATGAGTTCCTGTCCAACCTCGCCCGCTCTTCGAAGCGCGACGCGCACGAGCTCATCGCCGAGATCTTCAACAATCTCGACCGCAACACCGAGCAGCGGTTCATCGCCGCCCTTGAGGAACGGAACCGCGATTCCGCCGAAAAGGTCAAATCGCTCATGTTCACGTTCGAGGATTTGGGCAAGCTCGATCCGGGCGGCGTCCAGACCCTCATGCGCAGCGTCGACAAAACCAAGCTGCCGATCGCGCTCAAGGGCGCGTCGGAAGCGGTCCGCGACCTGTTCCTTTCCAACATGTCGGAGCGCGCCTCCAAGATGCTGAAGGAAGACATGGGTGCTATGGGCCCGGTCCGCTTGAAGGACGTCGAAGAAGCGCAGATGAGCATGGTCAATCTCGCCAAGGAGCTGGCGGCCAAGGGCGAACTGGTCCTGGCCGACAGCAAGGGCGACGACGAATTGATCTATTAGTAGCTACCTATGGACCGGCCGGAGAAACCTGGGGTGACCACGGTACGCAAGTTTCTATTCGAGAATGACTTCGACGCCACGCAAGCGGCGCCGCGCGCCGTCGTGCGCAAGGCGAAGCCGGAGCCAGCGGCCGTGGTGGAGCCACCGCCCCCACCGCCGCCGCCGGAGCCTACTTTCAGCGAAGCGGAACTGTCGGCAGCGGTAGCCGACGCCAAGGCTGCGGCGCTCAAAGAAGGGTTGACCAAGGGCAAGGCCGAAGGAAAGGCCGAGGCGCAGGCGCAAATCGAGGCACAGATTGCTGCCGGCTTGGCATCGATCGGCAGCCAGGTCGCAGCCATGTCGGCAACCCTTTCGCTCGACCGCGCCACATTGTTGAGCGAGGCGGCCGGCTTGGCGCTGGCCATGACCCGCAAGATGCTGCCGGAGTTCAGCCGGCGCGGCGGCCTCGCCGAGGTTGAGAAAACCATCGAACAATGCCTGGTCGACCAGCGCCGGGAATCGCGCCTTAATGTGCGGGTTCCGGCCGATCTGTTGCCGGCCTTGCAGGCGAAGATCGGCGAAATCGCTGCCGACCAGCATTTCGAGGGTCGCGTCAATCTGCTCTCCGACGCAGGCCTCAATGGCGCCAGCTGCCGTATTGAATGGGCCGATGGCGGACTTGAACGGCGCGCGGACAGTGTCTGGCAGGAAGTAGCGGCGGCCCTTGACCGTTGCTTGGCGACTCACGGGATCGTGCCGACGGAAATGAACGAAGCAAAGTCAATCGAACCGTCTGGAACACCGGATGGTGACAGTACTGACAGCGATAGCGCTGTCGGCTGAGCGAGGAGCGGGAAATGGGTGACGAAGAGAACCTGCAATTGCAGGAATTCGATGAGCAGAATGCGGGAACCGACGTATCTGCCGAAGCGGGCCGCGTTCCGACGAACGCCAAGGAGCTGGACGCCGTCTATGACGTGCCGGTCCAGGTTTCGGCCGTGCTGGGTCGAGCCACGATGCAGGTCAGCCAGCTCCTCAAGCTTGGACGTGGCGCTGTTGTCGAGCTCGACCGCAAGGTCGGCGAGGCGGTCGACATCTATGTCAACAATCGGCTGGTCGCCCGTGGCGAGGTTGTCGTGGTGGAAGATCGCCTCGGCGTAACGATGACCGAAATCATCAAATCCGACCGCGGTTGATCGCGATCTCGCAAAGGAAGCGCCATGTCCGACACCGCCAATGAACCGATCCAGAATTTTACCGCTAAGAGCGAAATGCCCTTGCGCCTGGAGCCGGCACGCCAGGGTCTCGACATGGCGACGGTACTTGGACTGCTCGGTGCTATTCTGCTGATTGCAGCGGCGATCTTCCTCGGCGGCAACTGGCTGGCATTCGTCGACATTCCCTCCATCCTCATCGTGGTCTGCGGCACCTTCGCCATCACCATGGTCTCCTATTCCTTTACCGAGATCATGCAGGCGCAGCCCCTGATGTTGCGCACCCTCTTCAGCACGGGCCACACCCCCAATGAAGCGGCCGCGAAGGTTCTGCAACTGGCAGAAAGGGCGCGTCGACGCGGCCTCCTCGCCATGCAGAATGAACTGGTCGGTCTGCGTAACGAGCCTTACCTGCTGCGCGGCATGACGATGCTGGTCGACGGCATGCCGATCGAGGAAGTCGAGCGCAACCTGACCTTTGAAACCCACGCTATGGCGCAGCGGCATCAACGCTCTACCGGTATCTTGCGCCGCGCCGCTGAAGTATCGCCGGCCATGGGCCTTATCGGCACATTGATCGGACTTGTGCAGATGCTGGGATCGCTCAATCAGCCCGAAGGTATCGGCCCGGCAATGGCCGTGGCATTGCTGACGACTTTCTATGGCGCGGTGCTGGCCAATGTCGTCTTTCTGCCGATCGCCAGCAAGCTGGAGCGCAACTCGGCGATCGAACTTCTCATCAACCAGATCTTCATCCTGGGCGCGCTGTCGATCGGCCGCCAGGAAAATCCGCGGCGGTTGGAACTGGTGCTCAACACCATCCTGCCGGCCAACCAACGCGTCAAATATTTCGATTGAACGGAGACTAACCGATGCGACTTCTCATCGTCGGATCCCTTGATGGCCACATTGCCGCCGCCGGCAAGATCGCGCTGAGCCGCGGCGCCAAGGTGGCGCATGTCGACGATGTCGACCAGGCCATGAACGCTCTGCGCAATGGCCAGGGTGCCGAACTCATCATGTTCGACGTCAGCCTCGATATCACCAGGATGATCGACAGCCTTAAGCGGGAACGCATCAGCATTCCGGTTGTCGCTTGCGGCATCGGCACATCGGCCGAGATCGCCGTGCGGGCCATCAAGGCGGGCGCCAAGGAGTATATCCCCCTGCCCCCGGACGCTGAACTGATCGCGGCTGTCCTCGCCGCGGTGACCGAGGAAAGCTCAGCCTTCATTTTCAGCGACCCTGTCATGAAGGCGACTCTGAAGCTTGCCGATCAGGTGGCACCTTCCGATGCCAGCATCCTGGTGACCGGCGAGAGCGGCACCGGCAAGGAAGTCATGGCTCGCTACATCCACACCCATTCGAAGCGGGCAGCAAAGCCCTTCGTCTCGGTGAACTGCGCCGCGATTCCCGAAAACCTGCTGGAATCCGAACTGTTCGGCCACGAAAAGGGCGCCTTCACCGGCGCCATCGCGCGTCGCATCGGCAAGTTCGAGGAAGCGTCGGGCGGAACCCTGCTCCTCGATGAAATCAGCGAAATGCATCCGCGCCTGCAGGCGAAGCTCCTGCGTGCCATTCAGGAGCGCGTGATCGACCGCGTCGGCGGCTCGCAGCCGGTCAAGGTCGACATTCGCCTCATTGCCACGTCGAACCGCGACATGCAGGAAGAAGTGCGCAAGGGTACCTTCCGGGAAGACCTCTATTTCCGCCTCAACGTGATGTCACTCGAATTGCCGCCGCTGCGCGAACGGCCGGGCGACATCGCCCTGCTGGCAGAGCACTTTGCCCACAAGTATGCGGCAGCCAACGGCGTCCATATTGAGTCCATCACTCCGGAAGTCATCGAATTGCTGCGCGCCCATGAATGGCGCGGCAATGTCCGCGAACTTGAGAATACGATGCATCGCGCCGTGCTGTTGACGCAGGGGCCGGTGATTGGTCCGGACGCGATTATGCTGACGGGTGGCCGTGGTTTGCCCGTGGTCGGCGCCGGTATGGTCGCCGCCAGTTCCCCAACCGATTCTGCGGTTGCGAAGGCCGCGGCGGTCGCGGCTGCCGGAACGACGGCCTTGGTCGGCAAGACGGTTGCTGCCGTCGAACGGGATCTCATCATCGATACGCTCAGCCATTGCCTGGGCAATCGCACGCACGCTGCCAATATCCTCGGCATTTCCATTCGCACCCTTCGCAACAAGCTGAAGCAATACAGCGAAGAAGGCATCGCCGTCCCGGCCGCTCACGGCGAAGGCGAAGCGGCCAACGCTTGAGTTTTCACCGGTAAGTAAATCTGGGTTCCGACGATCGGCGTCGGGGGATGAAGGGGTAGCGGTCCATGACCGATATGGCGACGGGTACCGGCGGCACGGGCGGCGGTGGGGGCAACTCGCTGGGGCGGCTCGTCAGCTTTGTCAAACGCGGCGAGATCGCGCTGGCCTTGGGTCTCGTGGCCGTGCTGTCGGTGCTCATCTTCCCGATGCCGGCTTGGCTGCTCGATATCTCGCTCGCCTTCTCGATCACGATCTCCATTCTCATCTTGATGACGGTTTTGTTCATCGAGAAGCCGCTCGATTTCTCCAGTTTCCCGACCGTCCTGCTGCTGGTGACGATGTTGCGCCTGGCGCTCAATCTCGCCTCTACCCGCCTCATCCTGACCCACGGCCATGAAGGCACCGATGCTGCCGGCCATGTCATTCAGGCCTTCGGCGGCTTCATCATGGGCGGCAATTACGTTATCGGCATCATCGTCTTTGCCATCCTTGTCCTTGTGAACTTTGTCGTTATCACCAAGGGTTCGGGCCGTATCGCCGAAGTTTCGGCGCGTTTCAGCCTGGACGCCATGCCTGGCAAGCAGATGGCGGTCGACGCCGATCTTTCCGCCGGCCTCATTGACGAAAAGGAAGCCAAGCAACGTCGCAAGACGCTTGAGGACGAAAGCAACTTCTTCGGTTCGATGGACGGTGCCGCGAAATTCGTGCGCGGCGACGCTATTGCCGGCCTGATCATCGTCTTCATCAACGTCATCGGTGGCATCATCATCGGCGTCGCCCAAGAGGGCCTGTCGATGAGCGAAGCCGCCTCGACCTATACCTTGCTGACGGTCGGTGACGGGCTGGTTTCGCAGATCCCGGCCCTGATCGTCTCAACCGGCGCCGGTATGCTGGTCACGAAGGCGGGCGTTTCGGGTTCGACCGACAAGGCGCTTTTCAAGCAGCTCTCCGGCTATCCCGCAGCTTTGGGCCTTGCCGCCTTTCTCATGACCTTGCTCTCTCTGATGCCGGGAATTCCAACCATCCCCTTCATGAGCCTGGCCGCTTTGACCGGCCTCATGGCCTACCTGGTCATGCGTCACCAGAAGAAGGCGGCGGCAGTCGCGGCCCAACAGCAGGTTGTCGAGCAAGCGCATGTACCGGTCGCCGAGGAGCCGATTTCGACGGCGCTTCAGCTTGACGCCATACGGTTGGAGCTGGGATATGGCCTGCTGGGTCTCATTAATACCGAGCGCGGCCATCGCCTGACCGACCAGGTCAAGGCGCTGCGTCGCCAGCTCGCCGGTGAGATGGGCTTCATCCTGCCGGCCGTCCGCATCCAGGACAATCTGCAGATTCAGGCCAACTCCTATGTCCTCCGCATCAAAGAGATCGAGGCCGGTCGCGGCGACCTCAGGCCCAACATGATCCTGGTCATGGATCCGCGCGGCGACAAGATCAACATGACCGGCGAAGAGACAACCGAACCGACCTTCGGCCTGCCGGCAATGTGGGTCGACCCCAGCTCGCGCGAGGAAGCGCTCTTCCGCGGCTATACCGTCGTCGATCCGGCCACCGTCATCACCACGCATTTGACCGAATTGGTGAAGGACAACATGTCCGAGCTGCTCTCGCATGCCGAGACGCAAAAGCTCCTCGACGAATTGCCGAAAGAACATCAGAAGCTCGTGGCCGACCTCATTCCGGGGCAGATTTCAGTGGGTGGTGTGCAGCGCGTCCTGCAGGCTCTGCTGACCGAGCGCGTGTCGATCCGCGATCTTGCGAACATTCTGGAAGGGGTGGCCGAGGCGACCGGCTACTCGCGCAATGTCAACGCCATCGTGGAACATGTCCGCGCCAGATTGGCGCGCCAGATTTCGGACGCCAGCAGCGACGCGTCCGGCGTCATTCCGCTGGTGACGCTATCGCCGGAATGGGAACAGGCTTTCGCCAATGCCGTTCGCGGCGAGGGCGAGGACCGGCAATTGGTCATGGCCCCCAGCGATTTGCAGCAATTCATCCAGAGCGTGCGCCAGACCTTCGAGCGTTTTGCGATCATGGGCGACAGTCCCGTTCTGCTGACCAGCCCCGGCATCCGCCCCTTCGTCCGCTCGATCGTCGAGCGCTTCCGGCCGACGACGACGGTCATGTCGCAGAACGAGATTCACCCGAAGGCCAAGATCCGTACGCTTGGGCAGATCTGATGCGACGCAGCCCATCGTTTCAAATTGATCGCCCGGCCGGGGAGACGGCCTGAAGATGCGATTGCGGACCTTCAATGCTCCGAACATGAAGGATGCGATGGCCCTGGTGAAAGCCGAATTGGGGCCGGACGCCATCATCCTCAATGTCGAGCAGATTGGCCAGGCTATCAAGATCACCGCGGCCCTCGATCGCGATGCCATCCTGGCGCCGCTGCCCGAACCCGCGTTGGACCCGCTTGAGGCGATCAGCCAAGCACTGGAATTTCATCGCGTTTCCCCTGCCCTGGCCGACCGTTTGACACAACAGGCGGCACAGGTACTCCTCGAAAATCCGCAGCAGGCGCTGGCGGCGGCCTTACGGTTGCGCTTTCCTGTGCAGCCGCTGACCGATCGCCTGCCGACCCGTCCATTGATGCTGGTGGGGATGCCCGGCGCCGGCAAGACGGCAACCCTCGCCAAGCTGGTGGCGCGGGCCAAGTTGAAGCAATGGCCGGCGATCGCCATCACCTGCGATGTCGTCAAGGCCGGTGCCGTCGAGCAATTAGGGACCTACACCAAGGCGCTGCAGATTCCGGCCTACCGCGCCGGCAATCCGGCAACCCTGCGCAAGGCGGTCGAGCAGGCCCCCAAGGGCGCTTTCGTCATCATCGATACGGTCGGCTGCAATCCGCTGAACGCAACGGATCTATCCTATCTCAACGAACTCGCCGACGCCGTAAAGGCGGAAATGGTTCTGGTGATGGCCGCCGGCGGCTGCTCCGTCGAATCGGCCGAACTGGGGCAGCTTTTTGCCGAAACGGGGGTCAACCGGCTCATTCCGACCCGCATTGACGCCGCCCGGCGCTACGGTGGTATCCTGGGTGCCGCAGAAGCAGGCCGTTTGAGCTTTGCGGAGTTCGGGGTTTCGCCGGAAATTGCCACCGGCCTCGATATCGTAGGGGCGGACAAGATCGCCGCCTGGCTGTTGGAAACAGCACCAGCATCAACGCATCTGCCGCGCGCCAGGCGCCAAGCGAATGGAACACATTCATGAGTGACGCGATCACATCGCCCCTTGGCGCCACCGCGCCGGAGAATTCGACCATCCCCGGTGCCGTTGCGATCGCGTCCGGCAAGGGTGGCGTCGGCAAGACCTGGCTCGCGATCTCGCTCGCCCAGGCACTGGCTCGCAAAGGTGAACGGGTTGTGCTGTTCGACGGTGATCTCGGCCTCGCCAATGTCGATATCCAGCTCGGCCTTACCCCGGCGATTGATCTCGGGACCGCCATCGAGCGGCAATTGCCGCTCTCCCGCGCGGCGACGCCCTGCGCGGCAGGGTTCGATGTTATCGCTGGCCGCTCGGGATCGGGCGGGCTTGCCAACATGCCGCTCCACCGGCTCGCGCCTCTGATGCAAGGGCTGCGCGAAGTGTCCGGTCAGTATGACCGGGTCATCATCGATCTTGGCGCTGGTATCGACCGCCCGGTGCGGATGATGGCAGCTTTGTGTGCAACCGCGCTTGTCGTTGCCAATGATGAGCCGACCACGCTCACCGACGCTTATGCTCTCATCAAGATGCTGACCTCTGATCAGGCGCCTTGCCGCGTCGGCATTGTCGTCAATTCGGCTCAGGATGTGGCCCAGGGCCAGCAGACCTATGCGACGCTTTCCAAGGCCTGCAACAATTTCCTCAAGATCGACCCACCTCTTCTCGGCATCATCCGCCGCGACGCCAAGGTGAAGGAAGCAATCCGCGCCCAGACACCACTCCTCACCCGGCATCCCGGCGCCGTCGCCGCGCTGGATGTCGAGGCGCTGGCGGGGCAGATTCCGCTTATCAATCTCACATGAGCGATATCCTCAACCCGCTCGGTGGTCGTTATCTCGGACCTTCGGGGCCGGTCACGACCACGTCGGTGTTGGGGACCGTTGCGGATCCGCCGCGGGGGCTGCGCCAGGTCGATCCCGGAACCATCATCAAGGGCATCGTGCTGGGGCGCGAAAGCGATGGCCTGACCGCGATCGCGACCGACAAGGGCACCGTTCGCGTGGCAGCCAATGTCCCCTTGCCGGCCGGTGCCCAGGTAACGCTCGAAGTGCGACCCGCCGGCGATCGCCTCCAGGTTCTGATCCTCGCCAACGAAGTCGTGTCCCGCGCCCAGGCACAGGGTGCGCCACCTCAACAGCCCCATCAGGGGCCGGCACCAGCCGCCGGTCCGGGCGCTCAGCCGACACCTGCGCCATCCACCGAAGCGCGGCCCAATCAAGGCGGCGCCCCCGCCACGCCACCACCGGTACGGGCGGATGCGCCAAGCATCGAGTTTGTCGGCTCCACCTTGCGCGCCGTCGTCGTGCAGGCACCGCCGCCACCGGGTACCGCGGTGCCCCTGCCGCAGCAACCCGTACCACCACCGTCGACAGGCACCGTCCCCGCGCCGACGGGTACGGTGCCGACCACTAGTCTGCCACCACCCGCTGGAGGTAGCGCCCAGCCGAGCCCTGAGCCGCAAGGCGGTGCCGCCCCCGCCCCCACAAATGCGACGCCACCCTTGGTAACGGCTACCACCGGATTGCCGGGCGCCGTTACCAATGTGGCAACGCTGCAGGCAGCGCTGATCGCTGCCAATTTGGAGAAGAAGGAAAAGCCGATCGGCTCGGCCCCGAGCACGGCGTCCAGCACGGCACTGGGCGCACCGCTTCCGTCAGGCGCCCATGCGCTGCAGCTGGAAACGCTCTATCCGGCCGAGGCGATTGAAGAACATACGGCGGGATCGCCGGCATCGCCGCTCGTGCCGCCTGAGAGTACGTTGTCCGCCGAAACACGGCAGCGCATCCTTGCGCTCTTCGCCGCCGCCGGTCTGACGGCGGAAGTTGAAGGTGTCACCGGCGCCACGACCGAGCCGTCAGCGAACGGTCTCGGCAAGGTGATGGCTGCTGCCGCAGCCGCACCGCTGCCCGTGGGGGCCGAGATCAAGCTGCGGGTTCTGGCCGTACAAATGCAGGCCGGCCAACAGGTCGCCATCGATCCGATCGCGCTCGACCCGCATGACGCGCAGGGGCAGATCATCTTCGGGCGTGTCGTCAGCATCACGCCCGCAGGCCATGCCGTGATCCATACGCCGGTCGGCGACATCATGCTGCAGAACCGCTCCAGCCTCACCGTCGGTGCCCAATTGGCGCTCGCCATCGACGTGCTGGAAACAGCGGCACCGCCCCTCCCCGCGACACCGATCGTGCAGACGCCGCAGCAGGCGCTCCTGACCTTGTCAAAAGGCTGGCCGACGCTCGCCGATTTCGTGGCGATCCTGCAAGGCGCGGCGACCGATTCAACGCGGGCCACGGTCGATCCGGATCTCGCGCGCCAATCGCTCGAAATGCTGCCGCATGTGGGCAACAAGCTGGGAGCCGGCCTCCTCAATGCCATGACTGCCCTGCGGGCCGGCGATCTCGGGAAATTGCTGGGGCCGCTTTTTGCCGCCAAGGGCGGGCCGGCGGAGCGTGAGGAGCAGGTACGGCGGCTGAAGGGCGAATTCACGCAGCTTTCCGCCCTCGCCCAGGACCGGCCGGACGTCGACTGGCGCGCCCTCTTCCTGCCCGTGATCGATGATCAGGGGCGCGTCACCCAGATCAATCTCTTCTATCGCCAGGGCAAGAAGAAGAGCGGCGAGAGCGGCGACAAGGGCAGCGGCACTCGCTTCGTCGTCGAAGCCGATTTCACGCGGCTGGGGCCGTTCCAGCTCGACGGCCTGATGCGGCCGCAGCGTTTCGACCTGATGGTTCGGAGCCGCCTGCGTCTTGCCGACCGCATGCGCCGCGAAATCGAGGCGATCTACGAGGAAGCGCGCGGCCTCACCGGTTTTGCCGGTTCCATCGCCTTCCAGACGGTCGATGCCTTCCCGGTGGTTCCGCTTGATGAGCTGAAACGGGGCCAACCGACCTATACGGTCTAGTTCTCGCGCTTGGCCTTGCGCCGATGCTGTTCGATTGCCATCTCGTCGGTGGCGATCTGTTCGCGCCGGGCAATGGCCTGGCGGCGGCGTTCCTGCCGGTTCTGAATCGTCTGCTCTGTCTTCTTGATATCGTTGAAGGCCTCGGCGATCTCATCGCGGATGCGTTCGAGTTCGAGGGTCACGTCGGCGACCGATTGTTCCAGCCGCTCGCGGCGCTTGGCCATCATTTCGCGATAGGGCGGCAAATGCCGGCTCGCCTCCAGATCGCCGCGCGCGATCTCGATCTCACGTGCGACTTCATCGTCGAGCTTGGCGATATCGCTTTCCAGCCGCTCGATCAGCGCCGTGAGGTCCACCGCTTGCCGGCGCTTCTCATCGAGCGTCCACTTCTGCAATCGCAGCAATTGGTCGAGGCCGTTCATTCAGGCACCGCCTCGCCATTGTCGGCCGATACTTCCGCCGGATCCTCTGCCGCTATTTCTTCGGCCGAGACGCCCAGAATGCGCGCGAGATCGGCATAGCCGCTCGTCAATGTCGACCGCTCCTCGCGCCGCTGGCCGAGGAACCGCTCGATCTCAGGATACAGCATGATCGCCTTGTCGACCGCCGGGTCCGTGCCGCGGCGATAGGCACCGAGGCGAATGAGTTCCGCCATATCCTCATAGACCGACATATGCTGCCGGGCCTCGCGCACGATGCGGTTCTGGAACTCGGTATTGCAGCCCGGCATGGTTCGCGACAAGGAGCGCAGGATGTTGACCGCCGGATAGCGCCCGCGCTCGGCGATCGAGCGTTCCAGCACGATATGCCCGTCGAGGATACCGCGACAGGCATCGGCGATCGGCTCGTTGTGATCGTCGCCTTCGACCAGCACGGTGAAAAGGCCGGTGATCGATCCCGATCCGGCAACGCCCGGACCGGCGCGTTCAAGGAGGCGCGGCAGTTCGGCAAAGACGGACGGGGTATACCCTTTCGAGGCGGGCGGTTCGCCGATGGAAAGACCGATCTCGCGCATCGCCATGGCAAAGCGCGTCACCGAATCCATGAGGCAGAGCACATCCTCGCCCTGATCGCGGAAATATTCGGCGAGCGCCATCGTCATCTGCGCCGCTTGCCGGCGCAGCAGCGGCGATTCATCCGACGTCGCCACGATGACGACGCTGCGCGCCAAGCCTTCGGGCCCCAATTCGTCCTCGATGAACTCCTGTACCTCGCGGCCGCGTTCGCCGATGAGGCCGATGACATTGATATCGAGCGACGTATAGCGCGCCATCATCGACATCAGCACCGACTTGCCGATGCCGGACGCGGCGAAGATGCCGAGGCGTTGCCCCTTGCAGACACTGGTGAAGGTGTTGATGGCCTTGATGCCGAGGTCGATCTTGCCACCGACCCGCATGCGCGCATGCGCTGGCGGCGGCTGGTTGCGGATGCGCCGGCTCTCTGCCCCTTGCGGCAGCGGCCCCTTGCCGTCGATCGGCTCGCCATAGGCGTTGACGACACGGCCCAGCCATTCGCGCGTCGGGCGCACGACGGGCTCACTGTCGATGAGAACGACCTTGCTGCCTAAGCCCACCCCTTCCAGCGAGCCGTAGGTCATGGCAAGGGCCGTCCCTTCGCGGAAGCCGACAACCTCGCACGGCACCTGGCGGTCCTGACGGTCGACGAGCGCGCAGCGCGATCCGATCGAGAGCGCGCTGTCCATGCCGCTGATCTCGACCAGCATGCCGACGACGGCGGCCACGCGGCCAAAAATGCGCGTATCCGGAATCCGCTCAAGCTCCCGATGGAAGGCGTCGAATTCCTGCAATTTTGCGCTCACCGCGTGCTGCGTCCTCTGCTTGCCAAAGGGTCGAATCCACCTGTTGCGATCATCGTCGGAACTTACGACCGGGGCATTAAATAAGTGGTTAAGACAATGTTGACGGTGGCAATTTGACCAAATTTGATCGTTAACGCCTTGGTAAGATTGAATAATAGGACATAAAGCCTTGAGAAGAAACCTTCATCTTCCGTCATCAAAGTTAACGCCAAGTCCTTTACATAGCCCGCTATTAATGGTTAAGATTCACACATCAATCGGCTGCGGTCGAGAACCGAACGAGGTCCTTGCCATGCGCGTGCTAGTCGTCGAAGACGATTCCAACACCGCCCAAAGCATCGAGCTGATGCTGAAAGCCGAAGGCTATATCGTCGACACAACCAATCTCGGCGAAGATGGCCTCGAAATCGGCAAGCTCTACGATTACGACATCATCATTCTTGATCTGATGCTGCCGGACATCGATGGCTATGAAGTTCTGCGGCGCCTGCGGGCTGCGCGCATCAACACGCCGATCCTGATCCTCTCGGGCCTTTCTGAGCTCGACAGCAAGATCAAGGGCTTGGGCTTCGGTGCTGATGATTACCTCACGAAGCCATTCGACCGGCGCGAGTTGATCGCCCGCTTGCAGGCAATCGTGCGGCGCTCCAAGGGCCATTCTGACTCGATCATCAAGACCGGGCGCCTCACCGTTAACCTCGACACCCGCACGGTCGAGGTCGAGAGCCAGCCGCTGCATCTCACCGGCAAGGAATACGGCATCCTTGAGCTGCTCTCGCTGCGCAAGGGCACGACGCTCACCAAGGAAATGTTCCTCAACCATCTCTATGGCGGGATGGACGAGCCCGAGCTGAAGATCATCGACGTCTTCGTCTGCAAGCTCCGCAAGAAGCTCAGCACCGCAACCGGCGGCGAGAATTATATCGAAACAGTCTGGGGCCGTGGTTACGTCCTGCGTGATCCGGAAGACAGCGCCCTCCCCGCCAAGACGGCCGAGAGCGCCTAAGCCAGCTCGGATACAAACACAAAAATGCCGGGGCAAGTCCCCGGCATTTTTCGTTTGCCCCCTCTCCCTAACCCCCTCCCACGTGGGGGAGAGGGTACTGGAGCGAGTTTGTTGCCAGTGCCGCGTCATTCTCAGTGGGATTCCCTCCCCCCAACGTGGGGGAGGGTTAGGGAGAGGGGGCGCGCAGCGAACATTTGGCCGTGCCCAAGAACGACAATGGCCGGGCGAAGGTCCCGGCCATCTGCGAAATATCGTTGCGAAGGCTTTACGCCCGCGGTGCCGCCGGTGCTGCACCGAAGGCTGTCGGTGCCTTGATACCGCCGGTCAGGCCATAGATGCCGCGCTGGCCAGGGAGCAGTTGGAACTTGTCCGAGATGCCGAGCACGGTCTCGGCGCCACCGAGGAACAGGAAGCCGTCATCCGGCATCTGCTTGGCGATACCGGCCAGCACCTTGGCCTTGGTGGGCTGGTCGAAATAGATGAGAACGTTGCGGCAGAAGACGATATCGAACTTGCCGAGCGGTGCGGGATCGTTGAGCAGGTTCCATTCGCGGTACTGCACCTTGTTCCGGATGGTGTCGGAGAGTTTCCAGCGATCGCCGGTCTGCTGGAAATACTTCACCAGCAGAGTGATGGGCAGACCGCGCTGCACTTCGAACTGCGAATAGAGGCCCTCTTTGGCGCGCGTCAGGATTTCCTGCGACAGGTCGGTACCGACAATGTCGACCTTCCAACCGGCCATCTGCGCACCCATTTCGGACAGGATCATCGCCAGCGAATAGGCTTCCTGTCCCGATGAGCAGGCGGCAGACCAGATGCGGATGGTCTTCTGCGCAGCGCGCGACTTGAGCAGGGCCGGCAGGCAGATCTGCTTGAACTGATCGAACGGCTTGGTGTCGCGGAAGAAGAACGATTCATTCGTGGTCATCGCCTCGACCACGTCGCGGATGACCGCTTCGTCGTTCTTGGTACGGATATGGCGAACGAGATCGTCGAAGGTGGCAAGCTTCCACTTGCGCGCGACCGGCAACAGACGGCTTTCCAGCAGATAGGCCTTGTCATTGGTCAGCAGAAGGCCCGAGCGGGTCTTCAGGATCTGGCAAATGAAGTCGAAGTCCGTGATCGTCATCGACGGCTGCCTCATGTCCCACTGCGGATGATGGCTTTCTTGACGAACGGCCCGATCTCGGCAAGCGGTAGAACCGCCGAACAGAGGCCTGCAGTCGCCACGGCGCCGGGCATACCCCACACCACGGAACTCGGTTCGTCTTGGGCGATCACCGTTCCCCCAGCATTGATTAGCTCCTGCGCCCCCTTCAGGCCATCCTGCCCCATTCCCGTCAGCATGACAAACAATGTCTTGTTGCCATAAGCCTTTGCGATGGAACGCAGCATGGGATCGACTGCCGGGCGGCAGAAATTCTCAGGCGGGTTCTTGTTGAGGCGAACGACGCGCTGCGCGGCGCTCCCCTCGATGACCATGTGATAATCGCCGGGCGCCACATAGATCCGCCCCGGCACCACGGCTTCACCGTCCTTGGCCTCGGCCGACGGCATGCCCGCGGCCTGCCCCAGATGTTCGGCAAGAATGGTTGTGAACGTGGCGGGCATGTGCTGCGTCACGAAGACCGGCAGATGAGAAATTTTGCCGATCCCCTGGAACATCTTGAAGAGCGCCTGCGGTCCACCGGTCGACGAGCCGATGGCCAGGCAATCGGGCCGCAGCAGCGGTGGCATGTCGCGCAGTTTGACCGGCTGTGCCCCGTAAAGGCGCTTGGGCGCCACCGGCGTCGCGTTGGCCGCCACATCGGTCGGCGATGGTGCCGCAATGCCACGCTTGCGGCGCGAGGCCTGCGCCCAGGATTTCACCTTCTCAACCAGATCGGCCTTGAAGTCCGCCGCCGCGGAAATGGCACCGGTCGTTGTCGGCTTCGGCACATAGTCCGAAGCGCCAAGCGACATCGCCTTCATTGAAACGGAAGCACCCTTGAGCGTCAGCGTCGATGCCATGATCACGGCAACGCCGGGTTTGGTCTGCAGCAAACGCGGCAAGGCCGTGATGCCGTCCATTACCGGCATTTCGATATCAAGCACGATGACCTCGATATCCGTATCCGGCCGGCCCAACGCATCGATAGCCAATTGGCCATTGCCGACGGTCGTTACCACTTTGATCGTCGGGTCGCTTTCAAGCGCGCGGGTCAACAGGCCGCGAATGACGGCGGAATCATCCACCACCATGACGCGGTATGGTCCCGCCTTGCCGCCGGCTCCCGCCGCTGCCGCTTTGAAAGGTGTCATCACGCCAACCTGTCCCAGTTCATACTATTCCAGCGTGCGGGCGCATTATCGTTCGTTGGCCCCATCACGCATGCTGCTCACAACAAACCGACCTGGGAGAACTTCGACTCGATGATCTCACTGTCGAATGGCTTCATGATGTATTCGTTGGCGCCCGCCGTGATGGCTTCCTGAATATGCTGGATATCGTTCTCGGTGGTGCAGAACACGACGATGGGCGTCTGCCCGCCGTCCATCTTCCGAAGCAGTCGCAGGAACTCAATCCCACTCATGACCGGCATGTTCCAGTCGAGAAGAATTGCGTCAGGCATTTCCTTGACGCACTCCTCCATCGCCAGCTTTCCGTTCTCGGCTTCGACGATCTGAAAATTGAGGCCCTCCAGTATTTTCCGGGCCACCATGCGGACGACTTTGGAATCGTCAACGACCAGGCAAGACTTCATTCAGATACTCCGTTCGCCGAACTGCGTATTTGAAGACCATCAGATAGCTGGCTGCTCGGTCATGCTACTGTCAGCCATTTACCAATGTCAGCAAAGACAGCGATCGTCAATTACTCTACCAGGGCTTTTAGCCGAAATTAACATATCCGGGCCGGCCGACGCCTTGCGGCGTCGGCACGTCAGACCAGGATCAAGCGACCTCCGAACGCGCACCGCCGCCGAAGTCCAGCAAGGACCCGACATTCAGCACCACCAGAAGAGAGCCGTTAAGGCGATAGATGCCGTCCGAAAATTCGCGAAGACGCGGATTCAGCGTCGGCGGGTTGCGCTGATAGTCGCGCGAATTGAGGCTCAGCACCTCACCCACGCTGTCGACCAGCAGGCTGTAAAGCTCGCCGTCATGCTCGACGACGACCGACATCGCAGCCTTCCCGCCTTCGCGCGTTGGCAAGCCCAAACGCGGACGCACATCGATCGCGGTCACGATGCGACCGCGCAGGTTGAGACTGCCGGCAACCTCTGGCGGCGCCAAGGGTACGCGCGCGATATTCTGCGGACCCAGCACGTCCTGCACGGTCAGCACCGGGATACCGAACATCTGGTCGCCGATGGACATCGTCACATAGTCGCGCTGTTCGCCGCTGTTGGCGGCAATGGTCGAGCCGAACTCGGCAGCAGCGCCGTTCGTCACACCGCTCATGCGGCACCTCGCACTTCAGAAAGAGCTTCGTTGAGAATGTGGACCAAGCCTTCGCGGTCATATTTGGCGACATAATCGTCAAAGCCGACCGTGCGACCCTTGGCCAGTTCCTTGGGGCTGGCATGGGACGACAGGGCGATAATCGGCGTCGTCTGCCAATGCCCGCTTTTCTTGACCGCCTCGCAGAAGGCAAAGCCGTCCATCCCCGGCATCTCGATGTCCGAGATGATGAGATCGAACTCTTCGCCCGCCTCGGCCATTTCCAGCGCCTTGTCACCGCTGTCGACGGCAGTGACCGAGAAGCCGGCAGCCGACAGCTGCGGAGCCAGAAGATTGCGGAAGAACGCACTGTCATCGACCATCAGCACGCGGCGGGCCTTGGCACCGACCGCATCTTCCCGGCGCGAACCGAACCAATCGGCAAAGGCCTGTGACAGGAAGAAGCCGGTATCGATGATGTCGGTGGCCTGGCCGGCGATGATGGCCGAGCCGATGCGGCCCGGCGTCTCGGCAGCGAGATCGACATTGAGCTTGGCTTCAACGATGTCGACGATTTCGTCCACCATCAGACCCATCGAATGTTCGCGATCCGAGAAGACCAGCACGGGCTGACGCCCCTCTGTCCCGGTCACATCCGGATAGCCTTCCAGCGGAATGAGCGGCATCAGCTGACCGCGATACTGCACGACCAGGCGATCGTTCGAACGCTCGATCGCATTGCGCTCGATTTCCTCGAGACGCGCGACGAGCGCCAGCGGCACCGCCTTGGGCGCACCCTGACCGGCGCGGAACAGCAACAGCGGCACGGCTTCGTCGCCATGCGCGCGGCTGCGCAGCGCCTGCTTTTCCGCCTGTTCGGCATCCGCCATGCTGATCTGGCCCGACGTGGCGGCAATGCCATTGGGATCCAGGATCATGATGACAGAACCGTCACCGAGGATCGTGTTCCCCGAGAAGACTTCGATATGGCGCAGGATCGGCGCCACCGGCTTCACGACGATTTCTTCCGTGTCGAACACACGGTCGACCATGATGCCGAACTGATAGGTGCCGACCTGTGTCACGACGATGAAGGTATCGTCGCTGCTGCGGTCGGTTTCGGCTTCAAGTCGCAGTTTCTCGCGCAGGCTGACCAGCGGCAACAGCTTGTTGCGCAGGCGCAGGACCGGCGTGTCGTTGATCCGCTCGACCTTCAATTCGCCGGTTGGGCTGGCACGGACCAGCTCGACCACGCTGATCTGCGGGATGGCGAAGCGCTCGGCTGCGCATTCGACGACCAGCGCCGAAACGATGGCGAGGGTCAGGGGAATCTTGATCGAGAAGCTGGTGCCTTTGCCTTCGACCGAGCGCAGCTCGATGGTGCCGCCGATCTTCTCGATATTGGTGCGAACGACGTCCATGCCGACGCCGCGACCCGAAACCGAGGTGACTTTCGCAGCGGTCGAGAAGCCTGCCTTGAAGATGTACTGCTGGATCTGCTGATCCGACATGTTCTCCAATTCGCCCTCGGTCGCGAGGCCGTTCTGGAGAATCTTCGCCTTGATCTTGTCGAGGGCGAGGCCTTTGCCGTCATCGTTCACTTCGATGATGATGTGGCCGCCTTCGTGATAGGCATTGAGCGTGATCTTGCCCGTTTCCGGCTTGCCGGCGCGGCGACGCTCTTCCGGAATTTCGATCGCATGGTCGGCCGAGTTGCGCACCATGTGGGTGAGCGGGTCCTTGATCATCTCAAGGACCTGGCGATCCAGTTCCGTTTCCTGGCCGATCATGACCAGGTCGATCTTCTTCTTCAGTTCGTGGCTGAGGTCGCGGATGATGCGCGGCAGCTTGGCCCAGGCGTTGCCGATCGGCTGCATGCGCGTCTTCATGACGCCTTCCTGCAGTTCCGACGTCACGTGATTGAGGCGCTGCAAGGGCGCAGCGAACTCGCTGTCCTTGTGCTTCCGCAAGATCTGCAGGACCTGATTGCGGGTCAGCACCAGTTCGCTGACCATGGTCATCAGGTTCTCAAGCAACTCGACGTTCACGCGAATGCTCTGGTTCGCGATGGCCGATTCCTTGGCTTCGCCGTCGGCAGCCGCTTCCTTCTTGACAGGCGCAGCCTTGACCGGCTTGGCCTCAACCGGGGCCGGTGCCGCTTCGACCGCGGCCGGGGCGCTGCCGGTCGCATCCTCGCGCAGGGCATAGACCATGCCCATGATCATCGCGGCGATCTGCTGCGGCACTTCCAGCGTGTTGAGTGCTGCCTGCAGGTGTCCGCAGAGTGCATCGAACTGGACGTCCGACATGGCGCGACCGGAGATCGGGTGCGGCGAATATGTATCGGGGCCACCGCACATCTTGGCCAGATGATCGCGCATATAGCCCATAACGTGGTCGATGCTGTCGCCCTCGAACACGGTCTTGAGGCGCAGATCGCCCATGATGCGGTTGAACATGACTTCGACAACGGCATCGATCGTGCCCATGCCGCCGATCTGTTCATAGAGCGAGGCGCCGGACTTCACTTCGCCTGCCGCAGGAGCGGCCGGTGCAGCAGCCGGAGCCGGCGCGGCGGGCGCTGCCGCCGCTGCGGCAGCAGCTCTGCCACCTTCGGCAAAGGCGTTGAGGCTCTTGATCAGCTCTGAATCGTCACCGGCTGGTTCCGTGCCGCTCGCCTCCAGATCGCCCATGATGGTGCGGATGCGATCGAGACAGGCCAAGATGAGCGTGACCGCCTCGGCCGTCACCTCCAGCTCGCCGTCGCGCACTTTGCCGAGCACGTTCTCGCCGGCATGGGCAACGGATTCGAGCCTCGGCAGACCGAGGAAACCGCAGGTGCCCTTCACCGTGTGCACCAAGCGGAATATGTTCGACAGCAAATCTATGTCGTTGGGATTTTGTTCGAGCTTGACGAGCTCGACATCGAGTACGGCGAGGTTCTCGTTGGTTTCGGTCAGAAACTCGCTCAACAGATCGTCCATGGCGCCTGCCCCACTTCCTTTGCCGATTTGG
This sequence comes from Dongia sp., assembly GCF_041910485.1. GTDB lineage: Bacteria > Pseudomonadota > Alphaproteobacteria > Dongiales > Dongiaceae > Dongia. The sequence continues at coordinate 125,245 of NZ_JAYRQR010000003.1, forward strand.
CTAGCATCGTCCGGCCGAAAAGCCGGTTTTCGCGACCTAATCCTTAGCGAAAAGGATTAATTTTGCGTGAAGCGATGACGGGGCGGGCAACACATTCGAAAAATTGGCAAAATCCGCGGCGCAGAACCTGAAGACGATCCAGGTTGCGCGCGACTCACCCGTGTTCAGGCGATGCGTATCTCGAGCCGGGTGGGTGACGGCTGGGTCGCCTCGATCTTCAGTTTCAGCCGCGCCGCCAGCGTGCCGGTCAAGTAGGCAAGAACATTGCGCGCGTCGAGGGTCGCCTGGCCGTTTTCGCCCGCCAGCAGGACCTTGTGATCCTCGGGAAAGACGATCTGCGCCCCTTCCGAGACCAGCATGAAGCGGGCGGCCGGGCCCTCCCCCTGGACGCTGAGGTGAAGGTCCCCGCCGCGCGGCAGGGTTTCCGACATCAGAATCACCATGATCAGCAGCAGTTTCGACCAGCCGCCGGGGAGGTCCGAGGGCGACATGGCGGGAACCCCGCTCAGGCTCACCTTGCCACCTTCCAGGAAATCGCGGGCGAGCTTGATCGCCTCGCCGAAGCCGAAACTCGCTTGGTTGCCGGCATTGCCGATGGCGCAGCGATAGGCCTGCAACAGGATGCTGGCGCGCCGCGCCGACCGGGCCGCAAGCGCCCGCGCCTCGGCGACCAGTGCCGGATCCTCTTCATCCTCCAACAATTCCAACCCGTTATTGACGGCGCCGATGGGGCTGATCAGGTCATGGCACAGGCGCGAACAGGTCAGTTCGAGGACGGCGAGGTCGATCTTCATAGAGGCTCCGGCTGTGAGCGATTCGCGTTCGCTCCACTCTTAACGCACTGGCGGCGGGGCGCAACCCGGTCAATCGTCGTGCTTGCTTTGCCTGAGGCGCTTGACCGAACCGCGCTTGGCCTTGCTTTCCATGCGCTTTTCCTGCGACGAGCGCGTCGGCTTGGTCTTGCGCCGGGCCTTCGGAACGATTGTCGCGGCACGGATCAATTCAACCAATTTTTCCAACGCTTCCGCGCGGTTAAGCTCTTGGCTGCGATGTGTCTGGGCGGTGATGACGATCTCGCCGCCCAGCGTCAGGCGGCGCCCGGCAAGCTTCATCAGCCGCTCGCGGACACCGTCCGGCAGGGATGGGGAATGCTTGGCGTCAAAGCGCAATTCGACCGCGCTTGAGACCTTGTTGACGTTTTGACCACCCGGTCCGGATGCGCGGATGAAGCTTTCCTTGATCTCGCGCGGGTCCAGGTGGATGCGGTGGGTGACTTCGATCATGCCGGCGAAGCTAGCAAAAACCCCGCCGGAGAGCGACCGAAATGGCCCCCGAAATGCCCTTTCGGCCTCCCTTTTCGCCCCTTACTCGGGCAGCGGGACGCCACGCTGGCGGCAGGCGGCGACCAGGGTCGAATGGAGCAGCATCGCGATCGTCATCGGCCCCACCCCACCCGGCACCGGCGTGATGGCCGAGGCCTTGGGCAGGCAGGACTGGAAATCGCAATCGCCCACCAGCTTGCCCTTACCGTCCTTCTCGATGCGGTTGATGCCGACATCGATCACGACCGCGCCGTCCTTCAGCCAGTCGCCCTTGACCATCTCCGGGCGCCCCACGGCCGCCACCACGATGTCGGCGCGGCGCACTTCGCCGGGCAGGTCCTTGGTCTTCGAATGGGCGATGGTGACGGTGCAGCTTTCATTGAGGAGCAGCTGCGCCATCGGCTTGCCGACGATGTTGGAACGGCCAATCACCACCGCATGCTTGCCGGCAAGATCGCCGAGGCGATCCTTCAAGAGCAGCAGGCAGCCATAGGGCGTGCAGGGAACGAGCCCCTCGCCGCCCGTGGCCAAGCGGCCGGCATTCACCACATGGAAGCCGTCGACATCCTTGTCCGGGTCGATGGCGTTGATGACGGCCTGCGCGTCGATCTGCTTGGGCAGCGGCAGCTGCACCAGGATGCCGTTGACGTTCGGATCCTTGTTGAGCTGGTCGATGAGTTTCAGCAGCGTCTCCTGCGAGGTGCTGGCATCGAGCTTGTGCTCGAAGCTGTTCATGCCGGCGGCCTTGGTCTGCTCGCCCTTGTTGCGGACATAGACCTTGGAGGCCGGATCCTCGCCCACCAGCACGACCGCCAAGCCGGGCGTGAAGCCGTTCTTGGCCTTCAAGGTCGCCACCTGGGCGGAAATCCTGGTGCGGAGCTTCTCGGCGAACGCCTTGCCGTCGATGATCTTCTGTTCGCTCATGATGCCTCACGCCTCGTCTTTGAGAATGGGGGAGAGCCAAGCTTCGAGGGCCTGACCGAGCTCCGCCGGATCGCCCCGAATGTCCACCAGCTTGCGCCGGTCTTTTGCCCCGGCGGCGACCGTTATCGCCGCTTTTGCGACAGGAAGATGCTTGGCCAGCAAGGCCACCACGGCAGCATTGGCCTTGCCGTCCTCAGGCGCCGCGTTGATCCCCACTTTGAGCGCCCAACCGCCCTCCGGCAATTCGGCGAAGCCCTGCGGTCCCTCGCGGCGGGATTTGGGGGTGACGCGCAGGCGCAGGCGGATGCCATCCGCCGTCGCTTCGTGGCAGGGCCGCTTCACCATCGGCGCGCCGGCCGGATCAGAAGATCACATATTCCCACATCAGATTGCGCAGGAACTGCACCAAAAGGATCAGGACGATCGGCGACAAATCGAGCCCGCCCACGGCCGGGATATAGCGCCGGATCGGGCGCAGCACCGGCTCAGTGATGCGATAGGTCACCTCGCCCACCATGCGGACCAAGGACTGGCGCGGGTTGAGGATGTTGAAATGGATGAGCCAGCCAAGGGCGATGTTGATGATGAGGACCCAAGTGAAGATCCAGATGACCGTGTCGATGAGAATGCCGAGAGATTGCATGAAGGCTGATCCGTTGCTGGTTGCCGCCCTTCGTCCCGGAATTGCCGGACCCGGCGAGCGGCCGAAAGAATGCTGGGCCGCAAGCTAAGCCACCCCGGCCCGGACAATCAAGCCGGGCCCTGGCGACCCGGCCCCGCCCCCCGCGGGAATCGCCGCGAGCGCCCGGACGCCTTGCTGAGATGGCCCTTTTCGCCCGGAAATCAAGCCGTTAACCCAGACTTGACAGCGCCCGCGCACCCCACCATATTCCGCCCGCCCCGGCCCTCGCGCCGGGTGCCCCAAGCACGGTGGGCCCGTAGCTCAGTTGGGAGAGCGCCTCGTTCGCAATGAGGAGGTCGTCAGTTCGATTCTGATCGGGTCCACCAAAATCTAAGATAACAATGCCTTGATGCTCGGAAGCCTGTGGTGAGACACGCAGGTGAGACACAAGCATGCGCATTTCAGCCTATCTGGCGGTGTCCCGGCACAGCGTGTTCTATTTCCGCTGGCCCATTCCATCAATCTGCCATCCACTCCGTCGGCGCTCGGATATCAAAATCTCGCTTGAAACCAGAGAGCCGACCGCCGCATTGCAAATGGCTCGCGCTCTTTCGTACGTTGGCGGGGAATTCCTACGCCAAGCGATAGGTAGCGGCATGCAGTATGACGAAATAAGGGCCACACTCAGAAGGCACTTCGCAGACCTCCTGAGGACTAAGAAGGAGGCCATTGCGAAAGGCGGCCCACTAAATCCGGCCGAACTGTCAGCACTCAGGAACGGTCGAGACTTTGCCATGCAGGCTGTTGAGACTGGCGATCAAATCGTTCCCACCGCCACTAATGAACAACTGCTGGGATTGTTCATCGAAAAATACGCTTTGCCTTTGGTCGCCGCCTCCCCCGCCTATCTTCAGTTGCGCGCAGAGTTCCCAAAGGCATATCGAGACTACTGCAAACGCGTCCTTGCCTACAGCGCGTCGCTTGAAAGCTACGATTTCGACGAGGACGAAGCTGCACCGCTGGGGCCTAAATCGGCCGAAGGGCTGTCATTGCGCGACGCCTCCAGGCGCTACGTCGAAGAGAGTAAGAAGAGTGGCGCGTGGGCGGCCAAAACGGAGATGGAGCGCCTAAAACACTTGGACTTGCTCGCGGAATATTGGGGCGCAGATCGCGACGTTTCCCGGTTAACCGTTACGGATGCAGATAGCGTTCATGAGATGCTAATGCGCTATCCCACGAACCGGGAAAAAAGAAAGGCGACGCGCGGCCTTTCTCTAACTGACGCTATCGCAAACGCTGGCGAACAAACGCTGGATGCGAACAGCATCAACAAGTATCTCCAAACTTATACCGGGCTGTTCAATTGGGTAAAGCGACATGGTCGTGGTGAGAACATCTTTACCGGTCTAGCAGTGAAGAAGAAGAAGCAAACGAGCGAAGAGCAGCGCATTCCATTTAGTGCATCGCAGGTCCGTCAGATACAGAAAGAACTTTTAGATCCCAATTCGACCATAGTCCGTAGTGCAAAGTGGCCCTGGAGAAAGTGGGGAACACTAATCGGCATCTACACCGGGGCAAGGGTGAATGAGATATCGCAGCTAGAGTTGTCGGATATCCAAAACGAAGACGGAATTCATTTCTTTGATATCAACGACGATGGAGACCGCAAGTCACTCAAGACCCCCGCTTCCAAGCGCCGTATTCCCATTCATTCTAAGTTACTCGACCTCGGCTTTCTTGAATACGTTGAGGGGGTGAAGAAACAAGGGCATACCAGGGTCTTTCCAGACTTCACCTATTCGAAGGAGAATAAGTGGGGCCGCAAGCTGAGCCAGTGGTTCAATGATGTGTTTCTTAAGAAGATGGGTATGACCGACAGCCGTCTCGTCTTTCATTCATTTCGACACTCGGCCGTACAACTTCTCAATTCTGCCGATGTACAAGAACCGATCACGAATAGCGTGATGGGACATACCCAAATTGGGATCGGCCAAAAAGCTTACAACAAGGGTAAGTTTCGATTGGCCCAGTTAAAAGACGCTATTGAGAAGCTGGACTACAGCGAGACCAAGTCTAGCGCCGCCCTCTGACCTCGCCGAACTGCCTTGCATAGAGCGCCGCAAACCTCTGGGCAGTCCTTTTCCAATCCATGTCTTTCGCCGTCCTGGCTTCTTCAATGGCTGCCTGGAGCACAGGCTCCAGCACATCCAAATCAAGCTCGCCCGGTTGCAGAGGCGCGTGCCTCGAATGCGTCACGATACTGGTGTAATGTACTTCACCCTTTTGGTCGGGGCGGCGGGCCGGGCGACCGGTAAGAAGCTCGTTCAGATCAATTCCCAACCCAGAGAGCGCAACCAACATTTCGCCACTCGGATAGGTATCACCCCGCTCGTAGCTTTGAGCAGTGCGAGTAGAAAGACCGAACCGTTCCGCAAATTGCGCTTGGGTCAGGTCCATTGCTTCTCTGATCGCCTTCAAGCGAAGACCGATTGCACCTAACGCGGTGAGCTTCTTTGCCATGGGGCACCCCTTGCTTAAGAGGGCCTTTGCACTCGACGGAGCCGCGAAACAATGCTTGTGCACATATGCACCACTTATGATGAATTTTGTTTCGTAATACGCAATCTTCTGTTAGTCCGGGCGGGTCGGTTCCCCTGGAGGCTCGCTATGGTTAAAACATGGTTGTTGGTCGGTGGTCTGCTGGCGCTACTTGCAGCCCTATTCGGCGGTCCAATCGCCGCACTTGCTGTTGGCACCATAAGCATGGTCGTGACCTTTGTGGCCTGGAAGCCTTCCCCCAAAGCGTTCGATCCCGGGCGACCGGAAGATTGGTACAAGGCAGGTACCGCTATATCCCACGGCATCCGTGCCGGACGAGAAGTCGTCGCCAACAGTGGCGCGGTTAGAGAGACGGCCCTGGCAGCCTCCAGGCTGACCGACGGCTTGCGCGGCTACCACCCTACCGGCCCCCAATCCAACCCCCGCTCATCGGCCGCCGGAGCGCCGTTAATCGGCATCCCAGCCGACGATAACCAAGGCGGTTACCGAGGAAGCCCTTTGGCGGCCCCGCCAAGATGGAAAAGGATTGCCAATGACGCGATGTTTTTCAGCGTAGGAATTTTTGGCTTGCTGATCTACGGCAATTTCTTGGCCCGGGCGCGGGAGCCAATCGAAGCGACGGTCGCCAACCTCATTGATCCGGTCTCGATGGTTCTAGCTGGTGGCATCGCCATCGCCCTGCGCCGCGCCGTCCATTACTTCGCCGCTTGGCCTGTGGCTGCCTTTCTGGTTATGACCATTTGGAACGAGGTGCATTTCCAGGCGATTGGCGGCCACAGAGTTTTCTTGCCTCTCGCGAGCCTTGTCGGAACCGGATTATGGCTTGGGTTAGCGTATCTCATTCGGAAGTTATTCTCAGGTTTCACTGCCTCGCGCTGAGGAGCACCCCAGCGGATACAACGCTGTAGAGAAACAGATCGAGCGCGTGGGCATTGTCTCAGCCAGGGGATAAACTGGAGGCGGCATTACGATCAGCGAGCGAAGGCAGCGCCAAAAAGCGCGGCCGTGAACTTAGCCGCAAATTCTGTCTTTGATGTCCGGTTTAAGTCTTCAGATTATCCAGTTCCTAACTGGTGTCTAACTATAATGATCATTGGATACACATCTCGTTTTATCGGATGTATTCCAATGAGAAGGGTAAATATTTTCTGATATTTATCAATGAGTTATATTCACCCAAGATCGGATCGTAAACATCTTTTCCCGTTGAGCGGCACTGACCTTGATCCCACGCCGGAGGCGTGCCTACACGGTTCATTACTTTGTCGTCATTCAGCTTGGCTGAGCTAGTCAATTCCCAGACGCGCAAGCGTCCTTTGCACCGCTGAAGCGGTCCACCCGCCGGGCGCTGCCCTGCTGGTGAGCACTCCATCAGCATTCAGCCTATCGGCAATGCCACGCAGTGATAAGCCCAAGCCGCGAAGATGGGCGAAAAGCTCTCTCCGATCCTCGGCTTTAGCCTGAGCGGCCCTAGAAGCGGCTAGGACGCCCGCTGGCTGGTGTTGCCGGATATCGGCCGCATTGGCCCTGCGACCGCCTAGCACCGTGCCACGGGCCTTTGAAGCCGCCAGAGCGGCCCGCGTTCGGGAACTGATCGCTTCTCGCTCATGCTGTGCCACCAGCGCCATAATTCCCACGGTCATGGTATTCGCCTCGGGCAGATCGGCCGCCAAGAACCTGACCCCGCTATCGCGCAAGGTCATCAGGAAAGCTGCGTTCCTGCTGAGGCGGTCCAGTTTTGCGACGATCAACGTGGCACCGGTAAGGCGACACCGCCTAAGGGCTTTCTCCAATTCGGGCCTGTCGTTCCGCTTGCCGCTCTCGACTTCCACATAGTCAGGGGCAATTAGCTCCCCACGCTGGGCCTGGACATGGCGCTGCACTGCTTCGCGCTGTGCTTCAAGCCCAAGTCCTGACCGCCCCTGGCGCTCTGTCGACACCCGAAGGTAGGCGATGAACTTCGATGCCGCCTGCTCAACTTGCCTCATGTATCAATCCTCTCAACGGTCGTTGACTAGATCGATACACCCGAAATCACCAGAGGTCTAGCCCGTGACCTCGCCGGGGACTACAATCAGAGGTACGGGAAAGGAACTGCCAATTTCCCTTAATGCGACGAGGAGACCTGCAGTGGCTAAATCAACGCGAAATAGTGGCCAGCCATGGACGCCAGCGGATGTGCGAGAACTCAAGACGCTCGCGAAACAAAACACTCCGACCCGCGTCATTGGACTAAAGCTTGGGCGAACCGAGGGCGCAGTCAGCAACAAAGCATCGGAGGTAGGCGTGTCTCTCAAACCTACCAATCAATCCCCTTACAACAGACGTCCGTGATTGGCTGATTGCTAGCCCCCTACGGGGGGCATCGGCGTCACATGTTGCTTGAATAGCTGCACACGGAATTTTGTCAAAATCTGGTTCCAGCTCAGCAGCAATTATCGAGCACGCTTTTTTGCAGGCCGGTTCGTCTTTGAAGTTCGACCTGCAGCCCCTATACGCTCTGCCAATGCCTTACCGGCCTTCGCTCGAGAAACTCGGGCGCGCGGCTTTTGCCGTGGGGCCGACTTAGTCTGCTTCGCAATTGCTAGCCTACACTGCCGCGCGATCACCTCTGCAAACAAACATGGCAGCGCATTGCCAACTATTTCACAAGCACGCTCCATATGTTCGGTGTCGAACTTGTAGTTTGCTGGAAAAGTCTGAAGCAGTGCGGCCTCTCGCAAAGAAATCGTGCGCTGTTCCTTGGGATGACCAAATCGACCTTTACTGAGCGTGGTACATCCGGCCGTAATGGTTGCCGAGGGCTGGTCCCAGCTCAGTCGGCCGTACACATTCGAAAATCCTTTATAGCCATTCTGGTGACACGACGGTCTAACATGCTCTGGCAGCTCTTGCCCTTGCGCACCGGGCTTCGCCAACTTCAAACGAATGACATTCTCAGGCGACAAAGTGCGGACCACGTGCCAATTGAAGCGCGCCGCTCCGCCCCGGTCCTTGGCCTCAGTAAAAGTAATAGCCCCATCAAGGTGGCCGATAGCATCTCTCACCGTTCGGTATGGCTTCAGTTTACCAATGGGCACGCGAGCATGAGTGGGCTTAGGCAGCTTGATCTCAAATCCAAGGCCTGCCAGCAGCACAAATCTGCGGCGGAGCTGGGGCACGCCGAAATCTGCTACCTGGAGGACATCCCAGTTTACGATATAGCCAATACTCTTTAGCTTCCGTACCAACTGGTCGAGAAGCTTTTTGCCACGGTGGGCTAAGCCGGGCACATTCTCCATCATGATAGCTGCCGGCTTCATCTCAGCAGCTAGTCGTCCGACCTCTAGCACCAGGTCATTGCGTTCGTCTTCGCGCGCATACTTAGATGTCAAAGAGGAAAAGCCCTGACAAGGCGGGCATGCCGCCAGCAGATCGATCTTGCCACCGGCGACCTTCTTCAAGCTCTTGCCGCCTACTGTACGTACATCCTGCTGGAAAACACGGACGCCCTTGTGATTTGCCGCAAACGTCGCAGCGGCATGCGGGGCGAGTTCCACAGCCGCCGCCACCGAGAACTTTGCATTCCTTAGTCCAACAGCCAGCCCCCCACCCCCGGAGAACAACTCGACCGCAATAAATTTATTCGACATGCCAATTAGTCCTTCAGAACGAGCTTCCGCTGTCTTTCAGTTTCTCTCGCATACTCTTTGTGCGCAGCTTCCGTTCGCTTGAAAAAAGCAGTCCATGTGATGTGTTCGCACTGTCCATCTTTCGAATAACTTTCAAACGCCCTCTTCTGAGATGCCGACAGATTGAGGCCGTCACAAACGATGGTGACCTTTACACGACCGAATAGCCGCTTCCAATCCTCGTTGCCCGCACCATCAAGAAAATCTCCCAACAGATCATAGTACCGCTGCACCCGGTCCCATTCAGCGTTGACAATGCTATGCTTCGGTTTCTTGATCTCGATAATCTGCAATTCGGCGTCGTATGCCGACATGATGAAGTCCGGGCGCTTTTTCCCGTCTCCGAATGGCCCAATAACGATATCGTCACCAGTCTGCTCTTTGTAAAAAGTGGCGAACTCCTCGGCGAAGGTGGATAGGCTCTGATTGGCAGTGATTGGCGACCACTGAGGGTTTACCAACCAAGGTGCTTCTTCGATCACCTTCTGCAGTTCGTCTTCCGCCGTATCATTGTCATTTTTGAGAGCGCGGATACGGTCGATGACCTTCACGCGGTTCTCCGCAATCAAGCCATATGACGAAAGTTCGGCGACCCGTGCGGCCTGAAGGATGTTCGCCACCACTTCAAGAGATGCGTTGGCTTCGGACGCGGCCTCTCGAAGTTTCTCATCTAACGAAATGTGTGGTCCAAGAGCTATGCTTAGCTGCACAACCGTTTTGATATGGTCGTCGTCGGCCAGCTCGTCCTCTCTCATCCTTTCTGCCATTAGCTTGGCGAGGCCAATGGTGCGGTCACGAATATCCCCATGGTCCGTGCCGGGAAACTTCTTCTTCACAATCTCTTCGATTTTGGAAACTTCCTTGAAGGTGTCCCAAGCCTTTTTCTTGAAGGGATCGCGCGCCATCGTACCAATGGTCTTAACGACGGAGCGCCCCCAAGCTTCAAATGCTTGACCGAGTTCTTCCGACCATAAAACATCGCGCCTGTCGGTTTGGATAAGATCATCGCCCTCGTCGAGCCAGTCGGCTTCCAGTTCACCCACAAGGTATGAACGAATGCTGTGCTCGCCGGTAAATCCCGCCTTCTGGTTAAAGACGCTGGTTTGTGCCGCGATCTTCCCTCTGCAGTAAATTCTAACCCCTGCCATGATGTCGTCGCGATACGGCGTCTTGGAATAGGCCATCCACCCCTTGACCGGGTAGAACCGCCCATCCAATTGGAACCCTGCAGCGATGTCGGTCATCACTTTGCCGTTCGGACCACGAGCAACAAATTTCGCCCGCTCCGCTTCATCCACAGACGATGTATCGTCCGCTTCAAAGGTGAGCGTTGTGCTCGGCATCTGCTCGATGTCCAAGCTCGTCACCAGCCTTTTGTGATCCGGGGAACCCGCCAGCTTAGTCGTGTCGATGAGCGTGATCTTCCAGTCTGGCCGCTGAACACCAAATCGTTGGGCCATTTGCCGCGCAAACGCGTCCATATCAGGCACTTGCCGACGAATGAAATCACGAAGGATGATCATCGTGCCGTGTTTGGGCTGTATGGTTTGATCGAGCTTGCCTACATCGGGCACGTAATCTGTGTCGATATCGTTTCGTATCTTGCCGTATCGCAGGATAAAATGTGCGGTGCGATAGCCCCTGCCCTTACCGCCTGGAAGAGGTACGCGCACGCCACCAGAGCTAATGACTTCGATGGTCTGGCATATCCCAAAGGGGGCGAGCTTCCCGACACCCTTACGTCCCATCACGCGTCGCCCTTTCGGCGTTTCATCGCCCCGCCGCGTATCTAGACGTCGTTCAGCCCCAACCTTCAAAAAGAAGTCGTTAATTACGTCCGGGTCCATACCGAAACCATTGTCTTCGACGACGATTTCGTATCCGTTATCGACGTAGCCTGCGGAAGTCTTCTGCGCCAAGAACGTCCCCATAGGCGCTTCAATCGTCACCTCCGTGGCGTCGGCGTCATATCCATTGGCGACAAGCTCGGCGATCACGGCCGAGGCTTTGTCATAGAGCTTAACGCCCAACTTATCGATGGTAAGGCGCGAGATCGTCATTTTGTATTTGGACTTGGACATCTCTCCCCCAAACAGATCCATTCGCCAAACTCTCCACAACCTGCCTAGGTTGTGACGGCATTTATACAAATAATGCTAGGCGTCTCTTGCTTAACCCCCGCTCACTCTAGCGCGGCGTAATGTATTGAAATAGCGAAATCTTTTCGAGAGAGAAATTGTCATCCATGGCAAGCAAAATCCTTTGCTAACCACAGCAACGGGCGGCGAAGTCATCGTTGCGAGGCAAACACCAACGTGGCATGGTGAGACGCGGTGGTGAGACACAACCGTCAAACCTCACCGCAGGCACTGAGCAGTTACAAGGGGTTAGAGTTGTGGTGGACGCTCTGATCGGGTCCACCAAAGCTTGATTCTGGCAGCCGCCCAATGGGCGGCTTTTTTTGTTGGCGCTTCGCTCCCCTACTGCGGCGGCTGGTACAGATACTTCTGGAACCCGCTGAACGCGGCGCCGATTTCCTCAGGTTGTCCGAGGTCGGCAATCGCGTCGGCGATTGAGTCGTGATACTTGAGCCGGAGCAGCGGGCCTAATTTCTCCCGCTCCAGTTCGTCGACGCCCTCACTTACATAATGGGCCAGCACAAAATCGAGGAAAGCCTTCTGGCGGTCGCTGAACTGGCCATCGATGGCGGCTTTGGCACGAGTAGCGCGCTCTTCGCGGGTTAAGGTTGGTAGCGCGTAGGCGACAAAGGCGAGGACGTCGTAGAGGTCGCTTTTCTCGGCATCGATGATGCGCTGCATCTCGGTGAGCTGGTCCTTACCGAAACCCCTCTCGGCAAGGCCCTGCAGCAGGCGTGCGCGGGTGTCAGGCGCGCTCCAGAGGGCGCGCAGCTCGTCCTCGTCCTTGAAAAACTCAGGAAGGCGGCCGAACAGCATTTCGAGGAACTGGTGCGCCGAAATGGGCGTACCATCGGGGTGCCAGAAGGTTGTCACCATCATGTGCTGGATATTGCGCACCTTGCCATCGGCAAGTTTGACCTTGGCGCGCTTCGGTTTCGGACCTGGCTCGTAATCGTCTGGCTCGGGTTCACGCACGGCAGGTGGCCGCTCCGACTTCGGCTCGGTCGGTTCCGGCTCCAGCGGCTCGCCGTCCCATTCCGGATCACTGAAATGGTGATGTGCCTTCACGAAATCGTAGATGGTGAAATAATCCTTGCCGTCATAGAGGCGCGTGCCGCGACCGATGATCTGCTTGAACTCGATCATCGAATTGATGGGGCGCATCAGCACGATGTTGCGGATGTTGCGCGCATCGACACCGGTCGAGAGCTTCTGCGACGTCGTGAGGATGGTGGGGATGGTCTTTTCATTGTCCTGGAAGTCACGCAAATGCTGCTCGCCCAAGCTGCCATCCGCCGCCGTGACGCGTTGGCAGTAATTGGGGTCGGTGCTCGTCTTCATCTGGTTGATGAGATCGCGCACGGCCAGGGCATGGTCCTGCGTGGCACAGAAGACCAGAGTCTTTTCCCGCTGGTCGATCTGCTCCATGAAGATCTTGACCCGGTGTGCCTCGCGCTCCTTGATCTCGATGATGCGGTTGAAGTCGCTTTCGATATAGCGCCGCCCCGCCTCGACCTCGCCCTCCACCAACTGGTCGTCGGGGGTATAGACATATTCATCGAGCGTGGTCGCGATCTGCTTCACCTTGAAGGGCGTGAGATACCCATCATTGATGCCTTCCTTGAGCGAGTAGGTGTAAACGGGATCGCCGAAATATTTGTAGGTGTTGGCATTGTCCTCGCGCTTCGGCGTCGCGGTGAGGCCGAGCTGAACGGCGGGTGCGAAATATTCCAGGATGCCGCGCCAATTGCCCTCATCATTGGCGCCGCCGCGATGGCATTCATCGATGACAATGAAATCGAAGAAGTCGGACGGGTATTCGCCGAAATAGGGGGCGGGCTTGCCGTCCTCGCCCGTCCCGCTCATGAAGGTCTGGAAGATGGTGAAGAACAGATTCCCGTTCTTCGGCACCTTGCCCTTCTTGCGGATGTCGGCGGGGTCGATGCGGACCAGCGCGTCCTCCGGGAAGGCCGAGAAGGCATTATAAGCCTGATCGGCGAGGATATTGCGGTCGGCGAGGAACAGGATGCGCGGCCGGCGCGTAGGCTCGCCCTTGGATTTCCAATCGGCGAGGTTCCAGCGGCTGTGGAACAGCTTCCAGGCGAGTTGGAAGGCGATGAAGGTCTTACCCGTGCCGGTCGCCAGCGTCAGCAGAATGCGGCTGCGCCCGTCGGCGATGGCCGCCAGCACCCGCTCGATGGCGATGTCCTGGTAATAGCGCCCCTGGAAATAGCCGCCGCGGCTTTCGAAGGGCACGGCGGCGAAGCGGTCGCGCCACAGATTGCTTTCAGCGAAGGTCTGCGCCCACAATTCGTCGGGTGTGGGATAACGCGGCGCCTCGCCTTCCTTGCCCGTTGCCATATCGACGGCATAGAGGCCCTGGCCGTTGCTGGCATAGGCATAGCGCAGGCCGAGCTTGCCCGCATACGCCTTGGCCTGGCCGACGCCCTCGGTCAGTATCTGATCCCAGGCCTTGGCCTCGATCACGGCCAGCTTGGTGTTGCAGTAGACCAGCACATAATCGGCGACCATGCCCTTGGCGCGCCGCCCCTGCCCCTCCAGGCGTCCCAGGGTGATGGGATATTCGCGCAAGACCCGGCTGCCCTCGACCACACCCCACCCCGCCGCCTTCAGGGCGGGATCGATATGCTCGGCGCGGGTCTCGGCTTCGTTCATTTGCGGCCTCTACAGCGCTCCGGTGAAGGCTTGGTGGAGGAGAGAACTCTTCAATGCATCTAGCTCGGTAAGTTTCTGTTGGTAGATTGAGGCTAGGCGCTCTGTTTCTTTCTGGATTTGATCAAGAGCTGCTACCAACGACTTCTGCTCAGACTTCGGAGGCACTGGCACTACAACCTGCCTCAATTCGCCAATGTTGATCTGCATTAGTGCGGCACCATAAGTCTTAGCCCGAATTTGGGACTGCACTTTTTCTGATCGCAGAAGGTGGTAACCAAGCTCCTGCAAGATTAGCGATGAGTCAAAGTGAATTGGGACGATACCCCTGGTCACATTTGCGCCTTCCAATTCAGCAGAGGCGACAGAAACAACACCAGTGCTTCCTCGAACACAAAGCAAAAGATCGCCTCCTCGCAATGTTGTCCGCCGGTATGATTCCGCCAATTCTGGCGCGATGCGTTTGAGGCCTTGCAACTCGATGATCTTGGCTCGTAGATCAGTCGGGCGAACAATGGGCAATCCGTCCGGATACTCTTCACCTGGCTGAACGATTCCATACGATAGAGCGCAATTGTCATCGACTAGTTCTTCGAGCGTTTGCTCGGACCACCCTGCACTACCGTTGGCAAACCACGAAGACGAGCTGCTATCAAACAGAGCTTCGGCGTTTTGTAGGTTCTTTTCAGCGTTGGCTTTAGCAGTGGCTATGCCGTCAAACGCTTTGTCGAGGATGCCGACGATGCGCTGTTGTTCGGGGGGGGAAGCATGATAGTTCACTTCGAATCTTTGAATATCGCCTTTAGAAATAAATGGCTGTCCCGCTCCGCGTTGAGGTAACTCAACGAACGTAAGCAAGTAATACAGATATTTCGCTATGCACCTTCCTTCCCGCGGTGTGAGCGTGATTGTGTTTTTGATCGCTGTAAAATCCTCTTCGGGAAAGAACATTTTACCGCACTGAGCACCAATTGCCGACAGAACAGGAGTGTGTTTGATGTGCTCTTTGTGCCCAATTCTACCGTCGCAACCCGCGGCAGAAACTGCAAGGTATTCGCCGCCGTCCACATAGGCCGCTTTTGTAAGCTTTGTGTTTCCCCAATCTACAATGCACAAATCTTCGAGAGTAGCTTGTGTCAATTTATTGCTCATAGTAGCGCTCGAATGGACTTAAATATCTCCGCATTTTCCAAATCCAGCGCCACAATCTCGTCCAGGATCTCCTTCGGGCTACGATGGGCGACCACTTCGCCACCATTGGGATTCTTGGCCGAGAGATCGAAGGTCGCCGAGTCGATATCCTTTGCGGCAACACTCCAGGATTTCGGCGAAGCCGCAAATGTCTTCTGCAGCTTCACGAATTCGGCAAGATCGTCGTCGTTCAGCGGATTGGTCTTGCCGAGGCTGCGGCCGGGGTCGAGTTGGTAGAACCAGGTCTTTCGCGTCGGGGCACCCTTTTCGAAGAACAGCACCACGGTCTTGACGCCCGCCCCCTGGAAGGTACCGCCGGGGCAGTCGAGTACGGTGTGGAGGTTGCAGCTTTCCAGCAGCAGTTTCCTGAGCGCCACCGCGGCGTTGTCGGTGTTCGAAAGAAAGGTGTTCTTGATGACAATGGCGGCGCGGCCGCCGGCCTTCAGCAGGCGAATGAAATGCTGCAGGAACAGGAAGGCCGTTTCGCCGGTGCGGATGGGGAAGTTCTGTTGGATCTCCTTGCGCTCGGCTCCGCCAAAGGGCGGGTTGGCCAGGATAATGTCGAAGCGGTCCTTTTCCTGCACGTCGGCCAGATTCTCGGTCAGCGTGTTGGTGTGGATGACGTTGGGCGCATCGATACCATGCAGTATCATGTTCATGATGGCGATGACATAAGCGAGGCTCTTTTTCTCCTTACCGAAGAAGGTCTTCTCCTGGAGGATCTTGAGTTCCTTCGGCGTGAGCTTTCCTTTGCGCAGATAGTCGTAGCTCTCGCAGAGGAAGCCGGCGGAGCCGCAGGCGGGGTCGTAGATGCGCTCGCCGATCTTCGGCGCCGTCACCGCGATCATGGCGCGGATGAGCGGGCGCGGGGTATAGTATTCGCCGCCGTTTCGCCCGGCATTGCCCATGTTCTTGATCTTGCCCTCGTAGAGGTGCGAGAGCTCGTGCTTTTCGGCCTGGGAGCGGAAGCGCAGTTCGTCGATATGGTCGATGATCTCGCGCAGATTGTAGCCGCTTTGGATCTTGTTTTTGATTTCGCCAAAGATCTCACCGATCTTGTATTCGATGGTGTCGGGGCCGCTGGCGCGCTGCTTGAAACCCAGAAGGTAGGGGAACAGCGACGTATTGACGAAGTCACGCAGATCGTCCCCGGTCATCGCCTTGTTATGGTCGATCTTGCCGTCCTTGCCCTTGGGCGCCGCCCAGCTTTCCCAGCGATAGGGCTGGGCCAGGATGTAGCTGTATTTCTTGCCGTCGAGCTTCGCTTCCGCCTGCCGCGTTTCCTCGAGCGACTCAAGATATTTGAGGAACAGGAGCCAGGAGGTCTGTTCGGTGTAGTCGAGCTCGGTCGTGCAACCCGCCTCCTTGCGGAGGACGTCGTCGATATTCCTGAAAGCCTGTTCGAACATGGTAATGAAAGCTGAGCCCCGATTGCGAAAGTGGCCAGACTACACGGCTGTTAACGGGAAACAAAGTCAGTTCAAATATACTATTGGGTGTACCGCGAAGGTCGGAAGCCGGCTTGCACTGCGTTTCGCTAAGCGACGCGGTCCGGAGAACAAAAGGGGACGGAAAGGATGGGTCAACCCACCTTCTCTGCGCCCACTTCGTCGCTAAAGCCGGCACGCCCCCCCCCCCGCGCGATCCTGCACCCACCTATGCCCTAATGCAGCTTGTGGGGAGGGATCGCGCCGGGATAGGTGTCAGGCCCAATGACGTCAGAGCCAGGGACCATGACCGGCTGTCTTCTTTTTGACCTCGACGGGACTCTCGTCGACACCGACCATCTTCATCTTGCCGCCTTCAACCGCCTGTTCGCCGAGCATGGTTTCGAGCTCGATCGCACCGCCTATACGGCACGGGTTATGGGGCGTCCCAACAGCGAGATCGCGGCCGATCTGCTGCCGCATCTGGAACCTGCGGTCGGGCTGGCCTTGCTGGACCGCAAGGAAAGCGCCTTCCGTGACATGGTGGGGGCGCTCAGCCCCACCGAGGGCCTGATCGATCTGCTGGACTGGGCGATGGCCCAGGGCATCCCTTGCGGCGTCGTCACCAATGCGCCGCGCGCCAATGCCGAGCTTGTCCTGGAAGCGCTGGGCATCGCCGACCGGTTTGAGGTCGTCATCATTGGCAGTGAGCTTGCTGCCGCGAAGCCCGATCCCCTGCCCTATTTGACCGGCCTGCAACGCTTGGGTGGCGCCGCCGCCCGCTCCGTTGCGTTCGAAGATTCACCGACGGGGATGCGCGCAGCCCTGGGTGCCGGCCTGACGCTGGTCGGTGTGACAACCTCGCTGCAAGCCGACACGATGCTGGATCAAGGTGCGCATCTGGCGGTGCCGGATTTTGTCGACGCAAGCGTGCGCGCCTTGATCCGGGAGCGCCTGTCAGCCCCGCTCTGACGCAAGGTCGATGAGGGCGGCAACGGTGCGCCGGCGGCGGCGCGGCCGCAGATAGACCAGCATGTTCTTGTTAGACGCCCGCAATTCGCGGATCGGCACCGCGACGCTGCGCGGGTCCTCGTTCTTTTCCCGGTCGAAGATGAAGCCGAGGCCGATGCGGCGCGAAACCGCTTCGATCATGGCTTCGCGGCTGCCGACCGTCAGCACCGGCTGCAGGGTGAGACGCGATTTCTTCAGGCGGCGTTCCAGCGTGCGCTGGGTGTTGGAGCCAAGCTCGCGGAAGATCACGGGTTCGCCCACGACATCCTTGAGCCCCACGTCGGCATTCTTTGCCAGGCGATGCCCGCGCGGCACCAGCAGCATCATGTCCTGTTTCACCACCGGTACATAGTCGACGCGCGGGTCTTCCGGCGGGTTGGCCAGCATGGCGAGGTCGACGCCGGAATCGAGAAGCGCATTCCAGGTTTCCGTGGCGTTGCCGAGAACGAGTTCGACGGTGACACCGGGATATTTCCGCCGGTAAGCCGCGACCAGATCGAGGGCGAGATGCGGCCCGTCGGCAGCAAAGCGCAAATGCCCGCGCTGCAATTTGGCCGAAGCCGCCAGGAAATCCTCGATCTCGGCCTCGAGCGCCAGCATCTGGCGGGTAAGCGCAAAGAGGCCGCGCCCGTCGTCGGTCAGCTGGATCTTGGCCCCTTTCCGCTGGATGAGATCCGTGCGGTAGGCGCGCTCCAGCGCCGCCACCTGAACCGAAACGGCCGGCTGCGTCACGCCCAGAAGTTCGGCGGCACGGGAGAAGCTGCCGCTGCGGGCGACGGCATCAAAGGCGCGAAGCTGGCTGTAGCTCATGATGTCAGTATAAGTTTCGTTATCATTATATACCATCCGTTTAAATTTGATTGATACAGGGTGCAATTGGGACACTGGCCACCCCCAACTCCGCGGAGGTTCATCATGGCCGACATTGCCGCCCCCAATTTGAAACCGCTTGCCTCGACAATGCCGGACAAGCCCGTCCACCGCATTCCGCTCATCCGCGCGACGCCGGAAAACCTCAAAGGCTATGGCGAGATCATCGATGGTCCCGATGCACGCAAGGTCGAGATCGTGCGTTGGCCGTCACTCGGTTGGCGTCAGGTCGAACCCGGCACCGGCGACCAGGGCGGCACGACGGAGGGCCTGTTCCGCTTCCAATGGCATGGGGACGTGCTGCGGGCGCGCAACGAGGCGGTCGACGACGACTATGTCCTGGGCTGGACCTGCCAGCCGAGCCAGGCGCAGGAAGATCGCCGCACGGCACCGCGCGACGAATTGCTGCTGTGGCGCTGCAACTATCATCCGGATGGCGGGCAGCTGTTCTTTCCGCTGGAGCCGGGTGCGTTCGTCACCACCCTGGCCCTGCCCGGCGACGACATCATGCCGGAGAGCTTCGTCGCCTTCTATTCCGAAGGCGGGTCCGGCCTCTACATCCATCCCGGCGTCTGGCACGAGGCGCTGTGCCCGGTGAATGACAGTTTCCGTTTCTTCGGCCGCCAGGGAAAAGTGCATGCCCGGGTCGGTGCCAACTTCCCGAAGGAATTCGGCTGCTATCTGTCGGTCTCCCTGCGCGCGGAGGATGTGCGGGACCATCTCTGATCCCGCACGCAGATCCCTTCCGGTCAGCTCATCGCCTTGCGCGGCAGGCGCAAGGCGGCATCGGGGTCCGGCAGATCGACCCCATAATTACGGTAATAGGCCGAGGCCGCATCCTGGCGCGGTTCGAAATCCCAGGGGGCCACTTTCCCCGTCACCAGGGCGGCATGAACCAAACGGCGCCGACGTTGACTTGCCAGAACCTGCTGGCGCAGCGCATCGGCATCCCAGGTTGCGGCGATCTCCGACGTCAGGCGCGCGAGTTCTTCCGCGTGCTGTGACGTCAGCGCCAGATCGTTGAGTTCGCGCGGATCGGCCGCAAGATCGAAAAGCGACACGCCGTCATCAGTTGAACAGACGATTTTCCTGTCGCCCCGGCGCAGCATGAAGGTCGGATACTGATAGCCTTCGCCCATATACTCGGCGCGCACCTCGCCCATCGGCTGGACACCGCGTGTCAGGGTCGGCCACAGGCTGCGACCGTCCTGTGCCAAACCGTCGAGCGGAACACCGGACATTTCAGCAAAGGTCGACATCAGATCGAGATGCGAGACCGGCGGTGAAACACGCCGGCCACCGAGAATGCCGGGACCGGCAACAATCAGCGGCACGCGGATGGCGCGGTCGAAGAAGGTCATCTTGTACCAGAGGCCGCGCTCGCCCAGCATGTCGCCATGATCGGACGTGACGATGACGATCGTGTCATCAAGCTTGTTCAAGGCCTGCAACGTATCGAGAAGGCGCCCCAGCAGATCGTCGCAATAAGAGATCATGCCGTAATAGGCATGACGCGCGCGCCGCACCTGGGTATCGGAAATCGGAATCTCGTCACGGTCGTAAAGCGCGTGCATGCGCCGCTCGGCCGGGCCGCGTTGTGCCGCCCGCCGGCGCGGCACGGCCGGCATGTCGATGGCCGCTTCGTCATAGAGATCCCAAAAGCGCCGCGGTGCCTGATAGGGATCGTGCGGATGCATGACCGACAAGGTCAGCATGAAAGGCCGATTGTCGCGCGCCCCCGCCTGTTCATGCAACCAGGCCCGCGCCTTGAAAGTCGCCTCCTCGTCATATTGCAGCGACAGGGAATAGTCGCAGGGGCCCGCTTCGGCCACGGATTGCAGCGTGTGATACCAGGGTTCCACCTTGCCGGGATGGTCCCAATCCGGCGTCCAGCCGAGATCCGACGGGGAAAGGTCGGTCGTCAGCCGCTCCTCATAGCCATGCAACTGGTCGGCGCCGGTAAAATCCATCTTTCCGGAGAGGCAGGTCCGGTAGCCGGCCTGCCGCAAGATGTGGAGAAAGGTGGGGACGCTGCTCGGCAGTTCGCTCGCATTGTCGAAAGCGCCGATCCGCGACGGCAACAGGCCGGTCAGCATGCCGAAGCGCGAGGGCGAGCAAAGCGGCGCCGCGCAATAGGCATTTTCGAACAACGTCCCCCTCGCCGCGAGACGATCGAAATTCGGCGTCTTGACCAGCGGATGACCGTATGCCGCCAGCGAAAGGGCCGCCAGCTGGTCGAACATGACGAAGAGGATGTTGGGTCGGGACATCAGGAACGCAGGCGGCGATAGATGAAGAGCAACAGCAGCGAACCGATGACCGCGATGATGAAACTCTTGATGTCGAAACCGGTGACGTCACCCAGACCGAACATCGTCGCAAGCCACCCGCCAAGCATCGCACCGACGATGCCGATCACGGTGGTGATGATGAATCCGCCCGGGTCGCGGCCCGGCATGATCCATTTGGCGACGATGCCGGCAATCAACCCGAAAACGATCCAGCTCAACCATCCCATGACACTTCTCCGACATTGGCAGCGATGCCGCGGATCCTAGCCAATATTCGGACGTTTCGCCACCAGACTGCACGGAATTGACTCACTTTTCGCGTGTCGCCCGCATCACGCATGGCAGCGGTCACGCACATGTCACCCGGACGCCGGAACGATCGTGACGAATGGGCATTTTGAAGACAGTGCCACCGCAAGAAGGAGAGACGTCATGATGAAGCGATTGTTGCTCGCCGCTACCGTGACCGCCCTGCCGCTTGGCTATTCGGCGACAGCGCAAGACACCCCGACCAATCCACCGCCGGTGACGGTTCCGGCGCCGTCCGCCCAGTCAGGTACCGACCAGTCAGGTACCGATACGGGCACCGGTGCCATCGCTGAAATGCCAGCCGTCGCCCCGCCGCCGGCCGAAGCGGTGATTCCGGCCCAGCGCGCCAATGAGGTTCGCGCCGAAAGCCTGATCGGGACGACGGTCTTCAGCCCTGAAGGCGAGAAGGTCGGCACCGTGAAGGACATTCTGTTCGATACCAACGGCCAGGCGACGGGGTTGGTCCTGTCGGTTGGCGGCATCATGGGCCTCGGCGCGAAATCCGTGGGCCTCACCTGGGACGAGGTCGAGGTGCAGCCGGAACCCAAGCTGTTGCAGGTGAATTATTCGGAAGAACAGCTTGAGGCCGCGCCTTCCTTCAAGACGCAGGAAGCGCAGCAGGCAGAATCGAACACTCAGATTCCGCCGGCCGCACCGGCGCCGAGCGCGCCCTCGGCCGAATAGCGGAGGGTCTTCTATCCGATGGCAGCCCCCGGCCGTTGCCGGGGGCTTGCCTCGACGGCAAACGCGTGCAGCGTGCGCGATGGCGGGAATGAAACAGTAACGCGCGTCCCCTTGTCGGGGGCGCTGGTGACGGCGATCTGCGCGCCGTGCGCATCGACCAGCTTCTTGGTAATGGCAAGGCCCAGGCCCGTCCCGCCATAGCGGCGTGAGATCTTGGCATCGACCTGATAGAAGGGCTGAAACAGCTTCTCCAGCGAAGCCTCGGGGATGCCGATGCCGGTATCGCTGACACTGATCTCGATCCCGCCACTGTCGTTGAGCTTGGCGGAAACGGTGGCCCGGCCGCCCGCCGGCGTGAACTTCACCGCATTGGACAGCAGATTGAGCGTGATCTGCTTCAAGGCACGCTCACCACCCAGCAATGGCGGCAGGTTGGGCGCCACGTCGACAACGATGTCGACATGGCCGTCGATAGCCTTGCGCTCGACGAGTCGATGCGCAATCGAGATGATCGCCGGCAAGTCGATTTCCCGCTCTTCAAGATCGATGCGGCCGGATTCCAGTTTCGCCATGTCGAGAATGTCGTTGATCAACTGCAGCAGCAGCTGCCCGCTGTCGTGGATGTCCGTTGCATAACGTCGGAAGGTGGACAAATCGTCGGTGAGGCGCTGGTCTCGGATGATCTCGGAAAAGCCCAGGATGGCATTCAAGGGCGTGCGCAATTCATGGCTCATATTGGCGAGGAATTCCGACTTTGCCCGGTTGGCAAGTTCGGCCTCGTTCTTGGCCATGATGAGATCGGCTTCAAACTGACGCTGCGCGGTGATGTCGAAGCCGATGCAGACCAAAAGTGAAATGCGACCGCGGGTATCCTTCAAGGCGACATTCGACCAACGCAAGAGACGACGCTCACCGCTTTTGGCAACCCAGTGATTTTCATTGATGATCGGATATTCGTCGGCGCGCCGGCCGCTCACGATGGCGTCGACGCGGTCGAATTCGTTTTCAGGCAGGATGTGCCGCCATGTCTGCGGCTGCAGCAACTCAGCGGCCGTAAAGCCGGACAGGCGCTCCGCCCCCTTGTTTGCCCTGAGCAAGCGCCCGGCGGGATCGTAGACAGTGATGGCGGCATCGACGGAATTGAGGATCAGCGAGACGAAGGCCTCTTCGTACACAGGGCCGGGTCGGCGCGTCCACAAATAGGTCGTGAGAAGCAGGATGTTGCCGACCAGCACCAGGCCAATCAGGATCGCCAGCATCTGAGCGCCGACGGTCTCAACCACGACCAAGCCGCCAGCGACAGCAAGGCCGCCCAGATTCAATACCAGCGCGACGGTCGCGCCGAGGTTACGCTGCAGCCTTATCCGGTCCCATCCGGCATTTGAAGATTGCGTCACGCCGTTCGTCGTCCGCCATTGCCCCAAGACACCCACGACGCCAGTCGCGGGCGGTTGCGGCCCAGTCTCGAACGAAGGGGTTAATAAACCCTTCACAAATGAGGGTGTTTAGGAATTTACACCAGATATCGCCGGGGTGAGCCCTGGCCTCACTTGTGATGCGCGGTCTGCAGAAACCCGCGCAGGCGCTCGGACCGGGGATTGGCAAACACCTCGCGTGGATTGCCCTCTTCTTCGATCCGCCCCTGATGCAGGAAGATCACCTTGTTGGCGACCTCACGGGCAAAGCCCATCTCGTGCGTCACGACCAGCATGGTCCGGCCTTCTTCGGCCAATTGGCGCATGACGCGCAAAACTTCGCCCACCAGTTCGGGATCGAGTGCCGAGGTCGGCTCATCGAACAACATGACCTTCGGTTCCATGGCAAGCGCCCGCGCAATCGCCGCGCGCTGCTGCTGGCCGCCGGAAAGGTGGCTCGGATAATGGTTGCGCTTGTCGGCAATGCCGACTTTGGCCAGGAGTTTCTCGGCGCGCTCGATCGCTTCCTTCTTCGGCACCTTGAGCACGTGAACCGGCGCTTCGATGACATTCTCGAGGATGGTCATATGCGACCACAGATTGAAACTCTGGAACACCATGCCGAGGCTGGCGCGGATGCGGTCGACCTGTTTCCAATCCTCGGGAGTCGCGTGGCCGTTCTTGAGTGGCCGCATGCGGATAAGTTCGCCGCTGACCGTGACCTTGCCGGAATCGGGAACCTCCAGCAGGTTGATACAGCGCAGCAACGTGCTCTTGCCGGAGCCGGACGAACCAATCATCGCGATCACGTCACCGGTATGGGCGGCGACGGAAACACCCTTCAATACCTCAAGTTCGCCGAATCGCTTGTGCAGGTCTTCGACTTCGAGCGCGAGCTGCGCCATGTAATCCCCCTTGCCTGACCCTGGTCGGGGCCGCCGGACTTTTACGCAGCAGCGTTACCCCATACTCTCCGGGAGTTAACCCCACTTTTCGCCTCCGCGCCAAGCAAAAATCCAACCCAGCGCGCGGATTTGACTAACTTCACCGGCTTCGCCAAAGTCTCGGCAGGCAGCCCAGACGGCAACTCAATCGGGAAAAAGGCAGAATGGCATTGGTCAGGAAAAACATGCTTCGGCGACCGGCACGACATCTGTTGTTGCTGGTCCTGGTGACGGCCGGTTTCGCAGCCCCCCTTCTTGTGCCCAGCCAAATGGCACAAGCCCTCGAAAACGAGGTCGAATGTTCGTCTCTGCGCCTGCAAATGCAGGGGGAGGATTATGATCTGATATGCTCTGCCGACAACGTCTCCGATGTCAGCTACGAAACGCTGGAAGCGAACGCGGCCGACGGCAGCCATTTCCTGGTCGTCAACGACGCCCGGACAAACTTCCAGTACATTTTCGAGTCTCGGGGCCTGCGCCAGTCGCTGACCAGCATTTACAGCGATCTCGATGTCAGCAACTGGACGAGCGGCAAGGGGGAGCAAGGGCTGACCACGTCCGAGTTCGACAGCGATTACAAGACCGTGCGCTCGGCCTGTGTCGGCTTCCAGAAATACACGTCCCGCGACCAATGGGGCGGTTGGCGCAGGCACATCATCGGCTTCGGCTGCAGCCGGACCGGCAACCGCCAGCAGGTCTATGACGCGCTGTCACGCATCAAATTCCCCCACTGACGGGCTCCTGCGCTTCCACCAAGCCCCGCATTCCTGCTAGATTGGCGACATGTCCGATATCGACAACCAACGCGCCATCGTCGACCGCAGGGCGCTCATGGGCGATCTTGCCCGCCTTGCTGATGGTGCAGCCGATCCTGCCGGAACAGGCACCGAAGTCACCGAGATACTGAAGCGCCATTTGGTCGCGGGCCGCGATGAGATTCAGCGGCGTTTTCTCAGCAACAGCCGCGGAGCCCAGGCCGGCCTCACCAGCGCCCATGAAGCGGCCTTCCTCGTCGACCAGTTGCTGCGCTGCCTCTATGACTATACGACGCTCACCGCCTTCCCCCTTGGCAATCCGACCATCGCCGAGCGCCTGACCCTCATCGCCGTGGGTGGCTATGGCCGGGGCGAGCTTGCGCCCTATTCCGACATCGATCTCCTCTTCCTGCTGCCCTACAAGATGTCGCCCTATTGCGAGCAGGTGGTCGAGTTCATGCTCTATCGCCTGTGGGATCTGGGTCTCAAGGTCGGCCAGGCCACGCGATCGGTCGAGGAGTGCATGCGCCAGGCGGAAGCCGACCTCACCATCCGCACCAATCTTCTTGAGGCGCGCTATATCTGGGGCGACCGCGACCTCTATGACGCGTTCAAGAAGCAGTTCCGCAAGCAGGTGCTGAAGGGTCACGGCGAAGCCTTCTATCAGGCCAAACTTGCCGAACGGAATGCACGACATCAGCGCCACGGCGGGTCGCGCTATACGCTCGAACCCAACATCAAGGAAGGCAAAGGCGGGCTGCGCGATTTGCAAACCCTGCTGTGGCTGGCCCGCTTTGTCTGCAGCGCCGACACGATGCAGGAGCTCGTCGAGCAAGGACTGCTGACACCGCCCGAGCGCGCCATGTACGACAAGGCGCTCAACTTCTTTTGGACAT
Source organism: Dongia sp. (assembly GCF_041910485.1). GTDB lineage: Bacteria > Pseudomonadota > Alphaproteobacteria > Dongiales > Dongiaceae > Dongia. The sequence continues at coordinate 150,947 of NZ_JAYRQR010000003.1, forward strand.
TGCGCTGTCATCTTCACTATCTCACCGGCCGCGGCGAGGAGCGGCTCACCTTCGACCTGCAGCCGGAGATTGCCAAGCGACTTGGCTATACCGATCACGCCGGGACGAAGGGCGTCGAACGTCTGATGAAACACTACTTCCTGATCGCCAAATCGGTCGGCGGTCTCACCCGTTATGTTTGCGCGGGTATCGAGGCGCGCCTCATCAAGAAGCCGATGCTGCGCCTGCCGGCGCTTGGCATCCTGAAGAAAGAACTGGGCGGATTCCCGATCGAAGGCGGTCGCCTCAGCATCCCCAAGGGAAACCATTTCGCCCAGCATCCGATCGATTTGCTGCGGATCTTCTCCGTCGCCCAGAAGAATGATGTCGAAATCCATCCGACGGCGATGACTGCCATGTCGCACGCACTGCGACAAGTCGACCGGCTACGCGAGGATCCGGCCGCCAACACCCTGTTTCTGGAGATGCTCACTTCCGAGAAGGGGCCGGAGCTGACGCTGCGGCGACTCAGCGAAGTCGGCATTCTCGGCAGGTTCCTGCCCGATTTCGGCCGTGTCGTCGCCCAGATGCAGTACGACATGTATCACAGCTTCACCGTCGACGAGCACACCCTCTTTGCCATCGGCATCCTGTGGCGGATCGAGCATGGCGAATTGAAGGACGAAGCGCCGATCGCCAGCCAAGTCGTCAAGGAAGTGCTGTCGCGCCGTGTGCTCTATCTTGCCGTCCTTCTCCACGACATTGCCAAGGGCCGCGCCGGGGATCATTCGTTGCTGGGCGGCGACGTGGCGGAAAAGCTGTGCCCGCGCCTTGGTCTCAGTGCCGAGGAAACGGAACAGGTAGCCTGGCTCGTCCGCTATCACCTGCTGATGAGCAACACCGCCTTCCGCCGCGACATCGACGATCCGAAGACGATTGCCGATTTTGTCGACCTGGTGCAGTCACCGGAGCGCTTGCGCCTGCTGCTGGTCCTGACCGTGGCCGACATCCGTGCCGTCGGTCCCAAGACGTGGAATGGGTGGAAAGCGCAGCTCCTGCGCGAGCTCTACACGCGCGCCCAAAACCATATGATGGGCGGACTCAACACGGCCGAGGAAGATCGGGCCACCTCCGTCATCGGCCTGCTGAAGAAAGAGCTGCCGGATTGGTCCGCAGAGGATATCGAAGCCCATGCGGCGCGGGGGCACTCAGCCTACTGGCTGGCCTTCCCCCCGGCCGCACTCGGACGGCATGCCCGACTGATCCGGGCTTCGGAAAGCGACCAGCGGCCGCTCTCGGTCGAATTCAACGTCGATCGCTGGCGCTCGATGACCGAGGTGACAATCTATACGGCCGACCGACAGGGCCTCTTCTCGCAGCTCGCCGGCGCGATGGCACTCTGCGGCGCCAACATCGTCGATGCCCGCATCGTGACGCTGCGCAACGGCAAGGCGCTCGACACGTTCTTCGTGCAGGATGGTGAAGCTGGGCCATTCGATCGACCGGCGCGCCTGGCGAAGCTGACAGCGACCATCACCCGCGTGCTGGAGGCGCCGGAATCGACCCTGGCCCAGCTCAATGATCTGCCACCGCTGGTCAATCCGGCAGCACGGACCTTTCCCGTCATCCCCCGCGTTCTCATCGACAACAAGGCGAGCGCCACGCATACGGTGGTCGAGGTCAACGGGCGCGATCGGCGCGGCCTCCTCTATTATCTCACGGCAACGCTGACCAAGCTCAATCTGCAGATCTCATCGGCCAAGGTTTCGACCTTCGGCCACCGTGCCGTCGACGTCTTCTACGTCAAGGACCAGTTCGGCCTGAAGGTCGAAAGCGAGGCGCGATTGAAAGCCTTGCATAGCACGATGATGGCGGTCCTTGCCGAAGCAGAGCCGGATGAGGCGCTGCAATCGACGGCCGTCACCGTCGATTCCTGGCCGCCCGTCGCGCCTTCCAGCGCTGCCCAGTAAAGTTCATTCGTTCCTGAGATAGGGAGCCGCGCGCGCACTCAAAGCTCGCCAGGACCCGGCGAAGCCGATGCCGATGGCAAGGACGAGGCTAATCGCTACAATCGCGAGGATGAGCGGCAGGTCGAAGGACCAGCTGCTTTCCATGACGCGCGTCAGGAAGAGGAACGCGCCGGCGCTGCCGATGATAAGGGCGAACAAGGCCGCCAGGCCGGCCAGCACCGCAAATTCGGTCAAGTAGCCTAGCGCCACGTCGCGCCGCGTCCCACCCAGCATCTTGAGCAGGACGGCCTCGTAGATGCGCCGCTGCTGACCGGTCGCCATGGCACCCGCCAGAACCAGGGCACCGACGACAAGGGCGATGCCAGCTGCCGCGCGCACGGCCCAGCCGACTGCCTCGAGGATACGCGTCGCCGTCGAAATGGCATCCTTCACGCGGATCGCCGAGACGTTCGGGTAGTGCGACGCCAATTGCTGGACCAAGGCCCCTTCGCGGTCCGCATCGACCCGGACCGTGGCGATATGGGTCTGCGGCGCACCTGAAATCATCCCCGGCGAAAACACCATGACGAAGTTGATATCGAGGCGCGACCAGTCGATCTCCCGGAGGCTGGCGATTTTACCGGTGATTTCGCGCCCCAGGATATTGACGGTCAACTGATCGCCGATGGTAAGACCCAGACCCCGCGCCGTCTCAGCGTCCAGCGAGATGAGCGGATCGCCCTGATAGTCCGCCGGCCACCATTCACCAGCGACGATCTTGGCACCCGGCGGCGGGGTTGCCGACCAGGTGATTCCGCGATCGCCGCGCAGGACCCAGGCGATATCCGCCGGCGCGTCGACCTTTTCGGACGGGACGCCCTTTATCTGCGAAATGCGCCCACGCAGCATCGGCACATGTTCAAAACCGGTCGCGGTCGGATAGCTGCCGACTTCCTGGCCAAACGCATCGAGCTGGTTGGGTTGGATATCGATGAAATAGAAACTCGGCGCCTGGGCCGGCAGTGTTTCGGCGATATCCCGCGCGAGACCGCGTTGGATGAGACCGACCGCGACCAGAATGGTGAGGCCTAACCCAAGCGAAATGATGATGCCGGCTGCCGGTGCCTGCGGCCTCACCATCGCCCCCAAGGCGAACCGCACGGGTTGCGGCCAGGCCCTGCTCTGGGCCCGGATGCGCAAGCGTGCGGCGCCCCGTCGAATGCCGATGGCAAGGAGCCGGAACAAGGCCAGGGCGATGAGGGATGCCAGAATGAACCAGACACCGAGCAGGCGGTCTTCGCTGCCCAGGAGGACCAGGCCGGCGAGAACGACACCACTCAGTGCCAGGACGATCGCATCCGTCCGCTTGACGGCGCCGAGTTCCAAGGTCAATGCGCGAAAGAGCTGCGCCGGGCGCACGCGCTGTGCCCGCAACAGCGGCAACAACGAAAAGCAGGCCGAGGTCAGCAATCCCACCGCCGCAGCAAACAGCAAGGGCGCGGCGTAGATGCCGGGCAGAATGCGCAGCCCATAGGTACTGAGGATCGATTGCGCCGCGTAAGGCAGGGCGACACCGATGACCAGACCGCATGCGAGACCCGCCGCCGTCATCGCCAGGATCTGCAAGCCATAAATACCAAACAGCAATCGTGATGTTGCACCCAGGCAGCGCAGGATAGCGAGCGACTGGGCGCGACTCTCCAGATAGGCGCGGACCGCATTGGCGATACCGATGCCGCCGATCAACAGGGCGGCAAAGCCGACGACATTGAGAAACTGGGCCGTTCGATCGAGAAACCGTGTTGCGCCGGAAGCGGCATCACTGAGGTCACGGATACGCCACCCGGCCTTGGGCAAATCGGTGCGCAAAGCGTCAAGATACGCAGCCCCATCCAGACCCGGCCGGTAGGCGACGCGGTAGAGGTGATAGACCAGGGCGCCGGGCTGCAGGAGGCCGGACTGGGCTAAGGCCTCCGGCGACACCAGCAGTCGTGGTCCGAGCGAAAAGCCGCGCAAGCCTCGGTCCGGCTCGAACTGCAGCAGCGCCGCCACCCGATAGTGCGCCTCACCCATCACCAATTGGTCGCCGACCTTCAGTCCAAGCCTGTCGGCCAGGGCCGTTTCGATGACGGCCCCATAGAGACCGTCACTTCCCTTGGCAAGCGCCCCACCGAGATCCATGATCGGAGAGAGCTCGACCGCACCGTAGAGCGGATAGAGACTGTCGACAGCTTTGACTTCGGCCAGGGTCGGCGTCGCCGTGCCGGAACCCGGCTTGACCATCGCCCGCATCTCCATCGCATGCGAGACGGTACCACCGGCTTTCAGCGCCGCGCGTTCCTTTTCGTCGGCTTCGCGATAGGCCAGTCTGAATTCGGCATCACCGCCGAGGATGGCCCGCGCGTCATTGGCAAAGCCCGCTTCGATCGCGGCCGAGAGCGACCCGACACCGGCAATGATGCCGACACCCAATGCCAGCGCCGCGATGACGATGGCGAAGCGACGCAGCCCACCGCGCAGTTCGCGGCGCGCGAAACGGAATGCCAACCCCAAATCCTGCATGTTCATGCCGCCAGGCGCTCGTCACTGATGATGCGGCCGTCAGCCATGCGCAAGGTGCGGTCGCATCGCCGGGCCAAGGCTGGATCATGCGTTATGAGTAGCAGGGTCGCCCCCACCTGCTCACGCAAGCGAAACAGAAGCTCAATGATGCGACTGCCGGTTTCGATATCGAGATTGCCGGTCGGTTCGTCCGCCAGCAGCAGCTTCGGCCGTGGCGCAATCGCCCGGGCCAATGCCACGCGCTGTTGCTCGCCACCGGAAAGCTGGGAAGGATAGTGGGACAGTCGATGGCCGAGGCCAACCTCCGCCAGGGCAGCTTCTGCTAGGTCGAACGGATTGGCCGTACCTGCCAGTTCCAACGGTACGGCGACATTCTCCAATGCCGTCATCGTCGGAATGAGATGAAAGGACTGGAAGACAATGCCGACATGGCGGCGGCGGAACAGCGCCAAAGCGTCTTCGCTCATGCCTGAAATTTGGGCATCGGCGATCCGGATTTGCCCCGACGTGGCGCTTTCCAGCCCGGCCAGAAGCAACATAAGACTGGTCTTGCCGGAACCAGACGGACCGACCAGGCCGACAGTCTCTCCAGCGGTGACCTTGAGATCGATACCGTTAAGGATATTGACCTCACCGGCAGCACTTCCCAGTTTAAGAGCGACTTGCGATAATTCGATCATGCCTCGTTCCGGATATCCAATGCACAGACGCCTGCTGGCAACTCTCGGCCTATTCGCCCTTCTTTTCGCAACCGATTTGGGCAAAGCGATGGCGGCCCCCGTGCGAATTCTGGCCTTTGGAGACAGTCTGACGGCGGGCTACGGATTGCCTGAAAATGACGGTTTTGTCCCCCAACTGCAGCAAGCCCTGCAACAGATGGGGCGCGACGTCACTGTAATCAATGGCGGACTTTCCGGCGACACCACGGCGGGCGGCCTTTCGCGCCTGGACTGGATGCTGGGCGACAAGCCGGACCTGGTCATCGTCGAACTCGGCGCCAACGACATGCTGCGCGGTCTCGACCCAGGCCAGGCTAAGGCAAATCTGGACAGCATCATCCAGCGCATCAAGGCGTCGGGGGCGAAAGTACTGTTGGCCGGCATGCTCTCCGGCCGGAACATGGGGGCCGATTACCAGTCCAAGTTCGATGCGATCTACCCTTCCCTTGCCCAGGAACATGAGGTGGCGCTCTATCCTTTCTTTCTTGATGGCGTCGCCGCACGGCCGGAACTCAACCAACAGGACGGATTGCACCCGACCAAGGAAGGCGTCGCCGTGATCGTTGGAAAAATCCTCCCCTTCCTTACCCGTGTCCTGGATGCGCCGGCGACATGAACGGCCGCTTTGCCAGCGCGCATGCCAGCGGTTCGCACTGGGCTGATATCACCCGCCAGTGCCTTTCTGAACTCGGTCCGGTAACTGCCGAGAATGCACTTGGCTTTGTCTATGTGACGGATCATCTGGCCAACGATCTTTCGGCCATCGTCGATCAGTTGCGGCTGGCAACCGGGATCGAAGCTTGGATCGGCACGGTCGGGATCGCGATCACGGGCCGCGACGCCACCGGTCGTACCGCGGAATATATCGACGAGCCGGCTATCAGCCTGATGATCGGGTCATTTCCCGAAGACGGTTTCCGACTGTTGGAACCGGAACCGGGCGGTGTCGGCAGCCGGTTGCGCGCTCATGAAACCTGGTCCAAGGCACGGCAACCCAGTACGGCAATCGTCCACGGCGACCCGCGCAATCCACAAATGCAGGCCTTTATGCAGCGCCTGCGGCGCGACGGCGACCTGTTTCTGATCGGTGGTCTCAGTTCTTCGCGTGGCAACCTGCCCCAGGTGGCTGGCCGGGTGGGCGAAGACGGCCTCTCCGGCGTGCTCCTGGCCGGCGACGTGATGCTTGCCACCGGCCTCAGCCAAGGCTGCTCACCCATCGGGCCACTGCATCGGATCACCCGCGCCCAGGACAATATCGTCATGGAAATTGACGATCGACCGGCGCTCGATGTCTTCCGGGAGGAAATCGGCGAGGTGCTGGCCCGCGATCTGCGCAAGGTCGCCGGGTTCATCTTCGCCGCCCTGCCCATTGCCGGTTCGGATACCGGCGACTATCTGGTTCGCAACCTGATCGGCATCGATCCGAACCAGGGCTGGCTGGTCATTGCGGCGGACGTTGCCGAGGGTGATGGGATCCTGTTCACGCGCCGTGACCGGAATGCGGCCATCGCCGACATGGAGCGCATGTTGGAAAAGCTGAAGCAACGGATCGACCGGCCGATCCGCGGCGGTCTCTATGTCTCCTGCATTGCGCGGGGCCCTGGTCTATTTGGCCAAGACGCCGCCGAGACGAACCTGATCACCAAACATCTTGGCGAATTCCCGTTGACCGGCTTCTTCGCCAATGGCGAGATCAGCCATGATCGCATCTACGCCTATACTGGCGTGCTTACCTTGTTCTTGTGACCGGATTTCGCGGGGGAAAGATGGAATATCGTCGATTGGGACGCAGCGACATAAAGGTCAGCGTCATTTGTCTCGGCACCATGACGTGGGGCGAGCAGAATACCGAAGCGGAAGGCCATCAGCAGATGGATTACGCGCTCGATCACGGCGTCAATTTCTGGGACACGGCGGAAATGTATGCCGTGCCGCCGCGGCAGGAGACCTATGGCGCCACGGAGACGATAATCGGCACCTGGCTTAAATCCCGCGGTAAGCGCGACAAGATCATTCTCGCCAGCAAGATTGCCGGCCCGGACAAGCGCCTGACCTATCTGCGCGATGGCAAGCTGCCCTATGACGCAAAGAACATTCGCGCCGCCGTGGATGCCAGCCTGAAGCGCCTGCAGACCGACTATATCGATCTCTACCAGCTGCATTGGTCGGAGCGATCGACCAACGGCGCCGCCCGCCTTGGCTACCAGCATCACGCCGACGAAACCTTCACGCCCTTTGCCGAGACATTGGAAGCGCTGCAGGAACAGATCAAGGCAGGCAAGATCCGCATGATCGGCCTGTCGAATGAATCGGCCTGGGGCGCCATGCGCTGGCTGACTGAGGCGGAACGCTTGGGTCTCCCGCGGATGCAGTCGATCCAGAATGCCTACTCCCTGCTCAACCGCAGCTTCGAGGTGGGCCTTGCCGAAGTCGCCATGCGGGAGGATTGCGGCCTGCTCGCTTATTCGCCGATGGGGATGGGGATCCTCTCCGGCAAGTATATCGGCGGCGCCGCACCGGAAAGTGCGCGCCTCAATCGCTACCACCAGTTCCAACGCTATCGCGGACCGATCACCGAGGCGGCGGTCGAGAAGTATGTCGGCATCGCGCGACGGCACGGCCTCGACCCGGCCCAAATGTCGCTCGCCTTCGTGAATTCGCGGCCGTTTCTGACGGCCAACATTATCGGCGCCACAAACATGGCGCAGCTCGCCAGCAATATCGCCAGCATCGACATCAAGCTGTCACCGGAAATCCTTAACGAAATTGACCAAGTCAACCGGGAGCACACCTATCCGTGCCCCTGAATTTGCCGGTTTGGGGTTGGGATATCGTGGTACAATGCAGGGCGGTTCGATTCGGCCGGTTTTTCTCGGCAGGTGAGTGATGCGCCTATTCGTGGCCATTTCGCTGCCCGATCAGGTGCGCTGGCAGCTGCGCCTGCTTTGCGGTGGATTGCCGACGACCAAATGGGTCCCGCCGGAGAATTTCCATATAACCTTGCGCTTCCTGGGCGAGCTCGACGGGCGCGAGATTGATTATGTCGATGCGGCCTTGGCCGGCATACGGGCGCCCACCTTCAGCCTGCAACTCGCCGAGGTCGGCCATTTCGCGAGCGGCGGCCGTGTCAAATCCGTCTGGGCCGGTGTCGCCAAGGAACCGGCGCTGATGCACTTGCAGGACAAGGTCGAATCCGCCGTGGTGCGTGCTGGGCTGGAGCCGGACGGGCAGAACTACAAGCCCCATGTCACACTGGCGCGCCCGAAGGACCCACCGCCGCACAAGCTGCAGCAATATCTTGCCATGCATAACCTCTTCCGCTCGGAGAGCTTCGAGGTGACGCATTTCACGCTGTTCTCAAGCCATCTTGGCGGCGAGACGCCGATCTATCACGCCGAGCGTTCTTACGATCTCTCACCCAGCATCATGCGGTACGCGGCGCAGCGCTGACCTTTACTCCGCCGCCTCCACATGGCCGCGGTCGGCCCATTTCGTCACCAGCAGCGACAGAATGCCGAGGATGGCAAAGCCAATGGCCAGTGGCAGGATGGTGCCCTGATAGGCGTGCCCGATGACAGCGCCGCAGCCGACGGATATGAAGGTGGTCATGGCGCCAATCACGGCGGCGCCCACACCGGCGATGTGGCCCAGCGGCGCCATCGCCATCGCGTTGAAATTCCCGAACAGCAGGCCGATGAGAAAGAATGCGCCCATCATATAGCCCATGAACATTAAGAACGGCGGCTGGCCGTCCACGGCCAGGGCGTAGGCAGCGAAGACGACCGACAGCAATGTGTGGGCGATGAGTGCGCGGTGCGACAGCTTGCGCATGCCGAAACGCATGACAAGCTTGGCGTTCGTCAAAGATGCCGCACCAAAGGTGATGGCAAGCGTACCGAAGCAGAGCGGGAAGAGCTTTCCCATCCCATACATTTCCTGAAAGATCTGCTGTGCCGAGGCGAGATAGCCGATGAAGGCACCAAAGACCAAGCCGGTCGCTGTCATGTAGCCGAGAGCCGCGCGCGTGCGGAACGTCTCCAGCATCGCACGAAGGACGCGCGCAAACGAGAGCTCCCGACGGCGTTCGAGCGGCAGCGTTTCCTCCTGGCGCAGGGCGAACCAGATCGAGGTGAGGATGCCCAAGACCAGCAGCATCCAGAAGATGGCGCGCCAGTGCGCAACCAGCAGGATGCCCTGACCGATGCTGGGCGCCAGCACAGGAACCAGGATGAAGACCGACGTCACCAGCGACATGATGCGCGCCATGGCGCGCCCCTCATAGCGGTCGCGCACCATCGCCACCACCACGGTTCGGGGACCGGCGGCACCGAACCCTTGCAGGAAACGCCCGACCAGCATGGTGGCGAAATCCTGCGACAGGATGGCAAGAATGCTGCCCGCGATGAAGATCAGGAAACCGACATAGATGGACGGCTTGCGGCCGACGCTGTCGGAGACCGGACCGTAAAGGATCTGAGCGATGCCAAAGCCCGCAAAGAGCACGGTGATGACCATCTGCCGGTCGTTCGGGTTCGCGACACCGAGATCCGATGCGATCTCCGACAAGGCGGGCAGCATGGAATCAATCGACAGCGCCACCAGTGAAATGGTCAGCGCCAGCAGTACGATGAACTCGACGCGTACCCGTGCGGCTTCCGCCACATGCGCATGCTGGTTGGTTTCGGGCGACATATTGAAATCCATCTGCAAAACAATTCGGGCCGCCGAGCTGGTCGGCGGCCCGCACTGCGAATGATGGAATGTCTATAGCCCGACTGGCGGCAAAGGCAGAAGCCCCGCCGGCCGAATAGGGGGTATGCGGGGGAAGCGCGCTAGGGCCTGACCCGGTGCATTTTATAGATCATGTTGTCGAGGGCGAAGACGGCAACATCCTCATCTATCATGTCGAAATCCATGCCGATATCCGCATCGCCGGCGATGCAGCTCATGCTCATTTGCAGGATTTCGCCGCCCTTGAAGCCGAGTTCCTGCGCCTGCTTTGCAGGGTCGGTGAGACCGCCCTGGAACAGATATTCCGGCGGAACCTTGGCGATTTCGTATTTGGCCTTGTCGCAGTTCAGGAAATCCGGGCCTTGTACCGAATCCGCCATGAACGTGATGCGGCCACGGGCGATGGCTTCGTTGAGATAGGGCTTATCGCTGGAATTGGCGCCAACCCAGGGCGCCGGCACTACGTCGACGACGTCCCATGTGCCGGCGAAAGCTTCCTGCGCCTGGGCCGGACGCATCTGCCAGACGACAATCGTGCCAACGGCCGCAACCGCGCAGCATGTCGCGGCGATGGCCAAATGAATTCGGTTCATGTCTCCGTCTCCCATCGGCACATCCGCCGACGCTTCGTCTTTCGTCCCCGTCCGACTGTCTATCGGGCGCAAGCGCCCTCCGCAACGACACAAGCTGTGCGCGTCGTCACGCAGGGATCACTTTTCGGGGAGCATCAGCGCGATGGGCGTACCGAGCGAAGATCCGGCAGGAAGATTGCGAGCAGACCGAGGGCCGGCAGGAAAGCGCAGACCTGATAGACAAAGGTGATCGAGGTAAAATCGGCGAGTTCACCCAACACCGCCGCCCCGACACCGCCCATGCCGAAGGCGAAGCCGAAGAAGAGGCCGGCGACCATCCCGACCTTTCCCGGGATCAGCTCCTGCCCATAGACGACGATCGCCGCGAATGCCGAGGACAGGATGAGGCCGATCGGCACCGTAAGGATGATGGTCCACATCAGCCCGACATGGGGCAGGACCAGCGTGAACGGCAGGACGCCCAGGATAGACCCCCAAATGACCCTTTTTGGCCCGATCCGATCCCCGATCGGTCCCCCGAGGATTGTCCCCAGCGCCGCCGATCCAAGAAATACGAACAGGTAGACCTGGGCATCCTGTGTCGCCACGCCGAAATGGTCGATCAGGTAGAAGGTGTAGTAGCTGCTGATGCTCGCCATGTAGAAATATTTCGAAAAGAGCAGGCCCAGCAGGACCAGGATCGCGCTGATGACGGTCTTGCGCGAAAGCGGGTTGGTGACAGTTGCAGCGGGGCGCCGGGCGCGGGTCGCACGATGCGCCTTGTACCAGTGACCGACCGTGGCCAGCAGCGTCACGCCAAGGAGCGCAACCAAGGCAAACCAGGCGACGCTCGATTGGCCATGCGGCGCGATTGCATAGGCCGCCACCAGCGGCCCCACGGCAGACCCGACATTGCCGCCGACCTGGAACAGCGACTGGGCAAAGCCATGCCGCCCGCCCGAGGCCAGCCGCGCAATGCGCGAGGATTCCGGATGGAAGATGGAGGAGCCCATGCCGACCATCGCAGCAGCTACCAGCACCATTGGATAGGAGCCGGCGAAGGCCAGCAGCAGCAGCCCGCAGAGGGTGAAACTCATGCCCACGGAGAGCGAGAAGTTCTTGGGGCTGCGGTCGGTGTACATGCCGACCAGCGGCTGCAGCAGAGAGGCCGTAATCTGGTAGGTAAGCGTAATGAGGCCGATCTGACCAAAATCCAGGGCAAAGCTTGCCTTGAGCATCGGATAAATCGCCAGGATCAGCGACTGCATCATGTCGTTCAGCATGTGGCAGAAGCTGATGGTGAGCAGCACGCGCCGTGCAGACCTCTCTTCGCGGCGATTTATATCTGCAAAATCAATATCTTGGGCGGTCGATGACATGATGCGGTCTCAAAATTCGATGGATTTCACCATCCTAGGGGATCATATTCGGCCTGCATTCCATCGTGGGTCATAATATTTTGAGATTGGGCCATGGTTCGAAACGTCCGGGGCTGGGAGTTAGACGACGCGGCCCGGCCCGTCATTGCCTCCGGCAACGATTATCCGCCGGATTTTGAGATCGCCCCACACCAGCACGCGCGCGGGCAGCTGTTGCATGGCGTCCCGGGGGTCATGACCGTCCGGACCGAGCACGGCGCCTGGGTGGTGCCACCGGACCAAGCGGTCTGGATCCCGCCCTATGTCGAGCATTCGGTCCGCATGATGGGCGCCGTCGAAACGCGCTGCGTATTCGTCGACCCACAGCTTGCCGAAGGTCTGCCGGAAAAATGCCAGGTGCTCGGCGTCTCGCCATTGATGCGCGCCCTCATACAGGCTGCCGTCGAATTGCCGCTCGATTATGCACTGACCGGGCGCGAGGGCGAGATCATGGCCCTGCTCCTCTCCGAACTGCGCGCCCTTCCGGCGCTGCCCCTTTCACTGCCCTTTCCGTCCGATACGCGCCTTGGTGCCCACTGCCAGGCGTTCCTTGCCAGACCCCAGGCGCATCAGACGATCGACGATTGGGCAGCCTCACTCGGCATGAGCCGGCGAACATTCACGCGCCATTTCAAGCGGGAATGTGGCATCAGCTTTGCCGCTTGGCAGAGGCAGGCCTGCCTCTTTGCCGCCATGCCGCGCCTCGCCGAGGGCGAAGCGATTACCAATGTGGCGCTCGACCTCGGTTATGACAGCCCGGCGGCCTTTACCACCATGTTCAGGAAGACGCTGGGCTTCCCACCCAGCCGCTACATGAAGGCCGCCTAGAAACCGCGCAGCGGCAGATGACTGCCCCGGCGCAGCCAATTGTCGTCCCGATAGTGGGCGGCACCGTCGATGCAATGCAGCGTATAAGCTTGCCGCGAGCGCAATGAGCGGTTGGGCGAGCTGTAATGCGGCAGCAACCCGTGCAGGACGATGAGCGATCCCTTCCGCGCCGCCAGTTCGACCACCTCGCCGTCCGGCCACGGCGTCTCGTCGAGCGTTTCCGTCGTCAGTCCCGCCGCCTTGCGCAGGAAGCGCTTCCGCAGCGGTCCTTTGTGCGCACCCGGCATGGCGAGCATCCCGCCGTTGCTGCTGTCGGCGTCTTCAAGCGCAAACCAAAAGCCGATGCAACTCATCGGCTCGGTATAGAGATAGGTTGAATCCTGATGCCACGAAACCTCGCCGCCAATGCCGGGCTGCTTGAAGATGAACATCGATTGCAGCAGCAACGGTTGCCGCAACAGCCCACCCCCAAGCGCCGCCAATTGCGGCTGCCGCGAGAATGCCGAAAAGACGGGATCAAGATCATGCATCGCATGGCCGATCTTGTTGATGGCTAGTTCCTTCGGCCGATTGAGCCTTCCAGCATCGTCGACCGCTTCTTCCTCCAGGAAGAAGCGAATGGCATCGCCAGATTCCAGAAAGTACCGATCCGCCGCATGCGCCACTGTCTTCGTCGAAAAGACCGTCCGGTGCGCATCCGCGTCGAAGCCGGCAACCAGTTCACCAGCGCGCTGCGCCAGCCGATCGCACCAATCCTCGGAAACGAAGTCTTCGATCAGGAGATAACCATGTTCGGCAAAGGACGCACTCATTTCCGGCGTCAGGCCATCGCGATCAAATCTGAAGCGCGGCAGTCTATCTTTCCTGGACGCGATCATCAAAAGCAGGACGTGCCGTGCGGCAGCGGATCGATGCCGAGATGGACGGCAACTGTCTGGCCCATGTCGGCAAAACTCTTGCGGCGGCCCAGAGAGCCTGGCGTGACGCCGGGGCCGAAAAACAGCACCGGCACGAATTCGCGCGTATGATCGGTTCCAGCTGCCGTGGGGTCGCAACCGTGATCGGCACTGATCAGCGCCAGATCGCCGGGGCGCATCGCGGCACGCAACGCCGGCAGACGTCGATCGAAAGCCTCAAGCGCCGCGGCGTAGCCCGCAACATCGCGGCGATGGCCGAACAGCGTATCGAAATCGACCAGATTGACGAAGGTGAGACTGCCCGGCGGTGCTTCGGCCAGCATATCGAGCGTCCTGTCCAGGAGGACGTCGTTGCTCTCACCTTTCAGTTTGCGGGTTACGCCGCGCTCGCCAAAGATATCCGCGATCTTGCCGACTGAAATCACGTCGCGGTTCGCCGACTTGAGGTAGTCGAGCAGCGTCGGCTCAGGTGGTGGGGTGGTGAGGTCCCGGCGATTGGCTGTACGCTTGAACGCTCCCCTCGCCTCACCGACAAAAGGACGGGCGATGACCCGCGCGATCCGCATCGGTTCCAAAAGGCGTTTTGCCAAGCGACAAAGATCAAGCAAGCGGTCACCGCCGAAATGAACTTCATGGGCGGCAATCTGGAAGACGGAATCGGCCGATGTGTAGCAGATCGGCTTCCCCGTCCGGATATGCTCTTCGCCCAAGCGATCCAGAACTTCCGTACCCGAGGCATGGCAATTGCCGAGGACCCCCGGTATTCCGCCCTGGTCGATCAAGGCCGCGATAATATCCGCTGGAAAACACGGCTCGGTGCGCGGGAAATATCCCCAATCGACCGGCACCGGGCATCCGGCCATTTCCCAATGTCCGCTCGGTGTGTCCTTGCCGGCGGAGAGTTCCGCCGCAGCCCCGAACGCACCTTCGGCCGTTCGCAGGCTAAAGCCGGCCGGCAGCGATTTGCCGGCAAGCTCGGCAGCGAGCCCAAGACCCAAAGCCTCGAGATTGGGCGTCTTCAAGGCGCCCTGGCGCAGGCCCGACCGGTCTGCATTCCCCGACGCACAAGCCTGCGCGATATGCCCAAGCGTGTTGGCAGCCTGATCCCCAAAGCGGGCCGCATCAGGTGCCGCACCGATACCGAAGGAATCCAGAACCAGTATGAAGGCGCGCTTGTTCATCGCAACTCCTCGATGACCACAGGCCCCATTCGACTCTCACCCGTGAAGCGAACGGCACGACGCACTCTTTCCATGGCGACAGAGGCCGACGCCTCATCGGCCGCGTGAACAATGGCGAGGGGCCGATCCGGGCCAACCTGATCGCCGAGCCCCGCGATGTCGGTCAGCCCGACCCTGTGGTCGATGTCGTCCTCGGGTCGGGTACGCCCGCCGCCCAAGGCAACCACGGCCATCCCCACGGCGCGCACATCCATGATGTGAATGGTACCTGCCTCTTCAGGATAACACGGCCGGACAACAGGTGCCTGGGGCAAGTATTTGTCAGCCCGTTCAACAATATCAGCGGGACCACCAAGCCCAACGACCATGCGCTGGAAATGTTCCGCCGCGCGGCCCGATTCCAAGGCGCGCTCCGCCATCCGCCGCGCCTGCTTCACATCCTCGGCACGGTTGCCGATGATCAGCAGTTCGGCGGAAAGAGCCAGGGTCACGTCCAGCAGCCTAGCGTCGCACGTGTCGCCGCGCAGGCAAGCGATTGCCTCCCGCATCTCAAGAGCGTTGCCGGCGGTATGGCCGAGCACCTGGTTCATATCCGTGATGAGCGCGCTGGTCTTGACGCCGGCACCGTTGGCAACGCGAACGATGGAGTCCGCCAGTTCGCGCGCCATCTTGAGTTCCGCCGCAAACGCACCCGATCCGGTCTTCACGTCCATGACCAAACCGTTGAGGCCAGCCGCCAACTTCTTCGATAGAATGGATGCCGTTATCAGCGGCACGGATTCGACCGTCGCCGTGACGTCGCGAATGGCATAGAAGCGGCGGTCCGCCGGCGCCAGATCCGCCGTCTGACCGATGATGGCGCAACCGGCGTTCTTGACGACCTTACGGAAGGTCTCAAGATCAGGCGCCGTCCGATAGCCGGGAATGGAATCGAACTTGTCGAGCGTCCCGCCGGTATGGCCGAGCCCTCGACCCGAGATCATTGGCACATATCCGCCACAGGCGGCAACGATTGGCCCAAGGATGAGAGAGACCTTGTCCCCGACACCACCTGTCGAGTGCTTGTCGAGGATCGGCCCGTCCAGCTTCAGTGGTGACCAGTCCAGGACCACGCCCGATTGCATCATCGCCCGCGTCAGTGCCACCCGTTCTGTCATATCCATGCCGCGGAAGAAGACAGCCATCGCAAAGGCCGCCACCTGCCCCTCGCTGACGGCGCCCGAGCTCAATCCGGATACGAAGAATTCGATTTCGCCCGGCGTGAGCCGCTGCGCATCGCGCTTCTTCCGAATGATTTCCTGCGGAAGCAGCATCAGAGTTGAACCAGATAGGCGAGCAGAAGCTGGGTCAGTTTGCGCGAAGCAGTTTCCATTTGCGCCATCGTATGTTCATGACTGAGGCTTTCATGGCTCATGCCGGCACCCATATTGGTGATGGCGCTCACGGCCAGGGCCTTCATGCCGAAATAACGTGCCAGGATGACGTCCGGCACGGTCGACATGCCGACAGCGTCGATGCCCATCTTACGCAACATCCCGATTTCGGCCGGTGTCTCGAACTGCGGTCCGGCCAACCAAGCGTAAACGCCTTCCTCAAGCTTGATCTTCATCTTGGCGGCAACCTTGCGCAAATGTGCGCGCATCTCCGGATCGTAGGCATCGACCATGTCCACGAAGCGACCATTCCCGGAAAGGCCAAGAAGCGGCGATTGCTGAATGAAGTTGACGTGGTCCCTGATCAGCATGAGCCCACCGGGCTTTACTGCCGGCTTCAGACTTCCTGCCGCATTGGTCACGATCAAACGCTCGCAACCCAGCAAGCGCAATGTCTCGATCGGCACCCGCATACCCGTGGGATTGCCGTGCTCATAATAGTGGATGCGACCCTGCAAAACAGCGACTGGCGTTTCGCCGACATACCCCAGGACCAACCGGCCCGCGTGTCCGGCAACACCGGATACTTCAAAGCCCGGCAAGTCCTTATAAGGGATAGCAACGGCATCATGGATCTGATCTGCAAATCCGCCCATGCCGGAGCCGAGGATCATGCCGACCTCGGCGCGAAATCCCTTCGCTTTCCGCTTTACGACTTTGACGGCTGCGGCGCTCATGACAGATGGTCCTTACCGAAAGAGGCCGGCAGCAAATCTTCGAGCGTGAAGGTCTTGCGCACACCTTCTGGCCCGCAGATGTAGACAGGTGTATCGGCATTAGCGAACTCGGCAATACGCTGGCGGCATCCACCGCACGGCGTCGTGAGCCCCTCTCCTTCGCCAATGACGGCGATTTCCTTGATGCGCTGTCCTCCCGCTGTCACCATGCTGCCGATGGCTGATGTCTCGGCACACCAGCCCTCTGGAAACGAGGCGTTTTCAACATTGCACCCAGCATAAATGGCACCATCATTGGCGAGAACAGCCGCGCCGACACGATATTTCGAATAGGGGGCATGAGCATGCGCCAAAGCGCGGCGCGCCGCTTCTAACAATCTGGAATCCATCGTTCATCGCTCCTTGATATAGGCAGTGCCCAGCGCCTTTGGCGCCACCGCGCGGCCGATGAAGCCGGCCAGCAGAATGACGGTGAACATATAGGGCAATGCCTGAATAAGAGGAACCGGCACCTGGCCGATGCCTGGAAGGGCTACGCCTTGCAGCCTGATGGCGATCGCATCCAAGAACCCGAACAGCAGGCAAGCGAAGAAAGCCGGGAACGGTCGCCACTTGCCGAAGATCATCGCCGCCAGTGCGATAAATCCCCGCCCGGCCGTCATCTCTTTCTGGAAGGTCGCGTTCTGCGAGATTGAGAGAAAAGCTCCGGCCACGCCGCAAAGCGCGCCGGCTATCATGACGGCGGCATAACGCATGCGCATAACAGGGATTCCCGCCGTATCGACGACGGCCGGCGCTTCACCGGTCGCGCGCAGGCGCAAGCCAAATCTGGTGCGGTAGAGCACAAACCAAGCGACAGGGACCAGAACCAACGACAAATAAGTCAGCAGCGAATGCCCGCTGACTATATGCCGGTAGATCGAACCCAGAATGGGCAGGGAATCGACGGTGTCGACACCAGGCAGAATGATCGGCATGAAACGTTGGTCGGGTGCGAGGTCCGGCGTGTTGCCGCCTCGGCCGAACCATGCGTGCCCCAGCACCACAGTCAACCCGGCAGCTGCAATATTGATCGCCACGCCGGAAACGACCTGATCACCTCGGCTGGTGATACAGGCATAGCCATGCACAAGAGAGAGCAGCACCGCAACGATGATGGCAGAGAAAAGCGCCAGGTATGGCGACCCCGTTTCCGCAGCAATCACCGCTGCGGCAAAAGCTGCAGCCAGCATTTTTCCTTCGAGGCCAATGTCGATGATACCCGATCGCTCGGAAAAGATTCCGGCCATCGCGCAATAGATCAAGGGTGTCGCCATTCGGATCGTCGCGGCAAGCGTAGACAGGGCGATGAGGAAGAGATCATCCATGCGTTGGCGCCTCCCCTCCCGGCCGATTGGACGCAAGGTAGAGGTAAAGCCGTTCAACCCAGGGCCGGTTCATATAGGCAAGGGCGCCCGAGAACAGAATGATCAATCCCTGAATCGTAATGATCATTTCGCGCGTGATGGTCGGGATCTCAAACGCCAACTCCGCGCCGCCCTGGTATAGCGCGCCAAACAAAATGCTGGCGAGAACGATGCCAAAGGGATGATTGCGTCCCATCAAGGCCACCGCGATACCGGTGAAGCCGGCACCGGCAACGAATTCCAGCAGCAACCGATGCTGGACGCCCAATATCTCGTTGACACCAACAAAGCCGGCCAGGGCACCGGACACGGCCATCGCGATCAGGACAATCCTGGCCGGCTTGATGCCGGCATAGATCGCCGCACGCGGTGAAAGGCCTGTGGCTCTCAGTTCGTATCCCAGGCGCGATCGCCAGATGAACATCTCCACCAGCACGCAGCAGATCAGCGCCCAAATGAAAGATAGGTTGAGCGGGGTCGACGGAATGGTGATACCGAACCAGCCGAACAGGCGGGCAATCTCGGGGAGCGTTGCACTCTCTTCGAACGTTCGGCTTTGGGTCGACATCTGGCCCGGATCACGAAAGACATCGACCAGGAGATAGACCATCAACGCCGCGGCAAGAAAATTGAACATGATCGTGGTGATGACGATGTGGCTACCGCGATAGGCCTGCAAATAGCCAGGCACCATCGCCCAGGCGGCGCCAAAAACGGCCGACGCGGCAATCGCCAGTGGCAGCAGAACGACGGACGGGAGGTGATGATCAAAGGCCAAGGCAACCAGCCCAGCGCCAAGACCGCCGATAACGGCTTGGCCTTCGCCGCCGATATTGAACAGTCCGGCATGGAATGCCACCGCGACGGCAAGCCCCGTAAAGATGAAGCTGGTCGCGTAGTAAAGGGTGTAACCCCAGCCATATCCGCTGCCGAAGGCTCCGTCGATCAAGATGGCAACCGCCGAGAAAGGATTGGCGCCGATCACCCAGAGAATTAACCCCGCCACGGCCAGCGCCATGAGGATATTGAGAATCGGCAAGACGCCGATTTCGATCCAATGGGGCAACTGGCTCGGCCGACTGCTCATGGTGCGGCCTGCACTTGGCTCTCACCGGTCATCAACAGGCCGATCTCACGTTCGTCGCAGCTGCCACCTGCCAAATCACCGACAAGACGGCCTTGGTTCATGACAAGAATCCGGTCGGCCAGCGCCATGATCTCGTCCAGTTCGACGGAAACGAGGAGGATGGCGACACCGGCGTCGCGCAGCGCGATGATCTCGCGATGGATGAATTCAATCGCGCCGATATCGACGCCACGGGTCGGCTGGCCGACGAGCAGCACGCGTGGCCGGCAATTCATCTCACGCGCCAGGATCAGCTTTTGTTGATTGCCGCCGCTGAACTTCGAAGAGCCGAGCAGCGGCTGCGGCGGTCGCACATCGAAATTCTGCATCAGTCTGGCGCAACGCTCGAAAATCGCGTGCCGATCGAACAGGAAGCGACCGCCAAGGTTCGCATCACGCTGATAGCCCAGAATAGCGGATTCGGCGGCCGGAAACCCAGACACAAGGCCCAGTCGATGACGGTCCTCGGGGACATGTGCCAAACCGATGCGCCGCATGATCGCCGGATCGACCTTTTGCGTCGATGTTATCCGCGTCTCGCCGATCTGGATGGCACCGCCGGTCGGCGCCCGCATCCCGGAAAGGACTTCCAGCAATTCACTCTGGCCGTTGCCAGAAACGCCAGCTATGCCGACAATCTCGCCACCGCGCACCGAGAGATTGATATCGGCAAGGCGCGCGATGCCGCGCTCATCAACCAGGGACAGATTTTCGACCGCAAGTTCTGGGGCCCGCGGCGACGTCTTGCCCTTTTCCAGGGTCAAGCGAACCTTCCGGCCGACCATCAACTCCGCTAATTCATCTGCCGTCGTGCCGCTGGTCACGCGATCGGCGACGACCTGCCCACCGCGCATCACCGTCACATTGTCCGTGACGGCCAGCACTTCCTTCAGCTTGTGGGTAATCAGAAGGATGGTTACACCGCGCGCCTTGAGCGCGTGCAGGATACGGAAGAGCTGATCGGTTTCCTGCGGCGTGAGGACCCCGGTCGGCTCATCGAGAATGAGGATGGAACAATGGCGGAGGAGCGCCTTCAGAATCTCGACGCGCTGCTGGTCGCCGACCGACAGATCGCTGATACGCGCATCGGGATCGACGATCAGCCCGAATTCCCGGCCGAGCCGACTGAGTTCTGCGCGCACCTTGACCGCTCCAGCGCGGAGGAGCGCCCCACCCTCCGCGCCGAGCATGACGTTTTCAAGAACAGTGAAAGATTCAACCAGCATGAAATGCTGATGCACCATGCCAATGCCAGCCTCGATGGCCTTTGCCGACGTTCCTATCCTGACTTCCTGGCCAGCGACAAGGATCCGGCCGGCATCCGCCGTGTAGAAGCCATAGACAATCGACATCAAGGTCGATTTGCCGGCACCGTTCTCTCCAACAATGCCGTGAATGGTCCCCTTGGCGACACGCAGAGAGACGTCCTGATTGGCCTGAACGGTACCGAAGCGCTTGGAAATGCCAGAAAGCTCAAGCGCGGGCGGCGGCAGATGACCTGCCGCCGCCTTCTCGTCTGGCCCGGATTGGGCGATCCGCATATCCGTCAGTAGGCGCAGGTATTGTCCGCCATGTAATCGTGCACCTTGATCTTGCCGGCGATAATGTCAGCCTTGGCGGCCTCGACCTTGGCCTTCATGTCATCGGTGATCAGCGACTTGTTGTTGTCGTCAAGAGCCCACCCCACACCCTCATGAGCGAGGTCCATCACCGTGACGCCCGGCTTCCAGCTGCCATCCTTCGCGGCCTTCGCCGAATTGTAGACGGCAACATCGACGCGCTTGACCATTGAGGTCAACATGGTACCGGGATGCAGATGGTTCTGATTGCTGTCGACGCCTATGGCGAGCTTGCCCGCATCCTTGGCTGCTTGATAGACGCCGGTTCCTGTGCCACCAGCTGCAGCGAAAATCACGTCGACGCCTTGATCGAACTGGCCCTTGGCTAGTTCCGTACCCTTGGTGGGATCGTTCCACGCAGCCGGCGTCGTCCCGGTCATGTTGGCCGTCACAGCCGCATCCTTGTTGGCGAACTTGGCACCCTGCTCGTAGCCGCATTCGAAACGGCGGATGAGCGGAATATCCATGCCGCCGACGAAACCGACTTTGCCGGACTTGCTGGCCATAGCGGCCAACATGCCGACCAGGAAGGAACCTTCATGCTCGCTGAAGACGATGGACTGCACGTTCGGCAGATCCACAACCATGTCGATGATCGCGAAATGCTTGTCCGGGAATTCCTTGGCGACCTTGGTCAAGGCGTCGGCCTGACTGAAGCCGATGCCGATGATCGGATCGGCGCCCTTCTGCGCCATGCGGCGGAAGGCCTGTTCGCGCTGCGCATCGGTCTGCACTTCGAACTCGAGATACGAATCGCCCGTGTCGGCCTTGTATTTTTCGATGCCGTTGAAAGCCGCTTCATTGAATGATTTGTCGAACTTGCCACCCGCGTCATAGACAACAGCGGGTTCCGCGAAGGCCGTGCCGGCGGCAAACATGATGGCGGTTGCCGTCGCAAGGCGAAGCATCTGCTTGCTCATTTCCTGTCTCCCGAAAGTGACTTTCAGCCGTCCCAAAATTCTTGCGCGGCATGTCCTAGTAGACCAACACAGCACCGCGATTGATGGAATAATGCTGACCCTTCGGACAGGAATCAACCTCGATATGTTGATGGCCAGACTGGGGAAAGGCGGCACCGCATCTAGCTGGCTAAAGGCAGGCTGATCGTCACCTCGAACCCGCCTTCCGGGCGGTTCCGGGCAGCGACCCGGCCCCCCATGAGTTCGATATTCCGGCGCACGATGGCAAGTCCAAGCCCAAAATGCGGGCCTCCGGCCGCACCGTTGCCGTTGGGCCGGTGCGACATGTGCCTTTCGAAGATGGCCGGCAGCAGGTCGATTGGGACGCCAGGCCCCTGGTCAATCACCGCCAGCCGCGCCCGACCACCCCCCTGCTTGAGTTCCAGGCGAACGGTCGATCCTTGTGGGGCGAAACTCACCGCATTGTCGACCAAGTTCTCGATGGCCGTTTCCAAGGCCTCCTCGCTGGCCGCCACTTTGATACCGGCCTCGACGCTGGCAACGATCTTGACGTTGCTCCCATGTGCTTCGGCGAAGGCGCGCGCCACATTCTCGACCAAGGAAGAAAGCCGGATCGGTGCCGCGGGAGCATCGATCATTTCGGCGATGGCTTCGTCGATCCGCCGTGCCGATGCCACCAGATCCTCCATCCGCTCCAGCGCCCGCTCAATGGTTTCGACTGCCCGCTTGGCACGGTCATCATTGGTGTTGTTGGCGATGCGCCGGATCGGCTCGACCGCTTGGGCCATCGCCGCGATCGGCGCCTTCAGCGCATGCGCATTTTCCTCGGCGGCCTCGCGGATGGAGCGCGCCGAGGTTTCCAGCGTTGTAACCAGACTGTCGAATTCGACCGCGACCGGCTTCAGTTCCGGGACCGGGGTTGCGTTGGCAAAGCTGATCTGACGACGACCGGGAGTATGGCGAATAAGACGCGCCAGCCGCGCAAAGCGCCGAAGTCCCATCGCAACCGAAACTGCAACCGCAAGAATCAGCAAGGCCATCATCGCATAGAAGATACCGGCCCAGCGCACCTCCGGTGCCGAAGCGAAGGGGCGCGCCAGGGTCGTTCCGGCGGGATCGCTCTCGGCATAGGCGGTAATGACCGCCCAGCAACCGACTTCCGTGTGGAAGGGCGAAATGGAGGTCAAAATTTCGGCGGTGCCAGTGGGCCCGGTGAAGCTCTGGCTCAAGCTGCTGTTGCCGGCACAGCTTTCTTCGACCTTGCCGAGGATACCGGTGGCAACGAGAGCGGCTCGCTCGGCGTCTAGATAGGCCGCATCGACCGCAGGAAAGGAAGCTACGTAATAGAAACTTTTATTTTCGCCAGCGGGCCGCAGCAGCAGCTTGATGCGCAAACTGCTGGTACCAAGGCGCGCAACCCAATCAGCCGCCGCAACTGGTGCTCTAGCCCCCTCGGCACGCAACGCGAGTTCGAGCCCCTGCGCCAACAGATAGCCTTGGTTCTGCAGATTGCCGAGGAGCAGCAATTGCCTTTCCTCATCCACAGTCGCAAAGCGCGCATAGAGGATCATTGGCACGCTCAGGAAGACGAACCCCAGCAGCACCATCTTTATCAAGACCGATCCGAACAATGCGCGCAGCATCCCCTCCCCCGTGAGCCGCTCTAAGCGTCAGCTATCTTTGCTGGCGGCGCGCCAGCGATAGCCGAAGCCAGGGAAATTCTCGATTGCGTCGAAACTCGGATCGACGGCGATGAATTTCTGCCGGACGCGTTTGATGAGAGCGCGCACATTGGCGCGATAGCCATCTGGCCCTTGTCCAGCCGCGAAGTTCTCGCCGCGCAAAGCGTCGTAGATCTCACGGTAGCTGACATCACGCCCCGCACGCACCATGAGCGCAACCGACTTGAACTCGCCCAAGGTCAAGCTGACCGCACGCTCTCGCCAAGTGACGGCATGCGAACCGGCGTCAAGCATCAACGGTCCCACCTGCAACAGGCCATCGCCCGGCTCTCCCGGCGACGCAGTCGCTTCGGCAGCCTCACTGCGGCTGAGTGCGAGTTCGATACGGCGCTGCAGGATGGCGAAGCTACGTGTCTTGCCTACAAAGTCGATAGCGCCCGCCTTGAGCGCGGCTTCTTCATAGATCACGTCGTCGAGCGATGTCAGAAAGATCGCTGGGGTCATCAAGCCGGACTGGCGCAACTTCTGCAGCAATTCGAGGCCGGTGAGGCCAGGCATCTTCCAATCGAGGATCAGCAGATCGATGGTGCTTTCCGGCGCCACGGCATCGGCACTCAATGCTTCAAGCGCCACGTCCGGGGCAGAGAACTCCCGAACAGCAAATCCCGCTTCCGAAAGATTTCCGACAAGCATGGGGCGAAAGAGATCGTCGTCGTCAACGACGACTATGCGCGTCGGTTCAGCCATGTTGGCAGCCCATTCCATCATGGCGCATGACTGGCCTCCTTCAGGACCTTGTAACAGGAAGAAACCGCCGCATCATCCGCGCCTTCGGGCGAGAATTCATAGCTCAACGCACGTCGTTGATTGTCGGCCACATCTAGGAAGAAATAGACGTCGAGCGAGCAAGTTCCGGCTCTGTAAGTCCAGATCGTACCGGTACCCTCCCGGCGAACAGAGATTGGACGGCCGAGCAGCTTGGAAACCTCCGATTCGGCCTTGCTCTTGAGTTCGTCTGGATTTCCCCAGGCCGGAACAGGTTCGGGTTCGGCCGGCACGACCGAGGGTGGCGGCAATGCGGCCGATTGCGCGGAAGCACCGTCGCTCTCAAGCGGTTCTGTTGTCGGATTCTCCTCGGACGGCGGCAGACTCGCTGCTCCCTGATCGGAGATCAGTTGCTGGTGCGTATCGGCTGCGGGGGCCTGATCCGCGGGCGCTCCCGCCGCATCGTCATCAGTGAGCTTCGGCGACGCCGGCTTCCTCTTCTGGGTCTTTGGCTTGAGCTTGGGCAGAATCGGTTCCTCCGGCAGCGGCGCCTTCGCGGCCGGCTTTGCCGCCACAACCACTGGCTTCTTCACATCCTTGTCGGTGCCAGCGCAGGCCGAAAGCAGCATTACCGCGACAACTCCGTTAGCTAGATGGGAAAGAAGGCGTCGTTTCATGTCATCACTCTTGGCGTTGCCGGAACTGTCTTTTCGGCACAAAGCGGCCTGCTGATACCCAGCCAAGCCGATCACTACAAGATAGTGATCAGGCTCGAACCGTGCGGCAACACCAGAATGTGGCAGAACCGGCATTGTTGGTATCAATCGCCCGCGCTTCCCGACAATGCCCTAGAGGAAATGTCACAGAAATCACACCAGACGAAACATTGCGGAGAAGTTGGAGTTCCAGCGCCTGCACAAAAAAAGACCAACACCAGCCGGGATGTTCCGGCCGGCAGTCCTGTCGAATTTCGCGGAGAGGAATGGTGGGCGCACAAGGACTCGAACCTTGGACCCGCTGATTAAGAGTCAGCTGCTCTACCAACTGAGCTATGCGCCCGCGAACCGTTAACGTCGGTCGGCGCGGGGTATAGCAAACGCCTGATGGCCTGTCGATAGCTAAATTTAGCAATTCTCACCGGGGCTTATCTGCCGCCCAGTGAACTCAGCTTTCTTCGCGGCCGGATCGGCCGATCTTTGCATCCCGGTGGACGTAGGCGGACATCATCAACCCGAATCCGGCCAGGACCGTCATCATCGCCGTACCACCATACGAGATCAGGGGCAGTGGCACGCCGACGACCGGAATGAGCCCCATCACCATGGCGGTGTTGATGAAAAAATAGGTGAACAGGTTAAAGCTGAGGCCAAAGGCCATCATCTTCCCGAACTGGCTGCGACACCGCAGGGCGATGACGACGCCGTACAAGACCAGCATGGAATAAAGCGAGAGCAGGACAACACCCCCGACCAACCCCCATTCTTCGGCAAACATGGTGAAGATGAAGTCGGTCTGCCGCTCTGGCAGGAAGTCGAGATGGCTCTGGGTGCCTTGCAGGAAACCCTTCCCCCATACCCCACCGGAACCGAGGGCGATCTTGGATTGAATAATATGATAGCCCGCGCCACGAACGTCCGATTCCGGGTCGAGGAAGGTCAGAATACGGGCTTTCTGATAGTCGTGCAGAAGACCCGAATTCCAAGCGAAGTAAGCGCCGACGACACCCATTGCGATGATGATGGCGAATTTCCACCAGCGCACGCCAGCGGCAAAGAACATCGCACCGCCGACGATCATCAGCGTTGCCGCTGTACCAAGGTCGGGCTGCTTCATGACGAGGCCCGCCGGCGCCACTGCCAGCAATGTGGGCGGGATGAGAACCCAAGGCTTGCCGACCGCCTCCCAATCCACACCGTGAAAATAGCGTGCGAGGCTGAGGACCATCGCGACCTTCATCATTTCCGATGGCTGCAACTGCATGAAGCCTAGGTTGATCCAACGCTGTGCACCCATGCCGATCTCGCCGAGGAATTCGACATAGACAAGAAGCACAAAGGCCACGCCATAGAACAAATAGGCAAAGCGCATGTAATAGCGCAGATCGATGAGGCCAAGGATCAGCATGCCAGCTAGGCCCAGCGCAAAGCGCTTGATCTGCGCATCCATCCAAGGCTCGGCACTGCCATGAGCAGCCGAATAGAGCATCGCAAAACCGATCGAGGCGACCGCAGTCACCAGAAGCACCAAGCTCCAATTCAACTGCAGAAGCTTCTCGCCGAGCGAGATCTTCTTCTGCTTGTTGCCCATCGGTGTCATGGCGAACATGTCAGGGCATCTCCCGACGGCCACCTTCGTCATTCGGATTGCGCCGCGCCGGATCGCGCCGCTGGCACTCAATCAGAATGTCGCGCGCAATCGGAGCAGCGTAAGTCGAACCGCCGCCGCCATGCTCAATGACGACGGAAATGGCATAGCGTGGCTGATGAACAGGGGCGAATGCGACGAAGAGCGCATGGTCGCGCTGCGGCCAGGGGAGGTCTTCGTTCTTGCGAACGCCGGTTGCGCGTTCAGACATGGTGATGCGACGCACCTGGCTGGTCCCGGTCTTGCCAGCCATTTCCATACCCGGAATATCGATACGTCGCCGGTAGGCCGTGCCACGCTGGTCGTTGGTGACGAGATCCATGCCACGGCGAATCATGGCAAGATGCTCCGGCTTCACATCCATCTTGGGCGCCGCCTCGGCTTCAAGGGACGCATTTACAATGGTCGGTGACGGTGCAGGTCCGGCGCCCCCAACCGACCCGAATCGCTTGAAGAGTCGCGGCTGAACGGCATAGCCGCCATTGGCGACGCGGGCCGTCATCAGGCAGAGTTGCAGAGGCGTCGCCTGGATGAAGCCCTGGCCGATCCCCGCCACCAGCGTTTCACCCGGGTACCATTTCTCACCGAGCGTGCTGATCTTCCATTGCTGATCGGGAATGACTCCCGGGTTCTCGCCAGGAAGATCGACACCGGTCGGTCGACCCAGGCCGAACTTTCGGGCCATCTCGGCGATCGCATCGATCCCGACGCGCTTGGCCACGTCGTAATAATAGACGTCGCAGGAATGTTTGAGGGCATCGGCCATGGCCACATGCCCATGCCCCTCTTTCTTCCAGCAATGCAACCGCATGGGCCCGAACGTATAGAAGCCGGGACAGAAGACGCTGAAATTGGGGCTAATGCCAGCGGCCTGGGCCGCCATGGTGGTGATGATCTTGAAGGTCGAGCCCGGCGCATAACCATCAGACACCGTCTTGTTGGTCAGCGGCCGGAACATGTCGGCATTCAAAGTCCGCCATTCGTCCCCGGAAATGCCGCGGTAGAAGGATGCCGGATCGAAAGTCGGCGTAGAGGCCATGGCGAGAATCTCGCCCGTGAAGATATCCATGACCACGGTCGAGCAGGATTGCTCTGCGGCAATACGCTGCTGCGCAAATTCCTGCAGGCCGATATCGATCGTTGTCACAAGATCAGCGCCGGGCTTTCCTTCGACGCGCGACAGCTGTCGGATGATGCGGCCGACTGAATTGACCTCGATCTCGCTCTTGCCGGCCGAACCGCGCAAAGACTTGTCATAGGTCTTCTCCAGCCCGTTGCGGCCGATGCGGAAGCCCGGCAGCGTCAGAAGCGGATCCGGGTCGGCAGCGACCTCGGATTCAGAAGCGGTCTGCACATAGCCGAGAATATGTGCCGTGAGGCCAGCAAAGGGATAATAGCGCTTCTGGTCCTCTTCAATGGAGATGCCTGGGAGATCCGGCAGATTGAGTTCAACTTGGCTCATCTGCTCCCAGGACAGGTCTTCCTTGACCGGGATCGGCGTGAAAGCGCGATTGCGCTTCAACTCGCGCATGACCTTGGCGCGCTCACGTTCGGTAAGCGGCACCAGACGAGCAAAATCCCCCAGCGTCTGCTCCAGATCCTTCGTCTGCTCGGCAACCAGGATGGCGCGGTAGTTCGGAAAATTCGCCGCGATCGGAACACCGAACCGATCCAGAATCAGCCCGCGGGAGGGCGGCAGTAATCGCAGGTTGATCCGGTTTTCGTCAGCTAGCAGGCGGTATTTCTCAGACTCTATGACCTGCAGATAGTAGAGGCGCGCGATCAGCGATCCGACCAAGCCCGCCTGCATGCCGCCAATGATCATGGCGCGCCGCGAGAAGACCTTTGCCTGATTCTGAACCTGCTGCTTGTTCCCTGCCATGATGCGCCTCAATCAGTCGGCAGCAGCCGACGCTCGATCCAGGCGAAGACGTAGGCGAGCAGCGGATAGCAAATGAATTCGAGCAGGAAGAGATCGAACGCCTGCGCGGGATTGACCAGCGTTTCCTGCAGAAATGAAACCAGAAGCCACGTCAGCAAGGTAGAACCTGCCGCCGCCAGCCCAAACACCGCCCAGATCAAGAAGAACGGCATGCCGTTCAGTGCCTTGCGTTGCCACAGAGCGACTCCATGCACGAGCAGCAGGACCAGGAGCCCCACGCCGAACGGCGCCAGCATCAGAAAATCATGAATGAGACCGATCGACAGCACGCCCCACATGCTCATCAGACCCGGTTGGTGCACAGTCCAGAAGAAGACAGATATGAGGACAAGGGCCGAAGCAATCATACCCAAACGCGGCAAGTGCCAGGACAACAAAGCCGCGAACAGGAGGATGATGGTAAGGCCAACCGGAAGTGCCGCGCGCCACGCGATATCCGCTTGTTGGCCAAAACTGGGCCTGATCACTCGGTCGCCTCGGTCGAGGAGGATTGCGGCTTATTGCTCGGGCTCAGCGATTTCGTCGAATCGACGCCGAAATCCTGCATCAGTATGCCCGGCAAGCTGTAGTCGATCAGGCGGATATGCTCCAGGCGGCTGAAGTCGACAAAAGGTTGAACCTGGACATGGCCATCCTTTGTCGCGACGACTTCACCGACAGGTAATCCAGCCGGGAACACCCCCCCTTGACCAGACGTTACGATCCGGTCGCCGACCTTCACGTCGCTGTCGCGCGACAGATAGAGCAGTTCTGGCAAATCGGAATTGCGCCCGGCCAGCACGGCCTGATCGCGGCTACGTTCTGCTACAACTGGGACGCGCGCATTGATGTCGGTGATCAGCAGTATGCGCGCCGATCGATCGCCGACCTCGAGAACGCGACCAGCCAAACCGGCACCTGTCACAGCTGCCTGCCCCCTGGCAACGCCTGCCTTCGTACCGCCCAGGACGATCAGGGAACGGACGAAACTCGACGAGGCGTCGGCAACGACGCTGGCGGTGACAAAACTCACTTTCGGGCCGGCCTGGAAATTGAGGAGGTCGCGCAGGCTGGCATTTTCCGCCTGCAGCTCACGCGCAACGCGCTGCCACTCCATCAAGGTGTCATTCTGACGCTTCAGGGCCTCGTTTTCAGCCTTGAGCGCGAAATAATCCTGGACGTCATTTGCCGTTTCACGCGCGGCGTCGATAGGCCGCGAGACAGCACTGATAACCGGCGCGGTGATATCGGTGACCATCATACGAAGCCGGCTGACCAAGACTGAATCCGGCTTGCCGATCAACATCAGACCGAAGGCGAAGGCGACGAGAAGAACAAAAGTGAACCTATGGGTCCAGGAGCGGGTCGCAGTTGCGGCCCCGATCGATCCCATACGCTTGTTCACCTATGATTCCTCCCAAACCCAAGGGATTGGCCGATGACTCGAAGCCAATCAATCACTTAGGCCATTTTTCCACAGGAAGGGTTAAAGCGCAATTACCAAGCCGCAACATTGGGGAATATTTTGCGTCCCCGCCGTGAAATATCAGTACATGTTGATGAGGACGTGGCGATGCGCCTTGATGTCCTCAAGGCAGCGGCCGGTCCCCAGGGCAACGCAAGACAGTGCGTCGTCGGCGATCGAGACCGGCAGGCCGGTCGCGTGGCGCAGAACGAAGTCCAGATTGGCAAGCAGCGCGCCGCCACCGGTGAGCACGATACCCTTGTCAACGATGTCGGCCGCCAGTTCCGGGGCCGTGTGCTCAAGAGCTACCTTCACCGCCTCGATGATGGCGCCGACCGGCTCGGCCAGGGCTTCGGCCACCTGCCGCTCGGTGATCACCAATTCCTTGGGCACGCCATTCATCAGGTCGCGCCCCTTGATTTCCATCACCCGGCCCTCGCCGTCTTCCGGCGGGCAGGCCGAACCAATTTCCTTTTTGATGCGCTCGGCCGAACCCTCGCCAACGAGGAGGTTATGGTTGCGGCGGATGTAGGCGATGATCGCCTCGTCCATCTTGTCGCCACCGACACGGACCGAACGCGAATAGACGATGCCACCGAGGCTCAGAACCGCGACTTCCGTCGTGCCGCCGCCGATATCGACCACCATCGAACCGGTCGGCTCGGTTACCGGAAGACCGGCACCGATCGCCGCCGCCATCGGCTCTTCGATCAGATAGACCTTGCTGGCGCCAGCGGATTCCGCTGATTCCTGGATGGCACGGCGCTCAACGGCGGTGGAGCCGGAGGGTACGCAGACGATAATCTGCGGCCGCGCGAAGCTGCGGCGATTGTTATGCACCTTGCGGATGAAGTGCTTGATCATCTCTTCGGCAACTTCAAAGTCGGCGATCACGCCATCGCGCAAGGGTCGGATGGCTTGGATGTTGCCCGGCGTACGGCCCAGCATCAGCTTGGCCTCGTCACCGACTGCGAGCACGTGCTTCTTACCCTTCACGTCCGCAATCGCCACGACGGATGGTTCGTTGAGCACGATCCCACGGCCTTTGACGTAGACCAGCGTATTCGCGGTACCGAGATCGATCGCCATATCGGCGGAGAACATGCTCATGAACTTGGAAAGCATCAGTACCACCTGCTTGCCGCGACACGCGGCGTTATTGTTCTTTTCCGCACGCCTGCTGACGTGCGCCGGTTGGCCAATGGCGCGATTTCCGTGGAGCCACTTTCCGAGCCCGCTGCCGTTTGGTCGGCGAGACTCCGATTTTCTGGGAATATTCCTGGGATTCTCACGCCTTAGCGGTCCGGAACACGCCCCGACTCCGGAAACCTTCACGGCCCGGTCCGGGCTTGCTTTTACCGCCCGTGCCCAAGCGGGACAAGAGGATTGTGATGGAATTCCAACCGAGTGACGGGACTTTCTGAAGAGATTTGCACAAGGGGCAACGTGGTGACGGAGCCCCGTGCCCGGCGACATCCGCCCTCAGTCACCCAGCCAACCAAACATCACAGCGCATGTTTAGCGTTAATTTTGCAATATATAATACTCTTATTACGATTGTTGCGGGTACGAAAAAGGAGGGCCCTTGCGAGCCCTCCTTCGTCAACCGACAGACCTGCCGCCTTAGTTCTTGGTCTTGTCGACCAAGCGGTTCTTGGCGATCCAGGGCATCATGCCGCGCAGCTTCGCACCGACTTCCTCGATGTTGTGCTCGGCCTGGCGGCGGCGCGTCGCCTTGAAGCTCGGCTGGCCGGCGGCGTTCTCGAGCACGAAATTGCGCACGAAACG
Organism: Dongia sp.; assembly: GCF_041910485.1. Taxonomy (GTDB): domain Bacteria; phylum Pseudomonadota; class Alphaproteobacteria; order Dongiales; family Dongiaceae; genus Dongia. The sequence goes on from NZ_JAYRQR010000003.1 coordinate 182,969, forward strand.
GCCCGACTGGATGTCTTCGAGCACGCGCTTCATTTCCTTCTTCGTCTCTTCGGTGATGATGCGCGGGCCGGTCACATAGTCGCCGTATTCGGCGGTGTTCGAGATCGAGTAGCGCATGTTGGCGATGCCGCCTTCGTAGATCAGATCGACGATCAGCTTCACTTCATGCAAGCACTCGAAATAGGCCATCTCCGGCGCGTAACCGGCTTCGACCAGCGTTTCATAGCCGGCCTGGATGAGCGCCACGAGACCGCCGCACAGAACGACCTGCTCGCCGAAGAGATCGGTTTCGCACTCTTCGCGGAAGTTGGTCTCGATGATGCCCGAACGACCACCGCCGATGGCGCTAGCGTAAGAAAGGGCCAGTTCCAGGGCATTGCCGGAGGGGTTCTGCGCCACGGCAACGAGGCAGGGAACGCCGCCGCCCTTCACATATTCGCCGCGCACGGTATGGCCCGGGCCTTTCGGTGCGATCATGACGACGTCGAGATCGGCGCGCGGCTCGATGAGTTTGAAGTGAATGTTGAGGCCGTGGGCGAAAGCGAGGGCCGCACCCTTGCGCAGGTTCGGCGCCAATTCCTCGGCATAGAGCTTGGCCTGGAGTTCGTCCGGCGTGAGAATCATGACGAGATCTGCCCACTTCGCCGCGTCCGCCGGGCTCATCACTTCGAGGCCCTGTGAGGTCGCCTTGGCAGCCGAGGCAGAGCCCGGACGGAGTGCCACGCGCACGTCCTTGACGCCGCTGTCCTTGAGGTTGAGCGCATGGGCATGGCCCTGGCTGCCGAACCCGACAACAGCAATCTTCTTGCCTTTGATCAGGTTCACATCGGCGTCGCGATCGTAATAAACACGCATGGTCATTCCCTTTCAGTCAAACAAGTTGGTCCGGCTCCCTCTCGCGGGAAACGCGGCGTTAATCGGCCTGTGCACCGCGCTTCATTGCGACGATGCCGGTACGCGACACGTCGGACAGCCCCAGGGGCTGCATGAGCGCGATGAAGGCGTTGAGCTTCTCGGTCGACCCCGTCATCTCGAAAACGAAGCTTTCGATCGTCGCATCGACCACGCGCGCGCGGAAGATGTCGGCAATGCGGAGTGCCTCCACGCGCTTATCGCCCGTGCTGGAGACTTTGACCAGAGCCATTTCCCGCTCCAGCGACGGCCCTTCGACCGTGAGATCGGTGACGCTGTGCACCGGCACCAGACGCTGCAACTGGTTCTTGATCTGCTCGATGATCATCGGCGTACCGGTGGTGACGACGGTGATGCGCGAAAGATGCTGCGCCGCGTCCACTTCGGCCACGGTCAGGCTTTCGATATTGTAGCCACGGCCCGAAAACAGGCCGATGACACGGGCGAGGACGCCGGATTCATTGTCCACCAGCACCGACATCGTATGGCGTTCGATCGTCATGTCCTTCACGCTCAGTGACTCCCCCGATTGGCCCGGACCGCCGAACGCGGCCCGCGTGCCAGAGAAATTTCCCGTGTTGCGGCGCCTGATATCGCTCATCAGACCAGCACCATGCCCTCTTCCGAGATCGGCTTGGCGGACTGATCGTCCGGCCCCAGCAGCATCTCGTTGTGCGGCGATCCCGACGGGATCATCGGGAAGCAGTTTTCCTTCTCGTCAACACACACGTCGACCATGACCGGTCCCTTGATTTCCATCATTTGCTTGATGGTATCGTCAAGTTCGGATGGCTTGGTCGCGCGCAGGCCATGCGCGCCGAAAGCCTCGGCGAGCTTCACGAAGTCGGGCAGCGCATCGCTGTAGGATTCCGAATAGCGCCCGCCATGCAGCAACTCCTGCCACTGGCGCACCATGCCCATCCATTTGTTGTTCAGAATGAAGATCTTCACCGGCAGCCGGTACTGCACCAGCGTCGCCATTTCCTGAATGTTCATCATGATCGACGCTTCGCCGGCCACATCGACCACCACCGCTTCCGGGTGAGCGACCTGCACGCCGTAGGCCGCCGGCAAGCCATAGCCCATTGTCCCGAGGCCGCCCGAGGTCATCCAGCGGTTGGGCTTGTCGAACTTCAGGAACTGCGCCGCCCACATCTGGTGCTGGCCCACTTCCGTCGTGATGTAGAAATCCTTGTCCTTCACCGCTTCATAGAGGCGCTGGAGGGCGAATTGCGGCTTGATGATGGTGTCGGACGCCCGATACTTCAGGCAGTCGCGGGCGCGCCACTTGTTGATCTGGTCCCACCAGGCGGCAAGCGACTTCTGGTCGACCTTCACCTGACGCGCCTTCCAGATACGCATCATCTCCTCGACCACATGGCCGACATCGCCGACGACGGGAATATCGACGCGCACACTCTTGTTGATCGAGCTGGGATCGATGTCGACATGGATCTTCTTCGATCCCGGCGAGAAGGCATTGAGGCGACCGGTCACCCGATCGTCGAAGCGGGCGCCGATATTGATCATCACGTCGCAATCGTGCATCGCATGGTTCGATTCATACATGCCGTGCATGCCGACCATCCCCAGCGACAAGGGATCGTTGGCCGGGAACGCGCCGAGCCCCATCAGCGTCTGGGTGCAGGGAAAGCCCGTCAGATGGATGAAATCGGTGAGCATCTTGCAGGCCAACGGGCCCGAGTTCACCGCACCACCACCGACATAGAAGATCGGCCGCTTGGCACTGGCCATCAGTTCGACGGCCTTTTCCACCTGCGCCCGGTCTGGCTTCTGCGCGGGGTTATAGGACCGATGCCGCTGGCCGGCATGGTTCACATATTCGTACTTTGCCTGCTGCACATCCTTGGGGAGGTCCAGCAGCACGGGACCGGGCCGGCCCGACCGGGCGACATAGAAGGCCTCATGCACCTTGCGCGACAGATCCTCGACCGACTTCACCAAGTAATTGTGCTTTGTGCAGGGGCGCGTGATGCCGGTGGTATCGGCCTCCTGGAAGGCGTCATTGCCGATGAGGTGGGTCGGCACCTGGCCGGTCAGGCACACGATCGGAATGGAATCCATGAGGGCGTCGGTCAGACCCGTCACCGCATTGGTGGCACCCGGACCGGACGTCACCAGGACGACACCGACCTTCCCCGTCGAACGGGCATAGCCTTCCGCCGCGTGCACGGCGGCCTGTTCGTGCCGGCAAAGAATGTGCCGCACCTTGTTCTGCTTGAAGAGGGCGTCATAGAGCGGAAGTACGGCCCCGCCCGGATAGCCGAAAATTACCTCAACGCCCTGATCGATAAGGGCTTTGACGATGATTTCTGCACCAGTGATGGGTTCCGTGGCCATGATCCGATCCTTCTTTCCCGCGCCCTTTCGGCACAAAGAAATCCTTTCGCAGCGCGCTTTTCGCGCTGCGGTGGCCGGACCTTAGTTTGTGACCCTCAAGGGGTCAATAAGAAATCGCGAATTTTCTGGCGCAATTGTGCCGTATAACTTTGCGAAAATTTCATAGCTCGATTGTCCGGCGATATAAAATTTGCCTGCGGCAATTGGTGCCGGAACCAGGTGAGCTGCCGCTTGGCATAGCGGCGTGTCGCCTGCTGCGCCGCAGGAATGGCCTCGGAGAGGGAAAGTGTGCCAGCTGAAACGGCGGCCAGTTCGGCATAGCCGAGGGCCTTTCGCCCCCCACCGTCGCTGAACGGCGCTAAGGCTGCGGCCCGGCTGACCTCTTCCAGCGCGCCCCGCTCCAGCATGGCGAGAAACCTTGCATCGGCCGCCGTATATAGTTCGGCGCGCTCGGGCGTAATCGCAAACGCCTGGAACCGATGCGGTGTCGGTGGTACCGGCGGCTGCGCCTGCCACCAAGATAAGGGCTGGCCGGTCGCCTCCAGCACCTCCCACGCCCGGGCAATGCGCTGTGGATCAGTAGGGCGGAGGCGCGCGGCGGTCTCGGGGTCCCGCGCGGTGAGGCGCCGATGCGCCTCCTCCGCCCCCGCTTCCTTGACGAGAGCCCGTGCTGCAGATCGCACCTCCGCCGGAATGTCGGGCAGTGGGCTGAACCCGCTCACCAGCGAGCGGATGTAGAGGCCGGTGCCACCGACGATGATCGGCACGCGACCCTCGGCGTGCGCGGCATCGATCTCCTGGGCTGCCAGTTCCGCCCAACGCTGCGCGTCACAGGCATCGTCGAGGGCCAAGAAGCCGTAGAGCCGGTGCGGCGCGCGCGCCATGTCCGTCGCATCCGGCTGGGCGCTCAGGATCGGCAGATCGCGATAAACCTGCATGGAATCGGCGTTGATGATCGTGCCGCCGAGAGCCTCGGCAAGGTCCAGCGCCAGCGCCGATTTGCCGCTGGCCGTCGGACCAGCCAGCACCACCACGCTCCCTGCCTTGTTCTTCTCTGCCATTTCCTCTATAGCCCGACCGTCATGGATCTCGTTCTTACCCTCGTTTCCGCTCCCGACAAAGCCCGGCTTGATTCCGCCCTGATGGCAGGCATCGCGGCCGCGCTGACGCGCGCCGGGGCCACGGTCGATGCAGCACACTGGCTCGACGCCGGTTTTGCCTGCGACCTCCCCTTCCAGGGCCTAGAACCGCGCACCGCGCAGGATATCGCCCATGCCATGCTGGGTGGCGCGCCCATCGATGCCTACGCCCAGACAGTGGTCGGTCGCCGCAAGAAACTTCTGCTCTGTGACATGGATTCCACCATCGTCACGGCTGAGACGCTGGACGATCTCTCCGTCTTCGCCAACGACAAAGCCGAGATCGACGCGCTGACGCAGAAATCGATCAAGGGCGAAATCAACTTCACGCAAAGCCTCATTGCCCGCGTCGCCCTGCTGAAGGGCCTGACCGAAGCCGAATTTGCCGCCGCCTATCAGAAGGTCGAGGTATCGCCGGGCGCCGAAACCCTGATCCGCACATTGCGCCGTGACGGCTGTTATACGGCCCTCGTCTCCGGCGGCTTCCGTTATTTCACCGGCCGTGTCGCCGCGCGCGTCGGTTTCGACATCGACATCGCCAACGAATTCGAAATGGCCGACGGCAAGACGACGGGCAAGCTGGTGCCACCCATCGTCGATCCGGATGGCGAGTTCGGAAAGCTCGGCCGACTTCACTTTCTTGCCCGCGAATGCGGCATCGATCTTTCGGCGACGGCCGCGATCGGCGACGGCTCCAACGACATTCCGATGCTGGTCGCCGCCGGCATGGGCTGCGGCTATCGCGGCAAACCCAAGGTCCGCGCTGCCATCGCATGCCAACTCAACTTTGCGGACCTGACCGGCCTGCTCTTTTACATGGGCTATCGGCGCGGCGAATTCGCCTGAACGAGCCGTTCCCAAAAAGCAGACGCCCGGACCGGGTCCGGGCGTCGCCCTCACCATGCCAGTGAAATCCTATTGCGCGATCTTTACGGCGATCCACTGGAAATCGCCCTGCCGATTGATCAGCAAAGTGACCAGCCGATAGCCGTTCTCCTGCGCCGACTTCACCCTTTCATGGACATCCTGCGGCGAGGAGACAGCCTTCTGATCCACCTCGGCGATCACATCACCAGCGCGCAGATCCTTTTCCGCCGCCGGGCCGTCTTCCTCGACCGACAAGACCACGACACCTTCGGCACCTTCGGGCAGATCGAACTTGCCACGCGCCGCATCGTCGATCTTGCCGACCTGGATGCCCAGCTGCGCGATCTTGTCACCCGTATCGGCAGGCTGATCCGTCTCCTCTTCCGGCTGGGTCGACTGCAACGATGCCTCGGCCTTCTCATCGAGTTCGCCGAGCTCGACCGTGACCGAGGTCTTGGCACCCTTGCGCCAGATGCTGACCGGCACGGATTTACCGAACTGGGTATCTGCGACCAGTCGCGGCAGCGCCTTCATGTCGGCGACCTCATGACCGTCGAACTCCAGGATCACATCTCCCTGCCTGATACCGGCCTTGTCCGCCGGCCCACCGGTCGACACGCTCGACACCAGCGCGCCTTTGGCTTCGGGAAGGCGCAAGCCCTCAGCAAGTTCCGGACTGACGGTCTGGATGCGCACGCCAAGCCAGCCGCGCCGCGGGTGGCCGAATTCCTTGATCTGGGCGATGACACCCTTGGCCAGGTTCGAAGGGATCGAAAAACCGATGCCGACAGACCCGCCCGACGGCGAATAGATGGCCGAGTTGATGCCCACGACATCGCCATCCATGTTGAACATCGGACCGCCGGAATTGCCGCGATTGATCGAGGCGTCGGTCTGGATGAAATCGTCATAGGGCCCGGCGTTGATATCGCGCTGGCGGGCCGAAACGATACCCGCCGTCACGGTACCGCCGAGGCCGAACGGATTGCCGATCGCCAACACCCAATCGCCGATGCGCAGCTTGTCGGAATCGCCCCACTTCACCGCGGGCAGCGGTTCCTTGGTCTCGACCTTCAGCAAGGCCAGGTCGGTCTTTTCGTCGCGCCCAACCAGTTTTGCCTTCAACTCCTCATTGTCGTGCGTGATGACCGTGATTTCCTCGGCACCTTCGACGACGTGGTTGTTGGTCACGACATAACCCGACGGATCAATGATGAAGCCCGAACCCAGGGAGGTTGCTTTCCGAGGCTTCGGCTTGTCGCCGTTCTGCCGATCGAGGAACTCCCGGAACATGTCGTCGAGATCCTGAATCTGGCTGTCGGCCGTCACCGTTTGGGTCGTCGAAATGTTCACGACCGCCGGCAGCGACTTCTCGGCGAGATCGGCGAAACTCTCCGGCGCCGATCGGGCGTTAGCCAGCTTGAGGCCAGCCAGCAACACCACCAGGAACACCAACAGCGCCCATGAAATCTGCCGGCCCATATCGCCAGTTTTCGCCAGGGCAATTGCCCGCGCCCGGGGCCGTCTCGGCTTGCTATGCATCGCTGTCTCTACCTCTTTGACGCCATTTCGGCGGCTCAAATCCTGTCAATTCGGACGAATTTGGACGCCTATTTCGCTGTGCAGTATAGCGCAAAAACCGACCGGGCAAGACGCCCGATCGGTTTTGCCAACCATTCAACTATGCTCGATCAACGCGATGGCCACGCCGCCAACGCCCCCTATGGTTTAGGCGCTGACTTGCCGGCCTCATTTCCGAAGAAACGGAAGAAATCACCGGTTGCCGGCCCGACATAGGTCGTCGAGCTCCCCTTCAGGGCATCCTGCATCGCCTGCAGCGATCGATAGAAATCGAAGAACTCCGGATCCTTGCCGAATGCCTCGTTATAGATCCGAGTAGCTTCAGCATCGCCCTGTCCGCGCAAAATGGCCGACTGCTTGCGGGCGTCCGCCAGTGCCACGACCCGCTGCTTGTCCGCTTCGGCCGTCTTCTGACGCGCTTCGCGAGCGCCTTCGGCACGAATGCGGGCAGCTTCCTGAGCACGCTGCTTGCGCATGCTGTTGAAGACCGCATCGCTATTCTGCGCCGGCAGATCCACGCGCTTGAAACGCACGTCGATAATCTTGATCCCGTAAGGTTCAGCTGCTTGGCGCGTAAGTTCGGTATGAATCTGCCGCATGATATCGGCACGCTTGGGCGTCAAGGTGTCCGCCAGGGCGACGTTGCCAATAACGCTGCGTAAGGTCGAACCGAGCACGCTGCGGATTTGGCTTTCCGCGTTCGAGTAAGTTCGACCCACCTGATAGAATTTCAAGCTGTTGACGATCTGGTACCGCACGAAGGCGGAGATAACCACGCGCTTCTGGTCGCGCGTCAACAGTTCCTGGGCCGGCGCGTCGAAATTGAGGACGCGACGATCCAGCAGGATTACCGTATCGGCAACCGGAATCTTGAACTTGAGGCCCGGTTCGTCGATGACAGCCTGCGGATTGCCGAAACGCAACACGATGGCGCTTTCCGCCTGCTGCACCACGAAGGTCGAGCTATAGACCGCGATCGCCGCCAACACGGCAACGATGGCAAGAAGAATGACCTTGCCCTGATTCATTGACCGGCTCCCGCATTGTTCGAGCCAGCAGTGCCGCCAGCATTGTCTGCGCTGCCCGCCTTCTGCGACTTCAGCAACTGATCGAGCGGCAGATAGGGTACGGCGCCACCGGAAGCCTTATCGTCGATGATGATCTTGTTCATATCGCCCAGAAGCCCTGACATGGTCTCCAGATAGAGACGACGCTCGGTAATGGTCGGCGCTTGCTTGTACTGCTCGTAGACCGACAGGAAACGCTGCGCGTCACCCTGTGCAACTGCGACCTTCTCGGCCTTGTATGCTTCAGCCTGCTTTACGATCTGAGTCGACTGGCCGATCGCCTCTTCGGTCACCTGGTTGAAATAGGCCTGCGCATCATTGATGGCTGCCTCCTTGTCCGCCCGAGCCTTCTGCACGTCGCGGAATGCGTCGATGACTTCGCTCGGCGCGTCCACCTTTTGCAGTGACAATTGCTCGATCGTGATGGCACCGCCGTTGCCATTGCCCATGCGATAGCTGTCCAGCATCTGCTGGGCCAAATCGCGCGCTTTCACTTCGATCGAGCCGCGACCTTCGGTGATAGCGTATTCGAACGTCGACTGGCCGATGATCTCGCGCAAGGCGGCTTCGACCGTGTTCTTCACGCTGGCTTCCGGATCGCCGATGCCGAACAGATATTGCTCGACATTGTTAATGCGCCACAAAACGACCGCGCGCACATCGATGATATTCTCATTGCCGGTCAGCATCAGGCTCTCTTCCGGCACATCCCGGTCAGAACCGCTGGCCGTCTCGGCGCGGAATCCCACCTCGACGCGGTTACGCGTCGCCACATCAGGGGTGAAATGGTCGCCGATCGGCACCGGCCAATTCCAACGCAACCCTGGTAGTGTCTGGCTGACAAACCGCCCGAACAGCATGTTGACGCCGACTTGCCCCGGGTTGACGACATAAAAACCCGTGATCAGCCACAACACGATGGCTGCAGCAACGATCAGAGCAATGGCGCGTCCGGATCCGAAACCGCCCGGCAGGATCGACTTCATACGATCCTGTCCGCGCTTGATCATTTCCTCGAAATCGGGGGGTTGATTACCGCCGCCACTGCCGCGACCCCAGGGGCTTTGTCCGCCGCCCCAGGGACCACCCTGATTGTTCCACGCCATAAGGATCCTCAAGACTGGTCTAGAATGAGACCGCTGCCGGCCCGCGAGCGCCCTTTTAAAGGGCGCGCCAAAGCCTTATATGACAGCCGCCGCACCATCGCAATGTGAGGGGTTCGCACCGGATTCGGCCCCCGCAACGAATTGATGGCGCGGGGCAACATATCGGGGTGCGAAGAGGGAATTTCAAGGATGGCCAAGACCACTGAAGCGGAAATTCGCTCGGTTTTGTCGACAATTACCGCTCCTGGCGGTGGCAACCTCGTCGAGCGCGGCATGATTCAGGGCCTGGTGCTGCGCGACGGCCATGTCGGCTTCAGCATCGAGGTCGACCCGGCCCAGGGCGTTCAGCTTGAACCCCTGCGCAAAGCGGCCGAGGCTGCCGTCATGGCGCTTCCAGGCATCCTGTCGGTGACGGCGGTTCTCACCGCGCATCGCGGTGCCGCAGCGCAACCGCAGCGACCAGCTGCCGCACCCGCGCCGGGCCAGCGCCCGGCCGGCAACAAGGCACTCGTTCCTGGCGTCAAGCACATCATCGCCGTCGCATCCGGCAAGGGTGGCGTCGGCAAGTCGACCACGGCCACCAACCTCGCCCTCGCCCTCACCACTCTGGGCCTCAAGGTCGGCCTTCTCGATGCCGATATATACGGCCCTTCGCAGCCGCGTCTGATGGGTCTCAGCGGCCGTCCGGAAAGCCGCGACGGCAAGACGCTGGAACCCAAGCAAAGCTTCGGCGTCAAGGTCATGTCGATGGGCTTCCTCATCGAAGAGGACACACCGATGATCTGGCGCGGACCGATGGTCATGAGCGCCATCACCCAGCTCTTGCGCGAAGTGAATTGGGGCGAACTCGACATTCTTGTCTGCGACCTGCCGCCGGGCACGGGCGATGCGCAGCTTACGATGGCTCAGTCGGTACCGCTGTCCGGTGCCGTGATCGTCTCGACCCCGCAGGACATCGCCCTTCTCGACGCCAAGAAGGGACTGAATATGTTCCGCAAGGTGGATGTACCCGTTCTCGGCCTCATCGAAAACATGAGCTATTTCTGCTGCCCAAATTGCGGTCATCGCACCGACATCTTCGCGCACGGCGGCGCGAAGCGCGAGGCCGAGAAGTTCGGCGTCGATTTCCTCGGCGAAATTCCGCTCGACATTGTCATCCGCGAGACGTCCGACGCCGGCAAGCCGATCGTCGCCAGCGAGCCCACCTCGGCACATGCCCTCGCGTATGCCGAAATCGCCCGCAAGGTCTGGCAGAAACTGGATTCGACACCACAGCGCTCGGCGCCGCGCATCGTCCTGCAGTAAGGAACAGCACGAATTATGAAAGCGCGCGTCAAGTGGATCGAGAACAGCACATTTCTCGGTGAGAGCAACAGCGGCCACGCCGTGGTCATGGCTGCTTCGACGACTCCTGGCGGTGTCACGACCGCGCCATCGCCGATGGAATATCTGCTGCTCGGGACAGGCGGCTGCACCTCGGTCGATGTCGTCATGATCCTGCAGAAGGGACGCCAGGACGTTCGCGGCTGCGAATGCCGCCTGGACGCCGAGCGGGCCGCCACCGACCCGAAGGTCTTCACCAAGATCAACATGCACTTCGTCGTAACAGGCAAAAACCTGAAACCTGATACGGTGCAGCGCGCGATCGACCTGTCGGCGGAAAAGTATTGTTCCGCGTCAATCATGCTCGGCAAGATGGCCGAGATCACCCACAGCTTCGAAATCGTCGACGCCGATTGAGGCGCTGCACGCGGCTTTGCACCAAAGCGAGTTGACAGGAACGCGCGCGCGCGGCCCAATGACTTCATTGATGGGCCGTCCAGGAAATCATTCTTACCGCTTCCAAACCGTGCAAAGCACGCGCTGATTGGCGTCATATCCTTGGCAATCGCCGTGGTCGTCCTGGCCGGCGGCGAATGGCTGGAGCGGCGGCGCGCTGATACTGCGGCGCGCAGTACGCTGCGGGCTGAACTCACCGTCCTCGCCAACAACCTTCGAACCGAGATCGAAAAAAGTGTCGATTTGGGTCGTGGGCTGGCAGCTGTTATCGCGGCCCAGAAAGGGATTACCTCGGGCAGCTTCGACGCCGCATGCGCACAGCTTCTCCGGGATGAAGTCAAAATCCGCAATGTCGCACTCGTCGTCGGATCAAAAATCACTTTCAACTGCCCGCTGGGACCCAATCGCGGTACGATCGGCATCAATTTGCGTGATCATCCTGATCAATGGCAATCTTTCGAACGCATGCGACGGACGGGGCAGCCCGATGTCGCAGGGCCAGCCAACCTCATCCAGGGCGGCTGGTCGATCATCGTCCGCATACCCATCATCATGCGCAGCGCCAACCATCCACCCGTTTTCTGGGGCGCCCTCAGCATGCCGCTGCGCATGCAGGGCCTCTTTGCCCAGGCCGGCATCACCGATGCCAGCCAGTTCATCAAGCTCGCCATCCGAGGCAATCGCAACGCGACTCTCGCACCGGAAGTGCTGCTCGGCGACCCTTCAGTGTTCGCCGGTGACGCCGTTGCGGTCGAGATACCCTTCCCAGATGGCGCATGGCATGTTGCCGCCCTTATCCCACCGTCCAAGCTCGGCCCGGAATCGACTCCACATCTGCTCACGCTCGTCGCCGCTATTACATGCGCGGCCCTCTTCTTCGTCATCGCCGCCTATGCCGACCGACGACAAAGACTTGAAAGCGAAGCCAACCGCAGTCGCGACCTCTTGCGCGCCTTCATGGAGAACGCACCGGTCGCCATGTATGTGAAGGATGTGGATGGCCGGTACATCGACCTCAACGCCGAGGCAAGGCGCGCTTTCCGTGTCGGCGACCAACCCTATGCCGGTCATCGGCTTGAGGATTTCTTCGACCAAAGCCTCTCATCGGATCTTCTCGAAGATGATCTGAAAGCGCGCGCTGGCGAGGTTGTCCGCACCGAACGCAACAGCAAGCAGGGACAGGCCTATAGCTGGGAACGCGAGATCAAGTTTCCGGTCCTCGACAAACAGGGCCAGGTGATTGCCATCGGCGGCTATGTCTTCGACATCTCCGCTGGCAAGGAAGCGGAGATTCGGTTGGTCCGGGCTCTGCGCGCGGCCGAGGACGCGAACCGCGCCAAATCGGAATTTCTGGCGACGATGAGCCATGAACTGCGCACACCGCTCAATGCCATTATCGGATTTTCCGACGTCATCCAGCGCGAAGTGTTCGGGCCGATCAACAACCCGACTTACAAGGGTTATATTGACGACATCCACCAGAGCGGCCAGCAATTGCTGGATCTCCTCGGCGGCATCATCGATCTTTCCGCCGTCGAATCCGGTCGCATCGAGGTCAAGCACGAAGCCGTGCAGTCGGCCGACGTGCTTGCCGATTGCCGTGCCTTAGCCGAAGCGATGGCCAAGGAGCGCCAGCACCATCTCGACATTGTCGATCGGGCCGCCGGGGCCTGCCTCGCCGATCGCCGTCTGCTCCGCCAAGTCATCCTCAACCTGGCCAGCAATGCCGCGAAGTACACGAAGAAAGGCGGCCGGATTGAGATCTCGACGCGGGATGATGGTGCCACGCTCACCTTCTGCGTGATCGACAGCGGCGTCGGCATGACGGCGGAGGAAATCGAAAAGGCCATGCAGCCCTTCACCCGCCTCGGCGACACGATGCGCGCCGAAGTTGGTGGGTCGGGCATCGGCCTGACCTTGGTGAAGCGTCTGGTCGAAGCAATGGGCGGCCACCTCAACATCGAAAGCAAGCCGGGCCAGGGCACGCGCGTCGAGGTGAGCATGCCGAAGCCGCCGACAGGTGGCGTCAACGCCGCTTGAAGAAATCCTCGGGCAATTCGGAAACGTCCGGCGGCACGACCAGCTTGGGCTGGAACTGTAACGACCGCTTCTGCGCCGCCTCGATCTGGGCCGGCGTCATCTGTGCGGCCACCGCCTCGCGCGCCTTCTCCATATCGCGCCGATCCGGCCCGAGGGGCAGACGGCCGACGGCGATGTTGTACCACATATAGGCTTGGCCGAGATCGGCAGGAGTGCCCATGCCCTTCTCATACATCTGCGCCACCGGCACGAAGGCCTCGAAACAGCCCTGCATCGCCGCCTTCTCGAACCAGTCGAGCGCGGTGCGATAGTCCTGCGGGACGCCCTGACCATAGAAATAGACGATCCCCATCAGGCGTTGCGCCACCGGATGGCCGATCTTCGCCAGCTTCATGAACACAGGGACGGAGCTGGTGAACTGGCCGTTGCTGTACTCCTGCCAGGCGTCGTCCGTGTCCCGTTCGAGTTTGTCCCAGGTATAGGGAACGCCGTCGACCATCACGGTCTGCTTGCAGACCCTGCCGCCATCGGCAATGGCACCCGCGGGCAATGCCGGCCCCGCAACCGCGCTATCGGTTGTTCCCGGGGTCGCAACAGGCCCAACGGGAGATGCGCTCATGCCCGGGGGCGGCGGCAAGGGCGTCGCCTGTTGGGCAAGCGCTGCCGTGCTCCATCCGGCCTGCAAGGCAAAAAGGGTCGAAATCAGGATAAAAGGCGTTCTCATGGCGGCCAAAATGCTGAAACCGGATGGAAATTAGCACTTTCCGGGCCAGTTGGGGTCACAATCCGTTGTGAATGCCTGAATCCGAGGGTGTCAGGCGGCGATATCTTGTTTGCGCCGCCCCGCCACACCATTTTTCCGTTCAGAGCAATGCCCCCGGACCGATTGGACAGGAGCCATCCTTGGCCGAACCCCGCAATTCCGAGACCGATACCGTCGATTCTCGCCAGTTTGAGCGGGACCGCGCCCGGGTGGAAGCCGGCTTCTGGCCAAAGCTCCGGCGCTTGGCCGGCCGCCTTCCCTTCGCCGACGAACTGCTGGCAGCCTATTTCTGCGCGGTCGACCCCGCCTCGCCCCTCAAGGTGAAAGCCGTCCTCATGGGGGCGCTGGCCTATTTCGTCCTGCCGTTCGACGCCGTCCCCGACTTCTTGGCCCTGTTCGGCTTTGCCGACGATGCGGCTGTCATCTATGCCGCCATCAAGACCGTCGCCAAGCACATCACGCCCACCCATCGCGACAAGGCGCGCGCCGCCCTCGACAAGCTCTCTGCTTAAGAGGCGCCCCGGCGCCGCGCCTCGCGCTGGGCGATATAGACCGTGCTGCCGACGATCATCGCCGAGCCGATCAGCGTCCAATGATCCGGCAGTTCGCCGAAAATCGCGAAGCCGATCATGCCGGCAAAGAGCAGGCGCAAATAATCGAAGGGTGCCACGACCGAGGCCTCACCGGCCTTGAAGGCCAGGATCCACCAATATTGTGACAGCGCGCCGGTCGATCCGATAGCCAGCAGATAGAGCCATTGCGTGGACGTCGGCCACTGCCATTGATAGATCGCAAACGGGGCGATCATCAATGTTCCGATCAGCCCGTAATAGAACAGCATGACCAGCGGCGTCTCACTGGCGGGCAGACGCTTCAGGATCGTGATCAGCAGCGCGATCGACATGGCATCGCCCAGCGCCAGCAGGGCCCAGGGATTGAACGTGTTGCTGCCCGGCTGCATCATCACCAGCACGCCGATGAAGCCGACGATGGTCGCCGCCCAGCGCCGCCACCGCACATCCTCCTTGAGGATGATGACGGCCAGGATGACGGCAAAGAGCGGCTTGGTGAAGCTGAGCGCGGTGTAGGTTGCCAGTTCCAGCTTGGCGATGCCGAGATAGGCGCAGATCATGGCGACAAAACCCAGCACCGCCCGCAAGGCATGGGCCTTGATGTACTGGGTGTGCAGCGAGCCGAGGCCCGAACGGGCAATGAACGGGACCAGCATCAGAAAGCCGATCAGCACCCGGAAAAAGGTGATCTCGAAAATGTTCATATGCGACTGGCCGGCAAGCTTCACGAAAGCCGCCATAACCGAGAAGCCGAGCCCGCAGAGTGCCATCCAGATGCACCCCTGCGCGTTGCCCGAGAGCTTCAGAAAACCCGATCTCATGAATTCTTCCTGTCGCTCTGCGAAACGCTGATTTCCGTGGCAATGCCGGGTTGCGCGCTGTCGGCGCTGGCCTGTATCGCCACAGCAGCGCTGGCTTGCCGGCGTCGCAAGACCGCTTCGCGCTGGGCGATGTAGAGACCGGCGCCGATGATGACGACGGAGCCGACCCAGAACCAATGGTCTGGCTGCTCGCCGAACCAAATCATGCCAATGCCGGTGGTGAAGATCAGGCGCGAATAGTCGAACGGCACCACCGCCGAGGCGTCGGCGATGGCAAAGGCGCGGGTCCAGCAGAGATGCCCAAGCGTGCCGAAAAAGCCGAGCGCGATCACGAAAGGCCAGGCATCGAGGCTGGGCCAGGACCAATAGAATGACGCAGGAACGAAGGCGAGCGGCGTCGATAACAGAACCATGTAGGTGACGATCGCCTGCGAGCTTTCGCTGCGGGACAGGGTCTTGACGATGATCGTCCCCATCGCGGTCAGGAAGGCACCGCCGATCGCCAGCATCTCGCCAAGGCCGATGCCGCCGGACGATCCCGGCTGCAGGACGATCATGGCGCCTGCAAAGCCGATGAGCGTGGCGCTCCAGCGCCGCAGCCGGACCTTCTCCTTCAGCAGCAGGACGGCAAGGATCGTGGCGAAAAGGGGTGCGGTGAAGCTCAATGACGTTGCATTGGCGATGGGCATGTAGCCCAGGGCGGTGAAGCCGCACATCATCGAGACGACGCTGATGGAGGAGCGCAGCAGATAAGCGCCGAGGCGACCGGTCCTGAGCCGCCCGAAACCGTGGCGCCACAGCCAGGGGATCATGAAAACGAAACCAAACAGGTTGCGCCAGAAAACGATGACGAACCCGTGCAGTTCACCCGACAGATGCTTTACCGTGGTGCTCAGCCCGGCAAAAAAGACACAAGCCGCCAAAGCCAGGACGGCGACCAGCAGATGATCCGGCAGGCCGCGTCTCTTGTGGTCGAACTTTGTCATGTGTATGTCGGGAATCGTCTTGCCAGGAGGGGCGCGCCCCCAGAAGATGCGCCCCGGAAAACAGGTTGCGGCCACAGTAAGGGGCCGCAACGGCAAGAAAAAGGGTCGACAATGCGGCCAAGCCTTGCAAATTCCGCAAGGCCGGCCAGTCTGGCCCCTGAAATGCGGCGCGCGGGCGCCACGGTGGCAAGGGATGGAGCGAATGGACGATTTGCTATGGCAACCGAGCGAGGCGACGATCGCCGGCGCCAACATGACCAAGTTCCGGACCCAGGTCGCGCGAGACTGGCAGGTCAATCTCCACGACACGGCAGCCCTCTGGCAATGGTCGGTCGACGAGATCGAGCAATTCTGGCTGTCCCTCTGGCGCTTCTGCGATGTCATCGCTGATGGGCCACACCAGCCGGTCCTGGCCGATGGCGACAAGATGCCCGGCGCCCAGTTCTTCCCCAATGCCCGGATCAATATCGCCGAAAACCTGCTGCGCTTCTCCAAGAGCGGCGACGCGCAGGACGCGCTGATCTTCTGGGGCGAGGACAAGGTGAAGCGCCGGGTGAGCCACGGCGAACTGCACGACAGCGTCGCGGCCCTCGCGGCACATTTCCGGGGTATCGGCCTCAAGATGGGGGACCGCGTTGCCGGCTTCGTGCCGAACATGCCCGAAAGCATCATGGGCGCCTTCGCTGCCGCCTCATTGGGCTGTGTCTGGTCTTCCTGCTCGCCCGATTTCGGCGTCCAGGGGGTCCTCGACCGTTTCGGCCAAATTGAGCCGCGGGTTCTCATCACCGCCGATGGCTATTGGTATAACGGCAAGAGCCATGACTGCCTCGACCGGGTTGCCGAGATCCTCGAAAAACTGCCGAGCGTCGAGGAAGTCCTGGTCATTCCCTATATCAGCCAGCATCCCGACATTTCGAAGCTGCCCAACGCGCGGCTCATCGGCGATGTGATCGCGGCCAACAAGGGCGCCCAGGCCAAGTATGAGCGCGTCCCCTTCAATCATCCGCTCTTTATCATGTTTTCCAGCGGCACGACCGGCGTGCCGAAATGCATCGTGCACGGCCAGGGCGGCACGCTGCTCCAGCATTTGAAGGAACACCGCCTCCATTCCGACGTGAAGCCCGGCGACCGCGTCTTCTACTTCACCACCTGCGGCTGGATGATGTGGAACTGGCTCATCTCCGGCCTGGGTTCGGGCGCCACACTGATGCTCTACGATGGCTCGCCCTTTGCGCCGAACGGCAACATCCTGTGGGATTTCGCCGATGCCGAGAAATGTACCTTCTTCGGCACCTCGGCAAAATATATCGACGCCTGTCTCAAGGGCGGCATCCATCCGATGAAGACGCACGACCTCAGTCACCTGCGCACGATCGGCTCGACTGGGTCGCCGCTGGTTCCGGAAAGCTTCGATTACGTCTACCGCGACATCAAAAAGGATGTGTGTCTCTCCTCGCTGTCCGGCGGCACGGATATCGTCTCGTGTTTCATGCTGGGCAATCCGACCGGCCCGGTCTGGCGCGGTGAAATCCAGATGCGTGGCCTCGGCATGAAGGTCGAGGTCTGGGACGACAATGGCAAGCCGGTGACGGGCGAGAAAGGCGAACTCGTCTGCACCCGCCCCTTCCCTTGCATGCCGGTGGGCTTCTGGAATGATGAGGGCGGCAAGCGGTACAAGGCCGCCTATTTCGAGCGCTATCCCAACATCTGGCATCACGGCGACTATGTCGAACTGACCGAGCATGGCGGCATCGTCGTCTACGGACGCTCCGATGCCGTGCTCAACCCGGGTGGTGTGCGCATTGGTACGGCCGAAATCTACCGCCAGGTCGAGCAGTTGCACGAAATCCTGGAAAGCATCGTCATCGGCCAGGATTGGCAGGGTGATGTGCGCGTGATCCTCTTTGTGCGACTGCGCCCCGGCGTCACCCTCGACGAGGCCTTGGAGAAGAAGATCAAGGCCCAGATCCGCAACAACACGACGCCGCGCCATGTGCCCGCCAAGATCGTGGCCGTGACCGACATTCCGCGCACCAAGTCCGGCAAGATTGTCGAACTGGCCGTGCGCGAGGTCGTGCATGGCAACCCGGTCAAGAACAAGGAAGCGCTCGCGAACCCCGAGGCACTCGAGCTCTACGCCAATCTGCCCGCGCTGCAATCGTGAAGAGGTTTCTATCGTGACGCTTGCCGCCAATCCCTGGCTTGCCGCTGTTGCCGTTCCGCCGATCGCCGAGGCGCAAGGCTGGATCGAAGGCCGGACCTTTCCGGCCGACAAGCCGCTCATCGACGTTTGCCAGGCTGTGCCGGGCTATGCGCCGCCCGACGCACTCGTTGCCTATATGGCCGAGGCGCTGAAGAATCCGACGACACATCGCTATACCGACATCGAAGGCTTGGCCGACCTGCGCGCGGCGCTTGCCGGCGACATCAACCGCGTCTATGGCGGCGCGGTGCGGGCGGAGAATGTGCTCATCACGGCCGGATGCAATCAGGCCTATTGCCTTGCAACGGCGGCCCTCGCCCGTGCCGGCGATGAGATCATCCTGCCCCTACCCTATTACTTCAATTACCAGATGTGGCTGGACATGATCGGCGTCACCGCGCGCCATGTCCGCTTCCGGCCCGAAGCCGGCGGCCAACCGGATCTCCAGGAAATCCGCAGCGTCATCAATCCCAAGACAAAGGCGCTGGTCCTGATCTCGCCCAACAATCCGACGGGTTCGGTCTATCCGCCGGAGTTCCTCAGCGCGGCCTTGAAGCTGTGCCGCGAAACCGGCATCGCGCTCATCCTCGACGAAACCTATCGCGATTTCATGCCGCATGACGAGGCCCCGCACGGTCTCTTCCGTGAAAACGGGTGGGAACAGAACCTCCTCCATCTCTACAGCTTCTCGAAAGTTTTCTGCCTGACCGGCCACCGCGTCGGCGCCATCGTCGGCGACCCGAAGCTGCTCGACCAAATCGGCAAATCGATGGATTGCGTCGCCATCTGCGCGCCGCGCTTGGGCCAGATTGCCGCCCGCCGTGGCCTCGAAGCTCTCGGCGACTGGCGCGGCGGCAACACGAAACTCATGCGTGATCGCTTGGCGGCACTCACCAAGGCCTTTGCGCGCAACGATCTCGGTTACGAAGTCGTCAGTGCCGGCGCCTATTTTGCCTTCGTGAAACATCCACATACGGGCCGCAAGGCAACCGATGTCGCCAAGCGCCTCGCGGACCGGCAGAACCTGCTGGCCCTCCCCGGCTCGATGTTCGGCCCCGGTCAGGAAGATTTCCTGCGCGTCGCCTTCGCCAATGTCGATGCCGACAAAATGCCGGAAATCGCCGCCCGCCTCGCGGCGGATGCGGCGACAGGCTGGTAACTCCATCACTACGCCATCCCCGGGCTTGACCCGGGGATCAGGTTCGACTGGGTGAGAGCTATCAGATTCTGACAGATGCCCGGGTCGAGCCCGGGCATGACGAGAAAAGACGGGCCTAAGGCCTGATTTCGATCGGTGTTCCCAGATCGACCGCCGACCAGATCACGTCCATCGCCAAATTTGAGACGCCGACGCAGCCATTGGTGAGCGGTGAGCGCGTGAAAAAGCGCCACCATTGCCGCTGGCCGTGGATCATGATCCCACCGCCGGCGGCTTCACCCTTTGCCGCCGCGCGCGCCGCTTGCGACTTGTTGGGATAGGAAACCAGCAGCGCCTTGTGATGGGTCGAGGCATCATTGCCCCAGATCAGCTTGTATTTGCCTTCGGGTGTCCGCTGATCCCCTTCGCGCACCTTCTGCCCCACCGGGTTCTTACCCAGCGAGATATCCGCCGAGAATACCGTCTTGCCCGCGCGCAACAGCGAGATCGTACGTGCCGACTTGTCGACCAGGACCTTGTCGACCGGGCCGATCATCAACGCCATGACCGGGCCCGGCAGATAGGTCAGCATCGCCCAGGCAACGGCGATGACCGCCAACGCCTTGGCGCCATGCTTCAGCCAGCGCGGCGGTGTGGCGGCAACCCAGCCGACGCTATCGAGGACGAGTTCGCTCATTTCCCCTCGAGCAGCGCCTGCAATTCGTTCCATTCGCGCTTGCCCATGCCGCTCGATTCCTGGGTCACGGTTTCGCCGGCAAGGCGCCGCTTCACGACGGCGAGCGCATTCTTGGAAAGGGTCGCGGCCCCCAAACGGTGCTGGACAAAGGCTTCGTAGCAAAGCGGGACCCAGCGCTTCAGTACATCGATCATCGCATCGGCATAGACGCGGATCTCGTATTGCGCATGCGGGTCGGCACGCAGCGACAGGAAGTGCATGAAATTGTGCAGATCGATCTTCCAATACCATTGGGTATAGAAGTTGAGGCTGAGGTTCATGCGCGCGAGTTCACGTGCAAGACCCGGGCGGCTGGGATCCGCCGGCTCGCCCGCCTCGTTCTCGTTCAGCATGTCGACGTAATGGTCATAGACCTGCGTGGAATCCCGCTTCAGCAGATCCAGCACACGCTGTGCTTCGGCGCCTTCCAGCACATTGCCGCGGCCCTGGCGATTGACCGACGATTGCGCGGCGAGATTTTCCGGCGCCGGGATATAGAACTCGCGATCCAGGATGGAATAGCGTGCCGAGTATTCATTCACATTGGCCGTGCGATGGCGGATCCACTGCCGCGCCACGAAGATCGGCATCTTCACGTGGAACTTGATCTCGCACATTTCGAACGGCGTCGAGTGGCGATGACGCATCAGATAATGAATGAGGCCTTGGTCTTCCGTGACCTTCTTGGTGCCACGGCCATAGGAGACGCGCGCCGCCTGCACGACGGCATTGTCGTCACCCATATAATCGATGACGCGGATCAGGCCGTGATCCAGCAATTCGATCGGCTGATAGAGAATTTCTTCCAAAGCAGGCGCCACGGCGCGACGCGTGGGCAGCGAGGCCGCGCGCTGTTCGTCGATTGCCGCCAATTGCTCAGGAGATAAGGACATGCCGGATCCCGCCTCGGAGTTGAAAAATCGCCAATAAGAGGCGACTCGCCCCTTCCCGGCCCCAAGCCGGTCGCGCGTTTTACCCGGATGCCGCGCCCTCAACAAGCATCGGTAAATTCGCGATCAAAGCCCGGGGGAAGTTAAATGCTTAACGAATCTTCCCGCCGGGACTTTCCCCGCGCGCTGGCGGCGCCTATATTAGGGGTGTCGGGCAACCGACTATGGCGATAAACGTTTTGTGGAATAAGCGTTGCGGACCCGGGGGCGGTACCCGGCGCCTCCACCATAATTCCTTGCCGACCAATGTGTTGGCAGGTCTCATGGGGGCGAAATAGGATCGACGTGCGCGGTAAAGACAAAGCTTTTGCTCGGTATGGTACCCGCCGTTATCGGGCCAAACCTAGAGATGCCAACGACAACGTTGCATCCGATCTTCGTATGGCTGCCTAAGATCCCTAACGGGCTCTAAGTAGCTTACAAGAACGCGGTACCCGGGGGGCGCCGGGCAACAGAAAGCCCCCCACCCGCTTAAAGATACTCATCGCCGCCGCGGGGGCCGGCGGATAAACTGCGGGTGACAAGAGGGGAGTTGGGACGGCGTTATGGCGAAGGATTGGTTGCGCTACGATCAGATGGTGGAAGATGCGCTGCGCGGTGTTGTGCGCCGGGCGCTGACCGAGGCGGCTGTTTCCGGCCTGCCCGGCGACCATCATTTTTACATCACCTTCCGCACCGATCATCCGCTGGTCCGTATCCCGCAGCACCTCAAGGCACAATACCCGCGCGAGATGACGATCGTGCTGCAGCACCAGTTCTGGGGCCTCGAAGTTACCGATGACAGCTTCACGGTGACCTTGAGCTTCGGCGGCAAGCACGAACCGCTCTTCATTCCTTACGAAACCATCGTCAGCTTCGCCGACCCATCGGTGAAGTTCGCCCTGCAATTCGATTCCGGCGAGGGTGACGAGGAAGAGGAAATCGAAGGCGAGGAGACGGGCGAAACCGTTCTCGCTCTCGAGAAGCCGGAAGCCAAACCCGCTTTGGCCGATCAGCGTCAGCCCGCGTCAGGCGACGCCGATCCCGAGAAGCAAGGCGGAGCGCCGACCGGCGGTACGGTCGTGGCCCTCGACGCCTTCCGCAAGAAGCAGCAGTAGCTTCGCCGAAAAATTGCTTCGAGACATTTTCGCTGCTTGACGGTCCGGCAGCTGCTGCGTATTTTCGCCGCACCTCTTGAACGAGGAGGAGGACCGTCGAATGAACCATGTCACCCGAAAGAGCTGCCACGCAGCCTGAGATTCGACCTCGGCCGACGCGCCGATGGCGTGTCACCAATCCCTTGTTCCTCCCGGAATTCCGTTCAACTCTAACCGCGTAACGTCGGACTTCATCCGTCGCTGACCGATCGTCCCCTTTTGGGCCTGTCGTCCGCGTCAGATCAGGGTCCGTCATTCCGGGTCAATCAAGGATCACCGGCACGCAATCGCCCGTCCCGCTTGGGACGGCGTCGCACCGTCGTCGCATCTCAGCAACCCACAAACCCCGCGCCTTTGTCGCCGGTCGTTTCGCCCTTTTTAGGTGCGTTCGACGGAACGGCGGAGCTTTGCCGGCATGGCAAGGGCACACACCCAAAGAAAGAAGGAACGATCATCATGCCGATCAATCTCAACCTCTGGACCGTCATGCTCACCCGTTGGCTCGGCCGTTCGCGCCAACCGAACGTTTTGACCACCATCGGCCTAAGCGGCGTCTCGCATGGCGAGGCCGAGCGCGAAAGACCGAGGCGCGGTCAGGCACCTCCAACGGTCGATATCAGGCTGCTCTCGGCGCATCTGCGTCGCGACATCGGCCTCGATCTCGATCGCGTCTGATGTAAGAGGTCTTCGATGTAAGAGGTATTCCGGGGGCAGGTTCCGCCCTGCTCCCGGATCTTCCTATCCCACCATCTCCATCACCCGCGCCAGGCGCTGGCTCGCCAGCATCGCCAGCTGCAAGGTCTGCGCGCGCCGCCGGTTGCCATTGAGCGGCGTCGCCACCGCCTCGCGCAGGATGGCTGCACCGTGCCGGTCGCCGATGATGAGCCCGCGATCTTCGGGCAGGATCTCGCGCGGAAAGTCGGCCGCCACGGCGAAATAGAAGCGGTCGCAGAAATCCAGATATTCCGGCCATTTCTGGTCGGCGCGGAAATCCGCGCGGCAGGATTTGATCTCGACGATCACGAACTCGCCCGCCGCATTGAGCGCCATGATATCCGCCCGCCGCTTGGCGCGGAGCGGCACTTCAGGCACCGCCGCATAGCCGAGATCGGCAAAGAGCCGCATCACCCCGCGCGCAATATCGGCGGCAATGAGCGGTTGGGCCGGCCCGTCGGCACCGGCCGGGAACAGACTATCGGGCATCTGCCTTCTCCGGATGATCGCCGGGCAGCTTGCCGTCTCGTTCCTGTTTTGTCCATAGCCGGCCCAGCTTGCGGCAGGTCCGCCAAGCCTATATCCAGGGCGGCGGCAGGCGGGGGCTGGATGATCGAGGTTTCATCGAAACGGCAGGAGGGGTGGTTGAGACGCGCATGGCGGCTCTTCTGGCGCGCCCTTGCCCTCTTCTTCATGATCTCGGTGGTCTCGACCGCCGTCTATGCGTGGGTCCCCGTGCCCGTCACCTGGCTGATGATCGAGCGCGTCTTCGAAGGCAATTGGATCCATAAAAGCTGGCGCTCCTATTCGAACATCTCGCCCAACCTCGCCCGCGCCGTCATCGCCGCCGAGGATGCGAAGTTCTGCGAACATCGCGGCTATGATTGGGAAGCGATCGAAAAGGCGTGGAAGCGGAACCAGAAGGCCAAACGCATCCGCGGCGGTTCCACCATCAGCAACCAGACCGCCAAGAACGTGTTCCTCTGGCCGGACCGCACCTATCTCCGCAAGGGCCTCGAATTCTATTTCACCGGCCTCATCGAACTGACCTGGACCAAGAAGCGCATCCTCGAGGTCTATCTCAACGTCGTCGAGTTCGGCCCTGGCATTTATGGCGCCGAAGCCGCGGCCCAGGCGCATTTCGGGAAATCGGCGAAGGATCTGACTCGGCGCGAAGCGGCGCTCCTTGCCGCCGTGCTGCCCAATCCCATCCGCTGGTCGGCCTCCAAGCCCACCGGCTATATCCGCAGCCGCGCCGGCACGATCCAGGCCCGCATGAACGACGTCCCCGACCCGACCGACGATCCCTGCCCGCGCGGACTTGCCAATTAACCAAGACAGGCCGCGCCGCCCGGCGGCAAAATAGGCGCCATGCCGACGATCGGGTCTCTCATCAATAACGGCCAAGGCCAGATCATTGCCAAGGTTCCGGGCGGTGCACCAGGGACCGAATCCTTCCTCGTCCGCAAGACCGGGAACGCCAGCACACCGACGGATGCGGCCGCCGGCACCGATACCAAGGCAGCCCCCGCCCCCGGTCAATTGTCGCCTGAAGAAAAGCGCGTCGTCGCCGAATTGCAGCAGCGCGACCGCGAGGTGCGCAACGAGGAACAGCGGCATGCCGCCACCGCCGGCCAGTTCGGCGGCCAGCCGCAATATGTCTTCAAGCGCGGCCCCGACGGCAAGCTCTATGCGGTCGAAGGCAAGGTGCCGATCACCGTCAATGTCAGCGGCACGCCGGAGGATCAGGAGAAGGCCCTGCGCCGCGTGCAGGCGGCGGCCGTCTCGGTGCAATCGCCCTCATCCGGCGACACGTCGGCCGTGGCCGGTGCGGCAGCCGCCCTCGTCGCGCAAAAAGACGGCCCACAAACCTCGGAAGCCGAGCGCCGCCAGCAGGCAGCAAAAGCCTATCGCCAATCGCAGGCGACACAGGAGGCGGAAGACTTGGCGGCGCAGATCTTTGGCGCAATCGCCAATCAGGAGGTCTAGATCATTCCCCTTCCGGATGAAGCTCTCGCCACAGCCACTGACAGAGCTTGAGCCCACCTAGTGTGAGGATCAGCGGAATACCTATCAGGGCGAGGAGAAATATCAGGGTGTCTAGACTATAGTGGCCATCGCCAGTCACCAGCACACAGCTGCCAGCGAAGATCAGGAACAGGCCAGATATCCCTGTTACCAGAGCACTGATTGCAAAGACCAGCCAGTAGATGGGATTGCCGCCATCCGGTAGTGAAGATTTCGGGGCTTGCTCCAAAACTACTTCCCCAACCGCTTCAGTAATTGCCAGGCGACATAGACGGCGCCGATGCCGAACAGGAGGGGCGGACCGCCCAGCAGCATGGCGAGGCCGCCATCGTTCGGCATCGAGACCAGGATGCAGCCGCCGGCACCGAGCACCACTAGGGTCCCGCCGATGATGACCGCCCAGCTGACGAACATGGCAAAGCCGTCATTGCCGGCCGGCTGATTGTTCTGATCCTCGCTCATCTTCCCCCCCTTCATCCTTGTCGCTTGGCCCAGGCGCGGCCGGTGGCCAGACGCCCCTCGAGGCCCGGCCGGTAGAAAAGATTGTAGGTGTCGAAGGGAATGATCTTCCCCTCCGGCGTCACGAAATGGATGCAGGAGCGCTTCACCTGCCCCGTGCAGAAATTGAAGCGGTCGAGAAACTGGATGCCGAGCACGCGAAAGACGCGGTCATAGGCCAGCGCCTGCGGCAGGGCGATATCGGGCAGGCAGCAGAGCAGCGATTGCAGGGCCGGTGCCGCATTGTTGCCGGCGGTCGAGAGCGACATCAATTCGAACAGCCGCTGCTTCAACGCCGGATGCTTCTCATAGGCGATGGTGTTCGGCCCCTCGCGCAGGATCTCCTCCTTCGGCAGCAGGCGCGTGATCGGCGTCAGCTTCTCGCCGTCGCGCAGCGCATAGCCGATGGTGATCGATTCCGGGTTGCAGGGCAGCGGGATGATGTCGTCGGGCGCGAACTGGTCGAATTGATCGAGGATACCCCGGCGAATGTCGGAGAGAACGATGCGGTTGCGCTTGACATCGAAGCCTTCATTGCGGCCGGCATCCTGCACCGGCTGGAAGGTGACGCCGCGCACACAGCGATATTTGAGCGCGTGCCGGATGATGTCGCCGATCTCATGATCGTTGACCCCGCGCTTCAGCACGACGACGAGGGTCGTGGCGATATTGTACCGCTCCAGATTGTCGAGCGCCTGCGCGCGCACCGATCGCAAATCGGCGCCGCGAATATCCATCAGGGCCTCGCGGTTAAGTGAATCGAATTGCAGATAGACCTCGAAGCCCGGCGTGAATTCCTGCAAGGCGGCGACGAAATCCGGTTCCTTGGCAATACGCAGCCCGTTCGTGTTCATCATCAGATGGCGGATCGGCCGGCGCTTGGCGGCGCGCAGGATCTCGATGATGTCGGGGTGCAAAGTCGGTTCGCCGCCACTGATTTGCAGCAGGTCCGGCTCGCCTTCGCTGGCGACCAGCGCATCCAGCATCTTCTCGATGGTGGCGAGATCGAGCTGTTTTGAGCGCGCGGGCGCTGAATCGGCAAAGCAGACCGGGCAGGTCAGGTTGCAAT
Organism: Dongia sp.; assembly: GCF_041910485.1. Classification (GTDB taxonomy): domain Bacteria; phylum Pseudomonadota; class Alphaproteobacteria; order Dongiales; family Dongiaceae; genus Dongia. The sequence goes on from NZ_JAYRQR010000003.1 coordinate 209,435, forward strand.
GCTCGTTGATCTCGATGAGGGCGAGGCACGAATGCTGTTCATGATCGGGGCAGAGGCCGCAATCGAACGGGCAGCCGTAATCGGTGCGCGATTGGAAGGCGAGCGGAACGTCGCCGGGCTTCAGCCAGTCCCGCTGCTGGCGCCAATAGGCGGCATCGGTCGAAACCAGCGTCTTCTGCACGCCGTGCTGGCCGCAGCGTTTCTGGTAATAGACCGCGTCACCTTCAATGAGGATCTTGGCCGGGACCGGCAGCAGGCAGGTCTCGCAGAGTGACGTCGTCTGGCCGAAGAAGTGATAGGGTCTGATATCGCGCATGGTCTCGCCTGTTCCCCCAAAGCATGAGGGCAGCGTAGAGGAACAGCAGAACCGCGCCAATCTGGAATACGGTAAACTCGTTCACAATGCGCCCATAGGGTTTCAGGAACTCCAGCGCAAAGCGGTCGGCGGCGAAGACCAGCATGAAAATGTGGAAGCCATAGGCCGAAGCCAGCGCCGGCCGCGCCTTCGCCCAAAAGAAAAAGAACGCGGCAAAAGCCAGCATAACGGCGCTCTCGTAAAGCTGCACCGGATGGCGCGGGATGCCGTCGCCGAAATCATGCGCCCAAGGGAGGGAGGTCGGCGTGCCGAAGGTAAAGTCGTCCATGCCCGCGAGAAAGCAGCCGATGCGCCCGATACCCAGGCCCAAAGCCAGCGGCAGCACAAAGACGGCACCTGTCGAGCCGCGCTGGCCGCGGATCAGTTTGTAAAGCTCGATCCCGACGACGGCCCCCAGCACCGCGCCGAAGACACTGCGCCCGATCCCCGGATGACTCGAGACGATGAGATTGAGCGTCCCCAGCCAATAGGCGCCGAGTGCGGCCGAGACGATCAGCACCATCCAATAGGAAAGACCCCGCCGGGTGCCGCCCGCGAGCCCCACCGGCATCAGATAGCGCCGGTAAAGCCACCAGCCGGCAGAACTGCCGAGCGCTGCCGACAGCAGGTCCGAGACGAAATGCAGATTGAACGGCAAGGCGGCTTACGCCGCATCGCCCGCCACGTCATAGCCCGCATCCTCGATCGCGGCGACGACCTTGGCGCGGTCGGGGGTGCCGCCCACTTTCACCTTGCCATTGTCGATATCGACCTCGACCTCGGCGCCGGGTGCGGCCACGGCCAGCGCCTTCTTGATCGAGCTGGCGCAGCCGCCGCAATGGATGCCTTCGACCTTCAAATTCAACATGGGGGACGTCCTCTCCAAATCCGATGACCCGAATATGGGGTCTCCCATGATGGGAAGGTCAAGCGCCCAGCCCCAACAAATCAGCGGCACACCACTTGACGAAACTGTATTTCGATATATCTTGTATTTCGATATATCGAAACAGAAAGGACAGATATATGTTTTTCAAACACTTACGTGAACACTGCGATAACCACCGGGGCGATGGCGACCGCCGTTTTGCCCGGGACGAGTTCGGCGGTGGCGGCTTCTTCGGCCGCGGCGGCTTCGGGCGCCACGGATTCGGTCGCCACGGTCGGCGCTTCGGGCGCATCTTCGAACATGGCGACCTGCGCTATGTGGTGCTGCAGATGATCGCCGAGAAGCCCCGCTATGGCTATGAGGTGATCAAGGCGATCGAGGAAAAGCTCGGCGGCGCCTATACGCCCAGCCCCGGCGTCATCTACCCCACCCTGACGCTGCTCGAAGAAACCGGCTATGCGACGGTGAGCGAGGCCGAGGGCAACAAGAAGCTCTATGCCATCACCGAGGCCGGCAAGGCCTTCCTGGCCGAGAACAAGTCGATCATCTCGGCGATCTTCGACCGCATCAGCGAGACCCATACCGCGCATGGCGGTGGTCCGGCCCCGCAGCTCGTGCGGGCGATGGAAAACCTCAAGATCGCGGCACGCCTGCGCATGTCGCAAGGTCCGCTCACCGAGGAACAGATCCGCGCCATCGCGGCGGCGCTCGATGAAGCCGCGCAGAAAATCGAGAATTTGAAATGATGATAGGGATGATCATGTCCGCGAACCAACCCACCACTTCCGCGCCCGCCAAGACCAACACAAACACCTTGGCCTTCAGTTCCGTTGCCCGCGTGCCGACCGACAAGGCGGCGCGCTATATGGGCCAGTTGTGCAAGCATTTCGCCCACAAGATCCCGGCGACCTTCGATGCGGAGACGGGCCGCATCGAATTCTCCATCGGCGTGTGCGAACTCGCGGCAGCCAAGGATGCACTGGCCATCCATGTCTCGGCTGCCGACGAGGAAACCCTCGCCCAGATGGAAGACGTAGTTGCCCGCCACCTCGTGCGCTTCGGCTTCCGCGACGAGCTGGTCGTGAACTGGCAGCGCGGTGCCTGAACCGCCGCGAAAGGTCCGATTGTGCTCATCCGTGATCGCCTTTACCTTTCGGGGTGAAGCAACGGACCCGATGAGCACGCATGTTGGATTTTTCCAAACTCTCGGAGCGCGAACTCCTCGCCCTCGCCATCTCGTTGGAAGAGGAAGATTCGCGCATCTATGACGCGTTCGCGGAAGAACTCCGCGAGACCTACCCCGACACAGCCAAAATGTTCGCAGCCATGTCGGAGGAGGAAACCGGGCACCGCCACCGGCTGCTGACCCTCTATCGCGAAAAATTCGGCGACCGCATCCCGCTCATCCGGCGCCAGGATGTACGTGGCTTCGTGACCAGGAAGCCGGTCTGGCTGTCGCGGCCATTGGGGCTGGAGACCGTGCGGGCGCAGGCGGAACTCATGGAAGCCGAGACCAAGCGCTTCTATACCCGCGCCGCCGGCCGCTCGACCGATGCCGCGATCCGGCAATTGCTGGGCGACCTCGCGGCCGAGGAACGGCGCCACGAAGCCAAGGCCGAACAGCTTGAGGCCACTTTCGTTTCGCCCGACTCGCGCCATGCCGAACATGAAGCGGAACGGCGTCTCTTTCTTCTGCAGATCGTGCAGCCGGGCCTTGCCGGCCTCATGGACGGATCGGTTTCGACCTTGGCGCCGCTCTTCGCGGCAGCCTTCGCAACGCATGATACGTGGGAAACCTTCCTCGTCGGTGTCGCCGCATCGGTGGGCGCCGGCATCAGCATGGGCTTTGCCGAGGCACTCTCCGATGACGGATCGCTGACCGGGCGCGGTTCGCCCTGGCTGCGTGGATTGGCAAGCGGCATCATGACGACACTGGGTGGCTTGGGGCACGCCCTCCCCTACCTCATCCCCGATTTCGCGGTGGCGACGACCGTCGCCAGCATCGTCGTCGCCCTGGAACTCTTCACCATCTCCTGGATCCGCAAACGCTATATGGACACGCCTTTCCTCAAAGCCGCTCTCCAGGTGATCATCGGCGGCCTCCTCGTCTTCGCCGCCGGCATCTTCATCGGCAGCGCATAGCCTCAATTGTCATGGTCCGCGCAGGCGGACCATCCACGCGTTTGCCAGCAACAAGAAGAAGCAAGTCTTGGATTCTCCTCCACAGCCGAGGGCCGAGGATGCCAATTGGTTGTGAATTGCACCCGAACTGTCCGGCGTCAGCGCCGTTGAGACACTTTGCAGGGCTTGAGGAATGGAGGGGTTTGGTTTCATCGTAACGACCTAGGAGTGAAGATACGACCAAAACCCAATAACCCTAAGACTCCATCAGAGAAGCTGGTCAGGGATATCCGGCGGGCCACCCGGAAGCACTATTCGGCCGAGGAGAAGATTCGGATCGTGCTGGAGAACTATTGTCTGCCGGGAGCACTCGAAGCCAAAATCGATGCCTTCGTCGATCACTACAATCACCAGCGTTATCACGAGAGCATCAACAACCTGACGCCCGCTGATATCTACTTCGGTTGCGATCAAGCTATCATCGAACAACGCGAAAGGATCAAAGGCGACACCATCGCCCAACGACGTTTGCAACACCTGAACGCCGCCGCTGAAACTCAACAACAGATGAGCCAGATCCTCTGTTAAACCTCGGCCCCTCGTGTCTCAAATATTCTGCCGACGGACAGTTTGCCACTTACTCCTTAGATGTAACATGCGAAGCAGTTCCGACAATATCCATTTCTTCTGTGAGAGCCTCAATCAGATGGGAGTTGATCAATGTTGAGCGGTTCCACTGAGTTGAATTCATCGGAGGAGAAATATAGTCGGCTCCTACGTCGAGCATATAAATCGGTCGCCGCGCTGCTAACGGTAGTGTGCTCGCTCTTGGCCTCATTCGCGCTTGCGGATGATACGCATCGTGAGGAAGCGCGGAATTGCTTTCTAACGCCAGAATTTAAAGCCTCAGAATTCTATTCGCGCGGCGTGATGAGGTGGGAATCGCCAATTCGTGTCGCGGTAGTCGACCTCTCGAGCAAAAGGAGTGAGGATAGGTTGTACGTTACAGAGCAACAGGTTCGCTATTTGTCGAAGATCACAGGACTAGATATTGAGGCTGTCGAGGCTAACGATCTCTCATATGATGAACAGCGTAGGAACGTTCTTCTGGTCTTTGTTGATTCAAGATCGACGGCCGCCGAAATCTCTCACCTTGATCAGTTTCTAAGTGCCGTCAATATAAATGGAGTGGTGCGTGCTGAAGAGCCTTTATCAGCTATGATAAAGGAAGGAACTAGCTCATACATTGACGTGAAGTATGACAATCATGGCGCTGTAGCCGGTAGTCTGGTTGCAATTGATATCTCTGCATTGTCAGAACTTGAGCAAATGGCATCAACTCAAGTGGGGCTGTCTATAGCGCTGCTTCCTCAGTTGCGATTTGCGAAGTGCTATGCATTCTCACTTTCATCGACTCCGGCGAGAGGCACGGACTTTTCACCATGGTTTATCGAGGTTGTGCACGCGATTTATGGCAAAAATATCCGGGCAGGAACTTCTCTCGATATAGTCAAGAATCTCCTGAACTGACTGGATCGCCTGAACGGTTTTTGGCTGCAGAAAAGAGACAACGGCTAGTAGGGGCGAGCAGTGACTGACTATTGTAGAGGGTTTTCGGTCTTCAATGGTGTTTTCACCATTAATGCTGGCCGGTTCGGCCAGCTGCATTACGTCGTTGGCGGTAGCGGATTGGAATTTCACGCCGCAAGTAATCCGTCGCCCTCATTCAGATATATTGATGTCATGGGCAGGGCACCGACAGTCGGTAAGATAGCTTTGCTATAACTTTAAAGCTGCTTAAACTTTTTGGCGCAGACGGGGGGGCGCTTATCGCTTGACCCTTGATCATCCGGAGCGAGTTTCTCACCTGGTGAGTCTGGATACGGTGCCAACCATCGACATTTGGGAGGCAATGGATAAGGCTTTGGCTATTGATGCTTTTCTTTGGCCGCTCATGGCTCAGCCAGCCCCAGTACCCGAGACACTCATCGGCGGCCTCCTTGTCTTCGCCGCCGGCATCTTTATCGGCAGTGCGTAGCCTCAATTGTCATGGTCCGCGCAGGCGGGCCATCCACGCGTTTGTCAGCAACAAGAAGAAGCAGTTCGTGGATCCTCCGCCACAGCCGACGACTGTCGGCATTCGCCGACGGCGGAGGATGACAACAGGGCGCGAATGTTCACTCGCTCTCCAAATACCCCCGCACTAACCGCATCAACTCCGTCTTCACTGCGGCGCTCTGCAACGTCCCGCGCCGCGCGGCATTGTGGACGATTCCATCGATCGCGTCGGAAAGAACGATGGCGATCGCTTCGTCCGATGCGCGGGCCTTGCCGCCACGAAACGCCGCAACCCAAGTGCGGTAGCAGGCGAGATACTCCTGCTCGAACGCGTCCTGCGGATTTCTGAATGTCTCGGCACTCGGCGCCTCGTCCAGCAATACGCGGTGCAGCCCAGGATGGATGCTGTGAATGGCGATGATGCTGCCGACCAGATCCTCGAGAAGCTGGCTCTGCGTCTTGCCGCCCGCCGCGGCCCGCCTGAGGACCGCGAGGCAATCGTCGAGATGCTGTTTGCGGATGGCTTCGATCAGCGAAAGCTTGTCCGGGAAGTATTGATAGAGCGAGCCGATACTGACCCCCGCCGCCTCCGCGACCTTGTTTGTGGTGAAGGCGGCCCAGCCCTGCGCCGCCAAAATGCGAGTAGCCGCCTCGACGATCGCCGCGACGGTCGCCCTGGAACGCGACTGGCTCGGCGCCTTCCGCATCACGGACTTGGATTTGGCAATGCGAGTAGACAAAACGGCACCTCCGGAAAGAATGTGAAGACACTACTCACATTCTGCCGGGCGGGAAAGGAAATGAGAATGAACGACCCATTGCGAACCCTCGCCGGCTACAATGCCTGGGCCAATCGCGATCTGCTCGACACGTTGGCGCAGGTCGATCCGGTCCTGCACGCGACCGAGGTCGATGCGGCGATCAGGCTGGTTAATCACTATCATATCGTGGGTCGCATCTTCGCCGCCCACCTCGCGGGCCGGGCACATGGATACACCGCGACCAATACGGACGGCACGCCGGCGCTGGCCGCGCTACGCACCGATCTACTCGCATGTGATCGCTGGTTTGTGGATTATGCCGGAACACTGACCCCGGACGTTGCCGCCGAACGCATCGCCTTCACGTTCACCGACGGTGACAGGGGACTGATGTCACGCGCTGAAATGGTGACGCATGTGACGCTCCACGGCGGCTATCACCGCGGTGAAGTCGGCCAAATCCTCAAAAGGCTGAACATCCCCTTGCCTTGGGATACCTACGCCGTGTTTCTGCACCAGACTGAGCCGTCTCGGCGCCGGCAGGAATCAACGCCGGCCCCGGTTTCTTGACCGGCCCCCGCCTCACTTCGCCAGCATCGATCCCGTTTCGACGAAGCGCTGATGCCAGGACAGCGCCTCCGGCAGGATGACCGGCGTCTGCAGCCCATACGAGCTCTTGAGCGCGCGGTTGAAATAATCCTCCAGGGCCGGACGGAAGGTGGGGTGGGCGCACTTCTCCATGATCACCTTGGCCCGCTGCTTGGGCGCAAGGCCGCGCAGATCGGCGAGACCCTGGTCGGTCACGATCACCTGGACGTCCTGCGTGATGTGATCAACATGCGAGGCATGCGGCACGATCGCCGAAATCTTCCCGCCCTTCTTGATGGAGGGCATCATGAAAATCGAGATGAAGGCGTTGCGCGCGAAATCGCCCGACCCGCCGATCCCGTTCATGATGCGCGATCCCATCAGATGGGTCGAATTGATGTTGCCATAGATATCCGCCTCGATGGCGCCGTTCATGGCGAGACAGCCCAGGCGCCGGATGAGTTCCGGATGGTTGCTGATTTCCTGCGGGCGCAGGATGATTTTGTCGCGGAAACGGGCCATGTCGCGGTTGAGGGCTGCCGCCGCGTCCGGGCTCAGCGACATCGCGGTGGCCGAGGCCATGCGCAACCGCCCGCTCTCCAGCAGATCCAGCATCCCGTCCTGCATCACCTCGGTAAAGGCGGTCAGGTCGTGGAACGGTCCCTTGACCAGCCCGCCCAGCACCGCATTGGCGACATTGCCGACACCCGATTGCAAGGGCAGCAGGGATTGCGGCAAGCGCCCCTTCTTCACCTCATGCCCGAAGAATTCCAGCAGGTGCCCGGCGATGGCATGGGCGGTTTCGTCCGGCGCCTCGAAGGGGGCGTTGCGGTCCGGTGCATCGGTCTCGACGATAGCAATGATCTTCTCGGGGTCGCAGCGGAAATGCGGCTCACCGATCCGGTCGTCGGGCTTGGTGAGCGGGATCGGCACCCGGTTGGGTGGCAGCGCCGTGCCGTAATAGATGTCGTGCATGCCATCGAGGGCGGCGTTCTGCCAGGAATTGACCTCCAGGATCACCCGCCGCGCCCGGTCGAGCCAGGTCTTGTTGTTGCCGACCGAGGAGGACGGCACCAGGGTCCCATCGGCGCGGATAGCCGAAATCTCGATGACCGCCGTGTCGAGATCGCCCAGGAAACCCTCCCAGGCCATCGGCGCCACCTGGGAAAGGTGCATGTCCAGATATTGCATTTCGCCGCGGTTGATCTTCTCGCGGCAGGCGGGGTCCGAATTGTAGGGGAGCCTGAGCTCGATCCCGTCGACCTTGGCGAGCGCCCCATCGAGTTCCGGCCCGGTCGAGGCGCCGGTCCAAATGCTGACCCGGAATTTGTCGCCCGCCGCATGGGCCGCTTCGATCCGCTTCGCCAGCGCCTGCGGCACCGCCTTCGGATAGCCGGACCCGGTGAAGCCGCTCATGCCGACGATGCTGCCCGGGGCGATCAGCGCCGCTGCGGCCTCCGCCGACATGATTTTCTTGGCGAGGCCCGCATGGGCGATGCGTGATCGATCCGTCATCTTGATCCTTCTCCGGGGCCGCCCCTTAGTGCGGCTGTTCCTTGACCTTCAGGAATTTGACCTTGGGGTGGTCCTGTTGCGCGCGGTCCAGGTGCCAGGCATTGCGGGCCAGGAACACGGGATCGCCATTATGGTCCTTCGCCATGCTGGCCCGCGTCTCGTCGACCAAGGCCTTCAGCGCCACGGGATCGTCGCTTTCGACCCAGCGCGCGGTGTGGAGGCTGGTCTGTTCGAACTTCACCGGCAGGCCGTATTCCGTGCGGATACGGTCGGCGAGAATTTCGAACTGCAGCGCGCCCACCACGCCGACGATATAGTCGGTGCCGATCTCGGGGCGGAAGACGCGGGCGGCACCCTCTTCCGCCAATTGCTCAAGAGCCTTCCCCAAATGCTTGGCCCGCAACGGATCGTCGGCACGAACCGACTGCAGATATTCCGGCGCGAAGCTGGGGATGCCGACGAATTGGAGCGCCTCGCCCTCGGTCAGCGTATCGCCGATCCTCAGGTTGCCGTGGTTGGGGATACCCAGAATGTCGCCGGCATAACCCTCTTCCGCGATCTCGCGGTCCTGGGCCAGGAAGACGACCGGATTGTGGAGCGTCAGCTGCTTGCCGGACCGGACATGCAGCATCTTCATGCCGCGCTGATAGCGGCCCGAGACGAGGCGCGTAAAAGCAATACGGTCACGGTGTTTGGGGTCCATGTTCGCCTGGATCTTGAAGACGAAAGCGGTCGTCTTCTCCTCCGTAGGCTCAACGATGCGGGTCAGCGTCTTCTGCGGACGGGGCGGCGGCGCCATCTCGGCGAGCCCCGCAAGCAGTTCGCCGACACCGAAATTGTTGACGGCCGATCCGAAATAGACCGGCGACAAATGCCCCTCGCGATAGGCTTCGAGGTCGTAGGGCTTCATCAACCCGCGCGCCATTTCGACATCGTCGCGCAGGCGCTGCACTTCGTCACTCTTCAGATTTTGCTCAAGGGCCGGGTCGTCGATTCCTTTAATTTCAACGACATCCTCGTCCTGCTTGCCGCCGCGCTCGAACAGGATCAGGCGATCCTTCATGAGGTCGTAGCAGCCGCGGAAGGTCTTCCCCATGCCGATCGGCCAGGAGGCCGGCGTCACGTCGAGCGCCAGCTGGTCCTCGATCTCACTCAACAGATCGATCGGCTCACGGCTCTCGCGGTCCATCTTGTTGATGAAAGTGACGATCGGCACGTCGCGCAGGCGGCAGGCTTCGAACAGCTTGCGGGTCTGGGCTTCGATACCCTTGGCGGCATCGATCACCATCACCGCGCTGTCGACGGCGGTCAGCGTCCGGTAGGTGTCTTCCGAGAAATCCTCGTGGCCCGGCGTGTCCAAGAGATTGAACGCACAGCCCTTATAGTCGAAGCTCATGACCGAGGCGGTGACCGAAATGCCGCGCTCGCGCTCGACCTTCATCCAGTCCGACCGCGCGCGCCGCTGTTCGCCGCGCGCCTTGACGGCGCCGGCCAGCTGAATGGCACCGCCGAACAGCAGCAGCTTTTCAGTGAGCGTGGTCTTGCCGGCGTCCGGGTGCGCGATGATCGCGAACGTGCGGCGCCGGGAAACTTCGTTCGGCAGATTGGCCATGAGGTCACTCGGGGAGAATGCGGTGGTCGAGGCGCAATCTAAGCAATTCGCACCTTTTTTCCAGCCAAAAAGATTGGACGCAACATTCTGGTTTTTAAGCTTTTTTCGAGCTCACCAGCATGACGCCGCCCAGCACGAAGGCAGCGCCCACCATCTGTTCGATGGAGACACTCTCCCCCAGGATCAGCCAGCCGAAGAAGATGGTGGCGACCGGGCCGATCGACCCCACGATCGAGACCTTGGACGCTCCCACCAGTTGGATCGCCTTGGCCGTGAGGAAGATGGGCAGGATGGTCGACAGCCCCGCCATCGCCGCCGCATAGGCATAGACCTGCCAGGGCTGACTCACCGCAGCGACGAGCGGGCTCGCGATCGTGAAATGGATGAGGCAGGCGATGGCCGCGACACTGGTCGCAAGCCCGGCGAACTGCACCGAGCCCATGCGCTGGGTCATCTGCCCGCTGCCCACCAGGTAGATCGCGTAGGTAATCATGCACAAGAAGATGAGTGTCCCGCCGATCGCCGTCGCCCGCTGATCGCCGGTCATCTCGATATCGTGCAGGAAGGCGATGCCGATCCCGACATAGGACAGGGCCATTGCGAAAATGGTGCGCTTGGTGATGCTCTTCCCGAACATGAAGACCGAGATCAGCACCACGACGGTCGGATAGAGGAAGAGGATCAGCCGTTCCAGCCCCGCCGAGATATAGGCAAGCCCCATGAAGTCGAGGAGGCTCGACAGGTAATAGCCGACGAAGCCTAGGAACAGGATGCTGAGCCAGTCGCGGGGCGCCAGGCGGGCTTCGGATTTGCGCGCCGACCACCAGGCCGTACCAAGCAGAACCGGCAGCGAGAAGGCCATGCGCAGCGCCAGCAGCAACACCGCATCCACCCCATAGTGGTAGGCGAGCTTCACGAAGATGGCTTTCAGCGAGAAGGCGGCGGAGGCGACGAACGCCAGGAGGACGCCGCGATTGGCAAGCATGTTGGTGGGACCCATCGGGACTTGAAGGTTGCACCCTATCCAGCCCCTCACCGCCTGAGTAGTGCGATTGCGTCATGCAGCTCTGCCAAAATGCGTCTCCCCCGAGGGCAAAACGGTTGAAAAGGGCGGCGCCAAGGGCCATTTAAGGAGCAGTTTCGGTAGCCTTTTTCCGTCAAATCTTTCACCTTTTGCGACGTCGGAGCCCAATGCCCCACGCCACGCCGCTCATCGCCACCATCGTCGGCAGCCTCGCTTTGGCCTTCATCCTGGGCGCCATCGCCCAGCGCCTTAGGATCTCGCCGCTGGTCGGATACCTGTTGGCCGGCGTCGCCGTCGGCCCCTTCACCCCCGGCTATGTGGCCGATCAGGGGCTGGCGCTGGAGCTGTCCGAAATCGGCGTCATCCTGCTGATGTTCGGGGTCGGGCTGCACTTCTCGTTGAAAGATCTGTTATCGGTCAAGGCGATAGCGATCCCGGGCGCAGTGCTGCAGATTGCCTTTGCGACCCTGCTCGGCTGGGCGCTGGCCTGGGGTCTCGGCTGGTCGATGGCGGGCGGCCTCGTCTTCGGCCTCGCCCTCTCGGTCGCGAGCACCGTGGTGCTGCTGCGCGCGCTACAGGAACGCCATGCGCTGGAGACCGATCGCGGCCGCATCGCGGTTGGCTGGCTCATCGTCGAGGATCTGGTGATGGTCCTCGTCCTGGTCCTCCTCCCCCCCTTCGCGGCGATTCTGACCGGCGGCGAGGGCGACATCGTGATGCCGCTCCTCATCACGCTGGGGAAAGTGACGGCCTTCATCGTCTTCATGCTGGTTGTGGGACGGCGCGTCATTCCGTGGGTGCTGCACTACATCGCGCATACCGGATCGCGGGAGCTGTTCCGACTTGCCGTCCTCGCGATCGCCCTGGGTGTCGCCTTCGGATCGGCGATGCTGTTCGGCGTTTCGTTTGCCCTCGGCGCCTTCTTCGCCGGCATGGTGCTGGCGGAATCCGAACTCAGCCACCGGGCGGCGGAAGAGTCGCTGCCCTTGCGCGATGCGTTCGCGGTGCTGTTCTTCGTTTCGGTCGGCATGCTGTTCGACCCGATGATCCTGGTCACCAGTCCGCTGCTGGTGCTCGCCACCTGCGGCATCATCATCTTCGGCAAATCGGTGGCGGCCTTCCTCATCGTGCGGGCCTTCCGCCACCCGAGCGGGACGGCCCTCATCATCTCGGCAAGCCTCGCGCAGATCGGTGAATTTTCTTTCATCCTCGCGGCCTTGGGTGTCGATCTCAACCTGCTGCCGGAAGAAGGCCGCGACCTGATCCTGGCCGGCGCCATCCTCTCCATCCTCGCCAACCCGCTGCTCTTCGCCGCCATCGACCGCCTGAAGGCGAAGAAGGCCGACACGACAGCGACCGAAAACGCCAACGAGGACCAGCTGGTGAAGACCAGCCTCAGCAATCATACGGTGATCGTCGGCGGCGGCCGGGTCGGCAAGGAACTGATCAACTATCTGAAGCAGGAGAGCTTGCCGTTCCTCGTCATCGAGGACCGGGAGAATGCGCTGAAGCATTTGAGGGGCGACGGCATCGAGGTGATCGCCGCCAACGCGGCCGATCCGCGGGCGATCCAAGCGGCCAATGTCGCCGGGGCCAAGCGCCTGCTGGTCGCCATCGACAATGCGTTCGAAGCGGGCCAAGCCGTCGAACAGGCGCGCAAGGCCAATCCGGCGGTGGAGATCATCGCACGCGCCTTTTCAAGCGACGAGACCGACCACCTCAAACGCCTGGGCGCCGACCGCATCGTCGTCGGCGCAGAAGCGATCGCCCAGGGCATGCTGTCAAAAGCCTTCCCCGCCCAGACCGGTACGGCCTAACGGGAGTGAGCGAACCGGCCTTTCAGCCGACGGCTTGCAGCTTTTCCGGTTCGGGCAGTTCGAGGCCCCACATCTTTTCCAAGCTGTAGAGCTTGCGCACATCCGGCCGGAAGAGATGGACGATGATATCGTTGCCGTCGACCAGCACCCAATCGCCCTGGCTCATGCCCTCGATATTGATCGGCTTGGCGCCCGCCTTGGCCAGCTTCTCGGCCACGCGATGCGCCATCGCCGCCAATTGGCGGGTGTTGCGACCGGTGGCGATGACCATGAAATCGGCAATGGCCGATTTGCCGGCGAGATCGACCGAGACGATGTCTTCGGCCTTGTCGTCGTCGAGCGACTTGGTCACCAGCTTCAGGAGCTGACGCGAGAACGCATCGGCCGCGTTCGCGGCTTCAACAGGTTTCGCACTCGGCTTCTTGGGAGTCTTCGCCTTTGCGGCGGCTTTCGGCGCGGCGCTCTTCGACTTGGCAGCGGCCTTGGGCTTCGTCGCGACCTTGGCCTTGGCAGCTGCCTTCGGCTTCGGGGCCGCTTTCGGTTTCGCCGCGCTCTTCTTGGCTACCTTGGGAGCAGCCTTCTTGGCGGCGGATTTCGCTGTGCCGGCGGATTTGAGAGCGGTCTTCCGGCGAACCGCGGTGTTCTTTTCGGAAATGGCCTTCTTCCTCCTCTAGCCGGCGTCACGACGAAACGATCATCGAGGCGTTGCCGGTTGTGCCGCCCGCGAACCTGACTCACCCCAGAGCCGCTTCGAGCGGATCTCCGTGGCGGAAATCGGATTCAATCGATGATGCACAAACATCCACGCCGGCGGCTGCGACGTGACCAGCGTTCGGGCAGCTTGCTCCCGCGCCCGAAAACAGGCGAATCGCCGTGCCGCCAGAGCGGCCAGTGCCCTATAAGTATATGTCGGACGGTCAAAAACCGCAATTGGCACAAGATGAAAGATCTGTTGCCAATCCTTCCAGCGGTGCATGCCGGCAAGATTGTCGGCCCCCATCAGCCAGACAAAGCGGTAATGCGGATATTTGCGCACGACCTTCTGTAACGTGTCCGCGGTGTATTGGGTGCCGAGGCGGAGTTCGAGGTCGCTGACGCGAATACGCGGATGCGCCGCGACACGCTGCGCTTCGGCAAGGCGCGCATCCAAGGGCGCCATACCGATAGGACTTTTCAGCGGGTTCTGCGGCGCCACCAGCCACCAGACTTCATCGAGGCCGAGATAGGCCAGGGCCGCGAGGCTGATATCCCGATGCCCGTCATGGGCCGGGTTGAACGAACCGCCGAGGATGCCGATCTTGCGCGCGATCGTCGACACGGTCAGGGACGAACCTGGCCGTTGCCGCGCACGATATACTTGTAAGAGGTGAGCTGCTCGGCCCCTACGGGCCCGCGCGCATGGAGCTTGCCGGTCGAAATGCCGATCTCCGCCCCCATGCCGAACTCGCCACCATCAGCGAACTGGGTCGAACTGTTCCAGATGACGATGCCGGAATCGATCTCATTGAGGAAACGCGCGGCCGTCTCCGGGTTCGCCGTGATGATGGCTTCGGTATGGTGCGAGGAATGGCGTTCGATATGGGCGATCGCCTCGCCCACCCCATCCACCACCTTCACCGACAGAATGGCATCGAGATATTCGGTATCCCAATCCTGGGGGCTTGCCGCACCGACACGCTTGTCGAGTGCCTGGATCGCGGCATCGCCCCTGAGTTCGCAGCCCGCCTTGATGAGATCGTCGAGGATGGGCTTGGCGAATGTGAGCGCCGGACGGTCGATGAGCAGCGTCTCGGTCGCACCACAGATGCCGGTGCGGCGCATCTTGGCATTGAGCACGATCTTCCGCGCCATCTCGGGGTCTGCTTCGGCATCGACATAGGTGTGGCAGATGCCGTCGAGATGCTTCAGGACCGGAATGCGGCTTTCATTGGCGATGCGTTCGATGAGACCCTTGCCGCCGCGCGGAATGATGACATCGATATACTCCGTCATGCCCAGCATGATGCCGACGGCAGCGCGGTCGGTGGTCGGCAGGCGCTGCACGGCGGCCTTGGGCAGACCAGCGGCGCAGAGACCTTCCTGCAGGCAGTCGAGAATGGCAGCCGCACTATGCGCACTTTCAGACCCGCCGCGCAGGATCGCGGCATTACCGGATTTGAGGCAGAGGCCCGCCGCATCCGCCGTCACGTTGGGGCGGCTTTCATAGATGATGCCGATGACGCCGAGCGGCACGGACACGCGTTCGATCTTGAGACCATTGGGGCGATCCCAGGAACCCAGCGAGCGGCCCACGGGATCGGGAAGCTCGGCGATTTCCTCAAGCCCCTTGGCCATCGCTTCAACGCGCTTGCCGTCCAGCATCAGCCGGTCGAGCAAGGCACCGGAAAGGCCCTTCTCACGCGCGGCGTTCATATCGCGCTCGTTGGCGGCCATGATCTTTGGCGCCTGAACACGGAGCTCGGCGGCCATCGCGCGAAGCGCCAGGTCCTTTTTATCGCGCGGTGCCTGGGCGAGCTTCCCGGCGGCAGCCTTGGCCGCGCGGCCGAGCGCCAGCATCTCGTCCATCAGTGCGTCGCCGGTTTCTTTCTTCAGCGCGGTCATTCTTTCACTTCCTGCCGAGAGTCTTCACTTTCACACCCACCCCGACCCTCCCCCTGAAGGGAGAGGGAGATTTTGCGTCCCGTCAGCTCAAGACCAGATCGTCGCGGTGGATCATCTCATCACGACCGCGATAGCCGAGCAAGGCGGCAATCTCTTTCGATTTGTGGCCGATGATGCGCTTGGCGTCGGCGGCGTCGTAGGCCGCAAGGCCCCGCGCGATCTCGTTGCCTTCCTTGTCCACCACAAGCACGGCATCGCCGCGTTCGAAGCGGCCCTCGATCTTCGTAATACCTGCCGGGAGGAGCGAGCGCCCGCCCTTCAGGGCATTGAGGGCGCCGTCATCGACGACAAGCGTCCCCTTGGCCTTGAGCGAACCACCGATCCAGCTTTTACGTGCGGTCTTGGGGCCGCTCGCCGGCACGAACCAGGAGCACATCCCGCCATCGAGGATCGCCTGCAGCGGGTTCATCTTCTTGCCGCTGGCAATGACCATGCGGCAACCGGCGGCCATCGCGATGCGCGCGGCGGCGATCTTCGTCACCATGCCACCCGAGGAATAGCCGGTGGGGGCAACGCCCGCCATCGCCTCGATCTCGTTCGTGACTTCGGTAATCTCGCCGATGAAGGAAGCGTTCTTGTCCTTCCGGGGATCGGCCGTATAGAGGCCGTCGATATCGGAAAGCAGCACCAACGTATCGGCGCTGATCATGGCACCGACGCGGGCCGCCAAGCGGTCATTGTCGCCAAAGCGGATTTCGCTGGTCGCCACCGTGTCATTCTCGTTGATGACGGGGACGGCGCCCATCTGCAGCAGCGTGTTGAGGGTCGAGCGCGCGTTCAAATGGCGGCGGCGCTCTTCGGTATCGTCGAGGGTGATGAGAATCTGCGCCACCGTGATGTCGTGGCGCGCCAGCGTTTCCTGATAGGCATGCGCCAGGCGAATCTGACCAGTCGCCGCTGCCGCCTGCTTTTCTTCCAGGCGCAGCACGCCGTCGATGAGGCCCAGATGACGGCGACCCACGGCGATGGCACCCGAGGAGACGAGCACCACTTCCTTGCCCGCCTTGCGCAGGGCAGCCACATCATCGGCCAGGGCATCGAGCCATTTGCGGCGAATGCCGCCGGTCTCGTCATCGACCAGGAGGGCCGAACCGATCTTCACCACGATGCGCTTGGCGCTGGCGAGTGATCGTTCCTTGTTCGATGTCTTCTTCTTGTCAGTCATGGGAGCGCTTCCCCTACCCCTCACCCCGACCCTCTCCCCGTTGACGCGGGGCGAGGGCGTTTCTACCGATCCCTCACGCCTCGATCTCAATTCCCGACATCGTTTCCGCCTGCTCGGCGGCTTCGCGCGCCTTGTCGGCGTCGATGATCTCGAGCATCTTGCGCATCAGCTCGGTGACGCCCATGCCGGCGGCACCGGAGACGCGATAGACGATCTGGCCCTTCTTCAGCTTCGCCGCTTTCTTGAGAGCGGCGGCTTTCTCCTCGATTTCCTCTTCCATCAAGGCATCGATCTTGTTGAGCGCCACCAGCTCGGTCTTGGTCGCGAGTTCCGGGCTGTAGGCCTTCAATTCCTTGCGGATCGTCTTGTAGGCGCCGGCCACGTCTTCCTGCGTTCCGTCGATGAGGTGGAGCAGCACGCGGCAGCGTTCGACATGGCCCAGGAACTTGGTGCCGAGCCCCGCCCCTTCATGCGCCCCCTCGATGAGGCCGGGAATATCGGCCAACACGAATTCACGCTCGTCCACATGGACGACGCCGAGCTGCGGCTTCAAGGTTGTGAAGGGATAGTCGGCGATCTTCGGCTTGGCGCGCGAAACGGCGGCCAGCATGGTCGACTTGCCCGCATTGGGCAGGCCCACAAGACCGGCATCGGCGATGAGCTTCAGGCGCAGCCAGATCCAGCGTTCCTCGCCCGGCCAGCCCTGCCCCGCATGGCGCGGCGACTGGTTGGTCGAGGATTTGAAGTGGGCGTTGCCGAAACCGCCATCGCCGCCACGGCACAGCACGATTCGCTCGCCAGGCTTGGTGAGGTCGAACAGCAGCGTCTCTTTGTCTTCGTCGAAGATCTGCGTGCCGACGGGGACGCGCATGACGATGTCTTCCGAATCTTGCCCTGAGCGCATCTTGCCCATGCCGTGATAGCCGCGCCGCGCCTTGAAATGCTGCTGGTAGCGGTAATCGATGAGCGTGTTCAGATTGGGCACGACTTCGACAATGATGTCGCCGCCGCGGCCGCCATTGCCGCCATCGGGACCGCCGAACTCGATGAACTTTTCGCGCCGGAACGAGACGCAGCCAGCGCCGCCGTCACCCGATTTCACGAAGATCTTGGCCTCGTCGAGGAATTTCATGTGACCGGCCTTTCACCGATATTCTGGCAGAAGCGCAGCAGATAGCCGTCGGGATCCTGCACCAGGAATTGGCGCTGGCCGCTTTCGTGATCGTCGACGCGGTACCAGCGATCGACCGGCGCCTTGTAGAAGGCAATGCCAGCCGCTTTGATTTTGTCGGCGAGCACGTCGAGATCGTCGATCTCGATCTGCAGGTTGATGCCGCGCCCATAGGGCTGCACCATCTCGCCCGTCAGCCACGATCCGTCTTCACTATACTCCTCGATCATGATCTGGATGGGACCACGTTCGAGATAGGCGAAGCGATGTTCGGGCCGTTCGTAAGCGGGGCGGAAACCCAACAGGTCGACATAGAACGCCCGCGACCGCGCGAAATCGCTGCAGATCAGTTCCGGCACCAGAGGTGCGTATGGATATTCACTGGGCTTCATGGTCGATTGGATTTCCGGAAAACGAAAAAGGGGAACGGCGTTTCCGCCATTCCCCTTTTTAACCGTATCAGCGAATGGCCTCGCCCGTTACCGGGCGCCGATGCTCACTCGGCTGCCGGGAGCGCCACGGGCAGCACCGACACGACGGTACGGCCGCCGGTGCCGGTCTTGAACGTCACGCGGCCAGGCGCGGTGGCGAACAAGGTGTGATCCTTGCCCATGCCGACGTTGAGGCCGGGGTGAACCTTGGTGCCGCGCTGACGGATGATGATGTTGCCGGAAACGACGACTTCGCTGCCGGCCTTCTTCACGCCCAGGCGACGGCCAGCGCTATCGCGACCGTTGCGCGAGCTACCACCGGCTTTTTTATGTGCCATTTGGGTCTCTCCCTAAATTCTGACCAAGGCCCGCCTTAGGCGGCCTTGATGCCTTCGATCTTGAGCACCGTCACGAACTGACGATGGCCGCGCTTGCGGCGATAGTTGTGACGACGGTTCTTCTTGAAGATGATGACCTTGTCGCCCTTGCGCTGCTCGACCACCTTGGCGGTGACCGAAGCGCCAGCCACGTTGGGCGAACCAACGGTGATGTTGCCGCCTTCGCCGACCATCAGCACATCGCTGAGCGTGACGCTGGCGCCTTCCTCGGCCTCGAGCTTCTCGACCAGGATGATGTCGTTGGTGGCGACCTTGTATTGCTTGCCGCCGGTCTTGATCACTGCAAACATAATTGCCGTCCTAGAGGCGGGTCGCAGGCCGGACTATCCCGGACCCCACGCAGCGCCGTTATCTGTCAAAAACTCCGGCCCGCCGAGCGAGCCAAAAGCTTCGGGCCGCCGAAGGGCGACCCGTTCGCGGTGGGAAATAGACGTTATCGACCCACCTTGTCAACATTTTATAGAGCGGAGCCAGTTAACGCCGTGCCCCCGCCCGGCCTATCCTTAACCCGTTGATTTCAGGTCCTCAAGCCGCAAAACCTGGGTCGCCGGGGAAGCGCTTTTTCCAGCCTGTTCCAGCCCCATCAGGACGAAAGTCCCGGCAGCACTGTCCATCATGGCGGCCAAGCGGCTGAATTTGTTGAGAATCGGGTATTTCAGCCAGGAAAAGTCAGCCGGCAAGGTGGTGAGGCTGCCGGCACAGGCACTGGCATCGCGGAAGCGCCCCGCACTGTCCACCCCGCGCAGCCAGCCTTTGGGCCAGGGATCGCGGTTGCCGGGGAGGTCCGGCCAATGATTGGCGATGGCGGATGGGTTGGGTGCCGTCCGGTGGCGATAGCGATCCTCCAGCCGCTCGATCACGACCGAGCGGCCATCGGCGCCAGCCAGAGTGAAAAGCGCCGGGATCGCGGTCGGGGTCTCGCTCAGCAGATGGAGAGCTTCGTCAAAATCCTTTGCCTTTTCAAAGACCTGACGCAAGAGATGCGTGGGCGGCAGCGCGTTACGGCGCCCGGCCCGGCGCCGCTCCATGATCCAGTCCAGGGGCTTCAGCCCCGTGGTGATGCGGATCGGCGGCTGGTTATAGGCGGCGGCAAAGCGGCCGGGGGCGAGCCCGGTGAGGACGCCGACGAAGCCCGGCCAGGTCGCCTGCCACCAGGCACCGGCACGGGAATCGTGGCGGGTGACGGCCAGGGCCGGCCCCATGCCGTGCAGCGGCCAATCGAGGGTGCGGAGAAGACGCGACCCATGGGCGATGCTGGAACAGGCCCATTCCGTGCTGATATTGAGGGCGTGGACCCCGTCCGCCCCGGTGGCACGGGCCACATCGGCGATCTCGGCCCGGTAAGGGGTGACGTTGCGGTCGAGCCAGATCTGGGACCGGCGGTCCATCCAGGCCTGGAGCGGCGCGCTGGTGAGCGCCTTCCCTGCCGCGGAGAGAAGATGGACCTTCTCCGGCGCCAGGACGGCAAGGTCGCTCAGCGGCCGGTCTTGAAGGTCGATGACCGGAATCTGCGGCAGATCCATGATCCGGGAGACCCTTCTTTTCCTTGTTTCTGCTGGGAGGATCGACGTTATCGCCGCACGGGGTCAAGCCGGGCTTGCACAGAGCGATTCACTTCGTTAGGTTCCGCGCCGTTCAACCGGCCCGGTTCCCAGTATCGTTTTCCGGGATCCCCTGCGGAGGGGTGCCAGAGTGGCCGATTGGGGCAGTCTCGAAAACTGTTGTACGTTCACGCGTACCGTGGGTTCGAATCCCACCCCCTCCGCCATTCCTAACGCCGCTCAGAACTGTCATCCCGTATCCCCGCTTCAGATTGCCTGCTTCAGACTCCCGGCGGGAGTTTGGCGCGCATCATTTTCCTGCGATCGAACTTGCGGCCATCGACGATGAAGGTGCCGTCGCCGACGGCATGCAGCAGGCGCTTTTCGCGGCGCGCCCGATCATAGTAGGCGGCGACCCCTTCGAGCACGACGATGTTGTGCCGCGTGACGATATCGGTGACGCGGCACTCGATATTCGCCAGACATTCCTTGATGAGCGGCGCCCCGACTTCCTTGCCGGGCAGCGCCGTGAGCCCGAACTTCTGGAACTTGTCGGTGTCCCTGCCAGAGCAGGTGCCGATCCCGACGACGGTATCGAGCATGTCGATTGTGGGAATCGCGATCACACACTCCCTGGACGCGCGCAGGGCGGCATAGGAGTGGTTCCACGCCCCCGTGGTGAGCGCGAACTCGGCCCCGAAGCCCATGACCATCGTCCATGAGATCGTCATGATGTTGCTTTTCGTGCCGTCATGGGTTGTCACCAACACGACCGGCCCCGGCTCGATCAACGTAAACGCCTTACTAAGCGCAAGTTTGTGCATGCCGTGACCCTCCGTCGAAGCGCCACGGCACTATACACATTCCGTTCGGACGCTCATGCGGGACTTTCCGGCCCCGCAGGCGCGGACCCTAATCGGCGAGCTTCTTCAGCACCTCGTTGATGTCGGCGCGGCGGCCGGCATCGGCATCCTCGCGGCCGGGTCGCGGGGCGGCGGCAAGCGCCTTCTCGAGATAGGTCTTGGCCTTGTCCTTCTCACCCTGCTCGGCCAGGAAATCGCCGTAGAAGTAATTCTCGTCGATGCCGCTGGGGTTGAGGGCGACGCCCTTGGCGAGATAGTCGGCGGCCTTGTCGTCGTCACCGAAGCCGAGCGGCCAGCCGGGCACGCGGTAGTAAAGCGCACCGATCGAGGTATCGATGCCGCCGCCCAGCGCCTTCTCGTCGATCTTGCGCGCGGCTTCGAGAGATTTCAGCGCCGCCTTCGCGAGATCGAGGGCGCCGAGGCCGCCCTTGGCACCGGCATAGGTGCTGAGGATGATGCCGCGCCAGGCGAGGAGCGGGGCCGATTGCGGAAACTGGCTGACCGCCGCCTCGGCCTTCGGGACGAGAGCCTTCAGGGCCGCCTCGCGCTCATCGTCCTTGAGGCCGTAATTGGCCTTGGCCCATTCGTGCTGCAATGCCTGCAGGGTGGTGACGTCGTCGCCGGCGGCGGCAAAGCCGGAATTGGCAGCGAGTGCGGTGAAGAGGGCTGCACCGAGCAGCAGGGCTTTCAATTTCATCAGTAGGTCTCCTTGTTGAGCGAAAGGCCGGGTCGATCATCCGGCGCGAATGAAAGGATTTTGCGGCTGGTGCGAACGAGGCCGAGATCGACCAGCCCCGGCAGCAGCGCGTTCAGTCCGGCGAAGAAGCGTTCGGCAAAGCCGATCATGGTCTCCGGCC
>NZ_JAYRQR010000004.1:0-2236 GCF_041910485.1 Dongia sp.
AGGAAGGTGTATTCGCGGATCAGGCGCCCGGCGGACCAGTTGAGTTCAACCAGCATGTCGACGAAGGGCTCGTTGATCGGCCGATCGCTGCTCACCTTGACGACGGCACCGTTGCCCCGGCGCTCGACGCTCATGCGAAGGCCGCTGACGGACGGGGAGAAATCGATGCCGGCCTGCCGGAATGCTTCGGCAGATGCCAGCCGGGCAGTCATGTTCTGGAGTTCTTCGGGCGCCGCGGCGATTTCCACCTCCGCACGCAGAGGCTGCCCCAAGCCGCTGAGGACCGTGATGCGCCCCAGACCGGCAGCACTTGCACTAAGGGAGAGGGCACCGATGGAAGCGGCGAGAAGGGTGCGTTTGAGCCGGCTTTTCACAAGAATCTTAGGCACGAAGGCAGATCATCGAAATCGAGTTATCGATGAACATAACATCATGGGTTTGGTGAGGCAAGTTCAAGCGTCGATTGAACTGGCTAGTAAATTACACTCGACATAAAAAAGGCGGCTTGCGCCGCCTCTTTCACCTGTCTTTTCAAGCTTCGAGCAGGATGCGCAGCATACGGCGCAGCGGTTCGGCCGCGCCCCACAGAAGCTGGTCGCCCACCGTGAAGGCTGAGAGGTACTCGCCGCCCATCGACAGCTTGCGCAGCCGGCCGACCGGAACGGTCAGGGTGCCGGTGACGGCGGTGGGGGTGAGATCCCGCATCGACGCTTCGCGCTGGTTGGGGACGACCTTCACCCAGTCGTTGGCGGAAGCCAGCATGGCTTCGATCTCGTCGACGGGGATGTCCTTCTTGAGCTTGAGGGTGAGCGCCTGGCTGTGGCAGCGCATGGCGCCGATGCGCACGCACAGGCCGTCGATGGGCACCGCCGGGGCGCTGAAGCCTTCGCCGCGACCGAGGATCTTGTTGGTCTCGACGCCGCCCTTCCATTCTTCCTTGGACTGACCGTTGCCCAGATCCTTGTCGATCCAGGGGATCAGCGAGCCAGCCAGCGGCACGCCGAAGTTGGAGGCCGGGAAGGCGTCGTCGCGCATGGTGCCGGCAACTTCGCGGTCGATGTCGAGGATGGCCGAGGCGGGATCGTCGAGCAGCTCCTTGACCGAGCGGTTGAGTTCGCCCATCTGGGAAAGCAGCTCGCGCATGTTCTGGGCGCCGGCGCCGGAGGCGGCCTGGTAGGTCATGGAGGTGGCCCACTCGACCAGATCGCGCTGGAACAGGCCGCCGAGGGCCATCAGCATCAGCGACACGGTGCAGTTGCCGCCGATCCAGTCACGGCCGCCTTTGGCGAGGGAATCCTTGATGACGTGCATGTTGACCGGATCGAGGATGATGACGGCCTTCGGGTCCATGCGCAGGGACGAGGCTGCGTCGATCCAGTGGCCGTTCCAGCCGGCCGCGCGCAGCTTGGGGTACACCTCGTTGGTGTAGTCGCCGCCCTGACAGGTGATGACGATGTCCATCGCCTTCAGTTCGTCGATGTCGCGCGCGTCCTTGAGCGCGGGCGCCTCCTTGCCGAAGTTGGGCGCCTTGCCCCCGGCGTTGGAGGTGGTGAAGAACACCGGCTCGATCAAGGCGAAGTCGTTTTCCTCGCGCATGCGCTGCATGAGCACGGAACCGACCATGCCGCGCCAACCAACCAGACCCACTCTTTTCATTTGTATCCCCGATCAGACTTGAATGTTGTTTTGGATTGCTTACAGCGCCGCGATGACCGCGTCGCCCATTTCCTTGGTGCCCACGCGGCGGGTGCCGGGCTCGTAGATGTCGCCGGTGCGATAGCCGGCGGCCAGCACTTTCTTGACGGCGGTTTCGATACGCGCAGCCTGGGTTTCGAGATTGAAACTGTATCGCAACATCATCGCAGCCGAGAGCATGGTGGCCAGCGGGTTGGCGACGTCCTTGCCGGCGATGTCCGGCGCGGAGCCGTGGCTGGGCTCGTACATGCCCTTGCCGGCGGCGTTGAGCGAGGCGGACGGCAGCATGCCGATGGAGCCGGTGAGCATCGAGGCTTCGTCGGAGAGGATGTCGCCGAACATGTTGCCGGTGACCATCACGTCGAACTGCTTGGGCGCGCGCACGAGCTGCATGGCGGCGTTATCCACCAGCATGTGGGAGAGCTCCACGTCCGGGTAGTCGGCGGAGAGTTCAATCATCACGTCGCGCCACAGCTGGGTGGTTTCGAGGACGTTCATCTTGTCCACCGAGCACAGCTTCTTGCCGCGTTTCCGGGCGGCC
>NZ_JAYRQR010000005.1:0-15682 GCF_041910485.1 Dongia sp.
AATCCGGCTGCTCGTCGGCGACCTTTGGCGCCGCACTGGCCTCGGGCGCCGCCTCAACAGGCGGGCGCTCGGCATAGGGCGCGGCCCGATCGCTTTGCCGGTCATTGCCCCGGTCGTTCTGGCGGTCGTTCTGCCGATCATTCTGGCGATCGTTTTGGCGATCATTGCCGCGATCGTTCTGGCGGAATTCGCGCCGCTGGCGATTGCGGTCGCGCCCACCATCACGATTCTGGGCATCGCGATTCTGGGCATCGCGATTCTGGCCATCACGATTGCCGTCACGATTTTGGCCCTGCTGCGGATAGTCGCCGCCCTCGGCCTGATCGTCGCCACCGGCGCCGTCCTCGGCGCCATTGTCCTGGCCGCCGGCAGCATTGCCGCCCTGACCGTTGAAGTTGCCGCCCTGGCCCTGGCCATTGCCCTGGGACTGGGTCTGGTTGCCGGCATTGTCGTTCATGCTGGGCTGCGAGGGGCCACCGCTGTAAAGCGCGGCGGACAGGCCCTGGCTCACATTCTGCACGTTGACGTCGGCAACCGAAATCTCACGCCCGCCGATGCGCGGCCGCTGGCCGTCATTCATCGTCTGGATGACGCGGTAATAGTGATCCGCATGCTGAAGGAAATTCTCGGCGGCAACGCGGTCGCCGGCCACACCGGCATCGCGCGCCAGCTGCAGATATTTCTCAAGAACTTGGTAGACATTGCCCCGGACCCTGGTCTCGGATCCGCCGTTGTCGAAATTCTGGCTCTTGTTGGGCATGCCGCCATGCGGCTTGCGCTGACCACGGTTGCGGCCGCGCCGATTGTTGTTGTTGCCTGGTCTCATGCGTCGATCATTCGCTTCTGTTGCAGCGTCGGCATCCCGCTCTATTTTCAGGCCCGGCCATCTTTAAGTCCGACCGCGTCAGCGGTGCAGACTCCCCGGCTTAGTCCCGGCATGACCGTGATTGTGCGGAGGCCCGGTTGGGGGCGGTTCGGCCCACTGGCCGTCTCATTGCTCGCCCCGATGCCGCGCAAACCGTATCCGCTCCGCCCCTCAATTCCAACAACTTTTTTAGCAATCTCCGGTTCCGCGGCGATCCTGCGGCACCTTTTGCCGAGCGTCCCTAATCTCCTGGAAAAAGCGGGATTTCAGCCTTTCCGGAAAAGCAGGCAGCGTTCCCGGTTACCGAGGTCCGAGGCACTCCCGGCATCCTTGAGGCCGGCCGCCAGCATCAGCTCCCGAACCGACTCGCCCTGCCCGATCCCGATCTCCAAAGCAGCGAGGCCGTCCCCCGCCAGCCGGCGTGCCACGATCGGCGCCAGGGCGCGATAGGCGTCGAGCCCGTCCGTCCCGCCGACTAGAGCGAGATGCGGCTCATGAAGCCGCACTTCGGGCTCCAGCGTCGCCACATCGGCTGCGGGTATATAGGGCGGGTTGCTGACGATGATGTCGAAGGCGGCAGGGTCCTCTGGCAAGAGTGCTGCTTCCCAGTTGCCTTCCCGCCACTGCACCCGCGCACCGAGCCCGAGCCCGGCCGCATTCTTCTGTGCCACGGCCAAGGCCGCGGGACTGAGATCGACCGCCCAGCCTTTCGCCGCCGGCAGTTCCGCGAGCAGCGTCAGCAACAAGCAACCGGAACCGGTGCCGAAATCGATGATGCGATAAGGCCGCTGCCGATCGTAGAGCTCGTCGAGCACGGCTTCGATCAGTGCCTCGCTGTCGGGACGCGGGTCGAGCACATCGCGCGTCACGAAGAATGGCCGCGACCAGAATTCGCGCACGCCGAGCAGATGCGACATCGGCTCGCGCGCGACACGGCGGGCGAGCAGAGTGCGATAGGCCTCGGCCGCTTCCGCATCGACGCTGCGCTCGGGAAAGCCGATCATCATGGTGGGGGTCAGGCGCGCCGCCGTGCCGAGCAGAAGCCGCGCCTCGCGCGCCGGCGCCTCAATGCCGGCACTTTTCAGCGCCTTCATGCCGTCGCTGAGGAGGTCCGCGATGCGATTACTGCTCATTCCACTTCAGCGAGCCGTTCAGCCTGATCATGGGCAATCAATGCTTCGATGATTTCATCGAGTGCTTCCCCTTCGATCACGCGGTCGAGCTTGTAGAGCGTCAGATTGATGCGGTGATCGGTGCAGCGCCCTTGGGGGAAATTGTAGGTGCGGATGCGTTCGGAACGGTCGCCGGAGCCGACTTGGCTCTTGCGGTTGGCCGAGCGTTCGGCATCGAGCTTCGAGCGCTCAAGGTCATAGAGGCGCGCGCGCAGAACTTTGAGGGCCTTCGCCTTGTTCTTGTGCTGCGATTTTTCATCCTGCTGCTGCACGACCAAGCCGGTCGGCAAGTGCGTGATGCGCACAGCGCTGTCCGTCGTGTTGACCGACTGCCCGCCGGGGCCGCTCGAGCGGAACACGTCGATGCGCAAATCCTTTTCGTCGATCTTGATATCGACTTCTTCGGCTTCCGGCAGCACCGCCACCGTCGCCGCCGAAGTGTGGATGCGGCCCGAGGCCTCGGTTTCCGGCACGCGCTGCACCCGGTGCGCGCCCGATTCGAACTTCAGACGCTCGAACACATTGCGCCCCGTGATCGACGCGGTCGCATCGCGATAGCCACCAAGCCCGGTCTCGCTGATATCCATCGGCTCGAAACGCCAGCCCTTCAACGCCGCATAGCGCGCATACATGCGGAACAGCATGGCAGCAAAAAGCGCTGCCTCTTCGCCGCCGGTGCCGGCGCGCACTTCGAGAATGGCGTTCCTGGCATCCGCCTCGTCCTTGGGCAGCAACGCCACCTTCACGCGCTGCTCCAGATCCGGCAGTTTCCTCTTGAGCTCGGCCAGTTCTTCCTCGGCCAGGGCCTTCATATCGGCATCGGCGCCGGCATCGCCCATCATCGCGGTGAGGTCGACGATCTCCTTGTCGGTCTTCTGCAGATCGATGATCGTCTCGACGATGGGGCCGAGATCGGCATATTCCTTGGAGAGGCGCGCGAAATCCTGCGCGTCCTTCTGCCCGCCGGTCGCCAGCAGCGCCGACAATTCCTCATGGCGCTTGACCACGCGCCCCAATTTATCGCGAAACGACATTCTCTTCTCTTAATCTTGGTCCAGCCCGAACAGCCGCCGCGCGGCTTCGTCGAGCGATTTTTCCGGTTGGTTCTGCTTCAAGGCCAGAGTCGGCTGGTGCAGCAGGCGGCCGATCAGGCGGCGCGTGAGCTCGGCAGCATCCATCTGCGGATTCTCGGCAAGAAGCGCTTGCCGTTCCGCCTCGAAATGCGCGCGGAGCTTCGTCACCGTATCGACGGCGCCGCGCTCGGCGGCCGCGCGGCGGAATTGCGCAAGCTCCTCGTCGATCACCTTATAGGCTGCGTCCTGTGCCTCGGCCCGCTCCTTGCGGCCGGTCATGGCCAAGCGTTCGAGATCCTCGAAGCCATAGCGGAACGCATCGTCGACTTTGTCGATCGCCGGATCGATATCGCCGGGAACAGCGAGGTCCAGCAGCAGCACCGGGCGCCGGCGGCGCTTCTTCAACGCCGCCTCGACCAGCGGTGCCGTCACGACATAGCCGAGACTGTCCTGCGCGGCGATGACGATGTCGGCTTCGACCAGCGCCTCGGCCAATTGATCCGGCGTATAGGCATGGGCCTGCCGCCGCGCCGCCATTTCCCGGCCGCGTGAGCTGACCGGATGCATCACAGCCCAGCGTTTGACACCCGCCTCGGTCAGCTGGTCGGCGACCAGTTCGCCAAGATCGCCGTCGCCGATGAGAAGTGCCGCCACCTTGTCGAGCTTGCCATGCACCTGGCGGCTGAGCTTCACCACGCAGGCCGCCATCGAAACCGATTGTGCGGCAATGTCCGTGTCGCTGCGCACGCGCTTGGCGGCAGCCAGCGCCGCCTGCACGATCCCATCGAGAGTCGAGCCCGACATGCCGGCGCGCGAGGCCAATCGATAGGCATCTTTGATCTGGCCCAGCACCTGCGGCTCGCCGATCACCTGACTCTCAAGCGACGCCGCGACGGCAAAGGCATACCGCAGCGCCGCTTCGTCACTGAGGGCGTGAAGCTGCGGCACGATCGTCGCCGTTTCGGCGCCGGCCGCTTCGGCGATGAGGGCGTGAATGCCGCTGGTGGCCCGCGCCGGATCGTCGACCGCCGCCCAAACTTCGCAGCGGTCGCAGGTGGCAACCACCATCGCCTGATCCAAGCCGATGTCGCGGCAGCGCGACAGCAAATGCAGGGCATCGGATTCGTCGCCCTGCAGATGCTCGCGCAGCAGGATGGGTGCCCGTCTGTGTTCGGCACCGACCACCAGGAATGTGCGCGGCGCTATCCCAAGCAGATCACCGATAGGCGGCGAGTGCCGCTTCCAATTCGTTGAGGCGAACCGTCTTCTGTTCGCCGGTGTCGAGGACCTTCAGGGCGGCCTCGCCCTTGGCAAGCTCGTCGTCGCCCAGGATCACGGCCACCACGGCCTCGATCTTGTTGGCGCGCTTCATGCGCTTGCCCATGTTGCCGCTGTAGCCGAGATCGACGAGGAAATCCTGCCGGCGCAGATCGCCCGCCAGCTGCGCGGCCTTGCGTTCGGCGGCTTCACCCAGGGGCACGATGGCAATCGGCCGTGCGGCTGGCGGCGTTTCCTTGAGCAGCATGGAGCACCGCTCAACACCGCTTGCCCAACCCACGCCAGCCGTCTCCGGCCCGCCCATCATGCCGACGAGCCCGTCATAGCGGCCCCCAGCCAGGACCGTCTTCTGCGCACCGAGTTCCGGACAGGTGATCTCGAAACAGGTGTGGCAGTAATAGTCGAGCCCGCGCACCAGGCGCGGATTGATGCGGTAGGCGATGCCGAGATCGTCGAGGCCGCTCTTCACGCGACCGAAGAAGTCCTGCGCTTCCTGGCTCAGATAGTCGCTGTAAAGCGGCGCGTCGGCGACGATCTTCTGGTCGTTCTCGTCCTTGGAATCGAGCACGCGCAGCGGATTTTTCTCCAGCCGGTCGAGGCTGTCCTTGGACAGCCGGTCGCGGAAATCGTTGAGATAATCGATGAGAACGCGGCGATAGGCTTGGCGGCTGGGGCTGTCGCCCAACGTGTTGAGTTCCAGCTCGCAACGATCCCACGCACCGATGCGGCGCAGAAACTCGACGCCGATGGCGATGACTTCGACATCGCCCTGCGGTTCCTTGACGCCCAGCAGCTCGACACCGGTCTGGTGGAACTGCCGCAAGCGCCCCTTCTGCGGCCGCTCGTAACGGAACATCGGGCCGACATAGAAGTATTTGAGGGGCAGATGCTGCGTGAGGCCGCCTGAAATGAGCGCGCGCGCAACGCCCGCCGTACCCTCGGGCCGCAATGTCACCGTCTCACCGCCCTTGTCAGTGAAGGTATACATCTCCTTGGTGACGACGTCGGACGTGTCGCCCAGGGTACGCTTGAAAACTTCGGTGAATTCGAAGATGGGTGTCGCCACTTCCTGATAGCCGAAGCACAGCGCCGCGCGCCGCGCCGTATCCGCGACTTGGCGGAAGCGCCGCATATCTTCAGGCAACAGATCGTGGGTGCCGCGCACCGGCTGCAAGGCTGACATTTTCTGGGTATTCCGAAAGATCTGGTCTTGAGGACGAATTGATCGGGGAGATCGGCGAAAGAACGGCCTGCTGAAGGGAGCCCGGCTACTCGGCCGCGTCCGCCTTCTTCGCTGCCTCGATCGCCGCGGCCTTCTGCTCGATGAGCTCGGCCATATGCTCGACGATGTCCTGGTCCTTCAGCCGGTGATGCTGGTTGCCTGCGATATAGACCATATGCGTGTTGTTGCCGCCGCCGGTGAAGCCGATATCGGTCTCGCGCGCTTCGCCCGGGCCGTTGACGACGCAGCCGATAATGCTGACCGACATCGCCGTGGTGATGTGGGCGACACGCTTCTCCAGCGCCTCGACCGTCTTGATGACGTCGAAATTCTGCCGCGCGCAGGACGGGCACGAGATGATATTGACGCCGCGATGGCGCAGATTGAGCGACTTCAGAATGTCGAAGCCGACTTTCACCTCTTCGACCGGATCGGCTGAGAGCGAGACGCGCACCGTGTCGCCGATGCCGGCCCACAGCAGCGAGCCCAGGCCGATCGATGATTTGACCGTGCCAATGCGGGTGCCGCCAGCCTCGGTGATGCCGATGTGAAGCGGATAGTCGCAGGCGTCGGCAAGGCCCTGATAGGCCGCGACCGCCAGGAACACGTCGGAGGCTTTGACGCTGATCTTGAATTCGCGGAAATCATGGTCTTCCAGGATGCGGGCATGGTTGAGACCGCTCTCGACCATCGCTTCCGGGCACGGCTCGCCGTAACGCTCCAGCAGTTCGCGCTCGAGCGACCCGGCATTCACACCGATGCGCATCGAACAGCCATGATCCTTGGCGGCCTTCACCACTTCGCGGACCCGGTCGGCGCTGCCGATATTGCCGGGATTGATGCGCAGGCACGCAGCCCCCGCCTCGGCCGCCTCGATGCCGCGCTTGTAGTGGAAATGGATGTCCGCGACGATCGGCACCGAGACCTGTTTGACGATCTCCTTGAGGGCCTTCGTGGAATCCTCGTCGGGGCAGGAGACGCGCACGATGTCGGCGCCGGCCGCTGCCGCCGCATTGACCTGCGCCACGGTTCCCGCGATGTCGGTCGTCAGCGTGTTCGTCATGGTCTGCACACTGATCGGCGCATCGCCGCCGACCAGGACATTGCCGACCCGGATCTGGCGGGATTTGCGGCGCTGGATATCGCGATAGGGCCGGACGCTCATCTTCGGTCTTTGCTCACAATTGGCTATGGGGCCTGCTGCACACGGAGCTTGCCGGCGGTCTATCCGCCCGCAAATTCACGACCAGGCAACCCTGGTGGCTGATTTGGGGAGAACATGCGCCGCCCGGGACAAAAGATCAAGTCCCGGGACAGCTTTCTTGTCCCATCAGCGGGTCAAAATAGCCCGTTAATTCAGAGGCTTATTGGCCAGTCAAGCTGGTCGGGTCAAGCTTTACGCCACGCTTGACCACACCCACCGAACCCAAAGCGGGGCGGGCCTTGCCATCAAGCTCGATGACGACACCGCCGGCATTGCCGGTATTCATGGTGAGGCCCGGCTGATCCGGCACGACGAAGCTCTCGCCGGCCCGCAGGATTCGCTGCAGGACCACTTCGTCATTGGCGCCGAAAATCTCAACCCAGGAATCCTTGGTGGCGCGCAGCACGATACGCTTGCCTGGCGACGCGGCCGGTGCCGCTGCGGCCGCCGGTTCCGCAGCCGGAACGTCGATCTCAGCCGCCGGAGCGGGTGCCGCCGGGACCGCCGCCGTCTGGCTGGCGCCTTCCGCCGGAGTTGCATTCTGGGCCGCAGCCGGCGCGGCTTCGGTCGCCGCGGGCGCCGCCGGAATCTGGACGGGGGCCGGGGCGGCCAGTTGTGTTTCCTGCTGGGGTTCTTGGGCTGCTTCGGTAGCACTCTCGTCAGCGGCCGGCTCGACGGTCGCGGCCGGTGCCGCTTCCGTTGCTGTCGGGGCGGCTTCTGTCGCAGCACCGGGCTGCGCGTTGGTGACGGCGGCAGCCGGGGTCGGTGCAGGTGCCGGTGTTGGGGTCGGTGTGGGGGTTTGGGCCGCCTGGGCGCTGGCCGGCGTGCTGCCGACATCGCTTTCCGGCACGGCGGCACCCGATTGGCCCTCTTCGGCGGCCGGGGCGGCTTCGCTGTCGCCCGACGTCTGTTTCTTCATGAATTCAGGGACTTGGTCGATGAGATCGATGCCCGTCCCACCCGGCTGCGAGGCCATGTACCAGCCACCCACAAGCGCGCCCAGGATCAAAAAGCTAACGATAAGGACGGCACCGCCGGGGAAATGCTTGTGTTCGACCTGGTCGACCGGCCAGATCAGCTGGTTCTGGCGCGACCGGCGCGCCAGTTCGTCGCGATAGTCGCCGACGACGCTGTTGCCGTCGAGGCCGAGGTAATCGGCATAGGCACGCACGAACCCAACGGCATAGGCGGTGCCGGGCAGGTCCTGGAGGCGGCCATCCTCGATGGCGGAGATATAAACGGCGCGGATCCGGAGTTGGCGCGCGACGGTGGGGATATCCCGACCAAGCTCCTCGCGGCGCCGGCGCAACAGGGCGGCGACGCCATCCTCGTTGCGATCATCCATAAACTCGTTCGGTTCGACCCCGAACATTCCCACTTTACGACTGGCCATTAGCGATCCTGGTTACCGCGCGCGAGCGTGGACCTGCTGGAAAAGGCCACGCCGAGTCAACTACTTATATATCTTCGTCGAAGTTCAATCGCAATCGCCTTTAAGCATTTGGGTCGTAGGGAAATGCGAAAACACACACGGTGGGAGGCATCCGGCGCCTCAGATGGCGACCCCGTGGTCGCGGGCGAAGGCCCGCAGGGATGAGCGCATGTCGGGGCCGCGCAAGGGGCCGAGCGCGCTCATATAGGCCCTGAGCTGACCGAGATCGAGGCTGCGGACCATCGCGCGCAAGGGACCGATCGCCGGCGGCACCATCGACAGCGTGCGGAGGCCCAGCGCCAGGAGCGCCATCGCATCGATCGGATCGCCCGCCATCTCGCCGCAGACACTGATCGGCTTCTCGTGCTTGGCACCGGCCGCGATGATGCCGCCGATGATGCGCTGGAAGGGCGGCGCCAGATTGTCATAACGCCCCTGCAATTGCGCATTGCCGCGATCGGCGGCGTAGACGAACTGCGCCAGATCGTTGCTGCCGACCGACAGGAAATCGACGCGCGCCAGAATCTCGTCGAGCTGCCAGAACAGCGCCGGCACTTCGAACATCGCACCGACGCGCACGCTCTCGGGCAGCATGTTGCCCTTCTCCTCGGCGCGCTGCAGCTCCAGATCGAGAATCTCTTTCGCCGCATCGAACTCTTCGACCAGCGCCACCATCGGGAACATCACGTTGAGCGCACGGCCCGACGCGGCGAGGATCATCGCGCGCAATTGCTGGCGCAGCATCGCCGGCCGGTCGAGCGAGATGCGAAGTGCGCGCCAACCCATCGCCGGATTTTCCTCGGCATCGCGCTGCCAGTAAGGCAGCACCTTGTCGGAACCGATATCGAGCGTGCGGAACACGACCGGCTTGCCTTCGGCGCTGTCAAGCACGCGCGCATAGACATCGCGCTGGCGCGCCACGTCGGGGAAGGAGTGGGCCACCATGAACGTGACTTCGGTCCGATAAAGGCCGATGCCGGCGGCACCGGTCGCCGCCAATTGCGGCACGTCGATGAGCAGCCCGGCATTGATCATCAGCTGAATGGCAATGCCGTCCTTTGTAATGGCCGGCAGGTCGCGATCCGCCGCATAGGCCAGCTGGCGCATCTGCAGCGCGTCCATGCTGACCGCGAAGGTCTGCACGATATCTTCGGAGGGGCGCAGGAATATCTGCTCGTTCTCGCCGTCGAGCACCAGCGGATCGCCCGCCTGCACCTTGGCCATGAGGCCGGCGCAATGGCCGAGCAGCGGGATGTTGAGCGCGCGGGCAACGATGGCAACGTGCGAACTCGCCGTCCCCTCCTCCAGCACCACACCTTTGAGGCGCTTGCGGTCGTAATCGAGCAGTTCGGCCGGTCCCATGTTGCGCGCGACGATGATCGCATTGTCGGGCAGATCGCGCGCCGCCGGCAGCTCGTTGATGCCGAGCAAATGCCGCAGCAGCCGATTGTTGAGATCGTCGAGGTCGGAGAGACGCTCCTTGAGGTACGGGTCCTGGATGTCACGCATCCGCGCCCGCATGTCGTTCTGCACCTTCTGCACGGCCGCTTCCGCCGTGAGGCCGGTCTCGATTGCCTCGATGATACGATTGGCCCAGCCGCGATCCTCAGCGAGCATCCGGTAGGTCTCAAGCACTTCGCGATGCTCGCCGCCGCCGGTGCCGTCCTCTTCGGCGAGCAACTCATCGAGTGCCAGCTTCATGGATGAGAAGGCGTCGTCGAGGCGGTCGATCTCCTTCAGCGGCTCTTCGGCGACAAGCTGCGTGAGCTGGATGTCCGGCTGGTGCAGCACCGCCGTGCCGATGGCAAGACCCGGCGCCAGCGTATGCGCGTCGATGCGCTCCGGGAGAACGCCGATGCCGGTGACGGGGGTCAGTTCCTCGCGCGCGATGAGTTCGCCGCCGGCCACCAGTTCCGCCACCACCATGGCGACGGTTTCCAGCGTCTCGACCTCTTCCTCGGTATAGTGGCGCCGCGTCTTGTTCTGGACGACGAGCACGCCGAGCACGCGGCCCGAGCGCAGAACCGGCACACCCATGAAGGATTGATAAAGCTCTTCGCCCGTTTCCGGCCGGTAGGCGAATTGCGGATGATGCTGTGCGTCGGCCAAGGCCAGCGGCCGGGCATGGCTCGCGATATCGCCGACCAGGCCTTCGCCCACGCGCAGGCGCGTCAAGTGGACGGCTTCGGCTTTGAGGCCTTCGGTCGCGAAGAGTTCGAGAACTTCGCCCGCGCGCAGCACATAGACCGAGCAGACTTCGGCCACCATGGCGCCGGCGATGGTGCGCACCACCTCGTCCAGCCGCGCCTGCGCCGGCAGGTTGCGCGCCATCGTGGTCCGGATGCGCTTGAGCAACAGCCGCGCGCCCGTCAGATCACCACCCGAGGCGCCGCCCTGTTGCGTCATCTCGCCCCTTTACCCCTGCGATAGGTGTCTACGATCGGCGAGCGCCGCGAGCGCTCCTTCGACCAGATCGCGGATGATATCGGCGGTCGGCTCTTCTTTCGTGACCATGCCGACCGATTGTCCGGCCATGACCGAGCCCGTCTCGACATCGCCGTCGATGACGGCGCGGCGCAGGGCACCGGCCCAGAAATGCTCGATCTCGAGTTGGGCCGCCTTCTGGTCGAGCTCGCCTTTGTTGAATTTCTCGATCACCTCGCGCTGCATGTCCATGAACTTGCGCGTGCCGTCATTGGCAAGGGCGCGCACGGGGATCACGGGAAAGCGCGGGTCGATCTGGGTCGAGGGCACGGCATCGCGCGCGGCACCCCGGATGAAAGCCTGCTTGAACTTGGGATGCGCGATGGATTCGGTGGCGCAGACGAAACGGGTCCCGAGCTGCACGCCCGAGGCGCCCATCTCCAGATAGCCCAGCATCGCCTGGCCGCGGCCGATGCCGCCCGCCACGAACACCGGCACGTCGGTGATGACCGGCAGGATCTCCTGCGCCAGCACGGAGGTGGAGACCGGGCCGATATGCCCGCCCGCTTCCATGCCCTCGATGACGATCGCATCGGCGCCGGATTTCACCAGCTTCTTGGCGATGGCGACGGCGGGGGCAAAGCAGATGGCCTTGGCGCCGCCTTCCTTGATTTTCTTCAGGGCACCGCCAGGCGGCAGGCCGCCCGCCAGCACGATGTGCGACATCTTGAGATCGAGGCAGACGTCGATGAGCTGGTCGAGCTGCGGGTGCAGCGTGATGAGGTTGACACCGAAAGGCTGACTGGTGTGACCCTGCGTCGCCTTCAGTTCCGCTTCCAGGATGTTGGGCGGCATGGAACCCGAGGCGATCACGCCGAACCCGCCCGCGTTCGAGATGGCCGAAACGAGGTTGCGCTCCGAGACCCAGGTCATCGCGCCGCCCATGATGGCATAGCGCGTGCCCAGGAAGTCGCGGCCACGCTGCCACAGCGCGTCGAGATGCCGGGTCGCGTGGTCTCGGTCCATCTGTGGCCCCCTTCTCTTTCGCTTACTCGGCGTCCAGGCCGTAGGCCGTATGCAAGGCGCGTACCGCCAGCTCGGTATATTCTTCGGCGACCAGCACGCTGATCTTGATTTCCGAGGTCGAGATGACCTGGATGTTGATGCCCTTTTCCGCCAGCGCCTTGAACATGCGCTGCGCGATGCCGGCGTGGGAACGCATGCCGACGCCGATCACCGACACCTTCACCACATTCTTGTCCGAGATGAGATCCTTGTAGGAGAGCGTGTTGCGCGCCCCTTCCAGGGTTTTCAGCGCCCGATCGAAATCGCCTTTCGAGACGGTGAAGGTCATGTCGGTCGTGGCGCCGTCCTCGGAAATGTTCTGGACGATCATGTCGACGTTGATGTTGGCATCCGTCAGCGGCCCGAAAATCGCGGCGGCGACGCCCGGCCGGTCGGCCACCCGCGTCAGCGTGATCTTCGCTTCGTCGCGGCTATAGGCGATGCCGCTCACCAATTCCTTTTCCATGATCTCTTCCTCATCCACCACCAGCGTTCCGGGCTTGTCCTCGAAGCTCGAGAGGACCTGCACGCGCACGCGATGCTTCATCGCCATTTCCACCGAACGGGTCTGCAGGACCTTGGCGCCCAGCGACGCCATTTCCAGCATTTCCTCATAGGTGATCTTATCCAGTTTCTGCGCCTTCGCGACGATCCGGGGATCGGTCGTATAGACGCCGTCGACATCGGTGAAGATGTCGCAACGGTCGGCCTTGATCGCAGCAGCGATCGCCACCGCCGACGTGTCCGACCCGCCACGCCCCAGCGTGGTCACGCGGTTATCCGGGCCCACACCCTGGAAGCCGGCGAAGACCGCCACCTGGCCCTGGGCAAAACGCTTGTCGAGCTCGTCCGACGCGATCGAGACGATGCGGGCCTTGCCGTGCGCGTCGTCGGTGACGATCGGCGCCTGCCAACCCAGCCACGAGCGCGCATTGATGCCTAGCTCCTGGAGGGCGATGGCAGTCAGACCACACGTCACCTGCTCACCGCTCGCCACGACGGTGTCGTATTCCCGCGCATCGTGCAGCGGGGCGATTTCCTTGCACCAATCCACCAGCTGGTTGGTGACGCCCGACATGGCCGAAACCACCACTGCGACTTCGTGTCCCGCGTCCACTTCCCGTTTTACGCGCTGGGCGACCGATTTTATGCGCTCGATATTTGCAACCGAGGTGCCGCCGAATTTCATCACGATCCGGGTCTTCTTGGACCCGCTCTGCCGACCTACTACGCTCATCGGGAAATGCCCCTAAACCCTTCGAATAACCGGGAAAAGTCGACCTCGCCCGCATATCTTCGGGGAAGCGAATGAATAACGGGAGAAATCTTGTTTTGCCGGGCGGCCGTATCCATACTGAACCAAGGCCCCGGACGCAAGCATTCAAGCCGGTCTCCCGGCCGCTATTTCAATTACTTGAAGGGTTTCCCACATGGCTTCGGGACCGGCCGCCAATGGCGCCGAAACGACACGCTCGATAGTTCAGCAGGCTGGCGAAAATTTAGGCACCCCCGCCAACAACCCCGCCTCCGGGCGCACCACCATCGACCGGGCTGAGATCGAGAAGTTCGCCGCGATGGCCGAGGCCTGGTGGGACCCGGCGGGGAAGTTCCGCCCGCTCCACCGCCTCAACCCAGTCCGCGTCAATTTCATCCGCGACCGTGCCGCCGCCCATTTCGGCCGAGACGGTGCGGATGCGTACCCGCTCGACGGCCTCACCTTGCTCGACATCGGCAGCGGTGGGGGCCTCCTCACCGAACCGATGGCGCGCCTCGGCGCGAGTGCCACAGGCGTCGACGCCACCCCGCGCAATGTCGAAGTGGCGCGCCTCCATGCCGAACAGACCGGCACCCGCGTCACCTATCTCAATTGCGCGGCCGAGGATCTGGTCGCCCAGGGGAAACAATTCGATATCGTCCTCGCCATGGAGATCATCGAGCATGTGGCCGATGTCGATGCCTTCATCGAAGCCTGTGGCAAGCTGCTGAAACCCGGCGGCATCCTCTTCCTCGCCACCATGTCCCGGACGGTGAAAAGCTACGCGATGGCGATTGTCGGCGCCGAATACATCATGCGCTGGCTGCCCAAGGGCACCCATGACTGGAACCGCTTCCTCCGCCCCTCGGAGATGGCGCGGGGCTTGCGCCGCCACGGGCTCGCCGTCAGCGAACTCGCCGGCGTCTCCTACAATCCCTTCAAGGACACGTTCCATTTAAGCCGCGACCTCGACGTCAATTACATGGTCGTGGCGAAGGGCGCGTAAGGATAAACCGAGCCACCCCCACCCCGCCGACGCATGTCGGCATTCGCCGACAGCCCCTCTCCCTTCAGGGGGAGGGTTGGGTGGGGGCTGCAAGCGATGACCCCATCCAGAGAGGACACCACCACCTCAAACCTCCGTGAGCGCGATTGCGGCGCGACTCCGTCGGGTTTATCTGTGATTCCGAGCCGTTCCCGAGTCGCTGGCCTGTTAATACTTGTGGCAGCCGCCAGGGAACCCTGAACGGGCGTCAACGTTCTAAGAAGCCCGGATCAACGAGGAGACGAAGGCATGAATTCTCTGCGCAATCCCGTGACCCGCCGGACTTTCGCGTTCGGCGTGGCTGCGACCGGCATCGCCCTCGCGATGGGCAAGCTTGCCCCGGCCGCGGCGCTGACCCAGCAGCAGGAACTGGTCGACAAAGCGCGCATCACCTTTGAAAAGCTGATCGGCTCGCTCGAATTCGGCGAACTGCCCGGCTATCTGAAGCGTGCCAAGGCCGTGATGATCTTCCCCGACATCTTCAAGGCGGGCTTCGTCATCGGTGGCGAAGGCGGCAACGGCGTCCTCATGGTGCGCGACCCCAACAAGGGTTGGAGCCAGCCTGCCTTCTACACGCTGGCGGCCGGTTCGGTCGGTCTCCAGATCGGTGGCCAATCGTCGGAAACCATCTTCACCATCATGAGCGACAAGGCCCTCCAGGCCGTGCTCAACGACCAGATGAAGTTCGGCGGCGACATGTCGGTCGCCGCCGGTCCGATCGGCAAGGGCATCGGCGCCAACACCACGACCAACCTCGACGCCGACGTCTACACCTTCGCCAAGACGGCGGGCCTTTTTGGTGGCGTCAGCTTCAACGGCGCCGGCATCCTCAGGAAGGATGATTGGAACGCCGTCTATTACGGCGCCGGCACACTGCCGCAATGGATCGTCATCGACCGCAAGGTCTCGAACCCCAACACCCAAGACCTCGTCAACGCGCTCTCGCCGTACTGAGCCTTCTTAGGTGTGAGAAACGAACGGCCGGTGCTGCCAGCACCGGCCGTTTTTGCTTGCAAGATCCGTCGCGTACCGCCCTCACCCTGTCGGCGCATGCCGACATTCGTCGGCAGGCCCTCCCCCTGAAGGGAGAGGGAGTTCCGACCGGGTATACCCAGTCAGCTGCGCGAGTCCGGCGCCAATCCCCTCTCCCTTCAGGGGGAGGGCCAGGGTGGGGGTGTCGCGTCAGCGAGTACCTCAACCGCGAAACTCATTAGTTCCTATTTTGTTCTTGACAAAATAGCCGCTAATAGGCAATTATTCCCTTAGCGCGCATATCACCGACCAATCGGACCCCTCGGGTCCTCTGCAATCGCTCGGCTGTCACCGGCACAGGCTCCAGCAATGGGGCGCAGGCCGGTCCCCATTCGAGGGGGCAACCTCTCGACGCTCATGGCCGGGCAGCGCTTCGCCCCGGTCCCCTGGCATTGCCCCGCTGTCCCGCACGTCAAAAGGCGGGGCCGCGTATGGGAGAGGCATGCCGGCCAGATCGAGGGGCTTCGTTCCTCTTTCCCCGTACGAGCCTGGGAAATGCCTCGCCCCTGACCGGTTGGGACAAGGCCGGTACCTGGCGCGGCAGGATAATCCGACGCAGCCGCATCGGCGCGGCCAAACGCCGACCATAACTGCCCGAGCGATTGCAGATGATCC
>NZ_JAYRQR010000006.1:0-27225 GCF_041910485.1 Dongia sp.
GATGGCGACACCGGTCTCCTGGGTGAGGCGCGCCTTCAGCCCCTCAAGCCGGGCGACGTCGCGCGCCACCAGCACCAGATCGTGCCCGCGATGCGCCAGGCGGTCGGCATAGGTGGCGCCGATGCCGCTCGAGGCACCGGTGATCAGAACGGCCGGCTTGGCAGGGGTGGGCTTGGCTGGATTGGGCTTCTGGTCGCTCATCGGACTCTCTCCTTTAAAGATGATGATCGTCATCTATTTATAGATGATATACATCATCCATTCCGTCAAGGGGCCACCACAGAGCCGAGGGAAAAATGCGCGTCAGCCGCGAACAGATGGCCGAACATCGCCGCCAAATCCTTGATGCGGCATCGAAATTGTTCCGCGAGAAAGGCTTCGAGGCCGTCACGGTCGCCGATGTCATGGCGGCGGCCGGCCTGACGCATGGTGGCTTCTACCGCCATTTCGCCTCCAAGGACGCCCTCATCGCCGCCGCGATTGCCGAGGCGCTGGACCGCGCCGCCGCCGACCGGCGCGCCTTCCCGGCCTATCTCGCGGGCTATCTCTCAAAGGCCCATCGCGACCATCCGGGCGAGGGTTGCCCAGTGGCGGGCCTCGGCCCCGCCGCCATCCGCGAAGGGGCCGAAGCCCGCGCAGCGATGACCGAGGGCCTGCGCCGCCA
Organism: Dongia sp.; assembly: GCF_041910485.1. Classification (GTDB taxonomy): domain Bacteria; phylum Pseudomonadota; class Alphaproteobacteria; order Dongiales; family Dongiaceae; genus Dongia. Next base: position 665 of record NZ_JAYRQR010000006.1, read on the forward strand.
GATCGCGCGCTTTGCCAAGGAAGCCCCCGGCAAGACGCCGGCGGCGAAGCGCCAGGCCGCCATCGCCGCCTGGTCCGCGATGGTCGGCGCCCTCATCCTCGCGCGCCTCGCCGATGACGAAACCCTCTCCGACGAAATCCTCACCGCCACCCGAAAATCCATCGCCACCCGCGCGGCCAATTGAACCCGGTCCGGATTTCGGACCGGACGCGGGGCTGAGACCGGCGCTATCCATCGCGGATAGCCCAATCCCGATCAACGCCGGAGCCCCGACCATGCCCAATATCCTCGACACCATCGGCAACACGCCGCTCATCCCGCTCAACAACATCGCGGTCCCCAACAAGTGCCGCCTGTCGCTCAAAATCGAGGCCGCGAACCCGACCGGCAGCATGAAGGACCGCATGGCGCTCGCGATGGTCGAGGGGGCGGAGAAAGCGGGGGCGCTCAAGGCGCACGGCACGGTCATCGAATATACCGGCGGCTCGACCGGCGTTTCATTGGCCCTCGTCTGCGCGGTGAAGCGCCACGCGCTGAAGATCGTCACGGCCGATGCGTTCGCGCCCGACAAGGCGGCGCATATGCGGGCCCTCGGCGCCGATCTCACCATCCTCAAATCCGATGGGGGCCGCCAGACCGAGAAACTGGTGAAGGACATGATCGCCCGGGCGGAGGCGATCGCCGCCGAAACCGGCGGCTACTTGACCCACCAGATGCGCAACCACGACCAGCTCGCGGCCTATCGGCAGATGGCGGATGAGATCTGGGCGCAAACAAGCGGGGCGATGGATTGCCTCGTCCAATCCGTCGGCACGGCGGCGAGCCTCCGCGGTCTCGCGGCGCGCTTGCGCGAACGGAAACCCGACATCGCCATCGTCGCCGTCGAACCGGCGGAAAGCGCCGTGCTCTCAGGCGGTCCGACCGGCGCCCACGGCATCGACGGCATCGGCGCCGGCTATGTGACGCCGCTCTGGCAAGATGGCATCGCCGACACGATCGAACCCGTCTCGACCGCCGACGCCAAGGCGATGGCCGCCAGGCTCGCGCGCGAAGAAGGCATCTTCCCCGGCACCTCCACCGGCGCCAATGTCGTGGCGGCCTTGCGCGTGGCCGCGCGGATGAGCGCGGGCGCCCACATCGTTACGGTGATGTGCGACAGCGGGGTGAAGTATTTGAGGGACCATTGAGGAACTAAGCTCGTCAGTCGCCAAAAAGACAATTTAGCTCTGTCAGTTTCCGGTTATCTCGTGGAGTTCTATTTTCGTCAGTATCTGCAGTGCCAGCTTGCGAAAGTCTTCGTAAGCTTGTCGAACTGCACCTTGATGTCCGCCAATAGCTCCGTCTGCTGGTCGCAAGAGAAACATAGGTTTGTTCGCCTCTTGAGCCAACGGCATCAAAGAGCGATAGTCCTTCAATTGCGCTAAGCAGTAGGGGTCTGAAGCAACGTTTACATTATCTGGCGCTGGTGGTTCTGCAAAAGACGATCGATAGACGTCAGGCATTCTATCGATCCATCTCTGAAATGCCTTAACTGCACCACCGGAAAGTACCGAGTGCCGAGACACGACGTATCCTAGAGATTGCATAGACCCACTCGGCAACGAAAAGTCGATTGTCGACGGAGCGCGCTCTTTCCGCTCTTGCCAGCCATGCCTCCAGTCGCGAAGCTTCGGGCCAACATTCTCTAAGCCCTGCATTGAGAAAAGGTCGGGTGCAACTGGCACAACCACATAGTCCGCGCTAATTAGAGCAGCTCGGTTTATCGCGCCAAAATTAGGGCCAACATCGAGCAAAACAATATCTGCACCATGCTGCTTAGCAGCTGTATATGCAACACGTTGCAGAGAAGTTGTCACCCGAAATGCACGCTCATCCCGATCAAGACATTTCGCCCACATTTGAGATAGGTCATCTTCAAACTCAGAAAGTTGGAGATCGCCACCAATAAGCACTATGCGACTAGAAATGGCATCAGGCGCTACGGGCACAATATCGGCAACGCCACGCTTCAGCCTCTCAACTGCGCCGTAAATCGTTTGTCTAGGTTGCATCTTCCAAAGTGCTTCAAGTCGATCTTCTGAGAGGCACATGGCCGATAAGTTCGCCTGCGGGTCCAAATCCGCAAACAGCACGCGTTTTCCCAGCTCGGCAAACATAAATCCGAGATGATAAATCAAGGACGTCTTTCCGACTCCGCCCTTATTGTTAAAGAACGCGATTGTCTTCATTGCGCCTGTCTGACTGTTACGTGCACATGTTGATCTTCGATTTGGTAATCTGGCGGTGGATTTCCATTTTTCTCCAAAGCCTCTCGGGCTATTGGTATTCCAACACCAAACCGCTCCACATAATTAAGGTTTCGCAGTGCCTCCGCAAGCGTTGGATTGCGGTAATCTGTAATGCCTGGTCGTCCGAAGTTCTCTTTGGTTACTTGCCCATAGGGCCCTCCCGGGCTCTGCACCTCAATGCGGTCTCGGTACCATGTAATCCGCGTTGGTGCATTTGTACCCTCATAGGCTCTGTGAAGTATGGCGTTCCGGAAAATCTGACGAAGCGCAGCTTCAGGGTAGTTCCAAGAATCAATGCGCTTTTCACCCCCTACCACAACCTTCTGTTCAACGTTCGCACGGATGATATCGTCCAGCGCTCGAATTTGCTCTCCCACAGTACCGGTCAACGATTTTTGATTCCGAATGGGGTCTGTCAATTGTGTACCATCTATTTTGAGAAACTGAACATAGGCACACGGAATCCAAGCCATTGGATTGATGCCAAGGACCAACAAGGCTGTCACGGTTGGTATTCCCTGAGCATCCAGTAACCTAAGTGCTCGAAGCTGCTCGATCTCCGGTCTTTGATCGGTTGCAAGCACATCGGCAGCAATGGCTGAAGGAAGGTATTCGTTCTTGAAGGCACGTAAATCGATGTCTCCAAGAGTCGCTCCGGGTACACCGTGAGAGTCAAACGGTAAGTTGCCCCAGCGTCTTTTCTCAGTAAGGCGTCGCTCCTCTTCAGCGGTAGCAATTGCACGCCGCGGACCAACTCGAATCCAGGTGCGACCGTCGAGCTTCACGGGAGGATTGTCACTCGGCTGAACTACAACCAACGCAACTTCACATCCATCGACTGTTGCTTTGGATACGCTGAGAGTAGGAATCGGTAAAATCTTCCCTTCAGATCGATAGTTGGACAGCCTGAGGAGCAATCGGTCGTCAATCTTCAGGCCAGCGCATGATAAATTGTCACGTTGGCCGACAATGACGACTCCTTCTCTCCCGTGATTGGGCAAATCATTCGCGAATGCGCATATTGCCTGTCTGATTCGATCATCATCGGCCAATGATTCTTTGCGCTCGACACGGTCTGTTTCCGCATCCCGATAGAGCTCTTCAAGTTCGGTCTGTTTCATTTCAAGACATTCCTCTTACAAAACGCCATTGCGCAATGAACCTTCAGCAGTGGCGTTGCTGAATTCTTGCCGTCTGATGAGCAATTCCCCCCCCCCATTATCTCAATGCTGGATAGCATGGCTATGTCACCCTGCACAAACCTCCCGTACCACGCCCCGCAGCCACCGATGCGCGGGGTCGGCATCCTGCCTTGGGTGCCACAGCAGCGACACCGTGAAGTCCGGCAGTTTCACCGGCAGATCGAAGCTCACCAAACCTTGGCGCAAATTGCCGGTGTGGCGTTCGGGCACGGTGGCGACGAGGTCGGTGTGGCGCGTAAGCGCCAGGGCCGCGGTGAAGCTCCCTACCACGGTGGCGATGTTGCGGGTGAGCTTGTGTTCGTCGAGGGCGTCGTCGACGCGGCCGCGTGTTTCGTCGCGCCTGGTGATGAGGATGTGGCGCGCCTCGGCAAAGAGTTTCGGCGTGACGCGGGTCTTGGTGAGCTTGTGATGGCGCCGCACGACGCCCACGAACCGGTCGCGAAAGAGGCTCACATTGATGAGCTCCGGGCTTAATGTATCCGCCACCACCCCCGTCTCCAGATCGATGATCCCCTCGCGCAACGGCGTGCTGTCGCGATCGGTCTTCGGCACGAAACTGAGTGTCACCCCCGGCGCCTCGCGGCTGAGGCGGGCGAGGAGGGCGGGGCCGAAATTCTCAACGAACCCGTCGCGGCTGCGGATGGTGAAGCGGCGCGCGAGGCGCTTGGGGTCGAGCAGCTCGACCGGGCGCAGCAGCAGGCCGGCAGCGGCGATGAGCGGCCCCACCTGTTCCTTGAGATCGAGGGCGCGGGGTGTCGGCACCAGCCCGCGACCCGCGCGCACCAGCAGCGGGTCCCCCACCGCCGCGCGCAGCCGCGCCAATTGCCGGCTCATGGCCGAGGGGCTCAATTGCAGGCGCTTGGCGGCGCGGGCGACACTCCCCTCATTCAGCAGCACGTCGAGGGTGAGGAGCAGATTGAGGTCGGGGAGATCCTGTTTCATGGGCCCCATGCTAGCACCCTGAGACATGGCGTCAAATGCACTGGTCATGTGCAAATGCTGCGTCTTCCGCCATATGTCGATCTGCGGGAGGCTTGGGGAAAGCGCATCCATCCCCGAAGGCCTTGCCATGAACCAGATCCGTCCCTCATCGCCAACTGTCGAGCCCGGCGGCACGACACCCCCCTCACTGACCCTCCCCCTCAAGGGGGGAGGGGAAAACCGCTGGCCGGTCCTCCCCCAAGTCGATCAGCAGAGAAAGCCAATCGACGCAGCGCAAACGTTTTCCCCCTCCCCCCTGGAGGGGGAGGGAAGGGGAGGGGGGTATGGGGCGACTGGACCGGCTCTCGCCAACTCGCGCACCTCTCGCTCAACACCCCGCCTCGCCCTCGCAGCCCTTTCGCTCTCCATGCTGATGCCGTCGCTCGATACGTCGATCGCCAATGTCAGCCTGCCCAGCCTCGGGGCGATCTTCGCGGCACCCTTCCAATCGGTGCAATGGGTGGTGCTCTCTTACCTCCTCACCATCACCAGCCTCATCGTCGGGGCGGGGCGGCTCGGCGATCTCATCGGGCGGCGGCGCCTGCTGCTCGTCGGCATCCTCATCTTCACGGCGGCCTCGCTTGCCTGTGGGCTGGCGCCGACGCTGCCGCTCCTCATCGCCGCGCGCGGGCTCCAGGGCCTCGGTGCCGCCATCATGATGGCCCTCACCGTCGCGCTGGTGAGCGGCACGGTGCCGAAGGAGCGGACCGGCCGCGCGATGGGTCTCCTCGGCACCATGTCGGCCGTCGGCACCTCGCTCGGGCCATCGCTCGGTGGCCTCATCGTCGCTCATGCCGATTGGCGCTTCATCTTCCTCATCAACGTGCCGCTCGGCCTTCTCAATTGGGGCCTCGCCGCGCACGCCCTGCCGCGTGACGTCAACCGGGCGCGTGACGCCGCCCTTCCCTCTCCAGCGGCGGACGTGAAGAAACCGCGCTTCGACCCCTGGGGCACCTTGCTGCTGGCGGCAACGCTCGGCGCCTATGCGCTCGCCATGACGGTGGGCGAGGGTGCGTTCGGCGCGGGCAATGTGGCGCTGCTGGCGGCCGCCGTCCTCGGCATGCTGGCCTTCATCGCCACCGAGCGGCGCGTGGCCGCCCCGCTGCTGCGCCTCAGCCTCTTCCGGCGTGAAGGATTGAGCCTCAGCCTCGCCTTGACCCTCATCGTCGCTGCCGTGGTGATGGGGACCTTCGTCGTCGGTCCCTTCTATCTCAGCGCCGGGCTCGGCCTCTCGGCGGGGGCGGTCGGTCTCACCATGTCGGCGGGGCCGCTGATGTCGGCCCTGGCCGGCGTGCCCGCCGGGCGCCTCGTCGACCGGTTCGGCGCGCGGCGCATGATGCTGCAGGGGCTCATCGGCATGGTGCTGGGCCTTGCCGCCCTCTGTTCGGCGCCGATGCTCTTCGGCGTCGCGGGCTATGTCGGCGCCATCATGCTGACCACCAGCCATTACGCCTTGTTCCAGGCCGCCAACAATACCGGCATCATGCACGGTGTCGGCGCCGATGAGCGCGGCCTCGTCTCCGGCATGCTGTCGCTCGCGCGCAATCTCGGCCTGGTCACCGGTGCCGCCCTGCTCGGCGCCATCTTCGCCTATGGGGCGGGCGGGCGCGTCACCGACGGCATCGACCCCGCCGCCATCACGCATGGCCTGCGCCTCGCCTTCGGCTCGGTGGGCACGGTCCTTTGCCTCGGCCTGGTGGCGGCGCTGTTGCCGCGCCGGCCCAAGGCCTCGACACGCGATTGAGTTCCTATTTTGTTCTTGACAAAGTGTCAAGAATTTGGTACTATTCAACCTGATGCACCTCATCCGCGAATGGATGCGCGCCGGGACGCCGGCAGCCCCCTCGCGGACGGGCTCCGCATCATCTGCAATCGCTTGGCTGTCTGATCGGCGCAGGTTCCCTTTCGGTCGTCTTGGCCGCCGGGGGCGCAGGCCGGTGGGGTGGCGGAATCATCGATTCCCGTTCCGCACGCCCTCGCTTGGTCGGCAGCGACATGCCGGCTCCCCGGACCTGTCGGGTGAGACGGTCCCTGCCTGGATGGGGCGGACAAGCCATCTCCTGCGGGCCGTCTTAGGAGAGATCGGCTCCCCGTACGTGCGCGTTGGGATAAGCGCCGTCCCCGGCGGCTGGGTGATGCCGCCCTCGTGATGGCCGGGTGATCCCATCGGCGCTAGGGCGGTCCGCGCCTAAAACCGCTACGGCTGCTCAAGCGATTGCAGATGATGCGCCCGAATTCGCCGCGACGGTCTCTTTCGGAAACGGCTTGAAGGTGAGCGCGATGAGGAAGGCGAGAATGCCCATGCCGAACGCCGCCACATAGAGCCCGTGATAGGAGGCGAAGCTGTCATAGATCCAGCCGCCGACCACGGGTCCCAGCGCCATGCCGAGGCTTCCCGCCATGGCCGAGCCGCCGATCACCGTCCCCATCATCTTCAAGGGGAAATTGTCGCGCGCCAGCACCGCATAGAGCGGCATGATCCCGCCATAGATGAAGCCGAAGGCGGCAGCGACGATATAGAAGGCGATGAGCTGGCTGGCGAACACGTAAGCGAGCGCGCCGATGCCTTGCGCAAGGAGCCCCGCCACCAGCACGCGCTTGGCGCCGAACCTGTCGCCCATCAGGCCGAAGACGATGCGCCCGCCCATGCCGGCAAGGCCCTCGACGCTGTAGATCGAGACGGCGGCGATGAGCGGAATGCCGCACGTGACCGCATAGCTCACCGTGTGGAAGATCGGCCCGGAATGGGTGGCGCAGCAGAAGAAGTTGGTGGCGAGCAGGATGACGAATTGCGGCGAGCGCAGCGCACGCCCGACGCTCATCTCGCTCTCGCCGCTGGTCGTCATGGCGGCAGCCGGTGCTGCTTGCGCCAACGCCGGCGGCCGGCGGACGAGGAGGGCGGTCGGGATCATGATGGCGGCGCAGATCGCGGCGATGGTGAAAAGAGCCGTCCGCCAATCATGGTGCGAGACGAGCCAGGCGGCGAGCGGCGCCATCGTCATGGGGGCAACACCCATGCCGGCCGAAACCAGCGAGACGGCAAGCGCCCGCTGCGTCTCGAACCAGCCGGTGACGCATGCCATCATCGGCGCGAAGATCGCGGCGGTGGCCAAGCCGACCAGCAGGCCGAAGATGATCTGGAACTCGATGAGCGATTGCGCCCGTGCGGCAAGTGCCATGCTGAGGGCCAGCAGGACCGATCCGCCCAGCACCACCGGCCCCGGGCCGATCCGGTCGGAAAGCGCACCCCAGGCCATGCTGCCGAAGGCCATGGCGAGGAAGCCCAGGGTCATCGCGCTCGATATCCCTGTGACCGACCAGCCCGTTTCTTCCGAGATCGGGCGCAGAAAGACGGGCAAAGCGAACATGCCGCCCACCGCGACGCAGCCCAGCACGGCGCCCGCCGCGACGATCACCCAGCGATAGCTGGCCTGGTTCATCAAGTCTCTCCCGCTTCCCGTTTGGAGATCGATTATGTTGATATCAACCAAATGGTCAAGATGCCCCAACTCCGCTTTTGCCGGATTGGTCCGCTGCGGATTGAATTGGACCCAGTTAGATCGGATCCGGTTAGATTGGACCCGGTAAAATTGAACCCGGTGTTGCGCGAGGTGGGAGTGACAATCGTGGCGGGATTTCGATGGACTCGCTGATCACCGCCGCAGCGCGGGCGCTTGGCCGGGGCGATCCGCTGGGCGCACTCGACCGCGTGGCGCTGCGTGACGATCCGCCGGCGCTCGCGCTGCGCGGCATTGCCCTGGCGCAGCTCGGCGATTTTCCGCGTGCCAAGCTGCTGCTGCGCCGCGCCGCGCGCGCCTTCGGTGCCAAAGAAGCGGTCGCCCGCGCACGCTGCGTGGTGGCCGAGGCCGAGGTAGCGCTCGCCGCCCGCGATCTTGCCTGGCCCACCAAATCGCTGGAGGCCGCGCGCCGCCTGCTCGCGGATCATGGCGACGCCGTGAACGCCGCCCATGCGCGCCATATCGCGCTCCGCCGGCATCTGCTGTTGGGGGAGCTCGACGCGGCCGAGCGGCAGTTGCAGGCGCAATCGCCCGCCGATCTTCAGCCCGCCGATCTCCCACCCGCCTTGCGCGCCGCGCATGAATTGGCGGCGGCGGGGATCGCGATCCGCCGGATGAAGTCGGCGCCCGCCCGCCAGGCGCTCGCCAGGGCCGCGCGCGCTGCCGAGTCGGCGCGCATTCCGGCCCTCATTGCCGAGGTGGAGAATGCCGGGGCGATGCTCGCGGCACCCGCCGCGCGGCAATTGATGCCGCAGCCCGAACGCCTGCTCGATCTGGCCGGGGTCGAAAAGCTGCTCGCCTCGGATGCCTTCATCGTCGATGCCTGCCGCCGCGTGGTAGTGCAGGGGAAATCGCAGGTGGCGCTCGCGCGGCGGCCCGTCCTCTTCACCCTGGTCGAGGCCTTGGCCGCGGCATCGCCGCAGCCGGTCCCACGCGACCGGCTGATCGCATTGGCCTTCGGTGGCCGCGAAGCCGATGAATCGCACCGCGCGCGCCTGCGTGTCGAGATCGGGCGCCTGCGCGCGCTGTTGAAACACCTCTGCCGGATCGACGCGACGGCGGACGGGTTCGCCTTGGCACCCAGCGCAGGGAAGATCGTGCTCCTCGCGCGCCCCGTTGATGAGAAACACGCATCGGTGCTGGCGCTGCTCGCCGATGGTGAAGCCTGGTCCAGCTCGGCGCTGGCGCTGGCGCTGAACAACAGTCAGCGCTCAGTGCAGCGCGCCCTCGATGCATTGGCCGCGGCCGGTAAGGTGCAGTTCATCGGCTTGGGCCGCGCGCGGCGTTGGCTGGCCTCGCCCCTTCCCGGTTTCACGACAAGCTTGTTACTCACCGCGCCGCTCCCCAGCGATTAGGTTGGCGGCGTGCGTAGAAACTTGAGGAGAGCGACATGAAACGCAAAGCTGCCGAGGTCACCCGCGAATACGGCCCGTTCCCCGGCGTCGAAAAGATTCACGGCGTCAGCTTCGATGGAAAGGATGTCTGGTTCGGCGCCGGCGACACTCTGCAATCGATGGACCCCGCAAGCGGTACGCCGCAGCGGAAACTCGACGTCGCCGCCCATGCCGGCACGGCGTTCGACGGCAAGCATCTCTTCCAGATCGCCGAGAACCGCATCCAGAAGATCGACCCCAAGACGGGCCGGATTCTCCACAGCATCCCCGCCCCCGGCAACGGCACCGATTCCGGCCTCACCTGGGCAGAAGGCACGCTGTGGGTCGGCCAGTATCGCGACCGCAAGATCCACCAGATCGATCCCGAGACGGGCCGGATCCTGCGCACGATCGAAAGCAACCGCTTCGTCACCGGCGTCACCTGGGCCGATGGCGAACTGTGGCACGCCACCTGGGAAAATGACGAAAGCTCCCTGCGCCGCATCGATCCCAACAGCGGCGAAGTCCTCGACCAACTCGACATGCCCCAAGGCCAGCTCATCTCCGGCCTCGAGATCGGCGGCGACAGCTTCTACTGCGGCGGCGGACCGAGCGGGAAGATCCGAGCGGTGAGAAGGCCGGGGAGATAATCTGTCGGCTGTCGTCAGTCGAACGCGCTCCGGCGTAACATCAGGCGCTACGCCGGAGCGTTGGCGGCGATCAACCGGCGAAATAATGCGGCTGATCGAGATCGGCGATGAGGCCCGGCTGCTGGGGCTGCCAGCCGAGCTTGGCGCGGGTGAGGGCGCTGGAGGTCGGGTTGTCGATGGCGGCGAAATGGGCGAACCAGCCGAAATGCGCCGCGGCATCGTCGCCGGATTTGGCAACAACGGGGAGACCCAGCCGCTTGCCGATGACATGGGCGATCTCGCGGAAGGGAACCCCTTCCTCGGCATTGGCGTGATAGCACCGTTCGGTGGCACCGCTTTCCAGGACCAGGCGATAGGCCCGTGCCGCATCGACGCGGTGGACCGCCGGCCAGCGATTGGCGCCGTCGCCGATATAGGCGGCGACACCTTTCTCGCGGGCGAGATTGATGAGGTGCGGCACGAAGCCATGATCGCCTGCGCCGTGGACCGAGGGCGGCAGGCGCATCACCGAGACGCATACACCCGTGGCGGCAACCGCTGCCGCCGCTTCTTCCGAGGCGACGCGGGGCAGGGCCTTTTCGCCGGTCGGCGTCACCAGCGCTTCGGTGGCGCGGCCTCCTGCCGGCACTTCGCTGCTGACCAATGCCGTGCCGGAGGTGACGATGAGCGGGCGTTCCGTGCCGCGCAGGGCGTCGCCAAGCGCCGCGATCACGCGCCGGTCGATCTCGCACACTTCCTTGAAGCGGGCGAAGTCGTGGATGAAGCCGCAATGGACGATGCCGTCGGAACCTTCCGCGCCGGCCTGGAGGCTCTTGAGGTCGGTGAGGTCGCCGCGATGCACCTGGGCACCCAGCCCCCGCAAGCTGTCGGCGGCCGCATCGCTGCGCGCCAGGCCCAACACCTGATGGCCGGCCTCAATGAGATCACGCACCACGGCCGAACCCACGAAGCCGCTGGCACCCGTCACGAATACACGCATCTCTTTCTCCTATCGCGTATGGAACGGCTGTTGAGATAGGCGATGGCGCGCGGACGATCCATGCGTTATCGTCTGCAATACTTTCGCGATCGTCCGGGAATTGGACCTCATGGATCCCCTGTCAGACCTGTTGGCGCTGCTGCGCCCGCGCAACTACATGTCGGCCGGCTTCGACGCGGGACCCAGTTGGTCGGTCCATTTTCCGGACCAGACCGGCACCATCAAGACCGGCGCCATCATCACCGGCGGGTGTTGGCTCGCGGTCGAAGGCGTGGCGGCGCCGGTGCAGCTCGCGGCCGGCGATTGCTTCCTGTTGCCGCGGGGCTTGCCCTTCACGCTGGCGAGCGATCTTGCGCTGACGCCCACGCCCGCGCGGAACCTGTTGCCCGCCCCCAGCCACGGCCGCATCCACACGCTCGATGGCGGCGGCCAGTCGCTGATGGTGAGCAGCCGCTTTGCACTCGATGGGCCACAGGCGGAAATGCTCCTCAACCTGCTGCCGCCGATCGTGCATATCCGCAAGGAGAATGGCGAGGCGGCCCTGCGCGGCGCCATCGAGCGCACGATGCAGGAATTGCGCGATCCGCAGCCGGGCAGCACGCTGGTCATGCAGCATCTGGCGCATATGATGCTGATCGAGGCGTTACGCCTGCATCTGGCGCAGGGTGCCGCCGACACAGGTTGGCTCGCGGGGCTAGCGCACCGGCAGATCGGCGCAGCGCTCCGCGCCATGCATGACGATCCGGCGCAGCGCTGGACGCTGGAAACGCTGGCCGGCCGGGCCGCCATGTCGCGCTCGACCTTCGCGCTGAAGTTCAAGGAGACCGTCGGCATGCCGGCGATGGATTACCTGACGCGCTGGCGCATGCTGCTGGCGGGCGACCGGCTGATGCACACGGCCGAATCCGTTGCCAGCATCGCGCTCAGCCTCGGCTATGAATCGGAGGCGGCCTTCGCCACCGCCTTCAAACGCGAGATGGGTGTGAGCCCGCGCGCCTATGGGCGGCAAGGCCGCGCCGCCGCGCAATAGAAAAGGCCCGACCGAGGTGCCCTAGTCGAGATAGGGAGCCAGCACCTCTTCGATCCATTTCATGAAGATGCGGACGCGGCGCGACAGGTTCCGTCGGTGGGCCACGACAAGGGACACATCGAGCGGTTCGGGGCGGAGCTTCGGCAGAATCTCCACCAGCGCGCCGCTCTCCAGGTGTCGGCCTATTCCCGCGAGCGCCGCCTGGATCAGGCCGATGCCGGCCAGACAGGTGGCCTCGTAGGTTTGCACGCTGTTGACGTGCAGGGCGCCGGGCAGCGGCAGCGTGGCGTAGCCGTCGCCGTCGGGATATTCCCAGCCATAGGGCTTGGCGCCGAGGGTCTGGTTGTAATGGATCATGCAATGACCTTGCCGCCGCAGCTCCGCGAGCGACCGGGGCGTGCCGTGGCGCGCGAGATATGCCGGGCTGGCGACATTCACCATGCGTAGCCGGCCCAGCGGGCGGGCGATCAGCGTTTGGTCTCCGATCGGTCCCAAGCGCAACACGCAGTCGAACCCTTCCTCGACCAGATCGACCTGCCGATCCGTGCTCGACACCTCCAGCTCCAACGCGGGATAGGCGTCCATGAAGGCCGGCAGGGCCGGCACGATGGTCGTGCGCGCGAGTTCGGTCGGCAGATCGACCCGGAGACGCCCCCGCAGCGCGACACCGTCTTCTGCAAACATCGACTGCAGCTCGTCGAATTGGGTCAGTACTTCCCGCGCGCGCTCCTGAAAGCTCCGCCCGTCCTCGGTCAATTGCACGCTGCGCGTCGTCCGATGCAGAAGCCGGACGCCCAATTCGTCCTCCAACTGCCGCACGACGGTCGAGGCGCGCCCCTTCTGGATACCCATGCTTTCGGCCGCGCGGCTGAAGCTGTGCATCTCGGCGACCCGGATGAAGATAAGGAGATGTTCGAGATTGTGCATGGGCCTGCCCCGCGTCTGTTCTCCATACGGAGAACAATATGTTCTGTTTGGCATAATTTATTGCATCAATTTGGCGCGATAAAGAGGGATCGGCGCGCAACGTCAACGCGGCCAAACCGCAAGCAACAGGGGATCGACATGACCCAGAAAACCATCACCACCGCCATCGTCTACCACTCGGGTTATGGCCACACCCGTCGCGTCGCCGAGGCGGTCGCCGCGGGTGCGGCAGGAACGCTCATCGCGATCGACCCGGAGGGCAACATTCCAGAAAGCGCGTGGGAGACGCTCCTCACGGCTGATGCCATCGTCTTCGGTTCGCCGACCTACATGGGCGGCCCGAGCTGGCAGTTCAAAAAGTTCGCCGACGACAGTGCGAAGGCCTGGTTTGCCGAGAAGTGGAAAGACAAGATCTTCGGCGGCTTCACCAACAGTGCCACCCTCAACGGCGACAAGCTGAACACGCTGCAATATTTCGTCCTGCTGGCCGGACAGCATGGCGGCATCTGGGTGAGCCTCGGCATCAAGCCGTCGAACGTGAAGGCCTCAAAGCGAGACGATCCGAACCGGATCGGCTCCTATATCGGCCCGATGGCGCAGTCGGATGCGGACGCGGCACCCGAAGAGATGTCGCAAGGCGACCTCGAAACCGCGCGGCGCTACGGCGTTCGCATCGCGGAAATCGCCGGCCGCTTCGCGGCGACGCGCGCGGCCTGAACCGGGAGCCCCATATGGGCGGCGCCGCGGCCTGCGCCGCCGCACAAGATAAAAAGGCCGGGTATCGCACCCGGCCTTTTTTTCTTCAGCTCACTCCCACTCGATGGTTCCCGGCGGCTTCGAGGTGAAGTCGTAGACGACGCGGTTGATGCCTTTGACTTCGTTGACGATGCGCGTCGCGACGCGCCCCAAGAAGGCGGGCTCGAAGGGGTAGAAATCGGCGGTCATGCCGTCGGTCGAGGTGACGGCGCGCAGCGCGCAGACTGAGTCATAGGTGCGGCCATCGCCCATGACGCCGACGGTGCGCACGGGGAGGAGCACCGCGAAGGCCTGCCATATCTTGTCGTAGAGGCCGGCCTTGTCGATCTCCTCGAGATAGATCGTGTCGGCTTTCCGCAGGATGTCGCACTTCTCGCGGTCGACGGCACCGGGAATGCGGATGGCAAGGCCGGGGCCGGGGAAGGGATGGCGGCGGATCATCTTTTCCGGCAAGCCCAGTTCGCGGCCGAGCACGCGGACTTCATCCTTGAAGAGCTCGCGCAAGGGTTCGACCAGCTTCATGCGCATGCGTTCGGGGAGGCCGCCCACATTGTGGTGGCTCTTGATGGTCACAGAGGGGCCCCCGGTGAAGGAGACGCTCTCAATGACGTCCGGATAGAGTGTGCCCTGCGCCAGGAAATCGGCGCCGCCGATCTTCTTCGCTTCTTCCTCGAACACTTCGATGAAGAGGCGGCCGATGGTCTTGCGCTTGGTCTCCGGATCGGTGACGCCGGCGAGCTGGCCCAGGAACATGTCCGACGCATCGCGATGGACCAGCGGGATGTTGTAATGGTCGCGGAAGAGGGAGACGACTTGATCCGCCTCACCCGCGCGCAGCAGACCATGATCGACGAAGATGCAGGTGAGCTGGTCGCCGATCGCCTGATGGATGAGCACCGCGGCGACGGCGGAATCAACACCGCCCGATAGCCCGCAGATCACCTTGCCCTTGCCGACGGCGGCACGGATCTTCGCGATCTCGGCATCGCGGAAGGCGGCCATAGTCCAGTCGCCCTTGCAGCCGCAGACGTTATGAATGAAGTTGGAGATGAGCTTCGCACCGTCCGGCGTATGCGCCACTTCCGGGTGGAACTGCACGGCGTAGCGCTTCTCGGCCACATTGGCGATGGCGGCGAACGGTGCCCCTTCCGAGACGGCCACCACTTCAAAGCCGGCGGGAATCGAGACGACGCGGTCGCCGTGGCTCATCCACACCTGGTACGAGCCGCCCTTGACCCAGACGCCGTCGAAGAGCGGGGTCACCTTCTGCACATGCAGTTCCGAGCGGCCGAATTCCCTGTGGTCTGAGCCCTCCACTTTACCACCCAACTGCGCGCACATGGTCTGCTCGCCATAGCAGATGCCGAAGACGGGAAGCTTCGATTCCCACACATAAGCCGGGGCGCGCGGCCCATCCTCGGTCGTCACCGAATGCGGCGAACCGGAAAGGATGATGCCCTGGGGGGCGAATGCCTTGATGCGCGCGGCATCGACATTGAACGGGAAGATCTCGCAATAGACCCCGGCCTCGCGCACGCGCCGCGCAATAAGCTGCGTCACCTGCGAGCCGAAATCGAGAATAAGGATGCGGTCGGTCATTCGGTCTCCTAGCTTTGGTCGAGAAGGATGAGAGAGCCCCCTCACCCCAACCCCTCTCCCGCAAGGGGCGAGGGGCTTGTTGTTTCCGCCTACACACTCACTCCCTCTCCCCTTGCGGGAGAGGGTGGGGGGGAGGGGGTGTTCTGTTCAGTCTCATTGCCGATCAACTTGCCCAGATCCCGCCAGCCATAGGCCACGTCGGGGACACCTTCGTCGATCCCTTCGGCGATGCATGCGCCGCCGATCTTCTCGTAGAATTTCCGGTAGGCATTGTCGCTATAGGCCCAGAGCATCAGCGCCTTCTTGCCTTGGCGCGCCCAATGCGCGGCCGATGCGGCGATGAGGGCGCGGCCCAATCCCTTGCTCTGCACGCTTTCGCGGCAATGGAGCGAGTAGATCTCGCAATCGAAGCCGTCGAGGCTGCCCTTGGTGATGTCGTGTTCCTTGACCGGTCCACCGAGCAGGAAGCCGTCGATGCCGTCGCCGACGCTGCCCACCAGGATGAGCTTCGTGCGGTCGGCGAGCCACGCGCGCCACAAGGGCAGGCGCTTCTCCGGCTGCATCGCCGCCATCTGGTCTTCCGGCATGAAGGCGCCATAGGCGAGGAGCCAGCCTTTCAGGTGAATCTCGGCGATGGTCGCGAGGTCGGCTTCGGTGGCGGGGCGGACCTGGGTCATGGCTTTGCACCCCAGAGGGCGACCAGGCGATGCGGCACTTGGATGGGATCGCCGGGGAAGTCCTTGGCCAGCAGCGCGCCAAGCTCGGCATCGAAGGCAGTGACTTCGGCGGCGCCCAGGCTTGCCGCCACACCGGCCGAGCCGCGGATGCGGCCGCGCCAGGCTTCGGGGCTGTAGGGAATGTCGTAATCGAATGATGCGCTCTCGCGGTCCACGAACCCGCCCTCGATGAGGTGACGCTGCTGGTCGGCGCTGTGCCCTTGCCAGCCGCCGAGATGCCAGTTGGGATTGTGTGCCTCGATCAGGGCCTCGGTCGCCGCCACGACATTGCCGGGCAAGGGCAGCCAGACGAGATTGGCGATGAGGAGATGCCCGCCGGGCTTCAAGAGGCGCATCGCCTCGGCCATGACCTTGGCGGCATCGAACCAATGCCAGCAGGTGCCGGCGCTGATGAGGTCGAACCGGCCCGCAGGGAGGCCGGTTGTCTCGGCCGGGGCCAGGACATAGTCGGTCGCAAGCCCCGCGGCGCGGTCGAGGTCGCGGGCCGCGTCCATCATGCCGGCGGCGACGTCGAGACCGGTCACCTTCGCACCACGCTGGGCAAAGCCACGGCCCAGGAAGCCGGTACCGGTGCCGATGTCGAGAATTTGGGAGTGGGGGCCGAACAGGCGGCGCTCAGCCATCCGGTCGTAGAACCAGCCCGGGAAGCCGGCCCGGTGGCGGGCATAGTCGGCGGCGGTCCTGTTCCAATCGGGGGACTGTTTCATGCGGCCTTATAGCCGCTGGACATAAGCGCCGTAAACCGGGATTGTGCGGCCCATGAGCGAGATCGCATTAACCACGCATCCGGGCGCGGAAACCCTTTCCGCAGAAGTCCTTATCGTCGGCGGCGGGCTGGTCGGCATGGCTATGGCGGCGGCCCTCGGCGGGGCCGGCGTGCCGGTCGTCCTGGTCGAATCGGAAAAGCTGCCCGACCTCACGGCGGAAGCCTTCGACGGACGTTCCTCGGCCATCGCCTATGGCTCGCAGCAGGTGCTTTCCGGCATCGGCGCCTGGGATTATATCGCGCCGGCGGCCGAGCCCATTCGCGATATCCGCGTCTCCGACGGCGGCTGGCAGTACCGGGAGGCGAGCCCCTTCTTCGTCCATTACCATTTTGCCGATCTGCCGCCGGGTTCGGTGCCGGGGGCGCCCGCCGACGGTGCAGCGCCGCCCTTCGGCTGGATCATCGAGAACCGTGCCGTGCGTATGGGCCTGTTGAAGCGCCTCGCCGAGATTCCCGCGGTGACGCATATCCCCGGCATGCGCGTTGCCGAGCTGGAACTTGGCGGCAGCAGCAACCTTGCCACCCTGACCGACGGCCGCTCGATCCGCGCGCGCCTCGTCATTGCCGCCGACGGGCGTCAATCTTCCATGCGCCGCATGGCGGGGATCGGCGTCAAGGAACTGGGCTACAAGCACAGCGCCATCGTCTGCACGGTCGCCCATGAGAAGCCGCATGGCGGTGTGGCGCACGAGCATTTCCTGCCCATCGGCCCCTTCGCCATGCTGCCGATGACCGACGATGTCGACGAAGCGGGCCGCACGCGCCATCGCTCCTCCATCGTCTGGACCGAGGATGCGCGCATCATCCCGATGCTGCTCGGTCTCAACGATGCCGATCTGGGTCGCGAGATCGAACGCCGCTTCGGCCCGACCCTGGGACGCATCCGGCCCATCGGTCCGCGTTTCACCTATCCGCTGAAGATGATCTTGGCCGAGACCTATATCCAGGAAGGTTTCGCGCTGGCCGGCGATGCCGCGCACGGCATGCATCCGATCGCGGGCCAAGGTTTCAACATGGGTGTCCGCGACGTGGCGGCCCTTTCCGAAGTGTTGGTCGATGCGTGGCGGAGCGGCCTCGACCTCGGCAGCCTCGCGGTGCTGGAGCGGTATGCGCGCTGGCGGCGCTTCGACAATCTGATGATGCTGGCGGTGACGGACGGCCTCACGCGGCTTTTCTCCAACGACATCCCGCCCATTCGCCTAGCGCGCGATATCGGCTTCTTCCTCTTCAACAAGGCAAAGCCGTTGAAGCGCCTGGCCATGCGCCACGCGATGGGTGTCGTCGGCGATCTGCCGCGCCTGGTGCGTGGCGAGCGGCTCTAGAAGGCACAGCAAAACTAAGGTCATCGACAGGGTTCACGCGCGCGCGTCTTGGCGGGCGCGGAGTCGGTCTTTTATCTTCTCCCTCCCAATTGCCACCAGAAGGGAAGAGGGTTTCCATGTCGCTTCGCACCAGCCTGGCACCGCACGCACCGAAAATCCTCAGCATCCTGCGCATCGTCGCCGGCCTCATCTTCCTGGTGCACGGCACCGGCAAGCATCTGGGCTTCCCGACCCTCGGCATGGAATTTCCGGCGGGCTCGCCGGCCTGGATCGCGGGCTGGGTTGAACTGGTGGGCGGTGCCTTGATCGCCCTCGGCCTCTTCACGCGGCCTGCCGCCTTCATCGCCTCCGGCACGATGGCCGGTGCCTATTTCATGGCCCATGCGCCGCAGAGCTTCTACCCGGCCCTCAATGGCGGCGACGCGGCGATCCTCTATTGCTTCGTCTTCCTCTATCTCTTCTTCGCCGGCCCCGGCCCGTGGAGCCTCGATGCGAAGATGGGGAAAGAGTAGGGTTCGCCACGCGTTCACTTGTCATGGCCCGCTTCAGGCGGGGATGACAGGAGAGAAGCGACTGCGGCAGTCCCTCCTCTCAGATCATCTGGAACCGGCCCGTCGCGCGGAAGCGCAGATAGGCCGCGATGCTGGACGGGGTGGATATCATCATCTGCTCCGGCAGTTGGTCCGGCAGGAACCAGCCGAATTCGAATGATTCGGCGGACGGCACCGGCGCGATGCCCGCCGGCCAATCGGCGCAGAACAGCATGGCGAAGTACTGGCACTGATGCCCGTTGGGAAAGGTGATGGTCTTGGTCGTCGGGTCCGAGGCGAAGCCGTAGGGAACGAAGGTTTCGATCTCTGCCCCCGTCTCTTCCAGCATCTCACGCCGGATCGCGGTGACGATATCCTCGCCCGGTTCCGGATTGCCGGCGGGAATGCCCCAGATGCCGAAATCGCTGCGCCGCTCCAGCAGCAACCGGCCGGCAGAATCAGCAAAGAGGCAGGAGGCGCCCGGCAGCAGCAGCAGATCGTTGCCGATCTTCTTGCGCAGGTGAAAGACGTAGCTGTCGACGAAGCTCATGCCGGCCGGCGCTCCTCAATAAAGATGCCCGAATGAAAAATGCCCGGATCCATTTTGGACCCGGGCATGACGATATGATGAACCGGCGTTTGTTGCGAGTGGCACGACCGATCACGTGATCGCATCACGCCTCCCGTTGCATCAAGTCCCCGTTGCGTCAAGCCTTGGGGGCGTATTTCGCCAGGATGCGTTGCAGGGTACGGCGATGCATGCGCAGGCGCCGCGCGGTTTCCGAGACGTTGCGGTCGCATTGCTCGTAGACGCGCTGGATATGCTCCCAGCGCACGCGGTCCGCGGTCATCGGCTGTTCGGGCGGCGGCGGCAGGGCGTCCTTATGGTCGAGGAGGGCCGCTTCGACCTGGTCCGCATCGGCTGGCTTGGGCAGGTAGTCGACAGCGCCGGATTTGATGGCGGCGACGGCGGTCGCGATATTGCCGTAGCCGGTGAGGATGACGGCGCGGCAATCGGGCCGGGTCTTCTTGATCTCCGGCACGACGTCGAGGCCGCTGCCGTCGGCGAGACGCAGATCGACCACGGCGAAGCGCGGCGGGTTGGCCTTGGCGGCGGCGATGCCGGCATCGACACTTTCCGCCTGCGTCACCTGGAAGCCGCGCTTTTCCATCGCCAAGGCGAGACGCTGCCGATAGGGCGTGTCGTCGTCGATGATGAGCAGCGTCTTCTCGCCGATGGCGAGCGGGTTCTGGTGTTCCGGCTTGTCGTTCATGTCACCTCACTTGATCCTTTCGGGTCGCGCGTCGTTTCTAGTTTACATCGGGTTTCAAGGCGCTGCGCGGCCAAATCACCTTCACTTCGGCACCGCCGAATTCATTGTTGCCGAACTGGACCGAGCCACCGGAGCGTTCCAGCAGGTTCTGGGCGATGAAGATGCCAAGGCCCATATGATCGCCCTTGCGTGCCGTGGGGGCCCGCCCCGTGGCAGCTGCCAATTGCCGGGCACCGAGCTTGCTGCCGCGCCCCAGCGTGGCCGAGACATAAGGATCGCCCAGCCGGTCGAGGAGATCGGGCGGGAAGCCGACACCGTCATCGGTGATGGTGATGCTGAGCTCGTGGCGCGACCAGGTGATGAGCACCTGAACTTCCTCGCGCGCGAACTCGATGGCGTTCTGCAACAGATTGCCGAGGCCGTGCATGATCTCGGGCCGGCGCGGCATGATGGGCGGTTCCTGCTCGCCGCCCTCGGAGCGCGTCTCGATGCGCAGGGCGACGGATGGCCGGCGGAAGGGCTCGGCCGCCACCTCGACCAGGAGCGGGGCGGCAAGGACGTGGAAATGGCCTTGCGAGGATTGTTCCGGCCGCGCCGCGATTTCCGCCAGGATGTCGCGGCAGCGGTTGGCCTGGCTCAGCAGCAATTCGGCATCGCCCCGATAGGGCGAGTCGGTCGGCAAATCGCGCGTCAGTTCCTTGGCGATGAGCGAGATGGTGCCCAAGGGCGAGCCCAGCTCGTGCGCGGCGGCGGCGGCCAGCGCCCCCACCGATGAAATGCGCTGTTCGCGATCGAGCGCCGATTGCACCGCCATCAGCGCATCGGCCACACGGCGCGATTCCTCTGCCACCTTGAAGACATAGACCGAGATGAAGACAACGGCGAGAACGAGGGCGATGGTCAGGCCGAAGACGAAGACCGGCGGCAGGTCGAAACTGCCATCGGGCCAGGGCAGCGGGTAGTGGAAGATGCCGAGCGTGTTGATGCAGGTGATGGCAAGGGCGGTGAGGCCCAGGGTCGAGCGGAAGCTCAGGGCCGCCGCCGACACGGTGACGGGGGCGAGGAGCAGCAGCGAAAACGGGTTGTGGAGACCACCGGTCAGGAAGAGGAGGACCGAGAGCTGCACCATGTCGAAGGCGAAATAGAGTGCCGAATCCCGGTCGTTGAGGCGGGCATTCGACTTGCGGCGGACCTGCGGCACCAGGGTAGCGACGGCCAGGGCCGCCACGGCGAGGGCCGCTGGCAGCAGCGGGATCGGATAGCCGAGGACGAAATCGACGATGGCGAGCGAGGCCGCCTGGCCGGCGACCGCCACCCAGCGTATGGCCAGCAGCGTGCGCAGCCGAACGCGGCCGCGACCTGGGCGTCGGGTCGGGCGCAAGCGGGCCGGTGTGTCGGCTTCGGCCGGGTCGGCCGCTTTCTGCGGTGCAAAAACCTCACTCATGACACGGCATCAATGGCAGGTTGCGCGGGATTTTCAACCTGCGTGTTTTACGTACTCGCCCTTAACCAAGCCCCTGAAATGGGCTATCAAGGCACAGGTCGTCATTCCTTTCCGACCCTCCAAGGCAGCCTCCCCCGCGATCCATGAGCCACGCCCAGATCATCATCGAGGTCCGCGACCTCGCCAAATCCTTCGGTGCGCTGCGCGCCGTCGATGGTGTCAATTTTACCGTTGCCGCAGGGCAAACCGTCGCATTGCTGGGTGGCAACGGGGCGGGAAAAACAACCACCATCTCGATGCTGCTCGGTCTCCTCATGCCCACGTCCGGCAGCGTCGCCCTGTTCGGTGAGGACATCGCCCGGCACCGGTCGAAGGTTCTGGGGCGGATGAATTTCTCCTCCCCCTATGTCGATTTGCCGCACCGCCTCTCCGCGCGGGAAAACCTCGTCATCTTCGCCAAGCTTTATGGCGTCAAGCAGCCGGCGGCGCGGATCGCGGAGATTGCGGCGGCGCTCGATCTCACCGCCCTCCTGGATCGGCGGTTCGGTTCGCTGTCGGCCGGGCAGAAAACGCGCGTAGCCCTGGGGAAGGCGCTCCTCAACCGGCCGGAACTGCTGCTCCTCGACGAGCCCACCGCCTCGCTCGATCCCGATACGGCGGATTGGGTGCGGCACTATCTCGAGACCTATCAGCGCGAGACGGGGGCGGCGATCCTCCTTGCCTCGCACAACATGGCGGAAGTCGAGCGTTTGGCCGACGAGGTGCTGATGATGCGCAAGGGCCGTATCGTCGATCGCGGCACGCCGGCGGATCTCCTCTACCGCTTCGGCCGGCAGAATCTCGAGGACGTCTTTCTCGATATCGCCCGGGACCGCCGCACCGGCGACATGGCACAGGTGGAAGCATGACGGCCATTTCTCTCAACCGCATCGGCGCCTTGTGCCAGCGGCATTTTTATGTCCTGCGTCGCTCGCCGATGCGCCTCCTTGAAATGGCCTATTGGCCGACCATGCAGATGGTGATCTGGGGATTCCTGTCGCAGTTCCTCGCCACCAATTCGAGCTATATCGCCGGGGCATTCGGCGTGCTCATCGCGGGCGTGCTGCTGTGGGATGTGCTCTTTCGCGGGCAGCTCGGCTTCTCGCTTTCCTTCATCGAGGAATTGTGGTCGCGCAATCTCGCCAACCTCTATTGCTCGCCGCTCTCGCCGCTGGAACATATCCTATCGCTGGTGGCGATGTCCTTCGTGCGCGCGCTGATCGGCGTGCTGCCGGCGATGCTGCTCGCCATTCCCTTCTACGATTTCTCCATCTTCGGGCTGGGGATCCCGCTTCTCGCCTTCTTCTTCAACCTGCTCATCATGGGTTGCGGGCTTGGCCTCATCGTCGCGGCGATGATCCTGCGCTATGGCCTTGCGGCCGAGAACATGGCCTGGTTCCTGGTCTTCTTCATGGCGCCTTTTTCCTGCGTCTATTATCCGCTCACCGCCCTGCCCGATTGGGCGCATGCCTTCGCGCTGGCGCTGCCCTCGACCCATGTCTTTGAGGGCATGCGCGCGGTCCTTTTCCACGGGATCTTCCCGTGGGACCATTTCCTGGCGGCGGTGGGGCTCAATGCCATCCTCTGCGTGGGCGGGATGGCCGTCTATCTGTTCAGCTTTGGGCAGGCGCGGAAGCTGGGGCTGCTGCTGCAGGTGGGTGAGTAACAGAAGGCAGCAGGCTTTGCGGCGGCAGGGTCATGACGGCGATCGTGCCCTGACCTGGTGTCGAGACGAGATGCAGCGTGCCGCCGTGGAGCGCCATGATCTGACGCGACAGCGGCAGGCCGAGACCCGTTCCCTCATTCTTGCGGTTGAGATGGTTTTCAACCTGGACGAACGGTTCGAAGATCCGCTCCATATCGTCAGCGGCGATGCCGATGCCGCGGTCGACCACCTCGATCACCGGCGAACCCGCCAGATCGCATTGCGCGCGCAAGGTGACCGTATCGCCGCCGCTTGAGAATTTGATGGCATTGGAGATGAGGTTGATCACCACCTGACGCAAGCGCCTCTCGTCGGCGAGGACAGGCAGCGACGGCATTTCTTCAAGCTCCAGGCGCACGTTGCGCGCAGCGGCCTGGCCGCGCGTCACACCCATTGCCGAATGCAGCATCTCGTCGAGCTGGAATTCCTGCGCGTTCAAAGTGAGGGCGCCCGCCTCGAGCTTGGAATAATCGAGAATGTCGTTGATGAGGCCGAGGAGATGTTTACCGCTGAGCCTTATGTCATCGATATAGTCGGGAAGCTGCGGTGCATCGCGACCGGCCCCCGGCATCCCCAGCAGCAATTCGGAAAAGCCGATGATGGCGTTGAGCGGCGTGCGCAGTTCGTGGCTCATCGTCGCAAGAAAGCGCGCGCGGGAAGCGGCGGCGAATTCGGCGGCATGGCGCGCCTCGCTCAACTGTTCAAGGCGGCGATGCGCCTGTTCGACAGTGAGTTCGAGGAGCTTCGACATGGTGCCGATGCCGCTGAAGCGGCCGGCGCGTGTCACCAGGAAGCCGGATTGGATCGCTTCCGGATGGGCCGCGGTGATAAGACGCTTGATCTCGTCGAGCGGTGTCGTTTCGTCGACGACCAGCGGCGCGCGGTTCATGAGCGGCAGGATCGAGCGCTTGAAATAGACGTCGAACCAGAGCGGCTGCGCGAAGACCTGCAGCAGCCGGTCGCGCTCGATGGCGCCATAGACGATGCCGGTTTCGTCGGCGACAGCCAGTAAGGGCAACGCGGTGTTGCTGCGGAAGATTTCCAGCACCTTGGCGCCGGTCGTCTCCGGGCGGATTGCCGGGGCAGGCGAGGCCAATTCCCGTGCCATGAGGGTGAAGGCCCGGACCTGGCTCGCGGGCTCGATGGCCGCGATTTCCGCCGGGCGCAGCTCAGCTTCGCTCCGTTCCTGCGGTTCCGGCCTCATATCCACCTTCGTCTGCAACATGGCTGTTCTTGTGCCATGAGGCCGTGACAGCGGGATGACAGCCTGGATAGGTGCCTATACCATCGTGTGTGTTTGATGGGATTCCGTCAATCGCAGCAGGAATTTCGTGCTAGCGGGTCCGACAGTGCCTCTTGAATTGACGCGCGGTTCGGCGCCGATGCCGGGTTGGGTGCCGGGACCAAGTCGAGCGGACCGGCACTTCCGCCCGGGGAGCCGAGCAAGCGGCCGTCCCGGTGCCAGCGGCAGGGACCGACCATCGGCACGCTGCCGCCGATCCCGTCGGCATCGACGGTGAGATCCACAATGTCGCGCCGGTCACGGGTGCGCAACTTGGCGCCGTTGGCGATGAGTGTCGCGATATCGTCGGTCATGGCCCGGCCCCGTCTGCTTGCGGTCAGTTGTCGATCTTCCCCAACAATGCCGCGCGCTGGGCCTTGCCGAGGCCGGGGGCGGCGGCGATTTTTTCGCAGCCGGCGATACGGGCGAAGCGGTGGATGGCGGCGCGCAAATGTTCCAGCGGCACGTCCTGCATCAGGTCGAGGCCGGTGATGCGCCAGGTGCCGTCTTCCTTGCGGCCGTCGATAAGCCCCACGACCCGGTCGCGGTAAAGGATCGGCATGGCGAAATAGAAGCGGCGCTGATCTTCGGGCGTGTAAGCTTCGAATTTGTAGGTGAAGCCGAACAACTCTGTGAAGCGGCGGCGGTTGAACATCAGATTGTCGAGCGGCGGGACAAGGCGCACCAGATCGTCCTGCGGCGGAATGCCGGCCATGAAACGGTCGAGATCGGAGCGCAGCGCCAGATAGCGGTGCTGCTTCTCGCCTTCGATCGATTCGATCCAGTCGATCAGCTGGTGGTCGAGCGCGTCGTCGATGGCCTTTTTCGCCACCGCCATGCCGCCGCGCCAGGTGCCGACATGATGCGAGACGCGCTCGGCCAATTGCCGTGGCGTCGCCAGCTTCAGGACCGACAGGGCCGAATGCACGAAGAAGGATTTGTGCGCGCTGCGATAGTCGGCGACGGGTGTCAGGAGTTCGGGCGCCACGCGTTCGGTCAAATCAAACAGGCGATGGAAGTTCTGGGTGCGCCCGCTGATCTGCACTTGGCCCGTGTGATAGAGATATTCGAGCGCCCGCGTCGTCGCCTTGATCGTGTTGAAGCCACCGACAACGCGCTCTGACTCGAGATCGGCCGGCGAGACCGGGCCGTTCGCCTCGATATGCTTCTTCACCTTGCGCATCAGCGGGCGGAATTCCTTCAGCTGGTCCTGATTGACCGCCTTGGAGAAATCCTTGAGGAGATAGGGGACCCAATCGCGCCGCGTCGCGAAGAGCGGGTAATGCGTCTCCAGCATCGCGCGGTCGCGGTAATAGAGATCGTAGAGCGATGCAATGGGCGCATCGGTGCGCGCCATCCAGGCGATCTCATGATTGCGCAGCCCGGTCGAGCGGATGCTGTCGATCTGCATCATGCCGAGCCCGACCGCGCGCTTGCCGGCATCCTCGGCCCGCCACAAGGGACCGCGCAGGCCGAGGCGGTCGAGCAGAAAAGCGCGGGCGAGATCTTGGGACATGGCACCAACTCAGTTGCGGCATAGTCCGCCGGCGCGGACTATGCCGAGTTGGCGGTATCAATCCTTATCGCTGACACCGGCTTCGGCGAAGGTCGCCATGCCGCTGTGGCAGAGGGCCGCCGCGCGCAGAATCGGAATGCACAAGGCAGCGCCGGAAGCCTCGCCCAGCCGCATGCCGAAATCAAGCAGCGGCTTCTTGGCAATTTTCTCCAAGAGTCGGCGATGGCCGGGCTCGGCCGAGCAATGCGCCACGACACAGTGGTCGAGCGCGGTCGGGTCGAGCGTGAGGAGGACCGAGGCCGCAACCGTGGTCGCGAAACCAGCGAGGAGGACCGGCACGCGGGCGATGCGGGCGGCGATGACGGCGCCGGTGATGGCGGCCAGTTCATGCCCACCGAGTGCCGCGAGGATCGCCAGCGGGTCGTTGAAGATGGCGCGGTGCTTGGCCAGACCCAGATCGATCACCTCGGCCTTGCGGGAAAGCTGCGCGCCGTGGACGCCCGTGCCGGGGCCGGCCCAATCGGTGCCGGTGCCGCCGAAGAGAGCGGCGGCGATGGCCGAGGCCGCCGTCGTGTTGGCGATGCCCATCTCACCCACACAGAGAAGATCGACGCCGGGCTCGACCGACATCATGCCATAGGCC
>NZ_JAYRQR010000007.1:0-117554 GCF_041910485.1 Dongia sp.
CCAACCCTCCCCCTGAAGGGAGAGGGGATAGCACCGAGTTTGCCGCAATGCGCATGCGAACTCAGACCAAAAGCCCTCTCCCTTCAGGGGGAGGGTTGGGTGGGGGTGTCGGCGCAGGCCGAGTAGGCGGGGGGCCAAGTGCAGGTTGCCATCAACATTATGGCGCCGCCGCTAATCCTCATCCTCGTCGAACACCTTCGGCAGATGTGCGCCGAGGGCGCGGACACCCTCTTCCATCGCCAGCGTAAAGCTCGCGCGATTGCCGCTCCAATTGAGCGGCGATCCCACCACCGCATCGACCACGACGGGCACCAGCACGATCTCGCCGCGCGGCAAGGCCTTGCCGGCACCCTGCAGAAAAACGGGGATCACGGGCACGTCCGGATAGCGTTCCTTCAACCGCGCGACGCCGCCCTTGAACTTGCCCATCACTTCGGCGCTACCGCGCGAGCCTTCGGGAAAGACGATGAGGATCTCGCCCCGGTCGAGGGCGGCGGCACTTTCAGCGAGCGGATCTTCGCCGCGCGACGCTTGCCCGCGTTCCAGCGGCAGGATGTTAAGCAAGGTCAGGCTGAACCAGGCGAGAAAGCGGTTCTTCATAAAATAATCCGCCGCCGCAACCGGCCGCACCTTGTCGAGGAGGCCGAGCGGCATCAGTGACAGCAGCACCAGCGTATCGAGATGGCTGTTGTGATTGGCGATGACGATCGCCGGCCCCGACGCGGGCAGATTCTCGCGCCCGCGCACGGTGAGGCCCAGCATCATGAAGGCGACGGGCCGCAGGACGAGGATGGCGAAGAGCAGCCGCAGCCAGCGCGACATCGTCAGTAATGCAGGAAATAGACGATGTGGAAAAAGAGCGGTGCCGTGAAGGTGAGACTGTCGACCCGGTCGAGGATGCCGCCATGACCGGGCAGCAGGCTGCCGCTGTCCTTGAGCTTTAGATCCCGCTTCACGGCCGAGATGGTGACGTCGCCGGCAAAGCCCGCCAGCGCCAGCACGAAGCCGATGCCGGCCGCTTCATACCAGGCAAGTGGGGTGAGATAGGGCGCGGCCAGCGTCGCGACCAACGTGGTGATGACGACGCCGCCGGCAAGCCCTTCGACCGTCTTGTTGGGACTGACCTTGGGGATCACCTTGTGTCGCCCCAGAAGCTTGCCGCTGCAATATTGGCCGACATCGTTGATCTCGGTGAGCAGCAGCAGATAGAGGAGGAGCCCGTCGCCGCCCGCGACCGGATTGCCCGCCGCCGGCAGTGCCAGCAGGTAGGCAGCATGGCTCAGCGAGAAGACAGCGATCATCAGCCCCCAATGCACCGTGCCGGCGGCCTTGATGAAGCCCTGCGTCTCGCCGGCGAGCACCATGCGCAACGGCAGGGCGAGGAAGATGTAGACCGGGATGAAGATGATGAACATCCCGTACCAGCCGATCGAGACCCAATAGTACTGGAGCGGGATCGAGAGATAGGCCCAGAGCAGCACGCGATGATCGGCGCGGCGCGTCGGGATCAACGTCACGAATTCCTTGAAGGCGAGGAACGAGATGAGGCCGAAGAGCGCGATCGGAACCCAGGACGGCAACGCAATCGAGAGGCCGAGGAGTGCGATGATCACCCACCAGGTCCGGGTGCGTAGCCACAGTTCGCGCTTCTTATGGCGCTGCGGCCAGGCAAAACCGCTCGCGATGATCAGCAGGCCGAAGACGGCCGCCAGCGCATAGGCCACATTGGGGGCGATATCGAAGATCATTTTGGCGTCTCGGCGAGCGTCTTGCGGGCACGGTTGAGGAGCGTCACGAGGCCTAAGAGCGCGATCGCGGCCATCGCCCAGTTGATCCAACCGTCAAGGGACACGCCGATGCCGATCAGGAAACCGATGAGGCCGAAGATGGCCGCGCGGTCGCTCTTGCCCATCGGTCCGTCATAGCGGCGGCTGTTGCCAACCACTTGGCCGAGGATGCCGGTCATCTCGCCGATGATGGCGATGATGACGGCAAGGATCACCCAGAAACCGTTGACGGCGGGAAGCAGCACGAAGGGCAGATAGAGCGCCGTGTCGGAGACGACATCGCCCACTTCGTTGAGGATGGCGCCGAGGCGCGACTTCATCCCATGCTCGCGCGCCAGGATACCGTCGACGGCATTGGCTGCCATGCGCAGGAACAGGAAGACGGGCAGGATCAGCCACAGGCCCAGGCAGTCCGGCCACAGGGCGAGGATCAGGCCGACCAGGATCGAGGCCAGCATCGCCGCCAGCGTCACCGCATTGGCCGAGACACCGCGCGCGGCCAGTCCGGCCGCCACGGGTCTGAGAAGCGCCACGAAGCGTGGCTTGAGATCATAAACGGATGCCATGCGCGCCACTATAACTGGCGCGCGATTCCCGCCAAGGCCAGAAACGGGGATTCCGCTGTGCGCGCCGTCACCAAGGCACCGGATAGGCGTTTAAGCCCCTCGCGCCCCCAGCGTTCCTTGACGGCCGCCTCGACCCAAGCCGCCGCCTGGGCTTGGCGCTTCGCCGCGCCGCGGCCGCCTTCGGCGAGCCACGCAGCATGATCGGCGACCGCCCCGGTCAAGGCATCGATCCCCTCGGCCGCATTGGCTGAGACGATGAGCACCGGCACCGACCAGGCATCCTTGTCGAGGCGCCCTTCATTGAGACCGAGGGCACCTTTCACATCGGCCCTTGCCCGCGTGGCAGCGCGGCCGAGATCGCCCTTGGTGACGACGACGATGTCCGGAATCTCGACGATGCCCGCCTTCATGAATTGGAGGGAATCGCCCGAGCCCGGCTGGACGCAGAAGATGATCGTATCGGCGGCAAGCGCGATATCGGTTTCCGATTGGCCCACACCCACGGTCTCGATCAGCACCAGATCGTAAAGCGCCCGCATCAGGACCATCGCGGCGAAGGTGATCTCCGCGAGCCCACCCAACTGATCACGCGCCGCCATCGAGCGGACGAAGATGCCATCATCTTCCGGATCGGTCCGCAGCCGCGTGCGATCACCCAGCAAGGCACCGCCGCTGCGTTTGGAGGATGGGTCGATGGCGATGACGGCGACCCGCTTGCCGGCCTGGCGATAGGCGGTGATGAGCGCGCCGACCAGCGTCGACTTGCCGACGCCCGGCGGCCCCGTGAGGCCAATCACCTGCGCCATCGGCGCCACGTAAGCGGCGTTGAGCAAAGCGACGATCTCAGGATCGTCCGGATTGGATTCAAGACGCGCCAGCACGCGGGCGATGGCGGCCTTGCTGCCGGTGCGCAATGTCGGAAGATCGGTCACGCCATACCCCCCTCCCCGACCCTCCCCCTCAAGGGGGGAGGGAGGGTGGCGGTGTTGACTTCGACAGGAACAGCGAATTCGAAAGCAAGCCCTCCCCCCTTGAGGGGGAGGATTGGGAGGAGGGTATCGTCTACCCGCCTCACCCCTCGCCCTTGCGGCCGGACTGATCGCCGGTCAAGGCTGCTTGCGCAGCGGCAAGCTTGGCGATCGGCACGCGGTAGGGCGAGCAGGAGACGTAGTTGAGGCCGACCTTGGCGCAGAAATGGATCGAGGCCGGATCGCCGCCATGTTCGCCGCAGAT
The DNA here is from genome assembly GCF_041910485.1 of Dongia sp. Classification (GTDB taxonomy): domain Bacteria; phylum Pseudomonadota; class Alphaproteobacteria; order Dongiales; family Dongiaceae; genus Dongia. The sequence continues at coordinate 3,587 of NZ_JAYRQR010000007.1, forward strand.
GCCGAGCTTGATATCGGGGCGCGTCTTGCGGCCGCGCTCGGCGGCGATCTTCACCAGCTCGCCGACACCCTCGACATCGAGCGTGATGAAGGGATCGCGCTCGATGATGCCCTGGCGCTCATAAGACTGGATGAAGCGCGCGGCATCGTCGCGGCTGAGACCATAGGTCGTCTGCGTCAGGTCATTGGTGCCGAAGCTGAAGAAGGCCGCATCCTTGGCGATCTCACCGGCGAGCAGCGCCGCGCGCGGCAATTCGATCATGGTGCCGACCGAATAGGGGATCGGGCTGCCGCTCTTCTCGGCCACTTCCTTGGCGACGCGGTCGATGATCTCGCGCATCAGGGTCAGCTCCTTGGGGATGCCGACCAGCGGGATCATGATTTCGGGTTCAGCCGTATCGCCCTGCTTCGCCTTCACTTCCGCCGCCGCCTCGAAGATGGCGCGCGCCTGCATCTCGTAGATTTCAGGATAGGTGATACCCAGGCGGCAACCGCGATGCCCCAGCATCGGGTTGGATTCATGGAGCTGCGACGCGCGATGCGCCACCAGTTCTACCGAGATGCCGGCGGCGGCGGCCACTTCGGCCATCTCGGCGCGGCTGTTCGGCAGGAATTCATGCAGCGGCGGATCGAGCAGGCGGATCGTGACGGGCAAGCCCTTCATGATGTGGAACAGCTCGACGAAATCCTGGCGCTGCATGGGCAGGATCTTGGCGAGCGCCTTCTTACGCCCGGCCACATCCTCGGCCATGATCATCTCGCGCATGGCGATGATGCGGTCGCCGTCGAAGAACATGTGCTCGGTCCGGCACAGGCCAATGCCTTCGGCGCCGAACTGGCGCGCGGTGCGCGCATCGAGCGGCGTTTCCGCATTGGTGCGGATCTTCAGCTGGCGGAACTCGTCGGCCCAGCCCATCAGCTTGGCGAAATCGCCGGAAAGAACGGGCTCGATGGTCGGAACGGCGCCGACCATCACTTCACCCGTGCCGCCATCGATGGTGATGAGATCGCCCTCGGCGATCTTCTGGCCCTTCACCACCATGACCTTCTGCGCGGCGTCGACGCGGAGATCGCCGGCGCCCGAGACGCAGGGACGGCCCATGCCGCGCGCGACCACCGCCGCGTGGCTGGTCATGCCGCCGCGCGTGGTCAGGATGCCGACCGCCGCATGCATGCCGTGAATGTCTTCAGGGCTGGTTTCGACGCGCACCAGGATGACCTTGTCGCCCTTGGCGGCACGGTCTTCGGCCTCGTCGGCGGTGAAGACGACCTTGCCGCAGGCGGCACCGGGGCTTGCCGGCAGGCCGCGCGCGACGACATCCTTCTTCGCCTTGGGATCGAGTGTCGGGTGCAGCAGCTGATCGAGCGAAGCCGGCTCGATGCGCGCCACCGCCGTCTTCTTGTTGATGAGACCTTCGGCGCACATGTCGACGGCGATCTTCAGCGCCGCCTGGGCGGTGCGCTTGCCGTTGCGGGTCTGCAGCATATAGAGCTTGCCCTGCTGGACCGTGAACTCGATATCCTGCATGTCGGTGTAATGCTTCTCGAGCTGGTCGCGCACCTTCATGAGCTGGCCGAACACGTCCGGCATGGTTTCTTCCATCGCCGGCAGGGTCGAATTATTGGCCTTCTTGCCGGCAATGGTGAGGTGCTGCGGCGTGCGGATGCCCGCCACCACATCCTCACCCTGGGCGTTGATCAGATATTCGCCGTAGAATTCGTTGGCGCCGGTCGACGGATTGCGGGTGAAGGCGACACCGGTCGCGCAATCCTCGCCCATATTGCCGAACACCATCGCCTGCACGTTGACGGCGGTGCCCCAATCTTCGGGGATGTTGTTGATCTTGCGATAGGTGACGGCGCGCGGGATGTTCCAGCTGCCGAACACGGCGCCGATGGCACCCCAGAGCTGTTCCTTCGGGTCCTGCGGGAAGGGCTTGCCGAGTTCCTCTTCGACCTTCGCCTTATAGTCGGCGATGATCTTCTGCCAATCCTCGGCGGTGAGTTCGGTGTCGAGATTGACGCCCTTGTCCTGCTTGTGGAAGTCGAGGATGTCCTCGAAATTGTGATGCTCGACGCCGAGCACGACGTTGCCGAACATCTGGATGAAGCGGCGATAGGAATCATAGGCAAAGCGCGCATCGCCGGACTTGGCGGCGAGGCCCTTTACCGTCTCGTCATTGAGACCGAGATTGAGCACCGTATCCATCATGCCCGGCATGGAAACGCGCGCACCTGAACGCACGGAGACCAGCAGCGGCGCTTTCGGGTCGCCGAACTTCACGCCGACGATCTTTTCGATATGCGCGATGCCGGCTTCAACTTGCGCCGTCAGTTCAGCCGGATACTTGCGCCCGTTGGCATAAAAGTAGGTGCAGACTTCGGTGGTTGCGGTAAAGCCCGGCGGCACCGGCAGGCCCAGCGCCGACATTTCAGCGAGGTTGGCGCCCTTGCCGCCCAGCAGATTGCGCATATCGGCACGGCCTTCAGCCGAACCGCCACCGAAATGATAGACCCACTTCGTCATGGCAACATTCACCCTTCGATCTTTGAGAAATCCGCCACTGAAGACAGTGTGGAGGTAAACTTATTCAGAAGTTGCAATCGATTTAGCCTTCGCGAAACGTCGGCATCGTTAACGATCACCTTCTCGAAAAAGGCATCAATCTTGTCGCGAATGCGTGAGAGATATCCCATCGCAAGTCCGAACTGCTCCAGTTCAAGTTTTTCCTTCGCGCCTCTGATCGCAAATTCAAGTTCAGTGTTGAGCGCTTCTTCTTCGGCCAGCACGAATGTTCTGGGGTCAACTTTCCCCTCGTGCCTCTTTCCGTCTTTCTTTTCTTCTATTCGCAAGATGTTGTTGGCGCGTTTAAATGCAGCGAGAAGGTCAACCCCTTCTTTTTGTGTGAGAAGGCCCTTTAGAGCTTCGACCCGCGCTAATAGGCGAGTAAGGTCGCTTTCGCCCGACGCAAAAACCGCGTTGATCAAATCGTGCCGAACACCACTCTCCTTCAGAACAACACGCAGCCGATCTGCAAAGAACTCCAACAGATCACTTAGCGTAACATCTCGTTCCGCAAGGATTCTCTTGTTGTCTAGACGCGTTTCGATTTTGCCCTTTGCTGGAATCTGCCCAAGCGGGTCAAAACCGCGATACTTGTCCGTATCGATATCTCGAACGTAGTTCAGCAGCGACGTATCCAATACTGCTCTCAAGCTAAAACGCAGCTTGTTCTCGAGGATAAGGCGGATGATGCCCAGTGCCGCGCGGCGCAGGGCGAACGGATCCTTCGAACCCGTCGGCTTCTCGTCGATGGCGAAGAAACCGGTGAGGGTATCGATCTTGTCGGCCAAGGCGACGGCGATGCTCACCGGCGCGCTCGGGCAGGTATCGCCCGGTCCCAGCGGCTTGTAGTGATCGGCAATGGCATCGGCGACGGCGTCAGGCAAATTCTCATGGCGCGCATAGTAACGCCCCATGATGCCCTGGAGTTCCGGGAACTCGCCCACCATGCCGGAGACGAGATCGGCCTTCGCAAGGCCCGCCGCCTGATTGGCGAGACCCGCATCGCAGCCGGGAATGAACTTCGCAAGCTCACGCGACAGTGCTTTGACGCGGCTGACCTTCTGCCCCACCGAGCCGAGCTTGGCGTGATAGGTGATGGTGTCGAGCTGCGGCGTGCGCTCGGCCAAGCTCACTTTCAGGTCCTGGTCCCAGAAGAATTTGGCGTCCGACAGGCGCGCGCGCAGCACGCGCTCATTGCCGTGGACGATCGCCGCACCGCCGTCATTCGCCTCGATATTGGCGGTGACGAGGAAACGCGGCGCGAGCTTTCCATTCTTGTCGAGCAGCGCGAAATATTTCTGATTGACGCGCATCGAAGTGGTCAGCACCTCGTGCGGCACCGACATGAACTCATCGTCGATCTTGCCGACCAGCACCGTCGGCCATTCGACAAGACCCGTCACTTCGTCGAGCAGGCCTTCATCCTGTTTGACGGTGAGACCTTCCTTGGCCGCTGCAGCTTCCGCCTGGCGCTTGATCTCCGCGCGACGCTCGGCCTGATCGAGAATGACCTTGGCGGCTTTGAGCTTCGCCTGATAGTCGGCGAAGTTCGTGACGGTGATCTCGCCGGATGACAGGAAGCGGTGGCCCTTGGTCTTGTTCCCGAAGGCGACCTTGTCGCCACCCAATTCAAAGGCGCCGGAAAGAGCCTGTCCATCAAGAAGAGCAACGATGCTGTGCAGTGGCCGCACCCAGCGCTGCGTGTTGGCGGCCCAGCGCATCGATTTCGGCCAGGGCAGATCATTCATCGCCGCGAGGATGATCTCCGGCAGGATGGCAGACGTCGCCACACCCTTCTTCTCAACGACGGCGAAGTAGAACTCGCCCTTGCCCGTGTCGCGCTTTTCGCATTGATCCAGCGAGGCAAGGCCGGCGGATTTGAGGAACCCATCGACCGCCTGTTGCGGCGAGCCGACGCGCGGGCCCTTCTTTTCTTCCTTCACGTCCGGCTGAGCGAGCGGCAAGCCGTCGACGACCAGCGCCAGGCGGCGCGGCGTCACGAAGGATTTGGCCGATGTGAAGGCGAGACCGGCGGTCTTCAACTTGTCGGTGACGAGGCGCTGCAAATCTTCGGCGGCACGTGCCTGCATGCGCGCCGGAATTTCTTCGGAGAAGAGTTCGAGGAGGAGTTCGGCCATAGCTTATGCCCCCTCTCTCTGCGTTGCTTCCCAGGCTTCGCAACAGGCCTTGGCCAGCGTACGCACGCGGCCGATATAGGCCTGGCGCTCGGTCACCGAAATGACGCCACGCGCATCGAGCAAGTTGAAGAGATGGCTGGCTTTGAGCGCCTGGTCATAGGCCGGCAACGGCAGCGCCTTGTTGCCGCCGAGCAATGCCGCGCATTCCTTCTCGGCATCCTCGAAATGCTTGAACAGCGTCTCGGTGTTGGCGCGCTCGAAATTGAAGGCCGAATGTTCCTGCTCGGATTGCAGGAAGACGTCGCCATAGGTCATGCCGTGGCCGTTGTAATCGAGATCGTAGATGCTCTCGACGCCCTGCACATACATGGCGAGGCGTTCAAGGCCATAGGTGAGTTCGGTCGAGACGGGATCGCATTCGAGTCCGCCTACCTGCTGGAAGTAGGTGAACTGGCTGACTTCCATGCCGTCGCACCAGACTTCCCAGCCTAAGCCCCAGGCGCCGAGCGTCGGGCTTTCCCAATCGTCCTCGACAAAGCGGATATCGTGGGCGAGCGGATCGATGCCGATCGCCTTGAGCGATCCCAGATAGAGATCCTGGCTGTCGGCGGGCGATGGCTTCAGGATGACCTGGAATTGGTAATAGTGCTGCAGGCGGTTGGGGTTCTCGCCATAGCGGCCGTCCTTGGGCCGGCGCGAGGCCTGCACGTAAGCGGCACGCCAGGGCTTGGGGCCGAGCGCCCGCAAGGTCGTCGCCCAGTGGAACGTACCGGCGCCGACTTCCATGTCGTAGGGCTGCAGGACGACGCAGCCATGACTCGCCCAATAGGCTTGCAGCTTCAGGATGAGAGCCTGGAAACAGGTCTCAGGGTTGGGTTTCCGGCGCGCAGGCTTTGCCTCGGCGGGCATAATGACTTGATCCCCTTCAATTTTCATCCGGGCTGGCCATTTGCGGCTTCTTGGTGCGGCGCAACATACTCAGCCGCCGACGCTTTATCAAGCAAAGGCTGGGCGCCTCGCCCGCAAAAAAGCGCGCGAATCCGCCTCTTTCGTGTGACTTGGGCAGGAAAGCGTTGTCAGCAGCCCGGTCGATCCCCTGCGGGGACACTTAGCGCTGCGGCTGGCCGCAGGAACAGGTCGACGTCGCCGGAAAATAGGCGCCGCAGGATTTGCACTGAACCATGTCCTCGATCGGCTTCTGGCTGGCGCCCTTGCCGCCCGGCTTTTGCGGTGCCGATGCGTCATTCTGGGTCGACCGGGCGACCTGGCCACGGCGGATGAAATACCACACGACCGCGATGATGGCGGCGATGATGAAAAGCTTGGGGAAGCTGGGAAGACCGAACATGGGGCGAGATTTAGCGGCCTCGAACCCCAACGGTCAAGCAAGCTCGGTGGGCAGCAGTGACGCAGCATCGCGCAGGATGCGTTCCGTGGCCGGGGTGAAGGTGCCGTCTGCGGCATGCAGCGGCCAGGGCGCGCAACGCCTGAAAGCCGATGGCGCGCCCTTGATACCTTGCATCAGCACGCGTTTCGGCGCCTCGCCCGCGCGCGGCGCCAGGGGCAGTTCGACCAGCGCCCCTAGGCCCCGCTCCATCGCCGTTCGGAGTTCACCGGCACGATCGGCGCGGTGGATGAAACTCACCGAGCCACCCTTACGCGCACTGGCGATGGCGCGGTCGACCCAGTGGGCGAGCTTGGCATCGCCTTCGACATTGGCGAGCGCCTTGATGGGGTTGGGCGAGATGGATGCGCGCTCCCGTGCGAGATAAGGCGGGTTCGCCATCACATGATCGAAGCCGCCGCGCGTGAAATCGAGGAGGTCGCCGCTTTCGAAGCGCGCGCGCGCGCTCAACGCATTGGCGGCCGCATTGTTGTGGGCAAGAGCGATCAGTTGCGGCTGCAGATCGATGCCGAGCACCGCGACATCCGGGCAGCGCGCAGCCAGACACAGCGCCGCCGTGCCGACGCCGCAGCCGAGATCGAGCACGCTCTCGCCCGCTTGCGCCGTCACGAAGGCGGCGAGCAGCACCGGATCGATCGCCGCGCGATAGCCGTCCTTGGGCTGCATCAATTGCAGCCGGTTGCCGAGCACCCGGTCCGTGCTGGTTTCCATCCCACTTGTTTCCATCAAGATGTCGCCTCGTCGGCACGCATTTCCTCCGCTTCGATCAGCACCCGGCGCGCGCGCGCCAGATCGTCATCGGCCACCATCAGGCGCTGCGGCAGGATATCGAGGCTGCCCTGCATGATGCTGGAATGCGTGTCGAGGATGAGGGAGTCGATGCCGGCATCGGCCAAAAGCGCCGTCAGGAAGGACAGCCTAACCGGATCACCTGAGCGGATCAGTTCCCGCAATTTACCATTCCCCCTTTATGGCCTTGCCGCCCCCGCGCCGATATGTCGCGGCCCCGCCCGCCGGTTGGCTTGACCGAACGGGGATAGCGGCTATGCTCGCGCGAGATAAGGTTTTTCTCAAGAATTTAGGTAGGGATTTCACGCGTGGCCGTTATCGTCAATCTCGAAACCGGGCGCAAGGATGCCAAGGGCGATGCGCTCGACCGGCTGACCGACATGGTCAGCGGCGAGCTCGATCGCGTCAATCATCTCATCCTGCGGCATATGCAGAGCGACGTGCAGCTCATCCCGCAGCTGGCCGGTCACATCATCGCGGCCGGCGGCAAGCGCCTGCGCCCGCTCCTTACCCTCGCCAGCGCGCGCATGTGCGGCTATCACGGCGAGCGCGCGGCGGGACTGGCGGCCTGCGTCGAGTTCATCCACACGGCGACCCTTCTGCACGACGATGTCGTCGATGAAAGCGCGCTGCGCCGGGGCGAGGCCTCGGCCAATGCGGTCTGGGGCAACAAGGCCTCGGTCCTGGTCGGCGATTTCCTCTTCAGCCGCGCCTTCCAATTGATGGTGGCCGACGGCTCGCTGCGGGTGCTGGAAATCCTCTCCACCGCGTCGGCCGTCATTGCCGAGGGCGAGGTGTTGCAGTTGATGACCAGCAACGACACCGCGACCACGGAACAGGCCTATCTCGAGGTGATCAAGGGCAAGACCGCAGCCCTCTTCGCCGCCGCCTGCGAAGTCGGTGCCGTGGTGGCCGGTCGCCCCAAGGTCGAGGAAGACGCGCTGCAGAGCTTCGGCCTCAATCTCGGCATCACCTTCCAGCTCATCGACGATGCGCTCGACTATTCCGCCAAGCAGGAAACGCTGGGGAAGACCGTCGGCGACGATTTCCGCGAGGGCAAGATCACCCTCCCCGTCATTCTCGCTTACCTCCGCGGCGATGCCGAGGAACGCGCCTTCTGGCAGCGGACCCTGGAGCAGGTCGAGCAGGCGGAAGGCGATCTGCGCCACGCCATCCAGCTGATGGAAAAGCACGGCGCCCTCAAGGACACGGTCGCCCGTGCCGCCCATTACGGCGCCATCGCCCGCGACGCGCTCGGCATCTTCCCGGAAGGCCCGGAGAAGCGCGCCCTCATTGATGTGGTCGATTTCTGCATCGAGCGCGGCTTCTAAAGGCCGAAAAAGGGGCTTCCCGCTCAATAGGTTGGGCACCGCCCACAAAGTTTGCGGCCGAGGTCAAGGCGGGCTTGCACCTTCCCGTCCCAGCGGCTATAAGGCACCGCGTTTCGCCGCCCGGCACTTCCAGGACCCGGGCGTTTCGGGTCGGAGTGTAGCTCAGCCTGGTAGAGCACTACGTTCGGGACGTAGGGGCCGGAGGTTCGAATCCTCTCACTCCGACCATTTCATCTCCTCACACATCGCCATGTTGCCGGATCAGGGTCGTTCACCCGATCAGGGTCGCTCGCTGTGCTTTCGCGCGGCGTTGCGCAGACTCTTCGTTCAGTAGAGTTGAGACATACAGACGCAATTTCTGAATGAAACCGCGTCATTCAAAGTAAATCTCCCAACAATCTCATTGGCTGAAATAAAGGAAAACAACTTCGCGCTCTCCCGATCTACAGACGCGAGAGTTGCAAGATTGAAAGGTTCATTCTTAGTTGTTTTTGCCGGCAGGCACGAGATTTCTTCCTATTAATCTTAAGTTTTATTCGCCGGGGTGCCGTTTCTTGAAATGATTACTTAACGTTTGCCGCCGAAGCTCTGCGCGATCCAGAGCCGGCGGAGGAATGGGCCTTGCCTGGGGTAAAACTGCGGAGATTTCACATGGGTTTCTGGATGAATTTGAAGATCGGAAAGAGACTGGCGCTGGGGATCGGCGTCCTCCTCGTTCTTTCCGCCGTCATTGCCGGTGGCGCCTTTGTCAGCCTGAACGGGGCCAAGGGCTCCTTCAGCGACTATCGCCAGTTGGCGCGTGAGACCAAGACCGCGCTCAACTGGAATTCGGGCCTTTGGGCGACGCGCGTCATGGTGCGCGGCTATGCCCTGGCGCCAAATGCCGAGAACCGGCAAAAGGTCGTCGACGCCGGTGCTGCCCTGATCGGCGCCATCGACAAATCCGCATCGATCTTCATCGACCCAGACGATATCAAAATGGCGACGGACGTCCGCGACCTCGTCACGAAATACCTCGATGGCTTCAGCCAGATGGCCGATCAGCGCGAAAGCGCCGAAACCATCCTCGCTCATATGAACGAGATCGGGCCCAAACTTACCAGCGCCTACAATGACCAGCTCGAGGCGGCGAAGAGCAGCAACGATGTGGCGATGGCCGCCCAGGTCGCGGATGCGATGGTGACGCTGCAATCGCTCCGCTTGGCCGTCACCAAGTTTCGCACCGACAACAAGCAGGACTTCGTGGATCAGGCGACCCAGTTCGGCGCGACGCTGGACAAAACGACGGCGGCCCTGATCGCGGGCACCCAAGACGCTCAGCGCAAGCAGGTCCTGGGTGGTGCCGTCGAAATCCTGAAGGATTACATGGCCAGCTTCGAAACGCTTCATACAGCGATTGAAACCGCCAACCGGATCTATGCGGACATCAGCAAGATCGGCGGCGAGGCCTCGGAAAAGTTCGGCGCCATGGCCGATGATGCCTCGCAACGGCAGGATAAGCTCGGCCCCATCGCCAGTGCCGCAATGGACACCGGCAAGACCGTCGCCGTTTCCATCGCCGGCGTCGCCATCGTGCTCGGCATCGCCATCGGCTGGATCGTCGCCAGCAGCATCACCAGGCCGATCACCGCCATGACCGGCGCGATGGCCCAACTGGCCTCAGGCAACAAGGGCATCGAGATCCCCGCCCGTGGTCAAAAAGATGAAATCGGTGCGATGGCGCAGGCCGTCCAGGTCTTCAAGGAGAACATGATCGAAGCGGAACGCCTGCGCGAAGAGCAGGAAGCGATGAAACGGCAGGCCGAAGAGCAGCGCCGGCATGCGATGCTGGAACTCGCCGATCGCTTCGAACGCAATGTCGGCGGCGTGGTGAGCGGCGTGAGTTCCGCGGCGACGCAGATGCAGTCGACAGCGCAGTCGATGTCGGTAACCGCCGAGCAGACGACGCGCCAGGCCAATGCCGTTGCGGCTGCATCCGAGGAAACGACGCAAAACGTCCAAACGGTGGCATCGGCAACCGAAGAGCTTTCGGCGTCGATTGCCGAGATCAACAGCCAGGTCACAGAGTCGAGCCGCATTGTCAGCGAGGCTGTCGCCCAGGCCAACGACACCAATGCCAAGGTGCAGAGCCTGGCGGCGGCGGCGCAGAAGATCGGCGATGTCGTGCGTCTCATCAACGATATCGCCGGCCAGACGAACCTTCTCGCCCTCAACGCCACGATCGAAGCGGCCCGCGCCGGAGAAGCCGGAAAGGGCTTCGCCGTCGTCGCCTCGGAGGTGAAGACACTGGCAACCCAAACCTCCAAGGCAACCGACGAGATTGCCGGGCAGATCCGCGAGATCCAGGAAGCAACGGCCAATTCCGCCGAGGCCATCGGCAGTATCACGACCACGATCAGCCGAGTCCGCGAGATTTCAACGACGATCGCCTCGGCGATCGAAGAACAGGGCGCGGCCACGCTGGAAATTTCGCGCAACGTCCAGCAGGCGGCCCTGGCGACACAGGAAACCTCGTCCAACATTTCCGGCGTTACCGAAGCGGCTGAACAGACCGGGACGGCAGCCGGTGAAGTGCTGGAAGCGGCCCGGGAGCTCAGCAAGAACGGCGTTCATCTCCAGGACCAGGTCAGCGAGTTCCTGAGGACCGTTCGCGCCTCCTAGCCTTCGCACGAACCCCACCTAGCGCAGCGACCCCGCTCGGCCACACCGTCCGGCGGGGTCGTTCCACATTGGCGCCCATCTCGTCGCAGTGCAGCAAAATCATTTGCGGATTGGCCGCCGGCAACCCATCTTTGCTGCATACCCATCTTCGGAGCGAGAGATGAAGGCTGCTGGCCAACCTAAATCGCGGGCGCGCAAGCCACAAATACGCAAGGCACCGGCCAACGCCCTGGTTCCTGTGGCGGCGCCCGCTGCCCCAACCCGGCAGCCTGATGCGGCCCCTCACTTGGCCGAGCCGCCGGAGCGGGATCTGCTGTGGGGATCTATGAGCCCCGAGACGATCGACCGCCAGGTCCATGCGGCACTCGCGCGCCTCACCTTCGGTATCTCACCCGCCTCGTTGTTCGAAGCCTATGCCGATTGGGCGGTGCACCTCGCCATGTCGCCGGGGAAGCAGGCGCATCTGGTGCAGAAGGCCGTGCGCAAATCGCTGAAGCTTGCCAACTATGCACGCAATTGCGCGCAGCAGGGCCTGACCGCCGCCAATTGCATCGAGCCCCTTGCCCAGGACAAGCGGTTCAGCGCGCCCGACTGGCAGCGTTTCCCGTTCAACCTGATGCAGCAATCCTTCCTGCTGACGCAGCAATGGTGGCACAACGCGACGACCGAAGTGCCGGGCGTCTCGCGCCATCATGAGGACATGGTCTCCTTCGCCGCGCGGCAGATGCTTGATGTCTTCTCGCCGGCCAATTTCATCGCCACCAACCCGGAAGTGCTGGAAACCACATTGCGCGAGGGTGGCGCCAATCTCGAACGCGGCGCGCGCCAGTTCGCGGCCGATTGGGAACGTCTCATCGCCGGCAAGCCGCCGGTGGGCGCCGAGGCCTTCGTGCCCGGCAAGGATGTCGCCGTCACGGCAGGTGAGGTTGTCTATCGCAACGAGCTGATCGAGCTCATCCAGTACCGCCCGCAGACGGAAAAGGTCCATGCCGAACCGGTCCTGATCGTGCCGGCCTGGATCATGAAGTACTATATCCTCGACCTGTCGCCCGAGAATTCGCTGGTGAAATATCTGGTGAGCCGGGGCCACACGGTCTTCATCATCTCGTGGAAGAATCCGGATTCGGCCGATCGCGACCGCTCCTATGACGATTACCGCCGCCTCGGCGTGATGGCGGCGCTGGATCACATTTCGCAGGCGCTGCCGAAGCGCAAGATCAACGCCGCCGGCTATTGCCTGGGCGGGACATTGCTGGCGACCGCGGCCGCCGCGATGGCACGCGACGGCGACGATCGCCTCAATTCAATGACGCTCCTTGCGGCACAGGTCGATTTCACCGAGGCCGGTGAGTTGACGCTCTTCATCGATGACAGCCAGGTCCGCTTCCTTGAGGACATGATGTGGGAACAAGGCTATCTCGACACCAAGCAGATGGCCGGCGCCTTTCAGCTGCTGCGCTCGAACGACCTCATCTGGTCGCAGGTGCTGCGCCTCTATCTCCTCGGCCAGCAGCCGCAGATGACGGACCTCATGGCCTGGAACGCGGATTCGACCCGCATGCCCTATCGCATGCATTCCGAATATCTGCGCGGCATGTTCCTCAACAACAATTTGGCGCGCGGCCAGCACATGGTCGACGGGCGGCCGATTAACTTGGCCGACATCCGCATTCCCATCTTCGCGATCGGCACCGAGCGCGACCATGTGGCCCCCTGGACGTCGGTCCACAAGATCACCTTCCATCCGGCGACCGAGGTCACGTTCCTGCTGGCAAGCGGCGGGCACAATGCGGGCATCGTCAGCCCGCCGGGCAAGGACGGGCGCCATTACCGCGTTTCCACCAAGGAAGCGGGCGACCGCTACCGCGACCCGGAAAGCTGGTTCGCAGCGACCCCCGAACAGGAAGGTTCATGGTGGCCGGAATGGCAGAGCTGGCTCGCCGCCCATTCCGGACAGCGCGTGACACCGCCGGCACCGCCCCCAAGCCTGGGTGCCGCACCCGGTCGCTACGTGCTGCAGCGCTAAAGAGAGCGCTGCCGGCCTTATTTCAGCGGAATGCCCTCTTCCTGGGCCACGGCGCGGTAGATTTCGCAGGCCTTGTCCGGATTGCCGGCGGCCAGGGCTTCGCCACCTTCGTTCATCTTCGCGTTGGCAGCGACGACGCGCTGGCTGTCTTCCTCGGTCTGGGCGGCACCGGCTTTTTCACCGAGTGCGGTCGATACCTTGACCATGAGATCGACGGCTTCCTGCTGATCGCAGGCGAAGGCTGGGGTGGCGGAAAGGGTGACAAGGGCGATAAGAATGCGAGAGATGTTTTTCATGCCGCTAACTGTTTGAGTTTCTTCATCAAATACTCAAGGTTGTCATTGCCGATATCCTCGAACTGGGTGAGGACGCGTTCAATGACCCGGGCAGAAAACCGCGCTCTATCGTTGACGCCGCCGTCATATTCCGTCTCCCGCGCCACGTCGAAGGCAACACGGAAGGCCGGGAAAAGATTGGCCGGCAAGGGTGTCCGCTGATAGAGCGACTGCAACCCGAGCTTACCTTCGTCGTGGATGAGCACTCTTGCGTTCACGATGGACATGTTTGCAAGAACTGCAAGGCTCGCCTCGAAGAAGCCGAGGTCACCCGTGCAGAGCGTGCGCAGGATGAGGGACGGGGTGAGGCGCCGGGTGTCGCGCAACTGCTTCACCAGATCGACCACGTCGGCCGATTTCGACCCGGGCGGCAGCAGGCCGGCGGTCGCCCGCTCGCGCGCCTGCAGGACCAGATCGGCCGCCATCTCGGCCGAGATTTCTTTGTGCGAGAGCAGATGCTCGCGCAGCGATTCAGAGACCCGCGCCACGATCTTTTCCGAAACGCGCAGCGGCAGGTTGGCACGCGCCACCAGCGAATTGTTGACGTCGGGATCGGCGCCGAACTTGGCGAAAGCCTTCTCGAGCTCGGCATCCTTGAGCGCGGCGCCCGGATTGTTGACCAAAGTCGCCACCACCTGGCCCGTCTTGCCGTGATCGATCAGCGCATTGGCGACGTCGCCCGAAACATTGGCGCGCTTGGCGACCGCCGTCTGCTTCTCGGCGCCCGACATGCGGATGATGTCGATGAGATCGCTGTCCGACAGCACGGTCGAGAATTCAAGCACCGGCAGCGACACGATCTCGACATCATGCGCGAGACTGAGCGCCACGTCCTTGGGCAGTTCGGGGCTCGCCTTCAGATTGACCGAGAGCGCCTCACGCACGCGGACTTCGGCATCCTTCACCATGATGCGGAATATCTCTTCGGCGAGTTGTCGCTCCGATGCTGACAGCTCCGTCTCGTAGAATGCCTTGGCGACCTTGGTCGCTGTCTCGACCCGTGAATCGGCCGAGGGATCCGTCATCAACTTGCGGACATCGGCTTCGGTCAGCATCCCTGCCATCGAGGCGTTCTCCAGTCATGAGGGGCATCACACGCCCCATTGTGCACGCTCATCCCTAACCTGCAATTGGTTAAGGGAGTCACAACGGATCGCACGATAATACCTAAAATTTTCGCGCAATCACATACTTAGCGTTCATCCAACGACGCGCTTCAACGCGCGTCCCATCTTGTCGACAATCTCGTCGAGTTGGCTGTCGGCAAGGTTGAAAGGCGGAGCCAGCAGAATGTGGTCGCCGCTCTTGCCGTCGATGCAGCCACCGGCGGGGTAGGTAATCAATCCTTCCTCGAATCCGGCCTGACGGAACTTGAGCCATTTTTTGTCGGAAGGATCAAAGGCTTGCTTGGTCTCGCGATCGGCCACGAGTTCCAGGCCGATGAAGAGACCGCGCCCGCGAATGTCGCCGATATGGGGATGCTGGCCGAAACTGTCATTGAGACGCGCCCGCAACTTGGCGCTGAGGTCGCGCACCCGCGGCAGGAGATTCTCTTCCTCGAACGCGGTCTGCACGGCCAGAGCCGCCGCGCAAGCGACCGTATGGCCCGCATAAGTGTGACCGTGCTTCAACTGGCCCGATCCTTTTTCGAGGGCACCCACGATCTTGTCGTGGGCGAGGAACGCGCCGATCGGCTGATAGCCCGCCCCCAGCCCCTTTGCCATCGTGAGAATATCCGGCACCACGCCGTCCTCGGCGCAGGCATAGAGATAGCCGGTACGGCCCATGCCGCACATCACTTCATCGAACACCAGCAGCACGCCATAGCGGTCGCAGATCTGGCGCAGCCGCGCGAGATAGCCCGGCACCGGTTCGGCGCAGCCCAGCGATGAACCGGCGATCGGCTCGGCGAAGAAGGCCGCCACATTTTCCGGTCCCTGTTTGAGAATCGCCGCCTCCAGCTCGTCGGCGATGCGGATGCCATATTGCTCGGCGCTCTCGTCGCTGTGGCGCTCGCGATACTCATAGCAGGGCGAGATATGCGTCACCGGCAGCAGCAGCGGCTCATAGGTCTGGCGCCGGTTGAAATCATGGCCGAGAGACAGGGCGCCCAGCGTATTGCCGTGATAGCTCCGCTGTCGCGCGATGAAGTGGCGCCGCGTCGGCTGCCCGATCTCGAGAAAATATTGGCGCGCGAGCTTCATTGCCGCCTCGATCGCCTCCGACCCGCCGGAAACGAAGAAGGCATGATTGAGCCCCGCTGGCGCCTGCGCCGTCAGCTTGTCGGCCAGAGCTTCCATCGCCGGATGCGTGAAAAAGGCTGAATAGGCAAAGGCGATGTCGCCCACCTGCTGCCGCACGGCCTCGATCACCTTCGGGTGGCTGTGGCCGAGGCAGGAAACCGCCGGCCCACCCGACGCGTCGAGATAGCGCTTGCCGGCGCTGTCGATCACATAGGCACCGTCGCCTTTGACGGCGGCGGGCAGCGGGTTGCGCAGGTCGCGATGCAGGACATGGCTCATGATGCGTCGATCTTCTTTTTGATGTGAGGTGTCGGTCAGGATTGGGGAGCAGTGAGGATTTCGCCGATCAGCTTGTCGAAGACCTGCGCCAGCGCCGCTTCGAAGGCGCCGACGATGCCGGGAAGGCCGGCGCCGCTCGCCGGCTGCCGGGCCTCGGCCGAGATCGACTTGACGATCTTGCGTTCCGGCATCTTCACCAGCTTGGCGGTGATGCGCACCAGCGCCTCGCCGCTGCCGCCTGCATAGACGGCTTCGAAATCGCGCAGCTCCGATTGCAGGATATAGTCCGGCTTGAGCCCGGCGGAATCGCGCCCGACGGCGAGCTGCGGGACCACATCCTCGAAGGCTTCAATCAGCTTCGATTGCACCAGGGCCGGTGCCGCGTCCGACCAGACACCTTCGGCGAAATACTCGATGCGGTTGGCGGACCGCGTCAGCGCAATGCGATTGGTGGCAAGGTCCGCACCGGCCTTCGGCTCAGCCACCACCAATTGCCAGTCGAGCGTCGACGGCGCCGAGACGGCACCGACTTTGGGCGACAGAGAATAGAGGTTGAGCGGCTTGTCCACCTCGGGGATCACGTTGCAGGCGGCGAGCAGGCCGGCAGAACCGACGAGCAGTGCGGCGCGCCGGGTGATCGACGTCTTCAATTGGTCCTCGGCCGAATGAGTCACGAATTCGATCATGGCGCTGGCACACCCTTGTTGCGGTCGGAAAGGAAGAAGCGCGCCGGATCGCGCTCCAATTCCTGCGAAATGCGCGCCATCGAGGCGACGAGATCGCGCATCTGGGCGATGAGGTCGGTCGCCTCGTAGAGCGCGGTGCCGGAGAATTGCCGTAAGGGTTCGCGGTTCTCCGCCACCATCGCGTTCATCTGGTCGGACGTTTGCTCGAACGACTTGGCCATCTTCTCGAAAGCATCGACGGCCTTCTGCGCTTCCTTCGCTGCTGGCCCCAGGGTCTTCTGCAGATCGGCGGCGAGCTTGCTGAATTCATCGCCGGCGGTCCCCACGCGGTTCACCGCGGCATCGCTGTCGGCGATCAGCGCGTCGATCTGGGGCCCGCGCTCCTTGAGCCCGGCGGATAGGTCGCGCAGATTGTTGAGCGTATCGGTCAGGGCCTGCTGGTTCTCGCGCGACAGCATGGCGTTGAGGTTGTTGGCGATGCGGTCGATCTTGGCAATGAGGTCCGGCGCCTGGCGGGTGAGGCGTTCCAATGCCGATGCCGCCGCCGGCACTTCGCTGCCCGGCGGCAGCAAAGGCTGCGAGGAGTTGCCGCGCGAGAGCGACATGCCGACACCGCCGGCGATGCTCTGCAGTTCAAGGGTCGCCTGTGAGTCGACGCGGATCGGCGTGCCGTCGCGCACCTGGAAATCGACCCGCGCCAGCCCGCTATCCTCCGGGTCGATGCGGACATCGGTGACGCGGCCGACCGGAATGCCGCCGAAATTCACCGTGCTGTCGACGCGCAATTGCGAGACCGAGCCGGCAAAGCGGGCGTAATAGGAATTGTAGGCGACCTGTCCCTGGAACTTCGCCACCCACAGCACGAAGATGAAGGCGCCCGCCAGGAGCAGCAGCACGAAGCTGCCAACCGCCAGATGTCGCGCTCTCGTTTCCATGACGTCCTTATTCCTTCGTTTTTCAGCCGCCGATACCGGCAGCGCGGGCGCGCGGCCCGTGGAAATATTCCTTGATCCACGGATGCTCGTCCTTCAGATGATCCTGCAGGGTTCCGACGCGGATCTTCCGGTCGATGAGGATAGCGATTCGGTCGCAGATCGCCACCAGAGAGTCGAGGTCATGCGTGATCATGACCACGGTAAGGCCCAGGCTCCGCTGCAGATTCCGGATCAGTTGATCGAACTCGGCGGCGCCGATGGGATCGAGCCCGGCCGTCGGCTCGTCGAGGAAGAGAATATCCGGATCGAGCGCCAGGGCGCGGGCGAGACCCGCGCGCTTTTTCATGCCCCCCGAAAGCTGCGAGGGATATTTGGCGCCCGCTTCCGCCGGCAGGCCGGACAATCTGATCTTGAGGGCCGCCAGCTCGTCCATCAGCTGCGGCGACAGGTCGGTGTGCTCGCGCATCGGCGCCTGCACGTTCTCGGCAACGGTCAGCGAACTGAAGAGCGCACCGTTCTGAAAGAGGACGCCCCAGCGCGCCTCGATCTTCGTCCGCTCGGCATCGCTGATCTGGTCCATGCGCTGCCCGAGGACCGAAATGGTACCGGCCGCCTGCCGGTTGAGGCCGATGATGGTCCGCATCAGGACCGATTTGCCGGTGCCGGAACCGCCGACGACGCCGATCACTTCGCCCCGGCGCACGTCGAGATCGAGCCCGTCATGGAGGACCTGCGCGCCGAACCGGTTCACGATGCCGCGCAGCGAGATAACATTGTCCTGTTTCTGCGCCATCCCGTCAGACCCCGAGATAGGAGAAGAGGATGGAGAACAGCGCGTCGACGATGATCACCAGGAAGATGCCCTCGACCACGGACCGTGTGGTCAGGCGGCCGACGCTCTCGGCGCTGCCGGAGACACGCAGGCCTTCGAAACAACCGATGAGGGCGATGAGGGCCGCGAAGAACGGCGCCTTCACGATGCCGACCCAGAAATGGCTGATCGAAATCGCCTGATTGAGCAGGCTTAGGTACTGGCCGAAGCTGATATCGAGCAGGGCCACGCACATCAGGCCGCCGCCCAGCAGGCCCATCATGTCGGCGAAGAAGGTGAGGAGCGGCAGCGCCACCATCAGCGCCAGCACGCGCGGCACCACCAGCACGTCCATCGGATCAAGGCCGATCGTGCGCAGCGCGTCGACCTCCTCATTGACCTGCATGGTGCCGATCTGGGCCGTGAAGGCCGAGCCCGATCGGCCGGCGACGACGATGGCGGTCAGCAGCACCGCCATTTCGCGGAGAACTGAAATGCCCAGCATGTTGATGGTGAAGGTCTGTGCCCCGAACCGCGCCAGCTGGTCGGCGCCCTGGAAGGCCAGCACCACGCCCACCAGCAGATTGATCATGCCGACGATGGGCAGCGCGTTGAGTCCGGTCTGTTCGAGATGCGCGAAGATCGCGTTCCAGCGCAGCTTCCACGGCATCAAGGTGAGGCGCGCCAGGGCGCTCATCAGGGCACCGAAAAAGGCGACGAGGTCGCGACTCTCGACGAGGATGCTTTCGACCGAGGCGCCCACCTCGGCAATCTTGTCGCCCAGATTCCGGCGCGGCGGCTCGGCGGGGAGGACGTCGCGGGTCTCGATCACGCGCTTCAGAAGCGCGGCGAGGTCTGGATCGCCCTCCTTCGTCTCCACCTTGAATCCGGCCGCGACAAGGGCGTTGCCGTGCCGGCGGATGAGCCAGGCGCCGGACGTGTCCAGCTGGTCGATGGCGGCAAGGTCGATCAGCACCGCCTTGCCCTTGGCCTCCGGCGGGACGCCCAGCTCGTTTGCCAAGCGCGTTGCGTGATCGATGGTCCAGGCCCCGCCGCATGACCAGATGGCCGTGCTGCCGCTGGTGCTGAATTTGACCCAGCCGGGGTCGCTCATGGGTGCCTCAAATGCAAAACGGGCTGCAGTCTAGCAGCCCGTTTCGGCACAGCAATGATGGAACCGGTCGCGCCTCAGATGAAATAGGCCTTCAGCGGATCGAAGCCATTGAAATTGATGGCAGAATAGGTGGTGGTATAGGCCCCGGTCGAATGCAGACGCACGCGGTCACCGGCCTTCAAGTCCAAGGGTAGCCGGTAATTGGCCTTGTCATAGAGGATGTCGGCCGAATCGCAGGTGGGGCCGGCCAGGATGACTGGACCCGTTGCCGTCGCGACCGTATCCAGCGCCTCGACCCGGTAGCGGATCGCTTCGCCTTCGGTCTCAGCCAGACCGCCGAAACGGCCGATATCGAGATAGACCCAGCGGCGCTCCTCGGATTCCGACTTGCGGGAGACGAGCAGAACCTCGGCCTCGATCACGCCGGCATCGGCCACCATGTAGCGGCCGGGCTCGATGATGAGGCGCGGCCAGGTGTCGCCGAAATTATGCGTCAGCGCATCGGCGATCGCCGCGCCATAGGCGTCGATCCCGGCAACGCCCGGCGTGTATTCCGCCGGGAAGCCGCCGCCGAGGTCGATCATGTTGAGGGTCACACCCGCCTTGGCACACCCATCGAACACCGTCTTGGCACTGGCGATGGCGCGGTCCCACTGGGTGGGGTCAAGCTGCTGTGAGCCGACATGGAACGACACGCCGGCGGGCTTCAAGCCCAGCGCCTGCGCCTCGATCAGGAGGTCGGTCGCCATTTCCGGGACGCAGCCGAATTTGCGGTTGAGCGGCCACAGGGCGCCTTCCGCCTCGACGAGGATGCGGCAATAGACTTCCGCACCCGGGGCATGGGCCGCGATTTTGCGCAGTTCCTCGATCGCATCGAAGGCAAAGAGGCGGACACCCGTCTCAAAGGCCCAGGCGATGTCAGCGGGCTTCTTGATCGTGTTGCCGAACGAGATGCGGTCCGGGGTGGCACCGGCGGCAAGGGCCGCGCGGATCTCGCCGGACGAGGCAGTGTCGAAGCTCGAGCCGCCACGGACCAGGCGCTCCAGGATCTGCGGGGCCGGGTTGGCCTTCACGGCATAGAAGATCTCGGCCGCCGGCAGCGCCGTGCGGAGATCGGCGAACTTGCGCTCGACCACGTCCAGGTCGACCACCAGGCAGGGTGTCGCCGGTTTCTCGTCGGCCAGGAATTGAAGGGCGCGTTCCGGTCGGGGGCCGGCATCGTTGGCGATGACCGCCTGGGCCGCCAGCTGCGCGCGCACATGCCCCGCCTTGAGGTCGCGGGCGCTCACTTCCTTCTTCTTGGCTCGAACTGCCGCAATCTTGCTCATCCGCCGCTTCATCCTTCTTCGTTTGGCCGATGCCGGGCGAAAAGCCGCCCAAAAAACGCCGAAAATGAAATCGCCGCGTTGGAAACCCCTGTCTGGAGGGCGAATCCCACGCGGCGAATGCCATCATGGCTGGGCAATAGATAAGAATTGTTTAGCGGGATTTGTCGTTTTTGATGGGCGCCATCGCAGAATTTCTGCGCACCCCAGGCCCCCTCACCCGAAGATTTTTCTGCTTTTTGTCTATTCGGCCTTCAGCTCGCCCGGGTCGATCAGCTCTTTCAGGGGGTAGCCGGCGAACTTCTTGGTCTCAGACATGATGACGTTGGTGGTGACCGAGGCGATGTTGGGATCCTGCTCGATCAAGGCGTGGTGGATCTCGACATACTCGCCGACCGAGCGGCAAACGAAGTGGACGATATAGTCGAAATTGCCCGAGATCTGGTAGCAGGCGATGGCCTGCGGGGTCTCGTCGATCAGCTGTTCGAAGGCGCCCTGCTGGGCGCGGCCGTGCTTGTGGAGCGTCACGAAGCTCAGGATCTCGACATGGTCGGCGACCTTGGCCAAGTCGATGTCGGCGCGGTAGCCCCGGATGATTTTCTGCTTCTCCAGCTGCCTGAGGCGCGTGTGGCAGGGGCTGGCGGAGAGGCCCACCTTGGCGGCGAGTTCCAGATTGCTCATGCGGCCACCGGCCTGCAGGGCCTGGAGGATCTTCACGTCCATCTTGTCCATTCGCTGCGACTTGCGCATGCCCGTGCCCCTTCCGCTTTGACCTTTCCCCACCTGGGTCAATGGCTTATACAGCCAGAAGAAGCCTTCCTGCCACCACCCAACTGTTACAGGGACCGATGGACCTCAAAGCGCATATCCGCCACGTGCCGGACTTCCCGAAACCCGGCATTCTTTTCTATGACATCTCGACCCTCCTCGCCCATGCCGGCGCCTGGCACGAGGCCCTCAATCGCCTGACCGAGATCCTCGGCGCCTACAAGCCGGATGTCCTCATCGGCATCGAATCCCGCGGCTTTCTGGTGGCGGCCCCCTTGGCCGACCGGCTGGGAACGGGCTTCGTCATGGTCCGTAAGCGCGGCAAACTGCCGGGCGAAACGATCCGCCACGCCTATGACCTCGAATACGGGCAGGATGTCATTGAAATCCAGGCCGAGGCGATCAAGCCGGGCCAGCGCGTCATCGTCCTCGACGATCTGCTGGCAACTGGCGGCACTATGGACGCAGCCGTCACCTTGCTCGAAAAGGTGGGCGCCAACGTGGTGGCGATCGGCTGCTTGATCGAGCTCACCTTCCTCAACGGCCGCAAGCGGTTCAAGGCCCCCGTCCACAGCCTGCTCAGCTACGACAGCTGAAGCGCGTCCCGGCGGCGGCTGAGCCACAGCCGTTCCGCCGGTCCCGGGTCAAGGGCCAGGGCCGCATCGTAGGCGGCCCGCGCCGCGACGGCTTGGCCCAGGCGCCGCAACAGATCGGCGCGCACCGCGTGATAGGGCGGGAAGTGCGCCAGAGCCCCACCGTCCAGTCGGTCGATTTCGGCCAACGCCACTTCCGCGCCAGCGACTTCGGCGAGCGCCACCGCTCTATTCAGCCGGACGACTACATCGTCGCGCTGGGCAAGAAGCGCGTCATAGGCCTGCAGCACCTGTGGCCAGGGCGCCGCCTCCGCCAGGCTGCGCCGCGCGCACCATAGTCCGTGGATCTGCGCCTGCAGCATGCGCGGGCTGGGCGCGGCGGCATCGGTCCGCGCCAGATAGCGGCGGGCCTCGTCGATGAGCGGACGATGCCAATCCAGCGGGTCCTGCTCGGCCAGCGGGATCATGGCGCCGTCATCGGCCAGCCGCGCCGGGCGCCTGGCCTCGGCAAAGCGAATTGTAGCGGCGAGGGCCAGCACATCCGGCTCGCGCGGCAACAGATCGGCGAGAAGCCGGGTCAGGTCCAGCATCTCGGTGGCAAAGCCGGCATGTGGACCGGCGCCTGCCGCATCCTCATGCGCCTTCGAATAGGCGATCTCCAGTGTGGTGAGGACAGCATCGAGCCGCTCCGGCCAGTGCTCCGGGGCCGGCAGTTCGAACGAAATGCCGGCTTCGGCGATCTTGCGCTTGGCCCGGACCAGGCGTTGCGCCAGCGTGGGCTCGCTCACCAGGAAAGCGCGTGCGATCGCCGGTGTGGCAAGCCCGCAGACCAGCTTCAAGGTGAGTGCCGCGCGGGCATCGACGGCGACCGCCGGATGGCAGCAGATGAAGATGAGGCGCAGCCTTTCATCGGGTATCAGCATGCGGTCATCCGTGAGCAAATCTTCCGCATTGGGCGCGGGATCGGCCATGTCCGGGGCATCTGCCGTTTCGTGCCGGCGTTTGCGCAAGGCATCCAGCAGACAACGCTCGGCGACGCGGTAAAGCCAGGCCGCAGGATCTTTCGGCAGGCCCCGCTCCGGCCAATGGCGGGCCGCGCGCAGGCTTGCCTCGGCAAGCGCTTCCTCGGCCAGATCGAGATTGCGGTAGCGCACGGCGAGCGCCGCGACGATGCGGCCGCCCGCTTCGCGCACCGCGGCGTCAAGCGACGGGCTTGGCATCCGCCGTCAGCAGCGGCCGGATTTCAACCGCGCCATCCTTCAAAAGCGGCAGCTTGCGCGCAATGGCGATCGCCGCATCGAGGTCCGGCACATCGATGAGGTAGAAGCCGCCCAGCTGCTCCTTGGTTTCGGCGAAGGGGCCATCATGGACGATCTGCTTGCCGCCGTCGGTGCGGATCGTCGTGGCAGTCGCAACGCCGTTGAGGCCGGCACCGCCGATATGGTGCGCCTTGATCTCCTGCTGGAACGCCATGTGGCGCTTCAAGACCTCAGGGTCGGGCCGGCGATCGCCGTATTGGGCTTCGTTCTCAAAGACCATCAGCATGTATTTCATAGGTTTAGCCCCTCCTGCGGGCCGCCGGGGACCGGCCCATTGCCCGTCCCTTCCCCTAAGAGACGCGCGAGCAAACCGGATTTCGACAGCAGACCCAACTTTTTTCAAACCGCCAAGCGCCGAGCCAGAGCCAGGAGTGCCCGGTCGCGCCCGTGGCGGGCAATGAGCGAGATGCCGACCGGGGTGCCACCGACCCGCGCCCCCGGCAAGGTAACTTGTGGCAAGCGGGCAAGACCGGCGATGCAGGTCAAGCTCAGCGTCCGGTCGCGGAAACCCGCGGAATCAGAGGCACTCATGGATTTGAGCGGCGCGATATCGGCCGCGGTCGGGATGAGCAGGATGCCGCCCTCGGCCAGCATGTCATCAAGACGCCGCGTGATCAGGTGGCGCAATTCCGCCTCGCCGGTATCGGTCTTGGCCGCTGCCTCGCGCGACATGGCAAATCGCTCGGCGATCTCGGGGCCGAACTGCGGTTTTTCGCGCTCGATCCAGGCGCCATGTTCGGCCCAGATCTCGCGCATCTGCAGGAAGCGGAAGGCGGCGCGCCAAGCAGAGAGACCACCGCAATCGGCGGCGAGCGTCATGTCCACACTGGGCCCGATCGCGGCAATGATGCGATCCCGCACAGGATCGAGCGCCGCCGCCACCGCCGGATCGGCCAGCGCCCAGGCATCGCGGGCAACGAAAACTTCACCGAAGGGCGCATCCTCGCCGGTATCGGGCGGCAGCAGCACGTCGCCAACCTTTGCCAGCACATCGACTTCGCGCGCAAACCAGCCGACCGTATCGTGACTCTTGGACAGCACCATGACACCGCGATCGTCGACACTGCCGTGACTGGGGCGGATGCCGAAGATGCCGTTGAGGGCCGCCGGGATGCGGACCGAGCCGCCGGTATCGGTGCCGAGCGCGAAGTCGCAGGCAGCACCGGCAACTGCCGAGGCGGAGCCGGCGGAAGACCCGCCCGGAATGCGATCGGGTGCGGTCGAGTTCAACGGCGTGCCATAATGGAAGTTCTGGCCGTTGAGGCTGAAGGCCAGTTCGTCGGTGATCGTCTTGCCGATGGCGCAGGCCCCGGCCGCGAGCAATTTTTCCACCGCAGCAGCGTGGCGCGGTGCCGGCTGGTGCGACCGCAGCCAATCCGGATTGCCGCAGCCGGTCACGCGACCGGCAACATCGAACAGATCCTTGATGGCGAAAGTCAGCCCGTCGAGCGGACCGGATGCAGTGGGTTCAAGCGCGAAATCGCCGCCGGGCGCCAGTGCGCCAAGCTCCTTCAGGCGCCGGACTGCGTCAGGTTTCGGTGCCGTCGCTTGGTTCATCGTCCCCATCCTTGGGCTTTTGTGGCGGTTCGTCCTCGGGATGCAAACGGCGGATGATGATATCGCCATTGGGCAGCACCTCGGGCGCCGCATATTGCGGGATTGTCTTCAGCAACAGATCGAGCGCTTGCAAAATCTTGGCCAAACCTTCGTCCGCCAGTCGCTCAGCATCGTCCGTCGATTGGGCGGCGGCCGGGGAAATCAGCGAAGCGGCAAAGAGAATGGCGATGACGATCTGGCGCATGTCCCGGCCCTCGACAATTGGTCGGGGCCGAGACTAGCACGCGATGGCTCAGCGCCTTTGTAAATAAATATTGAGCGCACCGAGGAAGCGGTCGATCTCACCCGGCGTGTTGTAATGTGTCGGCCCCACGCGCACGACGCCGCCCTTGTCGATGAGACCGAGGCGCGTCACCGGCTCGACGCCGTAATTATGGCCGTCCCAAACATAGATGCCCTGGCCGGCCATGAACTTGGCGATCTCGGTCGGATCGCAATTGTCCATCGCAAAGGAAACCGTGGGCACGCGGCGCGCGAAGGATTTGCGGTCGGTGATCCCGAGGATGCGGATGTTCTTCACCTGCTCGAGGCCGCTGATGAGCCGGTCGGCAAGGCCGTGATCATGGCGCAGCATCGCCTCGACGCCGGCGACGATACGCTGGCGCCGGGTGAGCTTCGGATCGGTCGCCCCACCAAAATTCTTGCCCAGCCATTCGTAATATTCGACGGCACCCATGATACCGGCGAGCTCTTCGCGGTTGGTGGTGCCGGTCACGAATTTCGACGGCAGCTCCTCGGTCGCGGCACGGACCTTGTAGGCATTGAGATTCTGCAGGAGTTCATGGCGACCCCAGAGCAGGCCGTAATGGGGCCCGTAGAATTTATAGGCCGAGCAGACGAGGAAATCGCAGCCGATATCCTGGACGTCGATGACGCCATGCGGGGCGAACTGGACGGCATCGACATAGACCAGTGCCTTGCCGTTGCTGGCAGCCTTCGCCGCCGCGGCAATCGCCTTCACATTGTTGATCGTGCCGGTGACGTTGCTGGCATAGCCGACCGCCACCACGCGCGTGCGGTCGGTCACCACCTTGCTCACCTGGGCGAGATCGAATTCGAACGTCTCCGGGCTGAAGTCGAGCCATTTGACCTTGAGGCCGCGCTCTTCCGCCATGATCAGCCAGGGTGTGACGTTGCCGTCATGGTCCATGCGCGAGACGACGATCTCGTCACCTTCCTTGAAGGTACGCCCCAGCGTGCGCGACATCATGAAGGTCAGCGTCGTCATGTTCTGGCCGAAGACGATTTCCTCGACGCTCGCGGCGTTGATGAAATCCTTGGCCGCCTCATGCGCATCGTCGACCAGCTTGCCGGCGAGGATCGAGGTTTCGAACTGGCCACCGAGATTGGCGTTGACCTCAGTCATCGCCCAGACCATGCGGTCGATCGACTGCTTGGCCATCTGGGTGCCGGCGGGATTGTCGAAGAAGACGGCCGGTTCGCCGTTCTGCTGGCGCTTCAGGCCGGGGAATTGCGCGCGGATGGCGGCAACATCGTAAGTCATGGGATCAGGCTCCGGATGGATCGAGGAATCAGCGGCCGCTTTGGTGGCGCGCTTCGAAGATGAAACCGAGGAAGTTCATTAGCAATTGCGCGGCCAGAAAACCAGTGATGCCGGTCGGATCATAGGCGGGCGCCACTTCGACCAGATCCATGCCGACCACCCGGCCTTGCCTGGTGAGGCCCTGGAGGATTTCCAGCACCTCGTAATAGAGGAAGCCGCCGTGGCTGGGTGTACCGGTCCCCGGCGCGATCGAGGGATCGAACCCGTCGATGTCGATGGTGACGTAATAGCGGGCACCCTTGGGGATGAGGTCAAGGACGCCTTGCGTCCCCAGCTTTCGCACGTGACGCACCGACAGGATCTTGGAACCGAAATTCTGCGCCGCCTCGTAATCCGACCGGTTGGAAGAGGAGACGTTGCGGATGCCAAGCTGGGTCATGCTGGTGACATGGCCCGTCTCCGACGCGCGGCGCAGCGGATTGCCGTGGCCGTAGCGGACACCGTGACGCTCGTCGACAAAATCGAGATGGGCGTCGAAATGGACGATATGGACCGGCTCCTGGCCGGCGAATGCCTCGATCACCGGGGCATGGACCGCATGGTCGCCACCGAGAATGACCGGGAGCGCCCCCGATCTCAGGATCTTGCGCACGGCATAGCGCGTGTTCTCGTGGCTCTTCACCGTATCGGTATGGACGATGTCGGCATCGCCCATATCGACGATCTTCACCCGGTCGGTCGGCAGGTAGACCGTGTCGTCCTCGAAATCATAGGCGCCGCCATGACCGAAGGAGAACAGGGTCGACGCCTCGCGGATGGCGCGCGGGCCGAAGCGGGCACCGGAGCGGTATTGCGTGCCCATGTCATAGGGAACGCCGAGCACCGCAACATCGGCATTGATATTGTCCCAATCGGTGCAGATCGGTTGCTTGGCGAACGTGCAGTGACCGACGAAGGGGAGATTGAGACGGCCGGTTTCGTAGGCGTTCTGGCTCATGGCGCGAATTCCTTGGCTGAAGGCTGGAGGCAGGGGATGAGGCTCGCACAGCTTTACAATCGGAATAAAGGCGGGATAATGGGCGATAGATCGAAATTATCGATGTAAGAAGATGCGCGCCCTTGCCGACATGGACCTCAAGTTGCTGCGGGTCTTCACCACGATTGTGGAAAGCGGCGGGTTGGCGCCGGCACAGCTTACCCTCAACGTCAGCCAGTCGACGCTGTCGACGCAGCTGGCCGAGCTGGAAAAACGGCTGGGCTTTCGCCTCTGTCGCCGGGGCCGCGCGGGTTTCGCCCTGACAGACGCGGGCGAAAGACTTTATGCCGCGAGCGGCGATCTCTTTGCCGCTGTCGACCGTTTCCAGAAGGTGACGGACGGTGTCTCCGGCGAGATGCGGGGGACCTTACGCATCGGCACGGTCGACGCGATGCTGAGCAATCCGGCCTTCGACCTCCCTGCCCTGCTCGGCGCCTTTGCCGCCAAGGCACCATCAGTGGTCGTCGAGCTGTCGACCGATTCACCGGACGGCATGGCGCGCGCCGTGGCGGAAGGATTGCGCGATCTCGCCATCGGGCCCTTCGTGCGACCGACACGTGGCACCGGTTCCGAGATCGCCTTCCGGCCGCTGTTCAAAGAACGCCAGGCGATGTTTTGTGCCAAGGGACATCCGCTGTTCGGCCGGCGCAAAGTCGCCCTTGACGATGTGCGGCACCAGCCCTTCGTCGCGCGGCGCTATCTCAACCGCTATGATCTGGAAATTACTGGGCATATGAAGGCCGCTGCCATCGTCGAGCAGATGGAGGCGCAGGCGGCCTTGATCCTGTCGGGGAAGTTCATCGGCTTCCTGCCAATTCATTACGCGGCCCTCATCGGAGGCGACGGGCGGCTGCAGAAGCTGCCGCTGGGTCCAGCGGGGGAATATGAATCGCCCTTCTACCTGCTGCACAAGAAACATGCCGAGGATAATGTGGTGCTACGCTCGTTCCTCAACCGTGTCGACGAGCAATTGAAAAAGGACGGATGATGAGCCATGCCCCAGCTTCCGGCCTGTGGCCGGTTTTCGCGGAATATTTCGTGGGTGCGACCTTCACCGACCTGACCCACGCCTTCTTCCCGGGACAGCCGAAATTTCCCGACTTCCCGGACGAGGAACGCCGCCCGCTGCAGGATTATGCATTGGGCCACGATTGCCAGGTGCATCTTTACACCCATGTCGGGCAATGGGGCACGCATGTCGATCCGCCGGTCCATTACATCAAAGGAGGCCGCACGCTCGATGCCATTCCACCAGCCGAGATGCTGCTGCCGCTCGTCATTCTGGATATCTCGGCACGGGTTGCCGACGATCCCGATGCCACGCCGACCTTGGACGATATCGCCCTCTGGGAGAAATCGTTCGGCCCTATCCCGGCTGGCGCGTTCGTGGCACTGCGCACCGACTGGTCGAAGCGCTGGCCCGATGCCGCGCGGATGCAGAACCGCGACGGCAACGGTTTGTCACATTGTCCCGGCTGGTCACGCGACGTTTTGGAGACGCTGATCGAGAGGCGGCAGGTGCGCGCCATCGGCCATGAGCAACTGGATACCGATCCTGGCCTCGCTGTTTCGCGCGGCGACGACAGTCTGGAGCGCTATGTGCTGGCGCAGGACCGGTGGCAGATCGAGATGCTGACAAACCTGGATCAAGTTCCGGCTTGCGGCGCCCTCATCATGGCAAGCTGGCCCAAACCCAAGGAAGGGTCCGGCTTTCCGGCGCGCGCCATTGCCATCCATCGCTGAAATTGCCAGCGCCCCTCGTGCGGGCTAGAAAGGCGCTGTCATCCGATTGCGAGAGTGACCTTTCATGGCCGACATTTCCCCGCACATCCGCGCCGCCCAGATCCTGATCCCCTGTACCGATCTTGCCGCCGAGCTTCGCTTTTTCACCGGCACGCTGGGCTTCAAGGTCGCCATGATCATGCCGGCGGATTCACCGACGCTGGCCGTCGTCACCGGGCACGGCATTGCCTTGCGCCTGGAGAAGCGTGCCGCCAGCGGCAACCAATCGCCGCTGACGCTGCACCTGCTGTGCGACCGCGCGGCACTCCCCGCCGGCACGCCGGACGAATTGACGGCGCCGGGCGGAACCAAGGTACAGCTTGCTGATGCGATCCGCCCGCTGATGGTGCCGGAAGGCACCGCCGAATTCGTGCTGTCGCGCGGCGGCAAGGAAGCCTGGGGCACGGGCCGCGCCGGCATGCAATATCGCGACCTGATCCCAAGCCGGCTGGGCGGCCGCTTCATCGCCTCGCACATCCGTATCCCGGACGGCGGGCCGGTGCCGGACTACGTCCATTTCCACAAGATCCGTTTCCAGATGATCTTCTGCAAGGCTGGCTGGGTGAAGGTCGTCTATGAGGACCAGGGCGAGCCCTTCATCATGGAAGCCGGCGATTGCGTACTGCAGCCGCCGGAGATCCGCCACCGGGTGCTGGAAGCATCACCCGGTCTGGAAGTGATCGAGATCGGCTGTCCGGCGATTCACGAAACCCATGCCGACCAGAACATGACCTTGCCGACCGGCAGCGTCATTCCCGGACGCTATTACGGCGACCAGCGCTTCGTCCGCCACGTGGCGGCGAAAGCTGCGTGGTCGGATTGGCAAGGTTCGGATTTCCAGGCGCGGGATCTCGGCATCGGTGCCGCCACCGACGGTCTGGCCGGGGTCCATGTCGTCCGCGCACAAGAAGCGGCCCGGATGGATGCCCCTGCCCACGGCGGCGAATTCCTGTTCATGTTCGTGCTCAAGGGAACGCTGGAACTCAGCGCCGGCGGTCACGGACGGCATCAACTGACGGTCGGCGACAGCGTCTGCATTCCCGGCGATTGCGCCTTTGCGCTGTCGTCTGCCGCGGATACAGAATTTCTCGGCGTCCGCCTGCCGGGCTGAGGCTCGATCCGCGATACCTAAATTCCGTTTGTTCTTGCCACCCCTCTGATTTTAGGACAATTTTCAGCGGGGTGCTCTTTCGCGTTGGGTTGGGATGGGATTGGAATCGGACGTCGAGTTCCGCTTGCTTGGGATGCCGGAACTGGCGCGGCCTAGTGGTAACGTTGTGTTCCCGGCAAAGGGATTTCAGCTTCTCGCCTTGCTGGCGCGGGCACCGGCGAAGCGTTTGCCGCGCAAGGAAATCGCCGCCCTGCTGTGGGACAGTGAGAGCGAAGCGGTGGCGCTCGGCAATCTGCGCCAGCTGCTGACACGGGTGCGCAAAGCGAGCCAGCCGGAAAGCGACCTCATCGAAGCGGACGCGAAATCGGTGGCACTGGGGCACGGCGCGGCACTCATCGACCTCATTTTATTCGAGATCACCAGCCGCTCCGGGTCTCCTGAACAGGCGCTGCGCGGCCTGCTGCTGTTTCGTGGCGATCTGCTCGATGGGATCGGCGAGGCAACTGATTCCTTCCAGCATTGGCTGATCGTCGAGCGCGCGGCGCTGCGTGACCGTTTCTTTGCCGCCGCCAGCGCCATCCTGCTTGAATTGACGCGGTTCGGGCGCGCCTCGGAGCAGGATCTGCGCCTTATCGCCGACCGCATGCTGGCAATTGAACCGGAACGGGAAGCCAGCTATCGCAGCCTGATCGAGGCCTTCGGCCGCAACGGCATGTTTGCGGAAGCCGAACGGCTCTACCACGCGCTCATCGTCATGCTGGAGCGCGAGTTCGGCACTCCACCGCAGCCCGAAACGGCCGCCTTGGTACGGCGCGTCCTGGCGGGACGCCACCATGCCGCGGGCGAGGGACACCCGCAGCCGCGTGCCAGGAACCTGCCGCGCGTGGCGTTCCTGGCACCGAAATGGATCTCGCCACCCACGACCGCATATGAGGCACCCTTGCTCATGGCGCTGGTCGAGGACATCGCCAACGAACTTGCGCGCTACCGGTCCTTCGCCACCCTGGCGCCGCATTCGACATTCCAGCTGCGGCACGATTCCGGGTTGCCGGAAGACAATTCCATCCTCAGGGCCGATTTCACCGTCAGCGGATTCATCAAGCCGGGCGCGCGCGCGCAGGTGATGGCACTGCGCATGGCCGATTGCGCCAACGGCGAAATCCTGTGGAGCGGCGAATTTTCGTTCCGCGCCGAAGACCTGGTGCGCTCGTTCCGCCTCCTCGCGCTGCAGGTGGCAACGGCGGTCGCGGCCTCGGTCGAGCGGCATCTTCTCGACGCCATGCGGCGGGACGGCAACAGCAGCGCCTATTTCCACTATCTCGACGGGCAGAACCAGTTGAAGAACTGCGACCTGCCGATGCTGCGGCGGGCGCGGCGCTGCTTTCAGCAGGCGACCGAACTCAATGGCGGCATGGCGCTGGCACATGCGCGCATCGCCCAGACGCTTTATCTCGAATGGATTTCTCTGGGCGGAGACGATCCGGACCTGCTGCGGCGCGCGCGGCAGACCGCCGAGAATGCCATCGCGATCGATCCTGGCGCGGGCTTTGCGCATTTGATGTCGGCGACCGTCGCCCTCTATCAA
Organism: Dongia sp.; assembly: GCF_041910485.1. Taxonomy (GTDB): domain Bacteria; phylum Pseudomonadota; class Alphaproteobacteria; order Dongiales; family Dongiaceae; genus Dongia. Next base: position 35,545 of record NZ_JAYRQR010000007.1, read on the forward strand.
CGCGACTATGACAAATCGGCCGAGAAATTCGCCGAAGCGGAGAGCCTCAACCCGAATTCCGCCGATCTTCTCGTGCAATATGCCGATGCCCTCTCCTCCTTTGGCGACAATGAAGCGGGCTGGAAGATGTTCCAGCGCGCGATCGACCTCAACCCGATGGCGCCGGATCATTATTGGTGGGCGGGCGCCAGCATCGCCTTCAACAGCGCCAACTATGCAAGCTCGATAGAGCTTTGCGACCGCATGGAGAATTGGAAGCCCGCCGTGCGCCTGTTGGCGGCGAGCCATGCCTTGTCGGGCAATCTGGAAGCGGCGCAGGAATATGGCCGGCATATCCGTGAAATCTATCCCGATAGACCGGCGCGCGAGAAAGTCGACCACTCGCCATTGAAGGACGATGCCGTCCGCAAACGCTTCGAGGAAGGCCTGCGGCTGGCGGGCGTCTGACGACGCGACGATCAAGGCTCAAAAAACGAGAATGGAAATGGACCAGGAGCATCAACCGCCGCTGCGGCGCGCGGGCAAGAGCCGAGGCAAGGGAAAGCCCAACCCGATCGACATTCATGTCGGCCGCCGGCTGCATACCAGGCGCACGCAGCTGGGGCTCAGCCAGGAGCGGTTGGCGAAGGCGATCGGACTCACTTTCCAGCAGATCCAGAAGTACGAGACCGGCATCAACCGGGTGAGCTCAAGCCGCCTGTTTGATCTGGCTCGTGCCCTTGAAATCGACGTCACTTACTTCTTCAGCGGCATCGAGAACGGGCTTGCCGATGCCGTCGGCGCCGTGCCGTTGGTCCCTACCAACGAGGGCGATCCACTGGAACAGCGCGAGACGATCGAACTGGTGCGCGCCTATTACCGGATCAAGAATGTCCGCGTGCGCCGACAATTGGTCGAACTGGCGCGGAGCCTTGGCAAGGAGCGTTGAATCCGGCCTTCCTTCCACCGGCCATCACGGCGCGCCCTGCGCCCAGCCAAGTTCGTGGTCGATGTAATTGAGCATGTTGAGCGTCGTCGGCACGTCCGCACCTCTGCGCGCCAGCTTTGCCGCCGTTTCCGCAAGCGAGCGCACCTGCGGCAGGTCAGTACAATCGCCGCAGAGATAATCGGCATAGGCGGGGCCACCAACCAAGGCCGAACGCACGAGGCTGTGCCGCTCGTCGAGCCAACGCAGACGCGCGCCGAGATCACCAATCCGATCCAGATCGTTGCGCGCCCGATCGATCTCGTCGCTCAAGGCCCGCGACGTGACCTGATAGGCGGTCCGCAGCGCCTTCAATGCCTTCAGTTGATGTTCCGCCTGATCGATGGCCGAACCAGCGCGTGCGCCGGTCCTGTTCTTTCTTGCACCCGTCATCGCTACCCCACGCATAAACCCTGAACTGCTGGTCGGTCCGGTGCCGTTGCTCTTCCGGCGACCGGGGCGACCCTGCAGTCTCTTTAGGCGCAGGGGCGTGACACGGGCGTGAATCGAATGAATTCAGATGGGGCGGCGCGCAAGCCGATCAGGACTGCGTCGCAATCTCACGCAATGCGCGCTCGAACACCTCGATCGGCTGCCCGCCGGAGATGAGATATTTCTCGTTGATGACAATCGCCGGCACGGCATGGATGCCCTGCTGCCGGTAATAGGCCTGCTCGGCACGGACATCGGCGGCGAAAGTATCGTCGGCCAGTATCTGCCGGGCCGCCGCCGGGTCGAGCCCGACCGAGCCGGCGATGCGGACCAAGGTCTCGCGGTCCGACATGTTCTCGCCATCGGTGAAATAGGCCTTGAACATCGCGTGCTTCAAGGCCGATTGCTTGCCCTCGCCAAGCGCCCAATGCAGCAGGCGATGGGCGTCGAAGGTGTTGTAGATGCGGCTTGCCTCGTTCATGCGCATCTCGAAGCCGAGGCTGCCGGCACGTTCGCGGATCATCGCCCGGGTCTCGGCCGATTGCTCCGGGGTCGATCCATATTTCTCGCCGATATGCTCGACGATATTCTGCCCCTCCGGCCCCATATGCGGGTTGAGTTCGAAGGGAAGGAAACGGATGTCAGCCTCGATCTCCCCGGCGAGGTGCGACAGCGCCGTCTCGAGCGCCCGCAGGCCGATGACACACCAGGGACAAGAAACGTCGGAAACGAAATCGATCTTCATTTTGTCGGTCACGATCAATACCTCTTTCATTTCATGCCTGGCGCCAATTAGCGGGCGCGGGCGATCATCTCGGTGGGCACGATCAGCCCCTGCTCCAACGCCGCCATGACGTTCTTCAAGCGCGCCTCAGCGCCTCCCGGCATGAACTCATAGGTTCCCAGCGAGACGCGCCCGCCCGCTTGACCAAAAGACTGCCTCAGCTTTGATTGGTCGACATAGACAACCGTCCGCCGCTGGTATGGGTCACCTGATAGTGCGCGTCCGCCTGATAGTCCGCATAGAGATTCCGGCCATCTCCTCTCCAAACTCAATGTATCGCGCCCCCGCTCGACCGACCTCAGCTTGACGATCCTCAGGACTGGCGCGACCTACCGCCCTGGTCAAAATCTTGCTGGATATCAGTCAGACGCTCCTCCGCCGGCCGTACGTCGAACCTGATGAAGTCTGCATCAACGAACCATCATAACCTCTCCGCAGTCGTAGGCGTAGATTCACGACTCCTCTCTTACAATGATATCTCGTTCACGCTGAAAGATCGGCAGTATCGAGGGATCGCGATCATAGAAACGCTCTGCAAAATCGGGAGCTTGCCACGTTGCTGGTGACACGCCTATAGCCGACGATTCATGAATCCAGACTCTCCAGTTTGAAGGTACGATTGTACTTACGACCTCAAAACATTCGGCTTCATGGCTAACCATGTTCGGCCATTCGCCTTCGTGCTCATTGCCGACAATTGCATAGCTACGTTTACCGTCCTGATCGATGAATATCGACAATACATTATATACTTGGCCGACCTTCAACCAAGGTGAGGTATTCACCTCACGACCACCTGAATCGATCAATCGGATACATTTCACTTTCATTTCGCAACTCCCGACAAACTATTGAATACAGACTTGCAATCAAGGCCATAGAGTACTTTGCCATGTCCGTCGGCAGAGTATTTGAGACTTTGTTGGTCGTGATTTGACGGAGTATCCGGCTCATCGGTTGTTGAGTTTAAGCAGCGGCGTTTAGGTGTTGCAAGCGTCGTTGGGTGATGGTGTCATGCTTGATCCTTCCCCGTTGTTCGATGATAGCTTGGCCGCGGCCGAAGTAGACATCGGCGGGCGTCAGATTGTTGATGCTCTCGTGGTAACGCTGGTGATTGTAGTGATCGACGAAGGCATCGATTTTGGGCTCGAGCGCCCCCGGCAGGTAGTAGTTCTCCAGCAGAATGCGGTTCTTCAGGGTTTCGTGCCAGAGCTCGGTCTTGCCCTGTGTCTGCGGGTCATAGGGCGCACCGCGCGTGTGCGGCATGCCCTTGCGTTCCAGCCAGGTAGCCAGATCGGCCAAGGTGTAGCTCGACCCATGTCCGACAGCAGCCGTGGCTGGTGCCTGACCTTGGCCCGGCCGCAGCCCGAGGCGATGAGCGCCAGGTTGAGAGTGTCGGTCACATCCTAGGCTTTCATGGTGGTGCAAAGCTTCCAGGCGATGATGTAGCGGGAGTAGTCATCCAGCACCGTCGAGAGATAATACCAGCCCAGCCAATCACCTTCAGATAGGTAAAGTCGGTCTGCCAAAGCTGGTTGGGCACCGTGGTCAGGTCCTGGAAGCTGTCGGCGGCCTTCAAGAGCCGATAAACCGATGCCTTCGAGACGAAGTAGCGCCTGGTGTCGGTGAAGCGGATCGCCAGTTCCCGGGGCGATAGTTCCGGTGCCTCTAGCGCGAGGTCGATCCGTATTTCTCGACGATATTCTGCCCCTCCGGCCCCATATGCGGATTGAGTTCGAAGGGAAGGAAACGGATGTCGGCCTCGATCTCCCCGGCGAGGTGCGACAGCGCCGTCTCGAGCGCCCGCAGGCCGATGACACACCAGGGACAAGAAACGTCGGAAACGAAATCGATCTTCATTCTGCTGGTCACGATCAATACCTCTTTCATTTCATGCCTGCCGCCAATTAGCGGGCGCGGGCGATCATCTCGGTGGGCACGATCAGCCCCTGCTCCAACGCCGCCATGACGTTCTTCAAGCGCACGTCAGCGGCCTCGCCCATGATCAGATGGAGGCCCAGGCGTGGCCTGCCCTCGGCTGCATTCCTCTCGCGCATCGCGGCGGCCAGTTCCCGCACGAAGGTCGACCGGTCACGTTCGCCCACGATCTCGAATCCGGCCGCAGCCAGCGTCTCACGATAGAGCTCCGGTGGTGCCGCGGCCGACGCGGCGGGATCGGCCGCCCAGGGCATCGGGTAGGTCAGCTTGGTGGGGTCGGGCGCCATGACGTCATAGACCACAAAACGACCGCCGGGTTTCAGGACGCGATGCGCCTCCGCGAAGAGGCGCGCCTTGTCGGCGATGTTCATGCCGACATGGATCAGCATCGCCGCATCGAACGTCGCCGGCGCGAACGGCTGGGCCAGCGCGCTCGCGATCTTGAAGTCGACGCGCTCGGTCAGGCCGCAGCGGCGCGTGAGGTCCCGTGCCAACGCCACGAATTGCGGGGTGAGGTCGATGCCGCTGACATGGCAGCCGCCATGCACCGCCATAAAGCGTGCCGGTCCACCGATCCCGCAGCCGATATCCAGCAGGCGCTCTCCGGGCTGCAATTCCAGCACTTCCGCCAGCGCCTTGGTTTGCTCCCGCCAGCCGAGATGGAATTCGTCGACCGCGGCGAGATCATCGATCGTCAGCCGGTCGATATCCTTACCTGCCTCGCTGAGTGCCGCCAGGACGCGCCGTGACAGCGCGTCGTCGCCGTAATGTTGCTGTACCCGATCTTCAAGGTTCATGGCGCGAGCCTCCCGTTCGGTGGGGTCAACAGCATGCACCTGTTCAAGCGCCCGCCAAACGTTCAATATATTTATCATGTTGATTAAAATCTTGACCACAAAGCGTGGCTTCTCTATATCAGCGCCAACCTACAACAATCCCTGTTGATCTGGAGAGGGCGGCAATGCGGACCATCAATCATTTCATCGGCGGCAAGGAAGTGGCGGGTACATCGGGCCGCACCTCCGACGTGTTCAACCCGGCGACCGGCGAGGTTCAGGCCAAGGTCCATCTGGCGACCGCCCAGGAAGTCGACGCCGCCGTGAAGAACGCCCAGGCCGCGTTCCCGGGCTGGGCCAACACGCCGCCGCTCACCCGCGCCCGCATCATGTTCAAGTTCAAGCAGCTCGCCGAAGACAATGCCGACAAGATCGTCGCCATGATCACGGCCGAGCATGGCAAGGTCCTCTCGGACGCGCGCGGTGAATTCACCCGCGGCCTCGAAGTGATCGAGTTCGCCTGCGGTGCGCCGCAGCTCCTCAAGGGCGAGTTCTGCGAAAACGTCGGCACCAATGTCGACAGCTGGTCTGTGCGCCAGCCCTTGGGCGTCGTCGCCGGCATCACGCCGTTCAACTTCCCGGCCATGGTGCCGATGTGGATGTTCCCGACCGCCCTCGTCGCCGGCAATTGCTTCATCTTGAAGCCCTCCGAGCGCGACCCCTCGGTCTCGTTGATGGTGGCCGACCTCCTCAAGAAGGCGGGGCTCCCCGATGGTGTCTTCAACGTCGTCCACGGCGACAAGGTCGCGGTCGATGCGCTCCTTACCCATCCCGGCATCGAAGCCATCAGCTTCGTCGGCTCGACGCCGATTGCCGAATACATCTACACGACAGGCACCGCGCACGGTAAGCGCGTCCAGGCACTGGGCGGCGCCAAGAACCACATGATCATCATGCCGGATGCCGACATGGACCAAGCCGCCGACGCCCTCATGGGTGCCGGATACGGTTCGGCCGGCGAGCGCTGCATGGCGATCTCGGTCGCCGTCGCGGTGGGCGACAAGGTCGGCGACACCATCGTCGACAAGCTGGCCCCGCGCGTACGCGGCATGAAGGTTGCGCCGGGCACCGACCCGGAAGCCGAAATGGGTCCGCTCGTCACCAAGCAGCATTATGAAAAAGTGAAGGGCTATGTCGACCAGGGCGTCAAGGAAGGCGCCAAGCTGGTGGTCGACGGCCGTACTTTGAAGCTGCAGGGTTACGAGAACGGCTATTTCCTCGGTGGCTGCCTGTTCGATCACGTCACCCCGGAAATGAAGATCTACAAGGAAGAGATTTTCGGCCCGGTCCTCTCTGTCGTCCGCGTCCCCGACTATGCTGCCGCGGTGAAGCTCATCAATGACCACGAATACGGCAACGGCACCGCGATCTTCACCCGCGATGGCGACGCCGCCCGCGACTTCACCTCGCGCATCAAGGTCGGCATGGTCGGCGTCAACGTGCCGATTCCGGTGCCGATGGCCTTCAACAGCTTCGGCGGCTGGAAGCGCTCGCTGTTCGGCGATCACCACATGCACGGCATGGAAGGCATCCGCTTCTTCACCAAGCTGAAGACGATCACCGGCCGCTGGCCGACCGGCATCCGTTCCGGCGCCGAATTCGTCATGCCGACCATGAAGTAAATCGCGCACCCGGATATCTTTTTATCCGCGGCCGGATCGGTTAAACCGATCCGGCCGTTTCCTTTTCGCGGAGTCGCCATGCCCCTCACCCCCTTCCTGCAGGATGCCTTTGTCCTGGCCCGCCGGCAGGGCTGGTCCCGGCGGCAGATCATGGCGGCGCTCACTGGCAGCGCGGCAGCAAGCCTGCTGCCAGGTACGAGCCGCGCCGCCGCCAAGGAACTGGTCTTCGCCACCTGGGGTGGGGATGAGATCAAGAGTCTGACCCGCGCCTTCGGCAAGAGCTACGAGGCCGCCAGCGGCTCGACCATCGTCTTCGACGGCACCGGGCCGACCGAAGGTGCCATCCGGACCTTGGTCGATTCCGGCGACGTCACCTGGGACGTCTGCGACGCCGACGGCTTCACGGCGCTGCGCTTAGGAGCCAGCGGTCATTTGAGCTCGATCGACTACAAGACCGTCGATCCCGCCAAGATCATGTCGCCCTTCGCCTTCACCCACGGCGCCGGCGGCTATACCTATTCCTACGTGCTGGCCTTCGACACGGAGCGGTTTGCCGAGCGCCCGCCGATGACGTGGAAGGACTTCTTCGACACCAAGCATTTTCCAGGTGGCCGCGCCGTCTACCGCTGGATGAACGGCGCCTTCGAAGCAGCGATGATGGCCGGTTCCGACAAACCGACCAATCCCTATCCCATCGATCTGACCACGGCCATCAACCGCATCGATCGCTTGAAGCCCAATCTGCAGACGTGGGAGAGCGGCGAGCAGGTGCATCAGATGTTCATCGACAAGACCATCTCGATGGCCTGCATCTGGCATACGCGCGCCGTGGCGCTGGCCAAGGAAACGGAAGGAAAGATCGCCTTCACCTGGGCCGGTGGGATCCTGCATCCAGGGGTCTGGGCGGTACCCAAGGGCAATCCGGCCGGGATCGACGCTTTCAAGCTGATCGCGCACATGCAGGATGCAGGCAGGCAAATCGATTTCACCAACCTGCAGCGTGTCGGCCCGGTCAACCCGGAAGCAACAGCAGCGATGCCGAAGGCATTGCGTGATTACGACCCAACCCAGCCGGAAAATCTGTCACAGCAAGTGGTGGTCGACAGCAAATGGTGGGCCGACAATTTCGACAAGGCCCGCACGGAATTCGCGGATATGCTGCAGCGGTCCTGATACCGGTCAGGACATCATATAGAAGACGATGCCGATGACCCCGAGCAGGAACGCGGCTATCCCAAGCGCCGCGGCGATCTGCCCTTCGCTCATCTTCTGCTTTGCCGGTTCATCCCAGCTCTGATAGCTCGGCATGCGCTTCTGCATGACGCCAAGCGACTCTCGGATGTTGGAGAGCGATGTGTTCGGTGCCACCGACATGGTCGCATGCGCGATACCGGCCTGCGCAGGCGAGATGCCGTGGCGACCGGCGACATTGGCCAGATCCTCGGCGATCGCGGCGCTGCTCTTCGATGGATCGTGCAGCAGGTTGTAGAGGCCGCGTGACGGATTGGACAGAATGCCTTCGTGGGCCGTGCCGGACAAAGTCTCGCCTACGCTACGCTCGAATGCGGCTATCTCCTCAGACCCCAGGGCGCTAAGCTTCTTGGCATCGCTCAATCCGCCAACCTCGATTGTGGTGAGATCGAGGGATGCCGATGCCTGAGACGCAGCCAGTTCGACCAGGCGCAGAAATTGGCCCTCGTCCGCCATCACAACGGGCAGATCGAGATCGTCGAGACCTTCTGCCCCACCGGTGTCGCGGGTGAACATCAGCCAATTGTCGTCCGCCGTACGCCCCGCCTGGGCTTCCATCGCATAGGAGCGCAGGCTCGTCGTCGTTTGCAATGAAACGAGGGCCGCCCGCTTGGCGCGCGGCCGGTTGAGTTGCCCCATGAAGCGGCGGAAATAGGAGCGCTCGTCGCTGGCAATGAACGAGAAGAAAGAGCGCCCGATGAGGCTCTGGAGATTGAGCCCCAAATGCTCGTTGCAGGCACCGCGGCCTTCCAGAATCCGACCGTCCTTATCCACCAGGAAGGACAATTCCCATGTGCCCTGCAAACTCATCGCCTACCCCGGCCATCTCGTGAAGTCGCACCGCACGCAAGCGCGGCAGCATTGAAACGATGGGCGCAACCATGCAGGAATAGGGTTGAAAGTTGGTTAATCGAACCTTTTGGATGGACCTCATGCCGGACGATCTCGCCTTTCTGACCGCGACCGAACTGGTGGCGCTCTACCGTGCCCGCAAACTGTCGCCGGTCGAAGCAACACGCGCGGCGCTGGACGGGATCGATCGCCACAACTCAAGCCTCAATTCCTATTGCTTTGTCGACCAAGACGGCGCGCTCGCAGCAGCGCGGGAGTCCGAGGCCCGCTGGCATCGCGGTGCACAATTGGGGCTGATCGACGGCGTGCCCGTTTCGGTGAAAGACCTTGTGCTCAGCAAAGGCATGCCGACACTGCGCGGATCGCGCCTGATCGACGCCACGCAGGAGTGGAACGTCGATGCGCCAAGCAGCGCGCGCCTGCGCGAACATGGCGGCATCATTCTCGGCAAGACGACAACACCCGAATTCGGCTGGAAGGGCGTTACTGATTCACCCCTCACCGGCATTACGCGCAACCCGTGGAACCCAAGCTTGACACCGGGTGGTTCGAGCGGCGGCGCTGCCGTCGCGGCGGCCACGGGTATGGGCGCCCTGCACATCGGCACCGATGGTGGCGGATCGATCCGCATTCCGGCGAGCTTCACGGGCATCGTCGGATTCAAGGCAACGTTCGGACGCGTGCCCGCTTTCCCGCTGTCACCCTTCGGCAGTCTGGCCAATGTCGGACCGATGACCCGCACTGTGGCCGATGCGGCACTGATGTTCTCGGTCATCTCGCGCCCGGATCCGCGCGACTGGTACGCCTTGCCGGTGGAGCCCGCCGATTTTCACGAAACCCTCAACGGCAACATCGCCGGATGGCGTATCGCCTATGCACCGAGCCTTGCCGGAGAAGCCGTCGATCCGGAAGTAGGCGCCTGCGTTGCCAAGGCCGCCCTCGTCTTCGAAGCGCTGGGCGCCAAGGTCGAGCAAGTGGACCATGTGCTTGAAGCGAGCCTGGCGACGTTCCAGGCGCATTGGTTTGCCGGGGCCGCCTTCCTCGTCAACCAGTTCCCGGCAGATAAGCAGGCGCTGCTCGATCCGGGCCTCGCTGCCATTGTCGATATGGGGCGCCGCATTTCGCTGATGGAGCATATGGCGGCAGTAAAAGCGCGGGAGGCGATGGGGACGGCGATGAACCAGTTCCACCAGCGCTTCGATCTGCTGCTGACGCCGACCATGCCCATACCGGCCTTTGCCGCTGGCCTCGATTTCCCGGATCAGGACCGGCACAGGCAATGGTCCGACTGGACACCCTTCACCTACCCGTTCAACCTCACCCGCCAACCCGCCATCTCGGTCCCCTGCGGCCTCACCGCAGCCGGCCTTCCGATCGGTCTCCAAATCATAGGGCCGCTCTATGGTGATCGCGCGGTCCTCAATGCAGCGCGCGCTTTCGAACAGGGACGCCCCTTTCAGCGGCCAAATCTTTCAAAGGCTTAGGACGCGCGTTGCAGGTGACAATCAGCCGCATGGCGGCTTCGCCAGTCATAGGTATGGTTTAGTGAAATAGTGGGTTAAAGGACTTTTGCTCATGGACACCTTGGATACGTCGACGAACTGGCGCACGGCTCTGCTGCGCGGTTGGCGGCGCAAGTGCCCGCGCTGCGGCGAGGGCGCCATGTTTCGCGGCTATTTGTCGATCGCCGAGCAATGCTCGCATTGCGACCTGCCGTTCGAGCCGCTGCGTGCCGATGATGCACCCGCCTATTTCACCATCGCGATCGTCGGGCATGTCGTCGTTCCTGGCCTGCTGGCGCTGGAAACCTATGCGCATCCGCCCAGCTGGGTGCAGGCGGCGATCTGGATGCCGGTGACGTTGTTCATGACGCTGGGTCTGCTGCCCTTTATCAAGGGCGCCGTCATGGCCGTGATCTATTCGTCGAACGCCGAGACCTGAGCGGCGGCCTGCGCCGCGAGCTACAGTGCCTCGCGGTGCCAACCCTGCACCCAGCCCTCGATCTCTTCACCGGGCATCGGTCTGGCGACATGATAGCCTTGCATCTCGTCGCAGCCGAGGTCGCTGAGCAGCTGCCAATCGTCCTGGCTTTCGACGCCCTCGGCCACCGTCTTCAGCCCCAGGTGTCGCGCCAGCTTCAGTGAATATTCCAGCACGCCGAAGAATTGCGGCTGGTCGAAGACGCCCGTTACCAGCGCCTGATCGATCTTCACTTCGGTGAACGGGGTCCGCGCCAATTGTTCGGGCGTTCCCATGCCGGTGCCGAAATCGTCGATCGACAGGCCGAATCCTTTGATGCGCAGTCTGGCGAGGGCTTCGAGCGAGGCCGCGCTGTCGGTGATGGCCGCGGATTCGGTCACTTCCAGCACGATACGTTCATGCGGCACCTGATGCTGATGCGCCAGATCGGCGATCCGCTCCGGCAGACCCGGCTGGTTGAGGCCATTTTCCGTGAGATTGACCGAGACCGCGATGTCGATGCCGCTGTCGCGCCAGATGCGCGCCCAGCTGATCGACTTTTCCAGCACGACATCGGTAATGCCGTCGATGAGGCCCGTGCGGTCGGCCAGCGGAATGAACGCGCCGGGCGACACCAGCCCGCGATCCGGATGCCGCCAGCGGATTAGGGCCTCGACGGCGGTGACGCCACCATCCTCGCGTCGCACGCGCGGCTGGAAATGCGGAACGAACTGCTTGTCGGCGATGGCGTGACGCAGATCCTCGACCGTGACATGCACCGATCGCGGCTTCAGCAATGGGGCAGCCGCGCGCCGCGCCACCAGGCGCACGATCAGCGGCCGCAGGCTTTCCGGGCTGATGGGGCGCCTGACGTGACCGGCAAATTCGATGCCAAATCCGCGCGCCATCGTCTCGATCGAGCGGATGATCGACTCTTCGAGAGCCGAGGCGATGACGAGATGTTCGACCAACCGTCGCTCGGCAACGCGGCGCACGAATTCGACACCGTCCAGACTGTCGTCCTTTGCGGCCTTGATGTCGGTGATGACCAGATCGACCGGGCGGTCCTGCGCTTCGAGGATCGTCATCGCATGCAGCGGGCTTTCGGCCTCGAGCACTTCCCCCGCGCCGCTGTCGCGCACCATTTTCGCCGCCATGCGGCGCGTGATGTTCTGCTCGTCGATGATGAGAACGCGCAACCTTCAACCCCTTACGGCATCCCGAACTGCCGGCCGGCCCGCGCGGCCTGCCACCGCCACGCGCCGCAATCAGCCTTTCGGCTCAAAGATCACGTACCACTTCTTCACGGCTTCCACTGTCTCCCAGGTACCAGTGAAGCCTTTAGGAATGATGAAGGCGTCACCGGTGACGAATGTCTCGGCAACCCCATCGGCATTGGTCAGGATCACTTTCCCGGCCAGAATGGCGCAAAATTCCTCTTCGCCGTAACTGACCTGCCATTTGCCGGGCGAGGCTTCCCAGATGCCGGCGAAGAACTGGCCGCTCGTGTCGGTATAATAGTTCTGCAGCTTGGTGCTGGGATTGCCGCTGACGACATTGCCGGGCTTGCCGGTCTCCACGGCGGGCGGATTGCTGCCGAAACGGATCAATTTGACGCTCATTCGAATTCCCCCAATTTGCATAGTGCATTTCTAACATCAAACCGGCTTCCGTCGCCAGCTTGGCAAGCTCATGGCCAGGCGATACGCCGACAAGGCAAACATCGTCATTCGGCAGTGCAAAACACCCTTGCGTGCGAAAGCGCGAGCAAAAACCGGTGCGTGAAAGCATGGCTGATCCGCGCTGAGAGATTTTGACCTCTTATGCCTCTCCTTCTACAGTCCACCGCCCTCGCACCCCGCGCGGAGCATTTGCCCCATCAAGGATGCCACGCATGACTTCGCCGACATCGACAGCTCCGGCCGGTACGTGGCGCGCCTTGTTCGGACATGGGCTGGGGCTTTACGTCGTCATGCTCAATCTCGGCATTGGGTTGCATGCCGTCGATGTCTTCGTCGTTTCGACCGTCATGCCGGATGTGGTGCGCGACCTGGGCGGCGCCCATTTCTATGCCTGGTCGACCATGCTCTACATGGTGGCATCGATCATCGGCGCCGCCGCGACGGCACCGCTCCGCCTGCGCTATGGTGGGCGCCGCGCCTATTGCGTGGGTGCCATTCTTTTTCTCTTCGGCTCCATCTGCTGCGCGGCGGCACCGCGCATGGAGTTCTTCATCCTGGCGCGCTTCGTTCAGGGATTTGGCGGTGGCATCGTCCTGTCGCGCTCGATGGCGATGGTGGGTGAGCTTTTTCCCGAACACCTCAAGAAGCCGCTGCTCGCCCTCATTTCCTCGACCTGGGGTGTCGCGGCATTGATCGGCCCGGCCCTGGGCGGCACCTTCGCCGCTTTCGATTTCTGGCGCGGTGCCTTCTGGTTCAACACGCCCTTCGTGCTGCTCTTCCTCGCCGTCGCCTTGACGCGCCTGCCGGCCGACAAGCCGCAGCGGGGCGACATGCCGCAATTCCCCTTCGGTCGTCTAGGGCTGCTCAGTGCCGGCGTCATGAGCATCGGCATCGCCAGCGAGGGTGCCAACATCGCCGAAAGGCTGGGCCTCATTGCACTGGCCATCGCGCTGGTCTTCGCAACCTTCCTGCTTGACCGCCGCGGCCTCAGCCGCATCTTTCCCAGCAGCCCCTTGTCCCTCGCCACCACGACGGGGACCGGCTATTGGGTCATGTTCCTCGCCTCGATGACGCATACGGTGATCGGCGTATTTTTGCCGCTGGCATTGCAGGAACTCCACGGCCAGTCGCCCATCGTCGCCGGCTACATGATGGCGACACTGGCCATCGGCTGGACGGCCGCTTCGGTCTTCACCGCCAAATGGCAAGGCAAGGCCGCCTTCTCGGCGATGATCGTCGGCCTCTGCTTCTGTGTCACGGGGCTGGTGGCGCTGGCCTTCGGCGTGACGATCCTGCCGCCACTTGCCATCGCGGCCTGCAATGGGCTCGTCGGCATCGGCCTCGGCAGTTCGAACCTTCATGTCGTCGCGGCCACCATGCGCCACGCGGCCAAGGGCGAGGAATCGATCACGGCCTCGTCCATTCCGACCATGCGTTCGCTCGGCATCGCTTTCGGCGCAGCGGCGGCAGGAGCCATCGCCAACGCCGCCGGCCTCACCGACGCGCTGGAACCGGCCGACGTCGCCCGCGCGGTCACCTGGGTTCTCTCGGTTGGTACGCTGGCACCGTTTTTCGGCCTGCTCTGCGTGCTGCGCTTCATCGGCTTGGTACGGCATCACGCGGCCTAGGTGCCGCCGCTATCCCAATCTGGGCTTGCACCTTGCCCAGGCGGCGCGGCGCGACAGGCTGATCCACCAACGCGACAGGCGCGTCGAGGCTTGCAGGGCCGTCTTCCCTTCCGGTGTCGCCATCAGATAGCCGGCGATCGGCATCAGCATGATGTCGGCAAGGCTGAGATCGCCGCCGATCAGAAATTCCGACTGCGCGCCGTCATGCGAGAGAAGCGACAGCTGCTCGATGGCATAGAGCGAATCCCGCATCGCCGGAATGATGCGCGTGACGACATTGAGGTCCGGCGCACCGCCCAGGAACGGCACGAAGAGGCGCTGGGCGATGACGACGCCGACCGCCGACGGTGCCAGATGGGCGCGTATCACGGCCATGATCTGGGTCATCAGGGCCCGGTCGCGGGGATTGTCGGGTTGCAGAATCGGCCCCGGAAAGCCTTCGTCGACATAACGCAGGATCGCTTCCAGATCGAACAGCATCAGCCCGGCATGGGACAGGGTCGGCTGGCGCTCGCACAGATAGGTCAGCAATTCGGCGAGTCGAAAGCCGCCCGCTTTCAACAAATCGGGCTCCTGCACACTATAGAGCAGGCCTTTTTCCTCGCATGCCAGTCGCGCGGCAACCACATGCGTGCCGTTGAGGGGGCCGGAAAGGAGGATTTCGGTCATGTGAGGAACGTTAGCGGGCACCTTCGCGCGGGGCAATCGGCTTGCTGGCAGCGCTGCCAAGCCCGCGGAAAGCCGTCAGTTTTTGCGGTTTAGCACTCTGTTCAGTGATACTCTATCAATCGAATAGTGTTGCAAGGCAGCAACACAAATTTGCTAGTTTTTTCAGCATGATGACGCTTAATTAACCAGTGCTCAAAGACTTGACATTGCACTGCAAAAACGCCATCTTTGGGTCGTGACGACGCATTTCTCCCCTGACAGGCGTCGTCACAAGGCGCCCCTCATGGGCGTTTCCTCCCAGAACTTGGGCCGTGCCAAAAGCACGGCCTTTTTTTTCTGCCCGCGCACTAAATCGCTGAAAAGATTAATTTGTCGGAGCAGTGTCCGCGCCTTTTCCGAGGGCGCGCTGCATGAGGACGCTGTCCACCCAGCGGCCGAATTTGAACCCGATGGCGTGGAACGTCCCGGTCATTTCGAATCCGAGCGCGCGGTGGAGGCCGATCGAGGCCGCATTGGCCGAATCGCCGATGACCGCGATCACCTGCCGCTTGCCCGCTGCCTCGCAGGCCTCCAGCACCCGGCCGAGCAACGCCCGCCCGATGCCCCGCCCGGCAAAGGCCGGATCGAGATAGATCGAATCCTCGACCGTGAAACGATAGGCGCTGCGCGGGCGGTAGGGGCCCGCATAGGCGTAGCCGGCGATTTGGCCCTGACCATCGCCCTGATCAGCACTGGCGACCAGGTAAGGCAGCCCTGCCGCCACGATGGCCTGCCAGCGCCGTGTCATCTCGCCAAGATCGGGCGGTGTCTCCTCGAAGCTCGCCAGGCCCTCTTGCACGTGCCGGGCATAGATGCGGGCGATGGCCGGAAGATCCGCCGCTTCTGCCGCGCGAATAGCGATACCGTTCATGTCTTGAGGAGCTCCGCTGCCTTCTCCGCCAGCATGGCGATGAGACCCGACATGGACGCCTGCACTGCGGCAAAGCTCGGCTTCTTCTCCAGCGAGCGCTCGTCGACATAGAGGGCGCGGTTGATTTCGACCTGCAACACATGGACGCCGGCCGCCGGCCGGCCGTAATGCTGCGTCACGTACCCCCCCGAATAGGGCGAATTGCGGCGCATATTGGCACCGCCGGCACGCAGGAAGGCATCGACCGCAGCGGTAATTCCGGGGGCGCAGGAGGCGCCGAAGCAATCGCCGAGCACGAAATCCACGCGGCCGCTCGGTGCATAGCGCGGATCATGCGCCCCACCCACCGAAGGCATGGAATGGCAGTCCAGGATGAGGCAGGCGCCGAATTGCGCAACCGCCTCGTTGCAGAGCGCGTTGAGCGCCGCATGATAGGGCCGGTAGTAACGCGCCAGACGCGCCTCCGCCTCGGCAAAGGTCAGTTTGCGCAGATAGATCTCGCGGTCGTTGGCGCCGAGGCGCGGCACGACGCCAAGCCCCGCAGCGACCCGGGGCGAGGAAACATTGGCACCCTTGGGCAGCGGATCGCTGAACATCGCCGGATCAAGCTCCAGCGGCTCGCGATTGACGTCGCAGAAGCTGCGCGGGAAGAGCGCCGCCAGAAGCGGCACACCCAGCTCGGGCGCGGCGCCGACCAGCTGGTCGACATAGCAATCCTCGGAAAGGCGCAGCTCCTGCTGCGACAGGCCGGTACTCTCCAGAAATTCGGGTGGGTAGTCCTGGCCGGAATGCGGCGAGGCAATGATCAGCGGGGCCCGCCACGATGTCGGCCGGACCAGGTTGAAAATGGCAGGACCGTTGGCGACGGATTCAAGGACAGTCGCACTGTTGGCCGGCTCGCGTTGCAAGTCACCGTGTGGCATCCGCTTCAGATTTAGTGTCTTTTTCGGCGCCTGTCACTGATGCCAAAGGGATAGAGGGGGCATTTTCGCCATACCCCGGTCAGATACCGCTGATTGAGCCTATCTTCTTACGCCAGCAAAGATTTCTCGACATCCCGCCAGCAAGGCTTGCATTCCCCGGGCGAGGATGCTATTTCGCCACCCGCCGACCGAACGGGCCATCCCAACCCAGCCCGTTCATGCCCACCACCCCCGAACTCCAGGCGGGATGGTCGCAAGGTCCAGGCGGGCGCGTAGCTCAGCGGGAGAGCACTACCTTGACATGGTAGGGGTCACAGGTTCAATCCCTGTCGCGCCCACCATTTTCCTTTGCGCGATTACTCGTTCTCTGCTGCAAAGCCCATTCCGGCCATTGCGGAATCGTCGCGCCATATTCGCACGAACATGAAAAAGGCGGCGCCCGTCGCCGGCGCCGCCCTTCCACATTCTGGCCGATTGCGCTTACTTCCGCCCTTCCCAGTTCGCGTACCAGTTCTTGAAGAGCTTCAACTGCGTTTCGGCGAAATGCTTCTGGCTGGCGGACAGTTCATCGCTGGCATTGAAGTGCAGCGTGAATTCCGGGTTGCCTTCCAGCACCAGCATGTATTTGAAATAGAGCACCAGGTCGGGGCCTTCGTCATAGGTCGAGAGCACCATCAGCGCCTCATCGAGTTCCTTGGCCTGGCGGCGCGCGACCACATCGCCCTTGGCGGCCTTCTCGCACAGTTCCACGAGATGCAGCACATGCTTCGGCAGCACGTTGCCGATGCCCGTGATGGCGCCGACGGCGCCACAATTGACGAAGCCGTGGAACACCTGCGTGTCGACGCCGATCATCAGCGCCAGCGATTTGTCGCGCCCGGTGATGTGCTCGGCCGCGTAGCTCAGCGAGCTGGCGCCACCGAATTCCTTGAAGCCGACCAGATGCGGATATTTCTGGCGCAGCTCGAAGAAGAGGTCGGCCTTGGTCTCGAAGCCGTAGTAGGGGCTGTTATAGATGACGGCGGGCAGATCGACCGCCGCTTCAAGGATACCGGCGAAATGCGCCTTCTGCGCCGCCGGCACGGGACTGCGCGACAGCACGCGCGGAATGACCATCAAGCCCTTGGCGCCGACCTTCTTGGCGTGGGCGGCCAGGGCCGCCGCGCGCGCCGGGTTCTGGGCGCCGGTGCCGACGATGACCGGCACGCCGGCCTTCACCAGATGCTCGACACCCTCCATGCGCTGCTCGTCGGTGAGGAGCGGCCAATCGCCCATCGACCCGCAATAGACGACGCCCGACATGCCGAGGCCGATCAGCTCCTTCGCCTTTTTGACGAGCGCCGCGAAATCGGGGGTCCGGTCAGGCTTGCAAGGGGTCATCAAGGCCGGGATGCAGCCCCGGAAAACATTGCTGCTCAAGATACGTCTCCTCATCGCTGGTGCGGCCGCCACTGTCGGCCTCTTGGATATTGTATACAATCTTGCATACCAATACCCCCATCTCTGAGAGAAGGCAATGGGGTCGTGCGCCCACCTTAGGGGCAGCGCATCCTCAGTGGGAGATGGCGCCGGGCAGCGTTGCCAAAATCTCGGCCGAAAGCGCCGGCTGCGTTTCGGCTGTTGCCCGCGCCAGGATCATGCCGCCGACCAGGGCGGAGACGGTGGCGATGGCCCTTGTGCGGACCTCCGCCGCTGGCAGTTCCGGCTCGGACCGCTTGATAAGCGCTTCGATTCCAGCCAGATAGTCGGCAACGCCACCGGCGAACTTTGCCTGAACTTCTGTCTCCTGGTGCCGGATTTCGCTGCCCAGGGCCACCATCGGGCAGCCGCCCATCTGCCGGTCGCGATGGGCCGGGGTGAAATAGCGGGCGACATAGCTTTCGATATCGCTGTCTTTGGCGACGCGGCTCAGTCCCTCATCGAAAGCCGCCCGACAGGCTTCGGCTGCCAGCGCATCCTTGGATTTGAAATGGCCGTAGAAGCCGCCATGCGTCAGGCCGGCCGCCTGCATGATCTCGGCGACACCGACACCGCCCAGGCCCCGGGCACGAAACAGATCCGCCGCCGCCCGCACGATGGCGGTACGATGCTCTGCTGCTTTCTCACGCGTTACCTTCATGGCCCTACCTCAAATCTGCACGGCTTCGGCTCTTGCGGTAATCATGATCATCATCATAATTCCATTCAAGCGGATTGTCTCTGCAGTCCCATTTATGTACTTGGCGCCACGCCGGGGATGCAGCCGATTGTCCTACCGTTAAACAAGCGTGCAGGAAACCGCCGATGATTTCAAACGCCCTCGCCGCCGCCCTTGCCCGCCGGGGCATCCACTATGGATGGGCGGTCGCCGCGACCACTTTCCTCACCATGCTGGTGACCGCCGGGGCGATGGGCGGCCCGGCTGTGCTGCTCGTTTCCCTGCAAAAGGAATTCGCCTGGACCACGTCCGACATCTCCAGCGCCTTTGCCGTTCGCCTGGTGCTCTATGGATTGATGGGTCCCTTCGCTGCGGCGCTGATGAACAAGTTCGGCGTGCGCCGCATGATCCTGACCTCGCTGGCGCTGATCATCTTCGGGCTGGCGGCGTCACTCGCCATGACCAATGTCTGGCAGCTCATCTTTCTCTGGGGCGTCGTGCTGGGCTTCGGCACGGGCATGACGGCGATGGTGCTGGGGGCGACCGTCGCCACGCGCTGGTTCACCCAGCGGCGCGGCCTTGTCATCGGCTTCCTCACTGCGAGTGCGGCGACCGGGCAACTCGTCTTCATTCCGCTTTTCATCCATATCGCTGAGACAGTCGGCTGGCGCTGGTCGATCGGGCTGCTCTGCATTCTGCTGGGGCTCGTCGCCCTCATCGTCACTGCCGTGATGCGCAACCGGCCGGCGGATATCGGCCTTCTCCCCTATGGCGACAACGGGTCTTCGGTTGCCGGTACCGTTGCGGCCCAGGCTGCCGCCGCGTCGCATTCGATCACCTTTGCCGCCCTCCACGCCCTTAAGGATGCCTCCCGTTCCTGGGTGTTCTGGGTGCTCGCCTTCACCTTCTTCATCTGCGGCACCAGCACCAACGGCCTCATTCAGCCGCATCTCATTCCCTTCTGCCTCGATTTCGGCGTGCCGGAACAGACCAGTGCCAACCTGCTCGCCTTGATGGGCATCTTCGATTTCATCGGCACGGTGGCTTCGGGCTGGCTCTCAGACCGCTTCGACAATCGCTGGCTGCTGTTCTGGTATTACGGTCTGCGCGGCCTGTCGCTGCTTTATCTGCCGGCCTCCGACTTCACCTTCGTCGGCCTCTCCGTTTTTGCTGTCTTCTACGGCCTCGACTGGATCGCAACGGTGCCGCCGACGGTGAAGCTCTGCGCCGAACGCTTCGGCCGGGAACGCGCCAATCTCATCTTCGGCTGGGTCTTTGCCGCGCATCAATTGGGCGCTGCGACGGCGGCCTATGGGGCCGGCTGGTCGCGGACGGAGCTTGATACCTATCTCCCCGCCTTCTTCACGGCAGGCGCGCTCTGCCTCGTCGCCTCGATCCTGCTGCTGACGGTGCGGAAACGCGCAACTCATGTGCAGGTCGCGGTCGCCGAATAGCGGCGTGCCTACCAGATCTGCTTGGCCGATTTAGGTGTCAGGTCCGTGCTGATGCCGAACAGCGCGCGGGTGCGCGCCTCGATACTCCGCGCCAGCGTCTCGCCTAACTCCAAGGCCGCCAGCAATTCGGTACGGCAATAATAAGTGAGGAATGAGGCGGCAAGGTCGGGCTTGCCGGCGTCGATCAACGTCTGCGCCGTTTCAACGATACCGGGATAATCAGCGACCAGTTTCCGCTCGGTCGCTTCCCAGACCGCCGTCACTTCCGGGCGGTACAGATCATCATGCTCGGCCACGAGATAGAGCAGCCGCTTGAACACGGCGCTGGCCGAACGGGTCGATTCGATTCCCTGCGGCACGACGGACAGTACCTCGGCGCCGTGGCGCAGATCGACAAAGCGCGCGGACTCGCCTGCGGTGAGGTAGCGGTGCTGGCGATATTCTTCGGGCACATGCTCGATGCCCATGAAGACCGGCACGAAGGGTGCCGCGATGGCGCCGACCTGCGTGTGCCACAGCATGCGCAGGGTCGGTGTGCGTGCGCCGTAGAGCGGCACCACCTGCCCATAGCCTGCCGTATCGCCGGTCAGCTTCTCGGTACGGACTGCCCAGAAGATGTCGTCGATGCCGATTTTCTGGGGCCGCGCCGCGCGCCGCGCCATTTCCGCTTCGATCCATTGCGCGCCGGCCCAGGGTCCCTTCCCGTCGCCATAGACCTTGTTGAGGTCGAACGGCCTGCCGGCCGCGGGATCGAACCAGCCTTGCGCCATCGCAAACGAGACCAGGTTGGGCGCATAAAGAAAGTCCGGATGATCCGGCCGGTCGATGGGTATGACACCGATATAGCCGGGCCGCGATGCACGGATGCTGTCAGACCCCAAGCGCTCGGCCGCCCACAGACCCTTGCCGCCGGAACATTGGATCACAACCCAGGCTTCCTCGGCATCGGCGATGAGATGCGAATTGCCGCCGTAATCAGCATAACCATGACGCGCGATGAGATCGCCGATGATCGCCACACCTTCGCGGGCCGAGCGCGCGCGTTCCAGCACGATGCGCGCCAGATCGCTGTAGTTGGGCCCGGTCTGATCCTTGGGCGTCAGCGCGATGAGCTCGTCGCGTGAGGTCGACCAGATATCGCGCACAGCAACGCCATGCTCGTTCAAGCCGCCATTGGTGAGCGGTGCTGGCACGCCAAGATAATAGGAATAGCTGACGCGGATATTGCGCGCCGTCTCGGCCACTTGCGGGATTTCGCTAAGGACACCGGGGAGATCCGCCTGCGGCGTCACGCCGACCGTGATCGTCGCACCGGCCTCATATTGTTGGCGCGGCACAATTTCCAGCCAATGGCTCGACGGCTCGTCCCCATAACCGGCAAGATACGCCAGCCCATCCGCCGTCAGATTCTTGCCGATATAGAGTCCGTAGCTCATCGTGCCCCCTGCCCCAGTACAGCGCGGAGTGAACGCTGCTACTGCGCCTGGGGTCCGAACAGGCTTTCGTAATGCTTCTTCTGCCGCGTGGCACCGATGACGGCGTTGCGCATGAGCACCGCAACCGTGACCGGGCCGACACCGCCAGGGACCGGTGTGATCCAACCGGCGATCTGCGAGACGGAGGCAAAGTCGACATCGCCCACGACCTTGGTCGAACCGTCCGGCAGCGTGATCTGGTTGATGCCGATATCGATGACGGCAGCACCCGGTTTCACCATTTCCGCATTGATGAGGCCCGGCTTGCCGACGGCGACGAACAGCGCATCGGCGCGGCGGCTGTGGACCGACAGGTTGCGGGTCATGTGATGGCACACGGTCACGGTGGCACCCTCGGCCATCAGCAGGAAGGCGATCGGCTTGCCGACGATTTCGGAATGGCCGACGACCACGACTTCGAGGCCGGCCAGGCTGAGGCCCGTATGCCGCAGCAACTCGACCGAGGCCATCGCCGTACAGGGGCCAAGCTCCAGTTCGTTGTAGACGATGTTGCCGATCGAGGCGGGATGCATGCCTTCGACATCCTTCAGCGGATGGATGGCACCCTGCAATTGCTTGATCGACAGATGCTGCGGCACCGGTCGCTGCAGGATGATGCCGGTGACGCGCGGATCAGCATTCATCCCGTGGATCGTCGCCAGCAATTGCTCCTGCTGGATGTTGGCCGGGAAATGCAGCTCCTCGAACTGGATATCGGCCTTCTCGGCGGTACGCTTCTGATTGCGCACATAGAGTTGCACGGCGCTGACATCACCCACTGAGATCGAGCAGAGCTTCGGCGCCCAGCCGCTCGCTTTGAGGTCGGCGACCTGGACGCGGGTCTGCACCAGCATGGTCTCGGCGACCTCGCGACCGTTCAGCAATGCATTCGACATGAAATCCGGATCCAGACTGTGACAAGAACTGAAGCAGCTTTTAGCCGCGCCGGGGGGCAAAGTCCATGCGGCACCCCGGGGTCATCGGCAAGCCTGACCACGCATTCAATTTTTGAATGCCTGTTCAGCCCCAGAGCGACCAGCGAGGGCGATTCCGGGTCAATTCCGGGTCGATTCCGGCTCTATTTCAGGGTGTTTTCGGCGGCCTTCATGAAATCGGCTGCCGCCCCATCACTTTGCGGGTCGATTCCCACCGCGGCGGCCAGCGCCGGGGTCAGGGTGAAGGTGTCGAAGCCGCGCGCGGTCAGCGTCTCGAGCTGATCGAGCGAACGGATGCTGGCGACGAGGACGCGGAGATTGCCCTGGCGCGCCGCGATCGACTGCATCGCGTCGAGCCTGCCATCGGCATCGATGCCGGCATCGAGCATGCGCCCGTAATAGGGTGCCACATAATGTGCACCGATCGAGGCGGCGAGCATCGTCTGATGGGCGGTATAGCAGGCGGTGATGGTAACTGGCACACCGTCGCGGCAGAGAGTTGCCGCCGCTTCGAAACCAGCCGCAGTCGCCGGTACCTTCACGGTGACACCGTGCCAGAGATGGCGAAGCGCCTTGCCACTCGCCAGCAGTCCGGCCGCATCGTGACCGGTCGCCTGCAATTGCAACTCGCCGATGCCCAATTCGCGCACAAGGCCCACGATTTCGGCTGCGGTCGGAAGATCGACGCGCCCGCCGGCCTTGGAGAGGATGAGCGGGTTGGTGGTGACGCCGTGCAGCCAGCCGCGCGCGAGCCCGACGCGCCAATCGGCGGCGGTGGCGCTGTCGATAAAGAGGCGGTAGGTCATGCCAGCTCCTTGAGGTCGGCAGCATGCGGCAGATCGGCACCGCGCCTGCTGCAGGTAATGGCGGCAGCCCGCGCCCCGCAGGATAGCAAACTGCGCAGCGCATCGGAATCGAGATCCGCTGCTTCAGCACTCCCCAGCGCGTCATGCTTTTCGAGCCAGGCAAGGGTCGCCGCCTGGAACGTATCCCCGGCCCCGACCGTATCGACGACATTGACATGGATGCCGGGCACCGCTGCGCTGACGCCGTGACCCGTGAAAGCGACCGCGCCCTCGGCACCCCGAGTCATGATGACGAGACGTACCCCGCGCCGCGTCCAATCGGCGGCGAGGCTCTCGATAGATTGCCTGGGATAGAGCAGCTCGGCATCCTCGGAACTGAGCTTCAAGAGATGCGCCGTGCCCGTGAGCGAGGCAATGCGCGCACGCCAGACATCCAGGTCAGGCTCGATCGAGGGACGAATATTGGGATCGTAGGAGATGAAACGCCGATCGCGCTCGCGCTTCACCAGCGCGACGAGGCTGCTCGCGGTGGGTTCGGTTGCGGTCGAATAGGAGCCGATATGAATGGCGCGGATCGCCGCCGGCAATTGCGTGGGCAGATCGCCCATTTCCAGCGAGCGATCGGCGGTGCCGCCGGTATAGAAGGCGTAGGAAGCACTGCCGCTCTTGTCGAGTTCGACCATCGCCAGCGTCGAGTTGCGCGACGTCGGCACGATGAGGCTGGTATCGACACGCTCCTGCTGCAGGAAGGCAAGAATGCGGCGGCCGAAGAGGTCGGTCGAGTTCTTGGTGAAATAGCCCACCTGCCGCCCGAGCCGGGCGAGACCGACGGCGACATTCAAGGGCGAGCCACCGACCCTTCCATCCAAGCGGATGGTGGCCGGGCCGTCGGTCGGAACGGAGAAACAGTCGAAGAGCGCGTCGCCGCAGGATAGAAACATCGTCAGGGCGTCGCAATGACCTGCTGGCGCTGCTCGCCCAGCCCCTCGATGCCGAGGCGCATCACCTGGCCCGCCTTGAGATAGATCGGATTGGGCTTTTGACCCAAGCCGACGCCCGGCGGCGTGCCGGTGGAGATCACATCGCCCGACTGCAGGCTCATGAATTGCGAGATGTAATGCACCAGATGGGCAACACCGAAGATCATCGTCTTGGTGGAGCCGTTCTGATAGCGCTTCGTATCGACGTCGAGCCACATCGCGAGGTTCTGCGGGTCCTTGACCTCATCGCGCGTCACCAGCCACGGACCGGTCGGGCCGAACGTATCGGCCGATTTGCCTTTGACCCATTGGCCGCCGCGCTCGGTCTGGAAGGCGCGTTCGGAGACGTCGTTGATAACGCAATAGCCGGCGACATAGGACAGCGCGTCCTTCTCGGCCACATAGCGCGCCTCGCGCCCGATGACAACGCCGAGTTCAACCTCCCAATCCGTCTTTTCAGAGTTGCGCGGGATCATGACATTGTCATTGGGCCCGCACACGGCGCTGGTCGCCTTCATGAAAAGGATCGGCTCCTTGGGCGGTTCAGCGCCAGTCTCCTTGGCATGGTCGGAGTAGTTGAGACCGACGCAGATGAACTTGCCGATCTGGCCCACGCAGGCGCCATAGCGCACCGGGCCCTCGACCAGCGGCAGGGTCGCCGGATCGATCTTGGCAAGGCGGGCCAGGCTGTCGTCCGACAGAACGGCGCCGGCAATGTCCGGCACATGTTGGGAGAGGTCGCGGATCTGGCCGTTCTTGTCGAGCAGGCCCGGTTTCTCGGCGCCCTTGGCGCCGTAACGCAGCAATTTCATCGAATGCCTCAGATATTTGTCCAACCGCCATCGACGGCCAGAGCCACGCCGGTCATCAAAGCAGATTCGTCGCCGGCAAGAAAGACCGCCGCAGCGGCAATTTCCTCCGGCGTGCCCAGACGCCCCATCGGTTGACGGGCGATGAAGGCGGCGCGGGCGGTGTCATAATCACCGAGCGCCCGCATCCGGTCCTGAAGGGAAGGACTTTCGACCGTCCCCGGGCAGATCGCATTGCAGCGAATGCCCTTGGTGACGAAATCCGCCGCCACGGATTTCGTGAGCCCGATGACGGCGGCCTTGCTGGCGCCATAGGCGAAACGGTTGGGAACCGCGATCATCGACGAGGCGACGGAGGCCATGTTGACGATCGAACCCCGGCCCCGCTCCAACATGCCGGGGAGCGCCGCGCGAATGGTGCGATACATGGATTTCACGTTGAGATCGAAGCTGAAATCCCAATCCTTCTCGGCGCAATCGAGAATGGTGCCGTGATGGACGAAACCAGCGCAGTTGAAGAGAATGTCGACTGCCCCCACCTTGGCGACACAATCGGCCACCGCCTCACTCTTCGTCACATCGAGGACCGACGTGGTGATGCCTGGTACGCCACTGAGATTCTTCAATCCATCGGCGGAAATGTCGGTGGCGAGAACGATCGCGCCTTCCGCCGCGAAGGCGCGGGCGGTGGCGGCGCCGATCCCCTGCCCCGCTGCCGTCACCAGGGCACGCTTCCCCTTAAGCCTGTCACTCATCTTTCATGATTCCGTTTGTTAGGTGATTTTCATTGGCGAATGCGATGCCCGGAACGGGCGTCAAAGAGGAACAGGCGATCGTCATCGAAGGCAATGGCGGCGTTCAGTCCGACCTCGGCAGCGAAATCCTTGGCGGCCTTCACCGTTACCATGCCGCCCTCGGTCTTGACCGTGACCAAGGTGTGATCGCCGATCAATTCGGTCGCGTAGATGTTGCCACCGATACGCCCGCCCCCGGCATCGACGATGCGACAATCTTCCGGCCGGATGCCGAGCCTTGCATCGGCACAATCTGCGGCACTTTCGACGGGGATACGTTGTGCGCCGATCGCGAAGGTACCGCCCGACAGAGCGCCGCTGAGCAAATTCATCGGCGGCGCACCAATGAATTGGGCAACAAAGAGATTGGCGGGATCGTTGTAGATGCGGGCCGGCGCGTCGAGCTGCTGCAAGGCGCCACCTTCGAGCAGGGCGACGCGATGCGCCAGCGTCATCGCTTCCACTTGATCATGCGTCACATAGATGGTGGTGATGCCCAGCTGGTGCTGCATATGCTTCAATTCCGCGCGCATATGGCCGCGCAGCTTGGCATCGAGATTGGAAAGCGGTTCGTCCATCAGGAAGACAGCCGGTCGGCGCACCATCGCGCGCGCCAGGGCCACACGCTGACGCTGGCCGCCGGAGAGCTGGCGCGGATATCGTTCGAGATAGGGCGTCAACTGCACCTGATCGGCCACGTCGCGGATGCGCGCATCCATCTCGGCGCGCGGAGTCCTGCGGATCTTCAGCGGATAGCCGATATTCTCGGCGACCGTCTTGTGCGGATAGAGCGCATAGGATTGGAACACCATCGCCACGTCCCGATTCTTCGGCAGCACATGGGTCACGTCGCGATTGTTGATGAGGATGCGGCCGCTGGAAACCGTTTCCAGACCCGCCACCATGCGCAGCGCCGTGGTCTTGCCGGAGCCGGACGCCCCCAGCAGCACGAGAAACTCCCCCTCCTTCACAGTGAGGTTGAGTTCGTGCAGCACCTGCACGGGACCGAAAGTCTTGGCGACACGCTCGAGAACGACCGTCATCTTGGCTAGCCCTTGACCGCCCCGAGGAGCAGGCCCTTGGAAATGAACCGTTGCAGGAAGAAGGTGAGGCAAATGACCGGCAGGATCATGATGATGATCAGCACGCTCATATACCACCATTGCGGACCGCGCGTCGCATTTTGCGCCGCGACGAGAAGCGGGATGGTCTGCGCCTTCACCGTGGAGAGGAAGAGCGCCAGCAGATATTCGTTCCAGGCGAGAATGAAAACGAGGAGCGCCGTCGCCACTAGGCCGGGCTTGGCGAGTGGCAACACGATCTCGAAGAAAGTGCGCAGCTTGCTGGCGCCATCGAGTTCGGCTGATTCCTCCAAATCGCGCGGGATGCTGACGAAGAAATCGTACATCAGCCAGACGACGATCGGCAGGTTGATGGTCGTGTAGGTGAGGATGAGGGCCGCATGGGTATCGAGCAGGCCCACCTGCTGGAACATGACATAGACCGGAATGGCGGAGACGACCGGCGGCATGATGCGCTGCGAGATCATCCAGAAAAGGATGTCGCCATTGCCGAGGACCGGCGACGGCACCGGCCGCGCAGCGCGAAGACCCAGAAAGAAGAGCGCCAGCGCAATCGCCAACGCAAGGCGCCAATCGACGCCGCCCCAGGCCACGGAGACGATGGCCAAGGTCGCCGCCAGGATGAAGACAAGGATGGCGAGGATCGACGGGCGGAACTTCATGCGCGACAGGGCATAGGCCGCCATCGTGCCGGTCAGCATGGCGAGCGCTGTCGAGATGGTCGCGGTGATGAGTGAATTGCCATAGGGGCGGAACGTGTCGCGGCCGAGATCGACGAAGATATAGCGCCAGGCATGCAGCGATGGCTCGAAGTCGATGAAAGGCAGATAGAATGGACCGTCGGAAACCTGGATCGGCAGCTTTACCGACGTGACAAGCAGCCAGTAGAGCGGGAAGAGGACAACGAGGGACCAGAAGATGAGCGCCCCATAGACGATGATAGCCGTGGCCGGCGCCATGCTGCCGAGGCGGCGCGGTTCGAACAGGGAGAGACGCGGCGCGGTCATGCCCGGGCCCGCCGTTGCGGTTCGACGACGAAATTGAAGAACGAGACGCAAGCCACCGTCGAGAGGAAGAGCAGCATGTAGGCGATCGCTGCCGAGCCGCCGAGGTTGAGCGCCCGCCATTCGATGAAAGCGTGAAGCGTCAGCGATTCCGACGCGATGCCCGGCCCGCCATTGGTGAGCACGTTGGGAAGGTCGACCAGCTTGAAGGCCTCGATCACCCGGATGAGAACCACGGTCGCGGCAACCGGCGAGACGGACGGCCAGGTAATGTCGCGGAAGATCTGCAATGCCGAGGCGCCATCGAGTTCTGCCGCCTCCACCTCATCGCGCGGCTGGCTTTCAAAGGCGGCCAGCATGATGATGAAGATGAAGGGGATCCATTGCCAGGAATCGCCGGCAATGACGACGAGGCGCGCCGTCCACGGATTGGAGGCCCAGGCGAAATCGCCGAAACCCAGGACACGCCAAAGCGGGGCGAACGGTCCCTGCGTCATATCCGCCAGCATACGGAAGGTGTAGGCGATGCCGACGGGCGTCACCATGAGGGGAATGAAGAAGGTGACGCGGAAGAAGGTGCGGCCGCGAATCTTCTGGGCACAGGCAAACGCAAGCGCCGTGCCGAGGACGAATTGCAGTGCGACGCCCAGCAGGACATAAAAGATGGTCGTGGAAAGTGAGCCGATCTGCCCCTTCTCACCGATGGTCGACGCAAAGAGAAGAATGATGCCGGCGAGGAGACCGCCTGAAATGAGGCGCCCGATCGAACCGAAAAAGGTGACGTGGCCACGGGTCACGTAGCGGCGGAAGCCAAGCGCCAGCAAGGCCACCCCTGCCGCAGCCAAGAGATAGCTGAGGAAAGACCAGCCGGCGAAAGTGCCGAGGAAATGGAATTGCTCGGAGCCGAAGAGCAGCTTCTTGAAATTGAGCCAGCCGATGAACTTGATCTCGTAGCCGCTGGCGCCGAGCTTGAAACGCGAAAGCGCCAACCAGGCGGAGATGACCAGCGGAAAGATCGAAAAGACAAGAATGAGCAGCACGGCGGGAAGGATGAAGATCCGTCCGCTGTGGCGATCGAGCCAGTCCGTCAAACCAGGAGAGATCATGGTGAATTGTTCTACGAGATCCAGAGGGAAGCAAGCGGGGCGAACACCGGGATTTCCCCAGTGCCCGCCCCACTGCGAGGCTGTTACTTGGCGCCGATCGTATTCCTGTAGGCGGCCAATTGTTCGTCCTTGCCGAGTTCCTCGGTGATCTCGTTCCAGCCGTCGCTGATTGCCTTCATCGTTGCCGGGATGTCGAGTTCGCCAGCGAGATAGCGGGCAATCGCCGTGTCCAACACGACTTGCTGATAGCGCTGGTTTTGCGGGATGCGCAGGTCAAGGACCATGTTGGGCGAATTGAGGCTCTGCTCGATGGCGCCCAGATAATCCTTGGCCGCCTGCTCGCTCATGCCCGCCTTGACCCAATTGTCGAGGTTCTTGAACTGCGACAGGCGATAGGGATTAAAGCCGGTGGCGCCGATGGTGACATCGACATTGGATTGCGCCGGCTGGCTCATATAGGAGAAGAAGGCGTAGGCCGCCTCCTTCACCTTCGGGTCAGCCTTGACGTTGATACCGCCCGACCAGCCGCCGAAGGCCGCGAACGGCGCGTGGTTGACGCCGTCGATCGCATAGAGGCAGGTCTCGGCCGAGCAATCGGCGAGCTTGCCGCTGGCGCGGTCGAGCACCTTCTTCGAGCCCGGCAGGATGACGGCGCCGACCTTGTCGACGACCTTCGATTTCTCCTTGTCGATGGCCAGCGTGCCGATATCGCCCCAATCGACGGTGAGCGCGCATTGCCCGGTGGTGAAAAGGGTCCTGGTATCGCCGACGTCGAGGTTGATCTCATCCTTCGGCGCATATTTGGTGGTCTCGCCGTAGATGCGTAGCGCCTCGGCAAAGGCGTCGTTGTTGTAGAGCGGTTCGAAGCTCTCGGTATCGAAGAAGGCGCCCTGGCCGGTGCCCTTCGACTGGATGAAGGCCGAAGCGATCGAGGTGATGAGCCAGAAGGATTGCGCGTTGCGCTTCTTGGCGATGCAGGAACCGTAATCCGGCTTGCCGTCGCCATTGAGGTCCTTGCCGTTGGCGGCCGCCGCAAAGGCCAGGTAATCGTCCCAGGTCTGCGGGGCCTTGAGGCCCAGTTCCTTGGCGACGTCCGTGCGGTAATAGGCGATCTGGAAATCGCCATCCAACGTCAGCATGTAGGTCTTGCCGTTGAACTTCTGCGAAAACTCGCGGAAGAACGGGGCGATGTCATCACTCTCCAATGCCGTGTCGGCGGCGACCTTGTCGGTTAGATCCTCGATAAGGCCCGGCGTCACATAATCGACCATCCATTGCGGGGCGAAGACACCGGCATCGACCGAATTGGTACCCGAAGTCCAGTCGGTCAGAAGCTTCTGATAGAGGTCTGAATAGGGCACTGTGATGACGTTGATCTTAGCACCGGTCAGCTTTTCGAAATCCGGCGCGCGGCGCTGCAGCGGTTCGGCGATCTGCGGGCCGGTAAAGGTCATGATGTTGACGGTGACGCCGTCATAGGGACCGGCCAGGGCCGGTGCCGCATAAGCCAGTGCCAGCACACTCGCCGCACCGGCCAGGCTACGCAAGGCGATCGTCTTCATTCCACTCATGGCTTCCTCCTGTTTGTGAATTCCTTGTCCTACTCCCGGTCTCGCCCTTTTTAGATCGGACGTTCGCTGCCGGGTCGTCTTCACTTTCATACGCGGGGTCGAATGCCTGCCTTTTCCGATGGTTTCAAAGTCGATAGAACGCGGCGGCCGTGCCGCCGAAGATTTGCGCGGCGACGGCTTGCGGCACGATCATTTCGGCAACGGCGCGCCACAAATCGTAGCCGCCCGCCAGATTGACGACCGGCCAGTCGGACCCCCACATCACGCGGGCCGGACCAAAGCTTTCGAGAAGATGCGCCGCATAGGGTGTCAGCGTCTTCACCGACCAACCGCCCATCGCTTCATTAGCAAGGCCGGACAGCTTGCAGAACGCATTCGTCGTCCGCGCCAGCGTCGTGATGCCGGTGGCCCAGGGCTCCATCGCATGGTCGCGGATGGCTGGCTTCAAGCCGTGATCGATGACGGCACGGAGGGCCGGATAGCGATCAAAGAGGCGGCGGAAATTGTCGATATGATGCGGGAAGCCGAGGGCATCGAAGGTGAGGTCGAGATCGATCAGCGCCTGATAAGCCCATTGCACATCGGCGCGGTGCATCCAGTCAGGATCGGCGATGTCCTGGATCATGGGGCGGACGCCAGCGAATTTCCGGTGCTTCGACCAGCGCCCCAGGTGATGGCGCTGCGCCTTGTCCTCGAAATCGATCCAGCCCACCACCTTGCCGATCCAGGGCGTGGCGTCAGCGAGGCCGAGGAGATATTCAGTCTCCTCCACGCTGGGTGCGGCCTGCACCAGAACCGTGCAATCGATGCCATGCTTGCGACGGAGAAGCTCGAAATCCGCCGGCAGGAAATCGCGCCGCAGCGGCTCCAGCGCATCGCTCGATTCCATCCAGCCGCAATCGCCACGGGCGACGCGCCAGAAATGCTGATGCGCATCGATCTGCATCAGCGTCCCTCCGGCACGGGTGCATCAGCGTGGATGAAACCCGCTTTCTTGAGATCGGCCCAGAGTGCCTCTGGAATGACGGCCGCCAGCGTGCGCTGGTTGAGGGCGACTTCCTCCGGCCGGCTCGCCCCGGGGATGACGCTGACCACGGCCGGATGGACCAGCGGAAAGCGCAAGGCTGCCTCGACCAGTTTCACGCCGTGGCGTGCCACGATGCGTTCGATGCCGGCGACGCGGTCGAGAATTTGTTCGGGCGCCGGATCGTAATTGTAGAAGGCGCCGGGCTTGGCGCCGCTCGCCAGGATGCCGGAATTGTAGGCACCGCCGATGACGATGCCGATGCCGCGCGCCGTGCACAGCGGCAGGAAGGAGGTGAGCGCCTCCTGTTCCAGGAGCGTGTAGCGGCCGGCGAGCAGGAAGAGGTCGAAATCGCCCTGGCGGGCCAGCATCTCGCACACTTCCCATTCATTGACGCCGGCGCCGAAGGCCTTGATGACACCCTCGTCGCGGAGCCGCACCAGGGCCCGGTAGCCGCCTTGCATCAGCTCGGCCACCTTGGCATCGCGGGCGGCGGCACTCTTGTGGTTGAAGATGTCGATATCATGCACGAACAGGATATCGATGCGGTCGAGGCCGAGGCGTTCGAGCGATGCTTCGAGCGAGCGCAGGATGCCGTCATGGGTATAGTCGTAGATCTCGCGGCGCGAGGGTGTTGCAAAGAACTTGCCGATGCCGGTGCGGCGCTCAGGCGGGCAGGCTTCGAGCAAGCGGCCGACCTTGGTGGAGAGCACATAGGAATCGCGCGGCTTCCCGCGCAGGAAATGATTGAGCCTCGTTTCGGAAAGCCCCAGCCCATAGAGCGGTGCTGTGTCGATATAGCGGATGCCGGCATCCCAGGCGGCGGCGCAGGTCGCCTGCGCCTCTTCCTCGGAAAGCGCACGATAGAGATTGCCGAGCGGCGCTGTGCCGAAGCCCAACTCGGTAAAGGCCAGCGACGCGCCGGAAGGCGCCTTGAACATGCGCTGCTTCATCCTTCAGGTCCCTGACTTCTTGCGTCGCGTGCCGGTTTTGCCCGGCGGGCGTTTCTTTATCGTTTCGACGGGTGCGGTTGAATCGGCGAAGACCTCCGGCCTGTTCGCGGCGAAAGCCAGCAATTCCTCCATCACCTCGTCGAGATGGGCAATCATGGCCGCCGCTGCCGCCTTGCCGTCGCCGGCCTCCAGCGCCGCCACCACCGCCTCATGCTCCTTGTAGGTGACCGACTGACGCCGCTTGGTGGCCAGCAACTGGCGGATGCGGTCGAGGCCCTTGCGGGCGCTGTCGACGGTTGCCTTCACCCGCTCGAAACCGAGAGCGGAGAAAAGCAGTTCGTGAAAGGCGATATCGAGGGCATGAAAGCCCGCCCGGTCGCCCGCCGCCGTCGCCGCCTTCTGGTAGCGGAGGTTACGTTTGAGGAGGTCGAGTGTCGCCGGATCGATCACCGGTGCCAGCGCCCGCACCGCTTCCGCTTCCAAGGCGCGGCGCAGGAAGAGATTCTCGCGCACGTCGGCAAGGCGGATGCGGGCGACGCTGGTGCCGCTTTGGGGGCGGATCTCGACCAGCCCTTCGGCCTGCAGGCGCGAGAGCGCCTCGGAGACGGGGAAACGGGAAACGCCGAGCCGTTCACAGAGGGCCTGCTTGTCGAGCACCTCGCCCGGCTGCAGCTCGAGGGAGACGATCGCCTGGCGCAGCGCATCGACAACACGGTCGGTGGCACCGCCGCGCGTCGCGCCGCGCACGTCTTCCAGAAACGCATAGGATTCCGCTTTGAGATTCATGCTAACATGTTAGAATGAAGAAATGGAAACGCAACACCCTTTTTGCCCCCCTGTTGAGCGTCGCCGACTTCCTGTAGTTTTTGCGCCGCAACAGCCTTTGCCCAGCCTGGAAAGATCATGAAGCTCGTCGACAGCGAACCCCGCACCATCCGCCTCTCGCCCAAGGACAATGTCGTCGTCGCGGTCGATGAAATCGCGGCGGGCGCCACGGCTGCGGGCGGCATCGTGGCGGCGGCGCGGATCACCCGCGGCCACAAGATGGCCGTTGCCGAGATTGCGACCGGCGCGGCGGTGCTGAAATTCGGCCAGATCATCGGCTTTGCCAAGGAACCGATCCGCCCTGGCGATTGGGTGCATGAGCACAATGCGGGCATGGCCGATTTCGAGCGCGATTATGCTTTCTCGGCCAACGCCCGCAACGACGAATTGCTGCCGCCGGAGGCGCGCGCCACCTTCCAGGGCTATCGGCGCGCCAACGGACGCGCGGGGACCCGCAACTATATCGGTATCCTCACCTCGGTGAATTGTTCGGCATCAGTCGCGCGCTTCATGGCGGAGGCCGTGACGCGCTCCGGCATCCTCGCCCAATATCCCAATGTCGACGGCATCATCCCCTTCGTCCACGGCACCGGCTGCGGCATGGCGGCGAAAGGCGAAGGCTTCGACATTCTCAACCGCACGCAATGGGGCTATGCCACCAATCCCAACATCGCCGCCGTCCTGCTGGTCGGATTGGGCTGCGAGGTGTTCCAGATCGCGCGCATGAAGGAACTCTACAACATCGCAGAGAGCGATACGTTCCGCTCCATGACCATCCAGGATACCGGCGGCACCCGGAAAACGATCGAGGCCGGCGTCGCTGCGATCAAGGAAATGCTGCCCAAGGCCAATGCCGTCACGCGCGAAACGATCTCCGCCTCCGAACTCATCCTCGCGCTGCAATGCGGTGGATCGGACGGTTATTCCGGCATCACCGCCAATCCAGCGCTGGGTGCCGCCGTCGACAATCTGGTCCGCCACGGCGGCACCGGCATCCTTTCGGAGACGCCGGAAATCTACGGCGCCGAGCATCTGCTGACACGCCGCGCCGTCAACCGGGCCGTGGGCGAGAAGCTGGTCGCCCGCATCAAATGGTGGGAAGCCTATGCGGCCAGAAACGGCGGCGAGATGAACAACAATCCCTCGCCCGGCAACAAGGCCGGCGGCCTCACCACCATCCTGGAAAAGTCGCTGGGCGCTGCCGCCAAGGGCGGCACCACCAACCTCACCGCCGTCTATGAATATGCCGAGCCCGTCACCGCCAAGGGCTTCGTCTTCATGGACACGCCAGGCTACGATCCCGTTTCGGCAACAGGCCAGGTCGCGGGCGGTGCCAATATACTCTGCTTCACCACCGGCCGCGGCTCGGCCTATGGCTGCAAGCCGACGCCATCGATCAAGCTCGCCACCAACACGCCGATGTATGAGCGCATGGTCGAGGATATGGACATCAATTGCGGTGACATCCTGGACGGTGTCAGCGTGGCCGACAAGGGTAAGGAAATCTTCGATCTCATCCTGCGCGTGGCGTCGGGCGAGAAATCGAAATCCGAGCAGCTCGGCTATGGCGACAACGAATTCGTCCCCTGGCAGATCGGCGCCACGATGTGAGGAGCGGGTGCCGGGTCCGCAGTTAAGGCGCCGTGACCGAACTCATCAAGGCGCGAACCGCGGCCGCCTCCCAGACCGGCGCGATCTTCAGCCTGCCATCGATGATCTGCTGACGTATGTCGCTGACAGCGGCCCAGACATTCGCCGGTATATGGCTCGTCTTCAGGAGGCGGACTGAATCGTCGGCGAGTTGGATCGCGTACGGGTGGGTTCCGAACTTGTCGGCCTTCAGATCCTCGACCATCGCCGCATAGACCGGCTCGAGATTCCAGACGACCGAGGAAAGCAGGTGCCCCTTGTCGATCGACGATTTGTCGCCGATTACATCGATGAACCAGACATTGCCGCCGGCCGTCGATTTTTTCGTCTCGACCGATTGCAGCATGCCGAAACTGGCGCCGTCGCCCTGGCCGAAGATCACGTCGGCCCCTGCGCCGATGATGGAATCCGTGACGCGGCGACCGCCGGGCGCATCGGCATAGGCGGCCGGGCCAATGACGGCGTAGAGGATTTTGACGCCCGCCTTGGTCGCCTTGACCCCTTGTGCAAAAGCCGCCGATTGGGAATTCCATGCTGGCGGCTCGCCAGAGACGACGATGCCGACAGTTTTCGTCCGCGTCGTCTTTGCTGCCAGCACGCCGGCGAGATAGGCGCCTTCATGGCCGCTCAACGTATAGTCGGCAACGGCGCCCGCCTTGCTGTCGCTGGGGCGGTCGACGATGGCAACGGGTACGTCCTTGTCCGCGCCCACTTCAACAGCCGCCGCGTTATAGCCGCTGGCATGAGCGATGATGAGGCTGGCGCCGTCATCGGCAAGTTCGCGCAGAGTTGGATGCACGTCACCGTAACCAAGCCCGGTTGCCGGCATGAAACTGAGGCCCATCTTCTCGGCGACGGCTTTGGCGGCGTCGAAACCCTGCTGGTTCCAACCGAAATCGGTGGGGTCTTCGGGTGTCAGGATAGCGAGCTTCTTCACGTCGCGCGCCACCGCAGATTGAGCGGTGAGGCCGAAGCTGATGGCAACAACAAGGGCCGATACGGACAAGGCAAGACAAGTTTGGCCCATCCCTGTCCGGGCGCTCACTCCAGCCTTCGTCATTGTCTTTCTTCTCCTGGACATTCCGACTGAATGGACAGCGACAAATCAACGGCCATCAAGCTAGCGATCTCAGAATGCCCCGAGACATATCTACACGTCCAGTATGCAATTACGTCAAAGCGAGGGGTTCGGATTTATGTGCCGGCAAGCCGTCGCAGCAGCGGCGACTGCGCAAATGCGCATGCAGCCTCGATCTCAGCTGCGAGAGCGAGAAGAAAATCATCCCTTCCCAGTGCGCCGCAGAGCTGGATACCGACCGGCAATCCCTCTGACGATTGCAGGATCGGCACCGTGATTGCCGGTTCGCCGGTCACGTTATAGGTCGCCGTGAAGGGTGAAAAGCGCAGCATCCGCGCGACATGCAGATCGACATCGTCATGGTCGGTTGGAAAGGTGCCGAGCGTCGGTGCCGGACCAGCCAAGGACGGCGTCAGCAGCACGTCGACATCGTCCCAAAGGAGCGCCATGTTCCGCGCAAAATTCTGTCCGGCACGGATGCTCGCCACATATTCCGCCGCACCCATCTGTCGACCTGCCTCAGCCGCCGCCAGATTGATGCGCTCCATTTCATCATCCCGCGGGCCGCGACCGAGAATGGCACGGAGTTCGGCGGCATCGGCTGCCGCCTGGGCGCAGACCTGGGCACGATACACTTGGCGCGGAACGGCAAGATCATGCTCGGCAATCGGCAGCGCAATCGGCGCCACGTGATGACCGAGATCCTTGAGGAGATTGGCTGCCGTTTCGAGTGCCGCCAACGCTTCCGGCGCCAATTCGACATCGTCGAGGTGCTGGTGATTGACGCCGATGCGCAGGCGCGGTCGTCGCTGGGCAAGGGCCGTGAGAAAGCCACCGGCCGGCGGCGTCGGTGCACCATAAGGCGCACCGGCATCCGAACCGTAGACGAGATCGAGCACCGCCGCCGTATCGCGAACCGACCGGCTGACGACACCTTCGCTGACCAGACCGGCATAAATATCGGCATGGGCCGGGCCTTGCGGGAGACTGCCGCGCGAAGGCTTCAGCCCGACGAGACCGCAAGCAGCGGCCGGAATGCGGATCGAGCCGGCACCGTCGGTTGCATGGGCCAGCGGCACCATGCCAGCAGCGACGGCCGCCGCCGAACCGCCAGATGAGCCACCCGTCGAATGAGCGAGATGCCAGGGGTTGCGGCTGGGGCCGAACATGTCGGGTTCGGTCGTCACGTTGAAACCGAGTTCCGGCAGATTGGTCTTGCCGAGGATGCGCAGGCCGCCCTTCTTGAAACGCGTGGTGAGCGTGTCGTCGATGTCGACCGCCGGTAGTTCTGCGAGATAGCGGCAAGCGCCCGTCGTCCGGACGCCTTGCAATGCGCCGCCGATATCCTTCAACAGGAAGGGAACACCATGAAACGGCGCCGCCGGATCGGCGTTGGCATCTGCCGGCGTGAGAAAGAGATCGACGATGGCGTTCGTTTCCGGATTGGCAGCGGCGATCACGTCGCGGGCGGCGGCGAGGACCTCGTCGGCGGAAACCTCGCGGCGGCGGATGAGATCGGCGAGGCCGAGACCGTCATGGCGAAGATAGTCTGCGCGGTTCATGGTGCGTCAGACCAGGGCGTCGCCCAGCGCCGCGATGGCGATGGATTCGGCGCGGATTTCCGAGAGTACATCGCGCTGCAAGCGCGCGAATTCCGGCGAGCCGGTCATGTCGTAGGTGCGCGGGCGCGGCAGGTCGATCGGGATGATGCGCTTGATGCGCCCCGGCCGGTTCGACATGACGGCAACGCGGTCGGACATATAGACCGCTTCTTCGACATCATGGGTCACGAACAGCACCGTCAGGCGATGCTGTTCCCAGATGCGGGCCAGCAGTTCCTGCATATGATGGCGCGTCAAGGCATCGAGTGCGCCGAAGGGCTCGTCCATCAGCAGCATGTTCGGGCGATAGGAGAGAGCGCGCGCGATGGCGACACGCTGCTTCATGCCGCCCGAAAGCTCGCTCGGGAACCGGTCGGCGAAGCCGTCGAGCCCCACCAGCGAGAGATGCGAGCGCGCGATCTCACGCGCGTCCTTGCGCGATTTGCCGGCCGCCAGCAGAGCAAATTCGACATTGCCGAGCGTGGTGAGCCAGGGGAGCAGCGTGTAGCTCTGAAAGACGACGCCCCGGTCGAGACCAGGCCCCTGGATCGGCCGGCCATCGAGCGTCAGATCGCCGAGATCATGGCTTTCGAGTCCGGCGACGATGGAGAGCAAAGTCGACTTGCCGCAGCCGGAAGTGCCGACCAGCGAAACGAATTCATTCTCGCCGATGACGAGATCGACGCCATCAAGGGCGACCACGTCGCCGCGGTCGCCACGGAAGGTCTTGCCCAACCCCGAGATGACAAGCTTCGGCGTGTTCATCGCTGCACCCGCAGATAACGGAAGAGCTTGCGATAGGCCCATTTCATGGCCTGGTCGGTGGCAAGGCCGAGGACGCCCAGCAACAGAAGGTAGCCGAAGATCGTGTCGGTCTGGAAAAAGCGCTGGGCCGTGGTGATGCGGTAGCCGAGGCCGGACGTGGCGGCGACAAGCTCGGCCACCACCAGCCAGGTCCAGGCCCACCCCAAGCTGATGCGCATCGAATCCCAGATGGCGGGCATGGCCGAGGGTAGGATGATGCGCATGAGGATGCGCCATTCCGGCATCTGCAGCGTGCGGCCGAGATTGATGAAATCGCGCGGCACGGATTTGACATTGTCCATCACCAGCAGGACCTGCTGGAAGAAGGTGCCGATGAAGATGATCAGGAATTTCTGCGCGTCGCCCGTACCGGTCCACAGGATGGTGAGCGGCACGAAGGCCACCACCGGCATGTAGCGGATGAAATCGACCAGCGGCTCGATCGCCGCCTCCCAGGCACGATAGGAGCCGATGAGAATGCCGATCGGCAGCGCGAAGATGGTCGAAATCAGAAAGCCGAGCGAGATGCGGTAGACGCTGACGATCAAATCGTCGACCAGCTTGCCACTCACCGCCAGTTCCTGCAAGCGCAGGAGCACCATTTTCGGCGATGGCAGGAAGAGCTGGGTCACCAGACCCGTCTCAGTGACACCCCACCACAACAGGCCGAGTACCAAGAAGACCAGAATCGCAATCGTGAGGAAGCGCCGTCCGGAGACGGTAGCGGTCAATGAGAACATGGGAGATGACGGTACCGGGGGAGCGGATCGCTCCTGTTGCTCCCCCGGCATCGACTTAGAGCGCTTCGACGAAACGGGTGTCGATCAGCTTGGCGAGATCGACATCCTTCGAGAGCAGGCCGGCTTCGGTCGCGGCCTTCTTCACTTCCGGCACCACCTTCTTCACGAAGTCGCCGGTCAGTTGGGTCTTGTTCTCGGCGACGGTGAAGTACTTCACGCCGTCGAAGGCAGTCGCCAATTCTTCCGGTTTGGCACCAACGGCTTCCGAGATGATGGCACGGCCACCGGCAGTGTCGGCGTTGTAGTCGGCCAAGGCCGCATCCCAGGCCTTGAGGAGCGCCAGCACCTGGCCCGGCTTCTCGGCGAGGAAGTCCTCGCGCACGACAAAGACGTCGGAGATGAGGCCCGGATTCTCGCCAGCCGAATACAGCATCTTCACCTTGTTGTTCTGCTGCATGGCGAGCGTGAGATAAGGCTCGTAGGTGACGGCGACCGGCACCTTGCCGGCGATGAGGGCCGAACCCGCGTCGGAGGCCGGCATCGGCACCTTCTCGACGTCGTTCAAGGTCATGCCGTTCTGCGACAGCGCGTAGTTGAGGAGGATGTGGCTGGTGGTGCCTTCCTCGAACGCGACCTGCTTGCCCTTGAGATCGGCGACCGAGGCGATCGAGCCGTCGGTGATCATGGCATCGGCCGTCATCGAGACGTCGAGCAGCGCAATGATCTTGATCGGCAGACCCGCGGC
This sequence comes from Dongia sp., assembly GCF_041910485.1. Taxonomy (GTDB): domain Bacteria; phylum Pseudomonadota; class Alphaproteobacteria; order Dongiales; family Dongiaceae; genus Dongia. The sequence continues at coordinate 75,568 of NZ_JAYRQR010000007.1, forward strand.
GGCAAAGGCCATCGCAGTATGCGTCGCGATGTTGCCGCACTGGACCTGGCCGGCGGCGAGCGCCGCATTGAGATCGGCATCGGTGTTGAAGTTCACGACTTCAACATCGGCGAGGCCCGCATTCTTGAAGAGGCCCTTCTTCGCGGCGATGTGCCACTGGCCATAACCCAGCCACGGCTCGATCGCCATCTTGATGGCGCCTTCTTCCGGCGTGGTCGGAATCGATTGCGCGAACGCGGCCTTGGCAAGGCTGCCGGCAGCCAAGGTGGCGGCGCCGGCCTTGAGGACCTGACGGCGGTTCGGTGTCCAGTTCATGTGATTGCTCCCTATCCCAAAAATGTTTCCCCGATCAGGCGGCGATAGTGATGGCCGCCTGGGCATTCGTCAAGCAAATGACCGCCCCGCAAATGAGCCTATTTCTTCAGCAAAGCTGTGCGGATTTCGGACACCGCATTGGCATGGGCGTCGAACCCTTCATAGGTCGCCAGCACCCGTGCATGCTTGGCAAGCTGCGGGTAGCCGACTGAGGTCACATAGCCCACCGAGATGCGCTTCATGAAGTCGAAGACCGAAAGTGGCGAATGGGTCATGGCGCCGCGGCTGGTCGGCAGCACGGCATTCGGTCCCAGCACGAAATTGCCAAGCGTCACCGGCGTATGCTTGCCGAGCAACACTTCGCCGGCATTCTCGATGCGGCCGAGATAGGCAAACGGTTCGTCCGAGAGGATCTCCAGATGCTCCGGCGCGTAATCGTTGATGAAGGCCATCGCCGCATCCACGTCGGGGGTCAGCACGATGCCGCCGCTGCGACCGGAAAGGACCGTCGACGAAAAGTTGACGCGCTGCTCGCTCATCTTTGCCCAATAATCGGGCAGCGCCTTGAGAGCCTCGTCGGCAACCTTCCGGCTGGGCGTCACCAGATAGGCCGATGAATCCGGGCCGTGTTCTGCCTCGACCAGCAGATCGAGGGCAGCAAGCGCGCCATCGACAGTCTCGTCGGCGAAGATGATGGATTCACTGGGACCGGCGGGAATGCCGGGATCGATCACATCGGAAAGTAGCCGCTTGGCGGCCACGACATAGGGGCTGCCCGGTCCCAAGACCTTGGCGCATTTCGGCACCGTCTGGGTGCCGTAGGCGACGGCGGCAATGCCCTGGGCACCGCCGCATTTATAGACCTTCTCCACACCGGCAAGGCGCGCTGCGACCAAAGTCGCCGCATCGATCTTGCCATCGGGACCGGGCGGCGTGATGACACAGACTTCCTTCACACCGGCAACAACCGCCGGAATCGTCGTCATCATCACGACGCTGGGGAACGAGCCCTTGCCGCGCGGCACATAGCAGGCAACCGACGGGATGGGGCGGAAGCGATCGCCCGCGAAGGCGCCGGGGCGCATCTCGTGCAGCCACATCTCTTCCGGCTTCTGGTCGGAATGGAACTTGCGGATGTTTTCGACCGCAAATTCGATGGCGGCGATCACTTCGGGCTCGACCGACTTGAAGGCGGCGTCAAAATCGGCCTTGGTGGCGGCGATCTCATCCGGCTTCACCGGCGATTTGTCGAATTCGTTGGCATAGCGCGCCAGCGCCACATCGCCTTCGGTCCGCACCGCCTCGATGATGGGTCGGACGCGCTCGAGAAAGGCGCCGAGATCGGCTTCGCTGCGCTTCAAGAGATTGGCACGGTCGGCAGCGCTGAGGCGCGCGAGCTCGTGCAGATTGACGCTGCGGGACATTGCAGCTTCTCCATTCGGTCAAATTGTTCGGAAGTCAGATCGAGGCAAGATAGCCACCGTCGACCGGCATGTAAATTCCGGTGACATAGGAAGCGGCGTCCGAGGAGAGGAAAATCGCCGCACCCACCAGATCGTCGAGCTTGCCGAAGCGCTGGAGCGGGATCTTTTGCAGCATGGCGGCGGCCCAACCCTCGTTCTGGTAGAAGACGTCGGTGAGTGCCGTTCGGAAATAGCCGGGGCCCAAGCTGTTGACGCGAATGCCGAGCGGCGCCCATTCGGCCGACAAGGCTCGCGTCATGCCGAGAAGACCACTTTTCGACGAGCCGTAGGGCACTGCCGTCGGCACGCCGATCTCGGAGGTGAGCGAGCACATGTTGAGGATGGAGCCGCCCTGCCCGCCGGCCCGCATCACCTTCGCCGCGGCCTGCGCGCAGAAAAACGCACCCTTCAAATTGGTATCGAGGATGCGATCCCACAATTCTTCGTCGACATCGAGGGATGGACGGACCTCCTCCATCCCGGCATTGTTCACAAGGATGTCGAGGCCTCCCAATGCCTTGGCGGCAGCGTCAACGCCGTGACGGCAACTGGCTGCGTCGGCGACATCCATCGCGATGGCGGCACCTTTCCCGGCAAGTCCCGCCACCGTGTCCTTGAGGCCGTCTTCGTGGCGTGCGCTTACGGCGACCGAGGCACCTGCCTGCGAGAGGCCGATCGCGATGGCTTGGCCGATGCCGCGGCTGGCGCCCGTCACCAGGGCACGCTTGCCAGCGAGGCTGAAGCGGGAAAGATCGACTTGCATAGGACACTCACGCTAGATATCGAGGCTGCCGCAGCATAACCGAAAAGACCCCGCAGAAAAGACTGGCCTGCCATGCCGACCACCGCCCTTTCCCAGACCGCCGCGGCCCGTGCCAAGGCGAAAGCCGGCGACCTCAAAGGGGCGGGCGAGATCATCGCCGCTCTGCTCAAGGAGAAGTTCGGGCTGGCGGCCAGCGACATCCGCATCAATGTCGATATCTACAGCCTCAACTCCCTCAATGGCTTCTTCGCCGCCGATGGGCGCTCCTTCTTCTTCAAATTCCACCAGGAGGAAAATGAGGAGGCGATGGCCGGCGAATATTACCGTGCCGGCCTGCTGGCCGAGGCCGGCCTCCCCGTCGACCAGCCGCTTCACGTGTCGACCGAACCCGGCGAACAGATCCTGGTCTATCGGCGGCGCGAGGACCGGCGCTTTGCGGATGTCCTGAAAGAGCTCGATTTCAGCACGGATCAGGCCGCCATCGACCGCGCGGTTGCCGCCGAACGGCGCCTCAATGAAGAGCTGATGGCAGTCTATCGCCGCACCCTGCACCCGATCACAGCCGCGCAATCGGCGGCCGAGCCAATCCATCGCTTGTTTCATGCGCGCCTCATTGACGCCGATCGCCCGGGTGTCATCGGCGGTCGTTTCGGCAGCTTCTATCGCGATCAGATGTTCGCGCTGCCGGGCGAGACGTTGGCGTGGGACGAGTTGCAGCATCTGCGGTTCGAGGTGAACGGCGTGCGCTATCGCCACAGCCTCGGCGAACTCTTTGCCGAAGCGTTCGTGCGGCTGGAGCCGACACGGCTTGCCGAAAGCGGTGGCGTCACCGCTCATGGCGACGCGCACAATGCCAATGTATGGTACGAAGAAGCCGGCGATGCGGCGCGGCTGGCGATGTTCGACCCCGCCTTTGCCGGCCGCCACGTGCCGGCGCTGCTCGCCGAAGTGAAGACGACCTTCCACAACATCTTTGCGCATCCGCTCTGGCTGTACGATGCACCGACAGCTGCCGAAACATTTACAGCGCGCGTCAAGCGCATGGGCGACGTGCTGCATGTCGAAACCGATTGGCGGCCGAGCCCGGTGCGCCTTGCCTTGCTGGAAGCGAAACGCGACCTTCTCTGGCAGCCGCTGCTGGGTGAGCTCGCGGCGCGCCACATGCTGCCGGTCGATTGGCGCCGGATCGTACAGCTCGCCTTGTTCCTGTGCCCGACCCTGGTCATGAACCTGCGGGCCGGCGCTGGGAGCCACAATCCGACCAGTTCAGCGATCGGCCTCGCGACGGCGGTTGCGATGGGCAGCGCACCTGTATCCGGTGGGGACGCAGGACTACTTTCATCGTTTCTTGACCGACTCACACATTAACCGGTCAAATCCGGTCCGGGTTGGGATGGCCGCGATGGACACGGTTTCGTGTCAGATGCTTGACATTTCTGCCTTTCCTTATATTCTCTAGTTACCCTATAGAGATTTTAGAATGCTGTCGCAAAAAGCCAAATACGCCATGCGCGCCTTGCTCTATCTCGCCAAGGCAAAATCGGATGAACCGGTCGGGATTGCCGAAATCGCCTCCAAACAGGCGGTGCCCCGCAAGTTTCTGGAACTCATCCTCCTCGAGCTCAAAAGAAACGGCTTTGTCCAGAGTTTCCGCGGCAAACATGGCGGCTACGCGCTGGCCAAATCGCCAGAGGAAATCCGGTTCGGCGAGGTCATCCGCCTGATCGACGGCCCCCTGGCCGCCCTCCCCTGCGCCAGTCTCACCGCCTATCGGCGCTGCAGCGATTGCGAAGACGAGGCGACCTGCGTCATCCGCCGCGTGCTGAAACAGGTGCGGGACGCCTCTTCCGGGATTCTCGACCGGACCAGCCTGTCCGACGTTCTCGACGGGCAGATGGGCGAGATGGTCATGGGTGACGGGATCTAGCTGGCCGCACAGGCGATATTTCACACCAGAACAACGTATTTACACCGTCAAACAGATAAATATATAGATTGCCTTGAATGGCCGGGCGGCCGATCGGGTCGCGGACATCAAGGTGTGGCATGAGTGGTCGAACGGGAACATTGGGAAGCTGGAAAAAGCCCAGCGTGCTGCCGGGCTTTGGCCTGACCCTGGGCTATGCCCTGTTCTATCTGGGCGTCATTGTGCTGCTGCCGCTCGCGGCCCTCATCCTGCGGCCGACGGAATTGGGCCTCGCCGGATTCTTCGAAACGGTCACGACGCCCCGGGTCCTGGCCTCTCTCAAGGTGAGCTTCGGGACTGCTGCCATTGCGGCCCTCATCAACGGCATCTTCGGGCTGATCATCGCCTGGGTTTTGGTGCGCTATTCCTTTCCGGGAAAGCGCCTGATCGATGCCTTCGTCGACCTGCCCTTCGCGCTGCCGACAGCCGTTGCCGGCATTGCGCTGACCACCCTCTATGCGCCCAATGGCTGGGTCGGCTCCCTGCTGACGCCGCTCGGCATCAAGGTGGCCTTTACGCCGCTCGGTATCGTCATCGCCCTCATCTTCATCGGCCTCCCGTTCGTGGTGCGGACGGTGCAGCCGGTGCTGCAGGATTTCGAGCCCGAACTGGAAGAGGCGTCGGCGAGCCTCGGCGCCTCGCGCCTTCAGGTCTTCTTCCTGGTCATCCTGCCGTCGATCATGCCTGCGCTGCTGACTGGTGTGGCCCTCGCCTTTGCCCGCGCCGTCGGTGAATACGGATCGGTCATCTTCATTGCCGGCAATATGCCGATGAAGTCCGAGATTGCGCCGCTCCTCATCGTCAGCAAGCTGGAGCAGTTCGACTATGCCGGCGCCGCGGCCATTGCCGTCGTGATGCTGGCCATCTCCTTCACCATGTTGCTGATCCTCAACATGATCCAGCGCTGGGCGCGCCGACACGAGGATCGTTCACGATGAGTGCTGAAAACGGCACCAACAAGCTGACGCTGCGCGATCCGGCGATTGTGCGCTGGGGTCTCATTGCCCTGTCGTTGGGCTTCATCGCGCTGGTTCTGTTCCTGCCGCTGATCCTGGTCTTCCTCGAAGCCTTGCGGCACGGCTTGAAGGCTTATTTCGATGCCGTCACCGAAGTGGATGCGCGCTCGGCGATTCTGCTGACCCTGCAGGTGGCGGCAATTGCCGTGCCGCTCAACGTTGTGTTCGGGCTGGCCGGCGCCTGGGCCATCGCCAAATTCGAATTCCGCGGCAAGAGTCTGCTGCTGACCCTGGTCGACCTGCCCTTTTCGGTGTCGCCGGTCATCTCCGGCCTCATCTACGTGCTGCTTTATGGCGCCCACGGCTGGTTCGGCCCGACGCTCGATGCGTGGGGTATCAAGCTCATCTTCAACGTTGCTGGCCTGGTGCTGGCGACGATCTTCGTGACCTTCCCCTTCGTCGCGCGCGAGCTCATTCCCTTGATGCAGGAACAAGGCACCGAGGAAGAGGAAGCGGCAATCTCGCTCGGCGCCAGCGGTTGGCAGACATTCCGCCTTGTCACCCTGCCCAATGTGGCCTGGGGTTTGCTCTATGGCGTGCTGCTGTGCAATGCGCGCGCTATGGGCGAATTCGGCGCTGTTTCGGTTGTGTCGGGCCATATCCGCGGTCAGACCAACACGATGCCGCTTCATGTCGAGATCCTCTACAACGAATATGATTTCGTCGGCGCCTTCGCCGTCGCATCGCTTCTCGCGCTTTTGGCCCTGGTGACATTGGCCGCAAAATCCTTCCTCGAATGGCGCTATGGCGACCGGCTCAGCGCCGGCCGAGCCCATTGACGCGTGCTGGAGACAGATCATGAGCTTGCAGGCACAAGGCATTCACAAGACGTTCGGCACCTTCACGGCGCTGGGTGGCGTCGATCTTCAGATCGCCAAGGGCGAATTCGTGGCCCTCCTTGGCCCGTCGGGCTCCGGCAAGACGACCTTGCTGCGCATCCTCGCTGGCCTCGACGCGCAGGACCAAGGCGCGGTCTTGTTCGACGATGAGGACATGAGCGGGAAAGAACTGCGCGAACGCCGTGTCGGCTTCGTCTTTCAGCATTACGCGCTCTTCAAGCATATGACAGTCGCCGAGAATATCGGCTTCGGCCTGCGCGTGCGACCGCGCGAAAGTCGACCGAGCAAGGCGGAGATCAAATCGCGCGTCGATGAACTCCTGCGTCTGGTGCAGCTCGACCGGCTGGGCGACCGCTATCCGAGCCAGCTGTCGGGCGGCCAGCGCCAACGCGTGGCACTGGCCCGGGCACTTGCCATCGAACCCTCGGTTCTGCTCCTCGACGAGCCGTTCGGCGCGCTCGACGCCAAGGTGCGCAAGGAATTGCGGCGCTGGCTGCGGCGGCTGCACGACACGATGCAGTTGACCAGCATCTTCGTGACGCACGACCAGGAAGAGGCGCTGGAACTCGCCGACAAGGTCGTCGTCATGAACAATGGCCGCATCGAACAGGTGGGAAGCCCCGAAGAGGTCTACCACCGACCGCAGACCGCCTTCGTCTATGAATTCCTGGGCGGCGCCAACCGCGTCCCGTGCGAGGTCCGCAACGGCATCATCCGTGTCGCCGGGACCGACTTGCCCGCACAGGACAATCCGGGCCCCGACGGCAAGGGTATCGCCTATGTCCGCCCCGACGAGATCATTCTGCGCGACGCCGGCGCACCGGGTGTGCCCGGCATCGTCCAACATGTTTTCCGGGCCAGCCCCCTGCCGCGGGTCGAGGTTCAGATGCAGGACACGTCCATTTCCCTTGACGTAACTTTGCCAGACGATAGCTTCGGCGCGGTTCTGGCAAAGGGACAGCGGGTGGCGTTGAGCTTCACCAAGTTCAACGTGCTCCAGGGATAATGCTGCAAACGACACTCTCTCTCGGCGAAATTGGCGCTCTCATCGGACTTCTGGCCCTGGCGGGCTGCGGTTCCGGCTTTCTGGCCGGGCTTCTCGGCGTGGGCGGCGGCATCGTCGTGGTGCCGGCCCTGTTTCAGGTGCTGACGGCCTTCGACGTGCCACTCGACCTGCGCATGCATATCGCCGTCGGCACGTCTTTGGGTTCCATCGTGCCGACCTCGATCATTTCGCTGCGGGCTCATCACAAGCGCGGCGGGGTCGATTGGCAGCTGCTGCGGCAATGGGCGCCGTGGATCGCGCTCGGCGTCATCGGTGGCTCCGTCATCGCCAGCGACGTGCGCGGCAGCACGCTGACGCTCATCTTCGCCGTCATGAGCCTGATCGTCGCCAGCTATCTGGCGATCGGGCGAGCCGATTATCATCTCACCGACAAACTGCCGGGCACGCCCATCAAGCAACTGATCTGCCTGTTCATCGGCGGTGTGTCGGCGATGATGGGGATCGGCGGCGGCAGCCTGTCCGTACCGACCATGACGCTCTGCTCCTATCCGATCCGCCGGGCGGTCGCGACCGCCTCCGCCATCGGGCTGATCATCGCCGTTCCGGGAACGCTCACCTTCATCGTCACCGGCCTCAACGAAGCCGGCCTGCCCTTTGGGTCGCTGGGTTTCGTGAACATCATCGCCGTGCTGGCCCTGGTGCCCTCCTCCCTCATCTTCGCGCCGATCGGCGCAAAGGTCGCCCATACCCTTCCGCAGATCGTGCTGCGGCGCTGCTTCGCCGGCTTCCTGCTGCTGACCTCGCTGCGCATGTTCTATTCTCTTCTCTGAAAGACCCTCGATCATGAAAACGCATGCGATCGGCATCATCGGGCTCGGTGTCATGGGCCGGGAAATGGCCGAGATGCTGGCGGATCACCCACGATTCACGGTCGTTGCCGGATTCGATCCGGCGCGCCCCGATGTTCCCTTCCCGCTTCTCGGCAATGAAGCCGAGGTTGTGAACGCCAAGAATGTCGACGCCATCTACACGGCCACGCCGCCCGCCTTTCACGAAGACATCGTGCGGCTGGCAGTGGCGGCTAGGAAGCCGTTTCTGTGCGAGAAGCCGCTGGCACACACGATTGCCTCGGCCCGCAGCAGCTGCGAGATCGTGGCAAGCGCCGGTATTCCGGCAGCCGTCAATTTCTCCTATGCCGCACGGGGTGTTGCCGTTCAGCTCGCCCGCGTGGTGAAGGGTGGCGGGATCGGCACGGTGCAAGGCGCGCATCTTCGCGTTCGTTTCGGCCGCTGGCCGCGTTCGTGGCAATCGGGCGCCGGTGCCTGGCTTGCCGGCCCCGCTGAGGGTGGCTTCACCCGTGAGGTCGTGTCCCACTTCGTCTTCCTCGCCAACCGGCTGTTCGGCGCCGGCCGATTGACACAGTGCGCGGTCGAACGCGGCAGCGCCGGCACCGAGACCAAGCTCACCGCCACCATCGCCTATCCAGAGCTCAACTTCACGATCGATGCCGGTATCGGCGGCGACCGCGATGACGACAACCGGTTCCAGGTGACAGGCAGCCGGGGTGAAATATCGATCGTCGATTGGAGCTTGCTCGAGTATGCCGGCGATGCGGGCCCAAGCCTTCCCGCCACTTCGCAGCTCGATGCCCTGGCCGACATGCTGGACGGCAAGCCACATCAGTTGGCGAGCTTTGCCGAAGGGCTGGCTGTGGCCGAACTGATCGAAGAAATGCTGGCACGTTAAGGGGAGGAACCCATGCAGATCGATTTCACGGGGCGCAAAGTCATCGTCACGGGTGGCAGTCGCGGCATCGGCCGGTCAATCGCCCTTGCCTTCGCCGAGGCTGGCGCCGACATATCGATCTGCGCTCGGGGTGCCGAGACACTGCAGCAGACGCGCCAGGAGATTGCCAAGACCGGACGCCAAGTCCACGCTGCAACGGTAGACCTCGGCGATGCCCAGGCGATTGCCACCTATATTGCCGATGCAGCCAGAACATTGGGCGGGGTCGATGTGCTCGTGAGCAATGCATCGGGCATCGACAACAGTGCCGATGCCTGGGCCGACTGCTTTTCGGTGGATGTCATGGCGGCGGTCCGCGCCACGGCTGCGGCCGAGCCTTTCCTTGCTGCCGCGAAGGGCAGCGTCATCTTCATCTCGTCCATTTCCGGGATGATGCCGTCGGCGGAGAGCCCGGCCTATGCCGCCGCCAAGGCAGCTTTGATCAACTTCACGACGTCCGAGGCTTTGCGCCTTGCGCCGAAGGAAGTTCGGGTCAATGGCATTGCGCCCGGCTCGATCGATTTTCCGGGCGGCTTCTGGGATCGCTGCCGCCGCGACACGCCAGAGGTCTATGCGCAGGTTCAGGCGAGCATTCCATTCGGCCGCTATGGGCGCCCGGGGGAAATCGCCAACGCCGCCTTGTTCCTGGCGTCTCCGCTTGCCAGTTGGGTGACGGGGCAGACGCTGGTGGTCGATGGCGGCCAGGTGCTGCGCGGCTAGCTCCAGTCCAGCAGCGGCGCCAGCGCGTCGACGAAGCGGGTCTTGCGTTTCGGCAGGCCTGCCAGCTCCAGGATCAATTCGATGATCCGCTCCAATCCCGTCCCCTCGCGCATATTGGTAAAGACGAACGGCTTGCCCTTGCGCTGCGCTTCGGCATCGCGCGCCATCACATCGAGATCGGCATGGACGACCGGCGCCACATCGATCTTGTTGATGACGAGAATGTCCGAGCGGGTGATGCCCGGACCACCCTTGCGCGGAATCTTGTCGCCCGCCGAGACATCGATGACATAAATGGTGAGATCGGCAAGCTCAGGCGAGAACGTCGCACTGAGATTGTCGCCACCGGATTCGACGAACAGCATTTCCAAATCCGGAAAGCGCCCCACCAGATCGTCGACCGCCGCTAGGTTGATCGACGCATCTTCGCGAATGGCCGTGTGCGGGCAACCGCCCGTCTCGACCCCGGCGATGCGGGCAGTGGGCAGGACGCCGGCACGCGTCAGGAACTTTGCGTCCTCACTGGTATAGATGTCGTTGGTGATGACGGCGATCTCATATTCCTGGGCAAGACAGCGGCAAAGACGTTCGAGCATCGCCGTCTTGCCGGAGCCGACCGGGCCGCCGATACCGATACGGATGGGGAGCGTCATGAGCGGAACAACCTCGTATATTGGGTTTCGTGATGCATGCTGGACCAATCGACGGCAAGGGCACTGCCGCCGAGATCGTCGCGTGAGAGACGGCGCAAATGCGCAGCATAGTCCCGCACGCGCGGCTCCAGTTCGGCAATGACGCGCAGACCGTCGCTCTGCCCCAAAGGGACGAGCCGCACGCCGGCCGATATCAAATTGGCAACAAGAGCGGTGAGGTAGGCTTCGAGAACCGTCGCTTCATCAATTGTCGCGACGGCGGCAACCGTGCCGACGGCGACCGGATAGGAAATTGCCTCGACACGCCCCAGTTCCTTCACGGCAGTCGTCGCGGCCAAGGCCGGCCAGCCGGCGGTTATCGCCTTCAGAAAGGCGCTGCCCTGCGCCGTGCTCTCCAAAGCGGTTTCCCGCGTGCCTCGTAACGCGGCGGAAAGAGTGGCGATCTCGGTCAGTAGGGCACCATCGGCAGCAGCCGCGGCACGATAGGCGGCGACCAGGAAAATCCCGTCATTCCGACCGGCACCGAAGCGCAAAATTCCATCGACCCATGTGCCGAGCGTATCGGCATTGCGGACGAAGCCAGCCTCGACGACATACTCGATGCCGTGGGAGTAGCTGTAGGCGCCGACCGGGAAGGCCGGCGATAGCCATGTCAGCAAGCGCATCACGGCACCTGCGCCGGTATCAATGCGAATGTGTGTGCGGTCCATGTTCATGGCCGTAAGCGCCGCCTTCGGGATGAAATGGTGCTTCGACACGCGTCAACTCCGCCCCCAGCCCCCGGAGCATGGCGTGAAGGACGGCGTCATCGACCAGGCGCAGGCGCAGCGGCTCGACGATCTCGGCCGCCGTATGCCGGTTGCCGACATGCCAGGCCAGGCGTGCAAGATGCGTGGCGTCGCGTGCGACGGCTTCCAGCAGCATTTCCGGCGCAGCGATCACCCGGATGAATCCATGCCCCATCAGTTGCAGGCCGTCGCCATCCGCCAATCGCACCGGCCGTTCAAGGTCCAGAAGGAAGGGGCGCCCGGCATCATCGGTCAAACGGATACGCCGGCGATTGCGATCTGCGTAGATGAGTGTGACCGTGCCCACTTCCTGGCCCCTGGGCCAGAAGGTGGCGGGAATGACGGCCGTCGCGCGGAGCAGTTCCGGTTCCATGATCAATACAGAAAGTAACGTTGCGCCATGGGAAGCTCCGTGGCCGGCTCGCAGGTCAGAAGGCGACCGTCGGCGCGCACTTCATAGGTCTCGGCATCGACCTCGATCGATGGCATGGCGTCGTTGAGGACCATGTCGCGCTTGGTGACGTTCCGCGTATTGGCAACGGCCACCAACCGCCGTTCCAGGCCGAGGCTGCGACCGATATCGAGCTTCAACGCAGCGGGGCTCACGAAGGTGATGGCCGATTCCTTCAGGGCGCGCCCGAAGGCGCCGAACATGGGCCGGTAGTGAACGGGCTGCGGCGTCGGGATCGAGGCATTCGGATCGCCCATGGGCGCCGCAATGATGGTACCGCACTTCACCACCATATCCGGCTTGACGCCGAAGAAGGCCGGCTTCCACAGAACGATATCGGCGAGCTTTCCCACAGCGATCGAGCCGATTTCATGTGCCATGCCCTGGGCCAGGGCCGGATTGATCGTATATTTGGCGAGATAGCGCTTCACCCGATTGTTGTCATTCTCCGCCGGGTCGCCGGCAAGACTGCCGAACTGCGCCTTCATCTTGTGCGCCGTCTGCCAAGTGCGGATGATCACTTCGCCCACGCGCCCCATCGCCTGGCTGTCGGACGACATCATGCTGATGGCACCCATGTCATGCAGCAGATCCTCGGCGGCGATGGTCTCGCGGCGGATGCGGCTTTCGGCGAAAGCGACGTCTTCGGGAATGCGCGCATCGAGGTGATGGCAGACCATCAGCATGTCGAGATGCTCGTCGAGCGTGTTCTGCGTGAACGGTCGCGTCGGATTGGTCGATGACGGCAGCACATTGGCGAGGCTGCACAATTTGATGATGTCCGGCGCATGGCCGCCACCGGCACCTTCGGTGTGATAGGCGTGGATGATCCGGTCCTTGAAGGCCGCCACCGTTCGCTCGACGAAACCGGACTCATTCAGCGTATCCGTATGAATGGCAACCTGGACATCCATCGCGTCGGCGACACTGAGACAATTGTCGATGGCGGCCGGCGTCGTTCCCCAATCCTCGTGCAGCTTCAGGCCGCACACGCCCGCCTCGACCATCTCGACCAGCGCCTGGGGTTTCGACGCATTGCCTTTGCCGAGAAGGCCGATATTGACCGGCACCCCTTCCAGCGCCTGCAACATACGGCCGATATGCCAGGGTCCCGGCGTGCAGGTGGTGGCAGCCGTCCCCTCCGCCGGCCCCGTCCCGCCGCCGATCATGGTCGTCACACCGGCATTGATCGCTTCTTCTGCCTGCTGCGGGCAGATCCAGTGGATGTGGGAATCGACGCCGCCTGCCGTGGCGATCCGCCCTTCACCGGCAATGATCTCGGTGCCCGGCCCGATGATGATGTCGACGCCGGGTTGCGTATCCGGATTGCCGGCCTTGCCGATTGCGGCGATGCGACCGTCCTTCAGCGCGAGATCGGCTTTGACGATGCCCCAATGATCGATGATGACGACATTGGTGATGACTGTGTCGACTGCGCCTTCGGCACGCGAGCGCTGCGACTGCGCCATGCCGTCGCGGATCGACTTGCCGCCGCCGAACTTCGCCTCTTCACCGGGAATGGCGAAATCCCGTTCGATCTCGATCACCAGATTGGTGTCCGCCAGGCGCACCCGGTCGCCGGTGGTCGGTCCGTAGGTGAGTGCGTAGGTGCGCCGGTCCATGCGATAGGTCATGCCGAGGCCTCCAGCTTGCCGTCGACGAGACCGCCGAATCCGTGAATGATGCGCGCGCCGCCGATGGCGACAAGGCCGACATCGCGGCTCTGCCCCGGTTCGAACCGCACCGAGGCGCCGGCCGGAATGTCGAGCCGATAACCGCGCGCCGCTTCCCGATCGAAGCTAAGTGCCGTATTTGTCTCGAAGAAATGAAAATGGCTGCCGACCTGAATGGGCCGGTCGCCGGTATTGGCGACGCGCAGCCGCACTGTCGGTCGACCGTCGTTCAACAATATCTGGCCGCCCTTGGGCATCACTTCGCCTGGAATCATGATTGCCCTCTCAGCGGATCGGTTGATGGACGGTGACGAGCTTGACGCCGTCGGGAAAAGTCGCCTCGACCTGCACCTCGTGCAGCATCTCGGGGATGCCGGCCATCACCTGATCGCGGCCGAGCACCGTGGCGCCGTCGCGCATGAGGTCGGCCACCGACCGGCCGTCGCGGGCACCTTCGACGATATAGTCGGAGATCAGCGCAATGGCTTCCGGATAATTGAGCTTCACGCCCCGCTCCAGGCGCCGTCGCGCCACCATCGCGGCCATCGAGATGAGGAGCTTATCCTTCTCGCGTGGCGTCAATCGCATGTTCCAAGGTCCTCATTGATGCCAGAAGGTCGGCAGGTTGGCGGGCAGGCCGCGCCTTTCGCGCAAGCCCATCCAGATCGCGGCGAAACTGGGACGGATATCGGCAGCATCCGCCGCGAGCCAGCGCACGACCAGCAACTCGTTGACCAGAGTCGCTGCCGCCCGTAGCGGTACATTGAGCGTCGCAAGCTTGGCGCGCACGAAATCGAGCGCCGCCGCTAGATTGCTGCCGGCATGCACAAGCATGGCACTGGCGCGGGCACCGGCGAGGGCGGCGGGGTGATCGAGGGCGGCGGCGACATCTTCATCGGCGGCCTGAAAGGTATCGGCCCAGAGCAGCTTGCCATCGCGCGAGACCCGCCAACCGTCGCGCACCAGGCCGCCGCTCAACTTTTCGCCGCGCGCCTGACGGCCGAAGACGAGAATTTCGCCGGCGATGGCAGCACTGGTCGTTTCAAGGTGGAGCTCGGTGCGCCGGTTCAGCCGAGACCCACGGAACAGAATGGTCTCCTGCGGCAGCCATTCGAGCCAGCCGTCGGCGCCAACCTTCAGGGTCACATTGATGGCGGTGTCGGCGCCGGTTGAACGATAGATTTTTTCGGCCGCCTGCCCGATCGCCATCAAGCCGGCGCCCGGCCCGACATTGACCGAAAGATCCAGCCGGTCACCGCCAGTAAACCCGCCGCAGGTAGCGGTGATCGCCGAGACCGGCAACCCCATATCAGGGCAGTGCGGGAACAGCGCCCGCAGCGGCGCTCGCTGGTCGAGATGCGTAAGGCGCGTCTCCGCCGGCGACGCTCCGGCAAACCCGATATCGAGGCTGCCTTTCATCGCCCGACCTACCTCCTTCAAGCATGCGCCGACGACCCGCAAAGCCGCGCGGGAGATCCAGGTATCGCAAGAGCGGTGCCATTGGCGAATTCTATAGATTCGGGGCCTTCGGCGGCCTTCTGCGCGCCCGCTGCGCAAATTTTGAGCAGCCCCGCCCCTTCGACTGCCCAAAAATCTAGCGCCTTGGCGGGGCTACGCTCTCTCCTCTAAAATCTTTGCGAATGATGCCGGCACGGATCAGCCGCAAGAAACGGAGAAGCCACTTGGCCGCAACAAGCCGCGAGAATGACGCACTCATCATCATAGACCTGCAGAACGATTTTTGTCCCGGCGGCGCATTGGCAGTCTCCGGCGGAGACGAGATCGTGCCGCTGGTCAATCGGATGATTGCTGCGCATGACCATGTCGTCCTCACCCAGGATTGGCATCCGTCCGGGCATTCGAGTTTTGCCAGCAGCCACGCGGGCAAAGAGCCCTTCGGCAGCATCAACCTTGCCTATGGTTCACAGACCCTGTGGCCGGACCATTGCGTACAGGGGAGCCGTGGGGCCGAGTTTCATGCCGGCCTTGCCTGGACCAAGGCCGAACTGGTCATCCGCAAGGGCTTCCGCACAGGGATCGACAGCTACTCCGCCTTCTACGAAAACGATCGCACGACACCCACAGGGCTTGCCGGATATCTGCGGGAGAGAGGGTTGGACAGGCTGACCTTGGTTGGCCTTGCCACCGATTTCTGCGTGGCCTATTCCGCGCTCGACGCAAGGCGCCTGGGCTTCGAGGTGGTCGTGGAGCTGGATGCCTGCCGTGGCATCGATCTCGGCGGCTCATTGCAGGCAGCACTTGCCGACATGCGGGCGGCCGGCGTGAGTTTTGCCGCCTAAAGTCCAAAACGCTCCTTGATCACCGCAGCCGCCTCCGCCGCGCTGACATGCGACGTATCGATCTCCAAATCATAGCGGCGGCCTTTGTGGACGCGATCGAATTGCCACCGGGCGAGGCCGATCAAACGGTCACCGCGGGCCCGCTCCCTGGCTTCGATGATCTCAAGGGGTGCCATCACGCCGACCCAGTAGACTTGGTATGGGGCCAGCAAGCGGCGGTACTCGGCCGGCTCGTCCTCCAACATGACATCGTCGACAATGAGATCGTTGCCGCTCGCCGCCAAGGCCGCAATGGCATGGCGCATCCCGTCAAGCAACCGGGCGCCGACCGGACCCGTTTCAATCGACACGGAAAGCTGGCCATCAGACTCGCCGCTGATGAAGCGAAACCCGTCGGGATGGTCGAAATAGGCGGGCGGCAGCATTTCGCAAAAGACATCCATCGAGACGTTCAGGAAGGGCGTCGAGGCCATTTCCTGCAGGGCCCGGGCGATTGACGTCTTCCCGACGCTGCCAACGCCATTGAGGATCAAAATGCGCGCCGTCATGGTCTCACTTGTGGGGAAAATTCACTGAATGGCGCCGGCTGGCGGGAGAAGTGCAGCATTCTTCGGGGCATTCGACACTCGGCGCAACCCCGTTCTGCCCCCAACCTGCTGATCGAAGATACTTGACGCTGGGGTCGGTCGGCGGGAAAATCATTTGCATACAAATGAATTCGCCGGCCCCGAACCGGCTGTCTGGAGCCCTGGTCCCGATCCATGTTTTTGCAACCGGCATCATTGTCGGCAGCCATCGACCTGCTGGCGCAACAAGGCGGCAAGCTGCTGGCCGGCGGCACGGATTTCTTTCCGGCTCTCGGTCAGGGCGTCGAACCGCGCCCGATCATTGACATCTCGCAACTCCCGGAACTCGGTCGCATCGAAGTCGGGAAGGAGAGCATTCGGCTCGGCGCTGGCGTTACCTGGAGCGCTGTCGCCTCCGCCCTTCTGCCTCCCGGTTTTGACGGACTGAAAGCAGCGGCCCGTGAGATCGGCTCCATCCAGATCCAGAACAGGGGCACGATCGGCGGCAATCTCTGCAATGCTTCGCCGGCAGCAGACTCAGTTCCGCCGCTGCTCACACTCGATGCCGAAGTCGAGATCGCCTCGCCGCGTGGGTCGCGGACATTGCCGCTTGCCGATTTCATCCTTGGGAACCGGCGGACAGCCCTTGCGGCCGACGAGATCGTCACGGCTATTCTCGTTCCAGCCAACCGGGGCGACTTCACCAGCCATTTCGTCAAGCTGGGATCGCGTCGCTATCTGGTGATCTCGATCGTCATGATCGCCGTCGCCTTGTCGCGTGCCGCCGACGGGGCGATCGCGGAGGCGCGTGTGGCGGTCGGCTCTTGCTCCGCCGTTGCGCAAAGACTGCCGCTGCTCGAAGCCTCGCTCATCGGTTGCCGCTCAGTCAGCGACATTGCCAAGAACGTCCTGCCGCAACATCTCGGCACCCTGTCACCGATCGACGATGTCCGTGCCAGCGCGACCTATCGGCGTGACGCAGCAGCGACCTTGGTCCGGCGCGCCGTGCAGGATTGCTTCGTCAAGGCGAAAGGCTGAGGGGATGGAAGAAAAGGCCGCCATCCCCTTCACGCTCAACGGCCGCAAGATCGCCGTCGCGGTGGCGGCCGAGCGCCGCCTCAGCAATGTGCTGCGGGACGATCTCGGTCTTTTCGGTACCAAGGTGGGATGCGACGCCGGCGATTGCGGCGCCTGTTCGGTGCTGGTCGACGGGGCACCGGTCTGCGCCTGCCTTGTCGCTGTCGGCCAGGTCGCTGGGCACGAGGTCGCAACCATTGAAGGACTTTCCGAACGGCCGCAGGTGAGCCGGCTGCAACAATCCTTCCTGCGGCACGGCGCTGCGCAATGCGGCATCTGCACGCCCGGCATGCTGGTCGCGGCAAGCGCCCTGCTTGAGAAGAACCCGAAGCCCACCGAGACCGAGGTAAAGGATGCGCTGGGCGGCGTCCTTTGCCGTTGCACCGGATATCGCAAAATCATCGCCGCCGTGCTCGATGCCGGCACTGTGTCACCGGCGCGGGACTTGCCCGGCGCGGGTGCTGCGGTCGGCGCCCGCATCGACCGGCTCGATGGCGCGCGCAAGATAAACGGCACCGATCAATTCGGCGCCGACGGGCATGAAAGCGGCGCCCTGCTCCTCCGCGCCATTCGCGCCCCCTACCATCATGCTCGCTTCGATTTCGGCGATCTTGCCGCCTATCAGCGTTTGCATCCGGGTATCCGGCGCATCTTCACGGCGGCCGATGCGCCGGGCGTCAATTGCTACGGCGTCATCCCGCCTTTTGCCGACCAGCCGGTCTTTGCCGTCAGCGAGACCCGATTCAAGGGCGAGGCGGTGGCGGCAATTGTGGGTGAAGCAAAGGTCATTGAAGCCCTCGATCTCAGCCGCTTCCCCGTCACCTGGCATGAACTCCCCTCGGTCCTCGACCTCGACCGCGCGCTCGACCCGGCGGCACCGCAATTGCACAGCGGTCGCGCCGGCAATCTGCTGGTCAAGGGCTGGGTCAAGCGCGGGGATGTCGACGGTGCCCTCGCCCATGCTGACGCGATCGTCGAAGGCACCTTCGAGACCGGCTTCGTTGAACATGCCTATATCGAACCCGAAGCCGGCATCGCGCGACGCATCGGCGACCGGATCGAAATCCAGGCCTGCACCCAATCGCCCTATATGGACCGCGACGATGTGGCCAAGATCCTGGGGCTGTCTCCGGATGCCGTCCGGATCATTCCGACCGCCGTGGGCGGTGGCTTCGGCTCCAAACTCGATCTCTCGGTCCAGCCCTTCATCGCGGTCGCCGCCTGGCATCTCAACGAACCGGTGCGCATGGTCTATACGCGCAGCGAATCGATCGCCACCACGACCAAACGGCACCCCGGCCGCATGCACGTCCGCGTGGGCGTGGGCAAAGATGGCCGGCTAGTCGGCCTCGATTTCGCCGGCGATTTCAATACCGGCGCCTACGCTTCCTGGGGCCCGACCGTTGCGAACCGCGTGCCGGTCCATGCCTCCGGTCCCTATTATGTGCCGAACTACCGGGCGGCGACCCGGGCCATTCATACGCATGCCGTGCCGGCCGGTGCCTTTCGCGGCTTCGGCGTGCCGCAGGCGGCAATCGCGCAGGAGCAGCTTTACGACCAACTGGCCGAGAAGCTTGGGCTCGACAAGCTCGACTTCCGCCTGCTGAATGCGCTGGGTCCCGATCAGCCGACCGTGACCGGGCAGGTGCTCGGTGCCGGCACCGGCATCCGCGCTTGCTTTGCAGCCCTCAAACCGCATTGGACGCGCGCACGGGCAGACGCCGCGGCGGCCAATGCGACACCTTCCGTCATCCGCCGCGGAGTCGGAATCGCCGGCATGTGGTATGGCTGCGGCAACACCTCGCTCCCCAACCCCTCGACCATCCGCCTCGGCCTCAAGCCCGACGGGCGCTTGAGCCTCCACCAGGGTGCCGTCGATATCGGGCAAGGGTCCAACACCGTCATCACACAGCTCTGCGCCGATGCGCTCGGCGCACCCATCGCGCGTTTCGATCTCATCTCGGCCGATACCGATGTGACGCCGGATTGCGGCAAGACCTCCGCCTCGCGCCAGACCTTCGTGACGGGCAAGGCCGCGACATTGGCCGGTGCCGCGCTGCGCCGCCAGATCCTGCGCCTCGCCAATGCGGGCGAGGATGCGAAACTCGTCTTTGAAGGAACCCGCCTCCTCGTTGAGGATCGCGGCATCGCGCATCCGATCGATCTGGCGGGGCTACCCATCGACGCGCGCGGCTATGTGCTCGCCGCCGAGGAGACCTTCGACCCACCGACCAGCCCGCTCGATGCCGACGGCCAGGGCAACCCTTACGCCGTCTATGGCTTCGGTGCGCATCTGGTCGAGCTTGCCGTCGATACCGAGCTCGGCGCGGTCGAACTCATCAAAATCACGGCCGCCCATGACGTCGGCCGCGCCGTCAACCCGACGCTGATCGAAGGCCAGATTGAAGGCGGCATCGCGCAAGGGATCGGCCTTGCGCTGATGGAGGAGTTCCATCCGGGCAAGGGCGAGAATTTGCACGATTACCTCATCCCCACGATCGGCGACGTGCCGCCGGTGGAATCGATCCTGATCGAAGACCAAAGCCCGGTCGGCCCCTTCGGCGCCAAAGGGATCGGCGAGCAAGCCCTGATCCCCACGGCGCCTGCCATCCTCAACGCCATTGCCGATGCGACCGGCGTGCGCCTCGCCCGTGTGCCGGCAACACCCGACCGCATCCGCGCCGCAATCAAGGAGGCCGCGCGATGAGCGAAACCCGACAAGCGGCGGCCGTCGACGTCGCCGTCGGCCCGAAGGTGGTCGATGGCAAGATCCGCTGCGATGCCTGCCCGGTCCTCTGCTACATCCGCGACGGCGCCAGCGGCGCCTGCGACCGCTACGCCAACAAGGGCGGCGAGCTCATCCGGGTCGATCCGCACATCCTGCTAGATCATGCCGTGGCCGATGGCCAGGCCTTGGTGCCGTTTGGCGCCGGGTCGCAAGCGTGGGACGGCGACGTGCTCCATGCCGGCAATACCTTCGTGACCGCGATTGGCGCCGGCACGACTTACCCTGACTATAAGCCCGCCCCCTTCATCGTCGCGTCGGCCATCGATGGCGTCGACATGGTGACGGTGGTGACGGAAGGCATCTTCAGCTATTGCGGCGTGAAGATCAAAATCGATACCGACCGGTTCCTGGGGCCGGAACAGGCGGCCGTGCGTGCCGATGGCGAGGCCGTCGGCCACGTCACGACCGGCGAGTATGGGTCGCAGATGCTGTCGCTGGGCGGCGTCCATCATCTGACCGGCGGATCGAAGAAGGAAGGCCGAGTCACCTGCGACACGCTTCTTGCCCTCTGCAACCGGCAGGCGGTCGAACTCACCATCGACGGCGGCGCCACAATCATCGTCGAGGCCGGCAAGGCACCCATCGTCAATGGCGTTCAGGAAGAGCGCATGCGGGTGGGTTGCGGCTCGGCCACCATCGGCATGTTCGCCAAGCAATGGGAAGGCAAGGTCGATGAGGTGGTCGTGGTCGACGATCACATCACCGGCGTGCTCTCGGAGCATCAGGCCGGCAAGCTGCTCGGCATTCCCGACACGGGCATCAAGATGCGCGGCCGCCGCTCGACGCCGGGCCGCTATTTCCAGGTGGCCGAACCCGGCACCGGTTGGGGCGGGACCGATATTTCCGATCCGCTCGCCATCCTGCAGCCATTCGACCCCAAGGTGGCACGCCCCGGTCTTACCATGCTGATGGTGAGCACGACCGGCGAGCATGCCGCCTATTACGTCCTCGACGATCACCTGCAGCCGATCGAGCATGATCTGCCGCAGCCGCTCAAGGATTCCGTCGCGCGCATCAAGGAGAATTGCGAACCGGCCCTCTCGACTGTTCTCTTCATGGGCGGTGCCGGTGGATCTTTGCGCGCCGGCGTCACGGAAAACCCCGTGCGCCTCACCCAGTCGGTGAAGCAGGCCCTCACCCATGTCACGTGCGGCGGCGCCCCGGCCTATGTCTGGCCCGGTGGCGGCATCACGCTGATGGTCGACGTGACGCTGCTGCCGCAGAATGCCTTTGGCTACGTGCCGACGCCGGCCCTGGTGGCGCCGATCGAATTCACGCTGCGGCTCGAGGATTACGCCAACCTCGGCGGGCATATGGATCATGTGCGCCGCCTCGGCGATCTCGGCACCGACGGGCAAGCACGCCAGAAGGTCGGCCGCCATGCCGAGGTGCCCTGGCCGCTCACCTTCCACGGCCGCACGGGCAGGCCCACATGAGCAAGCGTCAGCAGGCGGGCTTCCTGCCCGATGGCCGCCGCCTGCATCTGCAGGATGGGCCGATCGACCTTATTCTGCAGGCGGACGGGACTGCCGGCGCGATCAAGGCCGCCTACGATGCCGCCTGCGAGCGCTTCACGACCCTGCTTGACGAGCTTTGCGCCGAACTGCCGCTTCTCCGCGCGCAGCTTGCACCGGGAAGCACGCTGCCCGCTGGAACCGTTGCCCGGCGCATGGTCGAGGCGGCCCGGCCCTATGCGGACAAGCATTTCATAACACCGATGGTCGCCGTGGCGGGCGCCGGGGCCGAGGCGATCCTCAAGGCAATGACCGGCGCCGCCGATCTCGCCCGTGCCTATGTCAACAATGGCGGCGACATCGCCCTTCACCTGGGCCCCGGCACGCGCTTCGAAATCGGCATGGTCGACCGCCCGGACCAACCGCGCCTTTTCGGCAAGCTGGCACTTGGCCCTGCGGATGGTGTCGGCGGCATTGCCACCAGCGGCCGCCACGGCCGCAGCTTCTCGCTCGGCATCGCCGATGCGGTCACGGTCCTGGCCGCCGATGCGCCGATGGCCGATGCCGCGGCGACGATGATCGCCAACGCGGTCGATCTTCCCAACCATCCCGGCATTCTGCGCGTCCCGGCGGACTCGCTGCAGCCGGACAGCGATCTCGGCCCCCGTCTCGTCACGCGCTCGGTTGCTGCCCTGCGCAAGGCGGAGATCGACCGCGCCCTCGCCCGCGGCGAACGTTTCGCCCGCGAGCTCCTCCAACAGAACCTTATCGTCGCCGCAGCCCTGCATCTTTCCGGCGCGACGCGATTGGTCCATGCTGCCCCCGGATTGATGACGACCATCAAGCAAGCCAAGGATATCGAAACCCATGCCGCAAGTTGAGATCCGCAAGCGCCTCATCTCGGTCGAGGAGATTTTCCACGAAGGCGGTCCGCGCGCCACCTCGCCTTTGAAGCGCGTCTCGGCCATCGCCGTCATCCGCAATCCCTTCGCCGGAAAATATGTCGAGGACATCGCCGGCTTCATGGATGATTTGAAACCGCTGGGCCTGGCTATGGCGCGCGACATGCTGGCGGCACTCGGTGGTGACCCCAAGATCGTCGAAGGCTATGGCAAGGGCGCCATCGCCGGCGCCAATGGCGAAGCAGAGCATGCCGCGCTCTGGCATGTGCCTGGCGGTTATGCGATGCGCGAGATCCTGGGCGACACCAAAGCCATCGTGCCATCGACCAAGAAGGTGGGTGGACCGGGCACGCGTCTCGACGTGCCGGTGACGCATATCAACGCTTCCTATGTGCGCAGTCATTTCGATGCGGTGGAAGTGGGCCTCAACGACGCGCCGCGCGCCGACGAGTTGCTGCTGGCCCTGGTGATGACCACCGGGCCCCGCATCCATGCGCGCGTGGGCGGGCTCAAGGCCAGCGAAATCAAGGGAGAGGATGGATTGCGATGAAAGCCGAGATCCGAAAGATCGTCACCTTCGTCGAGGAGACCCATCGCGAGATGGACAAGGGCATCAATCCGCCCACCCGCCGCGCGGCGGCTGTGGCCGTCATCGCCAATCCCTTTGCCGGCAAATATGTCGATGATCTGACGCCGCTCATGGATATCGGTGAGGAACTGGGCGCCTTGCTCGCCGCAAAGGCGGTGGCGGCACTCGGCATCGACGGCGCCAAGGCCGAAAGTTATGGCAAGGCTGCGGCGGTGGGCGAAAATGGCGAGCTGGAACATGCCGCCGCCATCCTGCACCCGAAGATGGGAACACCGGTCAGGAAAGTGCTGGAGAAAGGCGCGGCTCTCATCCCCTCCTCCAAGAAGCGGGGTGGCCTGGGTTGCGTGCTCGATGTGCCGCTCGGGCACAAGGACGCGGCCTATGTGCGCAGCCATTTCGACGGCATGGAGGTGCAGATCAACGACGCGCCGCGCGCCAACGAGATCATGGTGGCCGTCGCCGTGACCGACAGCGGCCGGCCATTGCCGCGCGTCGGCGGTCTCACCAAGGATCAGATCAAGGGCGAGGACGGGTTGCGCTGATGGCCAGTTCGCCGCGCGAGAAATCGGCCGATGCCGGCAGTGCCTATGCGCTCGATGAACAGATCGGATTCATCCTGCGCAAGGTCAGCCAGCGCCATACGTCGATCTTTGCGGCGGCCTTCGGCAACGATCTGACGCCACCGCAATGGGCGGTGCTCGCCAAGCTCCACGAAAGCGGCCCGACCTCGCAGAACCAGCTGGGCCGCCTGGTGGCGCTCGACGCCGCCACCAACAAGGGCGTCGTCGACCGCCTGGCGACGCGCGGCCTCACCGAAACCAGCCCCGACCCCGCCGACGCCCGTCGCGTCCTTGTCGCCCTGACCGATGCGGGCCGCAAGGAAGTCGAACGCGGCTTTCCCATTGCCGCCGCCATCACGGAAGAAACCCTGGCCCCGCTAGATGCCACCCAACGCGCACAACTGATCGCGCTGCTGAAGGCGTTGAGCTAGAAAGCCAAATTTGGGCAAAACTAACTGTAAAGCAAGAAAGCGATCAAACAGCACTCTGATCTACTAGCAGGCTCTTTGGTGCCAAAATTACGCCATAATGGCGCAAAGTAACTTGGTCAACTTCACTCATACAAAGCTTTAGATACCCTGATTCAGCGGTGTGTTCGCGGTTTTCTTTGGCGCTGTTTGGCCGCATTGTCTATGGCCTCGCATACTATTTTTGTTAGCTCGCTAGGCCATCCTCTGTTTAGCGGAGGCAACTCGCCGAATTCTCTGAGGTATTTTTCCAGAAGCTTCGCCTCAAGATTCATCCCGTCCTGTCCCTTGTGGATTTCGATTCTAATCTCCTTACTCGGAACGCTTGGCTGTGGGCGGTGCGTGGAGCTGCGCAAGCTCGCGGGTGCATGCAATACCTGAAACCATCCGGGATATTTATTCGGTGTTTGGAAGTCTTGGCCCCTAACTTTCAGTCGCGCAGCTATCCCATCCTTACTCTTCCCACTCCCGCCGATATATAAAACTCCATCTGCATCAGTACCCATCAGACGCCTTATTTTTCGTGCTTTTTTGCCCCGCGCGTTATACCAGCAGATTCTGTACGCGCCAGATATCACCTCCTTCTTCTTTAGCTCCCGGAAGTGTTTATGCAGCTCGTCAAGAGAATAGGTTTTTTTCGTCTTTGACATTGTCCATCCATTTTTCCACCTGCGCTGGACGCGAGACCCGAGTTTCAACAAGCAGTCTAGTGGCGATGGTCAGTCTAATTCTGCGCCATAATGGCGCAGAATTAGACTGACAAAAGGAAGCGAGATGAACTCTGGAGCTTTGTTAAGAACTAAGTTCTAACAGCAATTTGTCACCCATTTCTTCTACAGTATTGAAATCAGCGATTAGCTGAATGTGAAAGGGTACCCATTTGTTGCCACTACGCACTGAATGACGCATCAGGGGCATGAACCTTACTAGCTCTTGCTGTTGGTTCGACAGGCGCTCCAGTTCGACTACATCTCCGTGGATAGCGGCTTCTGTAATTTTTCGCTCAAACTCCTGATAGGCAGCAACCTTGTCGTGTGGGATTGCATGAGGCGGAATATACAATGGTATCTTGTGTGCTAGTGCATCGCGAAAATCTGTAAGGTACTCTAGCCAGCTGTCGCGAGTTGCAATGAATGTCTGAAACTCGTCGCTCATGCTGCGCCGAACATGAGTATTGTGGGCACGGAACCCTATCTCTTTGTCGGTGATTTGGTCGCCTCTGCGATTTAATGGTCGCCCCTTTTCACTCACCCACACCCAAGCGAGATTGTCGATTGCACCAAAAGCATTCATTATGAATGCTTGAAGATTGATCATTGCATCGTAGCGTTGCTCTTGAACTGGCTCACCGATGTGTGCTGGCGGCAATATTCGATATACATTCTCGATGCAACGCGAGAGCGTCATCATTCGCCGAGCAAAGCCGTGCTTACCAAAATCGGCCGCTAACTCATTGGCATATCGATGAGACGTGTAAGCCTCGACTAGCTTTCCACGTTTATCAATTACCTCACCGTACGCCACAGCCAGTTTGGCTATTTGCTCTTCCGAATAAGCCATCAGATTGCTCTAGCGTCTCCAGATATTTCCTACCCCAACTTCCCCTTCACCAAATCTGGAATCTTCGTCGCCGGTGGCGTGTTGCGGCTTCTTTGGATGCGGGGGATGCCGTCGATCACCACCATGCCGACGCCGGGCAGGTCGCCGAGGCGCACCGATTCCAGCAGGTCCTTCCCCGCCGAATGCTGCGCCTTGTCGAGGAAGACGAAGTCCGCGGCCATCCCCTTTTCGATGAGGCCGGTATCCAGCTTGCGCATACGCGTCGTGTTGCCGGTCGCGAAGCAGAAGGCGATCTCGGCCGGCACGTCGCCGAGCGACGACAGCATCGAGACCATGCGCAGGATGCCGAGCGGCTGCACGCCGGAACCTGCCGGCGCATCGGTGCCCAGGATCACGCGCTCCAGCTGGTTCATCTCGCGCGCCGTGCGCAGTGTGAAGAGGGCGGCGCGTTCATTGCCGTTATGGACGATTTCCAGCCCGCGCTTGCAGCCCTCGCAGATGCAGCGGATCTGGCTGTCCGGCAGGGCCGTATGTCCGCCATTGATGTGGCCGACCACGTCGGCGTCGACTTCGAGCACGACATCCTTGTCGATGAGGCCGGAACCGGGGATGGAAGGACCACCTGTATGGATGGTTGATTGGATACCGTATTTGCGGGCCCAACTTGCCATCTTGTGCGCCGTCGGCCCATCCTTCACACCACCCAGGCCAATCTCGCCGAGAAGCTTCACGCCAGCTTCGGCGAGGTCCTTGAAATCCTGCTCCGTCATGCCGGGCTCGATCACCGGCGCGCCGCCATGCAGCTTCACCCCGCCGGGGCGGAAGGCCGCATAGGCCCGCTGGTGGAAGATCGCCATCGCCTTGAGGCCAACGATATCCTTGGGCCGGCCCGGCATATGCACTTCACCCGCCGAGATCATGGTGGTGACACCGCCATGCAGCGATGAATCGATCCAGCCGATCTGGTTCTGCCGGGGCGTCCAGTCGCCGGCGACCGGGTGCACATGGCTGTCGATGAGACCCGGCGCCAGTGCCACACCTTGCGCGTCGATGACCGTGTCGGCGCCCTCGAGATCCAGATCCTTGGCGTTTCCGATGGCGCTGATCTTGCCGTTCTCGACCAGGACCGCATCACCGGAAAGGATCGGGTTCTTGAGGTCGCCGCTCAGGATCAGACCGATATTGCGGATCGCGAGCCGCGCTGGGCCGGCGGCCCCGGCAGGTGCGTCATGCGCCATGTTCGTTTCCCTCAAGTCTTTTGAATTAAACAGATATCCGGCCGAGCCATCATAGGACGGCGACGCGATCAAAGTCACGTGAAAGGGCAGTGGATCGGCTTTGACGCGCCTGCCTTTTTCGATATATACGGATGAACACAACGACTCCAATGCAACGATCTTTTCGGGGAGCCATCCATGATCGCCTTGCTGACCCGCCGCTCGCTCATCGCCGCGGCCCTTGCCCTCTCGACCATTGTCGCTGCACCCTTCGCGGCCCATGCCGATGACAAGATCATCGTCTTCGCCGCGGCAAGCCTCAAAGGCCCGCTCGACGATGCCGCCGCTGCCTTCAAAGCGGCCAAGGGCGGCGATATCGCCATCTCCTATGCCGGCAGCTCGGCGCTGGCCAAGCAGATCGAGGGTGGCGCTCCGGCCGATCTCTTCATTTCGGCCGATCTCGACTGGATGGACCATGTCGAGAAGGCAAAGCAGGTGAAAGACGGCACGCGCAGCAACTGGCTCGGCAATACGCTGGTCCTGGTCGGCCCGGCCGACAGCGCGGCAAGCCTCAAGATCGCGCCGGGCTTCGATCTCGCCGGTGCGCTTGGCGACGGCAAGCTCGCCATGGCCGACGTGAAGGCCGTGCCGGCCGGCAAGTACGGCAAGGCCTCGCTTGAAAAGCTGGGTGTGTGGGCAGCCGTCGAACCGAAGGTCGCCCAAGCCGAGAACGTCCGCGCAGCCCTGGCACTGGTCGCAGCCGGCGAAGCGCCGTTCGGCATCGTCTACCAGACGGACGCCACGGCCGAACCCAAGGTGAAGGTGATCGACACTTTCCCGGAGGACTCGCACAAGCCGATCATCTATCCTATCGCCCAGTTGACCGGATCGAAGGCGCCGCTCGCCGCTGACTTCCTTGCCTATCTGAAGTCGCCGGAAGCAACCGCCCTCTTCGAGAAGGCCGGTTTCAAAATCCTGAAGTAGGTTTCGTGCTGTCGCTGACCCCGGAAGAACTCGTTGCGATCCATCTCAGCCTGAAGATCGCCCTAGTGGCCACGGCGGCATCGTTGCCGCCGGGCCTGCTGGTGGCTTGGGCTTTGGCGCGGCGGGACTTCTGGGGGAAGACATTGGTGAACGGCCTCGTTCATCTGCCGCTCATCCTGCCGCCGGTCGTGACCGGCTATCTCCTTCTTCTGCTGATGGGCCGCAAGGGGCCGATCGGCTCGATCCTCGATCAATGGTTCGGGATCGTCTTCGCCTTTCGCTGGACCGGTGCGGCGCTCGCCGCCGGCATCATGGGCTTCCCGCTCCTCGTGCGCGCCATCCGGCTGTCGATCGAACTCATCGACCGCCGGCTTGAAGAAGCGGCGACGACCCTCGGCGCTTCACCTTTTTGGGTCTTCCTGACCGTCACCGTGCCGCTAGCGCTGCCTGGCATCATCGCCGGCGCCATCCTTGCGTTCGGCAAGGCTTTGGGCGAGTTCGGCGCCACCATCACTTTCGTCTCGAACATACCGGGCGAAACACAGACCATCCCCACCGCCATCTACACCTACACCAATGTTCCGGGCGGTGAAGGTGCCGCCATGCGACTGGTTGTCATCTCCGTCGTCATTTCGATGGGCGCCCTGATCCTGTCGGAATTGCTCGCACGACGCATCGCCAGAAGGGTGGTGGGCGATGAGCGTTGAACTGAGCCTCCGTCACCGACAGGGCAGTTTTGAACTCGCCGCCGATTTTGCGACCGGCGCCGGCATCACCGCCCTCTTCGGTCGCTCCGGTTCCGGCAAGACCAGCCTCATCAACATGATCGCCGGTTTGACGCGGCCGGATTCGGGGCGGATCAGCGTCAACGGCCGCATCCTCTTCGACCGCGCAGCCGGTATCGATCTCCCCGCCCATCGCCGCCGGGTCGGCTATGTGTTCCAGGAGGCACGGCTTTTTCCGCATCTCACCGTGCGGCAAAATCTCGGCTATGCCGGCCTCTTTTCCAGGAAGCGCGATGGCGCCAGCTTCGATCAAGTCGTTCAGCTGCTCGGCATCGGCCACCTTCTGGCGCGCCGCCCCTTGCATCTTTCCGGCGGCGAGAAGCAGCGCGTCGCCATCGGTCGCGCGCTGCTCGCGGCGCCGGACATCCTCCTGATGGACGAGCCCTTGGCCTCGCTCGACGAGGACCGCAAGGGCGAAATCCTCCCCTATCTCGAACGCCTGCGCGACGAATCCTTGGTGCCGATCATCTACGTCACCCATTCGGTGCCGGAAATTGCGCGCCTTGCCACGTCGGTTGTTCTCATTGCCGACGGCAAGACCATCGCCAGCGGCACCGCCTCCGAGATTCTGGGGCGGCTCGACCTGCTCCCCTTCACCGCGCAGGATGAAAGTGGCGCCGGCGCCCTGGTCGAAGCCTCGATCGCCCGCCACGATGTTGCCGACCAGCTGACCGTCCTTACCTCACCGCTCGGCGAGTTGCGCATCCCGGCGCTGGGCGCTGCGGTCGGCACGCATCTGCGTCTGCAGATCAAGGCGCGCGATGTGATGCTGAGCCTCAGCCACCCCACCGATATCAGCGCCCTCAATATCGTACCCTGCCGCATCCAGGGTCTCAGCGAGGATGAGAGCGGCATGGTCAATGTCGATCTCGAACATGACGGCGCCCATTTCCTGGCGCGCGTCACGCCGAAATCGACGCGGCATCTGGCGCTGGAGCCGGGCAAGGAAATCTATGCCGTGATCAAATCGGTCGCCTTCGACCGCCGCCACATCGGCGCCTGGCGTTAAGACTTCACCTCGAATTCCGGATCGAGCGGGATCTGCATCGCCGTCACCAGATGGTTGGTCTGCGCGGCAAGGCCGATGATCGCCATCAGTTCGGCCTGCTGCTCATCCGTCATGCCCTTGGCGCGCGCCGCGGCCATATGCGAATGGACGCAATATGAGCAGGAATTGGCGGTCGAGACGGCGATATAGATCATCTCCTTGGTGAGCGGGTCGATTGAGCTCGGCTTCGCCATCACCGTCTTGATCTGCTCCCAAATGCGTTTCATCAGCTCCGGGCTGTTGCTAAGGCCGCGCCAGATATTGTTGATGAAGTCCGACTTCCGGGTGGCACGGATATCGTCGAAAACCGCCTTCACGGCCGGATTCTTCTCGGCTTCGGCGATGCTCGGCATTTTTACGGTGGCCATGTTGCGCTCCTTGCAAAATTCAGTGAACGGCCGCGTACATGATCCGCTCCTCCGTTGCGTCGGTCGGCGAGAATTCCTCGACGATGCGACCCTGGCGGCAGACCAGGATACGGTCGGACAGGTTCATGATTTCCGGCAGGTAGGATGAAATCACCACCACGGCCAGGCCCTGATCGGCCAGCCGGTTGATGAGTTGATGGATCTCGGCAATGGCGCCGACATCGACGCCGCGCGTCGGCTCGTCGAAGATGATGATGCGCGGTTGCTGGACCAGACCCTTGCCGATCACGACCTTCTGCTGGTTGCCGCCGGACAGCTCGACCACGCGCGCATTGTCGTTGATCGCCTTGATATTGAGCGTCCCGCGCCATTCTTCCGCCAGCGCATGCATCTCGCGCATCGAGACATAGGCGTTTTTCTCGCGTCCCGAGGCAAGGAGGCCGGAAAAGAGGTTCTCCGCGATCGACATCGTCTCGAAGAAGCCCTCGCTCTTTCTGTCTTCGGTGACGTAGACGATGCCGTCCTTGACCGCCTCGCGCGGCACGTAATAGCGCACGGGATTGCCGTCGAGATGCACCTCGCCGCCGCGCAGGAAGTTGCGCTTGTAGATGCCGGAGACGACCTTGAAAGTCTCGGTGCGGCCCGAGCCGATCAGGCCGAAAACGCCCGTGATCTGCCCTTCGAAGATCGAAAAGGAATTGTTGCGGACCACGGCGCCCATCGAAATATCCTCGACCGACAGGACCTTGTTGCCGGCCTTGCGCACCTTCGCTGCGTCCCGCGCCTTGCCATAGAGCTCATCGGACAAGGCCCGGCCCACCATAGCCCGGACGATCTTCTCGCGGTCGAAATTCTTGGCGTCATCCGTGATCACATGCTCGCCATCGCGCATGATGGTGATGCGGTCGGCATGCGCCAGCGCCTCCTCCAGCGCGTGACTGATGAAGACGATGGAGACGCCCCGGGCCTTAAGCCGTTGCATCAGCGCGAAGAAGTGGCGTTTCTCCTCGGGGGTCAGTGTCGCCGTCGGCTCGTCGAAGATGATTACTTCGGCATTGTGGTGAACGGCGCGCGCGATCTCGACCATCTGCCGCTTTGCGGCCCCCAGCGTCTCGACGACAGCGGTGGGATCGACCGGGAAGTTCAGCGACTGCAGGAACTGCTGGGCCGAAATATAGATGCCGCGCAAGCGGTTGAGGAACTTCTCCTCGCCGAGATAGAGGTTCTGCGCCACCGTCATCGAGGGGACCAGGCTCGTCTCCTGGAACACCATGGCGATGCCGTCCTGCAAGGCTTCGTGGGGCGAGGCGAACTTCACTGGCTTGCCGCGATAGAGCATTTCGCCGCTGGTGGCCTCGACGACCCCCGCCATAACCTTGGTGAGGGTCGATTTTCCGGCCCCGTTTTCGCCCAGAAGAGCGTGAATTTCCCCCCGAAAAAGCCCGAAATCAATGTTGCGAACCGCGGGTACGCCGCGATAGGCCTTGGTGATCTGTCGCATTTCGATGATCGGGTCCATCTCTCTACCCCTTCTGCGACATGGCGAGCAGCGCGTTGCCGCCCTTGGCGCCGACCCAGATGTAACCACCAAACTCGGCAACGCTGGTTACACCGTGGCGCGTGCCGTTGGCGCGGCTGTGATAGGAAGCCACGGGGCGGAAGTCGGCATCGAAGCGCGCCAGCAAGCCGTAGGAACGCGACGGCGCCCAGGGCTTGTGGACACCCATCGTCTTGATGCCGCCACATTGCAGCGGCTCGAGGAAACTCGCCCCCGACCCCAGTGCCGGCGCGATCCAATAGGGGCGCGGCACGCTGGCGATCATGTCGGCACGATAGGCATCCTCCTGCAGCACAAACTCGACCAGCCGGTTGCGCGGTGCAAAGAGGCACAGCCATGCCCCGCCCGCCTGCGCCGGAACGAGGCGCGCCGGATAGCCGGGCAGCTTTTCAACGAGCGGCCGTACGCCGGACGCGCCGATGCGCAGGAGCCGGTGCCGCCAGGCCTCGGCAACGATGACATCGGCGCCGGCAACGAGAAGGCCGCTGGGGAAAGCGAGGCCCCCGGCCAGCTTCTGCGCGGTGCCGGTCGCCAGGTCGAGGCGCCAGACCGAGCCGCTGGCGCCGCGCTGCATCAGATCGAGCTGCCAATCGCTTGGCCTGTTGGTGGACGAGCCATTGCAAAGGAAGAGCGAGCCCGGATCGCCGAAAGCGAGCGCCGTCAGAGAGCGCAGCTCGGCCGGCAGCGCGATCGCGCGCTGGTCGACGAGCAACTGGCCGTCATCGAGCGCCACGGCAAGATGCCCGCCGGGCGAGGAAGCCAAGGCACTGATCGCCGCCGGATAGCTCGCAACCAATTGCGCCGCCGGCTGGCCCGGCACCAGTTCGAGCAGATCGTTGCCGGAGGTGAAAAGAAGCCGCCCGCCATGCACGGTGAGATTGTCCGGCTGGGCAATCTCAAGCGCCGGATCGGCCTCCTCAAGCGCCGTGTTGGGACGAAAGGCACCGTCGAGTGGCGGGATCGTCACCGCCTTGCCGCGAAAGAGATCGAGGATGGGATCGAAGATCATTTCGCTCCTCCCCAATATGAGCGGATGCCGGTCCAGTTGGCATCGGCCTTCGGCAGTCGGAACCGGCCCACCCGGTTGTTGAGAATGCCGCCGACAAAAAGCGAGCCCTTATGTTCGCGCATCGACGTCACCATCGGGTGCGAAACGCCGGTGAGATCGCCCAATGTCTCGATGATCTGGCCGGTCTCGTCGAACTTGACGATGCCGCCCGTATTGATGTTGGGAAACAGCCATTCATCCTGCGGCAGACGCCGTGTCATGCGCTTGCGCATGGCGGGATGGCGCAGGGACAGATCGTAGCTCGGCGTCCGCATGCCGAGCCAGGCCATCCAATAGGTGCCGTCAGAGGCCCGGTTGATATTGTCGGGATAGCCCGGCATGTCCCTGATTACGCATTCGACCTGCCCCGCCTTCGGCCCGTCGAACCAATAGCGATGCACACGGCAGGCCCAGGATTCGGCGAAGAAGAGCGACTGCCCGTCATGGGCGATGCAGACGCCGTTGGCATAGAGGTAATTGTCGAGGAGCGTCGTCGTCTTCCCCGTCGCCGGATCGTAGCAAAGGAGGCGCCCCGTCGGCCGGCTTTCGATCGAATCCAGCGCCCAATCATGGGCATCGTAGCGCTTGGTGGAATCGGTGAAGAAGATCCGGCCATCGGGCGCCACGTCGCAGTCGTTCGGATCGCGCAGCCGCGCATCGTCGACGACCGAGGTCCAGCTGCGCCGCGTCTCGGCGGTGAGCTTGGTAACCACCCGATCGGGCGAAATGGAATAGAGGCCCATCGCACCGACGCAGGAAATGAGATTCCCGGCCTTGTCGAAGGCGAGCCCCAGCGGAAAGCCGCCTGTGTGGGCAAAGACTTCCGAGCGCTTATAGTCGGGCGCGAAGAAGCGCACGATCTCACCATGACGCGTGCCGCAATAAAGATTGTCTTCCTCGTCAAGGATGACGTCTTCGGGTCCTTCCAATTCGCCGAGGCCGATATAGTCGGTCTTGGCCAAACTGTTGTTGAGCGCATAGGGCGAGTCCGTGTTGGGCTCGGCCGACTGGGTATCGCCCATGCGGTGATAGATGGGCGCCACATAGACTTCGTTGAGTACCTTGTGCCGGTTCTTGAGCCAGCGAATATCGAGCGTCACGGCAACGGCGAGCATCAGGCCTAGCACCATCTGGTTGGTGCCGGTACCGAAGCCCAACCGAATAAGGCCGTTGGTCATGACGAGGACGATGACGGCGCCCATCAGCCCCTTGACGATCGAGCCGCGCCCACCGCCCAGACTGTTGCCGCCGACCACGGCGGCCGTCAGCGCCATGATTTCGAGATTGAGGCCGGTTCCGGGCCCAGCACCACTCAAGCGGCAGGCGAAGAGAAAGCCAGCGATGCCGCAGCAGATGCCGGATATGACATAGGTCATGAAGACGGTCTGGCGCACCTTGATGCCGGCATTGTGCGCCGACCGGCGCGACCCGCCCACCGCCAGCACATGCCAGCCGGGGCGCGAGCGCGTGAGCGCGATATGCGCAACGATGGCGATCACCGCTGCCACGATGACGCTGATGGCGATGCCGAAGACGGTGCCGTCGCCGATGAAATCCCAAAGGTCCGAGGTGACGTCGGAAAGCTGCACTTGAGAGGCGAAGCTCACCACCAGAATATCATAGACCGCGCGACCGATGATGAAGGTGACGAGGGTCGTCAGGAACGCGCGCAGGCGCACATAGCCGATCAGGAATCCGTTGACGGCGCCGAAGGCGATGCCGACGGAAACCGCGGCCAGCAGGGCGACCCACACCGGCAGATCGAATATGAAAAGCGCAGACACCGCCGCGAAGGCAGAAAGGGCGAAGATCGAACCCACGGACAGATCGATGCCGCCACCCAGCATGACGATGGTGAGGCCGGTGACGACGATCGAGAATTCGCCGAGTTGGCGCGTGGAATCGCTTAAGGAGGCCGGCTTGAAGAAGCCATTGATCGCGGTGCCGAAAGCCGCAACCGTCACGACCAAGGCCAGGAAGGGAATGGCACTGTCAGTCCAGCGTTTGGTCAGAATCTCGCCGATCAAATGATCGGGGATATAGTTGTAGCGCCAGCGCTGCAGCGTTTCCCGTAACGACATGAAGGTTCCTGAGTGATGAATGCGACAACGCGGCCGGCTCGGCATGCCGGCCGCGTTGTCTGTGCGTGACCGTTACTGCGCCGCGGCCTGCAGGGCTTTCAAGTCCCAGCAGGAAGTGGGCGTGAGGTCGGCCTTCGTCGTGGCCTTTTCCAGCGTGTAGATATAGGTCGACGCCGTGCCCGGCGCGACGCCGCTCTGCAGCAGGTATTTGATAATCGCGTTGATGTCGCGCGACTGGTTGTGGAGTTCGGTCATCACGACCGCGCTGAAGGTACCGTTCTCAAGCGCGTCGCAATCGACCTTCTCGCCACCGCCCGTGGTCACGAGCGCGATCTTGTCCTGCTTGCCGGCTTCGCGGATGGCAGCGGCCGTACCCGTCGCGTCGCCGTCCCAGAAGTCGATGATGGCGCAGAGATCCGGGAATTGCTGCAGCATCGTCGTGGTGACGTTGCGGGCTGTCGTTGCATCCCAGTTGGAGTCGGGTTTCGCCACGACCTTGAAATCCGGGTGCTTGTCCAGAACCTTCATGATGCCGGCATATTGATAGAGGCTCGACGCGTTGACCTGGTCGCCCTGGACGAGGCCGATCTGCTTCGATGAATTCTCACCGCAGGCCTTGATCGCCGCTTCGGCTTCAAGCTGGCCCAGACGGTCCCAGTCCGACCCGATGAAGGCATCGACCGGGTAGTTGACCGGGTTGTCGATGGCAACGACGTAGATGCCTTCCTTCTGCGCTTTTTTGAAGAGCTTGGCATAGGAGTTGAGGTCGGGCGAATGGACGACCAGCATCGCCGGCTTCGGCTCGGACGAAATCGCCTCGGTGATGGCCTGGGCGCCGGCTTCGATGCTCCAGTTCGGGTCGCGGGTTTCGAACACGCCGCCAAAGGCCTCGACTTCCTTCTTGAGATAGGCGGCCCAGCCTTGCGCCAGGTCGAAGCCCATCGCCATCGGGACCAGGATGACGCGCTTGTCCTTGAGCGCCGCCGCATAGGCAGCAGGGCCGGGATCTTCCTGCGCCAGGGCGACGCTGCTGAAGGAGACGGCCGCCAGGGCCGTCGCCGCGATGAAGGTCTTCGTCAGCTTGAACATGAGAGCACCTTTCCTGTCTGAACTTGCCGTTCTGCCTAGATATCGCCCTGTTGCGCCGTCTGTTCATCACGCGGATTGAGAACGCCGTCGATGATGATGGCGACGAGCAGGATCGTTGATTTGATGAGGTTCTGGTAGAGATTGGGAATATCAAGAATGGTCATGGCATTGAGCATGATGCCGATGAGCAGCGCGCCGACGATGACGTTGCGCATGCCGCCCTTGCCACCGGAGAGGCCGATGCCGCCGATGACCGCCACCAGCACGATGTCGTAGAGGAGCGTCGAGTTGACGACGCGGGTGTTGATGGAAAGCAGGCTGGAGGCGGTGAGAATTCCCGCCGTGAAAGCAATGAAGGCCGAGATCACATAGCGCAGCAACAGCATTGGCCGCACGGGTATGCCGATATTGCGCGCGGCCATCGGGTTATCGCCGGCGTAATAGACATAGCGCCCCCATTTGGTGAGGCGCAGAAACAGAAAGGCCGCAAAGGAGATCGCCGAAAAGAGAAAGACCTCGATCGGAATGCCGAGCCAGCGCGTTTTGCCGAGTAGTTCGATCCAATGCTGCGGCGGAACTGGGATGGCGTCCTGGGTGATGAGCTGGGAACGAACGAAGCCGAAGACGAAGGCGCCGCTCGCCAATGTGACGAAAATCGGCGGAACGTCGGCATAGGCAACCAGGAAGCCGTTGACGAGGCCGATGGCCAGGACCGCTCCCAAAATGATCAGCAGAGCAACACCTTGCGACGTCCCATCGCCGATCATCTGCAGGTACCAAGCGACGGACATGGCCATGATGGCGACGGCGGAAAGATCGATGCCCCGGCCGATGATGACGATGGCCATGCCGACCGCAAGGATGCCGAGGACCGACACGCTACGCACGATATTGACCAGATTGGCGGCGGTCAGGAAGCCGTCCAGGGTCGCGGATGCGACAAGGAAAACCAGCACCGCGATCGCCAGAACGATGCGTTCCTGATCCAAACGGGAAAATAGAGACCGGATATTCATCCCAAGACGCCGCCACACATGGACGCTACCCGGCATTATTGGCCTCGGCAGACGTCCCAATCCCCCGATCAACTTCCAGCGCGAGGCTAATACGGAGAGGTTTGGAGAGTCTACTGATCATTTGTGCGATAATTCTGCTGGCCCGCCCCGACCGGGCGGCGGGCCAGCTTTAAGCCGGGCGTCGGACGGGCGGCGAGCGAGAAGAACTTGCGCGACCGGCGTGAAATGCTCGCTTGGCCCGCGGTCTGAGCGAGATCGCGCGGGAAGCCATGTCAGGCACGCGAGATCACGGGTGGGGCCGCAAGGCCCCTTGCGTGTTCACATAGATCGCATAGAGCGAAGTCGTGCCGCAGATGAAGAGGCGGTTGCGCTTCGGCCCACCGAAGCAGACATTCGCCACCACTTCAGGCACGCGCACGCGGCCGATCAGGGTTCCATCCGGCGCATAGCAATCGACACCCGCACCCGTGCTGGTCCAGATATTGCCGTGCACATCGAGACGGAAACCGTCGAAGAGGCCCACCTGGCATTCGGCGAATTTCTCGCCGCCGCTGAGGGAACGGCCGTCACCGCCAACCTTGAAGCGGCGGATATGGCGCGGCCCGCCGGGCACGTGCGTGGCGCCGGTATCGGCCACATAGAGGAGGCTCTCGTCGGGCGAGAAGGCCAAGCCGTTCGGCTTTTCGAAATCGGTCGCGACCGCGGTGAGCTCATTCTTCGCCGGGTCGAAACGATAGACATGACAGGCACCGATCTCAGACGGGGCCGCGTCGCCCTCATATTCGCTGTCGATGCCATAGCTGGGATCAGTGAACCAGATGGTGCCGTCGGACTTCACCACAAGATCATTGGGTGAATTGAGGCGTTTCCCCTCGAAATGCGAAACCAGCACCGTCCGCGATCCATCATGCTCGGTGCGCGAGACGCAGCGGCCGCGATGTTCGCAGGAGACCAGGCGCCCTTCCCGGTCGACCGTATGGCCGTTCGTGTGCATGGCGGGCGCCCGGAAGACCGAGACGGAGCCATCGGTTTCGTCCCAACGCATGATCCGGTCGTTGGGGATGTCGGACCAGACGAGGTAGCGGCCGGCCGCGAAATAGGCCGGGCCTTCCGCCCAGCGGCAGCCGGTATAGAGCTTTTCCAGATGCACATTGCCGCCGGCATAGCGGCGGAATCGATCGTCGAAGACTTCGAAACTGTCGGTCAGCATGATGCCCCCCAGGGATTGACGGCCGCGCTTGGCGCCTTAACGTGGCGATGCGCGGCCATTTTGTCAGACAATTATCCGGGAAAGACGGCGGCGAGTTCAATAGTGAAATATGGCGGGAACCGGTCAGGCGCTGGCGCGCTGGGACGCCGCGTATTTCTGGTCCCAATCGGCGGCGCTTAGCACAATACCCTCGATATCGAGATGGCGCGGCCGCCAGCCGAGCCGCGACGATGCCAGATCATTGGCGGCAAAGAGCGACATGGGGTCGCCCGGGCGACGCGGCGCCTCTTCTGCCGGCACCCGCCGGCCGGTCGCCTTCTCTACGGCCAATAATACCTCCCGGACCGAGGCCGGCCGGCCACTGCCCAGATTGAACCGATGGCCGCGCTTTTCCTTGAGGATGAAGTTGAGCGCAGCGACATGGGCATCGGCAAGGTCGGTGACGTGAACATAGTCGCGCAAGCACGTACCGTCCGGCGTCGCGTAATCGGTGCCGAAGATCTTCAACATCTCACCATCTGACCGCGCGGCGCGGATGGCGAGCGGGATGAGATGGCTTTCATGCACATGCGCCTCGCCAATGCGCAATTCGGCATCGGCGCCGGCAGCATTGAAATAACGCAGGATGACGGCATCGAGATCGCCGGCCGACGCCGCACTCAGTATGGCATTTTCGGCCGCGAGCTTGGTACGTCCGTAAGGGTTGATCGGCTGTGTCGGCATGTCTTCCACGATTGGCAAGGCCGGCGGCACGCCATAGACCGCACAGGTGCTGGAAAAGACCAGCTTGCGGACGCCGCATCGCTTCATGGCGGCCATGAGGGCCAGGGTGCCGGCGACATTGTTGTCGTAATAGCGCACCGGCTCGGTCACCGACTGCGCCACCAGCGACAGGGCCGCGAAATGCAGCACAGCCTCGATCCGATGCTTGACGAGAAGTTCAGCGACGAAATCGCCGTCGCGGACATCGCCCCGCTCCAGCGGCCCCCATTGCACGGCCCACTCATGGCCGGTCGCGAGATTGTCGAGCGTCACCGGCACGTACCCTTGTTCCGCCAAGGCAACGCAGGCATGGCTGCCGATATAGCCGGCCCCGCCCGTCACCAGGATATTCATGCCCTGGCTCATCAGGTGAGGCGCCTGCCACCTTCAGCCATCAAATGCGGCTTGCCCGGATCGGGATGAACCTTGGGCCGGCCGAGGCTCGTATAGTCGAAGCCAAGCTCAGCCATTTCATCCGGCCGATAGACGTTGCGCAGATCGACAACGGTCGGTGTCTTGAGCAGCGTCTTCACCCGGTCGAGGGCGAGGGCGCGGTAGCTGTTCCATTCGGTGAGGATGACCAGCGCGTCGGCGCCCTGCATCGCCTCGTAAGGGTCGGCACAATAGGTGATGTCGGGCATGTGTTTCTTCGCCTCGTCGATGCCGACCGGATCGTGGGCGCGGATCCTGGCGCCGCGTTTGACCAGTTCCGGAATGATGACGAGGCTCGGCGCGTCGCGCATATCGTCGGTGTTGGGCTTGAAGGTGAGCCCCAGGATCGCGACATTCTTGCCGGCGACATTGCCGTTGAGGGCTGTCGAAATGCGGTCGGCCATCTGCACCTTGCGGGTGTCGTTGTAATCGACCGTTGCCTCCACCAGCGAGAGCGGCGAATGTGCGTCGCGCGCGGTCTTCATCAGCGCCAGCGTATCCTTTGGAAAACAGGATCCGCCATAGCCGGGGCCGGGATGGAGAAATTTCGGACCGATTCGGCCATCCAGGCCGATACCGCGCGAAACGTCGGTCACGTTGGCGCCGAGTTGATCACAGAGGTCGGATATCTGGTTGATGAAGGAAATCTTGAGCGCGAGAAACGCGTTGCTCGCGTATTTGATGAGCTCGGCCGTCTCCAGGCTGGTGAAAAGGATCGGCGTCTCGATGAGGAAGAGCGGCCGATAGAGTTGCCGCATCATGGCGCGGGCGGCATCGGTATCGCAGCCGATGACGACGCGGTCGGGGCGCATGAAATCGCCGATCGCCGAACCTTCGCGCAGGAACTCAGGGTTCGACGCGACGTCGAACTCCGCCTTTGGGTTGGTCTGGCGGATGATCTCCGCGACCTTGCGGCCCGTGCCGACCGGCACTGTCGATTTGGTGACGACGACCGTATATTCCTTGATCTCATGGGCGATGGTCTCGGCCGCCGCATAGACATAGGAGAGATCGGCATGACCGTCGCCGCGCCGGCTGGGTGTGCCGACAGCGATGAAGACTGCGGTGGCACCGGCCATCGCCTCTGGAAGATTGGTGGTGAAGCTGAGACGGCCACGCTCGGCATTGCGCTTGACCAGCGTATCGAGCTCCGGCTCGTAGATCGGGATCTCCCCGGCCCGCAGACGCGCAATCTTCTCGGCATCCTGGTCGAGGCAGACAACATCAAAGCCGAATTCCGAGAAGCAGGCGCCCGAGACGAGGCCCACATACCCAGTTCCGATGACGGCAATCTTCATGTCTTCACCCTTTCCCAGACACCCGGCGCCGAACGACCCGGCGGTCGGCGGCACGCAGAGGAGCCAATTTGGCGCCCATAGTATGACAAACCCTATACCATATTCGCCTTCAGGCTGCCGAAACGCCGATCCCGGCGGCGGAATTCGGTGATCGCCGCGGCGAAATCCTCTACCGAAAAGTCAGGCCAGAAACGCTCGACGAAGAGCATTTCTGCATAGGCCAGCTGCCACAGCAGGAAATTGCTGATTCGCTGCTCACCACCGGTGCGGATGAGAAGGTCCGGGTCCGGCAAAGGCGCACTGGGCAGCGCCCCGGCCAGCGCCGTCTCGTCGATTGCCGCCGGGTCCAAACTGCCCGCAACCGCCGCTTCGGCCAATCGCCGCGCTGCTGTGGCAAGGTCGGCGCGGCCACCGTAATTGAGGGCGATGGTAAGGGTGAGGCCGGCATTCGCCGCCGTGCGTTGTTCCGCCCGGTCGATGAGAGCGACGATATCGGGCGCCAAGCCTTCCCGCGCGCCGATCACCCGCAAGCGCACGCCATTCTCATGAAGTGCTGCCACGTCCCGGCGCAGGTAATTGCGCAGGAGATGCATCAGATCGGCGATCTCGGTTGCTGGGCGGCGCCAATTCTCCGACGAGAAGCCGAAGAGGGTGAGATGCGTGACCCCTGCCCTCGCCGCCTGGCGCACGATGCGCCGTGCGGCCTCGGCGCCGAAATAGTGCCCCATGCTGCGCGGAAGCCCACGCGCCTGCGCCCAGCGGCCATTGCCGTCCATGATGATCGCCACGTGGAACGTCTCGCCTGGACTGTGCCGTGGCTGTGTCTCCGTTAGTAAGATAGGGACTGCGAGATGCGCCAAGGTGGATCCTCCAAGGTCAGTGAAGCGACAGAGAGGATGGGTATTGATCATGGCCGGATTGCGAGCGCGCGCGTGCCGATTGCAGCGCTATCTGGGCAAGTTTGCGGCCGCCTGTTGACCCGGAGCCCAGCTAGAATCAAAAGCCCCGCCGTTTGGATTTGGCGGGGCTTTTTGTTGGTTGCGGGAAGAGGATTTGAACCTCTGACCTTCAGGTTATGAGCCTGACGAGCTACCGGGCTGCTCCATCCCGCGTTAATCGTTGTTCCGGGCGTGATGCCCGGTAGCATTGTTTGTCCGCTTGAGCGGACGGGGCTGCTCCATCCCGCGTTAACCGGATCTGGTCGATTGCCAGAAGTGAGAAAGGCGCGCTGGATGAATAGCGCGCCTTAGGTGTCTGTGATTGTAGCTCTGATGCGATTTCATTCGGACTTAGAAGACCTGGCGGCGACCTACTCTCCCGCGTCTTGAGACGAAGTACCATTGGCGCTGAGGGTTTTCACGGCCGAGTTCGGGATGGGATCGGGTGCAGG
>NZ_JAYRQR010000008.1:0-48428 GCF_041910485.1 Dongia sp.
GAATCCATCCGCCAACATCTTCCCATCAAAGGAGGCATCCCACATGTCCATCAAACGCAGAACCTTCCTGCAGACCGCCGGCGCCGGCCTTGCCGCCGGCTCGCTGCCGCTCCTCGGCCGCAAGGCGCGCGCCGACGAATTCAAGGCGGGCTACATCTATGTCGGCCCGATCGGCGATTTCGGCTGGTCCTATCAGCATGATCAGGGTCGGCTGGCGGCGGAGAAAGCGCTGGGCATCAAATCGACCTATGTCGAGAAGGTGCCGGAGGGGGCCGATGCCGAGCGCGTCGTGCGTGAGCTGGCCGACACCGGCCACGGCATCATCTTCACCACCTCGTTCGGCTTCATGGACGCGACCTTGAAGGTGGCGCGCGACTATCCGGATGTGAAGTTCGAGCACGCGACGGGCTACAAGCGGGCCGACAACGTCTCGACCTATAACATCCGTTTTTACGAAGGCCGCTACATCCAGGGCGTCATCGCCGGCAAGATGTCGAAATCCGGCATCGTCGGCTATATCGGCTCGATTCCGATCCCCGAGGTCATCATGGGCATGAACGCCTTCATCCTTGGCATGCGGACGATCAATCCCAGCGCCAAGATCAAGCAGGTCTTCATCAATGCCTGGTACGACCCGGGGAAGGAAGCCGATGCCGCCAAGGCGCTCCTCGACCAGGGTGCCGACATCATGGCGCAGCACACGGATTCACCGGCACCCTTGCAGGTTGCGGCAGAGCGCGGCTTGAAGGGCTTCGGGCAGGCATCGGACATGATCAAATTCGCGCCGAATGCACAGCTGACCTCGTCGATTGATCATTGGGACGGCTATTACACCGATCGGATCAAAGCGGCGATGGACGGATCGTGGCAGAGCCAGGACACCTGGAAGGGGCTTGATACCGGCATGCTCAAGATGGCCGAATATGCCAACATGCCGGACGATGTGAAGAAGCTGGCGATGGATACTGAAGAGGCCATCAAGACGGGCAAGCTCACCATCTTCAAGGGGCCGATCAACGCCCAGGATGGCAGCCCCAAGGTGAAGGAAGGCGAAGTTCTGGATGACGGTGCTATCGCCGGCATGAACTGGCTGGCAGAAGGGGTCGAGGGCGACCTGCCGAAGTAAGCTGCCGCTCTTTCCGAATGATGAAATGCGCCGCCCGGGCCTTCCCGGGCGGCGCTTTCTGTTTGGGTTTCAGAGTTTCGACAGCAGGGTGGCGAGGGCCGCTTCCTGCTCAGCCGACTGCATGATGATCGGCTCCGGTTCCTCGTTGAAGCCGCCGGCCCGATGCAGGGTGGCGACATCTGCGCCGCAGGTTTGGCGCAGCGCCAACGACAGCAGCTTGGCGTCGATCGGTTTCGACA
Source organism: Dongia sp. (assembly GCF_041910485.1). Classification (GTDB taxonomy): domain Bacteria; phylum Pseudomonadota; class Alphaproteobacteria; order Dongiales; family Dongiaceae; genus Dongia. The sequence goes on from NZ_JAYRQR010000008.1 coordinate 1,366, forward strand.
CATAAGCGCTCATGCCGGCGGCAAGATAGCGCTCGCGGTCGCCGGCCATGGCATTTGCCGTCAGTGCAATGATCGGTATGGTTTCGAACCTGCCGCCGAGGTTGCGGATTTCGCGCGTCGCCATGATGCCGTCCATGTTGGGCATCTGGACATCCATCAGAACGGCATCGAAATGCCCGCGCTGAATGGCCGAAACGGCCTCCACGCCATCGACGGCCAGTTCCGTGCTGTGGCCCACGGCCTCCAGCATGGCGCAAATGACCTTCTGGTTGATGAGATTGTCTTCGGCGACGAGCAGATGCAGATGTCGGTCCCCCGGACCATCAAGCAAGGCCTGATCCTTGCTGCGGAACTGGCTGACCGATTGGGGAACGATCTTGGCTTCCTCAAGGCTGAGGCGCATCCAGAAATCGGAGCCGTGGCCGGGCTCTGAGCGGACGCCGACCGAACCGCCCATCAACTGCATCAGTTCGCGGCAAATAGCGAGGCCCAGGCCTGTGCCACCATAGCGACGGGTCATGGAGGCGTCTGCCTGGGTGAATTTCTGAAACAGGCGCGCTTGCACGTCGCGGTCTATGCCGATGCCGGTATCGCTGACGACGATCTCGACATCCCACATCCGTTCGCTGCGCTTTACGGCATCGACTTTCACCGTGATGTTGCCGGTATGTGTGAACTTGACGGCATTGCCGAGAAAGTTGGCCAGCACCTGGGCGATGCGCGCGGAATCGCCATAGAGCGCCTTCGGCACCTGAGGGGCGATCTCATAGGAAATGGAAAGGCCCTTCGAAATGACCGATGGACGCCACAGCGCGATGAGATCGTCGATCAACTCGCTGATAGCGAAGGGAGACATGCTGAGGTCGAGGCGTCCCGCTTCGATCTTTGATATGTCCAGAATGTCGTTGAGCAGCGACAGGAGGCCACGTGCCGAGCTTTCCAGCGTCAGAAGCTTGTCGCGCTGGTCGAGACTCAGGGGCGTGTTCTGCAGCATGTGTATCATGCCGATGACGCCGTTCATGGGGGTGCGGATCTCGTGGCTCATCGACGCCAGGAACTCGGACTTGATCCGGTTTGCTGTGTCCGCCGCGTCACGGGCCTTGCGCAGGTCCTGGTTGAGGACGGCGAGCTCCTCGCTGCGGCGGGTCAGGGCTTCCTCGGCGACGCGGCGTTCTATGGCATTGCCGCGAAAGACCTCAAGGGCCCTGGCCATGCGGCCGATCTCGTCCATCCGGTCGGTGAAAGGCACCAGCGAATTGAGATCGCCCGCCGAGAAGCGTTGCATCAAGGCGGTCATCCGATCGAGCGGACGGCTGACGAGATGAAGCGCTAGAAGCGTGAGCCCCAAGAGGACGAAGGCAAGCGCTCCGTTTGTGACAATCAGCGAATGGAGCGATGCACTGCGCTCCAGGTCAAGCGGTGCTCGGGAGAGCGCAACGCTGATCGTGCCGACCTGGCGGCCGTCGATGAAGATTTCGGACTCGGCGTCCACGGTCGCTTCGGTGTCGGCCGGCCGAATCTCGCTTTCCCCGGTTGCGCTGACTGCGACGAATTCCTGACCGCTCGATTCCTTGATGACGGCATGGGCGAAGCCCTCGACCACGCGCATGGCCTGCAACTGGTCCCTGGCCGCATCACGATCATATTCCCAGACCGCATTGGCGACGGCGCCGGCATAAAGCTGGGCAAGGTTCTTGGCACGCGCTTCAAGGCTGACGGAAAGGCGATCAGCCAATCGTCTGTCTTCCAGCACCACATAGGCGGCCTGAATGGCCAAAATGACGATGGCCAATGCCAACACCACCCTGGTCTTCAGACCGAAACCGCGCCAACGTTTCTGCATGCGCCGAGAATGTAGCAAATAGAGTTAATAGAAGATGTATTGGTGTGACGAATCCTTATCGGGAAGCAGCTTGGGGCGAATCGGACGATTTGGCTAGAGTTCCCAAAAGAGGGGAATGAGCCGCATGACTGGTCGATCTGTCAGCCGCCGCACGCTAATCGGGAAGGCGACCTTGGGGTCAATCGCCCTGGGTACTGGTCTTTCCGGGTTTGGGTTGTCCAATCTCGCCCGGGCCGAAGGGGCGCCGCACTGGTCCTATGAAGGACCGGAGGGGCCCGATCATTGGGGGGCTCTGTCCCCCGAAACCGCCGTTTGCGGCCGGGGTGAACGCCAATCGCCCGTTGATCTGGCGGGTGCCGGCATCGACAGTGGCCCCGACCTTGCCATCGCTTGGCAACCCTTCGATGCCTCGGTCGAGCATAACGGCCATACTTTGCAGGTCGCTGCACCCGGTGGGACGGGTAGTTCCCTTACCTTGGGTGGAAAGACATATGCCTTTCTGCAATTCCACTTTCACCATCCCAGCGAGCATGCCGTGGCCGGCGGACGCTGGCCGCTCGAAGTCCATATGGTGCACAAGAGTGAAGCTGGCGATCTGGCTGTTATCGGCATCTTCTTTCGCCCAGGGCGCGAGAACGAGATGCTGGGAGCCGTGCTTGCCGCCGCACCGCGCAGCAAGGGCAAGGCGCCGGTGTCCCGCGCCATCGACATGAACCGCTTCCTGCCGGCCGCGGCGACCACTTACCGCTATGCCGGCTCTCTGACGACGCCGCCTTGCAGTGAAATTGTCAGTTGGACCGTTTTTCGGGAGCCGATCGAGGCGTCCGTCGGCCAGATCGAAACCTTCGCGCAGCTCTTCCCGATGAATGCGCGGCCCCTGCAGCAGCTGTTCCAGCGTCACATCACGCTGGACATGTTCTAAGGATCTGCCGGATGCAACACCGCCTTGCCATCGTCTCGCTGTTCGCTCTCCTGGCCGGCTGCGGCACCGCCCATAAAGTGCCGGATGGCACCGCGATGACGCCCACGGTTCCGACAGACGGCGACGAAGCCGCCGCGCCGGTCGATCCCCGCTTTGGCGGCACTTGGTATGTCAGTGGCGTCTTCCCAGCGGCTGCCCACCAGGCCAGTGCGGCAGATCCCCATCTCGGCAGTGCCCTGACCATCGGGGCCGAGGAAGTGAGCGACGTCAATGGCCAGCGCTGCGTCACGCCGGCCTTCGCCACCGGCACGGCAGATGGCGCGTCGATCGGCCTCAAATCGGCCGCAGGCGGTTGGGACAGCCTCAACGTGACCTGCGCCGGTAAGGATTTTGCCGTCTTCCTGCGCCTGCCGGACCGGGCCGGCGAGGGCGAGGCGCTGATGCAGCGCCGGCCGGAAGGGCTCTATCTTCTTGAACGCGCCGAGGCGCTGCACCATCGCCTGCCGACCGAAGCAGTCGCGGCGATGCCGGTTGCCGCCCATGCCATGCCGCAACAAACGGAGATGGCGGAGACGCCGGCAGCGCCCGCGACTCACAAGGCGCCGGTGGAATTGGCGCCGAAAGTTGAGCCGGCGCCCGAAATCGCCGCCGTGCCAGCTGCTGTTCCCGAGGGGCCCGTCGCCGAGGCATCTGCCTCAAGCGAGGCAAAGGCATCCAAGCCGGCTGCATCCGCGGATTTGCCGGCCAAGGGCACGGCGATGCACCTTGCCTCCTACAAAGGCGAAAGTGCTGCCAAGCGGGGGTGGAAGATCTTGCTTGGCGAATATGACGAGCTCGATCCGCTGTCGCCGCTTTATGTCACCGTCGACGTGCCCGGAAAGGGACCGATGGTGCGCCTCTATGCAACAGGTGCGGCGCCGGCTGAGATCAGCCGAATCTGCGGCGAACTGCGGGCCAAAAAGGTCTATTGCGCACTCAATCCGTAAAGCGCGCCGCTCAGTCGTTCTTGGCGGGATCTTTCACTTCGTCCGCCGCGTCGTAGAGAGCAATCTCGCTGAGGTCTTCGAGCGGCGTCGCTGATTCCTCCAATGCCACGTCGGTCAGCTCGTCCATCGGATCCGACTCTGGTTCTGGCCCACCAACCACCTCTAACGGGATCGCGGCGTCCGCGCTCTCGCTCTCATCTTCCGGCTCAGTGGTCTCTGGCGCGGACTCGTTCGATTCCTGGGGTTCGGCTTCCGCGATCTCTTCCGTGGGTGAGGGTGCGGCGGCTGGTTCGGAGACCAGGGCGCTGACATTTTCTTCCAGCTTTTGCATGACGCTGGTGAGCGACGATTTCTGTCGTCCTTCGATGACCTCGAGCAGGGTCATCACCATGCTGCGCAGCTCACCATTCTCCTTGGCCAGCCGGTCGGCGCGGGCGGCTTCGCCGATGGCCTGTTCGGCCCTGGCGAGAGCCCGTTCAAGTTCGGAACCAAGATCGTCGATTTGTTGTCGGGCACTGTCGAGATCGCTTGCTTGCCGCGCCAGCGAACCTTCGACGATGCGGGCAAGGTCATTGAGCCGCAATTCCACCTTGCGGGCGAGATCGACGTCGCTCGCCAGCCGATCCCGCGCCGCGGCCACGCGCTGGCGCAGATCGTCGAGTTCCCCGCCCATATCTCACCCCGCTCAAAAGAAAAGGCCCGCATCATGATGTGATGCGGGCCGATCTCTGTCGAGGGGAAAGCGCTCGTTACCAGTGCCGAACGCGGCCGGTATCGACGTGGACGAAATCCGATTTGGGATAGAAGCCGACGCCGCCGGCCTTCATGGCCATGGCATCAAGGCGCAGATCGGCGAGCTTGACGTCGCGCAGGCGGATGTCGATCGCCTTGCCTTCCATGTGCATGCTGTGCTTGGCCACACCATTGCTGGCCGAGGCGAGCTTGGCGTTGGTCAGCGGGCTGCGGTAGCCGGAAATGATCTCGAACGGCTTCTTGCTGTCGGTGCGGCGGTGCAGGATCGTGAGCAGGTCGAACAGCTTCAGGTCCATCGAGAATACATCGCCGCTGCGGAAATCGCGCAGGATGTAGTTGATGTCGCTGACCGCGCCGCGATCATAGGAGCCGTTCTGCCAATAGGTGGCTTTCAGGATCTCGTCGGTATGCGTGTTGAAGAAGCCGAGGGTCCGGCTGTCGGTGGCGGTTGTTTTCGCCATGACCGAACGGGGCAGGAAGGTGAGTGCACCGGCACCCGCGAGACCCAGTCCCAGAAAGGAGCGGCGGCCGAGCAAATTGGCTGAATTCTGAGGTGATGACATTTCTTTCCAATCTCCCTAGGCGCCCGGAATGCCTCCGGAGGCCACTATGATCGCGTTGCTAGGTAAGACCGGCGCGAATCGTCCCCACGAGTTCCACGCCAATAATCCAACTCGGCCCGGTCGGCCCGGGCTGTGCCTCACAAAAGTTAAATTGAACCCCCAAAAGCGCCCGGATTTGGACACCGGTATGCAGCAAAGCTGGCACAGCCTTGCTGCAAATGCAAAGTAAAATTCACGTAACCGCTCCAGGCCCTTGGAATCACTTGGAAACCTGGAGCAGCCTAAAAGATTAATAGCCGAGAGCGCAGCCATCCTTGCGAGGGTCGGAGCCTGCCACTAGGACTCCTTTCTCCCAATCGATCCAGATCGCCTGGCCGCCACCCAGCGGGTCGGCAATCGGCTGGACCCGGTGACCGCGGCCGGAAAGGGCCTCAACAGTCGCTGCCGGGATGCTGCTTTCGACCCACAGGGTCCCTTCGTCATAGAAGGCGCGCGGGCAGTCGAGCGCCGCTTGCGGGTCCATGCCGAATTCCAGCATGTTGGTCAGGGCGTGGACCTGGCCGACCGGCTGGTAGTCGCCGCCCATGACGCCATAGGGCATGACCGCCTTGCCGCCCTTGGTGACCATGGCCGGGATGATGGTGTGCATCGACCGTTTGCCTGGAGCGATGCAGTTGGGGTGGTTCGGATCGACCACGAAGCAGGCACCGCGATTCTGCATGAGGACGCCCGATTTCGCCCCCATCTTGCCGCTGCCGAAGCCGTAATAGACCGAGTTGATGAAGCTCACCGCGTTGCGATCCTTGTCGACGACGGTGAGATAGATCGTGTCGGGATGTTTCGGGAACTGGCCGATGGCACCGAGATCGACCGCCCGGTTCGGCTGGATCAGATTGGCGAGCGCCTGGGCATGCGAGGCCGACAGCAAGCCGCTGACCGAGACCTTGGCAAAGGCCGGGTCGGCGATATGCGCGTTGCGTTCGCGGTAGGCGAGCTTCGCTGCTTCGAGCTGCAGGTGGAAACGGTCGGCGCCCAGGGGATCGGTGCCGGATTTATCCGCGCCATAGGCCTTGATGATGTTGAGCATCAGCAGCGCGGTAAGCCCCTGGCCGGGCGGCGGGCATTCCCACAGCTTGATGTCGCGATAGTCGGTCGAGATGGGCTTCACGTAATCGCCCTTGTGGCGCGCGAAATCCTCTGCCGTGTGCAGACCACCTAGCGCCTGCATCGAACGCGCCATATCATCGGCGACCCAGCCTTCATAGAAGCCGGCAGCACCCTTGGCGGCGATTTCGCGCAAGGTTTTGGCAAGGAGCGGCAGGCGCACCGTCTCGCCCACTTTTGGCGCCCGGCCATTGATCAGGTAGCTGCCGGCAGCGGGCCCATCGCGGCGCAGCTTTTCTTCTTCCTGCGCCCAATCATAGGCGACACGAGGGGCGACCGGAAATCCCGCCTCGGCATAGTGAATCGCAGGTTGCAGCAGCTTGTCGATGCCGAGCCGGCCGTGATCGGCGGCAAGCCGGCACCAGGCGTCGATGGCGCCCGGAATGGTGACGGCATGAACGGAGTCAGGGGTGATTTCGGTAAGCTTCTGGCCGGTAAAATAGCCGATTTCGGCCTTCATCGGCGCGGCGCCATTGCCGTTATAGGCGATGATGTCGTCGCTGCCATCCTTCGACAGCAGAACGAAGCAATCGCCGCCGATGCCGGTCATCGCCGGTTCGACAACGGCGAGAACGGCGGAAGCGGTGATGGCCGCATCCATTGCGTTGCCGCCTTCCCGCAGGCAAGCGATCGCGGCTGCCGTGGCGAGGGGGTGCGAAGTCGCGGCGGCACCATCGGTCGCATAGATCGGCGAGCGACCGGGCTTATGGAAATCACGCATGATGAATCCTGAAATCTGCTTAGGGGACGACGGGTGCGTTGCCCGAGCCGGATGAGCCCGGCGCGGTTCCAGCCCCATCCTGATCGTAGATCAAGGTGCTGGAGATATTGTTCGGTGTGATGGTGTAGGTGAAATCGAATGTGGCGTTGGGGTTGGGCGAACTGAACAGCTGCGCGCCCGGTACCGTTCCGGTCTCGTGGAGGCTCAGCCCTTGCGTGAAGGGATCATGCAGCAGCGGAAACTGGGTAACGAAGCCCTCATCCGTGTGGTCAATCTTCACCGTGCCGTCGAAACTGCGGGCAGCCAAATCGAGCGAATAGGTCAGGTAATAGTCGCCATCGCCGGAGGCGCCGGCGAAGGGGATGGCGCCACTGGCGTAATTGATGGTGCCGATCGGCATATTCATGCTGGCATCGATGAGACCGCCATCGTTGATTGGATCGGCATCCTCGAAATTGCGCTGGTCGACGGCAAGGAGGCGGCCGTCCTGGGTCGGCTGGCCTGATTGCCGCAGAATGTCGGTGCCGGTCGCGCGATTGCCGCCGGTTCCAGAGGCGCCGCCGGCAGGCACGAAAATCTCGGCAAAGCGGCGCTCGACCGCGTCGGTCAGTTCGCGCGGTTCGCTCAACGATCCATCCGGGCCGATCTCGACATAGAAACCAGCGCGCTTCAACACCACATCGCCCTTGGGTGAATGGAGGGTGACGGAACTCGGCCGTTTGCCGACATTGTTCTCGGCGCCGGTGCCGGCAAGCGCCACAACACAGCTGCCGTTGCAGGCGCCAAGCACGGTCGTGCCGCGCACGGTCAGCACGGCATTGGGCAGAGCGACCGTGGTTCCTTCCGGATTGCCGCGGGCGATGGCGCCGGTCACTAGGCGGAAGGCACCGCTCGCCAGGCTGGCATTGAGCAGATTACCGTCGGTCTTGGCCGGATCGTAGACGAATTCGTCGATGGTGAGTTGCGCACGTGGCCCCAACGTGATGGCCGATTCATCCAGCAGCATGATCTGCAGGCGCGAATCTGCCGACGTCGACAATGCGTCGCCCATCAGCAGGCCATCGCCAGAGGCAACGGCGACGGGTGCCGGCCCGCTTCTGGCCGGCGAGACCAGATCAACCTCGCCCGAAACGGCCCCGGCAATGCCCGCCGGCGTGCCGATTTCGGCCGCCGCCGGCAAGGGCGCCAGAAGCGCAAGGGTCGAACAGAGGGTAGCCATCCATCGGCTGCGTCGCATGTCGGCAACTCCTTGGCTGCGAGGTTCTGCCGCCATCCTGGCACTACGGACAGCATGCCCCGTTCCGGTCATTTTAGGCAAGTCTCCCAACATCTTCAGAACTCCCATCGCTTGCTGATGGTGAGACCGCCACGGACATTGTCATATTCATAATTGGTGATGTTGGAATCGGTCCGGAAATATTCCCCGTAGACGGACAATGTGAGTCCATTGAGCGCCGAGGGCCATTCTTCGGCGCCGACCAGCAATTGGACCGGGACACCCAGGGTCATACGGGCGCGATAGACCCAATCGTCTCGATCAGTTTCACCGGTGATCGGGTCGGCCATGTCGTAATTGTCGTATTCGCCGAACAGGTCGGTCATCAGGAAGGCGCCGCCGCCGATGAGCCAAGTGTGGTTGAGGTTGAGGCGCTCACCCACATAGCTTTCCCAATCCGAATCCGAGTTGTAGCCGTGATGCGTGAAACTGACGGTCAGCCGGTGATCGGTGCCGATGTAGAAATCAGCACCGGCGGTGATGCCGACATCGCCACCCGATTGCAGATCGCCCGCCGGGTAGAGATCGGTATTGTCATAGTCGATCCAGTTGAGATCGCCGCGCAGCCACAGATTGACCGGATCGCTCACGCGCATGTCGGCCCTGAGGCTGCCGCCGATGCTGTCGATATAACTGTCACCGCCCAGGAACAGGTGATCAAAGGTCAGCGTGGGGGTCAGGAAAATTGCGCCGAACTCGAACCTGCCACCGGCCTGCGCGGTAACGTCCAGCGTGTCGAAGTCGTCCAGTTGGAACTGATCCGCGCCATAGGCGCTCACCGTGGCAAAGAGCGTGTTGCGGTTCTGTGTCGCCAGATCATGCTCGATGCCGAAACGCAGCATGCCGGTCATGCTGTGATCGTCTTCCTTGCGGCCGTTACCGGTCAGATCGTAGGTACCGAGGAACGTCCGCACCTGCCCCGAATTGGGTGCGCCGGAACGGTTGGTGTCGTACTGGTAGCCGATACTGGTCAACAGCGACATGCGCGTGCGCTGATCGCGTCGCTCAAGTTCGGCGGCATAGCGTTCGATGCCGCGCCGCAGTTCGGGGTCGAGGTCGAGTTTCAGCAGGTCGGCGAATTCCTTCTGGGCTTCCCTCAGATTGTCGAGGCGGAAAAGCACGATGGCGCGCAGCGCCCGGATATTGGCCTCGTTGGGGGCAAGCAGGATAAGCCGGTCCAGCGTTGCCGATGCACCGAGCAGATCCGACCGGCGGATCTGTGTGATGGCATAGAGGTAGGAAAGCTCGACATTATCCGGATCAGCCAACACCTGGTCATAGGTCACCGGTTTTGTCTCCGGCAGGCCATCCTCGGTTTCGGCCTGAGCCGGGACGATGTGGAAGGCCAGTGCCAGCAGGGCCACGCCCAGGATGGCGGCAACCCGGTCGATGGAATGCAATTTGCTCGTTCCCGAGCGCGCGCGCGTCATCATGCTGTCCCCTAAATGACATGACGGCTTCACGGCGAACCCGGCGCCTCGTCCCCGCGCCCGAATCACTCGATGTCACCCAATACTAGGACACTTTACGCGGTTGAACGGGCGCCCGCACCCGTCTCTTGCTGGTTTGCCGGGCGATTTGGAGCTGCCGGACATTGTCAGGACGTCCTGATTTGGCCAGATTCCGACGCCCCGTGGCTTGACCGCCGCTTTCATATCGCGCCAAATCCACGGTAAATCTGACTATTCCGCTCAACTTTGCGAAGGATTGATCGTGCCCATTCTGCTTGGCCTGGATACCGGTGGCACCTACACCGATGCCGTTCTGTTCGATCAGGCCAAAGGCGCCATAGGCAAGTCGGACACCGGCGAGGCTCAGATCAGTCAGGTTCATGGCGGCGTGCTGGCAACGGCCAAATCGCTGACCACCAAGCATGATCTGTCGATCGGCCTCAAAGGCGCCATCGAGGCTGTTTTGCCGCGTCTGCCGGCGGGTGTGCGACCGGCCGATATCGCCCTGGTCTCCATGTCGACGACCTTGGCCACCAATGCCATCGTCGAAGGGCACGGGGCACCGATCTGCTTGATCCTGCTCGGCTACGACGCAAAGTCCCTGGAACGTGCTGGCCTCAAGCAGGCCCTTGGCACCGATCCCGTCGTGTTCGCGGCCGGCGGGCACAAGCCGACCGGCGACGAGCAGGCACCGCTCGATATCGAGGCGGTGCGCGCGGCGGTACTGGCGCATGCGCCCAAGGTCGCCGCCTTTGCTGTCTCCGGCTATTTTTCGGTCCGCAACCCGGCGCATGAGATCGCGGTCCGGCAGATGATCCGCGACCTCACCGACAAGCCGGTCAGCTGCGGCCACGAACTGACCTCGAAGCTCGATGCGCCGCGCCGCGCCTTGACCGTGGCGCTCAATGCCCGCCTCATTCCGCAATTGCAGCAGTTGATCCGCGCCGTTGGCGGGTTGCTGGCGGAACAGGGCATCAAGGCGCCGCTGATGGTGGTGAAGGGCGATGGATCGCTCATCGACCAGCAGGTGGCGCTGACTTGCCCGGTCGAGACAATCTTGTCCGGCCCGGCGGCGAGCCTGGTCGGCGCGCGCCATCTGTCCGGTGCCGATACTGTCATGGTTTCGGACATGGGCGGCACCACCACTGATATCGCCATGCTGCGGGATGGAAGGCCCGTCCTCAACAAGGAAGGTGCCGTCGTCGGCGGCTGGCGCACGATGGTCGAAGCCGTTGCCGTGCACACGTTCGGGCTCGGTGGCGACAGCGAAGTACGGATCGACGAGCATCAGGGCTTCATGGTGGGACCACGCCGCGTGGTGGCGCTCAGTCTCCTGGCCCATCTTTATCCCTATGTTCTGGAGACTTTGCGCGCGCAGTTCGCGAGCGAAGATATGATGGCCTATCGGGGGCAATTCGCCCTGCGGCAGCGCCCCCTCGACACCGGCGCCGAGGGGTTGAGCGAAGGGCAGATGAAAGTATGGGAGGCGCTGGCCAACGGGCCGGTAGCGCTGTCCGACCTTATCTTCAGCCCGGCGATCGGCCGGCATCTGGCCCGCCTGGTGGATCGCGGCCTTGTCATCATCAGCGGCCTGACACCGTCGGATGCTGCGCACGTGCTGGGCCGACAGACGAGCTGGTGCCGGGAAGCAGCCGAGATTGGCGCCGAATTGTTCCTGCGCCGCACGCCGCACGCTGGTTGGGTCCCACCCGCTGACGGCAAGGCGCTGGCCGAGGCGATCGTCGAGCAGGTCGTGCTGCAATCCGGCCGCGTGATCCTGGAAACGTCCCTGGCCGAGCAGGCCGGGATCGACCATCACCATTGGGGAACGCTGGGCCGCTACCTGGTCGACCGTTCGCTCAGCGCCGAACAGGCACCGAGCGATCTCATCAACGCCGCCCTGAAGCTCAATTTCCCGCTGGTCGCCATCGGCGCGCCGGTCGGCTCCTATTACGGCGAGATCGCACGGCGCTTGCGCACCGAACTCATCATTCCGCCCCATGCCGATGTCTCCAATGCGGTCGGTGCGGTTGCCGGCGGCGTCATGCAGCGTGTCGCCATCACTATCACGCAGCCGACCGAAGGCGTCTTTCGCGCCCATCTGCCCGGCGGCCTCAAGGATTTTATCGACCTCGAAGTGGCGGCCGCTTTTGCCAGGGATACGGCGGCAAGCGAAGCCGAGGCGCTGGCGCGCAAGGCCGGCGCCAGTGAAATCGAACTTTCGCACGAACGGGCGGACAAAGTGTTCGAACAACCGGGCGGCCTGAAGATCTTCATGGAATCGCAGGTAGCGGCGACCGCCTTTGGCCGACCGGCTCTGGCGCAGGGCTGAAGGCGGTCACCGGCCTGAAAATTCGCGTCAGCTGGTCCGGAATCTGTGCTTTCCATCACATTTCTCAGCTTCCTGGGGTGTGGCGCGTGAGGCGCATCACAAGGTCGCGGGGCTGGTGCTGACGGCCCATTCCTGCTCATATATAGCGGGGGGCGACAAGCGGCGGGAACTCCGCTGCATGACGTAATTGGGATGACAGCATTATGACGCGTTGGATCAAATCACTGCATTCGGCCTCCTTTTTGGCGCTTGCCCTGGCCATGGGCGCCGCCCAGCCGGCTTGGGCCGAGCGCTCCGGCGACCCCATTCAGCCCCCGGCCGGGACGGGTGCCGCCACTGTGGCGCCAGCCCTGTTGCATGTCGCCGGCCTCGACGATGCATTGATGGCCCTGGCCAAGGACCCGCTCTTTGACGGCCTGCCGGTCGATTGGGCCGGTCTCCTCAATTTTTACGCCGAGAATGGCGGCCTGGCCCTGTTCACGACGCCGACGGGGCTGAGCCCGCTCGGCGAGCAGTTGCGCGAGCGCCTGCCGGTTGCTGCCGCGGTCGGCCTCAAAGTGCCCGCCCCAGTGCAGGCGGCCGTTGCGGCGCTGCTCATGCCGAACTCGCCTGAAACGCAAGCCAAGTCTGAAGCGCTTCTTGCCGCGGTCTTTGTCGGCGCCGCTGTCGATGCGACGACCGTGATGGGCGATGCGGATTCCCGCGGTGCCCTCGTCATGAACAAGATTGCCGACGCGCAAGCCAAGGGCCCAGCCGGGACCAAGGCACTGCTCGATGATGAATTGCCGACCTATTATCGCTTTTGGTCGCTGCTCAACTACCTGCCGACCCAGGTCAGCTATCTGGAACGTGGCGGCTGGCCCAGCGTGCCCAGCGTCAAGAAGCTTGAGCCGGGCCAGTCGAACGACGTGGTGGCTGCCATTCGTGCCCGCCTTGGCGTCACGGGCGAGCTCGCGGCGGCCGATCTCGGCAGCGGCAATCTCTACGATCCCAAGCTGGTTGCGGCGGTTGAGCTCTTCCAGCGCAATCACGGACTCAACGACGATGGCGTCATCGGCGGTCGCACCATCGAGGAAATGAATGTCAGCGCCGAGGAGCGCGTGCGCCAGATTCTCCTCAACCTCGAGCGCATGCGCGAGGAAGGGCCGAAGTTCGAGACACGCCATCTCATCGCCAATATTCCGTCGCAGGAAGTGAAAGTGATCGAGGGTGGCAAGGTCACCTTCTATACCAAGGCGATCTTCGGCAAGCTGGAACGCAAGTCGCCGACCTTGTCCTCGGTGATTCACACGGTAAAGCTCAATCCGGACTGGACGGCACCGGCCAAGATCGCCGCGATCGATGAAGTGAAGCGCGAGCGGGCCAACCCGGGCTTCCTCGAAGCCAAGGGCTTCACCATCTATGACCGCAGCGGCAATGTGGTGAGCCCCAGCGCTATCGACTGGCACGATGTCGGACCGGGTAACTTCCCCTATACGCTGAAGCAGGCGCCGGGGCCGGAAAACGCCCTGGGTCCGGTGAAGTTCGATTTCCCGAACGATCACGCGGTCTTCCTGCACGGGACGCCGACGGTGAAGCTCTTCGACAAGCAGGACCGCTACTTCAGCTCCGGCTGTGTCCGAACCCAAACACCGATCGATCTCGCCAAATTCGTCCTCAAGGACGATCCGGAATGGCCGGCGTCACGCATCGACGAGGTGCTGAAGACATCGAAGACGACCCTGGTGCAGCTCAAGAATCCGCTGCCGGTCCACATCACCTACATGACCGCCTGGGTCGACGAGGATGGCGTGATGCAGTTCCGCAAGGACGCCTATTCCTATGACGACCTGCCGTCGCTCCCCAGCGGCATCACGGAGCAGATGGTCGCTTCGAACGAGAGTAAGAGTGTGACGCCGCAATTGCCCGGTACGCCCGATCGCGAGGGGCACGGCAAATGAGGCGATCGCTTTCGGCTCTTGCCCTTCTGCTTTCGCTTACCCAGACGCCGTCGGCCTTTGCCGACGGCGTTGCCGGTCTCAAAGCCTATGAAGCCGGCGACTATGCCACCGCGCTGAAAGAGTTTCTGCCGCTTGCGGAAGCCGGACAGGCCTCTGCGCAAGCAGCGCTCGGGCAGATGTATCTCGACGGTCACGGTGTGCCGCAGGATCCGACCCAGGCGGCGATCTGGCTGGAGAAGGCAGCCAATGGCGGCAATGCTCGTGCCCGGGCGCAGATCGGCGCGCTCTATGCGACCGGAACCGGCGTTCAGCAGGACGAAATGAAAGCGTCCTACTGGCTCATCAAGGCCGCCAACCAGAATGTGCGCCAGTCGCAGCGGTTCATGGCCATCCGCTTCTATAAGGGCGAAGGTGTCCCGCAGGACAAGGCGCAAAGCTTTCTCTATGCGGCCCTTTGTGCCAAGCAGGGCGATCCTGATGGCCAGGCGTTGCTCAATCAGCTCGCGACTGAGATGACGCCCGAGGAAAAGCTCCGGGCCCAGGCCCTGCTGCAGGCCTGGCAGCCAAGCGTCAACTGACCACCGGTTCTCTTCGAACCGGACTATTTTCTGCGCCAATGTGAATCACTGTTGCACCCACGGTGCCGCGAACTGTCCGGCACCGTGATAGCATGTGATCGGTTTCAGCCATCGGGGTGGTCCCATCATGGACGACGTCTTCGAAATTCTCTTCGGGTTGATCGGCATTCTGCTGGGTGGCTTTGCCATCCTGGTGATGCCCTTCGTATCGTTCATCTCATGGCGCCGCGGCTTGCGTCTGGAGCGGGAGCTCAAGGCCCTGCGCCAGGAAGTTGGCCTCCTGAAGAATCAGGCTGCAACGCTTTCCGGGGAAGATGTGGTCGTGAGCGTTGCAGCACCCGCGATCGCCACGGAAGTCCCGCTTGAAGTGCCGCCATCCGCACCGCTGGCTGAACCCGCGGAACCGATCATGGCAGCGGCGATCAGCATCGACGTGCCGGTCGAGGCCGAACCCGCAGCTGCGCTTGAAGCCGCACCGACACCCGAAGATGCCGTGCCGGGGGCGGTGGCGCCCAAGGATTTCGAAGGTCGCCTCGGTGGGCGCATCTATGGCTGGCTGGGTGGTGTGGCGCTGGCCCTGGCCGGCATCTTCCTGGTGAAATATTCGATCGAGCAAGGCTGGCTCTCGCCGGGGGTGCGCGTCGGGCTCGGCATCGTTTTCGGCCTCATCCTTCTTGGTGTCGCGCAATGGATGCGCACGCAATCCAATAACCTGTCGCAGGCCCTCACCGCAGCCTCGGTGGCGGTGCTCTATGCCAGTCTCTTTGCCGCGACCGCCCTTTACGACCTGCTGCCCACGGCTTTCGCCTTCATCGTGCTAGCGGCACTTACCTTTGCCGCCATCGCCCTCGCCTTGCGCGAAGGGCCGTTCGTCGCCTTGGTCGGCTTTGCCGGCGGTTTCCTGACGCCTGTCTTCGTCTCGACTGGCGAACCCAATTTGCCGGTGCTCTTTGCCTTCCTCTATTTGCTGCAACTGGGTGGCCTCTCGCTGCTCAACAAGCGCGGCTGGTGGTACCAGGCAGCGATTGCCGATGCGGGCGGGCTCCTGTGGGCGGCCCTCGGCATCACGTCGCTGCAGGGTGACGCCACCGTCAGCGGTCTCTTCGCGATCCCGCTCTTCCTCATCGCGACCTGCTGGACGGCGATCTGGGCGCTGGAGGCGCGCGGCGGCGCCCATCGGTCCGCTGAGATGCGCTGGACCACACGGGGGACCTCGATCGCCAGCTTCGCCCTGATGGCGCTCTATCTCAATTTCTACGGATACCAGCCGATCGACTGGCTGCTCGCCTTGGTCATGCTGGCGGTCCATCTGCTGGCGGCACGGCGCTGGTCAGCCGAGGATGTCCCCGCCTTCGTCGGCACCGCCATCCTCATCGGCGCTTATGCCCTGTGGCCGGCAACGCTTTGGGACCCGAACACGGCGACGGTCGTGGACCGCAGCGGCGAGATGATCGTGCTTGGCCTCATCTTCGGTGGCGCGCTGCTCTTCGGCGGCTGGTACTTCGCGCATGGCGCCCGCTATCCGACGCGGTGGGCGGGCCTCTCCGTGTTGGGCTCGGCTTTCGTCTTCGGCGGTGCCTATCTGCAGCTGCGCGATCATCAATTGATCGTCACCTGGCCGGTGCTCGCCGTCCTCATCGCGGCCCTCCATATGGGGTTGGCGCAGCGGCTCGATCATCTGCGCCGCGCGGATGCCCACTATGTCGGCGCCTTTGCGCTGCATTGCCTGGCGGTTTCCGGCTTCATCGCCATCGCCATTCCGATGCAGCTCGAGAATTCCTGGGTTGCCGTCGCCTGGTCGTTCGAACTGCCGATCATCGCCTGGGTGGCCAACCGGCTCGACGTCGCCTGGCTGCGCCGGGCCATCTGGCCGGGCATCGCCCTCATTCTCGGCGGCATCTGGTTTTCCGGTTTTCCGGCCGGCGACACGCTGGTCTTCAACTGGCTGCTCTACGGGCTCGGTGTGCCGCTGCTGGGTTTCGTTGCCACCAGCTATCAGCTGACAGCGACACCGGAGCAGAAGATGCGCCGCGTGCTGCAGGCGCTGGCGGCTTTGCTCGGCTTCGGCCTCATCGGGCTCGAGGTGGATCACTTCTTCACGCATATTGACGTCACCGATCCGGATTTCCTGACGCATGGCGTGCAGGCGATCGCCTGGCTCGTCGCGGCACACCTCATCTTCGTGATCGGCGACCGGCGCAAGGCACCTGTTCTCTATGATGCGGCGCTTGTCCTCGCGGGGTTTGCGGCCCTTTGGATCCTTGCCTTTCCGCTTTTCTTCGATCACCCGCTGTTCAACACGATCGATGTGGGCGGAACGCCCTTCGTCAACCGGATCACCTTGATCTACGGCGCGCCGACCTTGCTGCTGCTGGGCCTGGCGGCAACCCTGATGCGCCGGTCGGATCTGGGGCAGAAGGGGCGCATCGGCTATCGTATCGCGGGCGTCTATGGGCTGTTCCTCGGCTTCGTCTGCATCAGCCTTATCGTGCGCCAGTTCGTCCACGGCAATATCATCACCATTCCGCTGTTCAGCGGGGGCAACAGCACGACCGATGGCGAGCTTTACGGCTATTCGGCGGCCTGGACGCTCTATGGCGTGGCGCTGCTGGGGCTCGGCGTGAAGATGCGCTCGCAGGCTTTGCGCTACGCCTCGGCCGTGGTCGTCTTGCTCACCGTGCTGAAGGTGGGCCTGATCGATGCCTCGGACCTCACCGGCCTTTACCGGGTGGCGAGCTTCCTGGGTCTCGGCGTAGCCCTCATCGGCATCGGCTATCTCTACCAGCGCATCCTGTTCCGGACGCGGGCGGAATAGCGCGTCATTCTTCGACCCAGGCGACGCGCAGGATGTTGGTTGAACCCGGTGTGCCGAGCGGCACGCCGGCGGTCACCACGATGCGGTCGCCGGCCTTGGCGAAATCCTCGCGCAGGGCAATGCGTGTCGCCTTTTCGGCCATCTCGGAAAAGCGCTTGAGATCGGCTGTCACCACGCAATGCGTACCCCAGACCAGGGCCATGTTGCGCGCCGTTTCCAGCTTAGACGTCAGGCACATGATGGGGACGGCCGGCCGTTCCCGTGCCATGCGCAGGCCCGTCGAACCCGATGTCGTGTAGCTGACGATGGCTGCCACCGACAGGGTCTGTGCCACCTGTGCCGCAGCTTGGCTGATGGCATCGGATTCCGTGGCTGAGTGATCCAGGCGCTGGGCTTCCAAGATGCGCCGGTAGAAGGGATCGCGTTCCACCCGTTCGGCGATGCGGTTCATCATGGCGACGGATTCCAGCGGATATTGTCCGCTGGCGGTCTCGGCCGACAGCATCACGGCATCGGCGCCGTCATAGACGGCGGTCGCCACGTCCGAGGCTTCGGCCCGCGTCGGTGTCGGCGCGTTGACCATGGAATCGAGCATCTGCGTTGCCACCACGACCGGTTTGCCGGCAAGGCGACAGGCTGCAATGATCCGCTTCTGCAGGCCCGGCACATCCTCGGCCGGCATTTCGACGCCCAGATCGCCGCGCGCCACCATGATGGCGTCGGAAAGGTCGACGATCTCCTCAAGCTTCTCGATGGCGGCAGGCTTTTCCAGCTTGGCGATGATGCGCGCCCGCCCGGCGATGAGCTTGCGCGCCTCGGCCACGTCTTCCGGCCGCTGCACGAAAGAGAGCGCGATCCAATCGGCACCGAGATCGAGAGCGAAGGTGAGGTCGGTCCGGTCCTTCTTGGTGAGCGGCGACAGCGGCAGCACGACGTCGGGCACATTGACGCCCTTGCGGTCCGACAATTTGCCGCCGATCTCGACCTCGCACTCGGCCGCATCCTTGGCGGCCTTGAGGACCCGCATGCGCAGCTTGCCGTCGTCAAGCAGCAGGGTAACGCCGGGCTTCAGCGCCGACAGAATTTCGGGATGCGGCAGCGGCGCGCGGCGTTGATCGCCCGGCGCGGCGTCGAGGTCGAAGCGGAACTTCTGTCCCGGCTCCAATGTGATCGAGCCGTTCTCGAACTGGCCGACACGCAGTTTGGGACCCTGCAGATCGACCAGCACGCCGATCGGCCGCTTCGTCACCTGCTCGATATGGCGAATGATGTCGTAGCGCTTCTTATGGTCGGCATGGCTGCCGTGGGAGAAGTTGAGGCGAAAGACATCAACGCCGGCGAGGAACAGGGCTTCGATTTCGGCCTGCGAGGAACTGGCCGGGCCCAAAGTGGCGACGATTTTTGCCTTGCGCTGACGTCTCATGGATCGCGGGTTCTTTCTTCTTATTTGATCAGGATGACGCGGATATCATTGACATTGGTTCGGGTCGGTCCCGTGACAATCAGATCGCCCAGGGCCGAAAAGAATCCATAGCCGTCATTGTTGGCCAGCATGGCCTTGGCACTCAAGCCCTTATCGGCGGCACGTGCGATACTGTCGGGTGTGAGCAGGGCGCCGGCATTGTCTTCCGTGCCGTCGATCCCGTCGCTGTCACCAGCCGCCGCAAAAATTCCCGGATGACCATTAAGGGCTACCGCGAGAGCCAGCAGGAACTCGGCATTTCGGCCGCCACGGCCCTTGCCGCGGACGGTGACGGTGGTTTCACCGCCGGAAATGAGCGCAACCGGCTTTGGCGCGGGCTGGCCGTGCTTGGCGATTTGCCGGGCGATGCCGGCATGGACCAGGGCCACGTCCCGGGCTTCGCCTTCAAGATCGCCGAGGATGAGCGGCCGATAACCGGCAGCCTCCGCCACTTTGGCGGCGGCCACCAGCGCGTCCTGCGGCGTACCCAGCATCCGCGTTTCGCATCCAACAAGGCGAGGATCGCCGGGCTTCGGCGTCTCGCAGGCGGGGCTGTCGAGATAGGCTTTGACGGCCGGCGGCATCTCGATCCCGTACTTGGCGAAGACGGCGATGGCATCTTCGCGGGTCGACGGATCGGCAACGGTCGGGCCGGAGCCGATGACCGAAGGATCGTCGCCCGGCACATCGGAAATGAGCAGCGTCACGACCTTGGCCGGATGCGCGGCGGCGGCGAGCCTGCCACCCTTGATCGCCGACAGGTGTTTGCGGACGCAATTCATCTCGGCAATGTTGGCGCCGGATTTCAGCAGCGCCTTGTTGACGGCCTGCTTGTCGGCAAGACCCAAGCCATCGCCCGGAACGGCAAGCAGGGCCGAGGCGCCGCCTGAGACGAGACAAAGCACCAGATCATCCGCTGTGAGGCCCTGGACCTTTTCCAGGATGCGCCGCGCCGCCTGTTGTCCCTGCGCGTCCGGCACGGGGTGCGAGGCTTCAACGACTTCGATCGAACGGCAAGGCAGACCGTGCTGATAGCGCGTCACCACCAGCCCGTCGATGTTCCCGCTCCAGGCCGCTTCGACTGCCTTTGCCATCGAAGCCGCAGCCTTGCCCGCGCCCACGACGACGACGCGGCCCTGCGGGCGTGCCGGCAGGTGCGGCGCCAGGATCTTCAGCGGGTCGACGGCGGCAACGGCGGCGGCGAAGATCTGCCGCAGAATCTCGGTCTCGGTCTGGCTCACGGCATTCCCCTGCTGATGCCTCTGGTCATGATTGTCCGGACCATAGGTATCGGGGCGCCACCGGGTCAAGCAAACCGGCGACGCCTTTGCGCCCCAATGCGCCGGTATTGTGCTATTCGGCGGGCTGTGAGGGACTAGGCTTTGCCCAGAAAATGCCGAAAAGGACGATGACCCCACCCAGGATTTGCCACGGCCCCAAGGTTTCGCCGAGAAGGGCCCAGGCGAAGACCGCCGAGGCCAGGGGGTTGATGAGCAGGGTCAGCGATGAGAAAGCGGCCGGCAGATGCGCGACGGCCCAATTGATAAGACTTTGCCCGATGGTCTGGCTGACCAGCGCGAGGCCCAAAACGGCACCCCAGCCGGTCCAGGTTTCGGGCAGGATCCTATCCTCAGTCAGCAGGCCGACCGGCAACAACACAAGGCTTGCGGTGGCGGAACCCCACAGCATCACCTCAGCCGTCGAAAGATGCCGGCGTGCTTCCTTGCCGCCGCGCAGATAGCCCGCATAGGTGATGGCGCCGATCATGCCCAGGACGAAGGCCAGGCTGTCGTGGATGTCGAGCGGCTTCTCGCCGCCGGCCAGCAGCAGCCAGACACCACCGAACGCTGCCGCCATACCCAGGATGAAGCGCAGACCGAACCGCTCGCCGAAAATCAGAAAGCCGGAAGCTGCGACCCAAAGTGGCGCCGTGTTGCCCATCAACGTTGCCGCGGCGACGCTCGCGAATTGCAGGCACCAATGCCAGGCAATGAGATCGACCGCGAGCGACAGGCCGGCAAAGCCCGTCACTTTCAGGGCACGCCGACGGTCGGCTGCTTCGGTCCGCTGTGCCGGCCGATGGCTGAGGACCCAGATCGCGAAGAAGGGCAGGGCCAGGAACATGCGATAGAAGCCGGTCATGGTCGGGCCGACGTCCGACAGCTTCACGAAGATGCCGGAGAACGAGATCATGACCGCCCCTAAGATGAGGACGGGCAGGGCGTATCTGTCGGCGGAACGGCCAGCTTGCATGGTGATTTGGCGGGAAAATTGGATCGTTGCTTGGGTGACAGCGGCGGCCGCCTCTTCTATGCTGGCCCCGGCCCTTGGGTCAAATGCACGCAACGCATGGCGAGACCATGTCTTTGGATAGCTCTTCCTCGGAAAAACTGCTGGGTCCCGGCGACCCGCCACCCTTCACGCTCTTCAATGAAAACGGTCAGGCGCCGCTGGTCATGTTCTGCGACCATGCCGGCCGTGCCATCCCACGTCGGCTCGGCGCACTCGGCCTCACGCCGGAAGAACTCAGCCAGCATATCGCCTGGGACATCGGTATCGCCAAGGTGGCGGCGATTCTGGCCCGCAATCTTGACGCGCCTTGTGCCCTCGCTTCCTATTCGCGGCTGGTCATCGATTGCAATCGGCGCCTCGACGATCCGACTTCCATCGCGCAGGAATCAGACCGCATCGTCGTGCCGGGCAATCGCGGGCTGGACAATCAGGCGCGGTCGCGTCGCATCGACGAGATATTCAAGCCCTATCATTACGCGGTCGCCGATCTCATCAAGAAGAAGCGCGATGCGGGTCAGGTGCCGGCGATCATATCGCTGCACAGCTTCACGCCGGTCATGAACGGTTTCAAGCGGCCGTGGCATTTCGGGGTTCTGTGGAACCGCGACCCGCGTCTGCCTATTCCGCTGATGCAGCGGCTGGCGCAATTGCCCCATGTGGTGGTCGGTGACAACGAGCCCTATTCGGGTCGCGACGAGCACGGCTTTTCCATCATCGCCCATGCCGAGGCGCAAGGGCTGCCGCACGCTCTCATCGAGATTCGCCAGGACCTCATCAGTGACGATGCAGGCGTCAATCGCTGGGCGGCCAAGCTGGAAACGGCGCTGAAAGGGCTCCTCATCGATACCAACATCTTTCCGCAGACCCGAAAATGAGCGAACCGGCCTTCACGCTGGGGATCGAGGAGGAATATCTCCTGGTCGACCGGGTGAGCCGGGATCTAGTGGCTGACCCGCATCCGGGTCTGTTCGAGGCGGCACAGGCGGCTCTCGGTCCCCATGTCAGTCCTGAATTCATGCGCTCACAGATCGAGATCGGCACGGGGATCTGCGGCAGCCTGCGCGAAGCGCGCGAACAACTGCAGCGCTTCCGCACGACCCTTTCCGAAGTGACGGCGCAGCATAATCTGGCGATCGTCGCCGCCTCGACTCATCCGTTTGCCGATTGGGGCGGGCAGAAGCACACGGACAAGGAGCGCTACAACGCGCTCGCCCGCGATATCGGCGGTCCGGTGCGACGCCTGCTCATCTGCGGCATGCATGTGCATGTGGGGATCGAGGACCCGGAACTGCGCATCGATCTGATGAGTCAGGCGAGTTATTTTCTGCCGCATCTCCTCGCCCTTTCCACTTCCTCGCCTTTCTGGCGCGGGGCGGATACGGGCTTGAAATCTTACCGCTTGGCTGTCTTCAACGAGCTGCCACGCACGGGGTTGCCCGAGATCTTTGATTCCTTCGGCGAATTCCAGCGGCACCTCGATGTGCTGGTGAAGGCCGGGCTCATCGAGGATGGCAGCAAGTTGTGGTGGGACCTGCGCCCTTCCTCACGGTTCCCCACACTCGAGATGCGGATATCCGACGCCTGCACGCTTCTCGACGATACGCTGTGCATCGCTGCCATGTATCGCTGCATCCTGCGCATGCTCTATCGGCTGCGGCGCGGCAACCAGCGCTGGCGGCGCTATGCGGCGATGTTGATCAACGAGAATCGCTGGCGGGCGCAGCGCTACGGGCTTGACGAGGGGCTGGTCGATTTCGGCAAGGGCCGCATCGTGCCGATGCGCGACTTGATCGAGGAATTGATCGACCTGTTGGCCGAGGATGCCGCCTTCTTCGGCTGTTCGATGGAACTGGAACATGCCCGCACCATTCTCGACCGCGGCACCAGTGCACACCGGCAGCTGGCGGTCTATAATGCGGCACTTGCCGAAGGGTTGGAGCCGCGTGCGGCGCTCGCTCGGGTGGTCGACCGGCTGATCGATGAAACAGTACGCTTCTAAAGGGATTTGAACATGGACGACAAAACCAAGACCGAGCTTGAGGCAGCGGCCTTCCGCCGCCTTGTTGAGCATCTGCGCGAACGGACGGATGTGCAGAACATCGATCTCATGAACCTCGCCGGTTTCTGCCGCAATTGCCTCTCCCGCTGGTATCGGGAAGCTGCCGAAGCCAAGGGTGTGGCACTGGCCGATCCGGCCGCGCGCGAGATCGTCTATGGCATGCCCTATGACGAATGGAAGGCGAAGTATCAGTCCGACGCTTCGGCAGAGAAGAAGGCGGCGTTCGAGAAGAACAAGCCTGCCCACTGACCTGCTGTTAGTTGGTCGGGAGCGAGCGCAGGAACTTCCGCACTTCCTCCTGCAGGTGGGCCGACTGGGCGACTAGGCTCTGCACCGCGCTCGATACCTCTGTCGCCGTACTGCCGGTATCTTGGGCGACCGCTTGAACGCTGCTGATGATGGTCGTCGTCTCGCCGGTACGCAGCGACACGCTCTGGGCGGAACTGGCGATCTCGCGCGTCGCCTGGTTCTGCTGCTCGACCGACGAACTGATCTCCTGTGCGATGCCGCTGATCTCGCCGATGATGTCGGCGATCGACTTGATCGCTTCGGCTGATTTGCTGGTCGCGACCTGGATGGCGCCGATCTGGGCGGAGATTTCCTCGGTCGCCTTGGCGGTCTGACCGGCCAGGGACTTGACCTCGCCGGCGACGACGGCAAAGCCCTTGCCCGCTTCGCCGGCGCGCGCCGCCTCGATGGTGGCGTTGAGGGCCAGCAGATTGGTCTGGCTGGCGATATCGTTGATGAGATGGATGATGTCGCCGATCTTCTGCGCGGCACTGGTCAGTTCGGCGACCGACGAGGAAGTAAGGCCGGCCTGTTCCACCGCCCGCGCGGTGATCTCGGTCGAGCGCTGCGCCTGGCGCTGGATTTCGCCGACCGACGCCGTCAATTCTTCGGCGGCTGCGGCGATAGCCTGCGCGTCCCCCGTGGTGGCACCGGATGCCTCCGCCGCTTGCGCCGCCTTGGCGGCATTTTCGCGGGCGACCCCGGTCATGCCGTCGGCCAGATTGGCGGCCTGGCCGGTACGCGTCGTCACTTCGTTGATGACCGATTGCACGGCCCCTTCGAATTCGCTGGCGATGCGGGCTAGAACCTTGCGCTGTTCGTCCTTGGCGCGGGCTTCTGCCTCGCGCTCATGTGCCGCTGATTTTTCGGCTTGGTGGCGCGCCGTTTCCGCCTCGCTCAGCGATTGCTTCGCCTGGGTGAGCGCCTGCGCCAGATATTGCGAGATCCACATCAGGACACCGGCCTCGATCAGGACGATGACGGCATGCAGCACGACCCGGAAGAAGTTGCCGCCGCCCGGAAACACCGCTGCCGGCAGCAGGAAGTTGAGCAGCAGGTGATGAAGGGCGATGGTCAGTGTCGCCGTCAGGATGGCGCGCCAGTCGCACAAGGCCGTCAGCATCGCGAGTGCCGCGAAGAAATACATGTGGATGTCGATCTGCCACGGATGACCCTCCATGGCCGCGACCAGAAGGCCGATCATCACCATGAGCGCCGCCGAAAGGAAGAGCTGCAGGCCGGTTCCCGCGCTGAACAGCGCGTAAGCACCGACCGCGATGCTGACCGCAAGCGCAATCCCCGAAAGCCAGCCGACACCGCCGCCGACCAGCCATTCGAGCAAGGCGACGACCGGCAGGTGCAGACAGATATAGACCGCCAGGATGCGGGCGACGCGACCGCGCAGATGATCGATCGAATTCATGACGAGCGCTCCTTCTCGGAACTGGTGCAGCCCATGGCCGGATCGGCGCGCAAGACGAGGCTGGCGCCGGCGGCATAAAGGCGATGATTGAAATCGGGCGTGTCGCCGATGGCGATGATCGAGCCGGGCAGTCCGCCCGGCCCCAACAGGCGGCCGCCGGCGGCGATGACACTCGCCAGAGCATCGCCCTGCCAGCTATAGACCGCGACGGGCTGATTTTCCTGCGGCAGGGCGGCCACGACCGAAATGGCACCCATGCCGAGGACAGCCAAGCCGGCAGCCGGCACGAAACTGCTCCAACATGTTGATTTTCCCGACATTTTCCTGACCCAGACGGTCTATTTGACGATCGACCGATATTCTCGAAGCGACACTATAAGAGCCGTTTCCAAAGACATTGTTAAGGATAAGGGTTAGGAAAAGATGACCGGCTTCAGTTGTTGCTGGGCGTCACTGGGCGGGCGGAATGCTCGCGGTCTTGGGGCGGCCACGCCAGACGACGATAGCAAGGCCTAGGAGGATGATGCCGCCACCCAGCACGATCCCCTCCGACAATTCCTCGCCCAGCTGCCAGGCGGCGGTGACGACGCCGAAGACCGGCATCAGCAGCGTGAAGGGCGTCAGCTCGTCGACCCGGTGCCGCATGAGGAGCCAGTACCAGATCGAATAGGGAAGCGCGAAGCCGAAGGCGGCGATGCCAAGGACCCCCAGCCAGCCCTGCAGCGGAATGGCTTCGATAGTCGGCAGCAGGGAATGGCCTTCCAGCAGCAGGGCCGCCACGATCATCTGCGGCGTCGCATAGCGGGCGATGGCGGCATAGAGCGCCGTGCCGTGATCCTTGGCGACGATCGGGATGAAGGCCTGGGTGGTGGCCCAAGAGGTCACACAGACCAACATGGCGAAGATGCCGAGATAGGCCGAGGTCGCATCGGGCTTGCCGATGACGACGGCAACGCCGATCAGGCACAAAGCTGCACCGATCCCGTTCTTGAGGTTGGGCTTGTCGCGTCCCAGTACCCAGGAGGCGACGATGGCGATGGGCACCGACAATTGCATCAACAGCACCGCCATCGAGGCGGGGAGCAGCATCAGGGCGTAATAGACCGCCGTGCTCTGCAAGGTGCCGCCGAAGAAGGCGAGGAGGAACAGCGTCTTTCGCGGCGTTTTGGCCCGCGGGTAGAAGGGCGAGAGCAGCAGCGCCACGGTACCGTAGACGATGGTGACGAGGAGCACGGGCGAGAACCAGTTCTCGACCGCGGGTTTGGCCAGCGTATAAATCGGTCCCCAGAGAATCTGGATGAAGACGGCAAGCACGATATGGGAAAGGGGCATGGGAATCCCGGACCTGAAGGCGGCGGCACTCTGCCCGTAACCGCAGTCCGCCGCAAGATGGCCCCGCTATCCACGTTATCCACAGCCTTTCGCGTCTTGTTCCCCTGGTTGGGCGCGGCTAGAGTCCGGCCCGATTCGATCCGCCCGGACTGGGCGGCTGCCTTTATTGGAGAGACTCATGGCTGATTCCGGTGGCATTGCCGGCGACCACCTCAAATCCTTCATCGAGCGCATCGAGCGCCTGGAGGAGGAAAAGGCCGCCATCGCAGGCGACATCAAGGAAGTCTATGCCGAGGCCAAGGGCACCGGCTTCGACACCAAGATCATGCGCCAGATCATCCGCCTCCGGAAAATGGAGCCGAACGACCGGCAGGAGCAGGAAGAACTGCTCGACATCTACATGCGTGCCGTCGGCATGATGGTGTGATGCCGCCCGCCGGCATTTGCTGAATGAGAAAGCCCGGGCTTCGACCCGGGCTTTCGTCTTTTTTGAAGGATGTGCTCAGTTCAGCTTGGGCGGTCCGGCATGGTGGCAGGCCACCAGGTGATCCTTCCCCGCCGATACCAAATCCGGCATCTCTTGCGCGCAGATTTCGGTGGCGCGCGGACACCGCGTGCGGAACGGGCAGCCTGAGGGCGGATTGAGCGGCGATGGCAGGTCGCCCTTGAGGACGATGCGCGCCTTGTTCTGCTCGATCTCTGGGTCGGGCACCGGCACGGCCGAATTCAGCGCCTGGGTATAGGGGTGCAAGGGATTGCGATAGAGCGAATCCCGGTCCGCCACTTCCATCACCTTGCCGAGATAGAGCACCATCACCCGGTGGCTGATGTGCCGCACGATGGCGAGATTGTGCGAGATGAAGATGAGCGACATGCCCATCTCCTTCTGCAGATCCATCAGCAGATTGACGATCTGCGCCTGGATCGAGACGTCGAGGGCCGAGACCGGCTCGTCGCAGACGATGAGGCGCGGGTTGTTGATGATGGCGCGCGCGATGCCGATGCGCTGGCATTGCCCACCCGAGAATTCATGCGGATAGCGGTTGATCTGGTTGGGGAGGAGACCGACCTTCGCCATCATCGCCTTGACGCGCGCCTTCACCTCCTCGCCGCTCAGATTGGGCTGAAAGGTGATGAGCGGTTCAGCAATGATTTGCCCCACCGTCATGCGCGGATTGAGGCTTGCCAGCGGGTCCTGGAAGATGATCTGCATCTCGCGTCTCAAAGACCGCATCGCCTCGGGCTCGAGCTTGGCGAGATCCTGGCCGAGCCACACAGCGCGCCCGCCTTTCAGGGGCAACAGGCGCAGCACGGCACGGCCGAGCGTCGACTTGCCGCAACCGGACTCGCCCACCAGCCCCAGCGTCTCGCCCGGCTTCAAATCGAAGGAGACGCCGTCCACAGCCTTGACGATGGCCGGTGTGCCGCCGCCGAAGATCCGCTTGCGGCCCACATCGAAATGAACCTTGAGGTCATGGACGGAAAGCAAGGGCGCGCTCATGCCGCATCTCCCATCAGGTTATCGCGGTGGCAGGATTTGGCGCGCCCGCCGCCGATGTCACGCAAATGCGGCCGTTCGCTCATGCAACGCTCCACCGCATAGGGGCAGCGTTCGCGGAAGGTGCAGCCGCTGGGCAGGTTCTGCAGATTGGGCGGCTGGCCGCCGATGGTCTGCAGGCGCGTGATGCCGGTTTCATCGAGGCGCGGCATCGACCGCAACAGCCCCTCGGTATAGGGGTGCTGCGGCCGCTTGAAGATGTCGCGCACACTGCCTTCCTCGGCGATGGCGCCCGCATACATCACCATGACCCGGTCGGCGAGCCCGGCGATGACGCCGAGATCGTGGGTAATGAGCGCGATCGCCATGCCGTTGTCGCGCCGGAGCTGCGACAGCAGATCCAATATCTGCGCCTGCACGGTGACATCGAGGGCCGTGGTCGGCTCGTCGGCGATGAGCAATTCCGGCCCGCACAACAGCGCCATCGCGATCATCACGCGCTGGCGCATGCCGCCCGAAAATTCGTGCGGATACATGTTGAGTCGCCGCCGCGCTTCGGGGATCTGCACCTGGTCGAGCAGGCGGACCGATGTTTCGGCGGCCTCCTTCTCGCTCAACCCCTTATGCGTCATCAGCACTTCGGTCATCTGGCGGCGCACGGTGAGATAGGGGTTCAAGGACGTCATCGGGTCCTGGAAGATCATCGACATGCGCGCGCCGCGGATCTTGTTGAGTTCCGCCGTCGGCACGCCCAGGATTTCGGTACCCGCCACCTTGACCGACCCGGTGGCTTTCCCGTTGCTGGCAAGGAGACCCATGATCGACATGAAGATCTGGCTCTTGCCCGAGCCGGACTCACCGACGATGCCCAGTGTCTCGCCGCGCGCTATGGCAAAGGAGACGTTGTTGACGGCCTTCACGTCGCCTTCCGGTGTCCAGAAGGTTGTGTTGAGGTTGGTGACTTCAAGAACGTTGCTCATGGCGCGTCACCGGTCCTTCGGGTCGAGCGCATCGCGCAACCCGTCGCCGACGAAATTGAGCGCCAGCAGCGTCACCACCATAACGGCGCTGGGGAAGACCACGGCCCAGGGGGCGATATCCATCGACCGCGCACCTTCGCTGATCAAGGTACCCCACGAGGAATCCGGCTCCTGCACACCCATCCCGAGGTAGGAAAGGAAGCTCTCGGTCAGAATGACCGCCGGTACTGTCAGGGTCATGTAGACGACGACGGGGCCGAGGCAGTTGGGAATGATGTGGCGTGTGATGATGCGCCAGTTGGAAACACCGCTCGCATGCGCCGCCTCGATGAACTCCTTGCGGCGGATGCTGATCGTCTGCCCACGCACGATGCGCGCCATGTCGAGCCAGCTCACCGCGCCGATCGCCACATAGATCAGCACCATGTCCCGACCGAAGACGACGGTGAGCAGGATGACGAAAAAGACGAACGGAATTGAATAGAGGATGTCGACGATGCGCATCATGACATTGTCGACCCGGCCGCCGAAGAATCCCGCCGTGGCACCCCACAGCGTGCCGATGACAAGGCTGACCAAGGTCGCGACGAAGCCGACGATCAGCGAGACCTGGCCGCCGTACAGCGTACGGACGAACAGATCGCGGCCGTTCTGGTCGGTCCCGAAGTAATAGCCGAGCTCGAAATTGGGCGGAATGCTGAGGGATTCCAGCGACCAATCGACCTCTTCCGGATCATGGAGGCCGAAATAGGGGGCGCCGAAGCAGGCAATGGTGACGAGCAACAGGATGACGAGGCCCGTCACCGCCGCCTTGTTGTGCGAGAAGCGGCGATAGGCGTCGACCCAGAGGCTGCGCCCCTTGACCTCCGGCTGGACGGCGAGGGCGGCAAGATCAGTCATAGCGCACCTTCGGGTCCAGCAAACCGTAACAGATGTCGGCAATCAGATTGCAGATGATGACCAGGGCGCCGAACAGGATGGTGACGCCCAGCACCAGCGTGTAATCGCGGTTGATGGCGCCTTGCACGAAATAGCGGCCGATGCCGGGGATGCTGAAGATCTGCTCGACGATGACCGAACCGGTCACGATATTGGCGATGGCCGGACCCATATAGGAGACGACGGGCATCAAGGCCGCGCGGATGGCGTGGCGAGTCAGCGTGATGACTTCCGGGAGCCCCTTGGCGCGCGCGGTGCGGACAAAATTGCTGCGCAGGATTTCCAGCATCGACCCGCGCGTGAGGCGGGTGAAGGCGGCGATCTGCGGGATGGCCAGCGCGATGATGGGCAGTATCCAATTGGAGGGCTTGCCCCAACCGCCGACCGGCAACCAATTCAACATCAGGCCGAAGACCAGCGTCATGATGGGCGCGATGACGAAATTGGGCACGGCAATGCCCAACATCGCCGTCCCGACGCTGATATAGTCGATCCAGCTGTTCTGTCTCAGTGCCGACCAGATGCCGAGTGTCACACCGATGACAAGTGCGATGGCGATGGCGGAAAGGCCGAGGCCGAGCGAGGTGGGGAAGCCCTGCCAGATCAGCTCGGAAACCGTGAAATCCTTGTATTTGAACGAAGGGCCGAAATCGCCCTGGGCAAGGCCGCCCACATAGCGCGCGAATTGCTGCGGCAGAGGTTCGTCCAAATGATATTGCTGGATGAGCTTGGCTTCGACTTCAGCCGGAACTTTCCGCTCCTTGTCGAAGGGACCGCCCGGTGCCATGCGCACCATGAAAAATGATACCGCCAAAATAATGAACAGGGTCGGTATCGCGCCAATGAGGCGCCGGATCGTGTAGTTCAGCATTACAGCCGCCTCCCATCGGTGCCGAGGAACGGTGCCGAGGCGTATCGGGTCAAAGAAAAACGACCCGGCGGCATGATGCCACCGGGTCGCCTATCACGCAATCTTACTCGGCAACCGAGAGGAAGCGCGCCAGGTGGAAATCGAGAATGTTGTATTCCCAACCGGCCACCTTCTTCGACACCATGTGCTGCGACGTGTAGTGGTAGATCGGAATCATCGCCGTGTCGTTGAGGAAGATCTGTTCCGCGTCATGGAACATCTGCATGCGCTTGGCTGGGTCCGTTTCCGTGCCCGTGGCCTTCACCAGCTTGTCGTATTCCGGGTTGTTGTAACCCGCATCGTTACGCTCTCCGGCGTCGGACAGGAACATATCCGCGAAGTTGATCGGATCGTCATAGTCGGCGATCCAGGCCGCACGGGCGACGTCGAATTGCTTCTTGTCGCGGGTCTCCAGATAGACCTTCCATTCCTCGTTGCGGAGCGTGGCGTCGACGCCGATTTGCTTCCACATGCTCTGCACCGCGACCGCGATCTTCTTGTGGTTCTCGCTGGTGTTGTAGAGCAGCTCGACCTTCAGCGGGTTCGACTTGCTGTAGCCGTGCGCTTCCAGCAGCTTCTTGGCTTCCGCCAGGCGCTGCTTCTGCGGCATGTCCTTGAAGTCAACGAAGGCCTGCTTGTAGTTCGACATCGGCGGCTCCCACGAATAGGCCGGGGCTTCGCCGCCCTGCGTGATCTTGCTGACCAGCACTTCGCGGTTGACCGCCAGGGACAGGGCCTTGCGCAGGTCCTTCTGGGCGCCAAGCGGCTCACGGGTCAGGTTGATCACGTAGTAGTAGGTGCCGAGATAGGGCGTATTCTTGAACTCATCGGAAAAGTTCTTTTCCAGATCCGGGATCTGTTCCGATGGTGTGTCATAGGTGACCTGCAACTCGCCGGCCTTGAAGCGCTTCAGCTCTTCAGCGAGGTCCTCGGTCGGATACATGACGACCTTGTCGACCTTCACATTGGCCGCGTCCCAATAATTCGGGTTCTTCACGTAAGTGAGCGAGGCCTGAGGAGTCCACTCGGTCAGCTGGTAGGCGCCGTTGCTGACGATGTTGCCGGGTTTCGTCCAATCGTCCTTGAACTTCTCGACCGTCGCCTTGTGCACCGGATAAGAGATCGGATGGCGGAGAAGTCCCAAGAAATAGGGGGTCGGACCGTTGAGTGAGATCTTCAGCGTGTAATCGTCGACCGCTTCGGCGCCAAGCTTCGCAAAATCTTTCTCCTCGCCTTTGCGGATCTTCTCCGCGTTGACGATGACGTCGAGGATCGGGGCGTAATCGGCGGCGGTCTCCGGGTTGATCGCATCCTGGAAGCCGAAGACGAAATCCTTCGCCGTCACCGGCTCGCCGTTCGACCATTTCGCGTTCTTGCGCAGGTGGAACGTGTAGGTCTTGCCGTCGTCGCTGATGTCCCAGCTTTCGGCAGCGCCCGGGATGATGTCGCCATTGGCGGCATAGGTGGTGAGGCCCTCGAAGATGTCGGCTTCGATATTGGCCTCGGTCACGCCGGTCGATTTGTGCGGATTGATCGTCTCCGGCTCGGCGCCGTTGCCGCGATTGAGTACCATCTCGGCTTGTGCCAGCGCCGTGCTGGTCATCAAGGCGGCGACGGTCATGGCCGGCAGCACCAGCCGCTTCAGTATCTGGTTCATTTCTGAAAACCTCCTCTGTCATCTGAAAGCGTGAGGACGCTTCGCGCGGTTTGCCGGCTTGACGTTGCGATCAATACCGATACCGACGTCTTGTCCTCAGCTGGCGTCATCTTTCTTCAACAATTGGCGTGGTTCAATAGAAATAGCTGATTTCTCGGCACTTTCCGGCACGTCGCGCGTTTTCCGCCGGGGCGCTTTTGTTCTCCCCGGCGGGGGAATTTCTGACGGTTTGCGAGGCTGGCCCGGCGCATTGACGGGCTTGGGGCGGCGATCCGGACGGAGCGCCGGGTTCTCGTCGACATCGGCGCAGTTGGTAAACAAACGTATCGCAACTGTGGGTTTAGGCGCCGGTCTCCGGATCGGGGGCGCCTTCCGCCTCGGCCGGGGGCTCGATGGTCGCCGCAACGGGTGGCGGCGCCAGATCCTCGCTCTCGGTCAAGGCCTCGCGGGCCGATTCGCGCCGCCAGCGGGCGATGATCGAACTGGCCTGGGCGGGCTCGGTGCGGTCGAAGAAATCCAGCGCCTGGCCAAGGTCGGCGGCGCCGATGCCGCCCGACTTGGTGCGCAGCTTCCGGACCAGCAGATAGATCTGCGCGAATTCGTCCCGCCGGAGGCCGATGGCGCGCGCGATGAAGGCGATGCTGTCGCCGCCGTTTTCATTCATCAGCTTGCGCACCAGTCCCATGCGCAGATTGGCGAGATGCGCCACCTGGGCCTGGAAGAGGGCGAGGTTGTCCGCGCGCAGCGCACTGATCATCGAAGCCGGCGACAATTCGATCTCGCCGCCTTCGTCGGTCACGGGCTTCGGTTCTTCGGGAAGGACGGATGCTTTCTGGCCATAGACCGGCTGCTTGGCGGAAGCGATCATGGCGTCGAACTGGAAGCGGCCATTGAGCGCCTCGCACACAATGGGGTCGGCCCATGTCATCATGTCTTCGGCCAGGCTCTCGGGCAGTTCGCGCCGCTCGGCGATGAGGCGCTGCAGATCGACATCGGTCATGGCGACGAGGGCCGCTGACGACAAGGCCGGAATGGAGAAGGGCGCTTCCGGATCGTTGAGCAGGCGGCGCAGAATCTCCGTATCCTCCAGTTTCGCCAGCGCATCGACGACGGCAATGGTTGGTGCCTTGCGCTGGGCGATGACCGTGCCGTGCGAGACGCCGCGCGCCTCGATCACCGAGACCAGATCACTGGGTTCCAGCCGGTTGGTCGAGAACAACACCGGCGAGGCGATCTCGATTTCGTCCTCGGCAAAGACCTTGAGGAGGTCCGGCTCCGCCAGCGTCGAGCCGGCGATCTCATAGGCCAGTTCCAGGCGCGCCTCAGGTAGCGTCTTGGGGCGCAGCACCCGCAGAATTTCGGCCAGCATGACCTTTTCCTTGGGCTTCATGATGGCGCCGCGCCGCCAGAACAGGCGCGCCAACAGCGCAAACATCTTGGAGCGGCCCCCGGGCGACTTGTCGCGGGCCACTACCGCCAGTTCCTTGAGGTCGAACCCCTCGCTCACGCCCATTCACTCCCGACTCAGCAGGGGATATCCATCATTCGTAACCCGTGATGGTGGGATGGGTAAAGGAGATCGCTGACACGGTGGGCAGGGTCAGGGCGGGCAGGGTAACGATCAACTCCCTCCCCCCTTGAGGGGGAGGGTGGGGAGGGGGGTCACTTCACCTGGACCAGATGATTGCCGTCGATGACGCGGCTGGCGGGCAGGGTGACGATGGCGCGGGTGCCTTCGCCCAGCACGCTTTCCAGGTGCAGCTCGCCGCCGTGGAGCCGGGCGAGGCCCAATGACAAGGTGAGGCCCAGCCCCGTCCCTTCATATTTGCGGTTGAGCCCGCCATCGACCTGGGAAAAGGGATGCATGACGCGATCGATATCCTCGGCGGCGATGCCGATGCCGGTATCGCTTACCACCAGCACCAGATCGCCGTCCCGGGTGACGCTGGCCGAAAGAGTGATGCGTCCGCCCTTGGGCGTGAACTTCACGGCGTTGGCGAGGAGGTTGGCCAGAATCTGCTTCAGCTTGCGCTTGTCGGCGTGGACGCGCGGCAGGCGCGTCGGCAGGTCGATCTTCAGCTCCAGCCCTTGCGCCTGCAGTCGGTCCTGGATGAGGCGCGCCACGGCGTCGAACAGCTCCTCGATATTGCAGGCGCTCTCGTTGATCTCCGCCTGGCCGTTCTCAATACGTGATACGTCGAGGATGTCGTTGATGATGCCCATCAGATTGATGGCGCTGCCGTGGATATCCTTCACATAGCTGCGGTATTCGCTGTTCTCGATCGGGCCCAAAAGGCCCATGCGCATCACGTCGGCAAAGCCGATGATGGCGTTCAAGGGCGTCATCAGCTCGTGGCTCATATTGGCCAGAAACTGGCTCTTGGCGCGATTGGCGGTTTCCGCGGCTTCCTTGGCGGCGCGCAAATTCTCTTCGCGCCGGGTCAGTTCGGTGATGTCGGTCGCGGCACCCCGATAGCCGATGAGGGCGCCGCTCGTGGGATCGAACACCGGCAGCGCGCTCATCAGGAACAGCTTGCGCTTGCCGGTCGCATCCTCGGCGTCGAAGGGCAGGTCGCGGAACGGCGACAGTTTGGAAAGGCGGCGCTGCAGATTGGCTTTGAGCGCGTCCGAGGCGATGAGGTCGAGGAGGTTCCGCCCGATGAGCTGCTGCGGCACCATGCCGAGGGCCGCCACCACGCGCTGCGTCACCAGCTTGATGTTGAGCGCGGCATCCGTCTCCCACATCCAGTCGGCGGAAAGGCGGATGAAATCCATGTGCCGGTCGATGGCTTGCGCCGTCTCGTCCTGGCGCTCGCGGCCTTCCTGCAGGAGGGTGAGCAGGCCGCCGAAGCCGGTCAGCGTGCCGTTGGGCTCCAGCATCGGTTCAAAGCGCGCGCGCAGGCGCTGCACGCTGCCCCCGGCGGCGAAGTCCCAGTCGCGGAAGACGGTCGCCCGGCGCAGGTCGATCTCCTCGGCGACGTCGGCAAGACGCAGCCTTTCGCCGATCATGCCACCGTCGATGCGGGTTTCGGCGATGCGGCGAAGCGAGGCGTTGGACCAGCTGATCTGGCCCTTGGGATCGCACATCAGCATGGCCGGGCCGAATTCGACCAGTTCCTGGCGGAACAGATCGTTGAGGCGCGCCGGCGAGGGGGCTGCTTCGTTGGCGGGGCTCGCCTTCTTCGGGGCGACGCTGATCGAGATGGTGGGCGCGAGCGGCGTGACCTTGTTCATGCGCGTTTCTTCTCCTGCCCTTCTTCGATCGAGCGGATGGCAAACAGATAGTCAGGATCGCGCCGCCAGCGGGTCAGCACGGTCTCGGCCGCCGCATGCGAGAGGCGGTCGAAGAATTCGAGCGCGCGGCCGAGATCGGCCGGGGCGAAGGTCGCCTGGGCGCTGCGCGCGCGGCGCGTCAGCAGGAAGATGGTGGCGAATTCCTCGCGGTTGAGGCCCATGGCGCGGGTGACGACGGCAAGGCTCTGCCCGCCCGGCTCATAGGCGATGCGCGTGATGAGCCTGAGCCTGAGGCCGCTCATCTCGGCGAACATCGCTTCGAACAGCTGGATCTCGCCCTTGCGCAAGGTCTGCAGCAGCAGGCGCGGCGTCAACTGCCGTCCGTGGCCGAGGGCGCGGGCGAGGACCGCCGACGCATCGTCGATCTCGGCTTCACGCGCGGCTTCGGCCGCTTCTTCCTTCACCACCGGCTCCAAGCGGTCGTCGAGCGTGTCGGGGTCGATCGCGAAGCGGTCGAGGATGGCTTGGCGCAGGGCCGCCGCCACCCAATAGACCATGCGCCGCGCCAATTCCTGCGGCAGGTCGCGGCGGCGCACCAGCGGTTCCTGGAACTCATCGACCGTCTTCGACTGTTCGACCAGATAGGCAAGCGTCACGCGCGAGATATCGGCGTCCTGATTTTCGAGCAGCGTGCGGATGACGTCGCGGTCGCCGGTCTCGACCAGCGCGTCGGCGACGCTGCCGGAAAGATCGCGGCGCATGGCGATGGTGAGGATGTGCTGGCGCGAGCGGTGGCGGATCACCTCGATGAGGTCGATATCCTGCAGGACCGCCGAACGCAGCAGGATCGGCGAGGCGACGTCGATCTCGTCATTGGCGAGGAGGATGGCCAGTTCGCGCGGCAGGCCCGGCGCGTCAGCCAGGCGCAGCGCCAGCTTGCGCTTCACATCCTGGGCCACTTCGCCGATGAGCTTTTCGAGAATATCGAGCATCAGGGCGCGTTCCTGCGCCGAGAGCACGTCGTTGCGGTCGTGGAAGAGATCGCCCATGACGGCAAAGAGCTCGGCCCGGGCTTCGTCCGAGCGAAGCCTGGCCAAGGCCAGCAATTGCGCGCCGTCGATGTTGTCGCTTGCCATCACCCCTCTGCTCCGGATTGCGGTCACCCGTCAAAACTTTGACGGCGCGCCTACATCCTGATGCAGTTTCCCCGAAATACCCCCGACTATGGAAGGCTAAGATCGGGTCATGGTTAAAGTCAACCTAATTTCCGAGCTTTCTATTGTATTTATTTGATTTGTAACGGAAATTTTTTTACTAAAATGCAAGACAACCACTATATCAATGTTTGCTCACGGATTGAGCGCCTAGATAATGTGTGTTTTAGGCAAAATGGCGGAAACCGGCTTCCCGGGAGGAATGCACACCCTTTCGCAAGGAATAGAGGTGAGGTGTGCGCCAGCGCACTGCCGCTGTGCCGGTGAACGCGCTAGATTGATCTCCATGAACGAGGGACGCCGCTTCATCGCTGCCATTCTGTTGATCTGCGGCCTGGCCTGTGCCGGCAAGGCGATGGCCGAGCCGCGCATCGCGCTTGTCGTCGGCAACGGCAAGTACGATGCCTCGATCGGCAGTCTCATCAACCCGCCCAACGACGCCAATCTGATGGCCGAGCGTTTGAGCGGCCTCGGCTTCAAGGTGACCAAGCTCCTCAATGCCGATCAGAAGGCGCTGAAGCGGGCCATCTCGAATTTCGGCCAGGCGCTGCAGGCGGCCGGTCCCGATGCGGTCGGCCTCTTCTTCTATGCCGGTCACGGCGTCCAGGTGGACGGGGCCAATTACCTCATTCCCGTGGGTGCCGCGATTGCCGCCGAGGCCGATGTCGATCTCGAAGCCGTTTCGGCCGAGACGGTGCTGAAGCAGATGGAATTCGCCGGCGCCCGCGTCAACATCGTCATTCTCGATGCCTGCCGCAACAATCCGTTGCCGCGGTCGATGCGCTCTTCCTCGCGCGGCCTCGCGCGCATGGATGCGCCGACGGGCTCGTTCATTGGCTATTCGACGGCGCCCGGGAACGTCGCCAATGACGGCACGGGGAAGAACTCGCCCTATACATCGGCGCTGGCGGCGGAACTCGGCAAGCCCGGGATCGCCATCGAAGAGGCGTTCCGCAATGTCCGCGTCAAGGTCATGGCCAGCACCGATGCCCAACAGGTGCCGTGGGAATCCTCGTCCCTGACCGGTGCCTTCTATTTCAAGCCCGGGACCGCTGCCACGGCGAGTGCTGCTGCCGAGCCCGCTGCGGCATCCGCGAGCGATGCCGAGAAGGGCTATTGGGAAGAGGTGAAGAACAGCCAGGACCCGGGCGAATTCGACGCCTTCCTCGCCCGCTTTCCGGACGGCTTCTACGCCGACCTCGCCCGTGCGCGCTCGGCTCGCCTGCACGCCAAGACGGGAGAATCGGTCGCCGACGCCTCGCGGAATAAAAAGGCGCAGCCGACATTCGAAACCTCCGCCGATACGGCGCCCGCAACACCCGTCGCGCCCAAGAGCGAGACGGTGCCGGCAAGCAAGACGGAAGCCGAGACGCAAGTGGCGTCGCTGCCGCCCGACGATGTGGTGGAGGCACCGGCGCCAGGCGGTACACTGACTCTCTCCAAGAAGGTGAGCGGTGCGCTGCGCGCCTATATCGCCGGCCTTCAGCAGAAGAACGGCGCCTTTGCCGTCTCGCCCGATGGCCAGTTCTTCGGCCAGTTCATCTGCCAGGAAGTCAACCAGTGCATTTCCGGTCGCCGGGGGCAGCCGCAGAACACGAACCCCCGCTACCCGCAGGAGACTGCCCTGAAGAAATGCCAATCCTCGGCAAGGCAGGAATGTGTGCTCCTGATGGTGCGCGAGGAGAAGAAGCTGCCGTTCCTGGTCACCAGCCAGTAAGGCAGCACCGGCTCAGTGCCGGCCGATCCGTCCAGAAGGGGCCGGTGCCCGCACCCTGTTGTGCGGGAAGCGCAGCAGCACGCGCGTTCCCTGGCCGGGTTCGCTCGACAGATCGATCGAGCCGCCATGCAGTTCCATCAGACGCTTGGTAATGGCAAGGCCCAGGCCCGTCCCGCCATAGCGCCGGCTGATGCTGGCGTCCGCTTGGTGGAAGGCCGAAAACAGGCTCTGCATTGCCTCGGCCGACATGCCGATGCCGTTGTCGCGGATGACGACCAGCAAATCGCCGCTGTCGCCGATGCGGCCGGTGAGATGCACCGAACGGCCCGGCGGCGAGAATTTGACGGCATTGCTCAGAACATTGAGCAACACCTGTGCCACCGCGCGTCCGTCGGCGAAAAGGGCGGGCAGGCCGCGCTCCCAATTCTGCTCGATCTTGACCGCGCCCTCGTCGGCGCGTGACTGCATCATGCGCACGCAATCCTCGGCAACCGTGCGGATATCGATGATCTCTTCGAACAGCTCGACCTTGCCGGCTTCCAGCTTCGACATGTCCAGGATGTCGCCGATCAGCTGCAGCAGCAACTTGCCACTTTTGTAGATGTCGCCGGCATAGGCGGCATAGCGCTCGGGCGCGTCGCCGAAATGCTGGTCGTGGATCACCTGCGAGAAGCCGATGATGGCGTTGAGCGGCGTGCGCAGTTCATGGCTCATATTCGCCAGGAATTCCGTTTTCGTGCGATTGGCGACCTCGGCGGCGTTCTTGGCGCGCACCAGTTCCATCTCGCGCTGACGCTGTTCCGTGATGTCCTGCAGGGCGCCCGCGATCTGCACCGTGCGGCCGTGGGCGTCGATCGTCTTCTCGCAGATCGACTTCACATAGCGGATACCGCGATGGCGCGAGAGGATGCGGTATTCATGGACGAAATGCGTATCGGATCCTTTGATGAAGCCCTGATACTTCTCCCAACTCGACACTGAATCGTCCGGATGCACGACCTGCTTGTGCCAATCTTCGTCATTGAGCTCGACGTCTTCGGGATCCAGGCCAAGGAGATCCGCCGTCTCACCCGAAGAATGATAGACGCCGGGCAGGCCATCCACGCTGTCCAGCGACAGGTGCCACGACCAGTGGCACAGGCCCGACATGCGCAGCGATCGCTGCAACTCCGTTTGTGCCAGCTTCAGGCTGCGCTCCGAACCGCGCAACTCGGTGACGTCCTGGAAGGTCCCGACGATCTGCATCGCCACGCCGTCATCGTCCAGGATCCACTCCGCCGTCTCACGGATATAGAGCACGCGGCCCGACCGGTGGATGGCGCGGTATTCGATCGAATAGGAATCGCCCCGGCTGGAACGGAACGATTTGTATTGCGCGAATACCCCGTCTCTTTCCTCAGGATGAATGATCATCAGGGCGAATTCGTCGCCATAACCCGGCAGATCGTCCGGTTCATAGCCGAATATGTCACGAGCCTCATCCGAATAGACGAAGCGGCCCTTGCGGCGATCGGGTTCGATCAGGTCGCCGGGCTCGTCCGGCTGCCAGTGCCAATGACAAAGTTTGGCAATGCGGTGCGCCAGGCGCAGATAGGTCTCATTGCGCAGCAGCGACAATTCGTGTCGGCGCAATTCGGTGATGTCGAGACCGATCTTGAGGAGCAGCGACGGCGCATCGGAATCGTACCGCACGGCGACATTCGACCAGCGGATGATGCGCCGGTCGCCATTGCGTGCAATCCAGGCGGCCTCGCGGAAGACCGGTTGCCCGGTTTCGAGCGCCGCCGCTTCGATCCGCTGCTCGGCGTCGAAATCGTTGCCGGGAAAGCGCGCGCGCCAGATGTCGCTGCGGCCGAGCTCACGGGCCGAAAAGCCGGAAACGCGCTCGGCAATCGCATTGGCCTGGATCAGTTTGCCGTTCTTGCCGCGCAGAATGACGATGGCATCGGCCGCCTGGAACCCGGCATCGACCAATTGCCGCTGGGCGGAAATGGTCGCCGCGCTGACGGCGAACAGGCGGCGTACGGCCAAGGCGCCGACGCCCGCAAGCATCACGATTCCGGCCGGCGGCAGCAGATTGAAAAGCGAAAAATCGCGCGAGACAGCGATCAGCAGGCCGATGCCCGCCATACCGGCAAGCGCCAGATAGGCCAAGGCGCGATAGGGCTGCATGCGGCCCGGCTGATGCAGGGGCGATGCCGGCGACGAATCTCCTCGGTCGCCGCGGCTGGTGGACATCACGCCGTTGCGCACAACTGGTTTTACCGCCTCGCTCCAGGCGGTGTGCGTCGCGTCTGGTTCCAGAATCGGTCCACCTTCACCCATTTTGCTTCTGCTGCTAATGCCCCACCCACCCGAAATACGGGTCCCCAAGCAGTGAATCCTAGCCCCTGGCATATTAACAACTCTTTACGATGCAGCATTTCGAAACCCTCGATTTTTTGGGGATATCTGCGGCTGCCGAAAGATCGTGCGTGCCAATAGGACGTCATGCTTGCTGCATTGCGGCGCATCCTCACAGTTGTAAAAAAGCTGCGCGGGACCGTGTCGGTCGGACAGATTCCCATCCTGCGCCGCCATAGCGGCAACACTCTCTTGCCATTGTCGGGAACGCGGCAAAATCTGCTATCCAAGCTGCGCTGAAGTCGGGATGATCGCCGTAACTCATTGCACGGAATATCTCTCTCACGGGAAACGGGGGCGTTTCATGCCGGTGCTGAAATCGGCGCTCAACAGCCAATCGCCGGAAAGCCGGGACAATGCCGCGGCGATGGAAGCGCTGGTGGCCGATCTCGAAACCACTCTCGCAACCGTCGCCGAAGGCGGTGGGGAAGCTGCCCGGCAACGGCATGTGGCCCGAGGCAAGCTGCTGCCGCGCGAGCGCATCCAATTGTTGCTCGATCCTGGGACGCCGTTCCTCGAGCTTTCGGCTCTGGCGGCGCACGGTGTTTATGCGGACCATGTTCCTGCGGCCGGCATTCTGACCGGCATCGGCCGGGTCGCCGGCCGGCTCTGCGTCATCGTCTGTAACGACGCCACGGTGAAGGGCGGCACCTATTACCCGCTGACCGTGAAGAAGCATCTGCGCGCTCAGGAGATCGCGGCCGAAAACGGTCTTCCTTGTCTCTACTTGGTCGATTCCGGCGGTGCGAACTTGCCCAACCAGGACCAGGTCTTCCCCGACCGCGATCATTTCGGCCGCATCTTTTTCAACCAGGCCAATATGTCGGCTTCGGGCATTCCGCAGATCGCCATCGTCATGGGCTCGTGCACGGCGGGCGGTGCCTATGTGCCAGCCATGTCGGACGAAAGCATCATCGTGCGCAATCAAGGCACCATTTTCCTAGGCGGCCCACCGCTGGTGAAGGCCGCGACGGGCGAATTGGTCAGCGCCGAGGATCTGGGCGGCGGCGATCTCCATGCCCGCCGCTCCGGCGTTGTCGATCATCTGGCTGAGAACGACTGGGACGCGCTGCAGCGCTGCCGCGATATCGTGGCGCGGCTTGGGCCGGATGCCGCATCCTTATCCGCCCATGCGGCGGCGTGCGAACCGGCCTATGACCCAGCCGATCTCGGTGCCATCGTGCCGGCCGACACGCGCAAGCCCTATGACGTGCGCGAAATCATCGCCCGTATCGTCGATGGATCGGTCTTCGACGAGTTCAAGCAGCATTACGGTGAAACGCTGGTCTGCGGCTTTGCCCATCTCTACGGCCATCAAATCGGCATCGTCGCCAATAACGGCATCCTCTTTTCGGAATCCGCCTTGAAGGGCGCGCATTTCGTCGAGCTGTGCGGCCAGCGCAAGATCCCGCTC
The DNA here is from genome assembly GCF_041910485.1 of Dongia sp. Taxonomy (GTDB): domain Bacteria; phylum Pseudomonadota; class Alphaproteobacteria; order Dongiales; family Dongiaceae; genus Dongia. The sequence goes on from NZ_JAYRQR010000008.1 coordinate 43,532, forward strand.
GTCTTCCTGCAGAACATCACCGGCTTCATGGTGGGAAAGAAGTACGAAGCCGGCGGCATCGCCAAGGATGGCGCCAAGCTGGTGACGGCCGTCTCGACCGTCGCCGTGCCGAAGCTCACCGTCATCATCGGCGGTTCGTTCGGCGCCGGCAATTATGGCATGTGCGGCCGTGCCTTCGGCCCGCGCTTCCTCTTCATGTGGCCCAATGCGCGCATTTCGGTGATGGGTGGTGAACAGGCGGCCTCGGTCCTGGCGCAAGTGAAGCGCGACAATATCGAGGGGAAGGGTGAAACCTGGCCTGCTGCCGAGGAGGAGGCGTTCAAGCAGCCGATCCGCGATCAGTATGAACGCCAGGGCCATCCCTATTATGCCTCGGCCCGGCTCTGGGACGACGGCATCATCGCACCCGCCGATACGCGCCGCGTGCTGGGGCTCAGCCTCGAAGCCGCCTTGCAACGACCGATCGGGGAAACCCGCTTCGGCCTCTTCCGCATGTAAAAGAGAAAAAGATCATGAGCGATATCGAACTCGACATCTCGGCCCGCGTGGCGACCATCACCATCAATCGCCCCGACCGGCACAACGCGCTCGACATCGCCATGATCGATGCGTTCCACGCCGCACTGGACAAGGTCGCCGCCGATAAATCCGCCCGCGTGCTGCAGATCCGTGCGCGCGGCACCTCCTTCTGCGCCGGCGCCGACATCAACTGGATGCGCCGCATGGCGGAATATGATGCCGCCAGCAACATCGCCGACGCCAAGCGCCTGGCGGGCCTCTTCGAAAAGATCGCCTTTCTGCCGCTGCCCACCATCGTCGCGGTGAATGGCCCGGCCTATGGCGGCGGCATCGGCATCGTTGCCGCCTGTGATTTTGCGATCGCCGTCCCCACGGCCGATTTCGTCCTCTCCGAGGTGAAGCTCGGCCTCATTCCCGCGGTCATCAGCCCGCATATCATCCGCGCCATCGGTGCGCATGCGTCGAAGCGCCTGTTTCTGTCGGGTCGCAAATTCGATGCGGCGGAAGCCGAACGCCTCGGACTCCTCGCTGAAATCGTGGCCCCGGAGAAACTGGACGAAGCGGTGACCGCGCTGACAAAACAGTTGCTCGATAATGCGCCGGAAGCGATGGCGGCTGCCAAGGAACTGGTGCAGTTCGTGGCCTCCAAACCCTTGGGCCGCGAAGTGATCGACGGTACCGCCGACCGCATCGCCGCCCGCCGCGCCAGCGCCGAAGGCAAGGAGGGCCTCACCGCCTTTCTCGAAAAGCGCGTTCCCGCCTGGCGCAAGGACTGATGAAGATGAACCATTTAACCCTGCCTCTCTCAACGCGATCCAAAGCCCCTCTCCCTTCAGGGGGAGGGGTTGGGGTTGGGGCGGGCGCGTTCGCGCCAGCTAAGGACTGACCCCATGTTCTCGAAGATCCTCATCGCCAATCGGGGTGAAATCGCCTGCCGCGTCATTCGCACCGCGCGTGCGATGGGGATCAAGACGGTCGCCATCTACGCCGATGCCGATCGACATGCGCGCCACACGCAGCTTGCTGACGAAGCGATCCACATCGGCCCTTCCCCGGCCCGCGAAAGCTATCTGCAGGGTGCGCGCATCATCGCGGCGGCGAAATCCGCCGGGGCACAGGCAATCCATCCGGGCTACGGCTTTCTTTCCGAGAATGCGCCCTTTGCCAAGGCCGTGACCGAGGCCGGCCTCGTCTTCATCGGCCCGTCGGCGAAATCCATCGAGGCGATGGGCGCCAAGGATGCGGCGAAGATCCTGATGCGTTCGGCCGGCGTACCCGTCGTGCCCGGTTATGAAGGAACGGCGCAGGATGCAGCGAGCTTGCAAAGGGAAGCCGACAAGATCGGCTATCCCGTGCTCATCAAGGCGGTGATGGGCGGCGGCGGTCGCGGCATGCGCAAGGTGGACGCGGCCGTCGATTTCGCCGCTTCCCTCGAATCCGCGCAGCGCGAGGCCCAATCGGCCTTTGGTGACGGCGCGGTCCTCATCGAGAAATATCTCACGCGCCCGCGCCATATCGAGGTGCAGGTCTTTGCCGACAATCACGGCAATACGGTCCATCTCTATGAGCGCGACTGCTCGCTGCAGCGGCGCCATCAGAAGGTGATCGAGGAAGCGCCGGCCCCCGGCATGACCGATGCCGTGCGCAAGCGCATGACCGATGCCGCCATCGCGGCGGCGCGGGCCATCGATTATCGCGGTGCCGGCACGGTCGAATTCATCGCCGAGGGCGACAATCTCGACAATTTCTACTTCATGGAAATGAACACGCGCCTCCAGGTCGAACACCCTGTGACCGAGATGGTGACGGGCCTCGATCTGGTCGAATGGCAGCTGCGCGTCGCTGCCGGCGAGAAGCTGCCGAAGGCGCAGGCCGAGATAGCCCTCTGCGGCCATGCTTTCGAGGCGCGCATCTGTGCCGAGGATCCGGCGCGCGGCTATCGCCCCGAGACCGGCCGGCTCATCCATTTCAGCGTGCCGGATGGACCCTATATCCGTCTCGATTCCGGCTTCGGCGAAGGCGATGAGATATCGGTCCATTATGATTCACTCATCGGCAAGCTCATCGTCGGCGGCGCCGACCGCGACGATGCGCTGGCGCGTCTCGGTGCGACACTCGGCCGGTCGCACGTCGCCGGCATCGCCAGCAATCTCAATCTCCTCACCCGGGCCGCCGTCGACGGTGACTTCAAGGCGGCCCGCATCGATACCGGCTTCATCGCCGCGCATCCCGCGCTGCTGCACGATGCCCATCCCGACATTGTCGGCTGGGCGCTCCTCGCGCTCTCCGAGCAACTCGACCTCGCGGCGCGCAATGCCGGTTCTTCGCCCTGGTCGGCGACCGACAATTGGCGCCTCGGTGGTGTGGCGCCGCTCACCTGGCATTTCGAGCATGACGGTATCGACCATGCCGTCTCGCTGCAGCGGCAGGGTGACGGCTGGCGCGTCGCCTGGCGCGACGATGTGCTGCCCTTGCGTCTCATCGAGCGGCTCGGCGATTCCTTCATGATCGAACTTGGCGGCCGGCAATATCACGGCCATGTCCATGTCGACGGGGCGGTGCGCTGGCTCAAAGTGGGTCCGACCCGCTGGCGCATCCGCGCCCTCGGTGCCTTCGGCCGCCCACCGGCACGGCGCGATCAGGCGGGCGGGCAGGGCGGAACTGTCTTGGCACCTATGCCGGGGCGTATCGTCTCGATCCTCGCCGCAACCGGTGATCCGGTCGAAGCGGGTCAGGTTCTGCTGCGCCTCGAGGCGATGAAGATGGAACACAATCTCGTGGCCGCGACGTCGGGCAAGGTTGCCTCAGTGTTGGTTGCTGCCGGCGATCAGGTGGTCGAAGGGGCCGAACTCATCCGCATCGAGGCCGGCGCATGAACCTTCCAGCCCAGGTCCGCATCGTCGAGGTGGGCCCCCGCGACGGTCTGCAGAATGAGAAGGCGCCCGTCTCGACTGCGGCGAAGATCCGCCTCATTGAAGATTTGGCGGTGGCGGGCCTTGCCGATATCGAGGCCGGCGCCTTCGTCTCGCCGAAATGGGTCCCGCAGATGGCGGATTCCGCTGCCGTGCTCGCCGGCCTCCAGCGCGATCCGATGAAGCGCTACCCGGTACTTGTTCCTAATCTGCAAGGTCTCGAGGCAGCGCTCGCCGCCGGTGCGCGCGAGGTGGCGGTCTTCGCCGCCGCCTCGGAAACCTTCTCGCAGCGGAACACCAATTGTTCGATCGCCGAGAGCATCGCGCGCTTCGGGCCCGTGATGGAGCGCGCGCGTTCGGCAGGTGTTCCAGTGCGCGGCTATATCTCCTGCGTGCTGGGTTGCCCCTATGAAGGCGAAATCGCGCCTGCGTCCGTTGCTGCCGTCGCTAAGTCCTTGATCGAGCTGGGCTGCGCTGAAATCTCGCTGGGCGATACGATCGGTGTCGGGACCCCGCTTGCCACCCAGCGCATGATCGGCGCGGTGGCGGAAAGGGTGCCCATCCCGCAGCTCGCCGCCCATTTCCACGACACATACGGCCAGGCGCTCGCCAATATTCTGGCCGCCCTGCAGATGGGCGTTGCGGTCGTCGATGCGTCAGTGGCGGGCCTCGGCGGCTGTCCCTATGCCAAGGGGGCGACCGGCAATGTCGCGACGGAAGATGTCGTCTTCATGTTGAACGGTATGGGAATCGAGACGGGAATCGATCTCGATGCGCTGGCTGCGGCAGGATGGCGCGTCCTCGAGCACATCGGCCGCGCGCCAAGTGCCGGCGTCTCGCGCGCACTGTGGCAGAGAAGGCAGAAATCACAGGCTTAACTCGCATGTGATGCGATTGGTGATTGCCGTCACTCGCCATTTATGGAATCTAAGCATATCTGTTCAGGCAAGTTGTTCCGCCGGACATCTCCGGCACTTGCTCAAGGGTTGGGTTGCATCATGCGTAGCAGATATGTTTTCGACGACGTCATCGAACTGACGACTCCCATTCGCCTGAAGAATGGCCTCAAGGGCTATATCTCCGGCCGCTGCTGGAATGTGCGCCGCGGGGTCGAGGAATATGACGCGATGCTGGAGGGTAACCAGATGATCCGCGGCCTCATGGCCCATGATTTCGAGATCACGGGCACCCCGCGCATCGACCGCGTCCGCGCGGCCTGAAAAGGTATCCTGATACCGTCCGAAAAGGCCCGTTTTCACCCCTTTTGGGGCTCCCTTTTCGCCCCTTTCAGACTTCCTTAACGCCCCGGCCGTTAGCATTCTCCGTCGAACTGAGTTTGAGGGAGGATGCGATGAGCCTCGGCAAATGGTTAACGGATCTGATGACCGGTCAAGCGGCCCCGCAGCCGATCCCCGTCCGTGTTCAGTCGCGCACCGACCTCATTGCCGGTGCCCGCGCCCAGATCC
>NZ_JAYRQR010000009.1:0-82264 GCF_041910485.1 Dongia sp.
ATGCCCGCGCCGCAGGCGCCGGCCGTCAGCCAGCAGCCGCTTGCCGCGGCGCCGGTCGGCCAATATCCGGCCCCGCAGATGACGCAGATGGGCACCGTTACCCAGGGCTATATCGGCAGCCCGCAGCCCGGCTCGAAGCCCTTGGGCGGCGGCCAGGCCGCAACCGGCTATCTGGTCCAGCCGGGCACCGTGCCGCAGGCGAGTGCCCCCACGGTCGTCGCCACGCCGGTCATGGTGGATTATTCGTCGGTCGCGGCCGGCGGCACCTATGGCTATGCGAGCTACAACCCCTATCAGCGCAACAACCCGGCCCAGGCCTATTACCGTTCGCCTTACGGTGTCACGCAGCCGGTTGCCTATGGCGGCGCCGCTCTCGGCCAGCCGGTCTATGCAGCGCCGGGCTACCAATCCTACGCGCCGGCCGCCGTGCCGCCGCTGCCCGCCGCCGGCCAGCCGGTCGGTGTCGTCTATTTCAACAACGGGTCGGCGAAGCTCGGCCGCGACGACCAGCGCGTCGTAAAGCAGATCGCCGAGATGCACCGCTATTACGGCGGCGTCATCCGCATCGTCGGCCATGCCAGCCAGCGCACGGCCAACATGAACCCCTATGCGCAGGACCAGGCCAATTACGCTGTCTCGATGAAGCGTGCCAATGCGATCGCCCGGGCGCTCACCCGCCGCGGCGTGCCGGCCGGCCTCATCCAGGTGGCCGCCGCCGGTTCCACTGCGCCTGTTGCTGTGGAGACCATGCCGGCCGGTGAGGCGAACAACCGCCGCGTCGAGATCTTCCTTTCCGCCTACTGAGTTCTGAAAAGTCGATCATGATCAATCTTGCGGGCTCGGCGCTGCCGAGAGGGCGGCGTCATGGCCGCTGATCGAAAATCCTCCGGCGGCGCGCCGCTGCGCGTCGGGATTGCCGGCCTCGGTACCGTCGGTGCCGGCGTCATCGACGTGCTGCAGCAGAACGCCGATATCATCGCCAAGCATTGCCCGCGCAGCATCGTTGTGACTGCCGTCTCGGCGCGTGACCGGTCGAAGGATCGCGGGCTCGACTTGAAAGGCATCGACTGGGTCGAAGATGCGGCGAAGCTCGCCGAACATCCGAATGTCGATGTCGTGGTCGAGGTGATCGGCGGATCCGAAGGCAAGGCCAAGGATCTGGTCGAAAAGGCCATCGCCCACAAGAAGCATGTCGTGACCGCCAACAAGGCGCTCCTCGCCCATCACGGCACGGCGCTGGCGCTCGCCGCCGAGAAGGCCGGCGTGGGCTTGGCTTACGAGGCGGCGGTCGCGGGCGGCATCCCCGTCATCAAGGCGATGCGCGAGGGCCTCGCCGCCAACCGCATCACCCAGGTCTACGGCATCCTCAACGGCACCTGTAACTATATCCTGACGCAGATGCGCGAGACGGGGCGCGAGTTCGCCGACGTCCTCGCCGAGGCGCAGAAGCTGGGCTATGCCGAAGCGGATCCGAGCTTCGACGTCGACGGCATCGATGCCGCGCACAAGCTCTCGATCCTGACCTCGGTCGCCTTCGGCGTGGCAGTCAATTTCGACGGCGTCCGCATCTCCGGCATCCGCAACGTCTCGGCGGCCGACATCGCCTATGCCGACGAGCTCGGCTTCCGCATCAAATTGCTGGGGCTCGGCCGCCAGACGCAGCACGGCATCGAGCAGCGCGTCCATGCCTGCATGGTGCCGGCGGCGAGCACGATCGCCAAGGTTGACGGCGTCTATAACGCGGTCGTCACCAGCGGCAATTTCGTCGGCGAGAACATCGCCATCGGCCGTGGCGCCGGGCGCGGTCCCACCGCATCGGCCATCGTCGCCGATCTCATGGACATTGCGCGCGGCTTCATTCTGCCCGCTTTCTCAGCCCCGGCGGAAAGTCTGGAACCGGCGGCCCAGGCGCCTGTTGGGCTTCGTGCCGGATCCTACTATCTGCGGTTGATGGTCATCGACAAGCCGGGCGTCATCGCCGATATCGCCGGCGTCATGCGCGACGAGAACGTCTCGCTGGAATCCATGATCCAGCGCGGCCGGTCGCCGAACGACCCGGTGCCGCTGGTGTTCACGACCCACGAAACCACCGAGGCCGCCGTCGGCCGCGTGGTGAAACGGCTTTCCGACATCAAATCGGTGCTGGAACCGGCGCATGTGCTGCCGATCGAGACACTGAGCTAAGGAGTTTATCGTTATGGATCGCAATCTGGCCCTCGAGGCTGTCCGCGTCACCGAAGCAGCGGCCTTGGCCGCCTCGCGCCTGATGGGCCGTGGCGATGAAAAGGCCGCCGACCAGGCCGCCGTCGACGCCATGCGCCGCGCGCTCAACGACCTGCCCATCGACGGCACGGTCGTGATCGGCGAAGGCGAGCGCGACGAGGCGCCGATGCTCTATATCGGCGAGAAGGTCGGTTCTGGCGGCCCGAAGATCGACATCGCACTCGATCCACTGGAAGGCACCACCATCACCGCGAAGGGCGGCACCAATGCGCTGGCGGTCATCGCGATGGCCGAGGCCGGCGGTTTCCTCAACGCGCCCGACACCTATATGGACAAGATCAGCGTCGGCCCGGGCCTGCCCGACGGCATCGTCGATCTCGACGCCAGCCCGGCTGAGAATCTGAAGGCGATCGCTGCGGCCAAGAAGATGGAAATCAGCGACATCGTCGCCTGCATCCTCGACCGCCCGCGCCATGCCGACCTCATCGCCAAGGTGCGCGCCACGGGTGCGCGCATCATGCTGATCTCCGACGGCGACGTGGCGGGCGTCATTGCGACCGCCAAGCCCGGCACCGGCGTCGACATCTATATGGGCCAGGGCGGTGCGCCCGAAGGCGTGCTCGCCGCCGCGGCCTTGCGCTGCATCGGCGGCCAGATGCAGGGCCGGCTGGTCTTCCGCAACGACGATGAGAAGAACCGCGCCCGCAAGGTCGGCATCACCGACTTCAACCGCAAATACAATCTGCTCGACCTCGCCAAGGGCGACGTGATGTTCGCGGCGACTGGTGTCACCGACGGCCCGATGCTGACCGGTGTCCGCCGTTCGGCCACCAGCGCCAGCACCCATTCGATGGTGATGCGCTCGAAGACCGGCACGGTCCGCCTCGTCGAGGCCCAGCACAATTGGACCATCAAGAAGCCGCAAGGCATCTGATGCGCCAAGCCGCGCGTGCCCGTTCATGAGTGAGAGCGGCGCCTTCCTGGGCGTCGCGCGCTCTGCCTGCGGGCGGCTCTGGCGGCAGCGCCCTTACGACGACCGCCTCAGCCTCGCCATCGCCCAGCGCGAAGGCGTTCCCGAACTCATCGGCCAACTCCTCGCCGCACGGGGCCAGTCGCTGGAAACAGCGGCCGCCTATCTGGCGCCGCGCCTTCGCGACCAGATGCCGGATCCTTCCATCTTCAAGGACATGGACAAGGCCGCCGCCCGCATCGCCGATGCGGTCATGGGGGGCGAGCAGATGGCGATCTTCGGCGATTACGATGTCGACGGCGCCACCTCCTCGGCGCTCCTCATGCGCTTCTTTGCCAGCGTCGGGGCCAAGGCGCCGATCCTCTATGTGCCGGACCGCCTTGCGGAAGGGTACGGCCCCAACGCGCCGGCGATGCAGAAATTGGCGCAGGCCGGCGCCAAGCTGGTGATCACGGTCGATTGCGGCATCACCGCCTTCGATCCGCTCACCGCCGCGCAGGAAGCGGGACTTGAGGTGGTGGTGGTTGATCACCATGTGGCCGAGCCGCGCTTGCCGCCCGCCCATGCCGTCGTCAACCCGAACCGGCTCGACGAAGCGCCGGGCTTTGGGCAGCTCGCCGCCGTCGGCGTTGCCTTCCTGGTGGTCGTCGCCACCAACCGTGCGCTGCGCGCGCGCGGGTTCTACAGTCCTACGCGGCCCGAACCCGACCTCATGCAATGGCTCGACATCGTGGCGCTGGGGACGGTCGCGGACGTGGTGCCCTTGACCGGCATCAACCGCGCGCTGGTGGCGCAAGGGTTGAAGGTGATGTCCGGGCGCCTCAATACCGGCCTTGCGGCCTTGAGCGATGTCGCCCGCATCAACGAACGGCCCAGCGCCTATCATGCGGGCTTCCTGCTGGGCCCGCGCGTCAATGCCGGCGGCCGGGTCGGGCGCTCTGACCTCGGTGCCAGACTCCTCGCCAGCGACGATGCGGATTTCGCGCGCACGATTGCCGCCGAACTCGACGCGCTCAACACCGAGCGCCGCGATATCGAGACGCGCGTGCTCGACGCCGCGATCCTGGCGGCGGAAGCCCACGCCGCCGACAGCCCCTATCTCATCTTCGCCTGCGGCCACGATTGGCACCCCGGCGTCATCGGCATCGTGGCGGGGCGCCTCAAGGAACGCTATCAGCGCCCGGCCTGCGTCATCGCCATCGAGAACGGCATCGGCAAGGGCTCCGGCCGCTCGGTGGGGTCGCTTCATCTGGGCAACGCCATCATCGCCGCGCGCGAGGCCGGCATCATCGCGAAAGGCGGCGGCCATGCGATGGCGGCCGGGTTCGAGGTGGCGGAGGAGCGCCTCTCCGACCTCCAGGCCTTTCTCCACGCCCGCTTCGTCGATCACATGAACGGCGAGGCGCTTCTTCCCGTCCTCGACCTCGACGCCGCCCTGCAGCCCCGCGCCGCCACAACCGACCTCATAAACCTGCTGGAACGGATGGGACCCTTCGGTTCAGGCAATGCCGAGCCGCGCTTCGCCTTCCCCAATGTGCGCCTCGCCTTCGCCGATGTGGTGGGCGGCGCCCATCTCAGGCTGCAATTGGAAGGGGCGGATGGGGCAAGGCTCAAGGCGATCGCCTTCCGCTGCCTCGACACCGATCTCGGCGCCAGATTGACCACCGCCCGAGGCCTCCGCCTCCACGTCGCCGGCCACCTCCGCCGCGACACCTGGCAGGGCCGCGACAACGTCCAGCTCATCGTCGAGGACGCGGCTCTAGCCAGCTAGCGACCCAGGAAAGAAATTTAAAAGATCAAAATAAGAACATATTGACACTTTGTGCCTGCGTATGTTACGTTAAAGACGTAAAATACGCAGGAGAGCGAAATGGCGCAGGAAAATCGCAACCGGCTGATGGGCCAGCCGGTACCGGCTCACAAATCGGTTTTGGGATCCTGGCAGGGGGAAACCTTCCAATTCACATCCCCCGACCACGAGCGAGCATGGCAGCAACAGGCCTATCGCCAATCCGTCCATCCCGATCGCTGGCAGGGGCAAGCCCCGGTCGATGCGCCGACGCAGTCGCTCTTGGACGACATGCCGCATCTGGGCGGTGGCCAGTTCTTCCGTGCGCCCGATGGCAAGCATCGCCGCATCACGATGGAGCAGCGTGAAGATGTCGACGTCGCCAAGCTGCGCCGCACTGCCTTTAACGAGTATGCGCAATCCGGAGTCACGTGGCACGAGCTCGCCAAGTATCCGGACGACAAATCGCATCCGGGAGAAGATGAAGCGCTCGCCCTCATGGACACCAAGCGCGTGATTGCCAAGCAGGCGGCAACCGCCGACGCGGCGGTCGACGATATCGGCGTGCCGCGCAAAGACCCGTCCGACCTTACCCACGTGGCGGGCGATCTCGACCTTGATCTCAATAAAGGTGCCTGGGACTTGGGGCGCGCCAATGCCGCGCCGACGCCGATACAAGTTGCAACGACGGACAAGGCGATTGTGGGCCTGCCGAAGGAAGTGGAAAAAGCACAGCCGTTCCTCTCGCCGCCCGCAACAACGCCGCGCCAGCGCCGCGAATTCAACGAGGGGCTGATTGGCGCTGCTGCCAATGACAACAAGCGCACTGTGGCAAATGACAATGGGGACTCCGCTGCATCAAGCGCCGCGCGGCAACAGAAAGCGCAGCCTGCGGAGCGATCTCCCGGAAAGGCAACCGGTGCCGGCAGCGAGGCAGCAACCGAGGCCGAGGAATGGGCGACCGCCAACCGACTCTTCAACTGGTCCCGTCTCGGCAAAGCGCCGCCGGCCCCAGCCGAATATGCCCTCAATGTTGTGAGCGATGCGGGCCGCTTCACCTATCTTGAGGAGATGAAGGACGAGTGGTCGCGCCTGTTGGAGAAGGACCCGGAGAAGGTCTTCCAATCGATGACGGGCGAGGCAGAAAAGCTCTCAAACGCGGCAATGCAGGATTTTGTCACCGGCTACCATCGCCAACCCAATCCTGCCGAGAAGGCCGAGATCGAAGACGCAGTGGCGAAGATGGTCTTTGCCCCGGCGGAGCGCTGGACCAAGGCTGGCGACAAGCCCAACGAAAAGGTAGCAGAACCGAAAGCGTTTCTTGGCATCGTTGAGCCTGAGCGCATCTCTGGGCAAGATGCGGCTGATGTCTTGAGCGAGGCTTCACAAGCGATATCTCAGCTTGAGATCGAAAAGTTTGGTGGGCGCCTTGGTAGCGAAGAAACACGCGATATGGCCGAATTGATGACCCAGAAACTTGCGGCGGCGATTAAAGCTTGCGGAGGTGAAATCATAGACACCTATTTTGGCCGCAAGGAGCGGCTGATACGCCGGGACCCAAATAGCCTTAAGGGGGCCAACTGGACCGATATCGGGGCGGACTTCAAGTACAATGGCAAGCAGATCGGAGCGTATGGCAATCATGCGGGAACCTGGGCGAATGGGCGCACGCTGCTGGCGAATGAGGCGAGGCAAATTTATAGTCTTGCTCACAATCTTGCTCATGCCATAGGGCGAGGTGAGCTTGGTATTTCAGTTGCTGGGTTTGGATATTTTTCCAAGCGCAAACCCAATCAATCCATGGAAGACTATCTAAAGAAGATGGACGAGTTCATATCCGATATGATCGATTGTGGGCGTCCATTCTTGGTAAGAGCGAACTTTAAGAAGTTCGAAGCGCCTTTTCCGGAAACGGCAAATGAGGATACGGGAGCGGGAACAACCGATGGGCAATGACGAGAAGCGAAAATTCGTTAATACGCTGTTGGCGTGGGATCGAACCAGCGCTCGGAATCTCGACAACATTTCGAGCCAGCTCAAGGGTGAAGTGAAGGCGCGCGTGCACAGCACGGCCAGCCAGGCCAGAATTTGCTTTGAGGATGTTGAGGTCTTTTCCGATCTTCTAAAATCCGAGTTCCCGGGACTTGTATACTTTTTTGCAAACTACAAGACCGACATACCAACACCAGAAAAATTCGCTGTTGAAGTTCCGCTCAATCTCTTCGGCAGTTTGGTCGAAGCAATAGAAGCCGCTATCAACGTCGAAAAGACACGGCCATCATTCAACGGCCCAAATTTCGCTCGTCCAAATATCATTGCACGTTGGCCGTGGCCGGAAGAGCAGGCGTCTGGAGATCCAGAGGAGCTGATCGGGCGTCGAGAGTTCCCGGATCAGACCTTCGATGTTGCGATCCAGTATCGCGCTCTTGGGCGCTGGTTCATGCTACGTTACAAGACGAATGGTTATCTTTTCCCGTGCAAGTCTGTATCGCCACACGATCAATGGCGCTTGGATAAGATACCGCTCTCCGATTGTACTTATTGGCCGTTCCAGCTGCTTGACGCCGACCTCAGCGAATTCTTCACGCTCTATGATGCCAATGACCCGGAGACGACTGCTTTCGCAAAGCGTGCTCACGCCCTCTGGCGCCGGACCTATACGTCGAAGATCGCTCACTATGACCCGACCAGTGGGGAAGTCGTGCACCCCGAGAACTGGGACGGAAAGTTCCCCTGGAAGATCGGGAAGCAAGCTCTAGCTGGTGCGTTGGCAAACCCGAAGCGTTATGCAGGTTTTGCGCTGCGAACATCGCCCGAGGGCGGAAAATTGCTGCTTGGTCCTGTTCCTAAGAAAGTGAAACCAATTCGCTAACAAGGCACAATTTCTTTCCTCGGATTGGATGGGGTTACCAATCGCAAGAAGCTTTGCCTGCAACCGATCGAAACACCCGCAGGTGAAACTTTGATATTCGATCGTCACCTAGGGCATGAATTTGATGTCTTGCAGCGGCTTGCTGCTGCCATCGTCGAGTTCGTGGAAGGAGCCGATGCAATCGGCATCATCAGAGGACAGTCCCGACAGCAAAAGAGATAAGACCGGCCAGAGGCGGGCAATGGACGACGAGAAGCGGCGATGGCTGGCAAGCGTACTGCAAAGCCGATCTGGTGGTGCCCAAGCGATAGCCAGAACGGCCGAGTTGCTGAAGGATGAGCCGGTTGCGCGCGTTCGCCGTACGCGCGGTCAGGCTATTCTGTGCATGGATGATGTGGAGGTGTTCTCGCGCCTGCTGTATGCCGAGTTTCCAGAGGCCGTGTACTTCTTCCTGAACTTCAAGACGGGGCGGCATCGGCCACCAAAATACCCGGACTCGCAGCCGATCATTCTCTACCCCTCTCTTCGCGAAGCCGTCGACGCCGCAATCAAAGCGCCAAGTCCGCGTCCGGAAGTCGTTTGCCGGTGGCCGTGGCCAGAAGAGCTGGCGTCTGGCGACCCGGCACGTCTTATAGGAGGGCGGGACTTCCCGGACGATGTATTTGATCTGGCCGTGCAATATCGAGATCTCGGGCGTTGGTTCAGTCTGCAATACGCAAGCGACGGCTATGTCGATCCGCGAACGCATCTCGATGGAAGTGGTAAGCCGTATATTCTGAGCCGCGCCTCATTGCACCCGGAGGCTTATCCACCCTTCGATCTGCTGATCCCGGGCAAGGATGCGCTCTCTGTGTTCAGTGAATTCTTCTCGCTCTACGATCTGAATGATCCGGAGACGACAGCTTTCGTCAAGCGCGCGCATGCCCTTTGGCGCCGGTTGTCGACCAAAGCGGTCGCCATCTATGATGCTTCAACCGGTGAGGTCGTCGAAGCCGAAGCGCAGATTGGAGACAATGGGCTTATCGGCAAATGCGCTCTGGCCAATGTGCTGGATAGCCCGCCGCGCTATCCGGTGTGGGCACTGCGGCCGCCGCAGAAAGGCGCCGCTTTGATGATCGGACCCAAGCCAAGAAACCGAGCCGGTCCGGCCTTGGAAAAGCGCATAGCGGGCAAACGGTTGGGGAGCGTGGTTGATTGAGGCGGGAGGGTAAATGTTCTCGAAGCAGGACAGCCGGGAAACCCGTCGCGCCTTTATCAGGCAGGTCCTGGCAAGGTTGGATAAGCATCCTGCCCAGTTGTATTGGGCAATTGACTCACTGAAGGCGGAGCCCAAAGCCAAGCATCGGCGCCTGCGTAGCTCCGCCAAGATCTGCATCGAAGATGTCGAGGTATACTCGAATCTCTTGAAGCAGGAATTCCCTGAACTCATCTATTTCTTTGCCAACTACAAGACCGGCACGCCGACGCCGTCGAAGTTCTCAGACGCTCACCCCATCATTCTCTACGGCGATCTTCTGCAAGCGGTCAAAGCGGCGTTGGACGTTGAACGCGACAGGCCGCCCTTCAATGGCCCAAACTTCAACCGGCCAAACATCTATTGCCGCTGGCCGTGGCCGGATGAGATTCAGTCGGCTGATCCAGAACGCCTCATTGGCGGACGAGATGAGGCCAGCGATGTCTTTCGGCTCGCCTTGCAATATCGCGACGACGGCAGATGGTTCACTTTCCATTACAAAAGCGACGGGTATGTGGACCCGCGGCAACCGAATCTTCGGTATGCCCTGTCTGCATCGGAGCGAGGCAAACTCCCTGCCGACCGTTATCCCGAAATGGCCGTATTGAGTGGCGCGGAGACCGAGTTCTTTGCGTGCTATGACCTCAATGATTCCGAAACGACGGCTTTCGCCAAGCGCGCGCACGCGCTGTGGCGGCGTATCGCGACCAAAGACGTGGCCGTCTATGATCCGGTCGAGCGGGAGATTGTCGACCTGGAGAATTGGCGCGGCAAGCATTGGCGGCAAGTCGGGAAAAAGGCTTTAGAGGGCGCTCTAGCAACGCCGGCCCGCTACGTGGATTTTGCGCTGACGCCGATGGATGGCCGGAGTGATGGTCCGGCTCTCATGATTGGCCCGAAATCGAAGAAGCCGGACCCGGCGAGACGACACGTCGCTGCGCCCCCGCCGTCAATGTGGAAGAAGATTCTGGGGTGAGATTGCGCGCAGAACAGCCGCTATGTTGCCGGGCATCGCCATCACGTGCGGATTCCACAAGATGGCATGCCGGATGCCACATAAATGATACTTCGTCGTCGCTCCTTATGCGTGTGTTCGGAAACAAGGCAATTCAGCGCTTTGCGCCCGCTGTTGGGAAAGAAATGGCATGGTGCTTGCTTCATCAGATGAGATGAAGCGCTGACAATGGTGGAATCCATGCACTTTGGCACGATCGGCCAATTCCAGATGATCTCCGGGCGCGGGCAAATCGCGCCGCAATCGGAAGTGGCAGCACCGGATGCTGGTGAATCAGTAGCATTTCATGCGACGGATGGCTCGGCTGCCAGAACGTCGACCACCCTTGCTGCCGACCCGGATCCCATCAACACGGCAGCTCTTGCCGCGGCAAAGTTGGCCGTTGCCGAGCAGAAGGCCTGGATCGAAGACAATTTCCGCCGCACCAGCGGCGATCTTCTGGCGGCGCTGCCGGAAAGCGACCGGGCCCAGCTGCAGGCTCTGGTGGATGATGGAAAATTGACCTGGGACGATATCAACGCCGGCTTGGATGCCAGGATCAAGCAGGCGACGGACGGCTTGCTGACCGAACAGGCGAGCGCGCTCAATAAGATGCCGGCGAGCTGGCAGGCTTCGCAGGATGCGTGGAGCGCCTATCAGAGCTGGAATGCCGCCGCGCGCGACGGCAAGGCCGCCATCTATGCGCGTTATGGCGAGAAGTTCGCCGAAGTGATGGCCAACGATCCGGGTCCGACCGAAGGCACCGATACCGACCCGAAGGCACTGGCCAAACTCCTGGCGCGCGAAGGTGTGCTCGATCGATACCGGCAAGCGATGGACCAGGATATCGCTGCCCTTGAGCAGCGCTTGGGCGCGCAGCCATCGCGGCCCACCGCTTTGCCGGTCGGCTTCAATCCTTTTGAAATGGCGAAATTCGAAGCACGCCTCACGCCAACGGAAACAGTCGCTGCAGCAAAGCTCGATGCTGCCGGTTTCACTGGTTCGGCAGCCTTGGGCGATGCTCTTTCCCGGCTTGCCGGGGAGATTGCCGAAAACATCGCCAAGACGCTGGATCGCTGAGGGCGCGGTTGCTCTCGCCACTCAATGCTTGCGTGCCCGCCGTGCAGCCTTCTCGCGCCGGTACCGTTCGATGAACTTCATGCTGCCCCAATAGCCCAGCCCCCCCACGAGGGCGGCCCAGGGGATGGAGCCCACCAGCATGGTGAGGCCGAGATCTTCGAGCATGACTTTCGCCATGAGTTCGAGATCTTGCAGCAGGGTACGGCCACCATCGTGGAGGTCGTGGGCGATGGCGATGAAATCGGCGTAGCCGGAGAGATGCCCCCAATGGCCGAACATCATCTGCCCCGTCACATAGAGCAGGTAATAGATGGGGAGCGCCGTGATCGGGTTCGAGGCCCAGGTCCAGGCCAGGGCGAGGATCAGGCTGAAATGGAATCGCTCGCTCCGCGCCGTCACAGCCCAGAGGGCACCGGCGATGATGGTGTGAAGACCGATCGTCGGCGTGAAGGCCAGGATAAGGCCCACTGCTGTGCCGCGCGCGGCGATTTGCGGCGGGTGGTGCGAGCGCAAGAGCGGCAGCAGCAGGCGATAGCGCAGCAGGCGGTAAAGCCCGCTGCGAGCCCGACTGCTATGGTGCCGATGTCTTTTGCCGCTCACAGATACCAATCATATTCGCGCGGCGAGACGACATCCTGGAACTTCTCCATCTCCGCGCGGCGCGCATCGACATAGAGGTCGAGGCATTCCTTCTCGATATATTGCGGCAGGATATTTGCCTTGCCCAAGCGATCCAGCGCCGCCTCGAACTTGAAGGGAATGCGCGGGTCGGCGGGGCGGGCGAAATCGCCGGTCTCGGCGGGGGCGCCGGGATCGAGCTCATTCTCGATACCGTGGGCGATGCCGGCCAGGATCGCCGCCATCGCAAGGTAGGGATTGGCATCGGCACCGGCAACGCGATGTTCGATGCGCCGCGCCTTGTTCCCGCCCGCCGGAATACGGAAGGCCACCGTGCGGTTGTTGTGGCCCCATTCCGGGCTCATCGGCACGTTGGCGCCGGGCACATAGCGGCGGCTGGCATTCGGGTTGGCGCCGAAGATCGCCATCGATTCCGCCATCGTCGCCTGCAGGCCGCCGATGGCGTGGCGCATCAACGCCTCGCCCTTGGCACCCGTCTCGCCGAAGAGGTTCTTGCCCGCCTTGTCGATGAGGCTCACATGCACATGCATGCCGCTGCCGGCCGCATGGAGGAAGGGCTTCGACATGAAGGTGGCGTTGTAGCCGAGCTCGCGCGCGGCGCCCTTGATGCAGCGCTTCAAGAGCACGGCATTGTCGCAGGCTGCGACCGCGTCCGCCTGATGTTTGAGATTGATCTCGAACTGGCCCGGCGAATATTCGGTGATGGCGGCCGAGGCCGGAATCCCTTGCGCCTCGGCATGGTGGGCGACACGGCGGATGAAGGTCGCATAGGCGTCGAGATCGTCCATACTGTAGGGCTGCTTCGAGGTTTCGACCATGCCGGTCTTCGGATTCTTCGGCGGCAGCGGTGTCCCCAGCGCGTCGCGCGCGGGATCGAGCAGATAGAATTCCAGCTCCACCGCGACCATCGGAATAACACCGAGCTTCTCAAGCCGCTTCAGCGTGCCGGTGAGGGCTGCGCGCGGGCAATATTTTGACGGGTTGCCGGCATTGCCCTCGCCCTTCAGGAAGGGGTCGTGCATCTGCAGGAGCACCTGCGCCGTCGGGTGATCGGCCCAGGGCACGGGAACGAGGCGCCCGGGAATCGGGTGGGCGGTGCCGTCGGGGTCGCCCATCGCCTCCGACCGTCCGCCGGGATCGAGATCGTCACCGGTCGGGTCGAGGAAGAGGAGGCAGCGCGGCATCTCGACGCCGGATTCCCAGATCTTGCGCGCCTCGCTCACCGGGAAACGCTTGCCGCGCAGGAAGCCGTTCATGTCATGGACGAAGACGTCGACCTCGGCGGTCTTGGGATAGCGTTTCAGGAAGGCGTCGAACTCATTGCCGCCGGCACTTTGGACGCTCTTCGTCGCGATACGCTTCGCCATGATGGTTAACACCCCAGATTGAAATCCGGGGCGACCCTAGCCATAGGCCCGTTCCGAATCAACCCGTGCCGACTCAAGCCGCGCCGGATTCGACCTTGCGGTGCCGCTTTTTCATCCGCTCGTCGCGGGCGTGGCGATAGGCGCGCACGAATTTGATCGTGTAGCGATAGCCGAGCGCGCTGATCAGGATCGCCCAGGGGAGCGAGCCCACCAGCATGGTGACGCCCCAGTCGAGAATCAGCACCCGTGCCAGCGCTTGCATTTGTTCGAGGAAGCTTTGCCCCTCGGTAAAAATGTCCCCCCACATCAGCCGGAAATGGGTGAAATCAGCAAGGCGGCTCCACTGGCCGAACATGATCTGGCCGGTCAGGTAGAAGACATAGTAGCAAGGAATGGCGGTGAAGGCGTTGGTGACCCAGGTCCAGGCGATGGCGAGGACGAGATTGAAGTCCCAGCGGAAGAAGCGCCGCGCCACCAGCCATGTGCCGATCGTCAGCGGCATCTGCACGCCGACCGATGGTGTGAAGGCCCAGAACAGGCCGACCAGGCTGCCGCGCGCCGCATGCTCCGGCGCGTGCCGGGCCCGCATCATCGGGATGAGGATCCGGTAGCGGGCGAGGCGCCGCCATCTCAGCCAAAGGCTGCGTGGCGTCGCGGGTGCGGTAGGATTGGTGGGGCGGGATCGTGGTTTAGCGGCGCTCATCGCCTGCCTATGTGGCCTTCGCGCGCTTCAGATGCAAGTTCCGCCGATGTCGCAGGATTTTGAACGTCGCCAGGTATCCAAGGGTGGCCGCGGCAAAGGCCCAGGGAAGCGCGCCCAGCCACAGGGTGAAGCCCCACTCGCCGAAAAACGACGCGGCCAGGCGGTAGAGGCGCTGCTGCCAGTCAAGATCGGCGGCGGCAAGGGGCGCCCACAGCGCCCGGAAATCGGCAAAGCCCAGGATACCGCCGGGATCGCCCAGCAGGATCTTGCCCGTCACGTAAAAGCCGAAATAGAGCGGCAGGGTGACCAGGGCGTTGGTGAGCCAGGTCCAGGCGAGGCCGATCACCAGCGTGAAATCGCAGCGCGCGATGTGCCGCAGCATCAACCAACTGGCAAAGACCAGCGGCATGCGCAGGCCGAAGGTTGGCGTGAAGGCCCAGAAGAGCCCAATGGCGGTGGCGCGGGCCACGAGGACCGGCTGATGCCGCCCGCGCAGCATCGGCACCAGCAGCCGAAGCCGCAGAGATCGCCCAACGCGTGCCCATTTGGTTGTGTCCCGTCGCATTGCCCCGATCTATGCGGGGCGATGATGACAGGGAAATGTCAGCGGCAACTTTTCGAAGGAAGCCGAGGCGGGCTCAGGATTCGCGTGCCTTCAGGCGGGCGACGAGATTGCGCGCGGTCACCTCGATATGCTCGGCCAGCAGCGCCCGCGCGCTGGCGACATCGCCTTGACGGCAGAATTCAAGGAGGGCGCGGTGCTCTCGTTCGCCCCGCTCGCGTCCCTTGGTCGACAGCGCGATCTCCAGCCGCAGATAGCGGTCGATATTGTCATGGACACGCTTCAGCAGCTTCAATGTCACCGGCCGGTCGGCGTGCTGATAAAGCTGTTCGTGGAAGCGCCAGTTGAGCTCGCCCCAGCGCTTGAGACCGGCCGGCGACATGCTCTGGTCGATGAGGCGCGACAAGGAAGCGAAATCGGCCTCGCCAAGACGGGGAATGGCCCGCGTCAGCAATCCGTCCTCAAGCGCCAGGCGCAGCTCGAACAGTTCCTCGACCTCGCCCGCCGACAAGGGAGCGACGATGGCACCCTTGTGCGCAACCAGTGTCACGAAGCCTTCGGCGGCGAGCTGCGACAATGCCTCGCGCAGGGGGATGCGGCTGACACCCAGCTCCTTGGCGACATGTTCCTGGCGAATGGGCTCGCCTGCCGGCAGGCGGCCATCGAGGATGCGCGCGCGCAAGACGTCGGCCACTTCCTCGGCCATCGTTCGCTTGCTGATGATTGCGTCGTCCGCCATCGGCTTTGCTTGATCCTTGCCCGCCCGTGCCACTGCAGAGTGCATATGGCGCTGTGAATATTGTATACAGATATCCGGGCCAAGCCAGCGCGTTTCCCACCTTTGCCGCCAAGAGAAAGGCCCGGCTTGTGCGAGCCGGGCCTTGCCTTCATCCGGTGCCCGAGAGATCGGTCAGTTGTCGCCGGTCCCTTGGTCAGCTGTGCCGTCGTCATTGCCGGTGGTGACGACCGGCGCGTTCGGATCTACCGATACGTCGCCAGTCCCTTGGTCGGGAGTACCGTCATCGTCGCCGCTAGTGCCGCTTTCACCGCTTTCGCCGCCACTGTCATCGCCCCCGCCATCGTCACTACCGCCTTCGCCTCCCGAATCGCCACCTTCACCGCTACCCCCGGAGCCGCCACTCCCGCTGTTGCCGCCGGAGCCGCCGCTGCCGCCTTCGCCGCCGCCGCCATCGCCACCACCACCACCACCACCTTCACCACCACCACCTTCTCCGCCTTCGGCGTGGGCGACCGCCGAGCTGAGTCCGTCGGAAAGGCTGTGTTCGAAGTTGATCGGCACCACGCTGATGGCGGCAGCAAGGGCCAGGGTTGCCGTGCCGCTCAGCAGCAAGCGCCGGCCGAATGTATCGCGCCCCTTCATCTCAAAGACTTTGCTCATGTTCTTTCCTCCTTCAACGATGTCGGGCCCCGCCCGTGAACGATGTCAGCCTAGCGAGGGGTAGCTGACGGGAGTCTGAGGCCCCCCTTAAGCCTGCTTTAAGGTAGGATGGGGCTTCTATTGGACTGCCCCTGCCGGGCGGTCCGGACCCGACCGAGAGATGCCGTTTGTTGCCGATTGACCAAATGCCGCCGGTTCCGAACCGCCGCTCGTTGACGACGATCGGCGGCTATCGGTTGTGGCGTGCCCGCACGGCCCTGGCGGCTCTCATGTGCCTTGCCGGCGGGGTCGCCGGGACAGGCACCCGGCTGGCCTGGGCGGGCGAATGTACGGGGACCGGCACATCCGTCGCCCCGGGTGGTGCTGCCGGCATGTCGGCCCTTTACGGCGAACTGGCCAGCAATGTCGGTGCCGAGCCGCTCTCAGTCGATATTGCCGCGCTGGCGATCTCGGGTTCCTGCACCTGGGTCTATGAGGTGAAGGTGCTCACGCCCACTGGCAGTGTCGCCATTCTCGATTTCGATCTCGTCAATCTCGATCTCAAGCGTGTGCGCGGCCCATCCGAAGACCCGGAAGTCTCGCGATTGATGGATCGTGTACGAGGCGACAACAGTGCCGGCGCCAAAGCGGGCAGCCCGGACAAAACGGCCGATGCGGATGGAAACGGCAGCGATGCAGGCGGCAGTTCCGGCGGATCGGGTGGGTCGGGAGGATCGGGTGGGGCGGGTGGAGCAGGCGGATCAAGCGGCAGCTCCGGCGGTGGCGAAGGTGGCAGTGGTGGCTCCGGCGGCGGTGAAGGTGGTGGCGAAGGTGGGAGTGGTGGCTCCGGCGGCGGTGGAAGTGGTGGGAGCGATGGCGGCGGCGGTGAAGGTGGTGGCGATGATTGATGGGGGCTTTGCATGCGCATCCTGATCGTCGAGGACGACAAGAACATCCAGCGCCTGCTGCGCGCATCGCTCGGAGATACCGGCTATGCGATCGATGTCGCTGATGACGGCGAGGACGGCTACCATCTGGGCAGCGGCGAAAGCTATGACGCGATCGTCCTCGATCTCGGTCTGCCCAAAATCGATGGCCTCTCGATACTCGAACGCTGGCGCAAGGAAGGTGTTGTGACACCGGTCCTCATCCTGACCGCGCGCGATTCCTGGACGGAGAAGGTGAAGGGGTTGCGTGCCGGTGCCGACGATTACGTCGCCAAGCCCTTTCAAATGGAGGAGGTGCTGGCCCGGATCGAGGCCTTGATCCGTCGCGCCAAGGGTGTTGCCAGTTCGGTTGTGACCATCGGGCCGCTGACGCTCGACGCGGCGCAGGGTATGGTCTTCAGGGACGGCAGCCCGATCACGATGACACCGCTCGAATACCGCCTTACGGCTTATCTGATGATGCGTCGAGGCGTTGTCATCTCGAAGACCGAGATCACCGAACATATCTACGATCAGAATTTCGATTGCGACAGCAATGTGGTCGAAGTGCTGATCAATCGCCTGCGTAAAAAGCTGGGCGCCGAGGCGATCGAAACCAGGCGCGGCCAGGGATATGTGTTGGCGCTATGAGATATCTTCTCGGCACGTTTTTTCCCCGATCGTTGAAGCTGCGCTTGATGGCGGCAGCGGCCGTCTGGGTTCTGCCGGTGCTGGCGCTGGCCGGCATTCTGCTCCTCTGGGCGTTCCGCACGCATCTTGAAAGCCAGCTCGACGACCAGCTTGCCGCCTATCAGCGTGAATTGCTGGCCGCGGCCAGTATCGATGCCGAAGGTGAACTGGTACTGGCGTATATCCCGGCCGATCCGCGCTTTTCCCAGGTCTTCAGCGGCTGGTACTGGCAGGCAGCCGTTGCCGGCAAGGTGGTGCGGCAGTCGACGTCGGCCGGCCCGGGCGGTACGGGTGGCCTGCAATTGCTTTCCGATACACAGGGCATTGTAGAGCTGAACGGTCCGGGGAGCCGCGAATTGCGCATTTATCGCCGCGACGTCAACTTGCCGGGTGCCAAAGGGGGCGTCTCCGTTCTTATTGCCGCTCCATGCGATGAGCTGGAGGCCGATATGGCCCAGTTCACCCGCCACACAATCGTTATCTTTACCACGCTGGGCCTCGTCTTCATGGTGGCGGTCTATTTGCAGGTCGGTTTCGGCCTGCATCCACTCACGACCTTGAGGCGGGAGATCGCCGCCATTCGCAATGGCCGGGCCGAACGCCTGACCGCTTCTGTCCCGGCCGAAGTGGCGCCGGTTGTCGACGAGGTCAATGCACTGATCGATCACAATCGTCAATTGATTGAGCGCGCGCGCAACGAGGCGGGCAATCTCGCCCACGCGCTCAAGAACCCGTTGTCGATCATCTCGCACGAGATCGCGTCGTTGGAACCTGAGCGGCGCGAGGTGTTGGAAGTTCAGCTGCAATCCGTGCGCGGTCAAGTCGAGCGCATTCTGCAACGCATTCGTGCCGCCGGCCCATCAGCCGCGGGTCATGCGCGCGTCGATGTCAGCGACCTGGTCGACGATCTCGGCTTTTCATTGCGCACCATCTATCGTGACCGGCAGATCGACCTCAGTTTCGAGATCGATGAAGGTGCGGCCTTCGCTGGTGACCGGGGTGATCTGGTCGAAATCCTCGGCAATCTCTGTGACAACGCCTGCAAATGGGCGAGAGCACGCGTCACGGTGCGCGCCGGCCGGCGCGACGGCCGCCTTGCGGTGGCGATCGAGGATGATGGGCCGGGAATCGCCCCCGAAGCGCGCGCCGCCGCGATGGCGCGCGGCCAGCGTCTCGACGAACGAATGCCGGGTTCCGGCCTTGGCCTCGATATCGTGCGTGAGATTGTCGCTCTCTATCGCGGCCGTCTCTCGCTGGGCGACAGTTCCTTGGGTGGTCTCAAAGTCGAACTGGACTTGCCGGCCGCTTGAAGTTTACGCGGCAGCACTGCCTATGGCCCGATTGAGATCGTCATAGAGGTCGCTCGCATCCTCAAGCCCGACCGAGAGCCGCAGGAGGTCGCCGGGTACCGGACTTCCCGCGCCCTCGACGCTGGCGCGATGTTCGATGAGGCTTTCCGTCCCGCCCAGCGACGTCGCGCGTTGCCACAATTCGACCTTTGCGGCGACGGACTTGGCCGTTTCCGTTCCGGACTTCATCCTGATCGACAGCATGGCCCCGAAGCCGCCCGTCATTTGCCGCTTGGCGATCGCATGCCCGGGAAAAGTGGAAAGTCCCGGATAGAGCACGCTGGCAATGGCTGGATGATCCGAAAGACGTTCGGCGAGGATCAGCGCCGTCGCGGCCTGCTGGCGCACGCGCGGGAAAAGTGTCCGCATGCCGCGCAGCAGCAACCATGCCTCGACCGACCCGATGATGGCGCCCAGCTGCCCGCGCACATTGCCGATACGTTGCCAATGGTCATCGTCGGTGCGCGTCACGAGCGCGCCGGCACAAAGATCGGAATGGCCGTTGAGATACTTGGTTGCCGAATGCATCACCAGATCGGCACCCAAGGTGAGTGGGCGGGTGAAGACAGGTGTCGCCACGGTGGAATCGACCGCGAGCCGCGCGCCCGCGTCATGGGCAAGCGTGGCGCAGGCGGCGATATCGCTGACGGTCCACATCGGATTTGCCGGCGTTTCGATCCACAGCAATTTGGTACGCCCCGGAACGAGTGCCGCCTTGACCGCCTCCAGATTTCCGGTATCGACCAGAGACACGTCGATCCCCCATTGGCGGGCATAGCCCATGAGCCAGCTGCGCAGGGACCAGTACATCACCTGTGGTGCGACAACATGATCGCCGGGGGACAGAGCCATGAAGACTGATGTCGCCGCCGCCATGCCGGAGGCGAAAAGGGCTGCTGCCGTTCCTTGCTCCAACTTTGCCAGCAATGCTTCGGCTTGGTCGAAAGCGGGATTCTCGTCGCGGATATAGGCGCGTTCGGCGCCGTAGGTCGGTGCACGCCGGAACGTGCTGGCCATATGGATCGGCGGTGTCACCGCATTCGTTGTCGCGTCCACCCAGCCAAGCGCCTGGGCGGTCAGCGTCTCGGGTCGCCAATCCTGCTGGTTCATCATCGCGTTCCTCCGCTGCAGCCGGCGGGATAGCCGATCGCAGCGAAGAGAGTGCGCGATAACCGGAGTGTGCCGCAACTCCCCTTGTTCGACTTGCCTCAGGCGGCGCGGAGGGCGCCCTGATGACGCAGCCGTTCCAGCAATTGCGGCAATGTCGTGCGAGACGCCGCTGCGCGATCGAAGGAACCGCGCAATGTCGTACCTGTGCTGGAGATAACATTCAGCGAAAGCGGCGCGTCGACACCTTCAATCTCCAGAACCACGCGATTGGGTTTGCCGACATCCTGATCCAACTCGAACGCGGCACCGCCGCGCGAGAGATTGAGAATGTTGGCCGGCATCCAGGTGCCGTTGACCTGTACCCGCCCCTTGATCGGCCCCTGCAGGCGGTCGTCAGCGCGCCGGTCGACTTCCGCACTGACGGTGCGGATCGACCGGACAACAGCATTCTGCAAATCGTGGACCACGCGTTCGATATCGGCCGACAATTGGCTGACTTCGCGTGCTCGTGCCTGGGCGCCGTCGGCCTGCTCGGAGACCGCGTCGATCTGCTTGGTGACGGTACCCGTCGCCTCTGCTGTCTCGGTGATGTTGCGCGAAATCTCGGCCGTCGCCGCGGCCTGTTCCTCGATTGCGGCAGCGATCCCGGACGCAAATCCATCGACTTGTCGGATCTGATCGCCGATGCCGCGCACAGCCTCGGCAGCTGAATCGGTCGCTTGCAGCACGCGCGAGACGGTGCGGGCGATTTCTTCTGTGCTGCGCGAGGTTTGCGCCGCCAGATTCTTCACCTCGTTGGCGACGACGGCGAAGCCCTTGCCAGCTTCGCCGGCGCGGGCGGCTTCAATCGTCGCATTGAGCGCCAGCAGGTTGGTCTGATTGGCGACGTCCTGAATGATGCCGGCGAATTGCGAGATCTGCTGGACGACAGTGGTCAGTTCACCGATGGCCTGGGTCGCCTTCTCGGTTGTTTCGACGGCGGTCCGGGTGACGGCGGCGGTCTGTGTCACTTGCTGGCTGATCTCACCGATCGAGGCGCTGAGCTCCTCGGCCGAGGCCGCGACCAGTTGGGCGTTGCCCAGTGCCTGCTGTGACGCCTGGCGTACCGAATGCGACCGGTCCGTCACGGCAACGGCCGTATCTGTCATCACCTCGGCGGCCCCGGTCATGTTGCCGACCAGATCGGCTACGGCACGTACGGCAGAGCTGGTTTCGGTCTCGACCTTTTCGGCCATTTCCGTCATGGCGAGCGATCGTTCGCGATTGGCGCGGATCGAAAGCTCACCGCGCTCCAGTTCGCCGAACTCGACCTTCGAAATGAATGTCTTCACGGCCTTCGCCAATGTCCCGATCTCGTCGTTGCGGTCCAGGGCCGGAAGCTCGGCGATCTTCTGCCCAGCTGCCGCGCGCGACGTGCTCCAGGCAATCTGTGCAATAAGCCGCGCCACGCGTGCCACGGTGAAGACGGCAAGCCCCGCCGCAATCAATCCAATGATCACCGGAATGAGGGACAGGCTGTAGAGCAGGTCGATCAAGTCGTTCTGCTCGGTCGTGGCCATGCTCTGCTGGTCTGCTACCGACTTGATGAAGGCTTCGGTCGATGCCGACAATTGGTCGACACTGCCGGTGATTGCCTCGGCCGTGGCGTCGAACTGGCCCATGATCTTGTTGCCGCCATCTGGGCCCTTGGCGATGAACTCCTTCGCCATGGTGACGCCCATATCGTAATAGGGAACTGTGGCTGCCGACACCTGGTCGAGTGCCGCGACAATCTCGGCCTGGTTGAGTTCACTGGCGATCGCTTTTGCCGCCGCCAGGTCCGTGTTCAGCTTGTCTTTGAATTGCGCCGCAAGCTCGAACCCGTCATCGAGCCCGTCCTTGCCCTGCGTTGCCGAAATATCGGTCAGCCATTGCTGGATTTGCACAACGTCGAAGCGGATGTCCTTGGTCGCGGCCAGCAGGGGGATGGCCTTCTTGGCCACGATTTCACTCTGCCCACTGACATTCTCCGCCGTGAGGTCGATATCCCGCAAGGCCAGCACGGCGCTGCCGATGGTCAGTGCCAGCGTCAACATCAGCACGGCGAGGGCCGCGAAGACTTCGACGCGGAAACTCTTGAAGCGGGCAAGGAAGTCGGACAATTTGCTGTCCTTGACCACCTTGCCGTCTTCGACGCGAAGACCCTTGGCCTGACCCTTTTGGAAAAGAGCGTAGGCATTGCCGGCCGCGGTCACTTCTTCGCGGCTCGGCCGGCTGCGGATGGAAAGATAGCCGACGATCTTGTCTTCCTGGTAGACCGGCGAAACGTTGGCGCGCACCCAATAGAAGTCGCCATCCTTGGTGCGGTTCTTGACGAGGCCGGTCCAGCTGTCACCACGCTTGCATGCGCGCCACAGGTCGGCAAAAGCCTCCTTCGGCATGTGTGGGTGACGCAGGATGTTGTGCGGCTTGCCCATCAGCTCATCTTCGGAGAAGCCGCTGATATCGATGAAAGCCTGGTTCACGAACGTGATGCGGCCGCCGGCATCGGTGCGGGAGACGATGGGTCGATCGGCATCCACTATGACTTCGCGATCGGTGATGGGCTCGTTCAAACGCATTCAGTTCTCCCTCGGGCGCGGTCTAGCGATGCGAACCCATGGGCACAAACGCATGGAGCCGCTTTCAGAATCGCTCCAAATTGCATGAGATTGACGAATTTTCGGTTAAATTCTGCAGCTGTAAAACAGCCGTAAGCTACGGAACCGACAGGATTTGTCGCCCAGAGAGCATATCTAAATTCCTAACGCGCTTTTTCGCCCGATGTTTTCTTGGGGCGATGCGAAAGCCCTGCTTCGGCCCAGACGCTGCGGCTTGGGCATTAGAGTTCCAAATGCAGCCGGCTCGTCCCCTCTGCCGGGACGGCGCAGCAGATCAACGCTTCGTCTTCGGCGATCTCTGCACTGGGTGCCGTGTGATACGTGACCGCACCCTCAACGACCTTGGTGCGGCAGCTGCCGCAAGTTCCCGACCGGCAACTGAATGGCGGGTTGAGCCCACGCGATTCAGCAAGATCCAGCAACGAGCCGTTGTCCGGACTCCAGCGCGCCTCCTTGCCCGAGGCGATGAATGCCACGGGCACCGATTCCTTCGATGGCGCACCCAGCACCATCGCGGGCGTTCCTGCATCCGCGACGCGCGTCAGCGATGCAGGCCCGAACGCCTCGGCATGGATGCGCGTATTCGAAATATTGAGGTCGCGCAGCCCATCATAGACTGCTTGCATGAACGGCCCCGGGCCACACAGATAGAAATCATAATCGCCGAAGGGCAGTGTGGCGCTCAGCAGCGCCATGTCGATCCGGCCCGCAACATCGTAATCCTGCCGCTCGCGCGCACCATCGGTATCGCTCAGTACCCGCACCAGGCGCACACTGCCCTGACCCTGCACCAGCAAGGCGTTGATCTCGGCATCAAAGGCGCGGTCCTCCAAATTGCGGGCGGCATAGAACAGCCAAGTCGGACGGATGCGGCGCTTGCGCCAGCCCTCGAAGACGATGTGACGCAACATTGCGAGCATCGGCGTGATGCCGATCCCCGCCGCCATCAGGACGGCGGGGCGACGCTCCTGTGCATCGATGGTGAAAGTGCCGGCGGGCGCACGCACGTCCAACGTATCGCCAGCTCGCAGCTCATGAAGATGCGCCGATACCTTTCCCTGCCGTTTGACACTGATGCGATAGCAGCCGTCCGAGGGTGCTGCCGACAGGGTATAGGTGCGGATGAGCGGCTGCTCCGCCCCCGGCAGCGTCACGCGGATCGGCAGATGCTGCCCCGCTTCGTGCGCGATCAGGCCGAAACCATCCAGCGGCTCCAGATAGAAAGACCGCACGCTGGCGCTCTCCTGCTTGATCTCGGCGATCCGGAATGGCCGCCATTGCTTGGCAAGCGCCTGCGCCTTCAGCCGCGCCTGCATCTCGGCCCAATCGCCGGTCATCAGCGAATTGCGTGAGGCACCTTCAGCGTCGTCCGACCAGCGCAATGGCGACCCCGCCGGGCGATAGACGATACTTGTGGGCCGCACGCGCCAGAACCGCTCGGCACCCTGAAAGGCCGCGATTTCAGGGCCCTCGAGGACGACCTCCGGCACACCGGAGATCTGGAGCAGATCGCCGGTCGCGAAATCGACGAAGACCAGCCCGGCCCGCGGATTGACACTGAAATTGCCGAGCGTGTTGAAGAACAGGTTGCCGGCAAAATCCGGCACCGTCAGCACGCCGGCTTCGCTGAGATGCACGAAGCCCGGCTTGCCGCCGCGATGCGACACATCCACCTGCCGCCCACCGTCGGGTAGGTCGACATAGGACGCGACGAAGAACGTGTCAGCGCGGCTGATCATCTCCGTGGCGCGGGCGTCGAGGGTGTCCAAATGCTGTACTGTTTCGACCGGTTGGAAGCGGTCGGGAACCCGCGTAAACTCGAATTGCCGCAGCTGGATATATTGCGGGCAATTGCCGTAGCTCTGCCCAACATCGATGGTGAATTGGGTCTCGCTCTCACGCCGGATCGTTCCGTTCATCCGGTTGCGCCGCCGCGTGTGCAACTCGATGCCCAGCAAGCCGATGGCAGCGCCATTGCCAAAGCCTGCATCCGCCGGATCGCCCGGGTCCCGCGCCAGATTGACTGAGAGGCTCCTGGGGTCCGGCGAGTGCATGAAGCCGGGCTTGTTCGCCCGCAAGGTTGCCCAGACGTCACCCTGGGCATCGACCGATCCTAAGACGACGAATGGCAATTGCGCGAAGAAGGCGCGATGCTGATCGGGCATGAAGTCGCGGATGACCCGCCGACCCACATCCGCCATGCGATCGGCTACGCCGGCGCTACGCTGCAAGGCGATCTCACCGTCATGCCAGGGTGATGTGGACAGGATCTGGGTGGTGGTCATCTGCCGACTCCTTTTGTGAAGAGTGGTATTTAGGCCGCGAGGCCCACCGGTGTTTTTTGGAACTCGACGAAGCCCGGCAGGGCCTCGATCCGCTTCAGCCAGGCGCGCACATGGGCATAGCTGGAGAGGTCGACATTTCCTTCCGGCGCGCTCGCGATGTAGCTGTAGAGTGCCACATCGGCGATGGTCGGCTTGGCGGAGGCGATGAAATCCTGCTGCGTCAGCGTGGCGTCGATCTGCTTCAGGATGTTGTTCGCACGTGTCAGCACTTCCTCGGGTCGGAAATTCGCGCCGAAGACGGTGATGAGCCGCGCTGCGGCCGGTCCATAGGCGATCTCGCCAGCGGCGACCGACAACCACTTCTGCACCTTGGCAGCGGCGAGCGGCTCTTCCGGCAGCCAATCCGTGCGACGCTGCTTCTTGGCGAGATAGACCAGGATGGCGACGGAATCCGTGACGATCGTCCCGTCATCGTCCAGCACCGGCACCTGGCCGAACGGATTGAGCTTCAGGAAATCCGGTGCCTTGTGCGCACCCTTGGCAAGGTCAACCAGCACCAGTTCGTGCGGGATGCTCAGCAGCGACAGGAACAGGCGGGCACGGTGCGAATGGCCGGACAAGGGGTGATGATAGAGTTTCATGGAATGTCTCCGATGTGAGGTTGTGAAGCTGGCCTTCAGGCCGCGCCGCGCAGATTGACGCGTGGGAAATCGACCTCGGTCTTGAAGACCTCGTTCACGTAATTGGTCCAGGTGTTGAGGGCTACATGCTGGACGATCTCGAGCAGCTGGCCGTCGTCGTAACCGGCGGCTTTCACTGCGGCGATATCGGCGTCACTGACCTGGCCACGCGAGCGGGCCACCAACGCCGCAAAGGCGACGGCGGCATCTGCCTTCACATCGTTCGAACGGCCGCTCCGGTTGGCGGTGATCTCCGCGTCATCGAGCTTGGCGAGGTTCTTGCCGATATATGTGTGGGCGGACAGGCAATACTGGCAGCCGTTGATTTCGGCGATGGCGAGGGCGATGCGCTCGCGGGTCTGCGGCGGCAGGGTGCCGTGGCCGAGCGCGTCGGCGAGATCGAGATGACCCTTGAGAGCTGCCGGGCTGTTGCTCACCAGGCGGAAAAGGTTCGGCACCATGCCGAACTTCTTTTCGACGGCCGTGAGCAGGGGGCGGGAGGCTTCCGGGGCTTCGTTGATGGTGGCGGGGGTGGGGATGCGTGACATGGGTGTCTCCTGTCTTTGGGGCGATGAGGCGGGGGAGGGGGTCCGGCGCGTCATCTGTTCCAAAGCTATGTCCTCCCGAAAATATGCGGTAGAATGTGAAATCAAGAACCATCCTACCAATTATCGGTAGGATAGACGGGGAGGCGGGATTTGGACCGGCTGGAAGCAATGGCACTCCTTGTCACGGTCACGGAGACGGGCAGCCTGTCGGCTGCGGCCCGGCAATTGGGGGCGCCGCTCGCGACCGTCAGCCGCAAGGTGGCCGACCTCGAATCCCACCTCAATGCGCGCCTGCTCACCCGCACCAACCGCAAGGTGCAGCTGACGGAAGCCGGCCGCGCCTACCTCGCCGCCGCCAAGGAAATCCTGGGGCGCGTCGAGGAGGCCGAGCGGATGGCGTCCGGCGAATATGTGACGCCCAAGGGCGAGCTCACCGTGACGGCGCCGCTGGTTTTCGGTCGGCTTCACATCCTCCCCGTCGTGACCGACTTCCTGAAGGTCTTTCCGGACATCACGATGCGCTTGGTCTTGGGCGATCGCCTCACAAACCTCGTCGAGGATCATATCGATGCCGCTTTGCGCATCGGCAATCTGCCGGACAGCAATCTGGTGGCGACGCGTCTCGGTTCGACGCGCCGCTCAGCCTATGCCAGCCCCAACTATCTGGAGCGCCGCGGCACGCCGACCAGACTGGAAGACCTCATCGACCATGATTGCGTCAGCTTCGAAAACATCGTGCCGTCGAAATTCTGGATCTTCCATGACGGTAAGCGCGATATCTCGGCCCCCGTTCGCACGCGCCTCAGCGTCACCACGGCGGAAGCAGCGATCGATGCCGCCATCGCCGGCACCGGCATCACCCGCGTCCTCTCCTATCAAGCAGCCAAGGCCGTGGCTGCGGGCGAGCTTGTACCCGTCCTCGAAGCGTTCGAGCCACCCGCTTGGCCCATTCACTTCGTCCATGTGGCGCAAGGCGCCCTGCCGTTGAAGATGCGCGCCTTCCTCGACTTCGCGACACCGAGAATACGCGCCAAGCTCGCGTGAGCGGCCCCCGCTCACGTCCTGCAGATCGACATGTCGAAGAAAGATGGTGCCCCTGGCCGGACTCGAACCAGCACTCCTTTTGGGAACCTGATTTTGAGTACGTTTCGTAACCGGAAAATCCCAGCTATACCAACGAACTATAAACGGATTAGGCGAAGTGTAAACGAGGTGCAAAAAACGCGACGTTTGGACAATTGACAACCGTTGTTTGCAAGCTCTGCATTATTGATGTCGAGTTGTCGTCTTCACGAAACTCGACATCAGGAGATATAGAAGAACCCATGGCCATGGGTTCTGCCGTTTACGCTGGCTAGGCTGCAGAAAGTCGTTTCTTGGACAAACCTCCCGAGATCGACCTATGCATCAACTCATGGGGTCTTGGATGGCTTCTCGTTATGTGTTTCGGCAAGAAACACAGCCAACGTCGAAGCTGCTCCAACGGCAAGTTTAGCGTGACGAGAACCTAATCCCTTGGCTCCAGCGGCTCGCCCATGACCTGTCCCATAGTGATTCCGAAGCTCTGCGATCCCCTGTGTGATTGTCGCCAGATTGTTGAGTAGACGTTTAATTGTGTCTGCCGCTTTAGATGCATCGGGAATGTCGTCTGGCGTAAGCTCTAGTGCCTTCGTGGTCTGCTTTATCAATTCAGGAATATCGGCTGACTTCGAGATGGGAACACCTCGCGAATTGAGTATTGTCTTGCAGCAAGACTCGACCAGTTCTTTTGCTGTGCCAATAGCCAGCGCCGGGTCCGTTCCTACCGCTGCTTCCATGCGAGTGATTTGTTGAAAGAGGTAGCCGGGATCAGTGGCGCCGAGTGTTGCCTTAGCAGCAGCGATTGCCGGGGTAACTCCGATTCCTACAAAACGACCGACAAACACGGGCTTACCAGACATGCGACTCTTTTCAACGATCTGAAAGCCGTCATTGCGCAGATAGTGATTGTAGAGTTGGCAAATCCGCTCAGCTTCTGTTGGGTCGGATCGCACAACGGGGTGAATTGTTTCGCAGAGAAACGCGAGAAACTCGTCATCGTCGCCGTTCATCAAATTGAAGCGAGGATCATAAAATACCCAATCATCATCCCAATCATAATTATTGATCCGATGTTGCCAGATGTCTCCAGCAGCGTCGGAGAAGCGCGAGTCAGTAGATGGAATGCCTGCTAGATTGTAGAGCCTAGAGAGGAACTCTGGTTCCTCCATGCGGCCACTCCACCTGACTTTCTCCACCGATAGGGCATCTATGATGTCTCGGCGCGTAATCTGGGAGATTTTCATGTTTGCCCTCGGTCTGCTTGGTCGTGGAACGAGGCGAGTATGGAACTGAAGAACAGTTCTAACACTAATAGACGTGAGCAAGCCCAAGCTCAACCGGCAGCCATATGCTGCCATGCTTACTTGATGTTGCTTTCTTGAAGGTTGTTGGTGCCCCTGGCCGGACTCGAACCAGCACTCCTTTTGGGAACCTGATTTTGAGTCAGGCGCGTCTACCAATTTCGCCACAGAGGCACTCGTGGGCCGCCCGGCGAAAAAGGAAGGGGGCGGCGCGGGCGGCATATTAGCCAAAGAGCGGCGGTTATCAAGCCGTGCCTGCGCGCCCTCAAAAACATGGGGGTATCCAGGGGCAATCCCGGTGTTTGCTGCCGGGAAACCCTGGGGCTGCTGTCCAGGTTTCACCTTTCTTGCTCGGCGGTCTCAACATTGCCACAGCGCTTTTACGATAAATTAACGAATGATTTCGCTGTATTTTAGGCAACAAAACCTCACACTATATTGCTGAATTATCGTGATTTATCCGTGATAAGGGGCATTTACCGCGCATCGCCGCTGGACGTCGCTCCGAGACAAAATTTATTCTTTCCGCAGTTGCTCTGGAGTCGCGTCGCCCAGCCTGTCACAGGCTTCATTCAGGCCGACGCCTTCAGCCCACCGCTTCACCACAGCGGCGCAACGGATGAACATCAGGAGCCGTGTCGGGGAATTTACCCACGATGCGCAGGTAGAAGGGACGAAGAGTGGCAAGGTTGACCCAAGCAGATGTCACACGCTTGAGCGCAGATCCGACCCCCGCCAGACGCGCCAGCACCATGCTGTCCGTTGCCACTGTCTATCAGTCGGGCGAACTCAGCACCGAGGAGCGCGAGATCGCCAATGCGATCATCAACGCGGTTCTTCCGGAGGCGGAGCTCGACTATCGCCGCCGGCTTGCCGAAACGCTGAAGAACGCGCCGGGTCTCGACCGCGCCATCGCGCGGCGTCTTGCGGAAGATGTCATGGACGTGGCGCGTCCGATTCTGGCCGAATGCCTCGCCCTCACCGACGAGGATCTGGTGGCGGTGATCGAGAATCGCGGCGTCGAGCACGCGCGAATCGTCGCGACACGCCCCATTCTGTCTGCGGCCGTTTCGACCGCTCTCATCAAGACCGATGACGAGACTGTCGTGCTGCGTGTCGCCGCCAACGAGAATGCGGCGATTCCGACCCAGGCCTATCATCGCCTGCTGGATCGGTTTGCCGAAAATACCAATGTGACCGATGCCGTGGTGCAGCGCCGGGCTTTGCCCGTCGCCGTGGCCGAGCGCATGACGACCATCGTTACCGGCCGCGTCCTGGAACGCCTCATCGACAAGTACAATCTGGAGCCGGCGCGCGTTTCCGCGCTTATCGAGCATGGCCGCGAGAACATCCTTCTTACGTCCTTCGCCCCGGGCCAGCGGGCAGAAGAGATGCGCGCCCTCATCGATGCGCTGCACGAGAATGGGCTGCTTAGCTCGACTTTGATCCTGCGCGCCTTCTGCCTCGGCAATTTCGCTTTCGTGTTGCCGGCCTTGAGCCTTCGGGCTGGGATTCAGGTCAGCAATGTTCGGGCGCTGCTGGGTGACGATGGCGGACGCGGTCCGCAGCAGCTCTTCGACCGCTGCAAGCTCGACAACAGCTACCGCGAACTGTTCCTGCAGCTGACCCTGCTTGGCCGGCATGAGCGTGTGCGCCGCTTCGGCTTCGCGCCGGAAGGCTGGCGCACCAATGTGCGTCCGGTGCTCGACGACGTCATCGGCGATGCCAATCCGGAACAGGCTTTCGAACAGCGCATCACCGAGGCGCTGCTGAGCCTCGCGCATGGTCACGGCCACGATAACGGTGCCGAGGGCTCCCTCGGTCGGCGCGCCCACGGCCGCTGATCCCTGCGTCACTGGCCCTAAAGCTTCCGTTCATCACCGGAAAATGATCGCGGCCATGCCGTGATCTTGCCGCATTCGCCCGCCATATCCCGCGATATGGAGACGTGAAGGGGTCGCGACAGGGCGTGGCGATCTGGTAAAAGGCGGCCATGAGCGCAGGCGATTCGCGGGAAAATGAAGAGAAGAAGGGCAAAACGGGGCGCAGCTGGCGCCGCCGGCTGGCTCTTTTCACCCTG
This sequence comes from Dongia sp., assembly GCF_041910485.1. Classification (GTDB taxonomy): domain Bacteria; phylum Pseudomonadota; class Alphaproteobacteria; order Dongiales; family Dongiaceae; genus Dongia. Next base: position 30,500 of record NZ_JAYRQR010000009.1, read on the forward strand.
AAATGGGGCTTTGTCGGCGGCATCTGGGCGGGGTTCCTGGGCCTCATCTTCGTCGCCTGGTGCGCCTACGATCTCCCCGACGTTTCCAAGCTGAACGAAATCAAGCGCCGCTCCTCGGTCAGCCTAGTTGCCGGCGATGGCAGCCTCATCGCCTCTTATGGTGATCTCTACGGCAGTGCCGTGGCGCTGAAGGATTTGCCGGCCTACCTGCCGCAGGCGGTGATCGCCACCGAGGACCGGCGCTTCTACAGCCATTTCGGCCTCGATCTCAGGGGACTGTTGCGCGCCTTCTATGTCAATTTCACGCAAGGGCGCCTAGTCCAGGGCGGCAGTTCGATCACCCAGCAGCTTGCCAAGAACATCTTCCTGACGCCGGAACGCTCGATCCATCGCAAGGGGCAGGAGGTTCTGCTCGCTTTGTGGCTCGAGCAGAACTTCACCAAGGACCAGATCCTCGAACTCTATCTCAACCGCGTCTATTTCGGTGCCGGTACCTACGGCGTCGATGCGGCGAGCCGCAAATATTTCGGCCATCCGGCGACCGAGGCGACGCTGTTCGAATCGGCGATGCTTGCCGGCATGCTGAAGGCGCCTTCGCGCTACAACCCTCTCAATGACAAAAAGCTCGCCCGCGACCGGGCGACCCTGGTGCTGCAGAACATGGTGGTGGCCGAGTATATCGCCCCCGATGTCGCCGATGCGGCGGCGACCATGACCGCGCCCTCGGTCAGCGCCGAGGCGCGTGGTCAGATCGGCCAGTTCTTTGCCGACTGGGTGCTCGATCAGGTCTCATCCTATGTCGGCTATACCGAGCAGGATCTCGTCGTCGAAACCACGCTGGATCCGAAGGCGCAGCGCCTGGCCGAGGCGGACCTCGCCAAGACCATCGCCGAGCTGGGGCCGAAACAGAACGCAAGTCAGGCAGCACTCGTTTCCATGACACCGGGCGGGGCGGTCAAGGCGATGGTGGGCGGTGTCTCCTACCGCGACAGCCAGTTCAACCGCGCGACCCAGGCGCTGCGCCAGCCGGGCTCGGCCTTCAAGGCCTTCGTCTTTCTCGCGGCCTTCGAAGCAGGTTACGGTCCCGGCAGCATCTTCAACGACACGCCGATCCGCATCGGCAAATGGCAGCCCGGCAATTACAACGACAAATTCTATGGCGAAGTGAATTTGCGCGAAGCCTTCGCCCGCTCGCTCAACTCGGTGGCGGTGCAGCTCTCGGAGCAGGTCGGGCGCAAGAACGTCATCGCCGCGGCACAGCGCTTAGGGATCACCAGCCCGATCGGCAACGATGCCTCGATCGCGCTCGGCACGTCGGAGACGACGTTGCTGGAAATGACGACGGCCTATGCCGTCTTCGCCAATCAGGGGAAGGGCGTCTGGCCCTATGCGATCGAGCGTATCACCACGCGCGATGGCCAGCTTCTTTATGAACGCGGCGGATCGGGGCCGGGGCGTGTCGCCTCGGGCAGTGCCGTCAACGCGATGCTCGATGTCATGGCCTCGGTGGTCGATTGGGGCACCGGCAAGAAGGCAAAGCTCGAAGGCTGGCCGGTCTATGGCAAGACCGGCACCAGCCAGAATTTCCGCGATGCCTGGTTCGTCGGCCTCACGGCCGATCTGGTGACGGGCGTCTGGGTCGGCAACGACAATGGGGCGCCGATGGACAAGGTGACGGGCGGCTCGCTTCCTGTCGTCATCTGGCACGATTTCATGAGCGGGGCGCTCGCCGATCTGCCGCCGCGCGATGTGCCGCGCGGCGGCGGCGCGCTCGTCGCCAGTGCAGGTGCCCCTACCGAATTGACGCCTGAAGTGGCACAGCCACCCGCAGCGCCCGAAAAGCAGCCGGAGGAATCGGGTATCGGCGCACTCCTCGACACGATTCTTGGCAATGGTGGCGGCAGCGGGTCCGAAAAGAACGCTGCCCCGGCCAAGCCGCAGAAAGAGAAGAAGCCCGCCTACCAGTTGCGTGAAGATGAGGGCCGCGACTAGCTGTCCGTCGAGGTTCGGCGCCAGATGAACCAGCCATAGCAGAGCATCTGCAACAGGCTCATCGCCGCGATCATCAGGGTCATGGGCAAAGGCGAGGGCGAGCCGATGACGCCCAGCACCGCCCCCACGCCCGCCGCAACCGCCATCTGTACGAAGCCCAGCAGGGCGGATGCCGCCCCGGCCGATCGCGGGAAGGGGCCGATTGCTCCCGCCTGGGCCGCAGGCATCGTCATGCCGACGCCGATCATATAGGGAAGCAAGGGCGCCAGAACCGACCAGACGCTGGCGGTGAAAAGATTGACGCCAACCAGCAGCACGGCACTTAAGAGAGCGATGAGCGAGCCGAGGCCGACCAACTGACCGGGCTGGAGACGCTTGGCAAGCTTGCCGCCGCTGGTGGCACCAATGATGTAGCCGATGACGAAGACGCCGAAACAGAAGCCGAAATATTTGGGCGGCACGCCAAGCACGTCGATGAAGACGAAGCTGGAACCGGAGATGAAGCAGAAAATCCCGCTATAGCCGAAGGTCGCCGCCAGCACATAGCCGAAATATTCGCGGTGCCCGATCAGCGCGCCATAGATGCGGAACCAGGAAAGCGGATTGGCGGCGGTGAGATCGCGCTGTTGGTTGGTCTCGCCGAGGATTCCGTAGACGCTGACAAGGCCAAAGGCACCATAGAGCGTCAGGGCCACGAAACAGGCGCGCCAGCCGAAGGTATCGGCGAGGAAGCCGCCGATGATCGGGGCGATGGCCGGTGCCAGCGCCACGGCGGCGCTGAGATAGGAAAAGACCCGCGCGGCCCCGCTGGCGCCCACCAGGTCACGCACCATGGCGCGGGAGATGACGGGGCCGGCGCAGGCGCCCAATGCCTGAATAAAGCGGCAGGCGATCAGCCAGCCGATGGATGGCGCCAATGCGCAGCCGAGGCTGGCCAAGGTGAAGATGATGATCCCGCCCGCCAACACCGGCCGCCGGCCGAACCGGTCGGAGAGCGGACCATAGACCAGGATCGCTCCGGCAAAGCCGGCGAGAAAGGCCGAGAGTGTCGCTTGTGCGCCGGTCTCATCGACGCCGAAATATTTCGCCAGCACCGGCAGGGCCGGCAGATAGAAATCCGTCGACAGGGGGCCAAGGGCCACAAGCGCGGTGAGGGTGAGGAGCGTCGTACGCGTGATGGGGGTGGTTGCGGTCATTGGATCCGGGTCAGTCCGTCATACCCCATGCGCGTCGGGACATGACGGAAGGGCGACCCTCATTGTACCTTTTGTGCGCCCGGAAGGTCACCCGGTTTGCCAGCGACGACGATGGTGAGCGCCTTCTCGTCGAGCAGTGCCTTGGCGACGCGCTTTACGTCGTCGATGGTGACGGCTTCGATCTCCTTGCGCCGGCGCTCGACATAGTCGAAGCCCAGATGGTTCATCTGGATGCCGAGCAGCGTATCCGCCGCCTTCGAGCTTGTCGTCAGGTTGCGCGGGTAATAGCCGAGAAGATAGGTGCGGGCGTCGTCGAGCTCTGTGGCCGTGGGACCTTCCTCGGCCATGCGGCGCCATTCCTTGCGCACCAGACCCAGCGTCTCGGCCACCTTGTCGTTGGGCGTCTCATAGCTGCCGGTGATGAGACCGGCATGATCGAGTGTCGCGAGGTCCGTGTTGATGCCGTAGCTCAGGCCTCGTTTCTCGCGCACTTCGGTCATCAGCCTTGAAGAAAAGCCGCCGCCGCCCAGCACGTAGTTCATGAGATAGGCGGCGAAGAAGTCCTTGTCGCTGCGCTTGATGCCGTTCTGCGCAAAGAGAACCGTCGCTTGCGGGATGTCGCGTTCCAGCACCCACAGGGACCCCTTGTCGGTGGCTTTCCCTTCAGGCACGTCGATGGGCGCCCCCTTGGCCGGAAGGCCGGCAAAGGCGCGGTCGACGAGGCGGCCGAGATCGGTCGCGTTGATGTCGCCCGCCGCTGCAACATAGAGATGATCGCGGGTCAGCCGGTCCTTCACAAAGTTGCGCAGATCGTCGGCATTGAGCGCCGACATGCTTTCCTTGGTGCCGTAATTCGACCGCGCATAAGGGTGATCACCCAGCAGCTTTTTCTCCAGCACGCGATTGGCGGCGGAACCAGGGTCGCGCATCTCGCCTTCGATCGCGATCAGGAAATGCCGGCGCATGCGCTCGACCGGTTCTTCATCGAAACGCGGTTTGGTCAGGGCCAAGGCCAGCAGGTCGGCCGCCTGATCCTTGTTCTCGGTCAGGGTGCGCAGATGGCCGCTGAAATCGTCGGCGCTGGCGTCGAAACTGTAATCGAGGCCGAGATCGGCGATCTTCTGCTGGAAGGCCGCCGAATCGATATCGCCGGCACCTTCATCCATCAGGCCGGAGGCCAGCATGGTGACGCCTTCCTTGCCGCTCGGCTCGACGGCGGTGCCGCCTTTCCAGCCGAAGGCCAGCGAAATGACCGGCACCGAATGATCCTCGATCAGCCAGACCTCGATCCCGGCCGGACTTATCACCTTCTGGATCTCGGTGGCGCCTGCCATCTGCGGCAGGAGAAAAAGGGTCAAAAGAACGATGGGGGCGAACAGAATCCGGCGCACCCGCAGCGCATGCATCATCTTGCTCATTGTGCCGTTCCGGCCGCGTCGGTCTGCGGCAACAAGGTCGAAGTCACGCTGTTCTCGCTGGTGAGAACAGCCTTGGCTGCCGCCATCACGTCGGCCGCGGTCACGGCACCGATGCGATCCGGCCAGGCTTGCACGTCGGCAAGGGTCTGCCCGCCGGCCAGGGCCGAAGCGACCAGCAGCGCCGGGCCGTTGAGGCTGTCGCGGGCCTTGGCGGCATCGAACAGCAATCTCTGCTTGGCCGCCTTGATTTCGTCATCGCTGACACCGTCTTTCAGCAGCTTGGCGATCTCGGCGTCGAGCGCCGCTTCGGCCTTGCCCACATCCGCCGCCTCGCGCGGGCTCGCGTAGAAGGTGAAGGTGCCGTAATCGCGGGCGTCGCCGGTGAAGTTGATGCCGGCGCTGAGGGCGACACCCTGCTCGATCACCAGATGACGATAGAGACGCCCCACGGCCCCGCCGCCCATTATTTCGGCAAGGACGCTCAGCGCATAGGGGCGCGTGTCCTTGTTGAGGGCCGCAGTGCGATAGCTTTCGGTCAAGTACCGGCGCCAGACGCTGGGATGCTCGACCTCGGGGCTTGCCAGCGACAGGCGGCGCGGCGCCTCGGGTGGGGGCTCCATCAGGCGGTCGCGCGCCGGCAAATCATGGGCGGGGAGAGGGCCGAAATTCTTCTCGGCCAGCGCCTTCACGGCTGCGGGCTCGACATCGCCGGCGACGATGAGGATGGCATTGTTGGGCGCATACCAGCGGCGATAGAAATCGACCGCATCCTTGGTCGAATATTGTTCCATCTCATGCCGCCAGCCGATGATCGGCAGGCCATAGGGATGGTTCTGATAGGTGGCGGCGTTCATTGCCTCGGAAAGGCGGCTGCCGGGGTTGCTTTCGATCGTCTGTCCGCGCTCGTTGAGGATGACGTCGCGTTCCGGCAGCACCACCTTGTCGTCGAGGCGCAGATTGACCATGCGGTCGGCCTCGGCCGCCATGAATTGCGGCAGATGCTCGGCGGCGAATTCCTGGTGATAGGCGGTCATGTCCTGGTTGGTGAAGGCATTGTCCGTGCCGCCTACCCGGTCGACATCCTGGCTGAACTGGCCGGCCTTCATCTTGTCCGTCGCCTTGAACATCAGATGTTCAAGGAAATGGGCGACGCCGTTCTTGCCGGGGAGGCCATCGGCGGCACCGACCTTGTAGACGACGATCTGGAACACGACGGGGGCGAGGTGCTTGGGCAGCACCACCACTTCCATCCCGTTCTTCAGAGTGAAGCTCTCGGCCTCGAAGAGGTCGGCCTGTGCGGCGGGTGCCAACAGGAACGAAAAACTAAGGCCGGCGCAAATCGCAGCCGGCCCCAGCAGAACTTTCTTCAAATTCGGCATCAGGATCCTAGAACAGGCCTTCGAGCAGGCCCTTCTTCTTGCGTTCAATGATGGGTACGTCGCCCTGGGTCGGCGCGTTACCGAGGGCCGCATTTTCCTGCAGGCGCTTCTGTTCCTCGGTCGGATCGACCACGGTGCCGTAGGGTTCGGGCTTGCGCCAGAAGACGATGCTGTCGATCAGCTGCTTCGAATCGGCCTCGTCCTCGGACGTTTCCGCATCGACCACCTGGCGGATGTTCGGATCCACGCCCGAAATGCCGGCCGATTGCAGCAGCGAGGCTTCGCCGGCCGACTGCGCGCTTGACGCTTCGCCGACGCCGATCTCGGGCAGCTTGGACGGCGCACCGCCGGCACCCGGATAACCAAAGACGACCTGCTGCGCCTGGTCGCGGGTGGTGCCTTCCTGCGGTCGCGGGCTGCCCGGCGCCGGTGGGCGCAGATTGTAATCGGGCGGCATCGACAGGGGGGCGTTGGAGACGACCTCGAACTCGTCCGGTGACCGTTTGGTCAGGCCAAGGGCCTCCTTGGTGCTGGTCGAGCAGCCGGCCAGCAGGGCGGGTGCCGCCAACAGGCCGAGCAGGGTCAGGGAAAGTTTCGCGCGCATGGTCAGGGGGCCTCCGATCCGGCGGTATTTTTACCCCTATCCGGCGACTGAAACAAGGCGTCGAACAACAAGAGAACGACACCCACGGTAATGGCGGAATCGGCCAGGTTGAAGGCCGGCCAATGCCATGTGCCGACATAGAAATCGATGAAATCGAAGACCGCCCCGAATCGCAGCCGGTCGACGACGTTGCCAAGAGCGCCGCCGATGATCAGCCCCACCGCATAGGCGGGAAGGCGGCTGGTGAGGCGTGTCAGCCAGATGACAAGGCCGACGCTCACGGCGACGGCCAGCGCCGACAGCAGATAGGGGCCGGTCCCGCGCAGCATGCTGAACGAAACGCCCGTGTTCCAGGCCATGACGAGGTTGAGGCCCGTATCGCCGACGGCGAGCAGCGGGATGACCCGCGGCGGGTTCATCACCTCGACCATGATCCACCATTTGCTGAGCTGGTCGGCAACGATGATGAGACCCGCGAGGAGAATGGCGTTGCGCAGCAAGGCAGCGGAGGCAATGCGCATCATGCAGCCCCAACGACGTCGGCGCAGCGGTGGCACAGCGTCGGATGCGCCTCATCCTTGCCGACCTCGGGCAGGACCTGCCAGCAGCGTTCGCACTTCTCGCCGTGCGCCAGTTCGACGACGACCGCGACGCCGCCGACATCCGCTTGCGCGAAGGCATTGGCCGGGGCCGCATCGCCGCGCAAGGTGATGCCGGACGTGATCGAGATCTCGGAAAGATCGAGACCGGCCAGCTGCGCCTGCCGCTCATCCGACAGATAGACTTGCGGATGGGCCTGCAGGCTGGCGCCGATCATCTTCTCGGCGCGCGCCTTTTCCAGGGCGCCGGTCACGACGCGGCGGATGTCGCGCACATTCGCCCATTTGGCGGCAAGGGCTGCATTCTGCCAGTTCGCCGGCAAGGTCGGAATGACGCGCAAGTGCACGCTCTCCTCTCCCTCTTTCCAGGGCCGCGCCCGCCAGGCTTCCTCGGCGGTGAAGCACAGGATGGGGGCAAGCCATGCCGTGAGGCAGTTGAAGACTTCATAAAGCACCGTGCGCGTGGCGCGGCGGCGGATGGCGCTCGGCTTGTCGCAATAGAGCGCGTCCTTGCGGATGTCGAAATAGAAGGCTGAAAGATCGACCGCGCAGAAATTATGCAGCTCGGTGAAGAGGTCGTGGAAATCATAGCTCTCGGCCGTTTCACGCACTTTCGCGTCGAGCTCGCTCAGGCGGTGCAGCACCCAGCGGTCAAGCTCCGGCATGTCTTTCGCATCCAGCCGCTCGGCTTCCGACCAGCCTTCAAGCGCCCCCAGCACATAGCGGAACGTGTTGCGCAGACGCCGGTAATGATCGGCCATGAACTTCAGGATTTCGTTGCCGATCCGAAGATCGTCCGAATAATCCGATGCCGTGACCCACAGGCGCAGAATGTCGGCGCCGTAATTCTTCATTACTTCCTGGGGCGAGACGACGTTGCCCAAGGATTTCGACATCTTGCGGCCCTGCTCGTCGAGTACGAAGCCGTGGGTGAGAACGCCCTTATAGGGCGCCTTCCCGCGCGTGCCGACGCTCTCCAGCAGCGAGGAATGGAACCAGCCGCGATGCTGATCCGACCCTTCGAGATAGAGATCGGCCGGGCTCGTCATATCCCAGGTCGGATCGGCGCGCGTCGCTTCTTCCAGCACGAAGGCATGGGTCGAGCCGGAATCGAACCAGACGTCGACCACGTCCTTCACCTGCTCGTAATCGTCCGGGCTGTATTCGTTGCCGAGGAAACGCGAGGGCGGGCTTGCGTACCAAGCATCGGCACCTTCGGCCGCGAACGCCTCGACGATGCGGTCCATCACCTTCTGGTCCTTGAGGAGCGCCCCCGTCTTCTTCTCGACGAAGACGGCGATGGGAACACCCCAGGCGCGCTGGCGGCTGATGCACCAATCGGGGCGGTTTTCGATCATCGAGAACAGGCGATTCTTGCCGGCGGCCGGCACGAAGCGCGTCTTCTCGATCTCAGCCAGCGCCGTCTTGCGCAAATCGTTCTTCTCCATCGAGATGAACCATTGCGGCGTGTTCCTAAAGATGATCGGCGCCTTCGAGCGCCAGGAATGCGGATAGGAATGGGTGATCTGCGCGCGCGCCACCAGCATGTTGCGGGCAGCCAGTTCAGCGATGACCGCTTCGTCAGCATCGCCCTTCTTGCCATAGGGTGTCATCACGCGCTTGCCGGCGAAGAGCGGCACATGGTCGTAATAGGCGCCGTCGGCACCCACCGTCTGCGGCACCTCGACGCCGTTCGCCATGCCGAGTTCGTAGTCGTCCGCACCGTGGCCCGGCGCGATATGGACGAAGCCCGTACCGGCTTCGGTCGAAACGAAATCGCCGGCATAGGCATTGACCGCGAAATCATAGCCCGACCCGTGGAACGGATGATGCGCCGACGTGCCGGCAAGGGCTGCCCCTTTGCCCGACCAGAAGATCTTGGCGCCCGTGACCGCGGCCTTCTCCTCGAAGGCTGACTTCAGCGCCTCGGCGACGATCAGCTTGTCGCCGACTTTCACATGGGCGCCTTCGCCGACGCTCGTCACGTCGAGACCCACATAATCGATCTCGTTGCCGAAGGCGATGGCGCGGTTCCCGGGAATGGTCCAGGGCGTCGTCGTCCAGATGACGATGGCAGCACCCTTCAGGGCATCCGGGCCCTTCTGCACCGGGAACTTCACCCAGATCGTGTTGCTGACATGGTCGTGATATTCGACCTCGGCCTCAGCCAGCGCCGTCTTCTCGACGACCGACCACATGACCGGCTTCGAACCGCGGAAGAGTCCGCCGTTCATCAGGAACTTGCCGATCTCGCGCACGATCTGCGCCTCGGCCTGATAGGCCATCGTCGTATAGGGATGGTCCCAGTCGCCGGCAACGCCCAGGCGCTTGAACTCCTCGCGCTGCACGTCGATCCATTTGGCGGCGAAGTCGCGGCACTGGCGGCGGAACTCGTTGATCTCCACCTCGTCCTTGTTCTTGCCGGCCTTCCGGTACTGTTCCTCGATCATCCATTCGATGGGCAGGCCGTGGCAATCCCAACCGGGCACGTAATGCGCATCCTTGCCCAGCATCTGCTGCGAGCGGTTGATGACGTCCTTGAGGATCTTGTTGAGCGCATGGCCGATATGGATGTTGCCGTTGGCATAGGGCGGGCCGTCATGCAGCACGAACTTCTCGCGGCCCTTCGACGCCTTCCTGAGCTTGCCGTAAAGATCGTCCTTCACCCAGGCATCGAGGATCGCCGGTTCCTTCTTCGGCAAATCGCCGCGCATGGGAAAATCCGTCTTCGGCAGGAAGACGGTGTTCTTGTAATCCGGCTTGTTGGCGTCGGCGCTCATCTTCTTCTTCAATCCGTTCGGTTCAATTCTGGTGGCTGCCGGGATGTGATCCCGGCTTCGGGCCGCGATAGTCGGCCAATATCCTGCGGGCGGTGTCGCTGTCGGCGGCAATCTGCGCTTTCAGCGCATCGAGCCCGTTGAACTTCATCTCCGGCCGGATGAAGTCGATGAGGGCGACGCGCAGATGCTTGCCGTAAAGGTCGTCCGCGAAATCGAAAAGATGCGTCTCCAGCTGCACGCGCGTCCCGCCCACGGTCGGGCGGCGGCCCAGATTGGCAACACCCTTGATCCAGCTCTGCGCCGGTTCGTCGGCAAGTGTCGCCATGATGGCGTAGACGCCGAGCTTGGGCTCAAGATACTCGCCGATGGCGATGTTGGCCGTCGGAAAGCCCAATTGCCGGCCCCGCGCATCGCCATGCTCGACGCGGCCCTCGATCTCCCAGGGGCGGCCCAACGTGGCCGCCGCACTCTTGGGATCGCCCGCCTGCAATTGTTCGCGCACCAGGGTCGATGAGAAGGCGCGCCCGTCACCCTTTTTGGCAGCGGCGACGGACGTAACGCCGAAGCCATGCCGCCCACCGAATTCGGTGAGAAGGGCTGCGTTTCCGGCGCGCCCCTTGCCGAAGCTGAAATCGTAACCCACGACGACATGCGCGATATGGAGGCCGCCGACCAGGATGTCGGTGACGAAATTCTCGGCGCTGCGGCCCATCAGGGCGGCGTCGAAGGCCAGCTCGAACACGAAATCGACACCGAGCGCCTGCAGGTGCCGCGTCTTGATGCGGAACGGTGTCAGGCGAAAGGGCGGATCCTCGGGCCGCATGAAGGTCCTGGGATGCGGCTCGAAGGTGAGGACCGCGAGCGGTGCCTTCTTGGAGCGCGCGATCTCTGCCGCCTGGCCGATTACCGCCTGGTGTCCCAGATGCACGCCGTCGAAATTCCCCAGTGCCACCACGGCGCCGCGGGCCTCGAACGGAACGTCTTCGATATGCCGGATGATACGCAGCATCGCCATCACTTCGGGCGCTTGGGCACCAGCAATTGCGCCTCGCCCTCCAGCACCACGGTCTCGCCGACCGTGGCAACGGTCGAGAAGGTGGCGCGGCCCTTTTCCTTGTCGACGGCGGTCGCTGTGCAGCGCGCCACCACCGTGTCGCCGATGCGGACCGGCGCCTTGAACTTCAGGGTCTGGGACAGATAGATGCAGCCCGGCCCGGGCAGCTTGGTGCCGAACACGGCCGAGATGAAGCCCGCCGTCAGCATGCCGTGGGCGATCCGGCCCTTGAACATGGTGGGCTTGGCGAATTCCTCGTCGAGATGGACCGGGTTGGTGTCCCCCGAAACGCCGGCGAAAAGGAGAATGTCGGCTTCCGTCACCGTCTTTGAAAAAACAGCCGACATGCCCGTATCAAGTTCATCGGCATATTTGCCGCGCAACTCATCCGCGTAGGCGACGCTCATGTTTCACCTGTTCCAGAGGAAAGACGGCCGCCGCCGGGCATTTAGGCCCGCGCTTCGCACCGCACAAATCGCGCGGCACTATAGCGACCGCACCCCCCTGCCTCAAGAACAGGCAGCGCAACAATCTTAAGGGGCGGGTCCCGCCGGCCGCAGGTTCTACCCTTGCGCCCCTATCTTACTGATCCTAAATTGCAATCAGTTTTGGCGAGGATCAACGTGACCGACGAAAGCCGCTCCGGCTGCCCCATCAACCTCTCTCTCGAGACCCTCGGGGACCGTTGGTCGCTGATCATCATTCGCGACATGATGTTCGGCAATCGCCGCCATTTCCGCGAACTCCTCAACAAGTCCGAGGAAGGCATCGCCTCCAACATTCTGGCCGACCGGCTGAAGCGCCTTTCCGAAAGCGGGCTCATCACCCGCGCCGACGACCCCAGCCATAAGCAGAAGGCGATCTATTCCCTGACCGAACGGGCGATCCAGCTGGTACCCCTGCTCGCTGAAATGGCGTCCTGGGGCCGCCGCCACCTGCCGGTCAGCCGCACACTCTCGGTGCGGGCCGAAATCCTGGAACAAGGCGGCCGCCCGCTTTGGAACGAATTCATGGACGAACTGCGCGAAATCCATCTGGGCACGCCGCGTCCCGGGACCGGCCCCAAGGCCAGCGACAAGATGCACGATGCCTATCTCGCCGCATTGGCCGAGGAAACCATCACGCCGCGTAAATAGCGCCTTACCCCTTGGGATCGATCGGCACGGCGTCGTGCAAGCCGAGGATTTCTTCGAACAAGGCAGCGTGCGAGAGAAGTTCCGCCTCGCCGCGTGGTTTGCCGACGATCATCAACCCCATCGGCCGGCCATCCGCTGAAAAGCCGCAGGGGAGCGACAAAGCAGGGCACGATGTCATGGTGATGAGGGCTGCGAGCTTCAGCCATTCGACGTAATTGTCGAGCTGCTCGCCGTTGATCTCGCGCGGCCAGCGTTCCTTGATGTCGCGCGGCAGGATGGGTGCCGCGGGCAGCACGAGGAGGTCATAGTCTTGAAAGAACTTCACCATGTCGGCGTAGAGGCGCGAACGCCGGAGATGCGCCTTGCCGATTTCCTCCGCCGACAATCCTAAGCCCTTTTCGGCATTCCAGATCACTTCGGCTTTCAACTTGTCGCGATGCTTGTTGAGCAGGGGGCGCATGGTGGTTGCGTAATCGACCGCGCGCAGGGTCTGGAAGGCGTTGCCGACGCCGCTGAAATCCGGCGAGGCTTCCTCGAAGCTGAGCCCGGCTCCCGTCAGTTTCTCGATTGCCGCGCGGCAAAGGCTCTTCACCCCCGCCTCGATCGGCAGAGCCGCCGGGTCGAGATAGAAGCCGACACGCTTGGGCTTCAGCTTCTTCTGTGCCGTGGTGAGGAAAGGCTCGGCAGGTGCTGGGAACGAGACTGGAATATCGACATGCCAGCCCGCCATCGCATCGAGGAACAGCGCCGTGTCGGCGACATTGCGCGCCATCGGCCCGTCGACCGCCAGCGTGTCGAAGCGCAGTTCCCCCGGCCCCGACGGCACGCGGCCCGGCGACGGACGCAAGCCTACCACCGAGCAGAAAGCAGCGGGTGTGCGAAGTGAGCCGCCGAGATCCGAACCCGTCGCTAGCCAGACTTCGCCGGTCGCCAGCGCCACAGCGGCTCCGCCCGACGAACCGCCGGCATTGAGCTTCACGTTCCACGGGTTGTAGGTCTCGCCATGCACCTCGTTGAAGGTGTTGCCGCCGGCGCCGAATTCCGGGCTGTTGGTCATGCCCAAGACGATGGCGCCGTTTTGCTCCAGGCGCTCTACCATGATGTCGGACTTTTCCGGCACATTGTCGGCAAAGATCGGCGAACCATAGGTGACGCGCACGCCCGCGACGTCGTTGAGTTCCTTGACGCCGATGGGGAGGCCGGCCAGCGGCCCGCGCTGTTCGATCGGCTTTTGCATCAGCCGCTTGGCATGATCACGTGCGCGCTCGGCGCACAGCGTTACCATGGCGTTGACCTTGGGGTTGACTGCCTCGATCCGCGCCAGCGCGTTATCGATCAGCTCCAGCGGCGTCACCGCCCCGGCTTTCAGCAGTTCCACGGTTTGTAAGGCGGTCAAACGCCAATAGTCGGTCATAGCTCGGTTCTTTCGTCAGGCGGCGACCAGATGGCCATCGCCAAGGTCGCGGAAGGTCACATATTGCGGTTCGTAATCGACCGGGCGGAAGGGGCTCGGCACTTCACCCTCGATCCGCTTCCTGTCTCGCTGCCATTCCTCGGAATGCCGGCGCGCCGGGTCCGGGATCGGCACGGCGGCGAGGAGCTTCTTCGTATAGGGATGCTGCGGGTTGCCGAGCACCGCCTTGGTCGGTCCCATCTCGACGATCTGGCCCAGCTGCATCACGGCGACGCGGTGGCTGATCCGTTCCACCACGGCCATGTCGTGCGAGATGAAGAGATAGGCCACCCCCAACTCGTCCTGCAATTCCTTCATCAGTTCCAGGATCTGCGCCTGGATGGAGACGTCGAGTGCCGAAACGCATTCGTCGGCGACGATGGCCTTGGGCCCCAAGGCGAGTGCCCGTGCGATGCAGATGCGCTGGCGCTGGCCGCCGGAGAATTCGTGGGGAAAGCGCGTCATCTGCTCCGGTGTCAACCCGACGCGGCGGAAAAGTTCCGCAGCTTTCTCGCGGCGGCTGGCGGGCGTGCCGATATTGTGGATGAGGAGCGGCTCCGTCACCAGATCGCCCACATTCATGCGTGGGTCGAGCGAAGCCAGCGGATCCTGGAAGATCATCTGCACACGGCGGCGGATGGCCTTCAATTCGGCTGCCGACTTCTTTCCCTCCGCTTCGCCTTCGATGCGGATGGCACCGCTCGACGGGACCAGGTGCAGCAGCGCCTTTCCCGTCGTCGATTTGCCGCAGCCCGATTCACCGACCAGCGCCAGCGTCTCGCGCGGCTTCAAGTCGAAGCTGATCTTCTCGACCGCATGAACCCGCTGCTGCACGCGCTGCAACAGGCCACCCTTCACATCGAAGCGGACGATCATGTCCTTCACCTCGATGATCGGTTGTGCTCGGCTTGTGTCCGGCGCCAAGGGCGCCGCGGCACCCTGGTTGAAGCTCGGCACGGCGGCGAGCAGTGCCTTGGTGTAGGGATGCGTCTGGTGTGCGAAGATCGCTTCCGTGGCGCCCCGTTCGACCGCCTCGCCCTTTTTCATGACGACGACGCGGTCGGCGATTTCGGCGACGACCCCCATATCGTGGGTGATCATGATGATGGCGGTGCCGGTCTCGCGCTGCAAAGTCGCCATCAATTCCAGGATCTGCGCTTGGATGGTGACGTCGAGCGCCGTCGTCGGTTCGTCGGCGATCAGGATCTTTGGCTTCAAGGCCATCGCCATCGCGATCATCACGCGCTGGCGCATGCCGCCGGAAAGCTCATGCGGATACTGCTTCAGGCGCCGTGCGGGCTCCGACATGCGCACGGCCTCCAGCGCTTCCAGTGCCCTGGCGCGCGCGGCCGCCTTGGAAAGGCCCAGATGCCGCCTGAGCCCTTCGGTCAATTGCGTGCCGACCGAGATGACGGGGTTGAGGCTCGTCATCGGCTCCTGGAAGATCATCGCGATCTCGTTGCCGCGCAGATCAGACAGTTCGGTGTCGGTGAGCGTCAGCAGGTCGCGCCCCAGGAAATGAGCCGATCCTTCCGCCACGCGTCCGCCCGGTTTGGGCAGCAGCCCCATCAGCGACAGGGCCGTCACCGATTTCCCAGACCCGGATTCACCGGCGATGCACAAGGTCTCGCCCGCGCGGAGGTCGAAGCTCAGTCTGTCGATGACCCGGGCGGCACCGCTCGGCGTCGCGAATTCGACCGACAGGTCGCGCACGTCCAGGATGACATCGCCGATTTTCTTGCCACTGCTCATGATGCTTGCAACTATTCCAGCACCACCCGCGGGAAGTAGAACGACACGACCCAGTTCGGCATGTCGACGATCTCGCTGATGCGCAAATCGCCGCAGACCGAGCACAGCATATAGGCATCGGCGGGCGGGATGCCGTGGCGCTTCGACAGCAGCTCGACCATGCCGGCGACCGCCGCCTTGGCGCCTTCCATCA
Organism: Dongia sp.; assembly: GCF_041910485.1. Classification (GTDB taxonomy): domain Bacteria; phylum Pseudomonadota; class Alphaproteobacteria; order Dongiales; family Dongiaceae; genus Dongia. The sequence continues at coordinate 46,056 of NZ_JAYRQR010000009.1, forward strand.
GATCGGTGCCGATGCCGGTCGTCACATCATAGCCCTTGGCGTCGAGATGTTTCGTGACCGGCCCTGCCGTGCGGAAGCGCGGGAATTTGAGGTTCGCCCCCTTCACCAGGTCGAGCTTCACGGTGACGTCCATCGGACTTTCAATCGCCGTGCCGCAGACCTCGCCATCGCCTTGCGCCGCATGGGTGTCGCCCAGCGAAAAGAGACCACCCGCGACTTCCACCGGGAGATAGAGCTCGGTGCCGACGCTCATGTCGCGAATGTCCATGTTGCCGCCGACGCGGCGTGGCGGCACGACCGAATGGAGGCCCGCTTCCGCCGGCGCCAGGCCGATCGTACCGGCAAATGGCTTCAGCGGCACGTTGGCCAAGCCCTTGAAACCGGCTGTGTCCAGCGCATTCGCGTCATATTTCCAGATATGGAGCGCCGGCTCCTTGAATTGGTCGGCGAGCAGGCCGAAGCCCGGAATGTTCGCCGTCCAGCCCCAGCCGGAGGGACGATAGGCCATGAGCGTGATCTTGATCGCATCGCCCGGTTCGGCACCGTCGACATAGACCGGCCCGGTCGTCGGGTTCACTTTCCCGAAATCGAGCTTGCCCATATCGGCGACGGTCCAATCCGGGTTGATCTGTCCGCCCGATGAATCGATCGTCTCCAGATCTATCACCGCACCCGGCGCCACGGTCAGGACCGGCTTCAGGCTGTTGTCCCAACCGTGATGATGGTGATGCTTGTGGATCGTGTGACCCGCATGGATGTGCGAACCGCTCATGACCTGCTCCCTTGCTTACTGCTTCACCCAGACCGCGTCATAGGGGAAGGGCTGGGTGATGATGTCCTTGAAGTAGCTGGCATCGCCGTCGATCTTCTCGGACTTCAGCGCATAGCGGCGCGCATTGACCAGCGGCACCCACGGCGCATCCTTCATGATGTCGGCATAGATGCCCTTCCAGGTATCAAGCCGTTCCTGGGCCTTCGCTGGATCGGTGATCGCATCGGCGGCGGCGGCGCGGGCGTCGATATCCTTGTTGCAATAGAAGGACCAGTTATAGCCGCCCTCGATCGCCCCGGCGCAGCCCAGGATCGCGGTGTAGAAGTTGGAAGGATCGGGGAAGTCGGCATACCATTCGGTAAGGCTCATCGGCGCGCCGTCCGGCTTCGAGCTCACCCCGACCGAGGTCGCGAGGTCGAGCCCTTTCAGTTCGACCTTGATGCCGATGGCAGCGAGATCCTGCTGGATTGCCTGGCCCATGCGCGGCCACGGATCGGCATTCTGGAAATAAAGCTCGGTCGAAAAGCCCTCGCCGACGCCCGCGGCCTTCAGCAATTCCTTCGCCTTCTCGATATCGTGCGGATAACCCTGATAGCTGGGGTCATAGCCGCCCATCGCCGGCGGCAGCACCTGATTGGCCGGCGTCGCTCGGTCGTTGAGGATCTTCGCCAGCCGTTCCTTGTCGATCGCCATGTTGACCGCCTGCCGCACCTCGACCTTGTCGAAGGGCTTGAGGTTGAGATTCATGGCGAGATAGTTGGTGTTGAGCTGGTCGGCCGTGATGAAGCGGTCTTTGAGCTTTTCATCCTTGGAGACTTCCAGGAACTTTGCCGGCGGGAAGATGTCGCCCGTGATGTCGGCCTCATTGTTCTGGACTTTGAGGACCTGCACCACCGGCTCGATGCCGAACTGGATGGTGATTTTGTCGGCAAAGCCTTCCGACTTGTTGAAATTGTCGGCAAAGCGGTCGAGCACGATGCGCTGGCCCGGCGTGTATTCGGCGAGCTTGTAGGCGCCAGTGCCGACGACATGGTGGGTGAAGTCGGGCCCGTATTTTTCGACCTCCTCCTTCGGCACGACCATGCCGAAATTGAGACCGAACACAGCGAGCATGGTGGCGTTCGGCGCCGAGAGCTCGAACTTCACGGTCTTGTCGTCCGGCGTGGTGATGCCAGCGATGTCCTTGGCCTTGCCGTCGGCAAAATCCTGATAGCCCTTGATGCTGGCGAAATAGCCGGCACCCGGGCTCTGCGTCTTCGGGTCGACCACGCGCTCGATCGAATATTTGACGTCGGCAGACGTCATGGCGCGGCCGTTATGGAACTTCACCCCGTCATGGAGCTTGAACGTGTAGGTGAGGCCGTCCGGCGAAATCTCGAAGCTCTCGGCGAGATCGGGGACCAGTTCGGTGGTGCCGGGCTTGTAATCCATCAATCCGTCGAACACGGCGCGGATCGGCGACCAGCTCTGGAACGTATAGCCGATGGCCGGGTCCATCGAATCGAGATCGTCCTTGAAGACCACCGTGTATTCGCCGCCGACCTTGGGGCCTGAGGCGGCGGCCGGGGCAGGAGCCGCCTCGCTGCTGGCAGTCGTGGCAGTGGCCGATTGATTGGCAGCGGCTTCTTCCTTCTTCTCCTCGCCACAGGCGCCGAGGACGAGAAGGGCCGCAATCGAGACGGTGCTCAAGAATCTGTTCATGATGGATCCGATATCAGGCTGATGGTGTCGTTGCGGGACGTGTGTCGGAAAGTCTAGGTGGCGGAACGGCGTCCCTCCGCTCCGCCACCTCGCGCCGGCAGCTTATTTGCCGTCCGTCGCATAGACCTCGTCATAGTTCACCGGGATGTGGATCGGGTCGGCGAACACGCCATTGGGTCCCTGCACGCGCTTGGCATGCACCACATAGGCCTTCTCGTTGAAGATCGGCGCCCAGGGGGCGTCGGTCATCAGATCGGTGAAGATCTTGCCCCAGGCGGTGGCGCGCTCGGCGCTTTTCGCCGGGTCGGTCATGGCATTGGCTTCCGCGGCACGCTTGTCGAGCGCCTCGTTGCAGTACCAGGACCAGTTCCAGCCGCCGTCGACGGCGCCGCCGCAGCCCAGGATCGCGGTGTAGAAGTTGGAAGGATCGGGGAAGTCCGCGATCCAGGCCATGCCGCCGGACCAGATCATCGGCGCCCCGTCCTTCTTGCCGCCGGCGGCAATGACGGTGCCCATGTCCAGGCTCTTGAGATTGGCCTTGATGCCGATGGCGCTGAGATCCTGCTGGATGGCCTGGGCGATGCGCGGCTGCGGGTCGGTGTTCATGACGTAAAGGTCGGTCTCGACGCCGCCCTCCAGGCCCGCTTCCTTCATCTTCGCCTTGGCGCCCTCGACGTCGAAGGCATAGCCCTTATAGGACGGGTCATAGCCCGGCATGGCGGGCGGCAGCGGCTGGTTGGCCGGCACCGCGCGGTTGTTGATGAGCTGGACGATGCGCTCCTTGTTGATCGCCATGTTGACCGCCTGGCGCACCGCCGGCTTGTCGAAGGGCGGGATGTTGACGTTCATCGCCACATAGCCGGTATGGAGCTGGTCGGCGGTGATGACGAGATCCTTCGATGCCGGATCGTTCATCATCTCGGTGAACTTCGCCGGGGGAATGCCGTCGCCGGCAATGTCGATCTCGCCCTTCTGCAGGCGCAGCAACGCGACGACCGGCTCCTGGCCGATCTCGAAGGTGATCTTGTCGAGATGCGGGATGCCGGCCTTGTAATAATCGGCATTGCGCTCCAGCACGATCTTCTGGCCCGACGTCCATTCCGTCACCTTGAAGGCGCCGGTGCCCACGGGCTTCTTGCCGAAATCGGCGCCGGCCTTCTCAACCTCTTCCTGCGGCACGACGAACGAGAAGTTGAGCGCCATCAGATGCAGCATGGTGGCGTCGGGCGCCGTCAGCTCGATCTTCACCGTGTAATCGTCGGGCGTCGTGATGCCGGCAACTTCCTTCGCGGACCCGCCCTGGAATTCGGCAAAGCCCTTGATGCCCGCGTAATAGCCCGCACCCGGGCTCTGCGTCGCCGGGTTGATCATGCGCTCCAGGCTGTACTTCACATCGGCGGCCTTCATCTCGCGGCCGTTATGGAATTTGACGCCGTGGCGCAGCTTGAACGTATAGGTGAGCCCGTCCGCCGAGGTTTCGAAACTCTCGGCGAGGTCCGGCACGATCTCGGTGGTGCCGGGCTTATAGTCGAGCAGGCCGTCGAACACGCTCTTGATCACCGACCAGTTCTTCCAATCGTAACCGATGGCAGGGTCGAGTGTGGGGAGATCGTCCTTGAAGGTGACAATCATCGTGCCGCCTTGCTTCGGTCCGCTGTCGGCCGGGGCAGCGACTTCCGTCGTCGCCGTGTTGCTGGCGGCGGGCGCTGCTTCGGTCGTCGCGGTTGTGGCCGTCTCGTTGCCGGCGGCGGCTTCTTCCTTCTTCTCCTCGCCGCAGGCACCCAGTGCCAGCAAAGCGACGATCGATGCGGATGCGAGCAAACGGTTCATCAGATCCTCCTGTCCAAGGGAAACGAATTTTTCACTTAAGCCGAATTCGGGGGTCGATCAGCGGCGCCACCAGATCCGCCAGTAGATTGCCGATGACGATGGCACAGGCCGAGACCAGCGTCACGCCCATGATGATCGGGATATCGATCTGCTGGATCGCCTGCCAGGTCAGCTGCCCGATGCCCGGCCAGCCGAAAACCGATTCCACCACCACGATGCCGCCCATGAAGGCGCCGATATCGAGCCCGATCATGGCAAGGATCGGCAGCAGCGCGTTGGGGACGATATGCACGGCGACGATGCGCGCGCGTGCCAAGCCCTTGGCCCGCGCCGTGCGCACATAATCCTGCCGCAACACCTCGATGATGGAGGAGCGCATCATGCGCGCATACCAGCCGGCGCCGATGAGGCCCAGCGTCAGCGAGGGGAGGACCAATTGCTGCCACGTGCCGTAACCGCCGATCGGGAACCAGCCGAGGCCCACGGCGAAGATGAAGAGCAGCAGATAGCCCAGGAAAAATTGCGGCGTCGAGACGAAGACGAAGGCACCCAGCATCATCGCCTGGTCGGTCCGCGTGTTGCGGCGGAAGGCGGCGAAGGTGCCAAGGGTAAGGCCGATCACGAGTTCGGCGCAGATCGCGCCCACCATCAATAGCAGCGTGGCGGGGAGCCGCGCACCGATCAGTTCCGAAACCTGGCTCCTTTGCACATAGGAGCGCCCCAGATCGCCGGTCGCCAGCCGCGCCACATAGCGTCCATATTGTTCCCAGACCGGCCGGTCTAGGCCCAATTGCTGGCGCACCTGCTCGACCTGGGCAACGCTCGCCGTGCGGCCCGCCACCTGCCGCGCCGGATCGGCGGGCAGCAGGAACAGCAGCAGATAGGTGATGATGCTGACACCGACGAGGATGAGTGCTGCACGGAGGAGGCGCCGGAGGATATAGGCCGTCATCAGTGCCGCCCCCGCAAGGTGGGGTCGAGGATATCGCGCAAAGCGTCGCCGATCAGGTTGAAGGACAGCGCCAGCATGGCGATGCCGAGGCTGGGGAAGAAGACCAGCCAGGGGGCGCTTTCGAAATAGGTCTGGTTCTCGTTGGCCATGTTGCCCCAGCTCGGGGTCGGTGGCTGCACGCCGACGCCGAGATAGGAAAGAACCGCCTCGAACAGCGAGGTGGTGGCGATGCCCAGCGTTCCCCAGACAATGAGGGTCGGCAGCAGATGCGGCAGGATATGGCGGATGAGGATGCGCGGCGTCGAGGCGCCGACCGAGCGCACTGCCTGCACATATTCGCGCTCCGAAAGCGAGATGGTCTCGGTATAGACCACGCGCGCCACCTGCACCCAGCTCACCATGGCGATGACGAGTGCCACCTTCCACAGGCCCGGGCTGGTGAGGGCCGCCAGCAGAATGGCGAGCAGCAGCACGGGGAAGGCCATCATCAAATCGGTAAAGCCCATCAGAAGATTGGCGACCCAGCCGCGCATATAACCGGCGGTGACGCCGATGAGGGCGCCGATGGCGAGTGCCACACCGTTCGCCACCACGCCGACCAGCAGCGTCGCCCGCGCGCCATAGATGAGCCGCGAGAGGAGATCGCGCCCCAGCAGATCAGTTCCCAGCCAGAATTGCGCATTGGGTGGCAGCGGCGCCCCTTCCAGGGTCAGCCCTTCGAAGAATTGCTGTTCCGGCGGAAAGGGAGCGATGAAGGGCGCGAAGACCGCCGCCAGGACGAAGACGGCAATGATGGCAAGGCCGAGCACGGCCAATTTGCGCTGGAGCAGCGCGGCAATGATCATGGTTCTAAACTTGAAGCTGGTTCAGGTTTTCGCCAGCGAACATAGAGCCGGTATTGAAGCCGATCAAGCGAACCTTCAATGCCCGTCCTGGCCCCGCAGCACATAGAGCCCCGCGCCGATGATGAGCGCGATGCCGGCGAAGGTGGTGGGGTGCGGCACTTCGTTCCACAACCACCAGCCGAACAAGGTCCCATAGAGGATCGACACATATTCGAACGGGGTCACCACGCTGGCGGCGGCCAGACGATAGGCCTGCGTCAGCAGGAACGAGCCGCAGGCGCCGATGAGCCCGGTCGAGGCGATCATCAGGAAATCGAGCGTCCCCGGCATGATCCAGGGCCGCAATAGGAAGACAAGGCTCTTGTCCGAGAAGCCGCTCGACAAATCGGTGCCGAGATTGGTGAGAATGGCAGTGACAACTGCGCCGGCCAGGAAGACGAGGTTCTGATAGCTCGCCATCACGGCGCCGCTTTCCTGGTCCGCCAGCTGCCGCGCCATCACCGAGGCCAGCCCATAGAACAGCGGCGAGGCGAGGGCGAGAAGGGCCGCGGGCTTCAGCAGGCTGTCGACGGCGCTCCCGCTTTCACCATTGCTCTCCAGCAGGCTCGGCCCGAAGCAGATGACCAGCACGCCCACGAAACCGACGATGACCGCCGCCACCTGCGCGGGGCGCACCTTTTCCCCCAGCATCGGCCCGGAGAGCAGCACGATGAAAAGCGGGGCGGCGAAGAAAAGTGCCACCGCCACCGCCAGCGGCAGATTGGCGATGGCGAGATAATAGGTGGTGTAGGAAACCAGCAGCAGCAAGGCGCGGAAAGTCAGGCGCTTCCAGCGCGGTGAAAAGACCGCCGTCAATCCGCCGCCGCCGAAATGCAGCAGGAAGGCGAGCGGCACGCAGGCCACGATTCCGCGCATGGTCAGCACTTCGGAAAGCGGATAGCCGCCGCCGCTCATCAATTTGATGACGACATCCTGCAGTGAAAAGACGGCCGCCCCGCCCACCAGGCAGGCGATCCCCGGCAAGGGGCCACGCTGCGACGGCGCACCCGAATCCTGTGGCGTATCCAGCGGCCCAACTACTTCCGGCCCAATGACCTCCGGCCCGGTCGCCGCCAATTCGCCGCTTCGTCCCTCGGATGTCGCCAAGATGCACGCCCAGAATACGCTGTTTGCTCCAAACCCCGCCGCACTCTGCACATCGGCGCCGCACCCGGCAATGTCGTAATGGTGCAAGTTTCCGCGTGAGGTTCATCGCCGCAAAGCCCATCACCGAATTATCCTACAAAAGAGGTGGCATCTGCCGCCGCTTCCAGCTAATCCAAACCTGTGTTGCCGCGAAATTCCCCTTAATATTGTGTGGGTTAGCGGCTTCTTTGCCCCACTCCAAGAAAGGATATTCCGGCCATGAGCTTCGTCACCACAAAGGACGGCGTCGAGATCTTCTTCAAGGATTGGGGCCCCAAGGACGCGCAGCCCCTCGTCTTCCATCACGGCTGGCCGCTCAGCAGCGACGATTGGGACGCGCAGCTGCTCTTCTTCGTAAAGCAGGGCTACCGCGTCATCGCCCACGACCGGCGCGGCCACGGCCGCTCGTCACAGGTCTGGGACGGCCACGACATGGATCATTACGCGGCCGACATCGCCGCCGTCGTGCAGCACCTCGACCTCAAGAACGCGGTCCATATCGGCCATTCGACCGGCGGCGGCGAGGCGGCGCATTACGTGGCACGCCACGGTCAACAGCAAGGCCGCGTCGCCAAGCTGGTGATGATCGGCGCGGTGCCGCCGCTCATGCTGAAGACCCCGGCCAATCCCGGCGGCTTGCCGATAGAGGTGTTCGACGGTTTCCGCAAAAGCCTCTCCGACAATCGCGCGCAATTCTATCTCGATGTCGCGGCGGGTCCTTTCTATGGCTACAACCGGCCGAACGCGAAGAAGTCCGACGGCATCGTCTGGAACTGGTGGCGCCAGGGCATGATGGGCGGTGCCAAGGCCCATCTCGACGGCATCAAGGCCTTTTCCGAGACCGACTTCACCGACGATCTCAAGATCATCACCGTGCCGACCCTGGTGATGCACGGCGATGACGATCAGATCGTGCCGATCGCGGATTCAGCTCTTCTCGCCATCAAGCTGCTGAAGAACGGCACCCTCAAAGTCTATCCCGGCTTCCCGCACGGCATGGCGACGACCGAACCCGACACGATCAACGCCGACCTCCTCGCCTTCATCCGCGCGTAAAGCGCACGCCCCTCGCGGCCGATCCCCTCTCTTCAGTGAGTTGGGATCGGCGCTGGGCGAGGTCCGCGAAGGCGCCATCCGCAGTTAGGTCAACGACGCCCCGCCAATCGTGCACTCGCCGAGTTTGAGGCGGAGCGGCAGCACGAGGATCTCGGCAACGCGCATTGTCACCTCCGCGGAAAGGGAGACGGTCCATCGGCGTATGCCTACGCCCGTCCGCCGTCATTCCGGGCTGCTTACGGCAATTGAAAGGTCTCAGATTAGACGCGTCCGCCGACTGCATTTCTCGCGTCAATTCAAAAGTTATGCTACCAGAGAGCGATAATTCTTGAGCGTCGAGTCTGATGGTTAAGAATAAGAACAGGGACGACTTCACTTCGAAGACAAAGGATCAAATCGCAAAGCAGGCTGGCTGGCGATGTTCATATCCGTCGTGCCGCAAGGAGACAGTCGGGTCAACGTCGGACGGTCAAAGTGTAATCAATATTGGTACGGCTGCGCACATTTGTGCAGCAGCACCTGGAGGGCCGCGCTACGATCCAACCATGACGCCCGAAGAGCGGCGTTCCCCAAAAAACGGAATTTGGATGTGTCGTGATCACGGCACAGCTATCGATTCGAAAGACTCTGAATTCACTGCCGAACGTCTTCGGGAATGGCAAGCGCTAGCGCACAAGGATTCCTTGCGCCGCTTACTTAACCACGAAGTTCCGTATAGGCCGGGGCTCGCATCGCCCAGTGAGATCACAACTCGGCTGACCGCGGCGGCGACGGCTGATCTTGAAGTGCTGCGGCGCACAACGAAATGGCCTTCTACGTCAGTTGAGCTCTCACTAAGCGTAAAGGAATTCAGTGAGCCGGCCAGCACCAGCGCGCTCGCGAACGCGGTAATATCGCTCGACGATCTGATTCTCGTTGCTCCACCGGGAATGGGGAAAACCACCACGCTCTTTCAAATCGCTGAGGGCATGTTGGCGAGCGGAAGTGGCATTCCCCTTTTCGTCTCGCTCGGCGATTGGGCGACAGGAAATTTGACGCTCCTGGATGCTATCCTGAAGCGCCCGGCTTTGCGCGGCCTCTCAGAAGATGACTTTCGCATCGTCGCGGCGCAGTCAGGTGTTGTGCTGTTGCTCGATGGCTGGAACGAGTTGGACAGCGCTGGACGCAAACGTGCAGCGGTACAGATCAGTACACTCAAAGCTGAGTTGCCCGAGTTGGGGCTCATTGTATCTACGCGCAAACAAGGGCTCGATGTTCCCTTCGTAGGCGTGCGTGTCGAATTGCTGCCATTGGATCGAAGGCAACAGATGGAGATTGCCACAGCAGTGCGCGGCGCTTCAGGTCGTACGATACTGGAGCAGGCGTGGCGTACTCCTGGTGTGCGTGATCTCGTTACCATTCCCCTGTATCTCACGGTGTTGCTAGCTCTTCCTGAAGAGGCTTCGTTTCCCGCAACCAAAGAAGAAGTATTGCGACGTTTCGTGGGTGCCCATGAAACGGACACGCGGAATGCTGAAGCACTTCGATCGGCATTGCACGGGGTTGAGTCTAAGTATCTTGCCGAACTCGCTGTTTTTGCCGTCACGACTGGGAATACGACCATTTCTGATGGGGACGCCCGAAGAATAATATCAGCCGCTGCCAAGGAACTAATCGCGGACGGGCAGATCGAGAGCTGCGATCCCAGCGGTATCCTTGATGCGCTCGTCAGCAATCACGTTTTGATACGATCCAGTGAATCGCAAGGGTATTCCTTTCAGCACCAGCAATTTCAAGAGTGGTACGCTTCGCATCACGTTGAAAGCTATATGATGAAAGCAATTGACGAGGTGGCGTCCCGCGAAAAATTGAAGGCAGACATTTTTGACAACCGGTCGTGGGAAGAAGCGGTATTATTTGCGGTAGAGCGCCTAGGGCTTGGCGACTCACCACAGCAGAAGGCATGCGCCGGAGCTATCCTTTGCGCGTTCGATGTTGATCCAATTCTCGCTGCAGAAATGATTTTCCGTTGCACCGATGCGGTTTGGGTTGCAATCAGCGCTGAAATTCAGAGGCGAATCAATAAATGGCACAAACCTGGTAAGGCCGATCGGGCGCTAAGATTCATGATTACATCCGGCCGGCCAGAGTTTTTCAACCTCCTATGGCCGTTGATTACCCACAAGGACAAACAAGTTCGCCTCCAAGCACTCCGAGCGGGTGGTCGCTTTCGCCCATCTATTCTTGGCCGAGATGCGGCTAAGCTTATCGCCGAGCTGGAGTCGGAAACCAGAGGTGACGTCCTTGGTGAGATCGCGTCACAAGGTGGCATCGAAGGTCTCGATCTTGCAACTGCAGTTGCAAAGGAAGAAGTTGACTCACAGGTCAAGGCAGATGCTGTGAAGGCGTTAGCATTTCGCCAAGCCGATCGGCATATCTTGGAAGTACTCAACAATGCAGACGAGAGGACTTTTGATCTACTTGCGGCGAATGGGGCAATCGATGATATCGCAGATGAAGGCATACAAGCAGCCTTGAAGGCTGCTAGGGCTCGGCAGCGTGAAGCGGGCGTTTCAGATTTTCAGCAGTTACGGTCTATTGCGTTTGGAACGGTCGAAGATGACGCGAGTGCCAAGATTCTGTCGATAGTTTCGAGCATGGAAATTGACCGAACCAATGGTGACTATCGGGGTGTCTTCAATGATCTAAGTCGCCGCTATCTTCCCGCTGTCGCTGAAGGCCTCCTGAAACGCGTGTATGAAGGCAGCATTTTACCTTATGGTGCAGATGGTATTTTGGCGGCTGCGCGTCTCGCGATAGACGATGAAGTGCTGATAGGGATTGCGCTCACGGAGGAATCAACGCACAGCGAGCGTGCAGAGGCAGCAGCGTCAGTTCTTGGGCCGGTTGGAGTGGGGCGGCTGATCAAAGAGTACCTTGAAGTTGGGAGGCGATTGCACGGGCCTGGTCGGAAGTACAATCAGGCTGCAAGCGAGCGCTACTACGATCTTCGCGAGCGTATTGGGCATACACCTGCTGCGAGCTTGCTTGCCGCGGTACAAGCATTTGCAGACGCAGCGGATAGCAATGACGCTTCTGAGTTGGCTGGACTACTTGGTCGTGGAACCGAAAGTATGAGAGACCAAGTAAGGTCGTTTGGCCCAAAGGAGCAGGGCCAAATCGGATTGCTGGCGCTCCAATGGGGGGAGCGAATGCTAGCCTCGGGCGATGCTGCGACCCGGTGGCATATAGCCTCCATTGCCAGACTGATAGCTCACGCCCCGTCTCCATCTCTATTGCCATTGCTTAAGCGACTCCTGGATGAGGATCTGCGGCGCGTAGAGGCATTTCGCATTGAAGCCAACGCAAATGGTTGGCAACCGGGCAGAGCCACTGATGAAGCCCGGATATCACATAGTGAAGCTTACAAGAGCGCATTCCTAGCCATAAGGTCGCCTCAGACAAGTACGCTGGCGAAGGAGTATCTTCTCGACAAAGATTTTGGCAAAGCGGCTGCTATCGTGCTTAGTGTCCAATGGGAAGAACAGAATGGATCGAAGGATGACGAAAGGCGAAGAATTGGCCCGAATTTCTCAAGCGTAGCGGAGCGTCGTTTGGCGCGCGCGAGTCAACCTACAGCGACGTCTGAGCAGGCGGAGGCGATTTTCGGTGCGATCGATAAACTGCTGGTCGACGAGTCTTCCGCAGATCAAAAGAACCTCGCGATAGAACTTGGAATTGTTGGCGCACGTCTCCCACATGGCGAGCGTAGATCTACGATTCAGGAACTTATGGCTTTGGCTGGATGGCGATCACGGCCAGCGCTGGTCCTCGCTCTCGTGCTTTCTGGAGAAGAAGTAGACATTAGCATTGTTGCCGCGGGTATAGCTGAAGTGTTCGAGCGCGCTAGAGAGCATCCATGGATACTAGCAGACGGAAATGGCTATGCGCTTAGAGACTGGTTACAACTGCTCCCGTTTGTGAATGCTCCAGGAGACTCGCTGCCTATAATATTGAATTTGCCCGAACAGTTCAGGACACCTCAGTTCTTAGAGCACGCTTTGGGTCTCTTCGCTGAGGCACCTTCTGGTGAAGCTGAGAATGTCCTTTTCAGGCTCGCTGAGGAAGCCCCGAGCTTCTACGCAAGCCGTCACTGGCGTGAAGCCGTGCTGAAGCGCGGTACCTTATCTGCGATGACCAAATTTATCGATCTAAGTGCACAGGGCGCTATTGATTGGCGAACGACCGATGAATGGCACATTGCTCGACAAGTAGGTGAATGGATCGAGCGGTATCCACAATTGCGCATGCATGTTTATGATTTGCTCAAGACGGAGCCCATTTCGTCGGGCCATTCCATGCTGGCGCAAGCTGTGGCGGAAAATCCAGATGCAGAAGGCCTGCTGTTGCTAGTTGGTCTGGAATCTGTGAGGAAGCATGGGCGATCGTTTATCGGAAGGCGAACAGTTGAGCGCATCGTTACCAAGCATGTGCCTTCAGAAGACTGGGTCGGTACCTTTTATGCAGTGCCCATTGCCGTAACCGAGTTGCGCCGCAAACTATTCGAAATGACGGCGCTCAGTGAGGTCGGGGATGTCGCGTCCCGCTGCCTAAACCTCATCGAGACACTAAGAGATGATTTCGGGTATCCGGAGAGTGAGCCCCGACATCCTGACTTGGGATCAGCCCGGCCGTGGCCACAGATTTAAATGGTTCCTATTTTGTTCTTGACTCTCACCTAGGAATTTGCTACTATTCCAACTTAGCGCGCTGTTACCGCCTTTGGCCTGGATCCGGTCATCGGCAATCGCTCGGGTTGGCCGGCTTTCTGCCGTCGGACAGGCTTGTCCGCGCGGGGTGAGGGAGGCCGGATTCTTGGGGTGCCTCAGGTGCCCCCGCCTATAGCCGGTGGCGATACACAGGGCTCCCCGGCCGCAACGGGTGACGCGGTCCCGCCTGGACGGTTGGGCGGCCAAACACGTTCCCTGCGGGTCGCCATGGACACGCGACTCCCTGCGGATCGCCACGGACACGCGATCCTCCGCGCGGCACCTGGGGCAAGTGCCGTCCCTGACCGGTTGGGATAAGGCCGGTCCCTGCGCCAGCCCGGGCAGGACAATGCCGGGCGCTCAAGCGGCCGGGCGGCCCGTCATTGCCGCCCATACGACCTGAGCGATTGCCGATGATCGGACGATGATGAGACGACGGAGATAACATCGCGTAGGCGAAATGGCGCAGATGACATGGCGACAAGCAGCAACGGTCTGGCCAACGCGGCGCTTTGCAGGCCGCCTGCTTTCCGCTACCATCCTTGACCGAATGATCAAAAAAGAACGCCGCAGGTCGCCGGGTGTGGCACCCGGCCGCGATGCGGCGCTGTAGCCACGAGCCCGAGGGCCGAGCAAGCTTGGCGGCAGCGCCAGCCTTTGATCCGCCCCCTGGGTTCATTTGAGCCAAGGGAGTGCGCGCGATGTCTTTGTTGATTCGTGGTGGGACCGTCGTCAATGCCGATGGCGAGGCCCGGGCCGACGTCTATTGCGAGAACGGCAAGATCAAGGCCGTGGGACCGAACCTTGAGGCTCCGTCGGGTGCCAAGGTCGTCGATGCAGGCGGCCAATATGTGATGCCGGGCGGCATCGACCCGCACACGCACATGCAGCTTCCCTTCATGGGCACGGTGGCGTCCGAGGATTTCTTCACCGGCACCGCAGCGGGCCTGGCCGGCGGCACCACCATGATCATCGATTTCGTCATCCCCGCGCCGCAGACGTCTTTGCTCTCGGCCTACGACCAGTGGCGCGAATGGGCGCAGAAATCCTGCGCCGATTATTCCTTCCACGTCGCCGTCACTTGGTGGTCGGACAAGGTCCGCGAAGACATGGGCGTGCTGACGCGCGAGAAGGGCGTCAACTCCTTCAAGCATTTCATGGCCTACAAGAACGCCATCATGGTGCCGGATGAAAATCTGGTGCAGAGCTTCCAGCGCTGCCTCGAACTCGGTGCCATCCCCACGGTCCATGCCGAGAATGGCGAGCTCGTCTATCACCTCCAGGCCGAGATCCTCAAGAAAGGCATCACCGGCCCCGAAGGCCATCCGCTCTCACGTCCGCCTGAGGTTGAGGGCGAGGCCGCGAACCGCGCCATCCGTGTGGCGCAGGTCATCGGCAACCCGCTCTACATCGTCCACAATTCCTGCAAAGAAGCAGTCGAGGCGATCACCCGCGCGCGCAACGAAGGCCAGCGCGTCTATGGCGAAGTGCTCGCGGGCCATCTCCTCGTCGATGACAGCGTCTATCGCCATCCCGATTGGAACGTGGCGGCGGCGCATGTGATGAGCCCGCCCTTCCGCCCGAAGGAAAACCAGGAAGTGCTGTGGCGCGCCCTGCAATCGGGCAACCTCCACACCACGGCAACCGACCATTGCTGCTTCTGCGCCGATCAGAAAGCGGCCGGCCGCAACGATTTCACCAAGATCCCCAACGGCACCGGCGGTGTCGAGGACCGCATGTCGGTGCTGTGGCATCACGGTGTCGGCACCGGCCGCCTCACGCGCTCGGAATTCGTGAAGGTCACGTCGACGGCGGCGGCGCAGATCTTCAACATCTATCCGCGCAAAGGCTCGGTCTCGGTCGGCGCCGATGCCGATATCGTCGTCTGGGATCCGGCGGCGACGCGCACCATCTCGGCCAAGACCCATCACCAGAAGGTCGACTACAACATCTTCGAAGGGATGAGCGTCACCGGCAATGCGGCCGTGACGATCAGCCAGGGCCGCGTGGTCTACGAGAAGGGCGAGCTGAAGGTCGAGAAGGGCGCCGGCCGCTATATCGACCGCCCGACCTTCCCGACCATCTTCGACGCCGTGAAGAAGGTGAACGAGATCCGCGCCCCCAAGGCCGTCAAACGCGCCCAGGACAAGGCCGCGGAATAGTTCAGCACACCGTGTAGAACGGAAACGTCTGCAGCTTCTTGCGCGCGGGCGTTTCCGCTGCAGGCTTGTTCCAATTGGCGGCGAAGGCGAGGAAGCGTTTCGTCTGCCGCGCTGCCCCTTCGGCATAGCTTGCGTTGATCGTGCGGTCCCAGAAGCGGGCGAGCGGCCCCTTGATCTCGACGGTCGATCGCACCAGCGTACCTTCGGGCGTCGGGATGAAGGCATGTTCGGTCTTCATGCGCGCCAGCGGCAGATAGGCGATATCGGTGAAGCGATAGGGTTCGACCATCGTCTCGACCTTGAGTTTCACGGCGGTCCGCCCGCGCGGCACCAACGCGAACTCGGTTCCCTCGTTGGCAGGACCGTCCAGGATGATGGCCTCGATCCCGTCATCCCATTGCGGCCAGGCGGCGACATCGCTCATCGCGCCATAAAGTTGCTCGGGTTTCAAATCCGTGACGGTCTCGTATGAATAGCGGCGCATCTCATCCTCCATGCTTCTGGAAGAGGAGCCTAGCGGGCATGTGTGTCAGATTCTGGCAGCAGCGTGGCGGCGAGCGGAAATTTCACCAGTCGATGGGGACGCCGCGCTGCTTCCAGGCGCTGTCCTCGGTATGGGCGAGGATGCCGATGATGGCCGGCCCGCCCTGTTCGTTGCCCTTGCCATCGATGCGCAACGTGTAGGTGGAGTGGAAATCGACGATATGTCCGCCAGATTTGCTGATCAGCGCCCAATCGACATGGGCTTGGCCAAAGGTCGGCGACAGTTTCTGGAAGTCGAACTTCGCGATTTCGGCGCGGGCGAAATCGACCTTGTCGTAGAAGGCGACGAAGCCTGTCATGTCGGCGAGCATTTCGGCCTTGGTCCGGAACACATAGCCCGTCTCCTCGGAGAGGATCTGTACCGGAAACGCATAATGATCACAGATGGCGGCCGCATCCTGGGCGGTGAAGGCGCGGGCATAACCGTCAAAAAAGGTGCGGATGTCGGAAGCGTTCATGCGCAATTCGTCTAGCTGGAGAGATCTGTCGTCGACCTTAGAGATTTATCGCTCACCTGTCATTCCGGGTGTGCTGGAGTGCGCGGATCGACAGCCAGATGCCGAGGATGGACAGGGTGAAACCGGCTAGTTCAACAAGACTTGGGCGGCGCCCTTCGGCCAGGAAGACATAGAAGACACCGAAGATCGTTTCGAAGACGATGAGCTGGCCGGCAAGCGTCACCGGCAATCTGGTCGAGGCGATGTTGAAGAGGGCGGCCGCACCCCAGGAGGCGCCAAGACCCAGCACCGTGCTCCAGAAAGCGACAGCGATCACCTCACCGGTCGCAAAGAGATGCGGGATCGAATGGGCGCCATCGCCGAAGATGAGGTGCAGCGGAAAGAGCGCCAGCGTCAACGCCAGGGTTGCCACACCGATGGCGCTGGCCCAGGCGGTGGCGCCGACATCGGCGCGGCGTTTCAGGAACGCGGCGTTGGCGATGGCGTACCAGGTCCACATGATGACAGGCGCCACCAGACAGAGAATGCCGAGGAGGGAGGCATGCGCGCCGCCGGCATCGCGCCCCCGCGCGATATTGACCAGCATCAGCCCGATGAAGACGGCGATGAGCGGCGGGGCGAGTTTCTTCCACGGCAACGCGCCCTCGCGCCAATTGCCGGCCAAGGCCACGGTGACGGGCAGCAGGCCGATGATCGGGACGGCAAGCCCCGCCCCGGCAAGGCGGATGCCGAGCACCAGCAGCGCGTAATAGAGCAGATTGCCGAAGATCGCGAAGGACGCAGCCAAAACCCAATCGCCGCATGAGAGGTGCACGCGACCGAACCGCCAGAGCAGGATGAGCGACCCGATGCCATAGGCGAAGTAGCGGCCGAACGTGATGTCGAGCGAGCTCGCACCGGGCACTATCACCGGCACGATGAAAGCGAGCGCCCACAGCGATGTGGTGGCGATCATGGCGACCAGTGGTGCCGGGGCCACATGGATCGCGCGGATACTGTCGGTCATGGCGCCACCTGAGAGGGATCGTCGGTCGCCGCCAGAGTACAGGCTGCCATCTTGATTTTCCACCATTGGTACGCCAAAAAGGCGGCCCTTCCGCAAGAATGGCAAGAGCATGAGTGAGGCATCCGAACATCACGACGGCGGTCGACGGCGATCCTGGCTGCTGGATCTGACGCCCCTGCGTGTCTCCGCTGCCTATCGACGGCTGTGGTGGGGACAACTCCTTTCCGGGATCGGGTCATCGATGACAGCGGTTGTGGTCTCGGTCCAAGTCTATCAGCTGACAGAATCGTCATTCTTCGTCGGCATGGTCGGACTTGCCGCACTCGTACCGTTGCTCAGTGTAGGGCTGCTGGGCGGCGTCATTGTGGACAGCGTCGACCGTCGCCGCCTGGCATTTTTCACCAGCCTCATATTGGTCGCGGTCTCGTTGGGCTTTGTGGCGCAGGTTGCGATGGCACCGACGCAGCTTTGGCTGCTTTACGCCTTGATCGTCGTGCAGAATGCATTCTTCGCGCTGGAGAGCCCCACCTTGCGCGCCATCGTGCCGGCGCTGATAGCGACAGACAAACTTGCCGCAGCGGCGGCACTGTCGATGTTTTCGTTCCAGATCAGTATCCTGCTTGGCCCGATCCTGGCCGGCTTCGTCGTCGATCGGCTGGGCCTGGCAACCGCTTATCTCATCGACGCCGGTACCTTCCTGGTCGCGGCCTATGCCGCTTGGCGCCTGCCGCATCTGCCCGCTGCCAAGGACAGCGCGCAGCCGAACCTTGCCGGCGTGATCGACGGCATCAAATTCCTGAAATCGAAGAGCCTGCTCTTCATGCCGCTGCTGCTCGATATCAACGGTATGTTGTTCGGCATGCCGCGGGCACTCTTTCCGGCACTTGCCGCGACGCATTTCACAGGGGGTGCCGGATCGGTGGGCCTGCTCTATGCCGCCCCGGCCCTGGGTGGCATCATCGGTGCGCTCTTCTCCGGCCCGCTCACGCGGTCACGGCGGCATGGGCTGGCGCTGCTCATTGCGACAGCAATCTGGGGTCTTGCCAGTGCCACCTTCGCGGTGAGCGACGTCTTGTGGATCGGCATCTTGTTTTTGGCGGTCGCCGGTGCCGCGGATATGGCGACCGGTGTTTTCCGGGCGACGATCTTGCAGACACAGGCGCCTGGCGCCCTGATGGGCCGCGTCAGCGCCGCGGCGTTCGTGGTGGGTGTCGGTGGACCTTGGGCAGGCGATATCGAATCGGGTATTGCCGCGGAACTGACCAACCCGGTCTTCGCCGCCGTGGCGGGCGGTATCATCTGCGTATGCGGCGTCATCCTGCTGCATTTCTGGCGCCCGGAATTCGCCCGTTACCGCGCGCCGACAGCGTAGGCGCTATTCCGTATCGATCGGGTCGGAGAGGTTCATCTCGGGGATGAGGCCGCGCTGGGCGCAGGGGTCGATCTGCATCAGCGCCTCGCGGGCAAGCGCGGCGAGATCCTCGCCCTGCCGTTCGGGATGCGCCTTGATCCAGTCGATGACGGCGTAGCTCACCTGCAAATCATCCCGCGCCCCGCGCGCGCAGGCGGGGTCACTGGTATTGGCGTCGCCGATGATCGACCGCACGGCACCGATCGTCGCCATGCAGGCCGCACGATCTTCGCCATCGGTCGAATTGCAAGTGGCACCGGTATAGGCGAAGGCCGGTGTCGCGAAGCCGATGAAGATGGCGAAGGCGAGAAGAGCTTGGCGCATCAGAAACCGCGTCCCAATTCCTCGGCCTGCGCCAGGAGTGTTGTGCGGCGCTCGGCGCTTTGCATCACGTCGTAGAAGAATTCGAGCCTGGCCTCGGGGATGCCGCAATAATGCATGATGCCGGTGACGAGCTGCGTCTGCATCGCCGCATCGTAGCCGCGCTTCAGATAGCCCTCTTCATCGCCCGAGGCGGTGCCGATGAGGAGCGCCTTGCTATGCGGCAGCTTGCGGTCGCCATAGGCCCAGCCATTGTTCCAGACCCGGTCGATCCAGCCCTTGGTCGTCGCCGGGAAGGACCACCACCAGATCGGAAAGATAAAAGCGAGCGCGTCATTGCGCGCGATGCGTTCCTGTTCCTTCAACACGGCGGCGCTATAGACCTTGCTGCCGTCATTCCAATCCGGTTCATCGGCGACCGGGAGGCGCGGATCGAAATTTTCGGCGCGGAGATCGGCGATTTCCGCCGCATGACCCGCCGCCGCGAGGCCCGCCGTGAAACGATCGAGCACGCCGCCGCAAAAGGAATCGCGGCGCGGATGATCGAAGACGACCAGGACTTTCATCGGATCAGGCGTCCGGCGCTTTCAGGCCGCAGCCTTTGAGGATGATGTGGGTGATCTGCCGCGCCGCCAATTGATAGTCAGCATCGATGAGTTCGCGCCGCCCCAGGACGGCAGCGATCTGGGTCGAGAAATCGGCATAGGTCTGCGTCGTCGACCAGATCATGAAGAAGAGATGCTTGGGATCGATGCGGTCCATCTTTCCCCGGCTGATCCATTCTTCAATGATCGCCGACTTGCGCTCGACCCAATCTTTCAAATCCTGGCGCATGAAGCGGTCGAAGCGGGGGGCGCCGTGCAGCACCTCGTTGGCGAAGACGCGACTTGCGATCGGCCGGTCGCGGGCAAGGTCGATCTTCTGCCCGATGTAATGGGCGAGCGCCAAAGCCGGATCGGCATCGGGCTGGATCTCCTGCGCGGTGTTCAGCCACAGCTCGATGATGTCGCGCAACACGAACTGGTAAAGATCGTTCTTGGTCTTGAAATAGTAATGGAGATTGGCCTTCGGCAGGCCCGCGCGCTTGGCGATGAGGCTGGTCGAGGCACCCTCGAAGCCCATTTCGGCAAAGACCTCTTCAGCGGCCCGGCGGATGCTGGCCTCGATACGGGCACGGCTGCGTGCCCGGACGCCGAGGTTGCCCTCGTCCGATTCCGCGTGGGCCTCGTCGCCGCCCGCGTCACTCATGGCCAATTCCCCCAATGCCTACCCCGTTTTCCCCAGTAAAACCGGAACGGGGCCGAGGCTCAACCGGATTGTTTGACCGCTGGGTTAAATGATCGGTCAAGATTTGGGCCCGATGACCGATATTTCTAAGTGCAAGCTTGGTTCCCAAGCGCGGTCAAACGTCGGACAGCCGATAAGCTCGACAAAGAGTCCGAAATTGCTAGCATTAGGTGTGATTCGGCCGTTAAGGAACGCAATATGAGAAGCCCGACATGGTTGGTTTTAACTGGCGCCGCATTTCTTGCGGCATGTGCAACGGCTCAACCGATGTCCCACAGCTCGACGGCCTCATCCACAGCCGCCAATTGCGATCATCTCATAGTGTCGCCTTCCGGGCTCAACGACCAAATCACCACCTTGAAACACTCAAAATGCAAGGTGATGTGGGACAAGACCAATCGCCCGGTCGATATCTATATGGTAGGGGGGAAGTTGAATCCTATCGCTGCCGACATCAATGAAGCGATAGTTGATGGGTTGATTCTCGATTTTGCACCACGCCTCTTCCTGATGATTGGCCGCTACCGCGACAATGTTTCCGTTCAGGATCTCGATTTCGAGATGCTGGAGAAGCAAGGCGATGACCTGGAAGCGAAGGATCTGAATCGAACCGTGACAGCCGTGCTGCCTGCCGGGTCGGCAGTCGGACATGTCTTCTCGGTGCGAGAGACAGAAACGGACGTCGTATTGGCTTGCGTGGTAGTTACGACGCAAGGCAGTCGAAACGCGCCAACGCGAATTGCCGTTTGTCGGTCCGTGACGAAGAAACTGTCAGATGAAGAGAAAATGACCGCAGCTATCGTGGCAAGGGCGCAAAGGATCGCATCCGAAGATTTCCCATCGATCCTGCCTTAACTTTGGCTCCGGCGGTTTAAATAACCCCCAGCACCTCATAGCAGGCGCCCATCGTGTGATAGTCGACCTTTCCGGCGGGGCTCTTTTCGTCGGAATATTTCCGATTGTCGTTTGTGAGGATGCGGTACCAGGCGCCGTGCTGATGGTCGACGAAATGGCGCCAGCTATAGTCCCAGATGCGGTCGTACCAATCCCAATAGCGCGCATCGCCGGTACGTTGCGCTAGGCAGGCGGCCGCGGCGAAGCTTTCGGCCTGGACCCAGAAATATTTGTCGGCGTCGCAGATCTCATCTTGCGGCCCGAAGCCGTAGAAGATGCCGCCATGATCCTTGTCCCATGCCTTGGCGAGCGCGATGTCGAAGAGTTCCTGCGCGCGCGGCACCAGCCAGTCGAGCTTGCGGTGGCGTTCGAGGATGAGGAGGAGCTTCGCCCATTCGGTGAGATGACCGGGCTGATAGCCCCAGGGACGGAAGATGTTGGTCTTGTCGTCTTTATTGTAGTCCCAATCGACCGACCAATCCGCATGGTAATGCTCCCACATCATGCCGCCGGCATGTGAGGCCTGGCGGCGGGTGATTTTGTGGGCGAGGGTTTCGGCCCGGTCGAGATAGCGCGTATCCTTCGTCGCCTCATAGGCCGCCAGCATCGCCTCGCAGGCATGCATGTTGGCGTTCTGCCCGCGATAGGGATAGGTCCGCGACCAATCGGCGGCCGCTTCGTCGGCATAAAGCCCGTGCTGCGGCTCGAAGAAGCGGCGCTCCATCAGGTCGAAGGTTTCGGCGAGAGCGGGCCGTGCCGAATCCTCGCCAGCCATGACGGCATGGGCATAAGCGAGCAGGACGAAGGCAAGGCCATAGCAATGGTTGGTGCCGTCGAGAACCTTCTTTTGCCCCTTCTCCCAATTGAGCACCCAGGCATAGCCGCCGGTCGCGGGATCGCGATGGGCGTCGCGCAGAAAGGCGAGGGCATGGCGCAACCCATCGCGATATTTGTCGTCGCCGAAATGCCGGCAGGCCATCCCGTAATTGAAGACGAGGCGCGTCGAGCTCACCAGATGCCGGGTCGTGGCATCGTAGACCGCGCCGTCATCCTTGAGGAAATGATAGAAGCCGCCGGATGGGTCGATGCTGCGCGGATGATAGAAGGCGAGCGTCGTGCGGATGTGGTCGATGAGGAAGGTCGGATCGCGGAAATTCGGCACGGCGGATGGGCCTTTTCATCTGGAGCGCACAAGGCACCAGACTAGCAAGGTGATCCGACCGCGTGCCGAATTTCTTGGGTCTGCGCGATCAGTCACGCGGTCGGCCGTGGCGGATCACATGATCGATCTCGGCGCGGCTGACGCCGATGTCGCGCAGCTGGTGGTCGCTGAGATTGTAGAGCGCGTTCGAGGCCTGGCGCCGTTCGCGGGCGCGGGCAAGATAGGTGGCAAGGGCTGCGAACAGGCCGAGGAGGCGGGCGGCGCGGCGGCGGCGGGGGGCGATGAGATAAGTCGTCGGCATGGGGGACTCCGTTCAATGCTTGGTGTCCCGGAGATAGGCCCGAAACCGAAGACCCGCTGTGAGCGCATTCACATTCCTAGGCAGAATCGGGGTTTTGTTAATTTCTTTCCAATCGGTCAAGAATAATTGACCATATGGTTAGAATGTGTTTCCATGGGTTGAAACAGGTAGCCAGACCGCCACCGACAGCAAAGATCCGCGCCCCATTCACCAGGAGGCGCCGGGGCAGTCCGGCCGAGAGTGACTTTTGACGTCAACCGGGAGGACCGCCGATGAGCGCGACCGCCGCACCCGATATCCGTTCCGGCCGTTTGGGGCCGACGGACCTCGCTGCGAATTTCGACGATGTGAAGCCGCCGCTCGACCACAAGCGGGCATTGGTGGAAAGCAACCGCTGCTTCTATTGTTACGACGCGCCCTGCATCGAGGCGTGCCCGACCTCGATCGACATACCGAGCTTCATCCGCTCCATCGCCGTCGGCGATCCGATCGGTGCTGCCGAGACGATCCTCGAAGCCAACATCATGGGCGGCATGTGCTCCCGCGTCTGCCCAGTCGAGATTCTGTGCGAGCAATCCTGCGTACGTAACCATTCGGAAGACAAGCCCGTCGCCATCGGCGCGCTGCAGCGCTTTGCGACCGACGCGCTGGTGGCCGAGGGCAAGCAGCCCTTCACCCGCGCCGCTGCGTCGGGGAAAAAGGTCGCCGTGGTGGGCGGCGGTCCCGCCGGTCTTTCGGCAGCCCACCGTCTCTCGCGCCTGGGGCATGAGGTCACGGTTTTCGAGGCGAAGCCGAAGCTGGGCGGCCTCAATGAATACGGCATCGCTGCTTACAAGACGGTGCATGATTTCGCGCAGACCGAAGTGGCCTTCATCCTGGCGCTGGGCGGTATCCATGTGGAAACCGGCAAGGCGCTGGGCCGCGATGTGACGCTCTCGGCCTTGCGCAAGGATTTTGATGCCGTGTTCCTGGCGATGGGGCTTTGCGGTGTCAACGCGCTGGGGGCGGAAGGCGAGGAACTCAAGGGCGTCGAGGATGCCGTCGCCTATATCGCGAAACTGCGGCAGACGAAGAACAAGGGCGAACTGCCCGTGGGGCGCAAGATCGTCGTCATCGGCGGCGGCAACACCGCAATCGACATCGCCATCCAATCGAAGCGCTTGGGCGCCGAGGATGTAACCCTGGTCTATCGCCGCGGCCCCGACAATATGAGCGCCACGCATCACGAGCAGGAATTCGCGCAAACGAACGGTGTCAAAATCAAGCATTGGGCGCGACCCGTGAAACTCCACGGCCATAACGGCGCCGTGCGCGAGATTGAGTTCGAATACACGCAGCTCGATGCGCAAGGCCGCCTGATGGGTACCGGCGAGACCTTCACCCTTCTTTGCGACACGGTCTTCAAGGCGATCGGTCAGACGCTGGTGAAGGACCCGGTCAACGGCAGGGCGCAGGACGTGCTGGACCTGGCCGGCAACAAGATCGCGGTCAATGAGGATTTCGCGACCTCGATCAAGGGCGTCTTCGCCGGTGGCGATTGTGTGGCGAGCGGCATCGATCTCACGGTGCAATCGGTGGCAGACGGGCGCGACGCGGCGATCGCCATCGACGCTTACTTGCGCGGCGAAGCCCCCGTTGGACAGGGCTGAGGGAGGAACGAAATGGCTGACCTGCGTTCGAACTTCATCGGCATCAAATCGCCCAATCCGTTCTGGCTGGCGTCCGCGCCGCCCACCGACAAGGAATACAATGTCGTGCGCGCCTTCAAGGCGGGCTGGGGCGGCGTCGTGTGGAAGACGCTGGGCGAGGACCCGCCCGTCGTGAACGTTAGCTCCCGCTACGGTGCCTTCAATCTCGGCGCCGACCGCATGGTGGGCTTCAACAATATCGAGCTCATTTCCGACCGGCCGCTCGACGTGAACCTCCAGGAGATCAAGCGCGTGAAGCGCGACTGGAAGGACCGCGCTATGATCGTCTCGCTGATGGTGCCGTGCGAGGAGGATGCCTGGAAGCGCATCCTGAAGCGTGTCGAGGAGACCGAAGCCGACGGCATCGAGCTCAATTTCGGCTGCCCGCACGGCATGTCGGAACGCGGCATGGGTGCGGCGGTGGGCCAGGTGCCGGAATATGTCGAGATGGTCGCGCGCTGGTGCAAGCAGAACACGCGCATGCCGGTCATCGTCAAGCTGACGCCGAACGTTACCGATGTCAGGAAACCCGCCCAGGCGGCGAAGAAGGGTGGGGCGGATGCCGTCTCGCTCATCAACACCATCAACTCGATCTGCTCGGTCGATCTCGACCAGATGGCGCCGACACCTGTCGTCGACGGCAAGGGAACGCATGGCGGCTATTGCGGCCCGGCGGTGAAACCCATCGCCCTCAACATGGTGGCGGAGATCGCGCGCGATCCGGCGACGCACGGCATGCCCATTTCAGCGATCGGCGGCATCGGCACCTGGCGGGATGCCGCCGAGTTCATGTCCATGTCGGCCGGCAACGTACAGGTCTGCACCGCCGCCATGCATTACGGATTCCGCATCGTCGAGGAGATGGCGAGCGGTTTGGCGAACTGGATGGACGAGAAGGGCTACCGGTCGATCGAGGATTTCCGTGGCAAGGCGGTCCCCAATGTCACCGATTGGCAATATCTCAACATCAACTTCAAGACGATCGCCAAGATCGACCAGGAAAAATGCATCCAATGCGGCCTCTGCCACATCGCCTGCGAGGATACGTCGCACCAGGCGATCGCCGCGAAGCGCGTGCCCGATGGGAAGGGTGGGGGCAAGCGCCGCTATGAAGTGATCGATGCGGAGTGCGTGGGGTGCAATCTCTGCTACCACGCCTGCCCCGTGCCGAACGTCATCAGCATGGTGCCGCAGGATACGGGCAAGCCCTATCTCAACTGGACCCAGGATCCGCGCAATCCCATGCGCAAGAAGGCGGCGGAATAGGCGGCGGCAACCCCGCCGGTCGGCCTCCAACGATCCGCCCGGCCCAAGGTGGTATCGACGCCGGGGAACAAATCCGCTAAACGAACGACCGCGAACGGCGGGGGATACCCTCTGCTGATCCGGAAAATGCCGGGCAAGAGCGAACTTAAGTCGCACCCTTGTTACCGGCTGACGGGTCGAAAGTTCACACCTAATTAACAAGTTTGAGGGAAATATTCCCCCTATGACGGAAGCCGGTCTTGGCAGCCGTTCGGGAGCGTTTTAGCGGTAGAATGTCGATCATCACCCTGTCTGGCGAGGCGCCAAAGCAGCATTCGAGCGCCCACAAGGAGTTCACGGCTTCCTGGTGGAACAAGGAAACCTTGCGTGATTGGCTGCATGCCGATGGCGGCTTCATGCCCTGCATCGGCGGCAATCTCGCGGCAGCGTTGCTCTATTTCCTGCTGGGTCTTGCGGTCGGCCACTATTTCGCCGCCTATGGTCTCTTTCCGGCGCCGATCTGGCTGCCATCGAGCGTTGCCGTGGTGGCGGCGATGCTGGGTGGCTGGCGTTTCTTCCCGGGCCTTTTCCTCGGCTCGTTCCTTATCAATTACGGCTATTTCGAATCGAGCTTCTTTGTCGCCGGGCTGATCTCGCTCACCAATGCGCTGGGGCCGATCCTGGCCATCGACCTGATGCGGCGCTGGCGCGGCGAGCGCAGCCTGTTCAGCACCTTTGCCGGCATCGTCGCCTTCATCCTGTGCGCGGTCATCCTGCATCCGGCGATTACGGCCGGCGGCGGCACGCTGGCGCTCAATCTGGGCGGGGTCGTCGATCCGGCCTGGGATCCCGACATCCTGTTCAAGACCTGGACCAGCTGGTGGCTGTGCGACAGCGGCGGCACCTTGTCCTTTGCCCCCTGCCTGCTGCTGTGGCTCGATGCCGAGCGGGGGCCGGAAGAGACGCCGCGCCCGCTGCAACGCCATGAGCGGCTGGTGTGGGTCATCGTCGCCGCCATCGTGATCGGCCTGTTCGTGGCACCACCCGCGCATTTCGCTCTTTTCGCGACGCTGCCTTTCCTGCTGGTCGTGCCGCTCTCCTGGATCGCGCTGTCGACCTCGCTGCGCGCGGCCTACACGCTCGTCTCGCTGGCCTCGGTCATCGCCATGGCGGCGACGGCGGCGGGTGTCGGTCCCTTCCACGCGCCGGTCACCATCAACCCGTTGCAGATGGCGGGCGTGCTCATCGTCCTTTTCACCATGACGGTGCTGACCATCGTCGCCCTCTTCCGGGAGCGCCGCGCCGCCGAGGAAGCGACCCGCGCCAAGAGCATGCTGCTTGCCACCGCCAGCCATGACCTCCGGACGCCGCTCAACGCCATCATCGGCTTTGCCGACCTGCTGCGCACGCCGACGCGCCAGATGCTGACGCTGGAGCGCGTGCGCGAATATGCCAACGACATCCATTCCAGCGGTTCGCTGCTGCTGGGCCTCATCGATGAGATCCTGGACCATGCCAAGATCGAGGCCGGCAAGCGCGAGATCGAGCCGCAATTCATCGATGCCACCGGCATCGCCGCCGCCTGTCTCGATCTGCTGTCGGGCCGCGCTGCCGGCAAGCAGGTGAGCCTCGCCGTGAAGGCGCAAGGGGCGAACGCGCTCTTTGTCGACGAACTGGCCATGCGCCAGATTCTCCTCAACCTCGTCGGCAATGCGGTGAAGTTCACCGAGGCCGGCGGCTCGGTCGAGGTGCGCCTCGCCATCCGCGCCGATGGTGGCGGCGTGGTCGAGGTCGCCGATACCGGCGTCGGCATGAGCGATGAAGAACTGGCGCAGGTGCTGCTCCCCTTCGAGCAGGCGGGATCGACCCGCCAGCGCCAGGGCGGCACGGGCCTGGGCCTTACCATCGTGCTGCGCCTCGTCGAAATGCATGGCGGGCGCCTTTCCATCAGCAGCGCGCCGGGGCAAGGGACCACGGTCCGCTTGAGCTTCCCGGCGGCCCCGCGCGCCATCGTCGGCACCGACGCCCGCCGCACCTGATCTTCTTTTCGCGCCCGATCTTCTTTTCGCGCCTAATCTTCTTTTCGCGACTGCGGAAAAACCGTTGAAGGCGATCCGCCTTTGTGGAAGGATTTCGCTCGCGAGTTTGATAGGCGGGCCGAGTCCGGAAGGTTTTGACGGACTGTCGCGCATCCGCACTTGCACCCGACCGTGACGCGGGGGGCCCTTAGGGCGCCTGCCGCCAGATCAACCGGTCGCTGGGTGGGCTCGTATTCCCCAGAGTACCCAGCGCTTTCACGCGCCCAAAAAACGACTTGGCAATAATAAGAGCAGGAGAAGGCTATGATCCGGACAAATCGACGCGCATTTCTGCAAGGCACCGCGGCCTTGGCCGCCGTGACGACACTGCCGCGCCTGGCGCTGGCGGCCGATCCCATCAAGGTGGCGGCCATCTATACCGTGCCCATCGAACAGCAATGGGTGAGCCGCATTCACAAGGCGGCGACCGCTGCCAAGGAACGCGGCGATATCGAATATGTCTTCTCGGAAAAGGTCGCCAACACGGATTATGAGCGCGTCATGCGCGAATATGCCGAAGCCGGGCACCAGCTCATCGTCGGCGAGGCCTTCGCGGTCGAGGATGCGGCGCGCGCCGTCGCCAAGGACTATCCGGGGACGGCCTTCCTCATCGGCTCCTCGTTCAAGCCGGATGCGGCACTCCCCAATTTCGCGACCTTCGACAATTACATCCAGGATGCCTCGTACTTGACCGGCATGATCGCGGGGGCGATGACCAAGAGCGGCAATATCGGCATGGTCGGCGGCTATCCGATCCCCGAGGTCAACCGCCTGATGAACGCCTTCATGGCGGGGGTTAAAGAGGTGAAGCCTGACACCAAGTTCCAGGTGGCCTTCATCGGTTCCTGGTTCGATCCGCCCAAGGCCAAGGAAACGGCGCTGGCGCAGATCGATGCCGGGGCGGACCTCCTCTATGCCGAACGCTTCGGCGTTTCCGACGCGGCAAAGGAAAAGGGGATCCTGGCGGTCGGCAATGTCATCGACACGCAAGCCGATTATCCGGATACGGTGGTGGCTTCGGCCCTGTGGCATTTCGAGCCGACGCTCGACCGCGCCATCGCCAAGGTGAAGGATAAGAGTTTCTCGGCCGAGGATTACGGCGCCTTCTCCTTCATGAAGGAAGGTGGTTGCAGCCTGGCCCCCTTGGGCACGTTTGAAAGCAAGGTGCCGGCCGATATCGTCGCCAAGGTGAAGGAGAAGGAGGCGGCGATCAAATCCGGCGCCTTTACCGTCGCCATCGACGATAACGAGCCGAAATCGAGCTGATGCCGAACTGATGTCGGCAGCGGTCAGCGCTCGGCCGGGGGAAATCGTCCTCCGGCTGAGCGGCATTTCCAAAAGCTTCGGAGCGCTCAAGGCCAATGACGGGATCAGCTTCGATCTCGCCAAGGGCGAAGTGCTGGCGCTGCTTGGCGAAAATGGCGCCGGCAAGACGACGCTCATGAACATCCTCTTCGGCCATTATGTGGCCGATCAAGGCACGATCGAGGCGTTCGGGGAAATGCTGCCGCCGGGCCGCCCGCGCGCGGCGCTCGATGCCGGCATCGGCATGGTGCACCAGCACTTCACGCTCGCTGAAAATCTCACCGCGCTTGAGAACATCGCGCTCGGCACCGAGAGTCTGCTGGCGTGGCGCACCGATACCAATGCCGTGCGGGCGCGCATCAACCAGCTGACCGCGGATTTCGGCCTTGCCGTCGATCCAATGAAGCGCGTCGCCGATCTGTCGGTGGGCGAGCGGCAACGGGTCGAGATTTTGAAGGCACTCTATCGCAACGCCCGCATCCTCATCCTCGACGAACCGACGGCGGTGCTGACGCCGCAGGAAAGCGAGGCCCTGTTCGCCACCTTGAAGAAGTTGGTGGCGCGGGGGCTCGCCATCATCTTCATCAGCCACAAGCTTCACGAAGTGCTGGCGGTGAGCGACCGCGTGCTGGTGCTGCGCCAGGGAAAATTGGTGGCGGGGCGCGAGACAAAGGGCGCGACGCGCGCCGAGTTGGCCGAGATGATGGTGGGCCGGCCGGTGCCGGCGCCGAAAGTCGAGACCCAGGCGCCGGGCGCCGAATTGCTGCGCCTTGAAAGGATCATCGTTGCCGGCGCACATGGCAGGCACGAACTCGAGGGCATCGACCTCTCGCTTCATGAAGGCGAGATCGTGGGCCTCGCCGGTGTCAGCGGCAACGGGCAGGGGGCGCTCGCCGATCTCCTGAGCGGGCTTGTTGCACCCAGCGCCGGCCGTTTCATTATGCAGGGCGAGATGATCACGACCACGGACGCCGCCGGCATGGTCGCCCGCGGCCTCGGGCGCATTCCGGAAGACCGTCACGCGGTCGGTCTCATCGGCGACATGTCGATCACCGAGAACATGATCGCCGAGCGCTATCGCGATCGGCCCTTCTCGCGGCGGCAGATCATCGATTGGCAGGCGGCCAAGGATTTTGCCGAAAAGATCATTGCCGGTTTTGACGTGCGCTGCCCCGGACCGCAGGCGACCACGCGGCTCCTTTCCGGTGGCAACATGCAGAAGCTGATCCTGGGGCGCGAGATGGCGGGGAACCCGAAACTCATCCTGGCTGCCCAGCCGACGCGCGGCCTCGATATCGGCGCGGTCGGCTATGTGCATGACCAGTTGCTCGCCGCCCGCAAGCGCGGGGCCGGCATTCTCCTCATCTCGGAGGACCTTGACGAGCTTCTGGCCTTGAGCGATCGGCTGCATGTCATCTATCGCGGCCGCCTGTCGCCGTCGATCCAGCGCGCCCAAGTCTCGGTGCCGGAGATCGGGTTGATGATGGCGGGTCATGGTTTCGGAGAGCCCCATGCGGCTTGAACCGCGTCTTGCCACCCCCTGGTCGATCTGGCTCGCAGCACCGCTCGCGGCGATCGGGGCAAGCCTTGTCATCGCGGCGCTGCTGGTGCTGTGGAGCGGGGCCAACCCGTTTGGCGTTTTCGGCCTGGTCATCAAAGGCTCGGTCGGTTCGCAATTCGCGCTCTTCGAGACGCTGACGCGGGCGACGCCGCTCATCTTCACCGGCCTTGCCGCCGCCGTCGCCTTTCGCGCGCGGCTGTGGAATATCGGCGGCGAAGCGCAGCTTTACGGTGGCGCCATCATGGCGGCCTTGCTCGGGACTGGGCTGCTGCCGCTGCCGGCACCCATCCTCGTCCCCATCCTGCTCGTGGCCGGTGCCATCGCCGGTGCCTTGCTGCTGCTGGGGCCGACCCTCATGAAGACGCGCTTCGGCGTCGATGAAGTCGTCACCACCTTGCTGCTCAATTTCATCATCCTGCTGCTGGTCTCCTTCCTGCTCGAAGGGCCGCTCAAGGACCCGATGGGGATGGGCTGGCCGCAATCGAAGAAGGTGATCGAGGCGGCGCATCTCCCCAAGCTCATCCAGGGAAAGCGCCTGCATCTGGGGTTCCTTATCGCCTGTGGCATGGCTGGCCTCGTCTGGTTCATCAACGCCAGGACCGTGCTGGGCTATGAGATGAAGGCGGTGGGCCTCAACGCCCGCGCCGCGCGCTTTGCCGGCATGAAGGTCGATTTCGTCATGGTGAAAGTGGCGCTGCTCTCGGGTGGGCTCGCGGCACTCGCCGGCGTTTCCGAAGTGATCGGCCTCAAGGGCAATCTGACGCTCGATCTCTCACCCGGCTTCGGCTATGCGGGGATCGTCGTCGCCATGCTCGCCATGTTGCATCCCCTGGGCGTCGTCGCCGCCTCGATCTTCGTTGCCGCCATGTTCGTCGGCGCCGATGCGATGAGCCGGCAGGCGGGTGTCCCCAACTACATCGCCCATGTGATGGTGGCGACGGCGCTGCTCAGCATGGTCGTCGCCATGCTGTTCACGCGTTTCAAGCTGAAGTGGCGGTGAACGGCATGGAAGCGGTCGAGATCCTTTTCACGGCAAGTCTCTGGGCGGCGGCGATCCGCATTGCCTCGCCGCTGATCTTTGCGACCCTCGGCGAGCTTATCTGCGAACGCGCTGGCGTGCTCAATCTCGGCATCGAGGGCATCATGACGGTCGGTGCCTTTGCCGGCTGGTTCACCGTCTATGCCGGTGGCGATCTGTGGACGGGGATTCTCGTTGCCGCCCTCGCCGGGGCGATGTTCGGGCTGCTCCACGCCTTTCTCGTCGTGCCCCTCGGACTCTCGCAGCATGTGACGGGCATCGGCATCACGCTGCTCGCCACGTCGCTCACTTCCTTCGTCTACCGCGTCTCGCTGCCGGAAGTGACCAGCCCGCCGAAGATCGAGCCCTTCCAGCCGCTCGCCCTTCCGGGCCTTGCCGACATTCCCTTCCTGGGCGAGGCGCTTTTCAGCCAGACGCCGCTTACCTATCTCGCCTTCGCGAGCGTGGCGCTGGTCGCTTACATCCTCTACCGCACGCCGCTCGGCCTTGCCGTGCGCATGGTGGGCGAGAACCCGGCGGCGGTCGAGGCGCAGGGCATCGACGTCACCCTCTTGCGCATCGGCGCGGTGATGGCAGGGAGCGCCTTCATGGCTTTGGGTGGCGCCTTCCTCACCATGTCGGCCTTCAATTCCTTCTATTTCGACATGGTCAATGGGCGCGGCTGGATCGCGATCGCTTTGGTCGTCTTCGGCTCGTGGCGGCCGGGCAAGGCCCTGCTCGGCGCCATTCTCTTCGCCGCGTTTGACGCCTATCAGCTGCGCCTGCAGCAGATCGTGGCGGGTGTCCCTTACCAGTTCTTCCTGATGTTGCCCTATATCCTCTCGATCCTGGCGCTCATCACCATGGCGCGCCGGGCGGGTTATCCCAGGGCCTTGATGATCCCCTACCGCAAGGGGGAAAGGTAGACCCATGTTCGATCTCGTCATCCGTCACGCGACCTTGCCCGATGGGCGCAAGGGTATCGATATCGGCATCAAGGCGGGGCGCATCCTGGCGGTGGAACCGAACCTGCCCAATGCCGGGGAGGCGACGATCAACGCCGCCGGCAATCTGGTCAGCCCACCCTTTGTCGATGCGCATTTCCACATGGATGCGACATTGAGTCTGGGACTCCCGCGCCTCAACAAATCGGGGACGCTTCTGGAAGGCATCCAGCTCTGGGGCGAGTTGAAGCCGCACCTGACCCAGGAAGCGATCATGGAGCGGGCGCTGCGCTATTGCGACTGGGCGGTGGCGCGCGGGCTCCTCGCCATCCGTTCCCATGTCGATATCTGCGATCCGCGCCTCCTTGCCGTCGAAGCGCTGATAGAGGTGAAGAAGCGGGTCAGACCCTATCTTGACCTGCAATTGGTGGCTTTCCCGCAGGACGGCTATCTGCGCAGCGCCGGTGCCGTGGCGTTGTTGAAGACGGCGCTCGACCGTGGTGTCGATGTGGTGGGCGGCATCCCCCATTTCGAGCGCACGATGGCCGATGGTGCCGCCTCGGTGCGGCTGCTGTGCGAACTGGCGGCGGAACGCGATCTTCTGGTCGACATGCATTGCGACGAGACGGACGATCCGATGTCGCGGCACATCGAGACACTGGCTGCCGAGACGCACCGGCTGGGCCTTCGGGGCCGCGTCACCGGCTCGCATCTCACCTCGATGCATTCGATGGACAATTATTACGTCTCGAAGCTCATCCCGCTGATGGCCGAGGCGGGGGTTGCCGCCATCGCCAACCCGCTCATCAACATCACCATCCAGGGGCGGCACGATACATATCCGAAGCGTCGCGGCATGACGCGCGTGCCGGAATTGATGGCGGCGGGCATTCCGGTGGCCTTCGGTCATGATTGCGTGATGGACCCCTGGTATTCGATGGGGTCGGGCGACATGCTGGAAGTCGCAGCAATGGCGCTCCATGTCGGGCAGATGACCGGCCTCGATGCCATGCGCGCCTGTTTTCAATCCGTCACCGAGATTCCAGCCAAGATTCTGCATCTCGACGGGTACGGATTGGCGCCCGGCTGCCATGCCGATCTCGTGATCCTCGATGCCGCCGACCCGATCGAGGCCATCCGCCTCAAGGCGGCAAGGCTCAAGGTGCTGCGCCGGGGCAAGGTGGTGGCGGAAGGGCCCGGCGGAGCGATGCGCCTCGACCTCCCCGACCGGCCGCTCGAGGTCACATTCCGTCACTAGGGTAAGTAAAACTTAACGGCGGCGCCGTGGGAACTGCGGCGCCGCCGTTCTGCTCAGTCAGTGTCGACTTCGGGTGCAGGGACTAGGGAGCGCCCAGAATGAAGTCGTCGCTGCCGAGAGAGGATACCTGCATGTTGCGCAGGGTAATCGTGTGGTCGGCGCCGAAATCGAGCACCACGTCAGTGCCGATATTCTGGGCATGCGCCAGCACGGTATCGAAATCGGTGACGCCGGCAATGTTCCGCAGGTCGATCCGGTCGCCATCGTGGAAATCGTCGACGATGATGTCGCCGAAGCCGAGGAAGGTATCGTTGCCGGCCCCACCGATAAGGATATCGTTGTCGCCGCCGATCAACGTATCGGCACCTTCGCCGCCGTCGAGGGTCAAGGCGATGGCGCCGGTATGGTTCCGGGCATCGATGATATCGTTGCCGCCGAGCCCGTTGACCTCAAGCCTGTCCTGGGCGGTGGCGCTCCATACCTCGATATCGGCGTGAAGGCCGGTGATGTGGGTGACGCCGTTCACCGTTTCCAGCTTGATGCTGTCGTCACTGCCGGTCGCATTGACCGTCACGGTATCGGCGACGCCGTCATCGCCGCCGCTGAGACTGGCGGCCAGGCCGATGGCGACGCTCTTCACATCCGTGCCATCAAGGGCATTGATCGTCACGTGATCCGTGCCGCCGAGAACGCTCACTTCCAGGCGCTCGACATTGTCGAGATCCATATGGATGTTGGCGATATCTCGGTTGACGAACGCGTGGTCGCCATCGGCACCGATAACCATGCTCTCGCTGGCATTGGAGCCGTTGAAGAGCACGACGTCCGTGCCTGTGCCACCATCGACAAAGTCGCTGCCATCACCTGGGTCCCATATAAAGGTGTCGGTGCCAGCGCCCATGAAGACGGTGTCGTTGCCCTGATTGCCATCGATGACGTCGTCACCTTCGCCGCCGATCAGCGTGTCGTTGCCGGTCCCGCCGGAAAGATGATCGTTGCCGGCACCACCATCGAGAATGAGGTGGATGGCGGTGTCATGCATCTGGGTGGCGGTCAGCGTGTCATTGCCGGACTTGCCGGCGACGACGATCTCCTCCACGCCGCTCAGGATATCGATGCCGGTACCGCCATCGGCCCCGGAGGCGATGTGGGTCCCACCGGCATCGGTCGAGACGGTGAACAGATCGCCGGCACTGGTGCCATTGACTTCCACCACGTCGAAACCGGTGCCGCCTTCGACCAGGTCGCGGCCATCGCCCATGTTCCAGATGAAGCGGTCGTCATCGGCGCCACCGGCCAGGATATCGTTACCGGCGCCACCATGCAGGGTGTCGTTGCCATTGCCGCCATCCAGGATGAGGCTGACGCCCATCGGATCGGCGCCGCTGATGTCGAGCGTGTCATTGCCATCGAGGCCGCGCAAGGCGATGCGGTCAAGGCCGGCCTCCGCATGGGTGACGCGGACCGTGACTCCGAGGCCCGCGGCTTCTATGGCGTCGCCGACGACCTGGAGGCTCATCACATCGTCGCCATTGCTGCCGGCGATGTTGACCTCATCGGCCGCCGCATCGCCGAGGCCGCTATTGCCGGCCAGATCGACATAGACCGCGCGAATATCGGTCGCGCGCATATCGCCGATGGTGACGCGGTCCGTGCCGCCCAGGGCGCGGATCGTCATTTCCTCGATATTGTCGATATCCATGTTGATGTTGGCGATGTTGCGGAGCACCGTCGCATGATCGCCACTCGCGCCAACCGTGATATCTTCGCTGGCATTGGAGCCGTTGAATCGCAGTTCGTCATGGCCGCTGCCGCCATCGACGATATCGCTGCCATCGCCCGGATCCCAGATGAAGGCGTCATTGCCGTCGCCCATCAAGACCGTGTCATTGCCCTGATTGCCGTCGATCGCATCGTCCCCGGCGCCGCCGATGAGCAGGTCGTTCCCGTTGCCGCCGTTGATCGTGTCATTGCCGGCGCCGCCATCGATGGTGATGTGGGTGAGTGCCGCGACATTGCCGCTGACGGTGAAGACATCGTCGCCTTCTTTGCCGGTGATGGTAATCTCTTCGACATTGATCGCGGCAATGCTGCCTGAAGGTGTGCCTTCCTTGGCAATCGTGACGCCGATGCCGTTTGCCGCGACCTGGAAGACATCGCCGTCCTTGGTGCCATCGACCAGCAGCACGTCGTTGCCGCTGCCGCCGTCGGCCACGTCATCGCCGTCGCCCTGGTGCCACAGGAAGCGGTCGTCATCGGCGCCGCCCAGCAACGTGTCGTTGCCGGCACCGCCATGCAGGGTGTCGTTGCCGTCGCCGCCGTCGAGGATCACGCCCACCAGGCCTGCCGCGACGCCGCTGGCATCGATTCTGTCCTCGCCGCCGAGGCCCCGGACAGTGACGTGATCAAGTCCGATCTCGCCATTCTCCACACGGACCGTGGCGCCGAAGCGATCGATTTCGATCGCACTGCCGACCG
>NZ_JAYRQR010000010.1:0-1897 GCF_041910485.1 Dongia sp.
CCTTCGGCGTGGCGGGTGAAATTGCGGGTGATCTTGACGGTGCGGAGCTGGTCTGGCTGGCGTTGGCTGGGGCGCATGGGTTTTCCTTATTTCTTCGGGTTGTATTTGTCGATGGCGTTGCGGATTTCGTCGATCGCCTTTTCGATCTCCTCATCGCTCAATTCGCTCTTGTAGGCCGGGTT
Organism: Dongia sp.; assembly: GCF_041910485.1. Classification (GTDB taxonomy): domain Bacteria; phylum Pseudomonadota; class Alphaproteobacteria; order Dongiales; family Dongiaceae; genus Dongia. The sequence goes on from NZ_JAYRQR010000010.1 coordinate 183, forward strand.
GCGGCCGAATTCCTCGAGCCGGGTGGTCACTTCGTCCTGGCTCATGGTTTGCGTCGAAATGGCGCTGCTCGCTTCCTCGACGTAGGCGTCCTCCCAGCGCACGGCGACCACCGACAGGTTGTCGCGATGCGGGCCACCCTTGGTTTCGGCCTGATTGAGGATCATCGGCACGGCCTGCAGCAGGTTGCTGCCCTTCAGCGCCACCGCCATCATGTCGCCGGACATTTCGCCCCACAGGCCATCCGAGCAGAGCAGCAGGATGTCGCCGTGGTTGAGCGGGGTCTTGCGCGAAAACTCGATTTCCGGCGGCGTCGGGCTGCCCAGGCAGCTGTAGATCTTGTTGCGGTCCGGGTGGAAGGCGGCTTGTGCCTCGCTGATCATGCCTTCCTCGATGAGCAGGCGGATGCGCGAGTGGTCCTTGGTCTGGGCGATGACCCGGCCGTCGCGCATCAGGTACAAGCGCGAATCGCCGGCGTGCGCCCAGTAGGCAACGTTGTCCTGGACGATGCAGGCGACGCAGGTGGTGCGCGGCGTATCGCGCAGGTGGTGGCGGGTGGTGTAGTCGAGAATGGCATGATGGGCATTGGTCATGCTCTTCTGCAGAAAGCGGAAGGGATCGGCGAGCAGCGGCTTGGCCTCGCGCTGGAAGGTATCGGCCAGCGTCTGCACGGCGATCTGGGCCGCGATCTCGCCATAATGGTGACCGCCCATGCCATCGGCGACCACCATCAGCAGCGCATCGCGCGAATAGCAGTAGGTCGTCCGGTCTTCATTGTTGGCGCGGCCGCCGACGCGGCTTTCCTGATAGATGGTGAATCTCATCGGATCGGATTCCTGAATTTTTCGACGAAACGGCCCAGCCAATTCGGCGTGGCTTTCGGGCTGGGGGGCGTAACGGTCTCGACCAGCGCCTTCTGCAGGGCGAAGACGCTTTGCGGACGGTAGAGGTGGTTGAGGTTCAGGCACCAGTCGATGATTTCGAGCAGGCGGTCCGAATACTGGCCGTCCCAGCGCATCATCGCCGGGGCGAGGGTGTCCTTCTTCAGGCGCGAGTCCGCCGCCTGCGGGGCCACCCCGGCCAGGCAGGCGTACATCGACGCGCCGACGCTGTAAATGTCGCTCCACGGCCCGAGATCCTTGCGTGATCCGTAGTGTTCCGGCGAGGCGAAGCCCGGCGTGTACATCGGCTTGAGCATGGGCTGGTCATTGAGCAGCGTCTGGCGGGCGGCGCCAAAGTCGATCAGTACCGGCGTATTGTCGCTGCGCAGGTAGATGTTCGATGGCTTCAGGTCGAGGTGGAGCAGCTTGTTGGAATGCACTTCGCGCAGGCCGTTGAGCATGCGGGTGAACACCCCGCGGATGAAGCGTTCGGAAATATGCCCCTGGTGCTTCTGGATGAATTCCTGCAGCGTACGGCCGTGTTCGTATTCCATGACCATGTACACCGTGTCATTGGCGCGGAAGAAATTCAGCACGCGGATCACGTTGGGGTGTGACAGGCGGGCCAGGGCGCGACCTTCCTCGAAGAAGCACTTCATGCCGTAACGGAAGGCACCGAGATGATCCGAGGTGATGACCGGCTTGATTTCGCCGCGTGCGCGCAACGCCAGGCTGTTCGGCAGATACTCCTTGATCGCCACTTGCCGCCCCTCGGGGTCGGTCGCCAGGTACACGATGGAAAAACCGCCGAGCGAGAGCTGGCGGTCTATCGTGTA
>NZ_JAYRQR010000011.1:0-59193 GCF_041910485.1 Dongia sp.
ACCGTCAAGGGTTCGGCTGATTTCGAGAAGTCGACACTTGAGGCCGTGGTCGAGGCGCGCGCCAAAGTCGGGACCATGCAATTGCCCAGCGACCTGCTGACGAATCCCGAGGCGATGCGTGCGTTTGAAGCAAATCAGGGTGCACTCACATCCGCTCTCTCGCGCTTGATGGTCGTGGCGGAGCAATATCCGAACCTCAAAGCGACAGAGGGGTTCAAAACCCTGCAAGCGCAATTGGAGGGAACTGAGAACCGTATCGCCGTAGCGCGCCGGGACTATATCGAGACCGTCCGTCACTACAATACCGAGCTGAAGACGTTCCCAGGCGTCGTGTGGAAGAGCCTCCTCTACGCAGACCGTGAACCGATGCAGCAGCTGCAGGTCGATCCAGCGAAGCAGGAAGTGCCGACAGTTGATTTCGGCACGAGCGGCAACACGACGGGCAACTGATGACGAAACAGTCGGTGGTCGGTCGCATCGCGCAGACGGTCTGGACTGTATTCATTGTCGCCGCCATCTTCAGTGTGGCGCAAGCCCACGCCGAAGCGCCACCACTACCGACACTGACGGGGCGCGTCGTCGATGAGGCGGGCATTCTTTCGGCGGGCACCGAAGCCGATATTTCGGCCAAGCTTGAAGCGCATGAGAAAGCGAGCAGTGATCAGATTGTCGTGGTGACGCTGAAAAGCCTCCAGGACCGCCCGATCGAGGAATGGGGATTGCGCCTGGGCCGTGAATGGGGCATCGGGCAGAAAGACAAAAACAACGGTATCGTCTTCCTTATCGCACCGAACGACCGCGAGCTGCGCATCGAAGTCGGTTACGGTTTGGAAGGAACCCTCCCGGACGCCACGGCAAATGATATCATCCAGTCCGATGTCATACCGCATTTCCGGCAAGGCGATATGGAGGGTGGTGTCACAGCCGGGGTCGATGCGATCTTGGCCGTACTGGGCGGCACATACACGCCTCCTCAACATTTCACCGAATCCAACAGCGTTTCGCCGCTCGCCGATACCCTGGTGCCTATCGGCTTTTTTGCTGTTGCCGTAACAGTTGGCATCCTGATGAGTCTGCGTCGCCGGTGGGACAAGAAGCGTAACCGCTATGTCTGGTACATCGCCAAAAGCTCGGGCGGGAGTTCCGGTTCCTTCAGTTCGGGAAGCAGCAGTGGCGGCTTTTCGGGTGGCGGCGGGTCCTTTGGTGGCGGTGGCGCCAGTGGTCGTTGGTAGGGGCGGCGTAATGGTCACTGAGGAAATGCGTATCAAGATCGAAGCAGCGATCGCAGCTGCCGAGGCCAAGTCCCGGGCTGAGTTTGTCGCTGTCATTGGCAAACGGGCCAGTGAATATCGAGCTACCGGCTTTGCACTTGCAACGCTTATCGCCTTTCTTGGCGGCATTGTCGCTTGGCTGACGATTCCCTGGGTTCTGGCGCGGGACATTCTGCTCGGTGAATTTGCGATCTTCCTGCTTGCCCTTGCGGCGTTCGAGCTGACCCCGCTGGGTGATTATCTGACGCCGACACATCTTAAGAAGAGTGCCGCGCAGCGGTGGGCGCGGGCTGTCTTTCTGGAACAAGGTCTGGCGTCGACGGCGGAGAGAAATGCTGTGCTATTCTTCGTGTCGGCCGCCGAACACCATGTCGAAATCATCGCCGACCGGGCCCTGAGCGAGAAGGTCCCGCCCGGGAAATGGCAAGAGATTGTCGACGGGTTTGCCAAGGATGTGCGCGCGGGCGCCATCGAGAAGGGTTATCTGGACGCGATCGCTCGTTTGACAGAAATCGTTTCCGAGCATTTCCCGGCTGCGGGCCCCAGAGAGAATGTGATCGGCAACCGGCTGATCGAGCTATAGCGCTTCGGTGGCGACCCGGTTTCGGCCGTCTTTCTTGGCTCGATAGAGGGCTTGGTCGGCCCGCGTAATGAACTCTTCCAAGGCTTCCCCGCGTCGAAACTGCGCAACGCCGATTGAAACGGTCACGGCACCGTAGACTTGACCGGTTGTCCGGTTCTTCAACGCATGCGCCGCAAGCCCGGTCCTGAATTTGTCGGCTCGGTCGACAGCACGGTCCAGCGCAGTCTGCGGCATCAGCATGGCGAACTCTTCGCCGCCATAGCGGGCGGCGCTGTCATTGCTGCCAACCATCTGCTTGAGCCGGGCTCCGACCAGCTTCAAAACCTGGTCGCCGACGCGGTGGCCATAGGTGTCATTGAACTTCTTGAAATGATCGATATCGATGATCAGCAGGCAAAGATCGCCTTTCTGTTCGTTGACTTGCTGCGACCGGAATTGAATGGCGAGATCGAAGCTCTTGCGGTTGCCGATACCGGTGAGGGCGTCGGTCAATGCATCCCGGCGGGCTTGGTCGAGCCTGGATTGAAGGGCGGTGATCTTTGAGGAGCTTTGCTTGAGCTGCAACTCGAGCGCCTGATTGCGCTGACCGATCAGTTTGGTCGCGTTGATCAGTTCGCCGACCAGGTCTTTCATCGAGTTCGGATCGATACGGCCACTGCCCAGAGAGCCACTCGCCTTGCTCAAGGTCTGACCGAATTCATTGGCATCGAGGCCGGCTTGAGTGACCTGCCGGATAACGTCAGCCAAGGTGTTCTGCAATTCGTCGCCGGTCTGTTGCAGGCGCTCTTCGGCCCCTGGTTCGCGGAAATATTTGTCGAAGAGTTCCTGGATGTTGCTGGACGAAACGGTTTTGCCGCTGAGCAGCAGGGCGTCGAGGTCGCGCCGCAGCTCTGGGACGGTCCCGGAGAGGTAGTTGTACCAAACGCAAAAATTGCCTGGCGTCGGCGATATCTCGCGCATCGCCATTTCTGCGATCGCCGTGGCCGCATGCTGGGTTGCGGTATCGACGTCTTCGATCATAAAAATCGGTGCTTGCGCCATAGCGAGTCGATATCCCTGTCCCCGTGGCGGGCGAGAATTTCACAAAGGCTAAGCTACGCCAAGTATTGATTATCTTCCCAAAATGCTCTTGGTTTGCAGGGAAATCCAGAGCCTTCAGCGAGACCTTTAGAAATGGCCAGAATTGCAATCGGCGGCTTTCAGCACGAGACAAATACCTTCGCACCCGTGCGTGCCAGCTTTGAGGATTTCGAAATGGCCGATGGCTGGCCGGGGCTCACACGGGGGGAAGCCATTTTCGAGACCTTCAAGGGAATCAATCTTCCCTTGCCGGGCTTTATCGACGCAGCCAAGGCCGCGGGGCATGAGCTTAGGCCACTCCTCTGGTGCTCCGCATCTCCGTCCGCGCATGTGGAACGTGGTGCCTTCGAGCGCATAACCGGCGAGCTGATCGACCTCATCAAAAAGCAAGGCAAGCTTGATGGCCTTTATCTGGATCTCCACGGGGCGATGGTCACGGAACATTTCGAGGATGGCGAAGGCGAGATTCTGGAGCGTATTCGCGCGATCGTCGGGCCGGCTCTGCCCATCGTCGTCAGCCTCGACCTCCACGCCAATCTGACGGAAAGAATGGTGCGCCATGCGTCGGCTCTGGTCGTCTGCCGGACTTATCCGCATGTCGATCTGGCGGAAACGGGTGGGCGAGCGGCCGATCTCATGACCCGGCTTCTCCGCCACGGGCCGCTCGCAAAGGCGATGCGCCGCGCCGACTATCTGGTGCCGCTGCCTTGGCAGTGCACGCTGATCAATCCTGCGGCGGCACTCTACCGGGTCGTTGAGGAGGCCGAAGGGCAGGGGAGGGCGGCGAGTGCCTCGTTTGCATTCGGCTTCCCGCCGGCGGACATCGCGGAATGCGGTCCGGCCGTAGTCGTCTATGCAGAAGATGCCGCCAGGGCGAATGCCGAGGCCGACCGGTTGATCGGCATGGTGAATGCGGCCGAAGCGGAATTCGCCGGCAAGATCTGGCAAAAGGACGAAGCCGTCCGTTACGCCATGAACAAAAGCGCTTCGACCAATCGACCGATCATCCTTGCCGATACCCAGGATAATCCCGGTGCCGGTGGCAATTCAGATTCCGTCGATCTTCTGGAAGCGCTCGTCTCGCTGAAGGCAGCGGGCGCGGTCTTCGCCAACCTCTACGATCCGGAGACGGCCAAGATCGCCCACGAAGCTGGCCTCCATGCCAGTTTCGAACGCGGTATCGGTGCCTGGTGCGGATCGTCCGGGCTCGAGAAATTCCGGGGCCGGTTCGAGGTGCTGGCATTGGGTGACGGCAATTTCAAGGCGACCGGGCCATTCTATCGCGGCAATCAGATGCAGTTGGGGCCGATGGCGTTGCTGGGGATCGGCGGCACCAAGATTGTCGTTACCAGTCGCAAGCAGCAGGCAGCCGATCAGGCGATGCTGCGGCACCTTGGTGTCGAACCCCGCGATGCTAAAATCCTGGCATTGAAGAGCTCGGTGCATTTCCGGGCTGATTTCCAGCCGATTGCCGAGGAAATTCTCATTGTGGCGGCGGCCGGCGATAACCCTGTCGACAATCGCGCATTGCCCTACAGGCATTTGCGCAAGGGCATGCGGTTGATGCCGCTCGGCGAAGCTTTCTAGGCTTTCTCAGCGACGAGCAGGACATAATCGCCCTGTGCGTCGCTGAATTGGGCTTTGGTGTCGGCGAACTTGCCGCTGGCCAGTTCCGCGTCGAGTTGCGCCAAGCCTTCGCCGATCTCCTGGGCGAGATCGATTGCCGTAAAGGCAAAGATGTTGCCGCGCACCTTCGCGTCGAAATAGAGCTCCGGCCGATGCTTGCCGCAATAGAGCACAAAATCGACGGGACGTTCGGGGACGTTGAACGGCACCAATTGCGCCAGTCGCAGTCCAGCTTTCTGGAGGGAGGATTCAATCCGAGCGCGTCCGGGCATTCTTGCCACAGCGCGGCGCATCATCTGGGGGAAGTAGGCGTTGAGCCAGAATTGTTCGGCCTGTTCCGGCAGCGCGGTGAAGGCGACGAAGCGCGTGCCCGGTCGCATAACGCGCGCGATCTCAGCAAAGACTGCGTCGAAATCGCGAAGGTGGTGCAACGTCATGGTGCAGAAGGCACCGGCAAAGGTTCCGTCGCGAAAGGGCAGGTATTCAGCGTTGCCAGCCACCCATTCGATCCGCGGTTCTTTGGCGCGCGCGCGCCTCAGCATCAATGTCGATTGGTCAAGGCCGACTGTGACCACGTTCCGATCAGCGACGGCGATCGTGTAATTCCCGGTACCACAGCCAATATCCAACACAGGGCTCGGAAAATCGACCCCAAGCAGGTTGACAATTTCGGCGGCGAGATTCGGATCGGCGCGGCGCGTCCGGTCGTAACCGACACCAATACGGTCATAGACCGCCCCCGATTTTTGCTGGCCGTCGCTCATGACTGAAGCAGATCCGCAACAGCGTGTGCGAGGGGCGATTGGGCGTCGGTCAAGTCGCGGGTGATGGAGAAATGATGCCTGCCAGGAACCAGCATGAAGTTGCTTTCGACGTCGGCACGGCGCAGCTTTTCATGATACCGGCTGGATTGATCGATCCAAAGCGGCGGTTCTTCGGCACCGACGGCCACCAAGCATTTGGCCTGGTGGAGAATGGGTAATTTGAGGGGCGACAGGGACTGGACGTCTTCTGCTCCCAACCGCACTTCAGCCTGGACAGGAAGGCTGGGGACTGGAGAGAGATCATAGATGCCGGTAATGAGGGCGGCAGCGCGCAGGCTACCAGCGTCAAACTCCTCCCCCGACCAATCATGTTGCAGGGCCATGGCACAGATATGGGCACCGGCCGAATTGCCGGCAAGGATGATGCGATCGCGATCGCCATTCAATTCCGCGGCATTGGCCCGCACCCAACGCAGGGCATCGCGCGTCTGTGCCAGCAGTGCCGAGAGAGTCACGGTCGGGCAGAGGTCATAGCCGACGAGGGCCACGGCCGCGCCGGCGGCAATGAGGGGTGGGGCGATGTTGGTGTAATGCTCTTTCGAGAGGGCCCGCCAATAGCCCCCGTGGACCCAGACCAGGATCGGCGCTCGGTCGGTACGCGCTGGGATCAGGTCGATCAGCTGGCGAGGACCTTGACCGTAGCGGCGGTCGAACTGTGCGCCCGATTGGGCCAGTTCCGCCCGGACCTGGCTGGATTGCCGGAGGTCTTCGCCCAGCCAGGATTCATAATCCGGCACCGCGATCCGGGGCATAAAATTGCTGTTCAGCGCCTCTTCCGAGAGGGCCGCTACGTCCACCACAGGCACCGATCCCAACCTAAGTGATTGATTTGCAGCATAATTGACAGGCGGCGTAGAAAAGTCCAGAACTCCATATATATATTTAACGGTATTATAATACCGCACATTAACCTATTGATTTAATTGAACGCACGGTTGCTGCTGCGGTGATAGGTGGTTGACTTCCGGCCCGGCAGCCTTTATCACCCGCGGCGAGAGCGAAGGGGCGGTCCCTTCGACGGCAATTACGCTTGAGTGAAGTGTCATGAAGACCTTTTCCGCCAAGCCGGCCGAGGTGGTGAAGAAGTGGGTCCTGATCGATGCCGAAGGCGTCGTCCTGGGCCGCTTGGCGTCGATCGTCGCCAACCATCTCCGCGGTAAGCACAAAGTCACGTTTACGCCGCATGTCGATTGCGGTGACAACATCATCATCATCAATGCCGACAAGGTCCGTGTCACCGGCAACAAGCTGGAAGACAAGGTCTTCTACTACCACACCGGTCATCCGGGCGGCATCAAGGAGCGTGCCTGGGGCAAGATCCTCGGCGGCAAGCATCCCGAACGCCTGATCATCAAGGCCGTCGAACGCATGGTCCCGCGCGGGCCGCTCGGCCGCGCCCAGATGAAGAACCTGCGCGTCTATGCCGGTTCGGCCCACCCGCATGAAGGCCAGTCGCCGGTGACGCTGGACGTCGCCGCGATGAACCCGAAGAATAAGAGGATTGCGTAATCATGGCGCAAGAACCGCAGAAGATCACAGATCTTAAGGACCTCCGCAGCGCCACCCGTGGCGTCGCCGCTGCTGCCGCTCCGGCCGCTGCGCCGAAGCACGAGCGCAAGGTCGATGCTCAGGGTCGCGCTTATGCGACCGGCAAGCGTAAGGACGCCATCGCCCGCGTCTGGATTAAGCCGGGTACCGGCAAGATCTCGGTCAACGGTCGCGACGTGACGGTCTATTTCGCCCGTCCGGTGCTCCGCATGATGATCAACCAGCCGTTCGGCATCGTGAACCGCGCTGGCCAGTTCGACGTCACCGTCACCGTCGTCGGTGGTGGTCTCTCGGGCCAGGCCGGTGCCGTCCGTCACGGCATCAGCAAGGCGCTCACCTATTTCGAGCCGGACCTCCGTGGGCCCTTGAAGGCCGAGGGCTTCCTGACCCGCGACAGCCGCACCGTCGAGCGTAAGAAGTACGGCCGGGCCAAGGCTCGCCGCAGCTTCCAGTTCTCGAAGCGCTAAGCGCGTCTACCAGCCAGGTTTGGCAAAAGGGGTGCGCATTGCGCACCCCTTTTTCTTTGGGCAAAATCCGACCGCACTTACAGAGGGCGACATGGCGAAATCGGCCAAGATCTTCATTGACGGCGAAGCCGGCACCACGGGCCTCGGTATCCGCGAGCGCCTGATGCATGTCCAGGGTGTCGAGCTCAAAAGCCTCACCGGCGACAAGCGCAAGGATCCGGATGCCCGTCGCGCCATCATGGCCGAGGTCGATTTGGTGGTCCTTTGCCTGCCGGATGATGCCGCCAAAGAATCCGTGGTTTTGGCCGACAGTCTCGGCGAGAAAGCGCCCAAGATTCTCGATGCCAGCACGGCGCATCGGGTCGCACAGGGCTGGGTCTATGGCTTTCCGGAATTGGCCAAGGGCCATGCTTCTGCCATTGCCGCTGCGCGGAAGGTGAGCAACCCCGGATGTTACCCGACCGGTGGCATTGCTTTGCTGCGCCCGCTGGTCGATGCCGGGCTGGTGCCTTCCGACTATCCCGTGACCATCAATGCTGTCAGCGGCTATTCCGGCGGCGGCAAATCGATGATCGAGGCTCATGAAAAGGACGGGGGGCCGGCCTTCGAACTCTATGGGCTGGGGCTCGCTCACAAGCACGTCCCGGAACTCATGGCATTCGGCAAACTGACTCGGCGGCCGATTTTCGTTCCCTCCGTCGGCCATTTCCGCCAAGGCATGCTGGTTTCGGTGCCGCTGCATCTCGACACGCTGCCGGCTAAGCCGAAGGCCGCCGATCTGAAGGCGGCCTTGGCTGCGCATTTCGCTGGTTCGGCGCTCGTGTCCGTGCTGGATGCCGAGAGCAACGGAAAGCTGGAGCCGGAAGCACTCAACGACACCGACAAACTTGAACTGCGCGTTTTTGCCAATGAGGCAGAGCGCCAGGCCGTTTTGGTGGCTCGGCTCGACAATCTTGGAAAAGGAGCATCCGGTGCGGCGGTGCAGAACATCCGTCTGATGCTGGGAGTTTGAGCATGTCCGGTATCGTTATGCCGTTCAAGGGCGTCCTGCCGCAGATTTCTGCGGATGCCTTTATCGCCTCGACCGCTGTCGTGATCGGCGCTGTCGAAATCGGTGCGGAGGCGTCGATCTGGTTCGGCTGCGTTCTGCGCGGTGATTCAAATTCCATCAAGATCGGTCCCCGCACCAACATCCAGGATGGAACCGTCATCCACGTCAATCACGAGCGGGAAGGGGCTGCCGGCACCAAGACGACCATAGGTGCTGATGTAACGGTGGGGCACATGGCGCTTCTTCATGCCTGCACCGTCGAAGATGGTGCCTTCATCGGCATGAAGGCCTGCCTCATGGACGGGGTGCATGTCGAAAGCGGCGCGATGGTCGCCGCCGGCGCCTTGGTGACACCTGGCAAGCGCATTCGCAAAGGCGAGTTGTGGGCCGGATCTCCGGCCAAGCTCATGCGACCGCTGACAGAGAAGGAGATGGCGTACTTCGCCTATTCCGCAAAGCATTATTGCGAAGTCGCCGCCAACTATCGCAGCGCGTGATGGGCCTCAAATAGCGCGGATTCTGGACAGAAACTCTTCCACTTCTCCGCGAAGCGCCTGTGCCTCGCCAGCGAGGGCGCTGCTTGAGGCCAGCATCCGACCGGCTGCATCACCCGTCTGGCCGGCGGCGTTGGTAACGGCACCAATGCTTGAAGACATGTCACGGGTTCCGCTCGCGGCTTGCTCAACACTGCGCGCAATTTCCTTCGTGGCGGCACTTTGTTCTTCTACGGCCGCAGCAACACCCGATGTGATCTGATTGATCTCCTCGATCGTGCCGGCAATGCCACGAATGGCTTGAACTGCCTGATCGGTCTCCGACTGGATGCTGGCGATTTGCTGAGAGATGTCCTCCGTCGCCTTGCCGGTCTGGTTGGCAAGGTTTTTCACCTCAGATGCGACCACGGCAAAGCCCTTGCCGGCTTCGCCCGCGCGCGCTGCCTCGATCGTTGCGTTGAGAGCGAGGAGGTTGGTCTGGCTAGCGATTTCGGTAATCATCTGGACGACAGCACCAATCTTCTGCGCGGCATCGGCAAGGTGCTGGACCTGATTGTTGGTCGATACGGCCTGGGTCGCCGCATCACCGGCGATTTGCCGGGACCGCAGCATCTGCGAGCCGATTTCGCTGATCGACGCAGCCAATTCCTCAGTGGCCGAAGCGACGGAATTGACGCTTTCCGACGCCGCTTCCGAAGTATGACTGACGTGATTTGCCTCTGTTGCAGTTTGTGCGGCAACCTCCGTCATCGACTTCGCTGTCCGCTCCATGTCACCGACGGCTCGGATCACGGATTCCAGCCGACGCGTCACCAAACTGTCAAACTCGCGACACAGCGAGTCAATTGCGCTGGCTCGCCTTTCGCGACGCTCGCGATCATCGGCCTGCTGCCGATCGAGCGCCTGGGCCTTCATGGCATTCTCCTTAAAAACGTCAAGAGCACTTGCCATGGCGCCGACTTCGTCCCGTCGGCCAAGAGCGGGAATGGCAATCTCAGTCTCGCCGTTGGCCAAGCGCCCCATTGCGTCGCGCATCTCGGCCAGTGGCCGCACGATCGAGCGCACCGTGAACAGCAGGCAGAGTCCGAGGATAACAGCGGCAACTGCAGACACACCGCCGGCCAGCCACAACTGGCCAACGAAGGCGCGGTCGACCTTTTCATCCGTACTCTCTGCTGCTGCATCAAGCTTAAGCGTTAGATCACTCATCTGTGAGCCGACAGCATCCGACTCTTTCAAGAACGGAACCAACTGGTCGTTGGCTTTGTAATTCTCGGTAAAGCTTTGTGTCACAAGCGCCTTGGCCTTGTCGCCAAAGGCTGTCATCGATTCAATCGCCTTTTGGTTCTCCTGCTCGATTTCGTTGGGCAGCGGCGCAGATGATAACGCTTGCAGGCGAGCGCTCAGGCGCCCCAGATGTTCCGCAGCCGCAGCCTCAATCTTTGGCCGCATATCCTTGTGACCGGCCCGACCTTCGCGCAGCGCCGACAACACATCGCCACTCAACGCAGATCGCATCAGATCAGATTCCAATTGATTGCGCAATGCACTGGCAACTGCTGAGACGGCCGCAGCGCCATTTCGAGTTCGTTGCATGCCGACAATGCCTACCGCGCTAGCAACAACAACAAGGAGCAGGGCAACAACGCCCGACCAGAGAAGTTTCTGTTTTATGGTCATGCGTGGAATCCTTGGGAGCAGATATCCTATAAGCGCAACTATAGGATGATCCCACTAGAGCGTGCGAATTGTCGACAAAAATTGCTCAACTTCCGACCGCAGCGCCTGGGTGGCAGCCGACAGGGAGTTGCTCGCCCCCAGCATCTGGTTGGCGGCGCTGCCTGTCTGGTTGGCCGCACTTGTAACCGTTTGGATGCTTACCGACATCTCCCGTGTTCCGGTTGCCGCCTGCTCAATGCTGCGGGCAATTTCCTTGGTCGCCGAGTTCTGTTGTTCCACGGCGGTGGCAACGCTGCTGGTGATCTGGTTTATTTCACCGATTGTATTTGCAATGGTTTCAATCGCCTCGACCGCCTGGCCTGTCTCGGTTTGGATATTGTTGATCTGCTGGGAAATATCTTCGGTGGCTTTGCCGGTCTGGTTGGCAAGATTTTTCACTTCGGATGCGACCACGGCAAAACCCTTGCCGGCCTCGCCGGCGCGTGCGGCCTCGATCGTCGCATTGAGGGCGAGGAGGTTGGTCTGGCTGGCAATTTCAGTGATCATCTGGACAACAGCGCCGATTTTCTGTGCCGCTTCAGCCAGAAGTTTGACTTGATTGTTGGTGTTCATGGCCTGGCTCGAGGCATGGCCTGCGATTTCCCTCGATCGCATCATCTGGGAACCGATCTCGCCGATCGATGCTGCGAGCTCTTCCGTGGCGGCAGCAACCGAGTTGACATTCTCCGACGCATTTTCGGCGGTACTGCTGACATGGCTTGCTTCGCTTGCGGTCTGCGCAGCGACCTCAGTCATTGACCTCGCGGTTGTCTCCATTTCCGAAATGCCAGTGACGACCGTTTGCAGGCGCTGAGTCACCTGCCTATCGAAGTCCTGGCAAAGGGTCTCGATCTGCCGGGTCCGTTCTTCCCTCCGTTGCTGATCGTCCGCCTGCCGCTCAGCCAATTGGTCACCGCGAATGGCGTTCTCCTTGAAGACCTGGACAGCTTTTGCCATATGCCCAACCTCATCGCCCCGCTCAAGGCCCGGCACTTCGACTGTCCGGTCACCGCCCGCCAAGCGTTCCATCGAATGGATCATGCCGCGGATTGGCCGAGTAATACTGCCGGCTATCAGCCAATTGACGATAATGAGCCCCACGGTCGTAACGGCAGCGACAATTCCAATGATGAAGATGAGATCGTGATTGGTGGATTGGGCTTCGGCGCCGGCGCTATTGCCCATCTTTTCGATCTGCTCGCCGAGCGTTTCCATTCGGCCTTCCAGGTCTGTGAAGGCAACCATGAACTGGGGGAACTTCTCGCGTCCTGCGACCGTGTCGCCAAGGGCCAGCGGCACGATCTCCTGTGCCGACTTGATGTAGGCGTGCAGCGGCGGAACAACATCATCCACAGACTTGCGAATTTCCGGCGCCAATGGGAGCGATTGCAGCCGCTTGATCGACTCTTCGAACGAGCCAACATGTTCTTCAAGGTCGGACTTGATGGTTGCCTGGTCTTCGGGGGAACCGTAGGGACCCGTCACAAGAGCAAAGAGCACATCGCCCCGTAGAGCGTCGTGCATCATGTCCGCCTGCTTCTGATTGAGGACAGCACTCGTCGAGGTGATGGAAATGTCCAATCCATCGTTGCTGCGGAGCATGCCGAAAAGCCCAAAGGCCGCAGTGACTAGCAAAGCGAGAACTGCTGCCAAGCCGACGATCAACAACCGTGTGCGAAGAGAAATCTGCCTGTTCATGGCTTCCCCCGGCTCAAATGACCGAGTGCCATTGTCAGCAATTTAAGTGAATTGTTCCTTAAGCCAACATAGGAATATCCCCCGCAATCAGGCGTAAAAAAAGGCGGCTGGGTTGCCCCAGCCGCTCAGTTGGTACTGCCGCAAGGATTCTATTAGGAGGAGTAGTACATCTGGAACTCGATCGGGTGCGGCGTATGCTCGAGGGCATAGACCTCTTCCCACTTCAGTTCCAGGTACGCATCGATGAAGTCCTTCGTGAAGACATCGCCCTTCAGCAGGAACGAATTGTCTGCCGCAAGAGCTTCGAGGGCTTCGCGGAGCGAACCGCAAACGGTCGGAACCTGCTTCAGTTCTTCCGGCGGAAGATCATAGAGGTTCTTGTCCATCGGATCGCCCGGGTGGATCTTGTTCGCAATACCGTCGAGACCGGCCATCACCATCGCGGCGAAGGCGAGATAGACGTTCGCGGTCGGATCCGGGAAGCGGACTTCGACGCGCTTGCCCTTCGGGCTCGCCGTATACGGGATACGGCAGGAAGCTGAGCGGTTGCGCGACGAGTAGGCGAGAAGCACCGGCGCTTCGAAGCCGGGGATCAGGCGCTTGTAGCTGTTGGTCGACGGGTTGGTGAAGGCGTTGAGGGCCTTCGCGTGCTTGATGATGCCGCCGATGTAGTAGAGGCAGGTCTCGGACAGATCCGCATAGCCGTTGCCGGCGAAGAGCGGCTGGCCGTTCTTCCAGATCGACTGGTGCACATGCATGCCCGAGCCGTTGTCGCCCTTGACGGGCTTCGGCATGAAGGTCGCGGTCTTGCCATAGGCATGGGCGACGTTCTTCACGACATACTTGTACTTCTGCATCGCGTCGGCGCACTGCACCAGGGTGCCGAACTTCACACCGAGCTCGTGCTGCGACGGTGCCACTTCGTGGTGGTGCTTTTCGACTTCGACGCCCATGGCGGCGAGGGTGGTCAGCATCTCGGCGCGGAGGTCGCCGGCCGAGTCAAGCGGTGCCACCGGGAAGTAGCCGCCCTTCACCTTCATACGGTGACCGTGATTGCCTTCCTCGAAACGCTTGTCGGTGACATAGGGCGCTTCTTCCGAGGTGAACTCGACCGAGGTCTTGTTCATCGACACCTTGTAGCGAACATCGTCGAAGACGAAGAATTCAGCTTCCGGGCCGACATAGATGGTGTCGCCCACGCCCGAGCTCTTCACAAAGGCTTCGGCGCGCTTGGCGATCGAACGCGGATCGCGGCCATAGTTCTGGCCCGTGAGCGGTTCAAGAACGTCGCAATAGATGATGAGCGAGGTCTGCGCGGCGAACGGGTCGAGCACGGCGGTGCCGAGATCCGGCGCCAGCGTCATGTCGCTCTCGTTGATGGCTTTCCAGCCGGCGATCGACGAACCGTCGAACATGACGCCTTCGGTCAGCAGATCTTCGTTCACCGTCGAGATGTGGTGGGCGAGATGGTGCCACTGACCAAGCGGATCGGTGAAGCGGAAGTCGACGTACTTAACGTCGTGCTCCTTGATCAGATCTAGAATTTTCTTGACGTCAGACATGGGAGTTTCCTTGCGTTGCGAGGTGATGTTTTGGGTTTCTATCAGATGGCGTCGAGGCCGCGTTCGCCAGTGCGGATGCGGACCACTTCTTCGATGTTGGTAACGAAGATCTTGCCGTCGCCGATGCGGCCGGTCGCGGCTGCCTGGCGAATGGCTTCGATGGCGCGTTCGACCAGGGCATCGTCGAGCACGACTTCGATCTTCATCTTGGGGAGGAAGTCGACGACGTACTCCGCACCGCGATAGAGTTCGGTGTGGCCTTTCTGACGGCCGAAGCCCTTGGCTTCGGTCACGGTAATACCCTGGATGCCAACCTCGTGGAGGGCGTCTTTCACTTCATCGAGCTTGAACGGCTTGATGATGGCTTCAATCTTCTTCATGGGATTCCCCAATGTTGTTGCTGTCCGCCGCGAAGTGGCTGCCCGCGCGTTACAGCAAGGGCCGTGCCAGCAGCTAACCTGTTGACTCATCTTAATTTCGCTGCCTACCCGGAGCCGCAATGCCCAAAAATAGACCTGTCGTGCCTAAAATTTAGGCGACTTAATTGAACGCTTGAGCAACGACCGCGAGCAGGGCAGGATCCCGGCCATGCAGACGGAAATCATCATTATCGGGGCTGGTCTCGCCGGTGCGCGCGCCGCGGAGAGCCTCGCCGCCAAAGGCCACTCAAGCCTGATCGTCGAAGCCCGGGATCGCATCGGCGGGCGTGGTTACACCAGGGGTTTTGCGGAACAGGCACCCTTGCTGGAGCTTGGCGGCTCGTGGATCACGCCCTGGCACACCCGGATGCAGGCTGCCTGCACGCGGCACCGGATCGAATTGCTGCCGACCGTCCCCGTGCAGAGCCGTCATTGGCACGACGGCAGCGCGCTGCGTACGGATGGCCCCGTTGCATCTGCCGACAGGGTCGACTACGACCGGGTCATCGCGACGATCGTCAGCGATGCCAAGCGCCTGAAGCAGGGCTTCGATCGCGATTTGGCCGGCGCACCGCTGCTCTCGGTCAGTCTGCAGGAATATGTCGACAGGCATCGGGTGGCACGCTCGACGCTCGCACAGCTCATGGCCTGGTGGACGATCTCGGGGGCGGGCGATCCGAAGACGGTCTCGGCGGGCGAGTTCCTGGCCTCCTGCGGCTATATCGATGGAACCCCCGAAGGGATGATGGGGGCGCTCACCCATACGCTCAAGCCGGGCGTCTCGATGCTGGCCGAGCGGATGATCGCCGCTTCCGGCGCCAAGCTCCAGCTCAGCTTTCCCGTGGCGCGCGTCGAACAGAGTGCCGATGGCGTCAAAGTCATTGCGCGAGACGGGCGCCATCTTGCTGCCAAGGCGGCGATCGTGGCGCTGCCGTTCAACATCCTCGGCGACATCGACTTCGCCGGCGCCTTGAGCGCTTCGCAACAGCAGAGCGCCCAGCGCGGCCATGATGGGCGGGCGGTCAAGCTGTGGCTACGGCTGAAAGGAGTGCCGCAGGGACATCTGGTAACCGGCGGCCTCGGACCGCTGCAATGGCTCTTCACGCCCTACGCACCGGACAACGGTACGATCCTGGCAGTCGCCTTCGGACTCGATGACGGATCCTGGCATCCCAATCGGCGGGCCGATGTCGCCGCAGGCCTTGCTGCGATCGCCCCGCAGGCGGAATTGATCGGCTGGGACTGGCACGATTGGTGCGGCGATCCTTTCGCGCGCGGAACATGGCTCTCGACCCCGGCGCATGGCGCCGATCTTTCATCCGGAACATGGGCGCGGGCAGGGCGGCTTTCCTTCGCCACCTCGGATATTGCGCCGGACGGGGCCGGCTGGTTCGAAGGTGCAATGGCAAGCGGCGAGCAAGCGGCCGACACCGTCTCGGCCATGCTCTCTCAATAGCGCGTGCTGGATTTGCCTGTGCGCCCCTCCGCGTAGCGCTCAAAGCGAAAGGCGGAGAGATCGAGGCTCGGCTTTCCGTCGAGCGCCACTTCGCTGGTCAGCTTCCCGACGATCGGCCCCATGCCGAAACCGTGGCCCGTCATGCCGGTTGCGAGAATGAGGCCGGGCAGGGCGGCAACTGGGCCCAGCACAGGAATGCCGTCGGGCATCAAGTCGACATTGCCGGCCCAGCTCTCCACGGCCTGAACGCCCCGTGCCGACGGGAAAAGCGCTTCAAAGCGATGGACTGCATTCCGCACGCGGGCGAAGTTTGCAGGCACGACAGGGTCGCGATCGTGGATCCAGGGGAGCCGCGCTTCTTCGCGCCAAGGCAGCCGGCATTGCAGGTCGCGCCAAGCGCTGGCATTGAGGCAAAAGGTCGAGGCCCGCCAATTATCCCTGAGGCTCGGCAGAAACCAGCGCAGCGCACGAAAGCGGTCGAGAGTCAGATCGACATCGACCTGCAATTCCTCGGCGAGGTTGAGGCTGCCGTCGGGCCGCTGCCGAAAACCGATATGGTGGCCAAAGAAAGCGATGCGGCTGATCGGGGCCAGCGTGTTGGTGCGCGAGCAGGTGAAGCGCGCGATCTGTTGCGGCAGATCAAGCCCAAGGCCCCGCATCACGCGAAAGGACGACGCTCCGGCCGCAAGGATGACGATGCGTGTCCGGATGGCCCCGGCCTCGGAAATGACACTCGCCACCGCGCCACCCTGTCGTTCGATGGCGATTGCACCACAGCCTTCGAAGAAAAGAGCGCCGAGTTCACTGGCCTTGCGCGCCAGAGCCGGCGATACTTTGCGTGGTTCAGCCTGGCCCTCGCTCGGTCCCCATAGCGCACCGGGCCCGGGATTGGTGAGGCCCGGCATCAAAGCCGATACCTCTTTGGGTGCAATCACCCGTGCATCGATGCCGAAAATGCGATCCCGGGCGGCGCCGATTTCAAACTGTGCCAACTCAGCTTCATCGCGGGCCAGGAACAGGTTGCCGTCCTGGCGCCATTCGATATCAGCGCCGAGCTCAGCCTCAAGTCCCCGCCACAATTTCATGCCTTCAATCATGAGGCGCGTTTCGGCGGGATCCCTGTCCATCGCGCGAACGAAACCCCACGCCCGGCCGGATTGCTGGCCGGCGATGCGTGCTTTTTCCAGCACCACAACCTTGGCCCCGCGCCGGGCCATGTAATAGGCGGCTGCACAGCCTTGGATACCGGCACCGATGATGACGGCGTCGGCAGCGGCGGGCATGTTCTGCTGGGTGAAGGTTGAAACGACAGGCATGCCCCATCCTATGCGGAAACGGGCAGGGGCGAGAAGGCACCTTAAATGGGATTGCCGTCCGCCACTTATTTGTGCACGGTCGCGCGATGGGGACGATTCGCACTCTATGAAAAGGGGGAATCGATGGACAATCTGAAGTCGATCTATCTCACGAATACCGGGCGCATTGCGCGCATGCCGTATTTTCTCTACAGCCTCGGGCTCATCGTCATAGCCGTGGTCTTGGCCTTCATCCTGACAATGATCCTCGGTCAGTTCGGCATTCTGGTGACCTATCTGCTGCTGCTGATTCCATCTTACAATTTGATGGCAAAGCGCCTGCAGGATTTCGACAAGCCGGGCAATTGGGCCATCGGTGTCATCGCGCTGGGTATTCTTGCCGGCGTGCTTGGTTTGGTGCTGCCGACCTTCTCCGGCCTCGTCAGCCTGCTGCAACTCCTCTTGGCCCTGCTGATCCTTTTCGTGCCGGGCACGAACGGGGAAAATAGGTACGGCCCGCAACCAGCCTGACGTGCGATCCGGCCTGGCCATGAAAAAGGCCCGCCAAGCTTATGCCTGGCGGGCCCGCTCATTGACGGCAAAGGTGCTTCAGGCGGCCTTGCGCTTCTCCAGGAAGCTGCCGATCCGCTTGATCGCCTCGCCGATGTTCTCGATCGAGTTGGCGTAGGAGATCCGGAGGTAGCCTTCGCCATAGGATCCGAAGCTGGTGCCGGAAATGCTGGCAACGCCGGCTTCATCGAGGAGCGCCACTTCGAGTGCTTTCGACTTGAAGCCCGTGCCCTTGATGTTCGGGAAGGCGTAGAAGGCGCCATAGGGGGTGATGCAGGAGACGCCGGGCAGCTTGTTGAGCTCGGCCACCGTGAAACGGCGGCGCTCGTCGAAGGCCACCATCATCTTGGCAACGTCGTCCTTCGGGCCGGTGAGGGCGGCAAGACCCGCCCACTGGGCCGAAGCGTTGACGCAGGAATGCACGTTGATGCACAGACGCGTCGCATGTTCGATCAGGCTCTTCGGCCAGACCGAATAGCCCATGCGCCAGCCGGTCATGGCATAGGTCTTCGACCAGCCGTCCAGCATGATCAGACGGTCGGCAATTTCCGGGTACTTCAGGAACGAGGTGTGAACCTTGCCGTCATAAAGCATCTCGGAATAGATCTCGTCCGACATGATGGCGACGTTCGGGTGCTTCTCCAGACCCTTCACCAGCTTGTCGATCTCGCCCTTTTCGACGATGCCGCCGGTCGGGTTGGCCGGCGAATTGACGATGATCAGACGGGTCTTCGGCGTGATGCGCGACAGCACGTCCTCGGCCTTGAAGCCGAAACCGTTCTCCTCGAGGAGCGGCAGCGGAACCGGGGTGGCGCCCGAAAATTTGATGGTCGATTCATAGATCGGGAAACCCGGGTTCGGGTAGATGATCTCGGCACCCGGTTCGCCGAACATCATGATGGCGAAATACATGGTGACCTTGCCGCCCGGCACGATCAGCACATTGTTCGGGTCGACCGTATTGATGCCGTGACGGCGGTTGAGATCGTCGGCCACCGCCTGGCGCACTTCGGGGATGCCGTTGGCCGGGGTATAGCCATGATGCCCGTCGCGGAGCGCCTTGATACCGGCTTCGACGATATGTGCCGGGGTCTGGAAGTCGGGCTGGCCGATCGACAGGGCGACGATGCTGCGGCCCTGGGCACGCAGGGCGTTGGCGCGCGCCAGCACCTCGAAGGCGGATTCGGTTCCAAGGCGGCTCATACCGCTGGCTAGCTGAAGCATTGGTCTTTCCCCGATCAATAAGGTCTCACCGGCCACGGGGGCAGCCCCGGTCCGGAACGGTGCGGCAGTTTAGGTTGCTTGCTGTCCCCTGAGCGGCTCCCTGCGACGGATTGTTATACTTAGGCGACAAGAGGGGTCTTTGGCCCGCAACTGCGGGCATTTCTCCGATAATTCAGCCGTTAATTCTGACCTCCCGCCCTGGCCACAAAAGCTGCACCGGAAGGCGAAATGAAGCCCCCGGAGCGCGGGAGAACCCACGCCAAGGCGGCCATTTACCTTGACGGCGCTGCGGGCCTCGGTTACATCGCTGGCCGCAAGCCGAGACGGGACACGTTCCCGGCCTGTGGCTCCTGGTGGCGGGTGTAGCTCAATTGGTTAGAGCGCCGGATTGTGATTCCGGAGGTTGCGGATTCAAGTTCCGTCACTCGCCCCATCTTTCCAGTGCCTTAGGCAGTCTTCCTCACAAAAACATTGTTATCGGCTCAAATGCGCGCAGTTGCGCCATGCGATGATTCGACTATGGTTAAGCAACCTTTGGCTGTACGGGCGGTCAGATGCACCAATTGTCGCGAATTCGCTATTGCAGGCTTTCAGGCGCCTTCCTCCTTCTGTGCATTTTCTCCGTCTTCGATGCCCGTCACAGCGCGGCCAAATCCAACTATCTGGCCCTTTGCTGGGCTGCGGACGCCACTGACCGGATGCGCGTTGAAGCATGCGGGTTTGCCGGCCATGACCGGGCGCTATCGGATGAAGACCGGGCCCTCGCTTTGGCGCGCCGCAGCGACACGATCGTTGGGCAGTTGAAACACGAACCCAGGCGGTCTGATCTTCGGGCCATTGTCCGGACCGACCTGGAAGAGGCACGCCGGCTGGCGCCCGAGAATCCCGACGTTCAACGGTCCTATATCGCGTTCAACAGCCATGATCCGGGCACGATCGACAATCAACTGGCAGCGATCGACAGCCTGATCGGGCAGGGTGACGAGAGTGCGGAAATACTGTTGCAAAGAGGGATAGCCTATTTTCAGCAAGGCCAGAACGAGAAGGCACTGGCCGATGTGACCAAGGCCACCAAGCTCGACCCGCACAATGTCGACGCGCTGATGACCGCCGGACAAATATTGACGACTTTGATGCGTAACGATGAGTCGGTCGCGGCATTCACACAGGCACTCGCACTGGCGCCGAACCGCAATGACATCAGGTTGCAGCGCATCGGCCCGGCCGTCGCGTCGCAACAATTTGAGGTCGCCAAGGAAGATGGTGAACTGGGCCTGACCGGCGACTTCGCCAAGGCGCGCATATGGGACCTCCGCGGTGTCGCCCATTATGCGCTTGGCGACTATAAGGCCGCAGCCGCAGATTTTGCGACACAGCTGCAATTGGACAATCTCACGAGCCGGGCCGTTATTTGGCAATTCCTCGCTGAATTCCGGGCTGGTACCGCCGACGCTTCGACTGCATCGGCCAAAGCGAGAGAATTAGGTGCCCAGTGGCCTTCGGCCGTTCTCGCCTACTTCGCTGGCCTTGGGGACCTTTCTACTGTCTTCGCCCAAGCAGGTGATTCACCCAAGGAATTGCGCGAAGTCCGGGCCGCTCAAGCCCACTTTTACATCGCCGAATGGGCACTATTGACCCGAGGAGGGCCGGGCTTAGTGCGTGAGCACCTTGCTGCTTCGGAAAAGGCAGGCATGACGTTCGGAACGGCGCAGACCCTGGTAGGGGAGACGCCGGTCTTCATCAACGACAACAATATCCTCGAGATGTCGATGACTGCTGCGCGTCTGCGGGAGGTTGGACCATGAACTGGCTCCGCTTGGGCATAGGGGGTGTCTTTCTTCTGGCTGTGGCGGCTGGCGGGGTAGCTGGCTACTTGTCGGTCGATCCCTTGCCGCCAACACCGGTCGCCGCAACGACTGCGCCAACCGAGCCCGACATGGGCGAAGCCGCACAAGCAAGCTACGGCCCGGAATGGCCGGTTTGCCGGGACATGGACAACAATCCGCGCCTACGTCTTCGCGCGTGCACGACATTGCTGGAGCGAAAGGTGCTCACGCCGCAACATCAATCCTGGGCGCTCAACTACCGGGGAACGGCCTACCGGCAGCTTGGAAGATATCGCGAAGCAATTCACGACTTCACCGGTTCGATCGAGATCGATGGCAAGAACCATGCACCCTACGTGAACTTGGCGAGCATGGCGCAAAGTCATGGGCGGTTGACCGAAGCTCTTGAACTTGCGGACAAAGCGATCGCCCTGAAGCCGGAGGACCAATCGCCATACTGTATCCGCGCAAAGGCTTTGCTGAAACTCGGTCGCAACAAGGATGGGCTGGCGACACTTGAGAACGCTGAGAAATTTGGCCCGCTTGGCGATTGCTCCCTGCTCGTCCGTGCCGACCTGCTGGTGGCTGAGGGGGAGCGTGAAAAGGCCCGCGCTGTCCTTGCCGGTGTTGGCAAAACAGCGAAAATGGCCAGCCACGCGATGTGTAAACAGGCCCGACTCTTGTCCGAAGAGGGCAAGACCAAGGAGGCATTCAACCTATATCGGCAGGCAATGGAGCGGGACCAAGACAATATCTGCGCTGCCTTGCATGTGGCGTCTTTGGCCCCATACGTTCTGGATTTCGAAAATGCGATGGCCATTGTCGATCAGGTGATCGCAACCCATCCCCAAGCGCCTGAGCTGCTCTGTTATCGAGGCACGATTCTCAGCATGCAGAGTCGCGAGAGCGATGCGCTCGCGGCCTTCAACGAAGCGATTGAACTTGCTCCTGCGCATGCCTGCGCATACGTCTATCGTAGCGAACTCCTTGCAACACAAGGCGATCTGCGCGCAGCTCTGGCCGATATCGAAGCGGCCATTACACTGGATCCCGAATGGCTGGATATGTTGCGCCGGCGAGGTGACATCCTGGTTCGACTGAAGCGCTGGGATGATGCCCTCAAAAGCTACGGCGGGGAAATAGAGCGCGATCCGAAGAACATTGACGCCTTTCAGGCGCGTGGGGAAACCGAGTTGATCTTGCAGTTCTATCCTCAGGCGGCTGCTGACTTTGCAGCGGCAATCAAGCTGCGTCCTGAAGACGGAATGCTGCATTATCGATCTGCGGTCGCAAATGTTGCCGCACAAACGCCAGCAGCAGCTATATCGACTTGCAGCCAAATAAATACAGAGGATCGCAATTGGTCCCTGTGCCGGATGGTGTCGGCCCAGGCAAGGGTTGTGTCTGGCGATCTCCCCGGAGCTATCCAGGAACTTGCACAGATTCCCAAAGATGCCCCAATTCGGCGCAGCAGCGAGCTTCTCTTGGCTGGTGCATATCTGATGAATGGCGATATGCGTGAGGCGCGGAATGTTGTCGAACGCCATAGGGCCGCATATTCAGACCAGCCATATGGCGCCATTTGGTCGGCCTTGTTGGCGCGGGCGTCGCATCAGCGGCCCGCAGACGACATTCGACGTTTGGCGAAGGCAAACGATATCTGGCCCACACCCATCCTGAAATGGCTGGTCGAAGGTGGCGATGCGCAAACGCTCTTCGATGCGGCAGATACACCGGACCTAAACCTTAGCAAACAGCGCCGCGCCGATGCTGAATTTTACCTCGGCCTTGCTGCTAAGATCGACGGCTCGAAGAATGAGGCGCTACGCCATTTTGTCGCCGCGAAAGACCTGGGCTACCTCGAACACAGCCCCTTCGAATATCCAGCGACATACGGCAATGCGAACGGTAATGAATTCGCGTTGGCGGCCTGGGCTGTCCGGAAAGCTCAATAGCGGCAATGGCCCGCCCGTTTGTGCGCGAACCGGATATTGACAATTCAAGCCAGTGGCCTGGTCGAATTCACAATTATTGAAGATACATCAAAGTGTTAATTACACCTGTGCCAGCAATCATCTTTTTTGCTGCAACGCGGCGACAGCCATAAATCCGCAACGTAACACGTCTATCTCTCGTCCTTGACCAAATGAAAAAGACGGAAGGCAGGCGATGGATGATGGCGGAATTGCGGTAAACGCGTCGGCGGCTGAAAAACAGGCCCCAGCTGCTTCGGCACAGGCAGCAAGCGGCCATCAAGACACCGGCCAAGACACCGGCGTTGCGGGCGATTTGGATCGCCTGATTCATGCGTTTGAAGGGCACGTCACCGGATCGGTCAGCCCGACGATCATCTCCCTCGCACTTGCCGATTGGCTGATGCATCTCGGCAATGCGCCCGGAAAGCGGCTGGATCTCGCCATCAAGGCCTGGGAAGCGTCCTTGGAAACCGTCGCCGACACCGGCCGTTTGAGCTTCGGCGAAGAGGTCGAAGGTCGCAGGCGGGACGCCCGCTTTGCCGCTCTGGATTGGAACAGCTCGCCGTTCAGCCTGCTGCGGAATACCTATCTTCGTTGGGAAGATTGGTGGCAGGAAGCTTGCTCCGGCATCGCTGGGGTCAAGTCGAGCCATGAGCGCGTCGTCAGCTTCATGATGCGACAGTTGCTCGAAGCCTGTTCGCCGGCCAATTATCCGCTCAGTAACCCGGAAATCGTGCGCGCCACCGTGGACAGCAATGGTGCCAATCTGATGCGCGGGCTTTCCAATCTGCTTGAAGATGTTCGGGGTTTGCAGAATGCCACCCCTGCGAAACCGGCCCTCAAGGCCGGTAAGGACTTGGCCGTCACGCCGGGCCGGGTCGTCTTCCGCAACGAAATGATCGAACTCATCCAGTACGCGCCGACGACCGACACAGTATGCGCGGAGCCGATCCTGCTCATCCCGGCCTGGATCATGAAGTATTACATCCTTGACCTAGCTCCCCAGAACTCGCTCGTTCGCTACCTGGTCGGGCAGGGCCACACGGTCTTCATGATCAGCTGGCGCAATCCCGGGCCGGACCAGCGCCATTGGGGGATGGAGGACTATCGCGTCTCGGGAATATCGGCAGCGCTCGATGCCATCGGCGAGATCGTGCCGGGTCGCGCCGTGCATGCCTGCGGATATTGCCTGGGCGGGACGCTTCTGGCCATCGAGGCGGCGCGGCTTGCGCGGGATGGTGATCCACGCTTGGCCACCTTGTCATTCTTCGCCGCGCAAACGGACTTTACCGAGGCAGGCGAGATCAAGGTGTTCACCAGCGAGGATCAGGTTGCTTTCCTCGACGACATCACGTGGCAGCGTGGCTATCTCGATGGTGCCGAAATGGCCGGCGCCTTCCAATTGTTGCGCCCCGGCGACCTCATCTGGGCGCGCATGGTCCGGCAATATTTCCTCGGCGAGCGTGACGGCGGAACGGATTTAACCTCCTGGAACTCAGATCTCACGCGGTTGCCGCATCGCATGCATGCCGAATATCTCCGGCGGCTTTTCGTCAACAATGAATTGGCTCAGGGCCATTTCCTGGTTGACGGGCGGCCGGTTGCCTTGTCGGACATCCGCCAGCCGGTCTTTGCTGTCGGCACAGAGACCGACCATATCGCGCCGTGGCGCTCGGTCTACAAGATCAAGCTGCTGAGCCGCGCGCAGGTCACCTTTGTCCTCACCAAGGGCGGCCACAATGCCGGTATCGTCAGCGAGCCGGGGCACGCGCATCGTCACTTCCGGCTCGAAGTGGCCGGTCCCGAGGACCGCTTTGTCGACCCGGACAGCTGGTACGAGCGGACGGCCATTCACGAAGGGTCCTGGTGGCCGGCCTGGGTGGACTGGCTGCGCGAACATTCGAGCGAAGACGACATTCCGGCGCGCGCCGTTCGACCGGGGCTCTGTGCCGCACCGGGCACCTATGTTCTGGGGGCTTGATCCGGCATGATTTCTCTCGAAGGAAAAGTCGGCCTCGTTGTCGGTATCGCCAACGACCACAGTATCGCCTATGGGTGCGCCAAGGCGTTTCGCGCCGCGGGCGCGGCGCTTGCCATCACCTATCTCAACGACAAGGCCCGGCCCTTCGTCGCACCATTGGCCGAAGGATTGCAGTCGGACCTGTTCGTGCCTTGCGATGTTGAGGTCGACGGGAACTTGGAAGCGGCCTTCGCCGCTGTCGAGAAGCGCTATGGAAAGCTCGATTTCCTGCTTCACTCCATTGCTTACGCGCCAAAGCCGGATCTGGGCGGCCGTCTGGTCGACAGTTCCGCCGGCGGTTTTGCGCGCGCGATGGATATTTCCTGCCATTCCTTCCTGCGCATGGCCCGCCTCGCCGAACCGCTGATGGCGGATGGCGGCTCCCTGTTGACGGTCTCCTATTACGGCGCAGAAAAGGTCGTCGAGCATTATGGCGTCATGGGCCCGGTGAAGGCGGCTCTCGAATGCGCGTCGCTTTACCTCGCCAATGAGCTTGGGCCGCGCGGCATCCGGGTCAATGTCCTTTCACCGGGACCGATTGCCACACGGGCCGCTTCGGGCATTCCCGGCTTCAATGATTTGCTCAATGATGCAGAGAAGCGCGGACCGACCCATCATCTGGCTGGTATCGGCGACGTCGGCGCAATGGCCGCTTTCCTCGCCAGCGACCTCTCCAGAAACATGACCGGCAACATCGTCTTCATCGATGCCGGTTCGCACATCGTCGCCTGAAGGAGCCCGACTATGGTGGAAAAGGCAAAGATCGCCCAAGCGCTGGACGAGGCCGGACTGCTGCTGCCGGATCTCATCGACAAGGCGCTTGTCGCCAATGATCGCATCAAGGTGCTTTTTTCCTGGCTGCAATCGGCCGTCATGCGCGCCGATCATCCGGACACGACGGCCCCCAAACTGACCGAGGAGGCGCGCCTCCCGGGCCTGAAGAGCCTCAACCTGCAGGACGGGCTCGGCGCCGCCAGCCGCCTGGAGGGAAGCTATCATGTGCCCGGCGCCAAGGGCGCCATTGCCATCGTCATCGACGATCTTGCCGCCATGCTGGCACCCTTTGCGGCGACCGGCCAGGCGGAACCCCATGCCGGCTTTGCCGCGCGCCTGGAAAAGCTCAGCGCATTGCCGTCCCTCGACGGCGACATCCTGCCGCTGAGCTTGATTTCGGATCTCACGCACGCGCGGCGCGGCGAGGCGGATTCCATGCATCTCCTGGTCATGGACATGCACAAGGCCTTGAACGCCCTGCAGGCGGGCATTGCCGAGGAGTCGATCGACGGCGCGCGCGTCTACCGGATCCGCGAGGAGGACAGGGCGCCGATCGCCGCCTTCATGAAGGGGCTCAACCGGACAGCGCCGCTGAAATACGATCATCCGGGACTGGGAACCACGGCAACGCGGTCGGGCGACCGCCTCACGATCCAGAACGATATCGGGACGACGGACGCCCATGTCCTCGTCATCCATGTTGAGGCTTTCAAGGTCAGCCTCACCTATACCGACGTGCACAGCCGCCGGCTGCGCTTCTTTCAGGATCGCCTCAAGCGCGCGCATATGAGCTGGACCGATACGCGTCAGCGCCACATCGCCGGTCTGGAGGAGGACGAGTTCTACCAGGCCGACGGTGTTTGCGCCGCCAGGAACGGTGCCGAGCGCGATGAATGCCTCGCGGCCATCGGCGCGGCCTTGGTCTTCCTCATCGATTGGAACAAGGCGCGCAAGCGCCTGCGCAATTTCATGTCCAAGCAGGCGGCGATCGAGTTGCTGGGCTGGGCTGCGGATAACGAAATCGGGCATCGCGGTTTCCTGAAGCTGGGCGGCGAGAACCTCATCTATGCAGCACTTGATGGCGGCGGCCGCGCGGCAAGCCTCGGTCGCCCCCTCGACCAGATTCTGGGCGAGCGCGAGACGATGCTTTTCATGCGCAATGTTCTGCGCACCTGCACGGAATCGCTGAACGCGCACCGCAGCACCGACTATGTCGCCGAACAGATTCACGCCGATCTCATGGTGCGCATCCAGTCCGCCTCCGATCAGGTCCTCGATGTCGCCCTCGATCATGCGGCATTGCTGCACGATCTGGCCGATCTCGTGGAAGCGGCGGTGATGCGGCTCGGCAATGGGGGCGGGCAGGCGGGCAATGCCGGCGCCCGTGCCAAGCTTTGGGAGAGCAATGCCGACCGGCTCGTCAACCGCGTGCGGAATCAGGTCGCCCGCAACGGTGTCGACCCCATGTGGCGCAGTGTGCTGACGCATGCCGACGATGCGGCCGACCAGCTGGAAGAGGTCGTGTTCAATCTCGATCTGCTGCCGCAGGGCGCGAACCTGGTTGCCCGCGATATCATCCTGCGCCTGGTGCGCCAGATTGCCGGCGGGATCGAAGACTATGTCCGCGCCCTGTCGCTGATGGCGCACATGCACCGCGGTGCCGCGCGTGAGGATCTTCGCGATCTCCTCACCCTCATCGACCGGCTGCGCGACATGGAGCATGCGACCGACGCCACCGAACGCGATGCCTTGGTGAAACTGCTGTCCGGTCCCACCGAGCCGCGCCTGCTGCTGTTGGAGCATGAGATCGCAGCCAATCTCGAAGCGGCGGGCGACGCCATCATGCATGCCGGCTTCGTGCTTGGCGATCATGTCCTGGAAGCGCGGTTGAAAGGGTGAGACGATGAAACCGAAGATCTACGCAATCGATGCCGATACCGCGCGCCCAGCCGATGACCTGCTGCCGGAAGTCGGCAACAAGGCCTTCAACCTGATGCGCCTGTCGGCCCTCGACCTGCCGGTGCCGCCGGCCTTTGTGCTGTCGACCGAGTTCTGCCGCCATTGGTCCGAGCACGGCCGCCGCATCGGCAAGGAACTTCCCGACTTGATGGCCTCCCATGTCCGGCGCCTGGAGAACCTCTCCGGCCTTAGCTTCGGCGATGCGCGGCGCCCCTTGCTGCTGTCGGTGCGGTCGGGGGCAGCTGCATCGATGCCGGGGATGATGGAAACATTGCTCAACATCGGATTGACCCTCGGCACATTGCCGGGCTTCATCGCACTCACGGGCAAGCCGAGATTGGCGTGGGATTCGATGCGCCGCTTGGTACAGAGCTTCGCCGAAGTCGCCAAGGGTGCCGATGCCGCCGGCTTCGATGCCGTGACCGCCGCCGCTATCGCTGCCGCCGGGGTTCAATCCGTGGCCGAACTCGATACGCTGTCCCTGCGCGCGCTGACACAGGAATTGCTGGCGCACTATGCCGACGTGACCGGGGCACCGTTCCCGGAAGATCCGATGCAACAGCTGACGGAGGCGGTCGAGGCCGTGTTCCGCTCCTGGGAAAGCGAGCGTGCCGTGACCTATCGGCGCCTCAACAAGCTGACCGGCCTGCCGGGCACGGCCGTGACGGTGCAGCGCATGGTATTCGGCAATGGCGGCGCTGACTCCGGCTCGGGTGTTGGCTTCACGCGCAATCCGGCGACCGGCGTCAACGAACTCTTCATGGAATACCTCCCCAACGCTCAGGGCGAGGATGTCGTCTCCGGCCGCTTCCCGGTCGAGGGTGCCGATGCACTGGCATCGCTTCTCCCCGAGGCCTATGCCCACCTCAGATCGATCCGCGACCGATTGGAGCGTGCCTTCGGCGACGTCCAGGATTTCGAATTCACCATCGAGAATGGCAAGGTCTTTCTGTTGCAGACCCGGCGCGCGAAACGGACCGACTGGGCAGCGCTGCAGATCGCCGTCGATCTGGTGCGCGACGGCCTGATCGACCCTCAGGAAGCCCTGGCCCGCGTCAAGGATCTGCCGCTTGACGCCCTGGTGCGGTATCGCCTGCAGGAAACCGGACATCCGCGTCTCGCCCTCGCCAAATCCGCCGGCATCGGCGTTGCCAGCGGCCGGCTGGCGATGACATCGGAAGAAGCGGTCGCCCTCGCGGCGCGGGGTGAACCGGTGATCCTGGTCCGGTCCGATACGACGACCGACGATATTGCGGGCATGAACGCGGCTGTCGGGATTTTGACCCGGCATGGCGGTCGCACCTCGCATGCGGCCGTCATTGCCCGCCAGTTGAACAAAGTATGCCTGGTTGGGTGCGGCGAGCTGGAAATCGCCGACGACGCAAAGCAATGCACGCTCGGTGGCAAAGTCCTTTATCCCGGCGATTACCTGACCCTCGACGGCAATGCGGGCGCCGTACTTCTTGGAAAGGCCGAGCTGGTTGCAGAGCGGCCGGACCAAAGCCTTGCTCAGATCGAGGCATGGCGGGCCCAGCAACGTTTGAGCGAACCTCAGGCCGCAAGCAGCGCCGCCTGACGCCGCCCAATCGGCGGCAATGGCACCTTAGGAATGAGAGCGGGGCCTCGCCCGACTCATTTTCGTAGCGGTCGTGTGCTTGAGGTGCATTCGGGTGGCATCTGGCAGTGGGCACATGGTTCGATTGCGGTGCATGGCCTATGGAATCACCCTTAAATCCAGAAATTGCTGCGACGCAGCAATTTTGCCGGACCATGCCAAGCCAGGGTCTGGTTGGCGCCATCCGCTCTGGTTCGTTTCTTTCGTTTCGTTCCCAGAGCGAAGGTCCAATCGCATGCCCTGGCCCCATAAAAGCAACCGTGACTTCTTGATGAATTTTGGTTAGGGTTCATCGCGCCGCACCCCTTTGGGGGAGTCGGCCAGTAAAGAACTAAGCAAGAGACCGCACGGTCCAAGTTCTGGGACGACCGCAGAAGACACGTTAGGTGGGGGAGGGACCGTCATCGGTCCACGGGAGGCAGGTCTGGGGAGACCTGCCTCTTTCCATTTGAGCGCCCCTCAGCCCTTCACGGCCATTTCGGCCCACACGGCCAACCGGAAGATCAATAGATCATCCCGGCCTTGACCGCCTTCAGCCAAGGCGGCTGCAACTTGGCGATGCGTCGATAGACGGGGCAGTCCTCGGCGTGCGTCCCGGGCAGATAACCGATCGACATCAGGAACTCGCCGACGATTTCGCCACCGGTGAAGACAAACTCGCGCTTGAACAGTTTCACCCACTCCGCCTTCTGGCGCGGGTGGTGGGCGGCAATCCAGGATGCGAAGGAGCCGTGGCTCTTCTGCAACTTCTGGATCCTTTTCGCATTCTCGATGGCCGCGTCGACTTTCAGTCGGTTGCGGATGATCCCCGCATCGGCCAGCAGCCTTTCGCGCTGCTTGTCGCCATATCGTGCCACCTTGGCGATACTGAAGCCGCTATAGGCCTTGCGGAACGATTCCTGCTTTTTGAGGATGGTCAGCCAGGAAAGTCCAGCCTGGTTTATCTCCAGCACCAGCCGCTCGAACAACTGATCGTCATCCGCGATCGGAAAGCCATAGTGATGCTCGTGGTACGGGCCGTGAAATTCATGACCTGGGGCAACGCGGCAATAGCTGCTCATCTAGGTTGCCTTCAAAGACCGGAACGTTCGATCAAATCCATCAACGTGAAGCCGAAGACCCGGAAGAACAGGAAAGCGGCCCCCCAGATGGCGGCGGCAATGACGGTCGTGATGAGCGCCTTTTTGAGCAGCATCGGATTGGCCGGCGCTCCTGGATCATGCCCCGCATCATTGCTTTCCGTGCGCCGCACGCCCCAGGGCAGCACCGCAAACAGGGTGAGCCACCAGATCACCAGGAACATGAAGAGCTGAGTCATCACACCGGACATGATTCTTCGCTTACGCCTGTTCGAGTTCGATCAACGTGCCGAGGAAGTCCTTGGGATGCAGGAACAGCACCGGCTTGTCATGGGCGCCGATCTTTGGCTCCCCGTCGCCCAGAACGCGCGCGCCGCTCGCCTTCAACTGGTCACGTGCTTTCAGAATATCATCGACCTCATAACAAATGTGATGAATTCCCCCCGCCGGGTTGCGGCTGAGAAATGCGGCAATCGGCGAATCTTCGCCAAGCGGGTGCAGCAGTTCGACCTTGGTATTGCCAAGCTCGACGAAGATCACCGTGACACCATGCTTGGGTTGTGGGGTCGGCGCAGACACTTTGGCGCCCAACGTATTCCGATAGAGATCCGCCGCCTGGCCCAAATCCGGCACGGCAATGGCGACATGGTTCAGGCGGCCGATCATGGAAATCCTTTCCAAGGAGCAGTGGGGCGATTCGCGCGCGATGGTGCGGCGCAGCGTTATTTTGGTCAAGGAGACCGCGCTTCCGCCAGTTTCGTGAAATTTTCGATCTTAAAAGAATCTGAAAAATTGATGAAACCGGTAGCACTTACAATTAGGTGTGGGTGAAACGCTGCCCGTTGGCTGGATTTCATCCGGCTGATTCGATAAAATTTGTTATCAATTCGTTAAAAAATAGAACGCTCGGCGCGATTTTTCGCAGCCAGGGCGTCTTTTCAAAGTGGAAGGTAGCAAATGACCCACCATTCGGGAACGA
This sequence comes from Dongia sp., assembly GCF_041910485.1. GTDB lineage: Bacteria > Pseudomonadota > Alphaproteobacteria > Dongiales > Dongiaceae > Dongia. Next base: position 31,116 of record NZ_JAYRQR010000011.1, read on the forward strand.
AACGAAACGCCTATTCTCTCGCGCCAGAAGCTGCGCCCCGGTGCATTTGTGGTGGCCTTTACCAGCCTCACGGCCCTGCTGACGGCCTCGGCCTCGGCGGATGTCATCGGCAAGGTGATCCTGCAGGATTATCGGGGCGCCACGGCCACGCCGGACGGCACTGAAAACAACAAGCCGATCTATTACCAGGATCAAGTCTCGGCACTCGACACGGTTCAGACGGGCGAGGGCGGGGCGACGTCGATGCAGTTCCTGGACGAGACGCGTTTTGACGTCGGTCCGAACGCGATGGTGAAGCTCGACGATTTCATCTACGACGCGAACAGCACCGAAGGCGCCGGCAAGATTTCGATGGCGATCGGCGCGTTCCGCTATGTCGGCGGCAAGATGAAAAGCGATGAGAACGTCAAGCTCGTCACGCCGACGGCGACCATGACCATTCGCGGTACCGAATTGGTGATCTACGTTGGTGTCGACGGCACGACCGAAGTCAATGTCATCAGCGGCGCCGTTGATGTCGACCCCTGCGACAAGGGTGAGGCTGTTCCTGCCGCGGTCGGCCAGCGGGTCATTGTGCCGCCGAGCTGCACGGCCTCGGTGACTGCCGCGCGCGCGGTCCCGGACGATCTGGCTGCACTGGACGTCCCGGATGATCTCGGCGATTTCGCGACAGCGGCCGGCGGCAATGACGGCGGCGATGCCCCCGGTGGTGGTGGCGGTGGTGGCGGTGATGGCGGTGGCGGACCGAGCGGCGATCGGGATCGTTCGCAGCCTGAGCACGATGCGCCCGCGCCCGCTTCCGGCGGCAGCGACAGCGGGAACGGTGAAGGCGGTGACACTGGCGGTGACACTGGCGGTGACACTGGCGGCGATACCGGTGGCGACACTGGCGGCGATACTGGCGGTGACACAGGTGGCGACACCGGCGGTGGCCTCTTCTAATTGAGCCACAGCAAACGCTCTAAAGACGCCCCGGCAGCAAAGCTGGGGCGTTTTTCTTTGTGGAAACGAATTCTCAATCCTTCTGTGGGCTAGATCACAGCGGGTCAACGCCTTCGATGCCTAAATGGCATTCAACACAAGGCTACGTTGATTGGGCTGGACATGAGCGCACATAGATTTTTCACCGTCGCACCTCATTGGCTTTTTGCTGTCTTGGCCATCGGCCTGCTGGTTCTGGATTCAGGCCCAATCGAATGGCACGCCACTCATCCGGCCCAGGCCGCTGCTGCCGCAGCCCCAGCGGACCTCGCGGCACTCCCCGTCATGTATGACTGAATTCCTGACACCGCCTTGAACCCGTTGCGCCATCGGCGCGACAAAGCGTTAGGGACGGCCAGGAACAGATGATCATGAAATATCCCGCGTTGGCGTTGACTCTGGTCATCGCCGCTTTGTTGCCAAATGCGTCACTGCGTGCTGCACAGCCCAACATCGGCGTCGTTACGCAGCGCGACTACAATGGCGCGACAGTCGAACCAAGCGGCAGTTCGGCCACTCATGCCATCCTTTTCAAGGACGGCGTCTTCGCCCTGGACACTGTTCGTACCGGCACGACGGCGACGACCGAACTGCAGTTCCTGGACCAGACGAAGATACAGGTTGGGTCCGGTGCAGAATTGCGGCTCGACGATTTCGTCTACAACGCCGCCACGACACAAGGCGGTGGCAAAATCTCCTTTGCGGTCGGTGCCTTTCGATATGTCGGCGGCAAGATGACGACCGAGGAGAACATCCGCCTTCGGACGCCGACGGCAACGATGATCATTCGTGGCACTGAATTGGTGATCTATGTCTGGCCGGACGGCACGACACAGGTCAACGTCGTGTCCGGCGCCGTCGAGGTATCTGGTTGTGCCACGTCTGCAAACAGACTGGCGATGACCGGCATGCAGGTCAATGTAACGCCGGATTGCGCAACCAGCGTCGCAGCCGCCCCAGCGCTCCCGGCCGATTTTGCGGCACTTTCGCTGCCCGATCGTGAGCCGGAAAGCGATGGCAATAGGCGCGGGAAGGGCGGCGGCGACAATGACCGCGGCCATGATTCAGATCCTGGTCGTTCGAAGGGTGGCGGCAGCCAAGGTGGTGGCAGTTCCAGTGGCGGCAGTTCGGGTGGTGGCAATGCCAGCGGCGGCCTCCACTGACCGCCCCACGCGCTAGCCGGTCCTTGGCGCTAGCCACCTCCATGCACTGCAACGACGTCGACGCTGACGGGACGATGCGCTATGGGTGAAGGACGCGCGAGGAGACGTCCCATGCCCACCCAGCACCAATTCGAACTTGCCAATCAGCTTTTCTACCAATCCTTTGCGCGGGCTGATTTCGACGCCATGCGCAGGCTTTGGGCGGCGCGATTGCCGGTTTTCTGCCTGCATCCGGGGGCCATGCCGTTGCTCAACCGCGCCGACATCCTCAACTCCTGGCGTCAGATCTTCATGCACGGCCATCCGGCCGAGATTACGTTCCTGCCCCAGCAAATGACCCTCGTTGGCGGGGTCGGAATCGCTTGCGGACTGGAACTGGTGTCCGGTGCCCAGGTCGCCTGTACCAATCTCTTTGCCGAGGAAGATGGTGAGTGGCGCATGATCCACCACCAGGGTGGCCCGGTGATTCCAGTCGATTTGCGCCGCGCAGCCCCAGCGGACGGTGGCAACGCAACCCGTCATTAAGCGTCGGAAAGGTACCCAGGGGTACTAGCCGTGGCTGCGGCCGGACGGCATATTAACACTTATGGAACTGAGTCGCGCCCATCGCGGTCGCCTTCTGGCCGCCCTTCTGGCCGCCCTGCTGGGGTCGGTACCCGTTGCGGCACGCGCCGATTACGGCTCGGGCCTCGACGCCTTCAATGCTGGCGCATTTGAGCAGGCCTTCCAGGAATGGCAGAAGGCAGCCCTGACCGGCGACAAACGAGCACAGCACGCGCTCGGTTTGTTGCTCGAAAGCGGGCGTGGCACCAAGGCCGACGTGGCCGGGGCGCTCAAATGGTACGAGGCGGCGGCCGAGCAGGGGTTCGCTCCGGCCATGAACAATCTTGCAATGCTCTACGCCGACGGTCGCGGCGTGAAAAAAGATCAGAACAAGGCCATCGCGTACTGGACCAAGGCGTCGGAGGCGGGGAACGCCACTGCTCAGTTCAATCTCGGCGTCCAGTACATGCTGGGAAATGGCGTGCCGGCTGACCGGAAAAAAACGATCGAGCTGTGGACCAAGGCGGCTGGCGCCAACAATGTGCAGGCCCAATACAATCTGGGCCTGCTCTATGATCGCGGCGACGGTGTTGGGAAGGACGAGAAGCAAGCGGCGCATTGGATCGCGCAAGCTGCCGAACACGGCCTCGCCGAGGCGCAGATCGATCTTGCCGAATTCTACCGCACCGGTCATGGCGTAGCACAGAGTCCGGACCAAGCTTACGCTTGGCTCGAGAAAGCCGCTGCCGCCGGCAGCATGAAGGCCAAGCAGAAGCTTACCGAACTGCCCAAGCCCAAGGCCGCCGCTGCTCCCGAACCGGCAGCCCCCAAAGCTGCCGAGCCGGATGCTCACGCTGCCACGGATCACGCCGCGGCCCCAGATGCCCATCAGGAAGAAGCAGCTGCAACCGGTCACGGCGAACAGCCGGCAGCTGCCGCCGACGCGGGCCACGAAGCCGAGCCGGCTGCTCCTGCCCAATCGCATGAAGCAGCGCCGGAAAGCCATGAAGCGGCCGCCACTGAGGGCGCAGCTGCCGAAAGCCATACAGCGGCCGAACCGGCTGCCGAGGGTGGACACGCGGCCGAGGCTCAGGGGACTGATACTCAGGCAACTGAGGCGCAGCCGCCTGAAGGCCATGCTGCCGATGCGCAATCGGCCGACGCACATGCCACGGATGCCCACGCAACGGAAGAAGCTGCCCCGGCCGAGGACCAGGCCGCCTCGGCAGATACCGGCCATGCGACTGAAGATCACGCAGCAGCCGAGAATGCGACGGAGACAGCCCCGGCCGAAGCCGAGGCCGAAGCCCACACGGAGGCGACGGCGGAAGGTGCCGACTCTCATGCCGAAGCAGCGCCTGCCGAAGGCGAGGCTGCAGCTGGTGACCATGCGGCTGCCTCGGAAGACGCAGCCCATCAGGACGAGGGTGAAAGCAACGCCGAGGATGCGACCGAACCAGCGGAAGGTGCCGCCGAACATGGCGATGCCCCGGCAGAGGAACAGATCACCGAGGACGGCGTCCAGCCGCAGGTGCCGGTCGCCGAAACCTTGTCACCGCATCAGAAGGTCTTTCATATCTGGCTCGGCGATCGCGGCACGCAGAAATCGGTCGAGACGGAATTCGCCAAGCTGAAGCTGCAATTCAAGCCGGTGCTCGACAAGCTTGAGCTCAATGTGCGGCCCTTTGTCAGCGCGACTGGAACGGTCTACCGCATCTATGTCGGCCCGTTCGACTCCCTCAAAGCTGCGCAGGAAATGTGTGACAACGTCCATGCGCGGGTGAGCAGCCAAGCTTGCCGGACCGTCATCAACTGACATGACGAAGCCGGCGCCGCAGCCAGTCCTCACCGCCGCCGAGATGCGCGCGGCGGAACAGGTCTATTTCGCGCGCGGGCACGACAGCTACGCCCTGATGCGGCGCGCGGGGGCGGCCGTGGTCGATGCGATCCACCGCGCCTATCCCCAGGGCGAGGGCAGGGTGCTGGTTCTGTGCGGCCCTGGGAACAATGGCGGCGACGGCTTCATCATTGCCGACCTGCTGCATCGCGCCGGGCACGATGTGATGGTGAGCGCCATGCGCGCGGCCGATGGTTATAGCGGCGACGCGGCACTTGCTGTCCAAGCCTGGTTGGCGGGTGGCGGGACGCTTCTCCCGTTCGAGCCGGCCGCTTTGCCGGCCGCGGACATCATCGTTGACGCTTTGTTCGGAACGGGCCTTGATCGACCGCTTGAAGGAAAAGTGGCGTCCGTGATCGACTGGATCGATCAATCCGGTGCCGATGTCTGGGCAGTCGATATCCCCAGCGGAGTCTCGGCCGATGACGGTCGAATCCTCGGCCGCGCTGTGCAGGCCCACCACACGGTCACCTTCGGCTGGGTCAAAAACGGGCATGTTTTGGTGCCTGGACGGGTCAATTCCGGGGCCATTCTGGTAGCCGAAATTGGCCTCGACTCTAGCCTGTTTGCGACATCCCCCACGGTCTGGCGCAATGGCCCCGAGCTCTGGCAGGCGCGGCTCAAGCATCCGGGCGCCCTCGACCACAAATACAGCCGCGGCCACGCCCTGGTGATCGGCAGCGCCGACATGCCCGGCGCCGCCCGCCTCGCAGCCCTTGCCGCACGGCGGATCGGCGTCGGCATGCTGAGTGTGGCAGCCCCCGCCGCCAGCCTGCCGCTCTTCATGGCCGATCAGCCCGGCCTCATCGCCAAACCGGCGACGCGGATCGAGGATCTGGTGGAAATCCTGATGGATCGGCGCATTTCGGGGATCCTGGTCGGGTCGGGCCTCATCCCCCATGCCGGCACGCGCGAGACGGTCCTGACCGCACTCGCGGCCGGGCGGCCTGCCGTGGTGGATGGCGGCGGCCTCACCGTTTTCGCCGACCGGCCCGACGATCTCTTCACCCTGGGGCGGGCCGACATCGTGCTGACCCCGCACGAAGGCGAATTTTCGAGGCTTTTCCCGGACTTGCGGCCCGATCTTGGTAAGCTTGCCCGCGCCCGGCAGGCAGCGCAGCGGTCGAAATGCACCCTGATCCTCAAAGGCGCCGACACCATCATCGCCAGCCCGGACGGGCGCCTCGTCATCAACGATACCGCGAGCCCCTACCTCGCCACGGCGGGCTCGGGGGATGTGCTGGCCGGCCTGGTCCTGGGCCTGCTGGCGCAAGGGGTTGAGAGCGGCGACGCGGCCGCAGCCGCGGTCTGGTTCCACGGGCGGGCAGGGCAGATCCTGGGGCCGGGCCTCATCGCCGAGGATCTGCCGCGGGCCATCCCGGGCCTGCTCGGCTCCCTCTCATGACGATTTCGGTGCGCTTGGCGAGCGATCTCGACCAGGCCGCCTGTGCCAGGGTCTTCGTCGAAACGATGGCGGCGACCTTCCCCCAGGAACCGGCAGAGAGCCGGACCGAGGCCGCCTATCGCCACAGCACGATCGGCGAGGAGCAATGGGTTGCTGCCGAAGGTAGTGATGTTATCGGTTTTATTTCAGTCTATTGGCCGACGAACTTCATCCACAGTCTTTACATCAGGCCGGACCGTCAAGGTCAGGGCGCCGGGCAGCGGCTGCTCGGCGCAGTCCTGCCGCGCGCCAAGGGCGATATGGAACTAAAGACCGACAAGGCCAATCAGCGCGCCTTTGCCTTCTACCGGCACCTGGGCTGGCGCGTGGTGGGTGAGGGGATGGCGGCGACCGGCCCCTGGTGGCGCCTGCGGAGAGCGGGCGGGATCCTGTAGGCGCCGGGCCCGATTGGGCCTTTTTCGCTTGTCGCTCCGGCCGGGGTGGGCTACATCCCCGGCCCGGAACCGGTGCGAACCGGGGAAGTGGGCCAGCCTTGGCGCGGCTCGGAACGACCTCATTTGCGGGCGTGGCGAAATTGGTAGACGCGCGGGATTTAGGTTCCCGTGACGCAAGTCGTGGGGGTTCAAGTCCCTTCGCCCGCACCAATGGCCCGATGATTGTCGTTCGGAGCAGGCGCCGGCAAACCCCGCCCCCAAATCGAACCCGACGTCTTTGTAACCCTTACGTTTGAAAGAGTGCTGACATGCAGGTCACCGAAACCCTGAACCAGGGCCTGAAGCGGGAATACAAGATCGCCGTCCCCGCCGCCACGCTGCGCGAGAAGGTCGATGGCAAGCTCCACGAGCTCAGCCACAAGCTGAAGATCCCCGGCTTCCGTCCCGGCAAGGTGCCGATGTCGCTGCTGAAGCAGCGCTATGAGAAGGACGTGATGGGCGAAGTGCTCAACGAGAGCGTCCAGCAGAGCTCGCAGCAGCTCCTCACCGAGCGCAACCTGCGCCCCGCCGGCCAGCCCAAGGTCGAACTCGTCGGTGAGTTCAAGGACGGCACGGATCTCGAATTCTCGGTCGCCATGGAAGTCATTCCGGAAGTGACGCCGATGGACTTCACCACCATCTCGCTGGAGCGCGTCGCGGTCGACGTTCCGGAATCGGAAGTGGATGAGAGCCTGAAGCGCATCGCCAAGCGCCAGCGCGCCTCCGACCCGGTCGATGATGCCGCCGCCAACGGCGACATCACCGTGATCGATTTCGTCGGCTCGATCGACGGCGTCGAATTCGAAGGCGGCAAGGCTGAGGGTCACTATCTCGAACTCGGCTCGGGCCAGTTCATCCCCGGCTTCGAAGAGCAGCTGGTCGGCGCGAAGAAGGGCGACAAGAAGGAAGTGAAGGTCTCGTTCCCGGCCGAGTACGGCAACAGCGACCTTGCCGGGAAGCCCGCGAGCTTTGCCGTGACGGTGCAGGAAGTCCGCCGCCTGAAGGAAGTGCCGATCGACGACGAACTGGCGAAGTCGTTCGGCCTCACCGATCTCGCGGAACTGAAGAAGCAGGCCCGCGAGCGCATCGAGAAGGAATATGGCTCGGTCGCCCGTGCCCGCGTGAAGCGCAAGCTCCTTGACGTTCTCGCCGACAATCACAATTTCAATCTTCCGGAAGGTCTGGTCGAGGCCGAGTTCGGCGCCATCTGGCAGCAGATCGAAGCCGATTTGAAGGCCGATCGTCTGGACGAGGAAGACAAGGGCAAGTCGGAAGACGTGCTGAAGAAGGAATATCGCGACATCGCGGAGCGCCGCGTGAAGCTTGGCCTTCTTCTCTCGGAAGTCGGCCGCCAGAACAACATCCAGGTGCCGAACGAGGAATTGAGCCGCGCCCTTATCCAGGAAGCGCAGCGCTATCCCGGTCAGCAGCAGCAGGTGATCGAGTACTACCAGCGTTCGCCGGAAGCGCTCAATCAGCTGCGCGCGCCGCTTTACGAGGAAAAGGTCGTCGACTTCATCCTCGAGCGCGCCAAGGTCAGTGAACGGAAGGTTTCGCCGGAGGTCTTCTCGGCCGAAGGCGAAGCGGAGCTGAAAGGCCGCCGCGACTAAGTGATTGCGACTCTGGCAGACCGTCCCAGCAATGGAACGGTTTGCCAGAATCCCGCCACTCGCTAAGATCGCGCTTCAGAAGCATCGGGTGAGTCGCCATTCGCGCCCCGCGGATGACCGCTTAGCCCCATCTTGAGAGTGGATGATGAGAGACAGAGATCCCGTCGAGATCTACAACAATTACCTCGTGCCGATGGTGGTCGAGCAGACCAATCGTGGCGAGCGTTCCTACGACATCTATTCGCGCCTTCTCAAAGAGCGCATCATTTTCCTGGTCGGCCCGGTGAATGACGGCATGGCGAGCGTCGTGTGTGCGCAGCTGCTGTTCCTGGAATCGGAGAATCCGAACAAGGAAATCTCGATCTACATCAACTCGCCGGGTGGCGTCGTTTCCTCGGGCCTCGCGATGTACGACACGATGCAGTACATCCGCCCCGAAGTGTCGACCGTTTGCATCGGTCTCGCGGCTTCGGCCGGGTCGCTGCTGCTGACCGCCGGCGCCAAGGGCAAGCGTTTCAGCCTGCCGCATTCGAACATCATGATCCACCAGCCTTCGGGCGGATATCAGGGCCAGGCGACGGATATCGAAATCCACGCCAAGGAAATCCTGCGCACGCGCGACCGGCTGAACAAGATCTATGTCCGTCATACCGGGCAGGACCTCGCCACCATCGAGAACGCCATGGAGCGCGACCGCTACATGACGCCGGAAGAGGCCAAGGAGTTCGGCCTCATCGACGAAGTGGTCAACGAGCGTCCGCCGACCGCCGAGGGCAAGGACAAGGCCGCCTGATCTTGGCAGCTGACTTCGCGTTCTCGTTATGATCCAAGGCCCGGCGTGTCGGAGATTTCGACCGCCGGGCCTTAACCTTTTATGGATGAAGCGCGGGCTAAAATCGGCCTGTGAAACGAGCATCGGGTGCTATTTTGTTCCTGGTGCGTACCAAAATCCCCCAGAACACGCAAAATGACGTTGTAAGGCGGCGGAACGGGGGGCTACATTGACCGGTGACCGGGCGATTCAATCAATTGAATCAACGCTGCCCGCAGCTCGAATGGAACGGAAATGAACAAATCCGCCAGCGGTGACTCCAAAAATACCCTCTACTGCTCTTTCTGCGGCAAGTCGCAGCACGAGGTTCGCAAGCTCATCGCCGGTCCCACGGTGTTCATCTGCGACGAATGCGTCGAATTGTGCATGGACATCATCCGGGAAGAACACAAGACGACCCTGGTCAAGTCCCGGGACGGGGTGCCGAGCCCCAAGGATATCTGCAAGGTCCTGGACGACTACGTGATCGGGCAGGGCCATGCCAAGCGCATCCTGTCCGTCGCCGTCCACAACCACTACAAGCGCTTGGCGCATCTGGGTAAGAACAACGACGTCGAGTTGGCGAAGTCGAACATCCTGCTGGTCGGCCCGACGGGTTGCGGCAAGACGCTCCTCGCCCAGACGCTGGCCCGCATCATCGACGTGCCCTTCACCATGGCCGATGCGACCACGCTCACTGAAGCCGGCTATGTCGGCGAGGATGTCGAGAACATCATTCTGAAGCTGCTGCAGGCCGCCGATTACAATGTCGAGCGCGCGCAGCGCGGCATCGTCTATATCGACGAAGTCGACAAGATCAGCCGCAAGTCGGACAACCCGTCGATCACCCGTGACGTGTCGGGCGAGGGCGTCCAGCAGGCGCTGCTCAAGATCATGGAAGGCACGGTGGCGAGCGTTCCCCCGCAGGGCGGCCGCAAGCATCCGCAGCAGGAATTCCTGCAGGTCGACACCACCAACATCCTCTTCATCTGCGGCGGCGCCTTTGCGGGCCTCGAGCGTGTGATCAGCCAGCGTGGCCGCACGGGTTCTGCCATCGGCTTCGGCGCCGATGTGCGTGGCCCGGACGAGCGCGGCACCGGCGAGATCCTGAAGGAAGTCGAGCCGGAGGATTTGCTGAAGTTCGGCCTCATCCCCGAGTTCGTCGGCCGTCTCCCCGTCGTGGCGACGCTTGAGGATCTCGACGAAGCGGCCCTCATCAAGATTTTGACCGAGCCGAAGAACGCGCTGGTGAAGCAGTATCAGCGCCTGTTCGAGATGGAAGACGTACGTCTCGAATTCGCCGAGGATGCGCTGGGCGCCATCGCCCGCCGCGCCATCCAACGCAAGACCGGCGCCCGTGGCCTGCGCTCGATCATGGAGAGCATTCTCCTTGAGCCGATGTTCGACCTGCCCGGTCTCGACGGCGTCGAGGCCATCGTCATCAGCCGCGAAGTGGTCGAAGGCAAGGCGAAGCCGCTTTACATCTACACCGACCGTCGCAGCGACGCGACCGCCGGCGCCTAAAGCGCAGCTTCATCTAAATGCAAAAGGCCGGGCAAATGCCCGGCCTTTTTGTTTTGAGAGCCGAACTTCATTCGTTATCCCCGAGTGAAATAAGAGATCTACAGGTGTCCTTGGTAGACCGGATGCACAGGCAAAAGGATCAACACTAGGTCCAGGCACGGCGTTTGGTGCGGCGTTAGAACAAACTCCGGGATTGCTTGTGCGTTCCGTCACGGAGGCGCGGATCGGGCAAACCCTTCGAGCGCAGATTCCAATAGATGCCTAAGGCAAAGGGCAGCCCCGTAATCAAGGCCATGAGGGCAATCCTCTCGATACTTCTGGGCTCATCCAAGAAGCCATTGGCCGCACAGCCCACGATAAAATACATCGTTACGAAGTCGATCGTCCTTCTCGCCGTTCGTATTTGTACTCTGCGCTTCGCGAAAATCATGCCATTGTCTCCTTGTGGACGCTCTTTCTATATCAGAGACTAGCACTCCCGTTTCAGTTGCTCTACAGCCTCAACCGCTCGCCGCTTACCACATGTTCGAACCAGTCCGGTACCACACGCGGGGCGCGGCCGTCGACATTGGGGGCGGCGAGGCCGGATGCGACATGGCCCAGGCTCACCGTGCGGCTCTCGACGCTGAACCTCGTCGCAGTGGTGTCGGTGGCGATGCTGCCGTGGAGATGCTGGCCAGAAAAGGCGAGCATGTCGCCGGGTTCGATGACCACCGACTGCGCGGCCTCGGCCGGCAATGTTTCAGTCAGAACAGGCAGCACCGGATATTGCTCAGCTTTCCCCTCGTTCATCAGCCGCTTCAGCGTCTCAAAGTCCCACTCGGCGCTGCTGTTGGCGACTGGGCGGTCGAAATAGGCCGGATAGAACAGGATCGATCGACCCTCACTCAACGGATAGAGCGGCGACCACCAATTGATCTGCTGCGGAATATTGGAGCCCCAATTATCCCGATGGGCAGGCAGCGGCATGATGCGCCGCCCCTGATGTGTCGGACGCGACGGCACGACGCGCAGCTGCATGGGGTCCCAATAGCAATCGGACGGCGCCAAGCCGCATTCGGCAAGCGCGCGCTTGAAGGCCAGGTTGATCGCCTCGTCGGCACGGAAGGCTGCGCGCAGCCGCCGCACACGCTTCAGATATTCGTCCGCCTCGAACCGCGCTTCGGCGGTGAGCGGATCGCCGTCGAAACCGAGTCGGAGCTTGGCGTCGCTGAGCGCGACGAGGTCGAGGAGCGCGGGAACCCGGCGCCAGACGAGGAGGGCGCCGGAGAGGGCTTCCCGCCCGATGGCGAGACTGTCACGAACGCCATCGATGGTTCCGGGAACGCTCATGCCCGGCATTCTGCCGAAACCCCCGTGGGTGCGATGATGGTGAAACCGGCACCAATGCGCCCAAAAGCGCCCTGCGACAATCGGCGGCTGCAAGGTCCTTGCTCTTGGCGCCGCGAGCCACTAAGCCCGTGGCCATGAGCCGGGGCGGCTCCGGCCGCCGGCAAATTGGAATAAGACGGGAGTTTCAGATGGACGAGGTGAAGGACAGCAACGGCGCCATCCTCAAGGACGGCGATTCCGTAACGCTCATCAAGGACCTCAAGGTGAAGGGAAGTTCGGTGACGCTGAAGCGCGGCACCCGCATCAAGAACATCCGTCTCACCAACGACCCGGCCGAGATCGAATGCAATGCCGACAAGGTCAAAGGCCTGGTACTGCGCACCGAGTTCCTGAAGAAGGCGTAAGCGAGAAGGACGGGGAGGGACGCTTCAGGCGCCCTCATCCAGGAACGGCGCCACGATGGCGCGCGTGTCCTTGCTGGGGACCACGGGAACGATTTCGAACGTGACGCCGAGGCCGCGCCAGGAGAGCACCCATTCCTGCAGCAGGCGCGCGTCCGCAGTTTCCATCAGCTGGAAGCAGCGCCCGAAATTGGGCTCGACCCAGCTGTCGACATAGCGCAGGCCCTCCGGCAGGGAGCGGCCGCTCTCGCGCACGCGCCGGTAAACCGGGACCATGTCATTGTCCTTGAACCGCTCGATCACCATGAAAAGCATGCTCGCGTCCGCCTTGCTGCCCATTTGGCGACCATAGTGCCTGATGCGGGGCCGAAGATCAGCAGACACGTTTTCGCCGTCGCGTTTCGGCGATATCCCTTGCAGCCTTCCGACAATATCGGCACGGTAGGGTTGTGACGATGGAATTCAAGAATTCCGGCGGGACGGCCGCCCAGCGTGAGCATGCGGACATACCCAGGATCCGCCAACTTCACGCCTATTGGCGGAGCCTTGCCGGCGGGGCAGCGCCGGAACGGGCCCAGATCGACCCGGGTGCCATCAAGGACGTGCTGCCCTATATCTGCATCGTCGAGTTCGAGACGAGCCCGTTCCGGGTCCACTACCGGTTGAGCGGCACCAAGGTCGACGAGATCAACGGGTTCAGCTTGGTCGGCAAGTATCTCGACCAGCTCGCCACGGAGGCCAGCGCCGGCGCCGTGGCGCATCTGCAAGCCTCCTATCAAAGCTGCTTCGAGAGCGGCGAGCCTTGCTTCAGCGACTATTTCTGGCCGCGCCGGTCCGGCGGCGCGCTCGAGGTCAAGTTCGCCATGTTCCCGCTGAAGGTCAACGGGACCGTCACCCAGGCGATCGCGATCGAGGAATGGGAGTATTCCTTCGAGCCCATCAGCGAGCAGGCCGTGCCGCTGGCAGGCGACAAGGTCCGGCCGCCCGAATAGAGGGGAGGCGGCTAGACCTTCCGCGCCTTCAGCGAGAAGCTCACCGGCAAGTTGGGATGACCCTCGGGCAGGCGATACATGCGGTCCGGCCCTTCCAGCATCATGCCCCAGAGAGACCAGGCCACGCTGTCATGTTCCTTGAAATAGGTGAGGGAGAGGCCGGCTTCGAGAAGGGCCGAGAGGATCTCGCCGATGCCGTGGGAAAACACGTGGGTCTTCGTGTTGGCTAGCTTGGTGGCTTCGCCTGTGTAGGTCGTGTCCTCCTCAAAGACGAGGGGAGCGCCGCCGCCGAAATAGTTGAAGGTCGGACGCAGCGGGCCGGTACCGCCGGTCTCGCGGTCGGGCTGGTCGAGGGCGAGGGCGAAGGGGTGGCCTTCAAGGAGGTATAGCTCACCGCCGGGCTTCAGCATCTCCGCGACGACCCGGGCCCAGCCTTTGATGTCCGGCAGCCAGCCGATGGCACCCCAGCTCACATAGGCACGGTCGAAACGCTCGGCGATGAGGTTGGGCGCATCATAGAGGTTGCCCTCGACGAAACGCGCGTCGATGCCGGCGCGGGTTGCGATCTCACGGGCCGCCGCGATGGCATTGCTGGAGAAATCGAGGCCGGTAACCGTCGCACCGCGACGGGCCAGGGCCAGCGTATCGAGCCCGAAATGGCATTGCAGGTGGACGAGCGACTTGCCGGCAATGTCACCGATCTCAGCCCGTTCGATCGGCAGCAGAATGTCCTCGCCGGCGAGGAACTCCTTGACCCGGTAGAAAGGCGAGGCGACGTGGATCGCGACCACTTCGTCCCAGCGGGCGCGGTTGATGGCGAAGGTCTCGTCGTGGGCTATGGTCATGGCAATCGGGCTTTCGTCACAGCTTGCGTTCGTACGTCACTTCATAAGGGATAAATCCGGCCTTTTCATAGGCACCGCGCGCGACAGCGTTTGCGGCCAGCACGTTGATCCGAAGCCGGGTCAGACTGGGCTCGATGGCACGGAAATGGGCGGCGAGGGCGTCGAGCAGCGCTTGGGCCAGACCGGATCCACGTGCCTCCGGCACCACAAAAATGTCGCTCACATAGGCAAAGCGGGTGGAATCCGCCGTCTCCAGCGGCCAGGGTTCATCGACGATACTGCCGGCGACCAAACCCAGGCGTGGGCCGGTACCCAGGCGCGGGCCGGTCGGTTCTTCGGCGATCAGCATGACGCCTTGGCCGCGATCGAGAACCTCCCACAGCATGTCGAGATAGTCGCGCGTATAGGATGGCAGGCCCGGCAGGCGGCTCTGCGCCAGGCGCGGATCGTGGATGGCGATTTCATGTTCCTGGAGCGCGATCTCAGCGCCCAACAGCCAATCGGCATCCTCGGATCGATATGGTCGGATGGTCCAGTTCATGGCCGAAACCTCGCCAGATTCCGGGTTCCATGTCAAAGCGCCGTTCTCTTACAACAGCCTATCCGATATTTTCCAAAGAATCCAATTTCGCTAAGTAGAGCTGGGTGAGTAAGTGATACTTTTCGCTACAGTGCTTTGCTTCCTCACGTCTTTGCCTCGCCACGCTAGTTGCTTACCCACTCCAACGACATTGTTGCAGCTTGCTGGCAGCCTGAGTGCAACACTCCTTCGTCGAAGCAGCAGTACTTTTGCGGCCTTCAAAGGCAGTGCTGTTGCACCGAGTTATTCACCACATCACCACAGGCGTCGCTGGGCAGAGGCAGGTCATGCTCTATGGGATCGGGAGGCCTTCCGTGGCTCTGACAGAGCGGTGACAATCGGGCATTCTGGCACAGTGCCGTCAGCGCATTTGGCCACCATCTGGTTCATCGTTCGCTCAAGCTTGCGCAAATCCGCGATCTTGTGGCGGATCACCTCAATGTGCTTCAGCGTGAGGTCCCTGACCTCACCACAGGTGTAATCCGCACCATCTACGAGATCGAGGAGACCGCGTAGTTCCTCAATGGAGAAGCCAAGTTCTCGGGCACGAAGAATGAAGGCCAGGCGGCTCACTGCCTGTTCATCGTAAATTCGATGCCCGCTCTCCGTGCGCCTGGGGGCGAGCAGCAGACCGATCTTCTCGTAGAAGCGCACCGTTTCGATGTTGCAGCCAGTACTTTCGGCTACTTCTCCGCGTTTCCAGCCCCTTACAGCGGAATGATTGCCCATCGCGATTTTGCCCCTTGATCCTGTAGTTAGTACAGGACCTATATTGTCGGCATGTGAGCAGAAAGCAAGAGCTGAAGGACATAAGATGAGGAACGCAGTCCGTGACAGTGCGGGGTCGATCTCAGTGGCCCAGAGCGAAGCGCAACTGGATCGTAGCAGCCAGACGGGTCGGCGCTGGATTGCCGGAGGAAGTCTGATCGGCGCCATCCTGGCGTCCTCCTGCTGCATTGTACCGCTCGTCCTGGTGAGCTTCGGCCTCGGCGGCGCCTGGCTGGGCAGTTTGACGGCGCTGGAGCCTTACAAGCCCTATTTCATGGTGGGAACCGTGATCCTGCTGGGGGCTGGCTATTGGCAGGTTTATGTCAAACCCAAGCGAGCATGTGCGCCGGGTTCGTCCTGCGCGCGTCCCGCGTCAGAACGCCTCACTAAGGCAGCGCTCTGGCTGGCCACACTGGTGGTCCTGTTGGCCGCAACGATCAGCTATTGGGCACCTTTGTTCTACTGAGGAGACAACCGATGAAGCTTTCTGTGGCCGCTCTAACCGTCGTATCCGTCCTAGGTCTTTCCGGTTCGTTACTGTCCTGCCCCCTTCCTTGTGCGGTACCCGTCGCTCTTGCAGGGACGATAACGGGGCAACCGGATGCTGCGACCCAGACGACGACCTTCGTGGTCGAGAACATGACGTGTGCCCTATGCCCGGTCACGGTGCGGACGGCTATGGAGCATGTGCATGGCGTGAAGTCCGTGACGGTGGACTTCAATGCCAAGACCGCAACTGTGGTGTTCGATCCGGCCTTGGCGACGCCGGATCAGATCGCCAAGGCATCATCGGACGCTGGTTATCCGGCGCGTCCGGCATTGTGATGGCTGATCGATCTCTCGTCGGTGTCGGCATCATCGGGACCGGACTGGTCTCGCTATGCTGCTTTGCTCACATTCTGGTCGGTTTGCTGGGAGTTGGGCTGTGGGCGTTGTCCGGATATCTCATAAGCATCCTGATGCCTGTGCTCATCGTCGCCATGGCGGTCGCAGCGTATGTGATTTGGCAACGCCGTCGCGAGCCAAGACCGTTACATCGAGAAGGAAAGAGTGATGAATTTTTGCACCACCAGTGAACGCCGCCGTCACTTTGATCTTGCGGTGATTGGTGCAGGATCGGCGGGATTTTCCGCCGCGATTACCGCTGCGGCGCAGGGCGCCCACGTGGCGCTTATCGGCTACGGCCTGATTGGTGGCACCTGTGTCAACATCGGCTGCGTACCATCCAAGCGGCTTATCCGCGCCGCCGAAGCGCTACAACATACGCGTGCCGCCAGTCGATTTAATGGAATTCAGGGGCATGCCGACCTCAAAGACTGGCAGGCGCTGATCCGTCAGAAGGATGAGCTCGTCGCTGATCTACGACAGGCGAAGTATATCGACCTGCTGCCCGCCTACGACACAATCTCCTATTTGGAAGGCGAGGCCCGCCTCGTCGAAGGTGGTGTGGCCATCAACGGTCAGCGCATCTGGGCAGACAAGATCGTCATCACCACGGGCGCGCGTCCAGCCATTCCTTCAATTCCTGGAATTGATTCGGTGCCCTATCTGACCAGCACGTCGGCGCTTGATCTGGATGCGCTGCCGCGATCCATGATCGTCCTTGGTGGCGGTTATATCGGCGTGGAACTGGCTCAGGTCTTCGCGCGGGTAGGCGTGCAGGTGACCATCCTATGCCGCAGCAGGCTCCTCCCTCAAGCTGAACCCGAGATCGGTAGCGCTCTTTCCAACTACTTGACGAACGAAGGCCTCGTGATTATCAGCGGCGCGCAATATCGTGGCGTGCGCCAGACCGAACAAGGGGTCGCACTTGACCTGATCCGGGAGGGCCGCGATGAGACTATGGAAGCCGAGCGCCTCCTGGTCGCCACGGGCCGCCAGCCAAACACAGCGGGGCTTGGCTTGGAAGACTTTGGGATCTTGCTCGGCACGCGAGGCGGCATTGTCGTCGATGACCACATGCGGACGACGCGAGAGGGCACCTATGCGGCAGGTGATGTCACTGGCCAAGACCAGTTCGTCTATATGGCGGCACATGGCGCCCGCATTGCGGCCGAGAACGCGCTAAGCGGCGATGCGCGGCGCTATGACCGGACGGGCATGCCATCGGTCGTCTTCACTGACCCGCAGATCGCGAGTGCTGGCCTCACCGAGGCAGAAGCGCGGGCGCAGGGCCGTCACGTCCTGACCACGATACTGCCCTTGAACCAGGTTCCAAGAGCGCTGGCCGCTGGGGACACCAGGGGCCTGATCAAGCTGGTGGCGGAGCGTGATTCCGGCAAGCTGCTGGGCGCCCATATTCTCGCACCAGAGGGATGCGACAGCATTCAGACGGCGGTGCTCGCCATTCGCCAAGGCATGACCTTCCGGCAGCTCGCCGACACGATCTTCCCGTATCTCACCACGGTCGAAGGTCTGAAGCTTGCTGCTCTTAGCTTCGAAAAGGATGTCAAGACACTCTCCTGTTGTGCGAATTGAAAGAGCCGATAATGTGCGTAGCGGATCATACGCCCTATGTCCTCGCTGCAATGTGCGCCATCGATAATCGTGCGTGATAGGGCTGCCAACGCTGATCGAGGGAATCCGCAATATCTGCCAAGACTGGCACAGTTAACTCCCGACCGACGAGTGGGTCTGGTGCAGAACGAATCGCATGCAGGGGCTCATTGCCGCCCCTCTGCTTTCGCCTTTGGCGAAAGCATTCACCCGCTAGGATATTTGCCACCGATGATCGTAGGTGATAGATTCCAGGAGCGGTACAGGCGGGGACGCCGATGACCGCACCGATGATCTGGGTGACGAAGAGTCGCCTAAGTTTGCAGTCGGCGTCGCCTCGTGCGGCGCCGATTTGCGTTTGAGGAAGCTCACTCGAATCCGTCAAAGGAGAGAGTGGTACAGCGCTTTATCGCCTTCGGCGGTGCCGACACAGCGGCTTCGATGAGGCTGCGTTCACCAACCAATACGACGGTCTCTATGCCACGCGTGATCGCCGTATAGATCAATGACCGATCCAAGAGCCGGGACTTGGCGATGGGGATGATGACACGACGGAATGCCGAACCCTGAGCCTTGTGAACCGAGATCGACCATCCGTGCGTCAGTTTCTCCAGGTCATACGCCCCGATCTCGTCTGAGGCGCCGTCATCGAAGAGAACAGAGGCACCGCGGCTGGACGAGCCCTCAATCGTGCCAAGTGCGCCATTCATGAAGCCGGAGTAGACCACCTCGCCCATGCTGTCGCGCAATGGCTGACCGTCGGCACCTATCATCGGCGCCTTCTTGTAGTCATTTCGGAGCCAGATGACCTTGCTCCCGATCGAGAGACCCCAGCCGTCTATCTTCGGCTGATTGGCCATGTATATCCGCTCGATCTCCTCGTTGAGCGAAGCGGACCCGCCAGGCCCCCGTTTCGTGGCGCTGAGTATTTGGATGTCCCGTTCATGCAGAAGCCCCATCTGCAGGGCAGGGGGCGGCCGACCCGCCATCGCGGCAAACACTTGCAATACTGCGTCATTCAGGAATTCCGTCGATGTTGGGGCTAGGAAGACCCCCGATCTTTCCGGTGCAGCCCTGTCGAAGAGCGGGAGATCGGGTACGGTTCCATTCCGCACAGCAGCGGCAACAACCGGAATGCCCGTTTGGGCGGCTTGGCGATGGATTGTGTCGAGGCAGACCTGCGGAATGGCCGTAGCGCCAATCATGCGGTGGAACACGAGGCCAGGGCCGATAGGTGGGAGCTGTCCCGGATCGCCCAGGAAGAGAATGTCGACGCTCGGGGGCAGGGCGACGAGAATCCTGAAGACCGACGGCAGGTCCAGCATCGACGCTTCGTCCAGGATCAGAAGGCCGCTGAGCCATGGCTGCTTACTGGTTTCAAGCTGGCGAAGGAATCTGGCAACCGTCATGGCATCGGCGCCTGTTGCCTCTCGCATCCGCTTTGCAGCACGCCCGGCGAGGGCGACCAGGGCGCATTTGTAACCCCGACTGCTGCCCCGCCCCAGGTTGGTCGCGGCAAGGATTGCCTTCACCGTCGATGTCTTTCCGGTTCCGGCGCCGCCATGGACGACACAAACGGAAGTGGATGTTGCCATGTAGACAGATTCGCGCTGCCGATCAGTTAGCGTCAGGCCAGCCGCGGATTCGACATCGAGAATCGCAGCATCGACGATCTGCGGAGAGATTGCTGGCACGTCACGTCGCAATCTTTCCTGGAGCAACCGCTCTATTTCACGCTCTATGAAGTGGATAGCGCGACTCTGATAAAGGCCATTCTCAAGTGCTACGACCCGTCCGCTCTGGACGGCCTTCACAATAGACCCGGAGGCGACATGCCGGGCTTCTGCGCCAAGCAGCGCGCGTATCTCGACCATCACTTCTTCCTCGGTGGCCGCTGTGTGGCCGAGCCGATAACGCCGCGCAAAGGCCTCATCCACAGCAGCCAAGAGACGCCGTTCGTCATCAGGAAGCAGGCCAAGTCGCATTGCCCGCTGGTCGACCACCGTCCAAGGCTCAAGGAGGGCCAATGAATAGGGGTCGGCAGATAGCTTGTCGATCGCTTGCTTACCCCACAGGGCCGCTACCGCTGCTGCCGTCCTCGGTGCCACCCCATATCGGTCCAGCCACTGGAATACCTCGATCTCCTCGGATAAGAGACCAAAGCCATCAATGATCGCTATGGCGCGCTGCGGCCCCGCAATACCTGCAATCGGCGCGAAGTCACGTTCACCGATGGCTCGGTAGAGATCACTTCCAAGTTGTTCCCAGAGCCTCGTGGCCGTCGCCCAGCCAACGCCTTCAAACCGTCGATTGGTGGCGAGATACCGGATGATGGCCCGGCCGGAGGGACGCAATGGGAGAGCGACACGGGCTGCAATTTGATCGCCGTATTCCTTGTGTAGAGTTTCTGGGCCTGTAACTCGCCAGGTCTCACCTGGCTCGGGCGGGCGCGCAGCAAGAAACGCCGGAACGATTGCCCGGCGGAGCGCATTATCTTCGTCTCGGCCGATCAGAATGCCGCCACCACCTATGCCATGATGGAAGCTCGTGACTGTGATCGCCGCCGTCACGACTTTTCCAGCAGGTGAAGGCGCCTCGACCAGGGTCATCCAGGTAGCTTTCCTGTTTCAGCCATGATCGATTCCAATCGCCGGAACCGCTCGATCTCTCGTCTTAAAGATGCGTTCTCAGCCATCAACTTAAGATTCTGAGCCTCAAGAGCGGCCCGATCTTCGTCTACTTTTGCCTTCTCCTCACGCTTGGTTTCAGCCTGCTGAAGTAGCGTCATATGACGCTTCCGATCAGCTTCGTCCGCCTGCTTCAGCAAATCAGCACAACGTGGGTTGTTTCGGAACACCTTACGGTCGAACCCACACTCTTTGGCGATCTGCGATTGATTCAGCTCAATGCCGTAGCGCGGCAGTGGTTTGCTTGATTGTTCGTACGACGTGAGCCGTTCGATCAGTGCCTGGACATTCTCTTCAGCGACTTGCTGGCCGCTCTTTCCGGTGCCACGTACCATTACCGTTTCCCCTTCGTTGGCCGTGTCGGCAGGGGCGTGATCTCTGCGGTGGGCATGGCCTTCATGCTTTCGAGTTCGTCCACGGCTTCCTGGTAGGTCTCGAAGAACGCTTTCCAGGCTTTCTTACCGCCAACTTGTCCGACAGCCAGCAGCATGGCTTTATGTGAAGCAATGAGGAGATCGCGCTGGCGGGTAAGCTCTGCAATCTCATTGTTCTTTTTAAGCAGTTGGGCTGATAGGTTTGCCTTCGATTGTTTGTCGGCTTTACCCATGATGATGCGCATCTCATCTTGCCGCTGCCGATATCGCGCCAAGATGTCGCTTCGTTCCGTATGCCGAGTGATATCTGAGGCATGCTTGAAGATTTCGGGCGCGCGGCGCACCACGGCACGTGCAGAGATATCTTCATTGTCGAGCAGCATCGCTTCGAGAGTTTCCTCCAGAACCTGCAGCTTGACCGACTTATCTGACATCCTTCGGCCCTCGATCGAGAATGGTCGAGCCTAATCGATGTTCCGCCGCCGTAAACAGATCCAGTCCATCCGGGAATGGTCTTGAGCCCGGCGAAGCGAGAAGGGCACTCTCCACATTCGTAAGGCGCTTTTTCGCGTGCGCCAATTGGTTCTGCCAGCCCACATTCCTCGCGGCAATTGGCTGCCTCTCGATCTTTTCGACCACCCGTTTCAACCGATCGCGGAGTTGTTCGAGATTGCGTGCTTCTTCAGGAAGCTCGGTGCGGGCGAGATGATGACAACCGTCAAAGCACTCCAGATGTTTGGGGCAGGGGTCAACCGTAAAGCTGTTCAAACAGAAGCCATACGGTGTGACATGGAGGCCATCGGCCTCTGCATCGAGATAGTCGAACGCCGCGTCGTCGCCTTTTGTGCGCTGGATGAGCCGGAACTCGTCAACAATCGGACCAGATACCTTGTTCGCGGTGATCAATCGTAAGGCCTCCTGAGCGCGCGGTCCTAACCGATCGAGCGAAGTCGCCGGAAGATCAATGGCCGCCAGGTCTTCAGATAGACTTCGATGGTCATACTCGTAGCTTTGAGCCACGCTCTTCCGGAAGCGCTTTGTGATAATTGTATCGGCGACGCCGAGCCTAAAAAGTTCTGCATTCTGCAGGTGACGGAACGAATGACTTTCGAGCTTAAAGCCCCGTGCTTCATCATTCTCGCCGTATCGACTGAAGATGTTGTCGGAACCGAGACCTAGCTGCTGAGCCATGTCCTGGACTGAGGCGCGTCCGACGAAGGCATACTTTTCAATGTCAATGACGCCATCCTGGCGATTTTCGGCGAGACCCCTGATGGGGAGCAGGAACATCAACTCGTGTGGATATATTTTGCTGCCGTCGCCACCGTTGAACGGGGTGACATCTGACAGTTTTGTCGGCATGTGGTCGCGTACGAGAGCCTCAACATCGGCAATCTTGAAGAACACCGACCGCATGTCGGCACTCATCGCGGTCAGCAACGCTCCGGTCGGACTATATGGCTGGATGTGGCTACTTCTAACGAACCTCCGCCAGAACTTGTATATCGATCGAGAAAGCCCCGATCCTTCGGCCACTCTTTGCTGCTGCCGGATGGCCTCCAGAGCTACGACATCGTGGTTCAATCGATACGCCTGCAAGAGAGTATCCGGTATCGGCGTATTGGTGACCTCGATATTGCCGCTGATATGAGAGTAGAGGTCGACCGCATCAACAAGTGCATCGGCATCATACTCTGGCAGGATGCGCCCGGTTTCCGTTTGTCGACGGAGCCTGTCGCGTAGCGGAGTTGTCATATGGAGCGCGGCATCAAGGGTTTCGATCATCGTATCTTCGTAGATGGCCGGGACATGCTGCGCCGTCTCAAACAGGGCGATACCTTCTGGTCGATCCGCTTCCTCTTGTTTTTCGGCGAAGTAGCGCATCATGAGCGAGCGAGAGATGCCACCGCGCTCTCCGGCTGGTTTCCCCTGACTGTCAACGTATTCACGCCATCTCTTCCAATCCGCCGGAAGCATGACATTTTCGCCGACGCGAAGACCCGTGAGGATAGCCAACTTTACCTGCGCGAAGCGCACGGCATCCGAGAAGGTCTGCGGGGTTTCGGCAAAGACGATGCGGGTTAACTCCCAGAACGCCCGCTCATCAGGCAGCTTCGACGCATTCTTGCGTTCATGGAGCGCTTTGCGCATGCTGTCTGATTGACGATGCCTGTTTACCTTGCGCGTCAATACATCGACCGTTGCCTGCGCACTCTGGGACTTAGCGTCGGAGTAAGGGCGGCAGAATGCCGCGAGGGGCGAGCGCTCCGAGAGATGCAAGCCGTCGATGATCGTGCGCACTACCATCGCGATATTGGCCGCGAGTTTTCCGGAAGCTCCAACGCGCAGCGCGACATTGTATGCCATCTGCACGTCATCGCCGTTCAGGTCGGCTGGGTCCGACGCGGCACATGTGGCGAGGATGCGGATTGCTCGGCCGACGGTGCCGTAAGCATGCGCTGGTTTGTTCTTTTTAACTACGATCTCGTTGATCAGCGCGGCGAGAAGCAGGTCGCGCCAGGTGGACGAGATTTGCAGCGCCGTTGGTGGCTTAGGTTCGCGCTCCCGCGCGACATCATTGAGTATTTCTGCAGCGGCTTCATCTGGCGCAAAGGTCGACAGCCAAAGGGTCGGTGGCGGCACCATGCCAGCGAGCTGCGTCAGGTTCCACCTATCTTCTTTGACAATCGCACCACGCTCATCAGCCCGAGGCGGCCACGGCAACCCGCGTGTCGTCGCGAGAGATCGGTTGCCTTCGATGAACGACTTCAGAAAGTCAGTCATGCGTGACCTCCTTCTCGGCCGCGATGTCGGCGATCACACGTTCCGCGCCATCGAGAGTACGGCGAAGCTGAACAAACGCTGGCGATTCCGTGTTGTCGCGAGAGAGATGTGCGAAGGCCAGGACGACCGGGCGCAAACCCTCAGTGACCTCCTGGTGCCTGGCAATGTCGTTGACGGGCATGAACTTCCGGCAGGTATAGCAGCTCAAGACGGGATTCTTGGCACATACAGACTGACCGCTCATGCACGCGCCGATGCCAGCAATTGGAATTCCGTGGGGGACGGCACCGATCTGCTGATCCGATGGCAGGCGAAGCAACGCGGATTTGTCGATGGTTTTTGTCTTGGCGACATCAGCAATGGCGCTATATATCGGTGAAAGACCGAGCGCTTGGTTGATACGCTGGGCCTGCGCGGGTGACGAATCAAAGTATACCGATGCCGTCTTGGTGCTGGCGTGGCCCAAGAATTCGGTGAGCAGCGCATGTGCCACACCAGCATCCGCCAGCCTCTGCGCCGCCGAATGCCGCAGATCGGTGGCACTCCAATCTCCACCCGTAATCTCTTCCATAAGTTCCTGAGTTACCCTCGCCACATCATAAGGCGTAAGGCCAATGAAGGTGTCTTTTGGGACGCTCGCCGCCCTGGGGAGAGGGCAGCGCCGAAGGCATTCTATAACGATCACACCCCATTCACGCTTGACCCGGCGATTCACCATGCGTCGCTTCTGCAGGTCTTTCTGCTTCGTGAGCGGCGCGCGATAATGAACCGCACCAGTGTCAAAGACGCGAACATCCATCTGCTTGATGCGCGCGACCTGTCCAGGCCTGAAGGCATGCTGATAGATGAACAAGAGTGCCGTTGCTACCCTGAGCGTCTCTGTCTTAGGTTCAGACGGTTTCGCGGTAATCCATGCCGCTAGGTCGTCGAAGTATTCGATCACCTTCGATTGTTGATCCATAGGGACAAAGCAATCACCCGACCTCACCGTCTTATAGATATCGCTCGCTGGAGAAGTGAGAGACGAGATGTAAGGAGATAACTCTTTGGTCCATCCGCCAATGCTTAGTTGACAGAATGTATGCAGGATTGCCCGTAACGCCGAGGCCATCGGCCTGGTACAGTTTGGTACAACAGTAGTGGTCCACACTTGGCGCAGGGAAGGAGGATTGAGAGTTATGAGACAACCAATCAACTCAAAGCCAAAGATGCTCGTCGCGGAGAGTAGCTGTCCGAAGTGTACGATGACCGTTGAAGTGTCGCGTTGAGCGAACAGTTGAATCAGAGAGTGCTTCAGTATTGGTCTGTATTTTTCCGGGAACTTGGAAAATGCTATCACATTTTGGACACCGTCATCAACAACCTGCCAATCGTCATTGGTATCGAGTTCCCTGATCGAGCGGTAGCTATCGTGGAAGTCATCATAGTATCGGAGCGCTGATGGCAGTGATGGCATGGCCATCGCGATTTGCTCAATCAGATCGGATGATATCGCGGGCAAAGCTGCTGGATTGTTCATCCTAAAACCACCTCGGTTGCATCGCGCATCGCGTCTACATAGTCATCAAAGCGTTCTTCCCACACCTCAGCGAGATTAGTTTCAAAGTAGGCGCGGGCGTAGTGGCGGGGCATTTGAGAAGTTGGCGACCAGCCGAAGAAAACACGCAGCTTTTCGATGGCGTGATCCAGCTCCAGTCCGCTCTCGACGTATTTTGCCAGACGGATAACGGCGGCTGTGTGCCGGAGGTCATGAGGAGTTACCGTGAGCTTGCCGCGGTCAGACAATGCCTTCCTGGCGCGCTCCGAAAGGCACTCCGTAGCGACACCGAAGATGTGATTGACACTTTGTGCCGATAGCGGCTTGTCCATCTGCGAGTTCAACATAAATGCATGCGGGCAGCGTTTCCGGTAGTTCTGGACATAAGTGTTGGTCAGATTGAGGAGCGCCGCCGAGATCGGAAGGTGCCGATAGGAGGCTGCCGTCTTGATGCGTGGCACACTTTGCCTCGGGTCATCTTCGTATGGCGTACCTACGATGCTGATCCAATAACGAACCTCACCCGTTGCTGGATCATAGTCGTCTTTGATGGCGTCGGCCGGGAGGATCAGGGATTCACCGCGCCGCAGGCCGAGGTGCAGAAGCAGAAGGTAAAGCAAGAAATTGCGCCAGCGTCCGGGCGGGCTTCGAAAGGGGTTTCGCTCCGACTCCGGTGAGAAGATTTCGTATAGGTCTTCGATGACGACAGCGGGCAGGGCGCGAATAGGGGCGGGTGGCTTTGGTGGGGTCGGCGCAAGTTGGCGGTAGAGCTGCTGGAGCCGTAGCAGATTGGCGGCCGCCTGCGCAGCTTGGTGACCAGTGGTGGGTTGGAAGTGCGCCAGAACGTCTTCGACAAAGCTGAGGGCAGCCCGCCATGCCGTGTCGCGGTCGACGGCATCAATGGCGCTTTCATTCCGTAGCATGGTCAGGAAGCCGCCCAGGATGCTCTCCAAGGCTTCGATGTCTCCAGCATGCAGAACACGGTCCAGACCGTCGTACCCGAGTTGTTCTTTTGCCGATCGGTATAGCTTCTCCACGGCAGTGAGGTTCGCGCCGCGGGTGCTGTGGCTGACGTTCGCATTCAGCACGTCAGCCCAGATGGTGGCCCAATAGCGTGGTCGGCCGAAATCGTCGATCAGCGCCCATCCAGTGAGCGACGACGGCACTCCCGATGCATGAAGTCGAATTCGCGGCATGGCGCGAATCTTCGCGGGATCTCCGATAAGAAGCAACAGAATTTGCAACGGCTAGAATTAGCTAATTTTAAATGAGGAAATGCATCCAAGAGTCCAATTTGGGTTTTCGACTGCAACGCCCCCTAACCTAGCTCGCCTTTCCATAATATATATTATGCGACTATCTGATATGCGGAAATGGCCGTTTCTATTGGTCTTCCAGCGATCATCCTGCCGTCTCTATGTTGGGTTTCAGGCCGGAATCCGCGGCTGCCGGCGCAGATGATCGAGCCCTTCGAACTCGACAAACTTCATCATCGCGTCCCAGACCAGATCGCCATATTGGAACGGCTGGAACCCCTCACCCAAGCCTGGGATCGGCGCGATCACCGCATCGACCGCCGGCTCGAAGAAGAACGGTACGGAATGGCGCGGCACATGCCGGTTGCCAATGACCCGATGCGTCGTCGCGCGGATGCGACCGCCGGTCCAGCGCTCAAGGAGCTTTCCGAAGTTGATGACCAGGCTGTCCGGGCGCGGTTCCACGTCAAGCCAGGCACCATCCCGGCTCAGGGCCTGCAAGCCTGAAACCCCGTGCTGGCGCAGCAGTGTCACGAAGCCGGAATCGATATGCGCCTTGCCGACCAGATCGACCGGACGGCCCTGATGCTCGACCACGATCTCACGGGCATTGACCCCGATATAGGATTGCGGCGGCCGGACCGGATAATGGAGCAGCCGCAGGGTCGAAATGCCGTGATCGAAGGCCTGTGTAAAAGTCTCCTCGGGGAGCGCCAGCCCCCTGGCAATGCTGCGCAGCAAAGCTGCCCCCACCTGCTCCATCGCCCGGTAATAGTCAGCCATATCCTGCTGCCAGCCGGGCAAGTCCGGCACCGGTGTCGCCTCGGTCAGTGGGTCGCCGGCATTGATGCGCGCCGGCCCGTGTGCCAGGTCTGGACCGCCATCGAAACCCTCCTTGTAGGTCGGGTGGCCATCCTGCAGCGGGAACCAGCCGCGATAGACGTTGGGGTTCATCGGCGCGAATTTCTGGCGCCAAAGTGCCTGCGTCGCCTTCGGCGGCAGATCGAACAGGCGCAGAAGTCGCGTGATCGGCACCGGCGGCGGCAGACGGTCGAGGATCATGAATCCGCTGTCGGTCGCAGCCGACAGGATCGCGGCATCGGTACGGTCACGGGCCGAACCAGCGGATTCAAAGAGCGGACGCGCGTCGATAACCGGGATCATGGGAACGAACGCTAAGGCATTGTAGCAATGCCACAAGTGCCAAATGTCGATCGGCCTATCCAATTTGGCTATAGTGCCGGCCCTCGCATCCTTATCCCGGACCATCCGCCATGTCAGCTGCCGCCGAACTCGATCGATTGCTTGCCATCATGGCGCGGCTGCGCGACCCCAAATCCGGTTGCCCGTGGGACCTTGAGCAGACGTTCCGCACCATCGTCCCACATACGCTTGAAGAGGCCTATGAGGTCGCCGAGGCCATCGAAAGCGACGATATGCCCGCGCTGGTCGGCGAACTCGGCGATTTGATGTTCCAGGTCGTCTTCTATGCGCAGATGGCCGCCGAGGCTGGCGACTTCACAATGACGGATGTCATTGAATCTATAAATAACAAGATGATAGAGCGGCATCCTCATGTATTTTCGAGCGCTGAAATCAATAGCGCCGCTGCCCAGACC
>NZ_JAYRQR010000012.1:0-57953 GCF_041910485.1 Dongia sp.
GCCGCCGACCAAGCCTGCCCCTCTCAACCAGGGGCGGATGCTTTCGGCCTGCGTCCATCGCTGGACTTGCGCCGAGGGACAACCGAGCGGCTCCGGATGGGGAGCCAGGGTGATATGTGTGCACAGCTCTATTAGTACAACATTCCTAGTTCTTTGTCAAGAACATTATGAGAACAACTAAGCCCGCTTCGCGCACCCCCACCCCGCCGACGCATGTCGGCCTTCGCCGACGGGGCCCTCCCCCTGAAGGGAGAGGGAATCAGAACCAGTTTGCTGTGACGTCGGTACGAACTCGGTGAAGTCCCCTCTCCCTTCAGGGGGAGGGTCAGGGTGGGGGTGTCGGCGCAAGCCGAGTGGGGCGCGAAGCGGCGCTAATCGGTCAGGCGTTCGATCCAGGCGCGATGCTGGGGGAATTCGTGGAGCAGCTTGGAGCGCTCGCCGAGGTCGAAGTCGGCGAAGTCGAAACCGGGTGCCACGGTGCAGCCGGCGAGGGTGAAGGCGCTGCCCTTGGCGGGCAGGGCGCCGAACCAGAAGCCCGCCGGAACCACATGCTGCGGCACCTGGCCCCGGGCGAAGTCGCGGCCCAAGGTCGTTTCGATGAGCTGCCCGCCGGGCGAGAGGGCGATGATGGTGAGCGCATCGCCTTCGTAGAAATGCCAGACCTCGTCGGACTTGATCCGGTGCAGCTTCGACCGCTCGCCAGCGCGCAGCAGGTAATAGATCGCGGTGCTGTGCGCGCGGTCGCCGTGAAAGCGCGCCGGCAGGCCGGCATTGGGGATGGCCTCCGTCGCCCGGTAGGTCTCGCGGTAGAAGCCGCCCTCCGGGTGCGGCTGCAATTGCAGCGCGGTGACGAGGTCGTCAGTCGCGGCGTGCATAGCGGGCGACAGCTTGCTTGAGGAGATCATGCGGCACGGCATGCGCCGTGTGGCCTTTGTAGCCGGTCATGGTCTCGGCGGCGCAGAGCGCGTTCCAGATCGCCTCTTCGGTCGCCTCCGCCGCGGCCTGGAAAAGAGCGGTGCATTCTTCCATGCCCAGCATGCGCACATCGGCCATCTTCGATTTCAAGGCGACACGATTGCCGGTCGAGAAGGCGAGGAAGATATCGCCCGATCCGTTGGAGCCGATGCCGCCGACCCAGGCGAGGCCCGTCGTGGCGCGGCGCGCCAGGCGCTGGCATTGAATGGGGAGGAGCGGCGCATCGGTCGCCAGGATGACGATGATCGAGCCCTGCTCGGTCTTGCGTTCCTCATGCGCGGACGGGACCGCCTTGGTGTCGATCTCAAGGCCCACAGGTGCATGGCCGCAGCGCAGGAGCGAACGCCGGCCGTAATTCGACTGCACCAGGGCGCCAACCGTCCAACCGCCATCCTCGGCCGACAATCGGCGCGAGGCGGTGCCGGTGCCGCCCTTGAATTCATGCGTGATCATGCCGGTGCCGCCACCGACATTGCCTTCGGCGACCGGCCCAGCCTTGGCGGCATCCAACGCCTCGACCGCCATGTCGAGCGTCACGGGGAAGGTCTCGGCATCGGAAAGCCAACCGTCCCAGGTCTCGGCCGCGACCGGCAAATGCCAGGCCTGGTCGATGCCTTTGCGCGCCGCATGGACGCAGATCGCATCGCGCGCGATGCCGACCGCATGGGTATTGGTGATGGTGATGGGGGCCGCCAGCAGCCCCTGTTCATTGAGCCAATGGCTGCCCGTCATTTCGCCATTGCCGTTGAAGGAATGAAGGCCCGCGAACATGAAATCGGTATAGATGTCATCGGCCGGCCAGACGGCCGTGACGCCTGAGCGCACGACATGCGGTTCATCGCGGATGAGGGTCGAGTAGCCGACGCGCAGTCCGGCCACATCGGTGATGGCATTCAGTGGACCGGGCTGCATCTGCCCCAATGTGATGCCGAGATCCCTAAGCCGCGCCTTCGCCATGATCATTCCCCTGATGTTTGAGCGGGGAGATTAGAGAACCTTCCTGATCGGCTCAACACGAAAGCACCGTCAGAAGATATGCTGTTTGACCTGTTTATCAGCAGAAAGTAGCATTGCTTCAAGAGGCATTCGCGAGTGTTAAACGATGGCGTTTTTTGATCGCATGACGAACAAATCATTCCGTCGCAGCGATAGCGGCCAGGTCATCTATTTGCCGCTACTAAAGTTGGGTCCTGCCCGATTATTGCGCGCGGATACCGATGAAGCCGCAATGCGGCGGATTGTCAGGAACTTCTACCGTTACGCGGTGCTGATCGTTTGCCCAATCATCGTGCTGATAAATTTCTATCTGCACTTGGATGGCGACTTCGACTTGCAAGACGGGTTTCTAGTTATCGCGGCGAGTACCGCCTCACTAGTTCCGTCCATCTTGCTTGTCGCCTATCTCGGCAGGGGATTCGATGCCCTAGATATGAGATCTGTTAAGCTGAATGCACTAGAGGTCGGCGACGGACCGACCTTGGGGGCGGCGCTTGCCCTATCTGCCTTCACAGTTTGGATCGGCGTGCTAGCGCTCTTAGCCCTCTATGGCTCGTTTTCAGACTATTTCTAAGACCTCTCCGGGCGATGCGCTCAAGCCATCTCGGGCAGTTTCATCCAGGCTGGGACCGAAGCTGTAATACGCGTGCCGTCGTTCTCTATGCCCTTTGAAAGAATGGCATCGAGATATTCCAGGCGCAGAAGGGCGAGGCCGTGATCGCCGTCGACCGCGCGGATATCGCCCACTTCCTTGCCATCGAGAAGAAGGTCGGTGCCGACGGCAAGCGGCGCACCGTCAAAGCGAATGGGCAGCAGACGCTTGCGCACGAGGCCGCGATATTTGGTGCGGGCGGTGAGTTCCTGGCCCATGTAGCAGCCCTTCTGCCAATCGACACCGTTGAGCTCATCGAAACCGCATTCCAGAGGAATGGCCTTGTCGGGCTGCAGATCGGTGCTGCCTTCGGGTAGGCCCAGCGCATAGCGGTGCGCTTTGAAGGTGCCGGCCGGCGCTGCGGCGAAGCCGAGGCCTTGCAGCGTTTCGGCGAATGTCGCGCGCGGCAGGAAGGCGCGGGCGCCGAGATCCGGCAAGCGCGGATCGGTGAAGACGATGCCGCCGCCGAGCGGCTTTGTGTCGCCGGCCTTGGCGTCGAGGCCGAGACGCTGCAGCGTGTCGCCGCCAAAGAGCGTCACGACGACGTAATCTGAATCGAGATCCTCGAGTGTCACTTGCGAGCGCAGCTTGAACATCTTGAGGCGCTTCAACAGCTCGCCACGACGCGCGGCTTCGGCGTCGACGAGAATGCGCTCGCCCTCGGCCGCCAGCAGCAGGTCGTAGGCGAACTTCCCCTGCGGCGAGAGCAGGGCCGCGAAGATCGCCTGTGTCGCTCCGATGCGCTTGGTGTCGTTGCTGACGAGACCCTGCAGGAATTCGACGCGGTCGGGACCGCTGACGGCGATCACGCTGCGATCCGGGTTGAGTTCGAAAAAAGCCTTATCTATCATGTGGCTATGCGGTGCCTTGGAGTTTCTGTACTAATACTTGGAAGAGCCGGCCGAAAAGGCAAGGGGGATCGAGCGATGGGGGCATGGCGTTGGCGATAAAACGCATCGGCATTTTGACCAGCGGCGGCGATTGCGCCGGGCTCAATGCGGTCATTCGCGCCGTTTATGCCCATGCCAATGGTCATTTCGGCTGGGAAGTGATCGGCATCCACAATGGCACGGCCGGGTTGCTGGCACGCCCCGTGGACGCACGGAAACTCGACGATGCCGTGCTCAGCTCCGACATGCTGCGCCAGGGCGGCACGATTCTGGGGACCACCAACAAGGGCGATCCCTTCGCCTTTCCGATCGATGACGGCAAGCGCATCGACCGCTCGAACGAGGTCATCGACGGCGTGCGGCAATTGGGGCTCGATGCCCTGATCGGCATCGGCGGCGACGGATCGATCGCGATCCTGCGCCGCCTCGCCATCCAGGGCGGGCTCAATTTCGTCGCCATTCCGAAGACCATCGACAACGATCTCGGCGCCACGGAAACCTCGATCGGCTTCGAGACGGCGGTACAGACCGCGACATCGGCACTCGATCATCTGCAGCCGACGGCGGCGAGCCACAGCCGCGTCATGGTGCTGGAGGTGATGGGGCGCGATGCCGGGCACATCGCCTTGTCGGCAGGCATCGCCGGTGGTGCCGACGTAATTTTGATCCCCGAGATTCCTTATCAGTTTGCAGCGATCGAAAAGAAGCTGGCGGCCCTGCGCCAGAGCGGGC
This sequence comes from Dongia sp., assembly GCF_041910485.1. Classification (GTDB taxonomy): domain Bacteria; phylum Pseudomonadota; class Alphaproteobacteria; order Dongiales; family Dongiaceae; genus Dongia. The sequence goes on from NZ_JAYRQR010000012.1 coordinate 4,246, forward strand.
GCAATTTCGCGCTGGTGGTCGTGGCGGAAGCCGTGAAGACCGAGAGTGGCGAGGCGATCACCTCGGTTCATGGCGGCGGTGCCGGGGCCATGCAGACCTATGGCGGCATCGGGCATTATATCGGCGCGGAGCTGGCCAAGCGGAGCGGTGCGGAAACGCGCGTCACGGTGCTGGGCCATGTCCAGCGCGGCGGGACGCCGGAGCCCAAGGACAGGCTGCTCGGTTCGGCTTTCGGCGTGCACGCCGTCGATCTCATCGCGGCGGGCAAGTTCGATCGCATGGTGGCTTGGAATTCGCGGCAAGTGATCGACGTGCCGATCCAGACGGCGATCCAGGGGGCCGCGACCGTCGATCCGCACGGGGCGATGGTGAAGACCGCGCGGGGGCTGGGGATCAGCTTTGGCGATTAGGCTCAACGCGGAGGATTTCTGGGAGTTCAGCCTGGCGCTTTATTGCCGCGAGGCGGTGGCGCAGGCCTGCCTGTCGCTGCAGGACCGGCGCGGTGCCGACGTCAATCTGATCCTTGCCATCTGCTGGCTGGCGCGGAGCGGCTATGGCGTTGGCGATGCGGCGCTGCAGAATGCGCTCGATGCCGTGGCACCCTGGTCCGACACGATCCTGAAACCGCTGCGCGCCGTGCGCCGGCAGCTGGGCGCGTTTCCGGACGTGGCCGCGGCCGACCGGCAATCGATCAAGCACGGGCTGCTGTCGGTCGAACTGGAGGCGGAGAAGGTGGCCCAGCAGAAGATCGTTGCGGCCCTGGCCGAACATCTGCAGCCCCTCAGCGCCGACGCACCGCGCCAGCTGGCCGGGGCGGGCCTCGATCTCTATCTGGGGCGCCTGATCGCGGAAATGGGCGAACAGGATCGCAGCGACCGCGACGCTATTCTCGCGGCGCTCTAGCGGGCATCAATTCAGCAGGGAAGATGCGTTGGCCGAGGCGATTGTGGCGCCGGATTCCTTCTGCATGCTCTCACGCACCTTTTCCTCGATACGGATGCGGATCTTCTCCTCGATCTCGGCACGCGTCTCGGCATCGAGGTTCTTCAGATCCTCTTCGGTCAAGCCCATCTCGGAGAGGATCATCGCGCGCATCTTTTCAGCGGGCGTCTTGCGGGCGAATTCCAGGAACGTCTCGCGCGGGTCTTCAGTGGTTTCGAGATCCTCTGCCGACAGGCTCTTGGCTTCCGCGCCGCTTTCCGCGGGTGCCGTCGTAGAGGTGGCGCCGCCGAGCTGCGCGTCGATGAGGACGGCGGGAATGACCCCTTTGCTGGAGCGGCCGCTGACCGTCGTCGTGTCACTCGGCACATTGCCAGTCGAGGCCGTCTGATTGAGGAGGTCGGCAAAGGCGGTGCTGGCACTCGCCTCGGCAGCTTTTTGCTGGGCATCTTTTTCCGCGTTCAGGGCCGACTTGGCAGCACTGGCGAATGAATTCAACAAGGTAATGGACATGATCCGGCCACGTTCCTGGTAAAAACAAGTCCCTCATCCATGACGAAGCAAGTTTTGTGCCGAATCTTATCGCGCGTTAACGAATTCGGCTTCTAGGTGTGAAGTCGGCTCGCTATTGTACGGAGGATTAACGAGGGGCAGATGATCAACCAAGAAGCTATGGCAAAGGAGACCGAGCGGCAGCGTTTCACGGCGCTGGCCGGTCTCTATGCCAGCATCTTCACCTTCGGCATCTCGTTCGGCGGCTTGGTGCCGTGGATGGCGCTCCATATGGACGCCCAAGGCCTGGATGGGTTGCTGATCGGCCTCATCTCCGCCGCCCATCCCATCGGCGTCATGCTGATGGCGCCGTTCACGCAGAAGATCATCCGCCGCTTTGGCAGCGGCAATGCGATGATCTTTTGCAGCGTCGTCGGCGTCGCCACCATGTTCCCGCTGGGGCTCACCGATTCACCTTGGATCTGGCTCGCCTTGCGCTTCATCAGCGGTCTGTCCGGCAGCGTGCCCTGGGTGGTGACCGAGACCTGGATCAACACCGCCACATCGCCGAAGACGCGCGGCCGCGCCGTGGCCTTCTATGCGGCCATCATGGCCGCCGGCTTTGCCGCCGGTCCGGAAGTCCTCAAATGGTCCAACCATCTCGGTGTGTCGGCCTTGCCCTGGCTCATCGGCCTCAGCGTCGTTTCGCTCATCATCATCCTGCCGCTGCGGCGCCTCGCACCCGCTCTGGACGATAGCGGCGGCGCCCATGTGCTGGGCGTCTTCCTCACCGTGCCGGCCTTGCTGTCGGCAGCCATCGTTTCCGGCGCCATCGATGCCTCCTTCTTCAGTTTCCTTGCCATCTGGGGGCAGCGCGTCGGCTTCGACGAATCCTTCGCGCTCACACTGCTCAGCGTCTTCATCGCCGGCAATATGCTGCTGCAATTCCCGGTGGGGTGGCTTGCAGACCGCATCGGCCCGCGCCCGGTGATGCTCATCTGCGGCACGGTCTGCGTCATCGGCCCGGTGCTGGCCTTGAGCGGGCTGACCGCCTACCCGTTCTGGCTCGGTGTCGTCGCCTTCATCTGGGGCGGCTGTGTCTGGGGCGCCTATTCGGTGGCGCTGGTCGCGATGGGGCGCCGCTATTCCGGCGGGGAACTCGCGGTCGTCAATGCCGCCTTCGTCATGGCCTATACGTTCGCCAACGTCTCTGCGCCGCCGGCTTCGGGACTTGCCATGGACATCATCGGCCCGCATGGGCTGATGATCGTGGCGCTCGCCGTGGCGGCGAGTTTCACGCTGCTGGTCCTGGCGCGGAAGCGGGAATTCTAGGTACGCCGTTTCTTGACGTTCTTGTCCCAGCGCGTCACATGGTCGAGATGCAGGCCGAAGAGGTCGAGCACGCGGCCGAGACTCTGATCCACCATTTCCTCAATCGATTGCGGTTGCGCATACATGGCGGGAACGGGCGGTGCGATGATGCCGCCCATTTCGGTGACGCTTGCCATGTTGCGGATATGGCCGAGATGGAGCGGCGTTTCGCGCAGCATGAGGACGAGGCGGCGGCGTTCCTTGAGGACGACGTCGGCGGCGCGCGAGATGAGCGTCGGCGTGACGCCGCTCGCGATCTCGGCCAGCGACTTCGCCGAGCACGGCGCCACGATCATGCCGAGTGTCAGAAACGACCCGGAGGAAATGGGAGCCGCGAGATCGTCATTGCTGTGGCAATGATCGGCGAGCGCCTTCACCGCCGCGAGCTTGCGGTCGGTCTCATAAGCAAGGGTCAACTCGGCCGTTCGCGACATCACCAGATGGGTCTCGATCATCGACCCCTTGAGCAGCTCAAGGAGCCTGATCCCATATAGGACTCCCGACGCTCCCGAGATGCCGACAATCAGGCGCGAGGGCGGGTGCGAAGGGACGGCGGGCGGCTTGATAGACATGGATTTTGTTCATTCCGGCGCCGCTGACGCAGGGTCGGCGCGTTTGGGTCAGGGATGCTTAATCAACGGGGAGATTTTACCGTGACATCTTGAAGCGCCAAGCCCTCTCTCTCATTTACTTAAGGACCGGAAAGGCGCAGCATTCAACTTCTGACGCGGCTTTCAAACGATCGAAGGAGGCAGAAAACCAGCAAAGCGCCAATGCTCGCAACGGCAATTTGATCCGATCACAGATAACAGATGGGAGAATGGGTATGGCAATGACTGCGCATGTGGACTCGCTGAAGTCAAAGCACGCCGATTTGGACGCAAAGATCGCCGACGAAGAACGGCGTCCCCACCCTGACGAAGCTACCATCCACGCGCTGAAAAAGCTGAAACTGCGCATCAAGGACGAACTGGCGGAGCTCGAAAAGACGCACTGACCGTCGCGAAATTCCGGGCCTGACAGAAGGCCCTCTCTCTGAAACAGACCGCCGTCGATGGCCCCGGGCAAAAGCCCGGCGCGCCGTCCGGCGGTCTTTTACTTGGGGAACGGCCGGATTGGGACCGGCGCCTGCCCCGGTTTCAGTCTTGACCTTGCCTCCATCCCCTGGGTAAGGTCCCCTCTATGAGCAACCTGACGCAAATTCTGGCGCTTACGCTTCGACTTACCGCCCCGGCGTGCTGAATCGCGCCGGCCGCGGGGCTGTTTGGCCCCACTCCGCCAGAAATTTGTACCGCATTTCGATACCGTCAGGGATTGCCGATGATCCGCAAAATCGTCATAAGCAGCAGCATGTTAGGGCGTTTGGTCCAGCCGTTCGGCCGGGTTTCGCTTAGCCGCCGCCGTCGGCGCTGACAGCGACGTCCCCGGGGCCGGTTCGGCCCGGGATACCGGCGGCGGCTTAAGAGTCGCTTCGCACCCACGCCCTTTTTGATGAAATTCCGCACGAGGAAAGTGCCATGCGTATCGACCCCAGTTCCAAGTACAAGCCGTTCCAGCCGATCAATTTGCCCGACCGACAATGGCCGGGAAAAACCATCACCAAGGCGCCGATCTGGTGCTCCGTCGACTTGCGCGACGGCAACCAGGCGCTGGTCGAACCGATGGGGCCGGAGCGCAAGCTCCGCATGTTCCGGACGCTCGTGAAGATGGGCTACAAGGAGATCGAGGTCGGCTTCCCGTCGGCCAGCCAGACCGATTTCGATTTCTGCCGTGAGCTCATCGAGGGCGGGCATATCCCGGATGACGTCACCATCCAGGTCCTGACCCAGGCGCGCGACCATCTCATCACCCGCACCTATGAGGCGCTGGCGGGCGCCCGCCGCGCCATCGTCCACGTCTACAACTCGACCTCGACCCTGCAGCGGCGCGTCGTGTTCAACCAGGACATGAAGGGCATCAAGGAAATCGCCGTGCACGGCGCCACCCTGGTGCGCGACCTCGCCAAGCAGCAGAAAGGCAATACCGAGTTCGTCTTCCAATACAGCCCGGAAAGCTTCACCGGCACCGAGATCGATTATGCGATCGAGGTGTGCGAGGCGGTGATGGATGTGTGGCAGTCGACCAAGGCGAAGCCCTGCATCATCAATCTGCCGGCCACCGTCGAAATGTCGACGCCCAACATCTATGCCGACCAGATCGAATATTTCTGCCGCAAGATGAAGAACCGAGAAGCGGCCATCATCTCGCTGCATCCGCATAATGATCGCGGCACCGGGGTCGCCGCGGCTGAACTCGGCATCCTCGCCGGTGCCGACCGCATCGAGGGAACGCTGTTCGGCAATGGCGAGCGTACCGGCAATGTCGATCTGGTGACCTTGGGCCTCAACATGTTCACACAGGGGCTCGATCCGCAGGTCGATTTCTCCGACATCAACGAGCTGGTGCGGACGGCCGAGTATTGCAACCAGCTGCCCGTCCATCCGCGCCATCCTTACGCGGGCGATCTCGTCTTCACGGCTTTCTCGGGTTCGCACCAGGATGCGATCAAGAAGGGCTTCGCGGCGATGAAGCAATCGAACAGCGGCGAATGGGCGGTGCCCTATCTGCCGATCGATCCGCAGGATGTGGGCCGCTCCTATGAAGCGGTCATCCGCATCAACAGCCAGTCGGGCAAGGGTGGCGTCGCCTATGTGCTGGAGACCGATTACGGCCTCTCGCTGCCACGGCGCCTGCAGGTCGAATTCAGCCAGGCCGTGCAGGACATTGCCGACAAGACCGGCAAGGAGATTACCGCCACCCAGATCTGGCAATCGTTCAACGACGAGTATCTGTCGCTCGACCAGCCTTATGCCTTCGTCGGCCACCAGACCTTGGCCGACAGCCATGCCAGCGAATTGCGCAACCTGACGGCCAGCATCCGCGACAAGGGCAAGGAGATCACCATCACCGGCCGCGGCAATGGGCCGATCGACGCCTTCATGGATGCGATGAAGAAGCATTCCGGCATCGACCTCAAGGTAGTCGACTACCGCGAACATTCGGTCGGCGCCGGGAGCGACGCCAATGCGGTGAGCTATGTCGAGATGGCGATGCCCGATGGCCGCCCGGTCTTCGGCGTGGGCAAGGATTCCAACATCGTGACCGCGTCGTTGAAAGCGATTATCAGTGCCACCAACCGTGTCGCCAACGGCAAGGTCGGCGCTGCGGCCAATTGACGGCGCTGTCATTTATGCGTTCCCGAAGAAAATGGGGACCGTTCTCGCCGAGAACGGTCCCTTTTTCTAAAGCCACCGGCACCGACCTAAGTCGGACCTCGAAATCCTTGCCTCGGTCAAGGTTATGACGATACTGCGACTGCGAGAAGAGTCGCCGTCATGGCGACCGGGTTTCGGGAGGGGCAGCGCGCATGTCGCAGAAGTTCGACGCCATTTATCGTCATTCGATCGAGCATCCGGAGGAGTTCTGGGCCCACGCCGCGCAGGAGTTGCACTGGTTCAAGCATTGGGAAGATGTCATCGACGGCAGCAACCCGCCCGCCGCCCGCTGGTTCGCCGGGGCCGAGTGCAACACCGCCTTTAACTGCCTCGACCGCCATATCGAGGCCGGGTTCGGCGGGCAAGCGGCCATCATCTATGACAGCCCCGTTACCGGGACCAAGCGCCATATTTCCTATGCCGAACTCCTGGACGAGGTGGCGCGCTTTGCCGGCGCCTTGGCCGCACTTGGCGTACGGCGCGGCGACCGCGTCATCGTCTACATGCCGATGGTGCCGGAGGCCGTCGTCGCCATGCTGGGCTGCGCCCGCATCGGTGCCATCCACTCCGTCGTCTTCGGCGGGTTCGCCGCGAAGGAACTGGCGACGCGGATCGACGATTGCCAGCCCAAGATCATCGTCGGCGCCTCGTGCGGCATCGAGGTCAACCGTGTCGTCGCCTACAAGCCGCTCATTGACGAGGCGATCAACCTTTCCAAGCACAAGCCGCAGCATTGCATCATCCTGCAGCGCGAGAAGGCGCTGGCCGAGATGCAGCCCGGGCGCGATCATGATTGGAAGCAGATCGCGGCGGGAGCGAAGCCTCACGATTGCGTGCCGGTCGAAGCGACGGATCCGCTTTATATTCTCTATACATCCGGCACGACCGGCGCGCCCAAGGGCGTCGTGCGCGACAATGGCGGCCATGCCGTGGCGCTCAACTGGTCGATGCGCAACATCTACAACATGGAACGCGGCGAGGTCTTCTGGGCCGCGTCCGACGTGGGCTGGGTGGTGGGGCATTCCTATATCGTCTATGCGCCGCTCCTCTATGGATGCACGACCGTGCTCTATGAAGGCAAGCCGGTCGGTACGCCGGATGCCGGGGCCTTCTGGCGCGTGATCGAGGAGCACAAGGTGCGGACCCTCTTCACCGCGCCGACCGCGCTCCGCGCCATCAAACGCGACGACCCCAATGGCGAGCTGATCAAGAAATACGACATCAGCTCGATGCGCGCCTTGTTCCTGGCCGGCGAGCGGTCGGACCCGCCGACCCTGGAATGGGCCGAGGAAAAGCTGGGCGTCCCGGTGATCGATCACTGGTGGCAGACCGAGACCGGCTGGGCCATCGCCGCCAATTGCCTGGGTATCGAACAATTGCCGGTGAAGCATGGCTCGCCGACGCGCGCGGCACCCGGCTGGGATGTGCGCGTGCTGGGCGATGACGGACATCCGGCGAAGCCGGGCGAGATCGGCAACATCGTCTGCAAGCTGCCGCTGCCGCCATCGGCCTTTCCCACTTTGTGGAACGCGCATGAGCGCTACCGGCGCAGCTATTTCGACCACTTCCCCGGCTATTACGAGACCTCGGATGCCGGCTATATCGACGATGACGGCTATGTCTACATCATGGCCCGCACCGACGATATCATCAACGTGGCGGGGCACCGCCTCTCCACCGGCGGCATGGAGGAAGTGCTGGCAAGCCACCCGGATGTCGCCGAGTGTGCCGTGATCGGCGTCGAGGACGAACTCAAAGGGCAATTGCCGCTGGGCTTCCTGGTGCTGAAGGCCGGCGTTGCCAAGGCGCCGGAAAAGGTCGTCGCCGAAAGCGTGCAACTGGTGCGCGACAAGATCGGTCCGGTCGCGGCCTTCAAGACGGCGACGGTGGTCAACCGCCTGCCCAAGACGCGCTCGGGCAAGATCCTGCGCGGCACGATGCAGAAGATCGCCGACGGCAAGCCCTTCAACATGCCGGCGACGATCGACGATCCGGCAATCCTCGGTGAGATCGAACTGGCGCTGAAGGGCGTCGGCTACGCCAACAAACAGGGGTGACCGCAAAGGTTTAGTAAAGAGATAGATTTTTCTCTTTACAGTACGCACTTTGTTCCACCAAAATTGCAATGGCGGCCTGATCGGGCCGCCATTGCAATTTTGGGGGAACGATGAGGGGACTGATGCGGGGTCGCACGATCACGGTTTGGCTGGCCGCGGGCCTCATGATGACGGCTTGTGCGCAAACCCATGTCGAACCGGCCCCCGTGGCGATGACCGTTGCCGCCCAGGGCGAAGACCTTGCCCCCATTCAGTTGGACCGGGTCCAATTCAATTTGGAGCGCGGGCAGGCCATCGGCACTTACCGCGACAACAATTTCAAACTGTGTGGCCAAAGCATGGTGCCAGAGCCAATCCATTGGGCGGCCGGCAAGATCACTGTCCAAGATGAAGAGATGACGGACAGCTTCTACCGTGTACTCAAAGACGCCAATTACAATGTCGTCGGGGATCCGGATGCACTGTTCGGCAATTACGGCGACGCACAGCGCGCACCCGAATACCTGGTCGGAGGGCGTGTCGACACTGTGACGCTCGATGTGTGTGACGAGGTCACGTGGGGCGGCCAGTGGAAGGGCACGCAAAGCGGACTGGGGCGCATCGACGTCACGTGGCAGGTCTATTCGACGTTGGAGCAGCGTGTCGTTCTGGAAACGCGGACGAGCGGGTCGGCCGAACTCCCAGAGGGAGTCCCTGATGGCGAAGTGGCTCTGATTATCAAAGCCTTCACCGGCGCCGCGCGCAATCTTGCCGGGGATAGGCGTTTTCACGATCTTCTGGTGCGTCGGGAGAAGGCGCCGGTGGCGGCTGAGGTGCCGTTGGGCGGGTGGGGTGGCGTGGCCGAGCAGCCGGCGCTGGCCATTGCTCGCAGTGCCGCCTTCGAGACACCGATCGGGAGCAATATGAGCCGCATCCAGGCATCGGTCGTCACCCTCTTCAGCGGCACCGGGCAAGGGTCGGGCTTCTTCGTCGCACCGGATCTTATTCTGACCAACCATCACGTCGCCCTCAACGCCAAGCGGGTGAAGGTGGTTCTCATCAACGGCGTCACCGCCTATGCCACCACCTTGCGCAGCGATCCCGCGCGCGATGTGGCGCTGCTGCGCGTCGAGGGCGGTGCCTATACACCGTTGCCGCTGCGCCTAGGCTCCGTGGCATTGACCGAGGAGGTCTATGCCGTCGGCTCGCCGCTCGATCCCAGCCTGGCCGGAACGGTGACGCGCGGGATCGTCAGCCAGATCCAGCGCGATGAGCATGGCTTGCCGCTCATCCAGGCCGACGCGACGATCCAGCCGGGCAATAGTGGTGGTCCGCTGCTCGACGCCCGGGGCAACGTGGTCGGTATTTCGCAATCCGGCCTCACCGATGACGGTTCGCATCTGGTCGGAATCAATTTCTTCGTCCCGATTGCCGACGCGCTGGACCGTCTCGGCATCAAGTTGGACTAGCGCGACGGTCGACCGCCGGGTTGAAATCCGGCCCGGCCAAAGTATCGCTAATAAAAAGTTAAGCTGGTCGGCCTAATGTCCCTGTGACAAACGGCAGGTCCCAGATGTTTCGAGCCATCGCCAAAAATTGGATGTTAGGATTTGTCTGGTCTGTCGTGGCCAGCACGTCTTATGCGCAGACCGCCAGTCCGGCCGAGCGATATGGCTGTACCCGGCCACTGAGGGTGGCGACAGTCGAACTCGGTCCCATGTCGCATTTTGGGCAGGGCGTGGATGCAGATGTCCTGAAAGAGCTGGCACGCCGCTCAGGTTGCAGCTTCGAGATTGCCGAGGTGCCGCGCATCGACATCTGGCCGGGGATCGAAGATGGCCGGATCGATCTCGCGACCAGCCAGATCTCAACGCCGCAACGCGCGAAGCTCGCGCATTTCGTAACCTATTTCGGCTTTAAGAACATGATGGTGGTGCCCGCCGCAAAGGGCGCCTCTCCCGCGGACTTCCCGACCTTCGTTGCCAGAAAATCTGCCAAGCTTGGCCTTGTCCGCGGCTATCGCTACGGCAATTTCTATGACTATCATCTCAAGTCGCTGTTGGGAGATGCACGGGTCATCGAGTTCGCCACCCACCAGGATCTCTATGCCGCTCTCGAGCAGGGGCGCGTGCAGGCCATTCTGGCGGCGTCGATGACCTACTATTACTTTCTGAAGTCGACGCAGCGCGAGAAGTTCAAGCTGGTTGACGCATCGCCCGCACCGCCGACGCCCAGCGGGGTTGCCTTGTCGCGACGGACCTTCTCAGGTGCGCAAGCCGACAATTGGTTGCGCCTCATCGAAGAGATGCGCATCGATGGCACGATGCATCGCCTGGCGGCGGGCCATATCGCCGCCGAAGCCTTGCCGCAACTAGCCGAGTACTGAGAGAAGATGGACGCAAACCATATCTCCTTGCCACGAGGTATCGTCAAATGCCGGCGCTAGAAAAGCGATCCAAGTCGGGCTTGGAACTGCCCCTGCACATCCTGGCGACCTTGGGTGTCACACTCTTGCTGGTCCTGGTCGTTGCGATCTTTGCCTGGCAAACCTACCGTGGCGCGCAGGACATTCTGCTGCAAACGACCACCGAAACTACGCGCTATATTCGCGATACGCTCAGCGAAAAGGTTCAGCGTATTCTATCGCCGGCGCGAAACCAGATCACCCTGCTGGCACATAGCGGCTTTTCCAGTGCGAGCACGCTCGCCGAGCGGCTGCAACAATTGCCGCTGGTGATGGATGCCTTGAACCAGAACCCGATCACGGATGCGCTCTATATCGGCTATCCGAATGGCGAGTTCATCCTGTTCCGGCCGTTGCGCGACGATCGCGTACGCAAGGCCGTCGAGGCGCCGGCCAAGGCGGTACTGCTGGTGCAATCGATCAGCCAGGATGTGGTCGGAACGATGATCGGCGAGTATCGCTACTATGATGCGGATGGAAAACTACTGGATGCCCGCTTCATGCCGAGATACCGGTTCGATCCGCGGACGCGACCCTGGTTCCAGATGGCCACCGCCCAGAACAACGCTGTTCTGACGGAACCCTACATCTTCTTCACGACCCAATCGGTCGGCGCGACATTGGCCAGTCGCTCGGCCGATGGTGCCGTGATTGTGGCTCTCGATCTGACACTTGAATCGATTGCTGCCGAACTGCGCAGCATTCGTATCACGCCTTCGTCTGAATTGGCCCTGATCGGCGGGAGTGGGCAGGTCGTCGCCTATCGCGACAGTGCCCGCATGACGGCGGCACGGCCGGATGGATCCTTGCGGCTGGTCAGCCTGGAGGAACTCAACGTTCCTGTCCTTGCGCAGGCGGCACAGCTTAACGAAGCAGGCGCGCGCAATACGGCTGTCGTTGAAGGCAGGCAGTGGCAGCTGTCGCGGACGAGCATCACTATCGAAGGCAAGAATACGGTAAGCATGCTCGTGGCAATTCCCGAGGACGAATTGTTCGCCGGCGCCAGGCAGATTGTTGAAAGCCAGGTGACGATAGCGTTTCTCATTCTGTTGGTGGCCTTGCCTTTCGGTTGGTTCGGTTCAAGGTTGCTGGCGAAGCCTCTGACCCGGCTGGCGCGGGAAACCGCTGCGATCGCGGCGTTCGACTTTGAGAAGGATGTGAAGGTCAAGACGCCGATCACGGAAGTGGGCGATCTCGGCCGCTCATTGCACCGGATGAAGGTGACCTTGCGCAAGTTCATGGATATTGGGCATGCGCTAAGCGCGGAGCGAGACTTGCGTCCGCTTCTGGACCTGGTGTTGCGTGAAACAATAGACCTTGTTGAGAGCGACGGGGGTGCCATCTATCTGCTGGATGAATCGGGCGGGTATCTGCAGCCTGAGATCGTGCGCTGGCATCACACGCGTGTCGGCGAGCACATCGCCGGTTCACTGAATCTGTCGGCGGTTGATATCAAGGGTGAAATCGGCGCCTTCGTCAGGGAAGGGCGCATTGGCCTGATTGAGCGGCGGCTTGAGTATAGCGAGCTCGATCAACTGGGGCTGCGCGAGATGGTCGAGGCCGAAGACGCCTATCGCATTGCGCTGTTGATCGTGCCTCTGTTCAATCGCAAGCAAGAGCCGATCGGTGCGCAAATCCTGGTGAGGACGCGGAACCAGGCTGATGGTGCCTGGTCACCGAGCACGCGCTTGATCGAACTGATGCGTGCCGTCAGCAGTTCCGCCGGCATCGCCATTGAGAACAAGCAATTGCTGCAGGCGCAGAAGGACCTGATGGACGCGCTGATCAAGCTCATCGCCGGTGCGATCGATGCGAAGTCAAGTTATACGGGCGGCCATTGCGCGCGCGTCCCGGCATTGACCAAGATGCTGGCCGAAGCGGCTTGTGCCCAGACCAGCGGTCCTTTCGCGGACTTCTCCCTCAATGCCGAGGAATGGGAGGCCGTCGAGATCGGGTCATGGCTGCATGATTGCGGCAAGGTGACGACCCCGGAATATGTCGTCGACAAGGCGACCAAGCTGGAGACGATTTACGACTGCATTCATGAGATCCGGATGCGTTTCGAAATACTGAAGCGGGATGCCGAGATTGATTTTTGGCAGCAGCTCTTGGCCGGCGGGGACGAGGCGTCGCTGCGCCGTGAATTGGAGACCCGCCACCGGGAACTTGATGAGGAATTCGCCTTCGTCGCCTCGTGCAATGAAGGTGGCGAATTCATGGACCCTGCGAAGATCGCGCGGATCAAGCAGATCGGCACGCGGCGCTGGCGGCGCACACTCAGCAATCGGCTGGGTCTTTCCTATGAAGAGAAGAAGCGGATGGATCGGACGCCGGAACCGCCCCTTCCGATCGACGAACCGCTGCTTGCCGATCGTGACGATCACATCATGCCGCTGGAGAAGCGCGACATCATCGCGCCGGACAATCCGTGGGGCTTCCAGCTGAAGCTGCCGCGCTACAAGATGAATCTGGGCGAGATCTACAATCTCAGCATCGGTCGCGGGACGCTCACCGAAGAAGAACGATATCGTATCAACGATCACATCTCGCAGACGATCATCATGCTGGAAAGCCTGCCGTTTCCGAAGCATCTCAAGGCCGTGCCGGAAATTGCCGGTGGCCATCATGAAAAGATGGATGGTACCGGTTATCCGAAGCACTTGAAGCGGGCCGATATGTCGCCGGTTGCGCGCATGATGGCGATTGCCGATGTGTTCGAGGCGCTGACGGCGGCCGACCGGCCCTACAAGAAGGCTAAGAAGCTGTCCGAAGCGATCAAGATCATGGCCTTCATGAAGAAGGACAATCACTTGGATCCGGATCTCTTGGACCTGTTCCTGCAAAGCGGGGTCTGGCGGCAATATGCCGAAGCGTTCCTGCAGCCCGATCAGATCGACGAGCCGGATATCGACTTCGTCCTCAAGATGAGGCCCGCCGCCTGACTAGAAGGGGCTGAAAACAAAAACGCCGGCGATGATCGCCGGCGTCTTGCACTTCAAGTTCAATCAGCGAGGTGAACCCTTGCCGGTGCGCTGCGGCCTCTGGCCGCCGCCACGCTTTTCGCGTTGCGCCCGTTCGGGTTGCTCGGCGCGGCCCCGATAGTCGATGCGGCGCTGCTCGCCATCCGGTCGGACCGGATCGCGGTGGCGCGGTGCCGCACCATGACGGGCCGCCGCCATGCGGCGCTCGGCCTCAAAGCGGCTTTCGCCTTCTTCCATGCGCTGAGGCCGGTCGTTCCGCTGCGGGCGATCGCTTCGCTGCGGGTGATCGTTGCGCTGGGGCCGTTCACTACGCTGAGCGTCGCTGCGCTGCGGGCGATCCTCACGCAGCGGTCGTTCGCCACGCTGGTGTTGTTCGCTGCGCTGCGGGCGGTCGTTCTGGGCCGGGCGTTCCGCCCGATGCGGCCGCGATTCCTGGCCGGCATGGTCGGGCTTGCGGTTATGGTTGCGCTCGTGGCGCGATTCACCGCGCTTGGGGCTGCTGCGGCGGCCACGATCCTCGCCGGTCCGATGCTCGCGCCGCGACTGGTCCAGCTCGCGCGTCTCGCGGATCCGCTGCGCCTTGGCGAGCGTGATCTGCTCGCCTGAGTCCGTATCCGCACCGACGGCCAGCGGATGGTCGTCGACCACGGGCAATTTCATGCGCACGATCTTTTCGATATCACGCAGCAGGCTGCGTTCTTCGCCGTCGCACAGGCTGATGGCGATGCCGGCGGCGCCCGCCCGGCCGGTACGGCCGATGCGGTGGACGTAGCTCTCGGGTTCCAGCGGCAGGTCGAAATTGACGACATGGCTGATATTGTCGATGTCGATACCGCGCGCGGCGATGTCGGTCGCCACCAGCACCTTTACCGAGCCATTGCGGAAGGAGTTGAGCGCGATCTGACGGGCGCTCTGGCCTTTGTTGCCGTGAATGGCGGCGCTGCTGTGGCCGTCACGCTCGAGGTTCTCGGCCACGCGGTCGGCACCGCGCTTGGTGCGCGTGAAGACGATGGTACGGGTAACGTCGGGTGCGCTCAGAAGCTCGGCGAGGAGCTTCCGCTTGTTGGCACGGGGCACCATGTAGATGATCTGATCGATACGTTCGGCCGTGGTCGATTGCGGCACGACCTCGACTCGCTTTGGCTTCGTCAACAGACTGTGGGCGAGATCCGTCACGTCCGCCGGCATCGTGGCGGAAAAGAGTAACGTCTGACGGCGGGCGGGCAGGGCGGCGACGATCTTGCGGATGTCGCGGATGAAGCCCATGTCGAGCATGCGGTCGGCTTCGTCGAGCACGAAGAACTCGACCGAGCTCAGGGTGACATGACCCTGGTTCATGAGGTCGAGCAAACGGCCCGGTGTCGCCACCAGCAAGTCGATGCCACGGCGCATGGTGTTGATCTGCGGAACCTGGCCGACGCCACCGAAGATCACCGTCGAGCGCAGCGGCAGATGACGGCCATAGGTCTTGATGCTGTCGTTGATCTGCACCGCGAGTTCGCGGGTCGGCGTCAGGATGAGGGCGCGCATCGATTTGGGCTGCGGCTGCTTGCGGTGCGCCATCAGGCGCTGCAACATCGGCAGGGTGAAGGCCGCGGTCTTGCCGGTGCCGGTCTGGGCGAGGCCCAGCAAATCATGGCCTTCGAGCAGCGCCGGGATCGATTGCGCCTGGATGGGGGTGGGCTTAGTGTAACCGCTCTCGGTCACGGCCTGCATCAACGGTTCGACCAGATTGAGCGAGGCGAAGTCGGCCAGCACATCGTTGGTGCCGGCGGTCGGGGTATGCGTATTCAATGCCTGAAATCCTTTTCGGCAGTTGGTGTCATGCCGCAAGGAGAGACGACCGGCGCAACCCGAGGGCGCGCTGGCGAATAGCCGGCGGGCGAACCCAAGGCGCGCCGCTTGAGACTCTATGACGTGGAAAATGTATCCCGGGACGGACGCCGACATGTGGGCCGGTTGGACCGGCCAGTCAGTGGCGAATGCGCGCAATCACCGGGAAATGCAGGGTAGATATGATGCAGTGCGGTCAATAAGTCAAGATGTTTGACGCTTTCAGGTGTCGCAGCGGTAAAACAGCCAGCAATTCCAACAAAATATCAGTCCGGCTTGATCTTGTAGAGGGTCGCCGACCATTTCAGGAAGGATTGGAAGTCGGCATAGCCGATCTGGTACTGGCCGCTATTGTCGCGGACGTGCCCGCCGAACTCCAGATAGGGGTTCTGGGTCCCGGGATAGACCTTGGGGTCGTTGATGATGAGCTGCAGATTGTCGGCGGTACCGTCGAAGCCGACGATGAGGACGGCGCGCTTCTGTGCCTTGGCCTCGCCCTCGTTCCGGGCCGGTTCGATCTGAACCAGGATGGGGCGCTCGAAGCGGATCTCCTGGATGATCTCGGCGGGTGGGATGGTCTTGGCTTCTTCCCAGCGCATGGCGATGGGAAGTTCGCCGAAAGATTCATGGGCGAATTGCGGATAGCCCTTGATGGCGCGGCTCACCGCCGTGAATTCGCTTTCATCCTGAGCCTTGTAGCAGTTCGGCGTGCCGGTCAGGTAATAGGCGATGCTGCATTGCATGTCGCCGGGACCGGTATTGGGCACGTCGTAATAGACCATGACCATTTCGGCGATGGCGGCCCAGGACTGGTCGGGGCCTGATTCTGGCACCGGCGGGATATCGAGGAGGCTTTCTGCCGATGCAGGGGTTGTTGCCGCCATCAGGACCATCGCGCTCCCGGCGATGACAGCGCTTTTCAAGCTGGCAAGAAGCTGTCCCGACAAACGGTGCAACATCAAATAGTCTCCATACATCAGAGGGATGGTTGGTAAAGCCCCGGAGTCTCGGCCGGTATTCTTGCTGGCTTCCGAGCCGGCGGCAAGCGCTCCGGTGGGGCTCGGCGCCCGCCCAAATACCAGAGTTCGGCGGAAGTTCCTCAAGGTGCGGCAAAGTCCCACCGGTGGGGTCGGTTGACAAGGTTGCCATTGCTGGTTCATGCAGGGGCCGCCTTTCAACTGGAGCTACCCGATCATGAAAATCGACAAGGTTTTGAAGTCGCTGGGCCTCGATGCCAAGGCGCTGAAAAAGGGCGATCTCATCGTCCGCTCGCCCATCACGGGCGGTGAAGTGGCGCGGCTCGTCTGCGACGATGCCAAGGGTGCCGCGAAGAAGATCACCAAGGCCCAGGCCGCTTTCCAGGCTTGGCGCCAGGTGCCGGCGCCCAAGCGCGGCGAGCTTGTGCGCCTGCTCGGCGAGGAACTGCGCGCCCACAAGGCGGCACTCGGCGAACTGGTCTCGATCGAGGCCGGCAAGATCAAGACCGAAGGTCTCGGCGAAGTGCAGGAAATGATCGACATCTGCGATTTCGCGGTCGGTCTTTCGCGCCAGCTTTACGGCCTCACCATCGCCTCGGAACGGCCCGGCCACCGCATGGCGGAAACCTGGCATCCGCTGGGTGTCGTCGGTGTGATCACGGCCTTCAACTTCCCGGTGGCGGTCTGGTCGTGGAACACGGCCCTGGCCCTCGTAGCCGGCAATTCCGTCGTGTGGAAGCCCAGCGAGAAGACACCGCTGACGGCCCTCGCCAGCGCCAAGATCTTCGCCAAGGCGGCAGCGCGCTTTGCCAAGGAAACCGGCACCGCCATTCCGGACGGTCTCCTTGAAGTGCTGATCGGCGCCCGCGAAGTGGGTGAGGTGATGGTCGACGATCCGCGCGTGGCGCTCGTCTCCGCCACTGGCTCGACCCGCATGGGCCGCGAAGTGGCGCCGCGCGTCGCCAAGCGCTTCGGCCGCTCGCTCCTGGAACTCGGCGGCAACAACGCCATGATCGTCTGCCCGTCGGCCGATCTGAAGCTTGCTGAGCGCGCCATTCTCTTCAGCGCCGTGGGCACCGCGGGCCAGCGCTGCACGACGCTGCGCCGCCTCATCGTCCATGAAGACATCTACGCAAAGCTGCTGCCGCGCCTGAAGAAGCTCTACGGCCTGGTGCCGGTCGGCAACCCGCTCGATGCGAAGACCTTGATCGGTCCGCTCATCGATGCGGCCTCCTTCGAAGGGATGCAGAACGCGCTGAAGCAGGCGAAGGCTGAGGGCGGCAAGGTGGTCGGCGGCGAGCGCGTCAGCGTCTCCGGCTGCGCCAATGGCTATTACGTGAAGCCGGCCATCGTCGAATTGCCCAAGCAGAGCTCGGTCATGATGCACGAGACCTTCGCGCCGATCCTTTATGTGGTGAAGTACAAGAACCTCGCCGATGCGATCCAGCTGCAGAACGAGGTGCCGCAGGGCCTCTCTTCCTGCATCTTCACCCGCGACGTGCGCGAGGCGGAACTCTTCACCTCGGCCGTCGGGTCCGATTGCGGTATCGCCAACGTCAATATCGGCCCCTCGGGTGCCGAAATCGGCGGTGCCTTCGGCGGCGAGAAGGAAACCGGTGGTGGCCGCGAGAGCGGCTCGGATGCGTGGAAGGCCTATATGCGCCGCGCCACCAACACCATCAACTATTCGGACCAGCTGCCGCTTGCGCAGGGTGTGAAGTTCGACATCGGCTAATACGTCGCCGAGTTGGAATCGATGGAACGGGGTGCAGGCAACTGCACCCCGTTTTCGTTTCAGCGCGCGATCACCCAGACGCGTTCCAGGCGGCGATGGCAGGCGGTGACGAGGCCGATCGCGGCGCTCGCCAGAGCCAGGAACAGGAACAGGCCGGTCGGTCCCCAGGCTTCCATCGCAAAGCCGGCGCCGAGCGGGCCTACGGCCGCACCGATGCCGTTGACGAAGAGCAGCGCGCCGGTCGTTGCCAGCGTGCAGCCGCCGCGGGCGCGGTCATTGGCGAGGGCCGCGCCGACACCATAGATCGGCGCCATGATCGCGGTGAGCAGACCGACGAACATCACGAGCGTCATCATCCCGCCACCGGCAAAGAGTGCCATGCCGGCACAAAGGGCCAGCCCCAGAAAGACGATCCCCTTGGCGACCGAGATGCGCTCGCGCACGCGGTCGGAAAGGTGTCCCACAGGAAACTGTCCGGCGATGCCGGCGATCGCCGCGACGGTCAGCAGCAGGGAAAGATCGCCATTGCTCAGGCCCGTTTCCACCGCATAGCTCGGCAGCAAACCGTGCAGGCCGCCATTGATGATGCCGGACCCGAAGCAGATGGCGAGTGCCACCGGCGGCACGGCGCGGAAATGCTTCATCCCCAACGCGCCATGCGCGGGCACCGGCAGTTCCGCCCGGCGCGAGATCAGCACCGGCAGAGTGGTGAGCGTAATGATGGCCCCGGCGATGATGAAGCTCATGACGCCGCCGCTGCCTTCCGCCAGCACGGCGATGGGCGAGGCGCCGGCCGTCAACCACGATGCCGTCATGTAGACGCTGTAGAGGCGGCCACGATTGCCGCGGCTGGCCAGCACATTGAGCAGGCTTTCGGCAATCGTGTAGATGCCGGCCATGGCAAATCCACACAAGGCCGACAGCACCAGCCAGAACAACACATCGAACAGCAGGGCATGAGCGAGGAGGCTGAGAGCCGCGATGACGGCGAGCAGCGCCACAGTGGAACGTGCGCCGAATTGCAGGATCAGCTGTCGGCAGATCTGCGTGCCGCCCAGATAGCCCAGCGAATAGGCGGAGGCGACGAAGCCGATCATGCCGGTTGAAACGCCGCCCTCTTCAAGCCGCAAGGACACCAGGGGCGAGACGAGGGCCAGCGCCGTCTCGAAACCGGCGACGGCGATGAGGGCGGGGAGGAACAGGAAAAGCGGGGTGCGCATGGTCGAAACTCCGGCAACGGACGGCAGCAACGGGTGAAGCGGGCGCGCGCCTCCGCGCGGTCCGTTCAGGAACGTCTTAAAGCTCGAATGGATGGAAGCGAGGGGAGCTCTAGCGTTCGATGTTGCCGCGTTCGAGCGGTCCGCTCGGCGGCAGATCCGGCAGCTGGACAAGCGCATGCCGCCCGAGCCAGAGCCCGGTCATGCGTAATTCCATGTCTCGCCGCGGATAGGTCATTGGAGTTCCTTCTGAGGTCGGCAACGTAGCCGAGTGTCGACAAAAAGTCAATAATTACAGTTCGATGAAACGCAAAATCTGAATCATCATTCATTTTCTGCGAGGACGAAAATCGGCCCAAAGCAATTATCTAAGCAACAGTTCCTATTTTGTTCTTTACAAATGACGTATTTTGTGTTACGTTGAAAATATAATTTCATTGGAGATTGGCATGCCTATCGTCCCGCGCCCTCGGCCCAATGCCGGGCCGCCTGCAACACCGCTCGCCCCATCCAAACCTGTTGCACCTGGGCCCGCCAACGATGACGGCAACGGCATTCTCGGCAGCTGGGAAAACGGCGTGTTCAAATTCGCCTCGCCCCAAGCACGGGAGACGTGGCAGGGCAGTTCGTACCTGCAGGGCGTCAATGCCGACACCTGGGCACTTGGCAAGGAGATCGATCCGCAGACCGCCGGCTTGGCGCAAGCGGGCCTCGCCGGGGCAGCCATGCCGGGCCTCTATAAGGGGCCGGACGGCAAGTATCGCCAGATGAACCAGAAGACGATCGAGAGCCAGGACGCCCGCGATCACCGCAACAGGTTTCTCACCGGCAAGAGCATGGACCAAATCGCTGCCGCCGGAACCATGCCCGGCGCGAATGAATGGGTGGCGAAGTGGAAGGCCGTGCAGGCGGCGGCGAATGACAATGCTGCCGACGTGAAGCCGGCGCCGCAGATGGTGCCAGTCACTCAGCCATCACCTGCAGTGCCTGCGAAAAGCAATCTTCAAGCCGATGCCGGCGCCGGACGAACGATGGGCGGCCGATTTGCAGCGATGCAGGAGGCGCAGAAGAATGCAGACACCCAGACTGAGGACGATTTGGCGCGGATCGCCGTGAATTCAATCCTCGGTAACTATGGTGACGAAGCACGCGCGGGCTTCAGTGCGGCCGGCGCTTACTTGGACGGAAAATCCTTTGGAGATGCCTACGACAGCAACCTCCTGAAGGAGAGATACGAAAGCACCGCCGCTCAGGAACGGCAGGGCCTCACCGGCACCGGCGTCGAGCTCCTCACGAGTTTCATTCCAATCGTCGGTGATCTGTCCGGCGCACTTGCTGATTTCAAGGACTGGAAAGAGCACGGCGATCAATGGGGGTGGGAAGATTATGGGCTCGTCGCTTTAGGTGTTGCGCCCGGGATGCTCAATCACCGATTGGTGAAGAAGGGCGAGAAGGTCCTTGGCGATCTCCTGGACGACGGCAAGATCGCAAGAAGCGAAGGAGCTCTCGATCTGCAGAAGTCACCCCTCACCCGCGGCAACAGCCTTGATCAGTACCTTCCGAGCAATGAAATAATCGCTCTCACTCAACTGCAAGCTGAGGCCCTAACTGGGCGAAATCGGGGGCTCTTCTACATGACCGAGAGCTTTACAGGCAAAGAACCCGCGAAGATCTTTCATGATGGTACGGTCGGTGCTTTCAGTTCGATCGAACACAAGAAGCGCGTGGTTCCCGCGCTACGATACGACAACCCTGACGGCAAGAACTTTATCAGGTTCGATGGAATTGAGATCGCAAAGGACGGTAGCCACATTTTGCTTATCGATGCCAAGCGCTCTCTCCCGCTCTGGAAGCCTTCCGCAATGAATGATTTGAAAGATACACTTGAGCGCATAAAGAAGGCTGTGCACCAGAACAATACCGACGGCGTGGATGGAGCCCAATATAAAATCGTATACGAATTTCAGACTAGATATGCCGCAAAAGTGGCAGCTATGTTCTTGGCCAGTAGCGGCTATGGCGATTTGATTTCTGTACGCGTGAGGCAGTAATGATCAATTACGATACTCAACTTGGGTTGTGGCTATACATGCGTCCAGATACGCGGCAGTCCATTGCCACGCGACATAAGGAGTTGACCCAATCCTTGGGGCAGGTCGCGGCACCTTTTGGATGGCAGGGATTGGAAACCCCGGAAGTGCCGAACCGCCGTGAGGGAAGTTACTCGGCATCATTTGTGATGCGCTATCCTGACAGAAGTGTGCGTTGCTCCGGCAGCTACATGATCCGGGACGCGAAGCATCTCGACGATCTTTCTTCTGACGACGATCGCATTTCCATTGAGTTCGATCTTGCGTCGAAGAAGTACGATTACCGGTATTTGCTGTCGGTGCATTTTCCTGACCTGGTCGCGGCATCGTCTGCCTATAGAGCAGCTGCCTATTTTGGCCTGTATACGGTCGATTTCGACGAACTCCACAAGGCTGAACTGCAGCGGCTCAAAGCTCAGAAAAGTGTGGACGTCAATGGCCGCAACAACATCTTCACGCTTCAACCTGCCCAATACTGGGATGCCGAGCTCTGCCAGCGCGCACTTGGCTATGACCGCGACGAAGTGGCCAGGCGGCTTACGGGCAAGGTGCCGCTGGTGAAGCCGTTGATGGATGGGGTGTATGTCGTCTTCAATGACAATCCGGATCTCACCTTCGAGGAGTTCTGCGCCTATAATGACCGACTGAAGCCGGTGCTGGGGCTGCAGTAGTCATCGCAACGGCACGATCGCCAGCGGGGAAATCTGAAGAACTTGCAGCGAAGACGAGCAAGACACGTCTGGCGCGCGGCCGCCGAAACAAGTTCCTTGCTGGCGAGGATGCGGGCTGATTGGTTGCAGTGGAGGCCGTGTCCAGCGCGGATGAGCGAGTAGCGAGGCGGAAGCCAGTTAGGCGGCAGCGAACGACACAATGCTGAGGCGAACCCGACGCCTGCTTCTGTTCCTGCGGCGATGGAGGTGGGTAGAAGAGCGCCGATGTATAGGGCACAAGGATATCACGCGCATCGCAGAAAATTCGATCTTCGGCAACTACGGCTACGAAGCACGCACGAGCAAAATTCAAGAAGCTGAGGAAGAAGTGATGAGTAAGCATCGTGTGGATCTATGGATCTATCAGCGGCCAGATCCGAAAGAGTCCATCGACGATCTGTATCGAGAACGTTGGCAACGGATGATTGCCTTGAACTCTCCATTGTCATGGAAGAATGCATTGGTTCCATCTGCGCCTATTCGTGACAGAGGAGACTTGGCTGCATGTTACAGCGTGAGGTACGGCAACGCTAATTTGAAGCACCGTGGAGCCTATCGAATTAGGGACACGCGCTACATCTATGACGAAAAGACATCGGATGACACATTCGCGTTTGAGGTGAAAAAATTGAACGTCGACGAGTACCGAGATACATTGTGCCGTCAGTTCCCCGAAGCGATAGGCGCCGTGCGTGGTTATCGCGCAGCAGCCTATGTAAAATTCTACTCTTCAGAATACTCGGACCTGCATCGGTCCGAACGGAGTGCTCTCCGTGAGAAAGCCAACGCTGATCCTGACGGCCGCGACAACATTTTCACGCTACAGCCCGCCCAATTCTGGGATGCCGAACTCTGCCAGCGCGCACTGGGCTGCGGCCGCGATGAAGTCATCAAGCGCCTCACCGGCAAGGTGCCGTTGGTGCGGCCGTTGATGGATGGTGTCTATGTCGTCTTCAACGACAATCCGGATCTCACTTTCGAGGAGTTCTGCGCCTACAATGACCGACTGAAGCCGGTGCTGGGCTTGGCCTAGCAAGCCGCGCAACTGCCCGGCAGTCGGTGGGGCGGTCGGAGCGATCGTGCAATCCTTAGGGCGGAGATAGTCCCAAGAAGCGCTGGCTGTTCATCTGTGCGGCCACGTCCGCCGGGCTGATTGCCTTCGTTTGCTTCGCTGTCTGGGCGTTCAACGATTTCCGGCCGCTCGATATCAGTTGGCGGGGAATTGCGGCGCTGATCGTCGGTTGCATCCTGGCTTCGGCCCTCAGCGTCTCGCTGATGGCAGTGGTGTTCTAGAGCAATCAAGGCGGTCAGGATGCCGACGGGCAAAACCCGGGTTATCGTCCGATGAATGAGTTTGATAGCGACGAAGCAGCAGAAGCGGCGCTGAGTTTTATTCGTAAACACGGCTACGCGTCGTATGTTGAAGTTGGGGTCAGAAAACAATGAAACGCAATGTTGTTGATTTCTATATGCATTATCGAGCGCGCCACGATGAGTCGATTGAAGATCGGCATCAGGCATTTGCCAGCAATATGCAGGAACTTCCGGCCCCTCTCGGATGGCAAGGTCTCGAAGTTCCGCCAGTGCCGGATTGTGGAGAGTATCTGGGGGCTAGCTTTGATGTTGAATACGGTATTTCCGGATTGGAACTCCAGGGGCGGTACGTCTACCGGGGTGAAACCTACGTATATGGTGATGACGTCACTTACGACGACAAGGTCTGGGTTACCTTTCCAACCCACAGCCGACGCCTAGACTATCGATCGATGCTGCATGAGCATCTGCCGGTAGTGATGGAGGCGTTCGGGGGATATGCCGGCCACGGATATTTCGGAAGCTACGTCGTGAAGTACGAAAACATCCACGCTGCCGAGATCGAGGCGCTGCGGAAGAAGCCAGGCATCGACGTCAATGGCCGCAACAACATCTTCACGCTTAACGTCGTTGAATACTGGGACGCCGAACTCTGCCAACGCGCGCTTGGCTACGGCCCTGATGAAGTGATCAAGCGGCTTACGGGCAAGGTGCCGCTGGTGAAGTCGTTGATGGATGGGGTCTATGTCGTCTTCAATGACAATCCGGATCTCACCTTCGAGGGGTTCTGCGCCTATAATGACCGGCTGAAGCCGGTGCTGGGATTGGTCTAAGGGCAAAACGATCCGCGTGCTGGCGCGGTGATTACGGTGGTTGCCGAAATCTTGATGCGGAGATAGTCGCATGAAGCGCTGGCTTTTCATCTATGCCGCCACGTCCGCCGGGCTGATTGCCTTTGTTTGCCTCGCTGTCTGGGCGTTCAATGATTTCCAGCCGCTCGATATCAGCTGGCGGGGAATGGCGGCGCTGATCGTTGGCTGCGTTCTCGTCTCGGCGCTCAGCATCGCGCTGATGGCGGCGGTCTTCTGGAGCAATCGCGGTGGGCGGGATGCCGATGTACACAGCGCCAAAGCGCCCGAGGATTGAGGAGCCCTGAGGTACTGATAAAAGAGTTATTGTACGATCGTAAAATAACTCTTTTATCCTGCCGTGACACAGGCTATAGGTAGGCGAAATCCAGCCTTCCTGGGCTGTGCTATCCGCTTTTTGTCACGGGGTTCGTTCGATGCCATTCGATTTCCAGCCAACCGACGAGCAGCGCCTGCTGGTCGAGACCACCCGGGCCTTCGTCGAGAAGGAGCTTTATCCGGTCGAGCGCGAGGTCGACAAGCTGGGCCATGTGCCCAAGGAGATCGGGCTCGCGATCAAGGAACAGGCCAAGGCGCTCGGTCTCTATTCAGCCAACATGCCGGAATCGGTGGGTGGCGCCGGCCTCGATGTCATGTCGCAGATGCTGTTCGAGCGCGAACTCGGCAAGGCGAATTGGGCGGTGCAAAAGTTCGTCGGCCGACCGTCCTACATCCTCATGGCTTGCAAGGATGAGCAGATCGACAAGTATCTGCTGCCGACCGTGCGCGGCGAGAAGTCGGAAGTCTTCGCACTGACCGAACCCGGCGCCGGGTCGGATGCCATGTCGATCACGACGCGGGCTGAAGCCGACGGTGACGATTACATCATCAACGGCGGCAAGCATTTCATTACCGGCGTCTGGGAACCGGACTATGCCATCGTCTTCACGGTGACCGGCGTTGACGAAACGAAGCGCGGCCCCCGGAAGCGCATCACGGCGTTCCTGGTCGATCGCGGCACGCCCGGCTTCACCATCCGGCGCGGCCCGCGCTGCGTCTCCTATCGCGCCTATGACAATTGGGAACTCTTCTTCGACAATGTGCGCCTCAACAAGCGGCAGATCCTGGGCGAGGAAGGGAAGGGCTTCGCGGTGGCCAGCGAATGGCTGCTGGGCGGGCGGGTCTTCATCGCCGCCAATTGCTGTGGCAAGGCGGAGCGCGCGATGGAACTGGCGCTCGATTGGGCGGCGACCAGGAAGCAGTTCGGCCAGACCATCGGCAAGTTCCAGGGCGTCTCGTTCAAGCTCGCCGACATGAAGACGGAAATCGCGGCGGCCGATGCGCTCACCGCCTATGTCTGCTGGAAGCTGCAGAACGGCACCATGACCGATGGCGAAGCCGGCATGGCCAAACTGTTCGCGACTGAAATGCTGGGCCGGGTCACTGACCAGGCGATCCAGATCTTCGGTGGCATGGGTCTGATGGAGGAATTGCCGCTCGAGATGATGTGGCGCGACGCTCGCGTCGAACGCATCTGGGAAGGGACGTCCGAGATCCAGCGCCACATCATCTCGCGCGAGATGCTGCGGTCGAAGGAACAGTAATCCTCAGGTCAAGAGCGTGGCGCGCAAGGCCTGGAGGGCGGCGTGGATGCCGTCGTCCGACACGCGCGGCAACAGCTTGGCGAAGAAGTTCTCAAGATCGGCCGGTGCGCTGCCGCCGCTTGACGGTGGTTCCGTGCCGAGCCGCCAATAGATGAAATCGAGCAGCGGCAGGCGCTCCGGCGGCAAGTGGCGTGCAAGCGCTTGGAGCGCCTCCGCGATCTCGGCCGCGTCGAAATCGCCGGCATAGTAGCGGTCGGATTCATCTGCATAGCAGACCGGCGAAGCGGCATCGTTGCCGGGCTTGAGGCCGGCTGAGCGTTCCGTGACGATGCGGCCCATCGGAATATCGTGCGGTTGCGGCTTGATGCTGGGCAATTGGAACAGTGCGAAGCCGATGCCGATGACTTCGGCTGGCCGCTTCCGCGCCGCCAAGGTGCGGTCGAAAAATCCGCCGCCATATCCCAGCCGGTAAAGTGCTGCGTCGAAGCCCACCAGCGGCGCGACGATCGTCTGCGGCGTTACTTCAAGATCGGTCGCCGGGATGGGAATGTCCCAGATGCCGCGCGCCATCGCACAGCCCGGCGACCAGGGACGGAAGGTGAGCGGCTCGCCGATCTTGGTTCCGACCGGCAGTGCGATCTCGAAACCGTCGGCCGCCAATGTGCGCATGAGCGGCCGCAGATCCGGCTCGCCGCGGAACGGCCAATAGAAGCTGATCGGTCCCTCGGCCTCTTCCAGCAAAGGATGCAGCCGCTCCATAAGGGCGGCGGACATGCCTTGGCGCAAGGTGGGCGGACAGGCGGCGCGGGCGGCGAGAATCTTGGCGCGCGCTTCCTTGCGCCACGGCTTCACCGCGTCCCAGCTTTCCGCGGCCGGCCTCATTTCCAGATGGCCTTGCCGCTGCCCGGCAGGCCCAGTTCGGCCCAGCGCGCACTGACGCGGTCGACCACATCGCGGTCCATCGCGATCTTCTCGCCCCATTCGCGATGCGTCTCGGGCGGCAGTTTGTTGGTGGCATCGAGGCCGACCTTGCCGCCAAGCCCGCTCTCCGGCGAGGCGAAATCGAGATAGTCGATCGGCGTGCGTTCGACCAGCGTCAGGTCGCGCACCGGATCCATGCGGGTCGAGATCGCCCACATGACATCCTTCCAATCGCGCGCGTTGATGTCGTCGTCCACGACAATGACGAACTTCGTGTACATGAACTGGCGCAAGAACGACCAGACGCCGAACATCACGCGCTTGGCGTGACCGGGATAGGCCTTCTTCATCGAGACGACGGCGATCCGATACGAGCAACCTTCCGGCGGCAACCAGAAATCGACGATCTCTGGGAATTGCTGGGTGAGGAGCGGGATGAAGACTTCGTTCAATGCCTCGCCCAGCACCGAAGGCTCGTCCGGCGGGCGGCCGGTGAAGGTCGAAAGATAGATCGGGTCCTTGCGCATGGTGACGGCGCTGACCGTGAAGACGGGGAAGGGCTCGACCGAATTATAGTAGCCGGTATGGTCGCCATAGGGGCCTTCCGGACGATAGTCTTCGAGCGAGACATGGCCCTCGAGCACGATCTCGGCATTGGCCGGGACCTGCAGCGGCACGGTCTTGCAATCGACCAGTTCCACCTTCTTCCCGCGCAGCATGCCGGCGAAATGATACTCCGACATCGTGTCGGGGACCGGCGTCACGGCCGCGAGGATGGTGCCCGGATCGGCGCCGATGACGATTGCGGCGGGGAAGGGTTCGCGCTTCTCGGCCGCCCAGCGCGCGTGATGCTGCGCGCCGCCGCGATGCTTCAGCCAGCGCATCAAGGTCTGGTTCTTGCCCAAGACCTGCATGCGATAGATGCCGAGATTGAAATCGTCGGACTTACCCTTGCCGGGCCCTTTGGTGACGACCAGCGGCCAGGTGATGAGCGGCGCCGGCTCACCCGGCCAGCAGCCCTGGATCGGCAATTCGGCAAGGTCGATCTGATCGCCGGTGAGGACGACATCCTGCACGGGCGCGTAGCCGACCTGTTTCGGTTTCATCGCAAGCGCCGTCTTCAGGAGCGGCAGCATCTCCCAAGCTTCCTTGAAGCCGCCGGGCGGTTCGGGTTGCTTGAGGAATGCGAGTGTCTCACCGAGCGCCCGCAGGCCCGCCGGTTCGCGGTCCATGCCCCAGGCGACACGTTCGACGGTGCCGAACAGATTGACCAGGACCGGCATGCGGTAACGCTTGCCGCTCTCTCTCGATACCGGATTCTCGAACAGCACCGCCGGCCCGCCTTCGGCAAGCAGGCGGGTCTGGATCTCGGTCATTTCAAGATGCGGGTCGACCGGTGCAGCGACCCGCACGAGGCGGCCGCTGCTCTCCAGCTTCGAGATGAAATCGCGCAGGGATTCATATGGCATAGCGGCGGCAATTTAGCGGGTTTCAATCCGCCGGGCTAGGCTCCGGGCGATAGGCATTGCGATAGGATTATTCCTCGCGCCAGGTACCGCTGCGTTCACCGTCGGCGCAATGTTAAATATCGGCTGGTGATCTTCTTCGCGCGAGGTCAGGGACCGACCAGCAGGCAATCGCCACCGGCGGCCTTGATGTCCTTGCAGGTGGCGTTGGCGGTGGCACGATCGGCGAAGGGGCCGATCTGCAAGCGATAGAACACACCCTTGGTGCCGAGATCGGCACGCTCCACGTGCAGCGACTGCCCATCGAGCGGCGCACCGATGCGCTTCTTGAGGCGCGCCCATTCGCCGTCGACATCAGCTTCGTTGGGCACGGAGGCAAGCTGCAGGCGAATACCGCTCACCGGCTCCTCGGCGGGTGGCAGGGATGCAACCTCGGTATCTGCCGGTGGGGTCTCGGTGACGACTGGTGCCGGTTCCGGAGCAGCAGATGCAGCCGGCTGATAGACGGTGGCCGCCTGTTCGGAGGCAGCCACAGCCTCGGCCCGCTGCTCCGCCGTGATGCGCTGGCTGACGATCGATTGGTTTGTCTCCGCCATCACGCGCGAGACGCCGGGGGCGGCCCCCCGCGTTGCCAGTGACAGCCACTTATAGGCTTCGACATCGCTCTGCGGCACGCCCTCGCCCTTGGCATAGAGCACGCCGAGGCGGGACTGGGCTTCCGGTTCGCCGGCTTCGGCGGCCTGCTTCAACAACTCGACGCCTTCCGTCGCGGACCCGCCATGACCGGCGAGATAGAGCTGGGCGAGCTTCCACTTGGCATAGCCGTCACCGGCATCGGCCAGCGGCTGGAGCTCGGCAATGGCGGCGTCGTATTTCTTGGCAGCGATCGCGGCCTCGGCGGCGGCGAGATCGGCGCGGGCCGGACCCATCAGGACGGCGCTAAGACCGAGAATGAGGGCCAGGGGCGCCACGGCGGTGCGTAAGCGGGTTGCGGCCATGACGATCCTCCTGAAGGGGCTGAATTCTTCCGAGGAAGATAAACCGAGTATTCGATTCGGGTCGATGGCGGGCGCGGAAATCTTCGATCACGAAATATCAACAATTCGCGGCAAAATGACCACTTAGGGATGACGTCGGAACCGTGCAATACTACATATGTTGAACCTGGATGCAGACTGAGCGAGTTGACCCATGCCAACCCTGGTAAAGTTCATGTTGCGACACGCGCTGATCGGCTATGCCGCGGCGGCCGTCTTCGTGGGCGTGATCTTTGCACTTGATGTCGGCGGCCTGCGCAGCTTGGTCGAGACATCTTCGCTGGGCATTCTGGCGGTCGCCCTGTTGACCTTCTTCACCGGCCTCACTTTCGCCAGCCTGCAAATGGGCATGGCGATCATGTCGCTGAAAAGCGAAGAGGATGATGGAGACGGGGCGGGCGGTCATGCCGAAACGGCGACGCACTGGGACGCTCAGCCGGCCGTCGTGAAAGCGACGGCGCGCAAGTCGCGCCACCGCCGTCGCTAGTCGTTAGGCGGCGAAGCCTTTCTTACCGCCCTTGCGGTGGTCTTCTTCAAAGAGGGCCGCCAACTGCTCTAGCACCGTGCCGCCCAATTGCTCGGCATCGACCAACGTCACCGCGCGCCGGTAATAGCGCGTGACGTCGTGACCGATGCCGATCGCCACCAGTTCGACATTGGAGCGCGTCTCGATCCAGTCGATGACATCGCGCAGATGATGCTCGAGATAATTCCCCGGATTGACCGACAGCGTTGAATCGTCGACCGGCGCGCCGTCCGAGATGACCATCAGGATCTTGCGCTGCTCGGAACGGACCGCGAGCCGGTTGTGCGCCCACAGCAAGGCTTCGCCGTCGATATTCTCCTTGAGAATACCTTCGCGCAGCATCAGGCCCAGATTCTTGCGGGCGCGCCGCCACGGAGCATCGGCCGATTTGTAGACGATGTGCCTGAGGTCGTTGAGGCGACCCGGATTGGCGGGCTTGCCGGCGGCAATCCAGCTTTCACGCGATTGACCGCCCTTCCACATGCGCGTCGTGAAGCCGAGAATCTCGACCTTGACGCCGCAGCGTTCCAGGGTGCGGGCCAGGATATCGCCGGTCATGGCCGCAACCGTGATCGGCCGGCCGCGCATCGAACCCGAATTGTCGATGAGGAGCGAGACGACCGTATCGCGGAACTCGGTATCGCTCTCCTGCTTGTAGGAGAGCGGCAGGTCCGGATTGACCACGACGCGCGGCAGGCGCGAGGCATCGAGGATGCCTTCCTCAAGGTCGAAGTTCCACGACCGGTTCTGCTTGGCCAGAAGGCGCCGCTGCAACCGGTTGGCGAGCTTGGCGACGACGGCCTGCAACGCCGTCAATTGCTGGTCGAGCAACTGCCGCAGACGCGACAGTTCTTCCGGGTCGCAGAGTTCGGCAGCGTCGACCACTTCGTCGAACTGCGCCGTGAAGGGTTTGTAGGGGGCCTCGTTGCGGCGGCTGAAATCCGGTTCGTTGCGGCGCTTGGGCGAACCGGGCTTCTCGTCGCCGGTCTCCGCATCCATTTCCATGTCGGTTTCTTCGGAATCGACATCTTCCGCTTCCGCCGCGGCGCTCTCGGCCGCTTCCGATTCCAGCTCCATCTGGCTGTCGGATTTCTGTTCTTCCTTGCCCTTGGTCTGCTGCTGGTCCTGGTTGTCCTGGTCCGGCTCGTCCTGGTTCTCGGGCTCTTCGTCCTCGGGATCGAAATCGTCCTCGCTTGCCTCCAGCTCCATGTCGGCCAGCAGCCGGCGCGTCGCCTTGGCATAGGCCTTCTGGCTGTCGAGGCATTCGCTGAGGCGCTCGATATCCTCCCGCACCTTCTGCGGCAGGTCGCCACGCCACAGATCGACCATGCCCTTGGCAAGATCGGGCACGCTCTGACCCGTCAGCGTCTCGCGCGCCAGCAGGCGCAGCACATCGGGGAGGGACCCTTCCTGGCGCGAAGCTACGCGCACGAAGCCCTTTTGCCGGCAATGCTCGTCGAGGGCGGCGTTGAGGTTCTGTTTGACACCGTCCATCTGCTTGGTGCCGATCGCTTCGACGCGCGCGGTTTCCAGCGCCTGGAAGATGTCGCGGGCAAGCTGGCTCTTCGGCGCTTCTCGGGCATGGATCTTGGGATTGTGGTGCCGGAGCTTCAGCGCGATCGCGTCCGCTTCGCCACGGGCGAGTGCCACGTCGGCCGCCGGCAAGTGCCGGCCGGGCAGCGGCAGGCGTGCCTCGCTGCCGCTCAAGCTCGCGGGCCCCTGATTGGGCGCGAAGCTCACCTGCAGTTCCCTGTCTCCCGACATGGCGCGCATGGTGGCGCCAGTGACGCGGCGGAACTCCTCGACCGGATTCTTCGGCCCAGACATCAGATCCCTCTAGTCGACCGTTACGCCCGGATATTTGCCTGGACCGCGGAATCCTTCAGATCCTGGCCGAAGCAGCGCTGATAATATTCAGCCACGACCGGCCGTTCGAGCTCGTCGCACTTGTTGAGGAACGAGACGCGGAAGGCAAAGCCGACATCGCCGAAGATGCGCGCGTTTTCGGCCCAGGTGATGACGGTTCTGGGGCTCATGACGGTCGAAATGTCGCCGTTGATGAAGCCGGAACGGGTCAGCTCCGCGCAGGCCACCATGGCGCCGATCGTCTTGCGGCCCTGCTCATTGTCATAGGTCGGCGATTTGGCGACGACGATGTTCGCTTCGTCATCGTGCGGCAGATAGTTCAGCGTGGCGACGATGTTCCAGCGGTCCATCTGGCCCTGGTTGATCTGCTGCGTGCCGTGATAGAGGCCGGTCGTGTCACCGAGGCCCACCGTGTTCGCCGTGGCGAACAGGCGGAAGGCCGGGTGCGGGCGGATGACCTTGTTCTGGTCGAGGAGCGTCAGCTTGCCCTCGACTTCGAGAATGCGCTGGATCACGAACATCACGTCGGGGCGGCCGGCATCATATTCGTCGAAGACGAGGGCGGTCGGATGCTGCAGCGCCCAGGGCAACAGGCCTTCGCGATATTCGGTGACCTGCTTGCCGTCCTTGAGCACGATCGCATCCTTGCCGATGAGATCGATACGGCTGATATGGCTGTCGAGGTTGATGCGGATGCAGGGCCAGTTGAGGCGCGCCGCCACCTGCTCGATATGGGTCGATTTGCCGGTGCCGTGATAGCCCTGGATCATGACGCGGCGGTTGAAGGCGAAACCGGCGAGGATTGCCATCGTCGTGTCATGGTCGAAGCGGTATGATTCATCAAGATCCGGGACGAGTTCGGTGCGCTGGCTGAAGGCCGGCACCTGAAGGTCGGAATCGAGGCCGAACATCTGGCGGACCGAAATGTTGATGTCGGGCTGCGAGGATTTGTCGATTTGGGCAAGATTCTGGGTGACCATGATACGGAGCTCGTCGGATCGTTAACGCATTCGAAGGGGGCCCTTTTTAGGGCAATTCCAGCAGGCTGACTAGGTCATTCCCTGCAGAGCAGCCCTGCTTGCCAAAAGGCCATTTTCCGCACGGATTCGCCAGCTGAGCCCATCGATTGGGGCAGCAATGGTCCAGTGCCGGTCTGTTATTCGACGGAGGCGGCCGCGCGCTTCAGCGTGCTGTAGGCCTGATTGACCACTTTCAGCCGTTCTTCCGCCTCTTTGTCACCACCGTTGGAATCGGGGTGCAATTGCTTGGCCAAGGCCTTGTAGCGCGCCTTGATCACATCCCAATCGACCGGGGCCACCAGATCAAGGACAGCCAGCGCCTGGTCTTCCGCCGACAGTTTTCGTCGTGCCCGCGCCCGCGCTTCCTTGTCCGCGCGCTGCTTGGCCTGCCCCATGCGGGCTTCGATATCGGCCTGAACGTCCTCAGGAAACAGGTCGAAGCGGGTGCCGTTGGCGAATTTGTATTGCCGGCCGCTGGCGGTGCGCTGACCCAGTTTCCAGGTCGGCCGATCGCCGACGATGGAAGATCGCACCGATTTTTCGATTTCGGCGGGTCCCATCCCGGCATAATAATCCCATGTGCGGTTGTATTCGCGCACGTGGTCCAGGCAGAACCAGTAGTAATCGTTGAGCCGGTCCCGTGATTTGGGCGCGCGAAAGGTGCCGGCTTCCTTGCAGCCGGCATGGTTGCAGGTTACCGGGCGCGGCGGCGGGTCAGGATCGAAATGGCTGCGGCGCCGGAAACGGATGGTCTGTTCTTTCGACATGGAATTAAGTATGAGGGTCGCGCGGCGTTATCGCAAGGGCGAGGTCTTTCATCAGCCCGGATGTCGCAGGTTAACCTAATAGAACCACACAATTTTATCTGACGGATTTGATCTCATGACGACTTGCCCTTGCGGTTCCGGGAAACAGCTCGAAGCGTGCTGCCAGCCCTTGATCAACGGCGCGCCGGCTCCCACGGCCGAGGCCCTGATGCGTTCGCGCTATAGCGCCTTCAAGTTGGGCAATCTCGATTATATCGACAAGACCCACGCCAGTGACATGCAGGAACCCTTCGACCGCGAACATGGCGACATGATGATCAACGAGATCGACTGGCGCGGGCTGGAAATCCGGCACGTCGTCGGCGGTGGCGAAAAGGACGAGACCGGCGAGGTCGAATTCATCGCCCGTTTCAAGCGCCAGGGCCAGACCGGCATCCACCACGAGAAGGCGACCTTCAAGCGCGAGAACGGCCGCTGGGTCTATGTCGATGGCGAGCTTAACCCCAAGGCCCCGCCGCGCCGCGTGGCCTCGGTCGGGCGCAACGATCCTTGCCCCTGCGGTTCGGGCAAGAAATACAAGAAGTGCTGCGGCGCAGCCGCGTAAGGATTGAGGGCGGCATGGGCAAGGTTGCGGAAGGCATGGCGGCGAAGCTGAAGGCGGCATTCGCGCCATCCGAACTCAACGTGATCGACGAGACCAACCAGCATCACGGCCATGCGGCGTGGAAGGAAAGCGGCGAGACCCATTTCAAGGTCGAGATCACCGCCGCAGCCTTCGCCGGCAAAAGCCGCGTCGAGCGTCAGCGCCTCGTCTATGCAGCCCTCGCCGACGATCTCAATGCCGGCGTCCACGCTCTGGCGCTGGTCGTCAAGGCGCCGGGCGAGGCCTAGCTCCCGGTCTTTGCCGGCTGGCCCTCGTAAAAGTCCGGCCAATGCGTGCGCACAACGTCACCGTCGCTGGCCAGCGCATGGCACGTATCGATGAAGCCGGGGCGCTTGCCCGGTTTGGCTTCGGTGGGCGGGCCATCCGTCTTGGTAAGGCCCGCGTCGCGCTTGGCTTTTTCGCGATAGCCATAGATGGTCTGGAAGGCGACCGTGCCCAGGGCGCGCAGCATCTCGACATGATGGGTGCAGCCGTGGGCGCCGGCAAAATGCGTGCGCAAGGTCCGGCTCCAGCCCTTGGCGACCGTGCTGCCCTTCAGCACATCAAAGGCCGGCGTGATGTCGCCGCAGACGGAAAAGGGTGCCGCCGCCGTCGCCACGGCGATGTCCACGACCGTGAAATGATCGTCGAGCGTGAGGCGGATGCGCATATCATGCACCGGATCACCCGGCTCGATCGAGCCGCGCCAATCGTTCGGGAAGGCATAATCCTTGGTGTCGACCATGCGCCCCTCGATATCGAAGAGGCCGTCCGCCCGCCGGTAGCCGCGAAAATCATAGCGCCGCGTGTGCAGCGCCTCGCGCGGTGCGGGTGCGGGCTGAATGTCGAGCGGGTTATCCATGAATGGCTGCTTTCGTCGGGCCGGCGGGAGTAGCCCCTGGGATGGCGCGTGAGTCGCGCGGCGGTGTCACCTTCAATCTGGTGATCTGATTGCGTTGCCGCTCCAATATCTCGAAGCGGCAGCCGTGAAAGGCGAAAACCTGGCCGGGCGACGGAATCTGCTGCGCCTCGAACAGCACCAGCCCGGCAATGGTCGATGCTTCCTCGTCCGGCAGGCGCCAGCCGAATTCGCGGTTGAGGTCGCGGATCGTCACCGTGCCGTCCATCTCAAGACTGCCGTCGGTCTGGGGCCGCACGCCGGCCACCGTCACATCATGCTCGTCGGAAATGTCGCCGACGATTTCTTCTAGAATATCCTCAAGCGTCACGATGCCCATCAGGGCGCCGTATTCGTCGACGACCATGGCGAAATGCTCGCGCCGCTTGCGGAAGGCTTCCAGCTGCGCAAGGAGATTGGTCTGGTCGGGAATGAACCAGGGCGGCGAGGCAAGGCTCACGATGTCGATACCGTCGAGCTTCCACTGGTTGGCCTGGACGGCGCGCAGCAAGGCCTTGGCATGGAGAACGCCGATGATGTTGTCGGCCTGGCCGCGATAGAGCGGCAGGCGCGTATGCGGGCTTTGCAGCACCTCCGCCACCAACTGTTCGATCGGCTGCTCGATATCGATCATCGTCATGTTGCGCCGGTGCACCATGATGTCGGAAACCGGCACGTCCTCGAGATCCAGGATCGAATGCAACATTTGCCCGGCTTCGCGGATTTCTTCGTCCGCGCCGGCATGGAGGGCGATGGCGCCGCGCAATTCCTCGATCCGCTCTTCGGCGCCCAGCTCATTGACGATGTTTGCACCGAGGAGGCGCAGAATGCCGCTGCAGATCATTTGGGTCAGATGCGTGATCGGCGCAATGGCGCGCACCAGGACAAGAACGATCGGTGCCAGCGTCAAGGCCGAACGGTCGGCATTGTTGATGGCGAATGTCTTTGGCAGGACCTCGCCCATGACGAAGATGATGATGGTTGCCACGATGCCGGCATAGACGGCGCCGACATCGCCGAACCAGGCACCGAAGACCTGGGCCGACAGAATGGCGATGAAGCTGTTGACGCAGGCATTGCCCAGCAGAATGGTGCCGATCACCTGCTCCATGCGGCTGTGCAATTTGTTGACGACGATCGCCCGCTTGAAGCCTTGCTGCCCCAAGGTCAGCATGCGCGCGCGAGAGGCGGCGGTAAGGGCTGTTTCAGAGCCGGAAAAGAACGCCGAGCCAACGACCAGCAGAAGCAAGGCGCCGATATTCAGCAAAAGCCAATCCATCTTGACCATCCACGAGGGAGAAGAGGGTCGACGCGCGGACTGCGCGGATCACGCGGCGATAGCGGTCTCCAGGATCGCCGTAACCTGGGCAAGGTCGACATGGGCCGGATGGAAGGTCTTGCCGATGCCGCGCGCCAGCACGAAGCCGATGCGGCCATCCTTCACCTTCTTGTCCCGCCCCATATGCTCGACCAATCTTTCGCTCGACCAGAACCGGCCCTGGACCGCGCCGGGCGCGGTCGGCAGGCCGACGCTGGCCAGGTGTCGCTGAACGCGCGCTGCATCATCGGCCGGGCAGATGCCCAGCGTCACCGACAGGTCGAAGGCCATCACCATGCCGATGGCGACGCCTTCGCCATGCAGCAACTCGTCGCTGAAGCCGCATTCGGCCTCCAGCGCATGGCCGAACGTGTGGCCGAGGTTAAGGAGCGCGCGCGCGCCGCTTTCACGTTCGTCGATACCGACGATGCGGGCCTTGGCGGCGCAGGAAACGGCGATGGCGTGGCGGCGCGCGGCCTCGTCGCCTTCGATCACGTCTATGCCATTGGCCTCAAGCCAGCTGAAAAAGCCGGGTTCGTCGATGAGCCCGTATTTGGCGACTTCCGCGTAGCCGGCGAGAAGTTCGCGGCGCGGCAGCGTGTCGAGCGTTGCCGTATCGGCAAGGACCAGGCGCGGCTGATAGAAAGCGCCGACCAGATTCTTGCCATGCGGCGTGTTGATGCCGGTCTTGCCGCCGACCGATGAATCGACCTGGGCGAGGAGCGTGGTCGGCACCTGAATGAAGTCGATGCCGCGCAAGGTGATCGCCGCCACGAAGCCGGTAAGGTCGCCGATGACACCGCCGCCGAGCGCCACCAGCGTCGTTCCGCGCTCGACCTTCATGTCGAGCAGCAGGCCGGTCACGCGTTCGACCTCGGCAAAGCTCTTGGTCGCCTCGCCGGCGGGCAGGATGATGCTGTCGACCTTGACACCGGCCTTTTCAAGCGAGCGGGTCAGGCCTTCCAGATAGAGCTTGGCGACATTGGCGTCGGTGATGATCACGACGTGCCGCTTGGCGAGCAGTGGCACCATATGTTCGCCCGCGGCAGCGATGAGGCCGCGGCCGATCAGGATGTCGTAACTGCGGTCACCGAGATCGACGCGCAAACGCTCCGGCCGCGCGAGATCATGGGCAGAAGCCTTGGCAGCCGTCATGATGCCGCCGGCTCCCTTTCCGTAAGATACGTGCCGAGCGCTTCCATGACGCGCCCCAAGGTCACTTCGGGCGGGCCGTCGGCACTGTCGACGATGATGTCGGCCTCGGCATAAAACGGATGGCGCAGCTCGATGAGCTCGGCAAGCTTGGCGCGCGGATCGACATTCTGCAGCAAGGGGCGGTCGTTGCGGCGCGAGACGCGCTTCAGCAGCAGGTCGAGATCGGCGCGGATCCAGATCGAGATGGCGCGTTCCTTGACCAGGGCCCGGGTGGTGGGATCGACGAAGGCGCCACCGCCGGTCGCCAGCACATGCACCGGATTGCCGAGGAGGCGCTGGATCACGCGACGCTCGCCGTCGCGGAAGGCCTTCTCGCCATGCGCGGCAAAAATATCGGGGATCGAGCAACCGGCCGCCGCTTCGATTTCGCGGTCGGCATCGACGAAGGGCAGGCTGAGGTGCCCGGCGAGACGCTTGCCGATGCAGCTCTTGCCGGCGCCCATCAATCCGACCAGGACCAGGGGCTGCTTCAGTCGCGCCAGCACCGATTGGGCGAGCGCCCGGTCGAGGCCGTGCTCGGCGCCTTCGCGCGCGGCACCGCGGCCATTGCTGCCCGTGGGTGGGTTGAGGCTGCCGCCAAGGGCCGCCGTATCATGCGTTGTGTCGACCATTTGCCGTGGGTATCAGGCACTTAACCCGGTCGTCAAGGTCTGCCGCCCGGTGACACGGGGTCACGCCGAGTTGATCTCCGCGGGGCAGGATTCGTGATTAGTATTTGAACTAGCATTCGAATCCGGCGCTGTGGCATGGTGAATCCGATCCCGGCCGCGACCCGAGCGCATGCATCGAATCCGTCGCGGTGGGCCATGGTTAACCGGTTGAAATTCCTGACATGAGCAAGCCAATCCTCACCATCATCG
Organism: Dongia sp.; assembly: GCF_041910485.1. GTDB lineage: Bacteria > Pseudomonadota > Alphaproteobacteria > Dongiales > Dongiaceae > Dongia. Next base: position 42,647 of record NZ_JAYRQR010000012.1, read on the forward strand.
GCATCGCTGTCGTCGTCATCGCGGGCGGAATCGTTTTTCTCGGCACTTACAAGCTGCCGGCACCGACCCAGCAGGTGGAACTGCAGATCCCGAATGACCGGCTCTCGCTGCAATAAGCCCTCGACATCGGCGCGCGCTGGGCTGCAACAGGCCCTTTTGGCGCTAGGCACCGTTTCCGCCCTCTTGGGGCCGGTTCACGATACCGCTTTCGCCCTTTCCAGCGAGCCGACGCCGCTCGGCCTGCCGCAGAACACGACCGGCACGACACCACCGGCCAGTGGTGGCGGGATCGAGGCGCAGCCCCTGCCGCCCGTCCAACCGGCGCCCCAGCAGCCAGCCCCGCAGCAGCCGGCGCCACAGCCAGGCGCTGCGCCGACGGCGACACCGTTGCCGCCGCCGCCCGAACCCGGTGCCCAGACCGTGCCTGCCCCAGGCCAACCCAGCGCACCGGCTGAAATCATGACCCAGCCGATGCCGGACATCCCGGCGGCTTCGGCCGCGACGGGGCTCGGTGCCGATATCTGGCAGGCATCGGAAGTGTCGCGGCTGATGGGCCTCGTCCCGAAATTGCCGGCCCCGGTCAGCGTGCCGTCGCTGGCCGATCTGCAGCGTCGCCTGCTGCTGACCGATGCGCCCAGTGCCGGCGCTTCCGGCCCGGTCGACCCCTTGAAGCCGGTCAGGGCCGACAAGCTCCACCAGATGGGCTTCAACGATGCCGCAATCTCGCTGACGCAAGGGACCCCGCAGAGCGGTCCGATGGATCCGCAGGAAGCTGTCGAGAAGGCGTTGCTCGTCAACGATACCAACGGCGCCTGCCAGATGGTCGACCAGCAGATGGCGCGCAATCAGGTGCCGGATCTCTTCTTCCGCCGAGCCGTCATCTTCTGCCAGATCATGCGCCAGCAGAACGATCCGGCCTCGCTCGGCCTCGATCTCCTGCGTGAGCGCAACGATCCTGACCCGGCCACCAAGGATTTCATCGCGCTCGCCTCCCTCGCGAACGGCGAGACTAAGCGCGTGCCGAAGAACGTGGCTGTGCCCGACCCGCTCAACGTTGCGCTGATGAAGACGGTCGGCATGCCGGCACCCAATGCGATCGGCGCCGCGCCGGTGGTGCCGGTCGGAACCGGTGGCAGCGTCATGATCGCCCGCGATGCGACACGCCCCCTGCCGGAGCGCGTGGCGGCTGCCGAACTTGCGCATCGTTTCGGCCTCATCCCGGCACAGGAGCTCTCCGAGCTTTATCTGCAGATGCCGGCCGGTATCGCCGACCCGACGACCGCCATCAGCATGGGCGATACGGTCGAATTGCGGGCGCAGCTCTATCAAGCGGCCTACCGCGCCCAGATGCCGGCGCAGAAGGCACGCGCCATCGACGCTGCCCTCAAAAAGGCCCAGCAGCGCGGCGATTATCTGGTGCAGGCGGAGCTCTATGGACCGCTGGCGAGCCAGATCGCACCCTCGCGGGACATGCCCTTCTTCGCCCCGCAGGCAGCACGGCTGATGTTTGTCATCGGTCAAACCGACAAAGGCGGTTACTGGCTCAACACCGTCGCCGCCAATACCCGTGCCTTCAGCCGGCCGGGTGAGAAGGAGGGGCTCGATCTCCTCGGTCAGATCGCCGGTCTCCCCGGCAGTGGTGATCCGGTCGCTGCCTGGACCCAGGCCAGCGGCACCGCCAATCCGCGCGTCGAACTGCTCTACAGCCTGTTGGCCGGGCTCAACCGGCCGGTGACTTCCACGGTCGCGGGGTCGTTCCAGGCCTCGCCCGTCATCCCGCTGGGCTCGCCCGCCGCCGAGATCGTGGCGGCAGCCGCCGGTAAGCGCAAAGGTGAGGCAATCACCCTGGCCCTTGTCGGCATCGGCGGCGACAAGGCGATCGCGGCCGATCCGATCATTCTCGGCAGTGCTCTGCGCAGCCTCATCGATCTGGGCCTCGAAGCCGATGCGCGCCGGATCGCGCGTGAAATCGCCGTTCTTGCCGGCCTGTGAAAGTTGGCGCGGTGAGCGCGGACCCGGCCATCGGCGCTTTCTTCGAGATGCTGGCGGCCGAGCGTAATGCGGCCAACAACACACTGGCGGCCTACCGGCGCGATCTTGAAGATCTGCTGACATTTCTGGCCGCGCGCCACATTGCAATGGCCAAGGCTGCCACCGCCGACCTCAGGGCCTATCTCGGCCAATTGGCCGACAACGATCTGTCGCCGCGCACCCAGGCACGGCGGCTTTCGGCCTTGCGCCAATTCTATCGCTTCCTGGTCGAGGATGGCCGGCGCGGTGACGATCCGACAGCGGCGCTCGATGCGCCGAAGCTCGGCCGGCCCTTGCCCAAATTGCTGTCCGAAGAGGAAATGGCGGCCCTCATCAAGGCCTGCAATGAACTGGATGGGGCCGAGGGTGCGCGGCTACTGGCGATGGTCGAACTCCTCTACGCCACCGGCCTGCGCGTCAGCGAATTAGTGCGCCTGCCGGTCGCCGTGGTGATGCGCGACCAGCCATTTCTCACGGTGCGCGGCAAGGGCGGCAAGGAACGGCTGGTGCCACTCAACCCGCCCGCCCGCTCGGCTCTCACAACCTATCTCGAGGCGCGGCCGCGCTTCCTGGGCGGCGCGCAGAACTCGCCCTTTCTGTTCCCCTCGCGCGGCAAGGAGGGGCATTTGACCCGGCAGCGGTTCGGGCAATTGCTCAAGGGGATTGCGCTCAAGGCCGGGGTCGATCCCGCCCGGATTTCGCCCCACGTCCTGCGCCATGCTTTCGCAACCCATCTGCTGGATCACGGCGCCGATCTGCGATCCTTGCAAAAGATGCTGGGCCACGCCGATATCGCGACCACCCAGATCTATACCCATGTCCAGCAGGAACGGCTGAAGACACTGGTCGAAACCCACCATCCGCTGGCTAAATCCACATCCCGCAAGCGTGAAATCGCTGCCAAGAAGTAATTAAGCTAAACAATGCCGCTGATGGCACAGGCATTGTGCAGCGCAAAGGCGAGGATTGACAGCAGCCCGGACCCCGGGCCAAAAACTCTCGCAACCATCTGGGCAGGAAGTGAAAACATGAGCTTCAAGATCGTCGACCAGGCGCCCGCGCGCCTCAACCGCAGTGAACTCGCCGTTCCCGGCTCCCAGCCGCAGCTTTTCGAAAAGGCGGCCAAATCGGCAGCCGATGTCATCTTCCTCGATCTTGAAGACGCGGTCGCCCCCGACGACAAGGCCCAGGCCCGCAAGAACATCATCCAGGCGCTCCACGATATCGACTGGGGCACCAAGCAGATGTCGGTCCGTATCAACGGCCTCGACACGCACTATATGTACCGCGACGTCGTCGACGTGATCGAGCAGGGCGGCGAACGCCTGGACCTCATCATGATCCCGAAGGTCGGCACGCCGGAAGACGTCTACGCCGTCGACATGCTGGTGACGCAGTGCGAGGCCGCCGTCGGCCGCAAGAAGCGCATCGGTTTCGAAATGATCATCGAAACGGCGCTCGGCATGCAGAATGTCCACGCCATCTCGGCCGCTTCGAAGCGCAATGAAAGCCTGCATTTCGGTGTCGCCGATTACGCGGCCTCGACCAAGGCGAAGACCACGAATATCGGCGGCGCCAATCCGGCCTATTCGGTCCTCACCGACAAGGATGCGGCCGGCAACCGTGACATCCATTGGGGCGACATGTGGCACTATGCCATCGCCCGCATGGTAGTGGCGGCGCGCGCCAACGGCTTGCGTCCCGTCGACGGTCCGTTCGGCGATTTCGGCGATGCCGATGGCTACAAGGCTGCCGGTGCCCGCGCCAACGTGCTGGGCTGCGAAGGCAAGTGGGCCATCCACCCCTCGCAGGTCGCGCTTGCCAACGAACTCTTCAGCCCGGCCGAAGCCGAGGTCAAGAAAGCAGAGCGCATCATGGAAGCGATGGCCCAGGCCCAGAAAGAGGGCAAGGGCGCCGTTTCGCTGGATGGCCGCCTGATCGATTTGGCTTCTATCCGGCAGGCAGAGGTGCTACTGGCGAAGGCCAAGCAGATCTCCGGCGCGAAATAATCCACGCCGGCCAAGGGAGTAAGTGACAAGAATGGCGACCTATCTCGAATTCGAGAAGCCGATTGCTGAACTGGACGGCAAGATTGCCGAACTGAAGCATGTGGCTACCGGCGGCGACATCAACATCGCCGAAGAGGTCGCCAAGTTGCAGAGCAAGACCGAGAAACTGCTCAAGGCAACCTATGCCAAGCTGACTCCCTGGCAGAAAACATTGGTCGCCCGCCATCCGGAACGGCCCCATTTCCGCGACTATGTCGCGGCGCTGGTGACCGACTTCGTTCCCTTGGCGGGCGATCGTGCCTTTGCCGACGACCGTGCGATCCAAGGCGGGCTCGGCCGCTTCCGCGGTCGACCCGTCGTGATCATGGGTCATGAAAAGGGCAATGATACGCAGAGCCGTGTCCGCCACAATTTCGGCATGGCCAAGCCGGAAGGCTATCGCAAGGCCATTCGCCTGATGGAACTGGCCGAGCGCTTCGGTCTGCCGGTCGTGACCCTGGTCGATACGCCCGGCGCCTATCCCGGTGTCGAAGCTGAAGCGCGCGGGCAGGCGGAAGCGATCGCCCGTTCGATCGAAACCTGCCTCAAGATCAAAGTGCCGCTCGTCTCCGCCATCATCGGCGAAGGTGGTTCGGGTGGCGCCATCGCGCTTGCCGCCGCCAATCACATCATCATGCTTGAGCATTCGGTCTATTCGGTGATCTCGCCGGAAGGCTGCGCCTCGATTCTGTGGCGCAGTGCCGAGCAGGCCAAGGATGCCGCCGAAGCGTTGAAGCTGACCGCCGAGGACCTCCGGCAGCTTGGCGTCATCGACGAGATCGTCGCCGAACCGCTGGGCGGCGCACACCGCGCGCGCGGTGAGACGGCGTCGCGCCTCGGGGATGCCATCGAAGCGGCACTCGCGAAGTTCGACAATCTGTCGGGCGACGATGTGCGCGCCGAGCGCCGGCAGAAGTTCCTCGACATGGGCCGTCAGGGTCTCAACGCATGACGCGCCCGTCGCTCGCTGTCATCATTCTGGTGGGGATTCTTGCCGGTCCGGCGCTGGCGCAGGAAGATCCGTTCCTTCCGAGCGAATTCGGTGCCGAGCAGGGCATGTCGCCGATCGATTTCGACGCAGCCCGCATGAGCTATTTCAACCAGGCGGACACCAACGGCGATCTCTATTTGTCGCATGATGAAATCGATCATGCCGGCAGCCAGGGCAATTCGACGCTGTTCGAGGGCTCGGACCTCGACGGCGACGGCAAGATCAGCATCGACGAGTTCATCGAGAGCGGCAACGATCTCTTCGCCCGCCTCGACGCCAATGGCGATGGCGTTCTCTCCGCCGGGGAAATGTAACAGCCCCTCAGTTGGCTACCCTGGCGGCTAACCGCAACGATCCCGCGCAGGGTCTTTGCCCGACCGACGTGTAATCCCATGAACGGGCTCAATTGAGCCCCCTCATGACGGAGTGTCGGTAAATGAAAAATTCCAATCGTCTCATGCTGTTGGGTGGTGCTGTCGGACTTTTTTTCGCCATCGCCGCGCCGGCTTTTGCCGAGATGGGCATGTGGCAGAAGGCGGATACCAACAAGGACGGCGCCATCGACCGTGCCGAGTTCGGGGCGGAGGGTGCCGAGCGTTTCAAGGCGATCGACGCCGATGGCGACGGCTTTATCACGGAAGCCGAAATGACGGCCTTCCACGATTCCATGCGCGCCAAGCGCGATGCGAAACCGGGCGACATGGGCGAGAAATTCCTGAAGCGGTTCGACAAGAACAGTGACGGCAAGGTGACGGCCGACGAATGGCCGAAGGCCGGCAAGCTGAAGTTCGAGAAGGCCGATGCCAATGGCGACGGCTCGGTCACGGCCGAGGAATTGTCGGCCTTGCGGCCGGCGCATGACGACGGCAAGCCGGGCATCACCCGTGTCGATACCGACAAGGACGGCAAGATCTCGCTCGCAGAATGGAATGCCAAGGGCGATCAGATGTTCGCCAAGTTCGATGCCAACAAGGACGGCAAGATCACCAAGGATGAAATGCCGCGTCGACACAAGGGCCCCGATGCACCGGAAGGCATGGGCATGCCGGACGAGCCGGCGCCGCAGCCTTGATGCCGGCAGAGCGCTAACCGGCCGGCATCATGCGCGACAGCGTGGCCATCATTGACACCGGCAGCGATCCCGGACCAAGGTCCGGGATCGCCACACGCGGAGTCATCGTGACGAACACACTGCCACCACGCATGGCGGCCAACGATCAGGCCGCAGCCGAAGGTGACGAGGACGACCGGTTGCTGCTGCGGGTCAGCAGCGGTGACGGGAGCGCCTTTGCCAGATTGCGCGAACGTCATCTCGCGCGGATCTTCTCGCTGGCTTTGCGCATCACCGGATCGCGCGCCGATGCCGAGGATGCGGCGCAGGAAGCCTTCACCCGCGCCTGGCGCAAGGCCGATAGCTGGCAACCTGGTGCGGCGAAATTTTCGACCTGGCTCTACCGGGTGACGATGAATTTGTGCATCGACGCGCGCCGCCGGCCGCGCAACGAACAGCTCGATCCCGATCTGCCGCTGGCTGACCCGGGACCGGGTGCGGAATCGCAGATGATGGCGGCGGAACAGGAAGCGCAGGTGCGCGCGGCGATGGCGCAATTGCCTGAACGCCAGCGCGAGGCGATGGCGCTTTGCTACACGGTGGGCCTCAGCAACGCGGAAGCGGCCGAGGCGATGGAGATATCGGTGAAGGCCTATGAATCACTGCTGGTGCGCGCCAAGAAGGATATCCGCGCCAGACTGGAAGGAACGCAGCCATGACGAAACAATTGCGGGATGACGAGTTCGAAGCCTTGCTCGGGCGGTCGCTGCGCATGGAAGCGGCACCGGCCCCATTGGCGCAGCGCGTCGATGCGCTGGCGCGGCGCTCGGCGCGCGCTGGTGGCGGCGGCTGGTTCATGACGTTCCTCTCGCCGGCCCGTGTTGCGGCCAGTGCCGCCATCCTGTCGCTGACGATGGGGTTCGCAATGGGGTGGGGCAACGCAACGACGTCCGAGGAGCAGGACATCTATCTGGCGAGCGCACTATACGCCAGCAACGATCTGGGGGATTTCTGATGACCATTTCCGGCGCCAAGGCGAAATGGCTGATGGCGGGGGCCATCCTTTCGCTGTGCCTCAACCTCTTTCTTCTGGCCGGCATGGTGGCCGGTCACATGCATGCCCCTTGGGGTGCACCCGAGGGCGGCAAGGGCGGCATGGTGATGGCGACGGTACCACCGGAACTGCGCGGCGTGATCCGGGAAAAGCTGAAAGCCCGTGGGCCGGAGTTCAAGCAGGAGCGTGAGGCAATGCGCGCCCAGCGGCTCAAGGTGGCCGACGCGCTGGCGGCCGATCCGTTCGATCCGGCGGCGCTCGATGCGGCGCTCGGCGAACTGGAACAATCGGCGGGACGCCTGCTGCACCACGCGCAGGAAGGTCTCGGCCAGATTGCCGGCGAACTGACGCCGGAGCAGCGCAAGCAATGGGCCGAAGGCTGGCGCGCGATCGGCCCGCGCCCCTAAATCCCGCGCCCCTAAATCCTGCGTCCCTAAATTCTATTCGGCAGCCTGCGGCCGCGACGCGACCTTCGCGCCACCGCCCGGCGTTTCGAACTTTGCGAGCAAGGCGGCACGCTGTGACGCGGCACGGGCGATGGCCGCTTCCTTCACATGGCCGAAGCCGCGGATCTGTTCCGGCAACGATGCCAGGGCAATGGCCGTGGGCAGGTTGCCACTGTCCAGTTTGCCGATGAGGGAAGTGACGAGCTCCTCATAATCCGTGATCATCTGCCGCTCAGTGCGCCGTTCGTCGCTGCGGCCGAAAATATCCCAGGCCGTTCCACGCAGGCCCTTGAAGCCGGCGAGGATGCGGAACGCCCACAGCATGCGGGGGCCGAATTCCTGCTTCTTCAGATGGCCCGTCACCGGATCGCGCTTGGCCATGATCGGCGGCGCCAGATGGAAGCGGAGCTCGAAATCACCTTCGAACCGGTCGTTGAGATCCTCAAGGAACCTGCCATCGGTATAGAGGCGCGCCACCTCATATTCGTCCTTATAGGCGAGGAGCTTCGCATAGTTCCAGGCGACCGCGCGGGCGAGCGCGCCATCCGACCCTGGAATCTTGTTCTCGGCCGCCTCAACCTTGGCGACGAACTGCGCATAGCGATCGGCGAGCGCCGCGTTCTGATAGGCGGTCAAATGCCGGCGTCGATGGGTGACGATCTCGGTCAAGGATGCGGGCACGGTTTCGGCTGCATGGGTCGGTGCCGCCGTCTCTTCGACCGATCTCATGTCGAGTGCCGCCTGGCGGCCCCAGGCGAAGGCCTGGCGATTGGCCTCGACCGCGACGGCATTGAGCTTGATCGCCTGGTCGATCGCCTCGCCGCCGACGGGGATGAGGCCGCGCTGATAGGCAAAGCCCAGCATGAACAGGTTGGTGGCGATTGAATCGCCGAGCAGCGCCGTCGCCAGGCGCGTCGCATCGAGTAACTCGATGGCGCCCGATCCCACCGCCTTGGTCAGGATGTCCTTGAGATCGCCGGCCGGGAAATCCCAGTCCGCGTTGCGGGTGAAGTCGCCGGTCGCAACCTCATGGGTGTTGATGATGGCGCGGCTACGCCCGAGATCAAGCTTGGCGAGTGAATCGAACGAGGCGGAGACGACGATGTCGCAGCCGAGCAGCAGATCGGCATTCCCCGCCGCGATGCGCGTCGCGAAGATATCGCCGGGCTTCTCCGAGAGGCGCACATGGCTGAATACGGCGCCGCCCTTTTGCGCGAGCCCCGCCATGTCCATGACCGAGCAGCCCTTGCCCTCGAGATGGGCCGCCATGCCGAGGAGCGCGCCGATGGTGACGATGCCGGTGCCGCCGACGCCGGTCACGACGATGTTGTAGGGGCGCGTGAGGACCGGCAGAACCGGTTCGGGGAACCCCGCCACATCCAGTTGCTTCGGGCGCGGCTTGCGCAGGCTGCCGCCGTGGATGGTGACGAAGCTGGGGCAGAAGCCTTCGGTACAGGAGAAATCCTTGTTGCAGCTCGACTGGTCGATCTGGCGCTTACGGCCGAACGCCGTCTCGGCGGGCGCGATGGCGACGCAGTTCGAAACCTTGCCGCAATCGCCGCAGCCTTCGCACACCAGTTCGTTGATGAAGGCGCGCTTGGGCGGGTCCACCATCAGCTTGCGCTTGCGGCGGCGGCGCTTCTCGGCGGCACAGGTCTGGTCGAAGATGAGGACGGTGACGCCCTTCATCGCGCGCAGGTCGCGCTGCACCGCGTCCAGCTGGTCGCGATGGTCGATGCTGGTGCCGTGCGGGAACTGGCTGTCGCTGCCATACTTCTCCGGCTCGTCGCTCAACACGGCGACACGGCCGACACCTTCGGCTGCCACCTGCTGTGCGACCATTGCGACCGATAGCGGCCCGTCCATCGGCTGGCCGCCGGTCATGGCCACGGCATCGTTGAAAAGGATCTTGAAGGTGATGTTGACCCCGGCCGCGACCGCGGCGCGGATCGCCAGCAAGCCGGAATGGTAATAGGTGCCGTCGCCCATGTTCTGGAAGACATGCTCGGTCTTCGAGAAAGGCGCCCGGCCGACCCAGCTTGCGCCTTCGCCGCCCATGTGGGTGAAGGTCGCCGTGTTGCGGTCCATCCATTGCGACATGAAATGGCAGCCGATGCCGGCCAATGCCGCACTGCCTTCCGGCACTTTGGTCGAGCTGTTATGCGGGCAGCCGGCGCAAAAGTAAGCGATGCGCTTGATCGGCGGGTTGAAGTTCTTGAGCGCCGCTTCCTTGGCGTCGAGGAACTTCAGGCGCTCCTGGATGCGGGCGCTGGTGAGGTAGCGCTCGATCCGTTTCGCGATGACGCGGGCGATGCGCGCGGGCGTCAGCTCATCGGCCGAGGGAAGAATCCATTCGCGCGCCTCGTCGAACTTGCCGATGACGCGCGGGCGCACATTCTCGCTCCAATTATAGAGCTGCTCCTTGAGCTGGTTCTCGATGAGCGCCCGCTTTTCCTCGACGACGAGGATTTCATCCAACCCTTCGGCGAACTGGCGGATGCCGTCGCGCTCCAGCGGCCAGGTCATGCCGACCTTGTAGACGGAAAGGCCGATCTCGCGCGCGTAATCCTCATCGATGCCGAGATCGTCGAGTGCCTGGCGCACGTCGAGATAGGATTTGCCGCAGGTGACGATGCCGAAGCGGCGATTGGGCCCGTCGATCACCGCCCGGTTGAGGTTGTTGGCCTTGGCATAGGCGAGGGCGGCATAGAGCTTGTACTTGTGGAGCCGCATCTCCTGCTCGAGCGCCTGGGCGGTCGCGAAGGGCGAGGCGGGGAGGCGGATGTTGAGCCCGCCTTCCGGCATGTCGAAATCGGTGGGTGTGGTGACGTGGAAACGTTCCGGGTCGAGCGAGACGGAGCCAGAGCTTTCCGCCGTGTCGGCCACCACCTTCATCGCCACCCAGCAGCCGGAATAGCGCGACATCGCCCAGCCATGCAGGCCGTAATCGAGGATCTCCTGGACACCCGATGGATAAAGCACCGGAATCCCCGCATCCATGAAGGCATATTCGCTCTGATGCGCGGTGGTCGATGATTTGCAGGTATGGTCGTCGCCGGCCAGCAGCAGCACGCCGCCATTCTTGGCCGAGCCCGCAAGGTTGCCGTGGCGCAGCACGTCGCCGCTCCTGTCGACGCCGGGACCCTTGGCGTACCACATGGCGAAGACGCCATCATATTTGCTGTCGCCGAACAGGTCGGATTGCTGGCTACCCCAGACGGCGGTCGCCGCCAGATCCTCATTGACGCCGGGCTGGAAGTGGATGTTGTGCCGGTCGAGAAATGGCTTTGCCGAGACGAGCGCCTGGTCGATGCCGCCCAAGGGCGAACCGCGATAGCCGGTCACATAGCAGGCGGTGCTGAGGCCCGCGCGCTCGTCGCGCCGGCGCTGCATCATGGGCAGGCGGACCAGCGCCTGAAGGCCCGTGAGATAGACGCGGCCGGTGTCGATCTCGTATTTGTCGGTGAGGGAAACGGCGGCGAGCTTGGTCACGGGTCGGCGGCTCCGGCAGCTGGCGGATGAAGTCTGATATGGTTCGGACGATCATCCGATTCATCCCTTTTGTCCAGCCGCTTACGCCCGCATCCCTGAGTTAGACTGATTTTGTCGTGGCACCTCGCCATGCTAGTTTGAAATTGCGCGTCGGCAGGGCCGATGCGCAGCAGAATTGTTGCTGCATCGCGGCGAAGAAAAGGCTGGGTTGGCATGGCGCAAAGACGGAGCCGGCGCACGGGGCTCGGATCGCACGTGAAAGGGCGGCAAAGGCTTCTCGCCGGGGCGGCCGTTATCCTCGTCGCCTATCCACTCCTGGCCGCGTCCGGCTGGAGTGCGGCTCTTTCATCAAGCATCGCCTGGGATGCAGGCATCCTGGTCTATCTGACGCTTTCCGGCTTGATGATGTTCAGTTCAACCCCCGAACGCATCACGCGCCGCGCGCGGGAGCTTGATATCAGCCTGGGTGAGATCGTCATCCTCACCGTGCTGGCGGCGGGGTTCAGCCTCTTTGCCGCGGCCCGCGTGCTCGCTCAGGCAAAGGTGGTGAGCGGCCCGCTCGAGCCGCTCTATCTCGCGACCGGCGCCGTCTCGATCGTGCTGTCCTGGTTCCTCGTCCACACCTTGTTCGCGATCCACTACGCGCACGAATTCTACAATGAAGGTGAAGGCGGCAAGAATGCGGGCGGGCTCGACTTTCCCGGCGGCCAGGCGCCCGACTATTGGGACTTCATCTATTTCGCCGCCGTCGTCGCCATGACATGCCAGGTCTCCGACGTCACCATCCCGGGGCGCGAGATGCGCCATCTGGTGACGGCCCACGGCATCGTCAGCTTTTTCCTCAACACCGTGATCCTGGCGCTCAGTGTCGGCATCGCCGCCAGCTTGATCTGACCTATGCGCCCAACAACCCCCAACAATCTGACTTTGCCCGCCAAAACCGTGCCGTCGGCGCTTCTGAAGCTCCCCCTGCGGCTTGTTCCTCGGCCCAGTCGACAATGGCTGCTGACAATCCTCGTCCTGTTGTTCCTGCCGGTTTTTGCTTTGATCCAATTCGCTCCTGAGCAGATTTTGGGTGGCCAGTCAGCCAAGACGCATTTCGATTGGTATCATGTGCTCGAGTTGATAGCCTTTTTCTTTGGTTGGATAGGCTGCGTTCTCAAGCTACTCCCGCGAAGCCCCCTCTGGTTCTTGGAAATGGACAAGCACGGGCTGACCTTTCGCAGACTCTGGCGTCGGAAACGTGTGTCATGGTCAGCCGTGACGCAATTCGCGGCGATCGAGATCAAAGTCGGCTCCCATAGTTGGTGGCGCATCGTGGGCGATAATCTTCCTCCAGGCCTCGTGCTTCCCGAGAAACGTCGACTGAAGGCTGGCAATCTGGTCTTCGACACGGATCCCTTGTTGCCACTGTTTGCGAACAAAAAGCAGCGCGCGGTGGAAATGGCTGCCTGGCTGCAACAAGTGTCGTATGAGCAGCGCCGGGCCGACTCACCGGACCGCGTGAACTTGCCGGCATTTTTGAAACCCAATGCCATTGCAGCAGCGGTAGATACCAAAAACGAGCGGCAGTTGAAATCGGCTGATGGCAACAAGACCGTTCAAAGATATCGCTAGGACACAAAATGAACGCGAGACAGGATTTTCTGGAAAATGATCTTGGGACATTGCTGGCGCCGGGTGAAAGCGGCGACGGCTTTTCTGCCGCGCGTGGGCTGCTCTTGCGCGTTGTGGCCGACGTCCCGGCCTATCGGCAGCTCTTGAAAGAGCAGGGCATTGATGTCGCCGGCATTGCGACGCCGGCCGATTTTGCGCGCCTGCCGCTCCTCGACAAGGCGAATTACGTACGCCGCTTCTCGCAGGATGAATTGGTCTTCGGCGGCGATCGGGCGCGCTGCGATTTCTACGCGGTCTCTTCGGGGTCAACGGGGGAGCCGACCTTCTGGCCGCGCTCGGCGGCGGACGAATATCCGATTGCCGTCCGCTTCGAACAGGTCTTCCGCGACATGTTCAAGGCGCACGAAAAACGGACACTCGCCGTTGTCTGCTTCGCGATGGGCACCTGGGTCGGCGGCATGTTTACGACCTTCTGCCTGCGCGCGCTGGCCGAAAAGGGTTATCGGCTGATGATCGCCACCCCCGGCAACAAGCCGGACGAGATCGTCCGCATTGTCGAGAAGCTGGGGCCGGATTTCGAGCAGACGATCCTGCTGGGCTATCCGCCTTTCTTGAAGGAAGTGATCGATTTCGGCCGGGCGCGCGGGGTCGATTGGGGCCGCTTCCACCCACGCCTGGTGCTGGCCGGCGAGGTCTTCAGCGAGACCTGGCGCGAATTGATGGCCGAGCGGGCGGGAGTCGAGGACATCGTCCATTTTGCCGCCTCCCTCAACGGCACCGCCGATGCCGGGGTGCTGGCGCAGGAGACGCCGCTCTCGGTTGCCGTGCGCCGGTTCCTCTCGAAGCATCCCGATCTGGCGCTGGAAATATTCGGCGACACGCGCTTGCCGACCCTTTGCCAATATGATCCGGCCAATCGCTATTTCGAGATAGTGGACGGCACGCTCGCCTTCAGCGGCGACAATGGCGTGCCGCTCATCCGCTATCACATCGCCGACCGGGGCGGCGTCATGGCCTGCGACGTGATGCTGGCGCGCCTGGCGAAGGCGGGCTTCGTGGCGCCGGAGGCCTTTCGCCGCCAGCCCTTCGTCTGGGTCTTCGGACGCGCCAATTTCACGATCTCCTATTTCGGCGCCAACATTTTCCCGGAGACAGTAAGTCTCGGCCTCGAACAGCCCGCGGTGCGCGGCTTCGTCACCGGCAAATTCGTGATGGAAGTGAAAGAGGGCCTCGGCGACAAGCCAGCCTTTACGCTGGCCGTCGAACTCGCGCAGGGCGTCACGGCAGAGGAGACAATCTCGGATCTCATTGCGGAGAGCGTGCTAGCCACCTTGCGCGACCTCAACAGCGAGTTCGCCAACTACGTACCCACCGATTTGCAGCGCCCTGTGGTGACGCTCTATCCCCAGGGGCATCCGGACTATTTCCCGGTCGGTGTCAAACACCGTTACAGCCGGTGAAACGCTTCAATCAGGGAGAGGACCTTGGAGCAGGGTGACCAACGCAAGATAAATCTGCCCATTCGCCTCGTGCCGAGCCGGCAGGCGGCGATTTTTGGCGCTCTCTTCATGCTGGTCTGGTTGGGGATACTGATCTTCATATCTTCACAGATGGTGCCGATGGCCTTTCAAGGCCTGGGCAACATCAAGAACGATCCCGCCATCATTCTCTTTTTCATCGTGCCGCTTTTCATGTTCTGCACCGGCGCGGCAATGTTCGTGTTCTTCGCGGGGCGCTTCCTGCCCGGCAGCCCGTTCGATCATCTCTCCATCCGGGAGGAGGGGCTGGTCCGGCGCCTTACCTGGAAAGCGAAGACCGTCAAATGGGCTGACATTCATCGGTTCGATTGCATCGAGCGGATTCGCAAGACCAAGCACGGATCGATCAAATACTGGCTGGTGATGGCGGAGCGCGACGGTGCCGCGTCCCGCAATCCGGATCAACGCGCCAGGGAGGCATTGCTCTCCTTCGACAGCGGCATCTTTGCGCAATCCTTCAAAGACAAGGCGGCGTTCGCTGCAATGCTCACGGCCTGGCTCAATGATCTGCTGGCATCGCTGCGGTCCGGTCGCCTGCAAGACCCGGTTGCCCTGCCGACGGCACTCGCCGATGCCATCCGATTCCATGACGAAACCAGATCCGGTCGCCCACGCGGCTCTGGCGATCTCGGCACGCGCCCGGCGAAGGCCCCGGCGATCACGACCAAAAGACGCAGGAGTGTGATCGAACGCTAGGGCGAGGCACTTTGTTCCTAAATTGTTCTTGACAATGAACTAGGAGTCTGGTACTAATAGAGCTGTGCACATATCACCCTGGCTCCCCATCCGGAGCCGCTCGGTTGTCCCTCGGCGCAAGTCCAGCGATGGACGCAGGCCGAAAGCATCCGCCCCTGGTTGAGAGGGGCAGGCTTGGTCGGCGGCCACAAGGCCCGATCCTCCGGATCAGCGGGTGAGCGATCCTCCGCGAGTCCCGGGTCACAGGACGCTCCCCCAGGGTTGCGGCGGTTAAGCCAGCCCCCGCCGGACCCGATGCGGTGACCGGGTTCCCCTCCTGGATGGCAGGAAGCCATCCACGTCA
>NZ_JAYRQR010000013.1:0-265465 GCF_041910485.1 Dongia sp.
AATCTCGCTGATCGAAGCCGAAAGCTCCTCGGTTGCCGAAGCCACCGTTTGCACATTCTGCGACATTTCCTCGGTGGCGGCGGCAACTGCCGTCGATTGCTGCGCCGTCTCCTCGGCCGTTGCCGACAGGGTCTGCGCCGTTGCCTGCAATTCGGTGGCAGCCGAACTCACCACGGCAACGACTTCCGTGATCACGGTTTCAAAGGCCGACACGGCCTGTTCCATCTGCCGGCCGCGTTCCGCCTGCCGCTCGGCCTCTTGTTTGGCTTCCTGATCCAGCTTGCGGGCCTTGATCATACCTTCCTGGAAGACGAGGCTCGCCTTGGCGATGTCACCCATCTCGTCGCCGCGATCGGTCTCCGGCACAGTGATGTCCAGATTGCCGGTCGACATGGTCTGCAGCACACTGGCAATCGCTGTGGCGGGCCGGCTGATGCTGCGTACCAGCAAGATGCTGACTCCGACGCTCACGACCATGATCACGATGAGGGTCGAAACGATGATCGTCCGCGACTGTGCATAGATGGTGTCCCCCGTGGCGCTCGCGTCGCTTGCGCCCTTCCTGTTCAGATCGACGAGCTGAAGCAGAGTGGCGGATGCTTCGTCGTAATGCTGACGTGCCTCGCCTTTGAACAGGGCAGATGCCTCTTCATTCGCGTTCTTGCGTGACAGTTCCAGAACCTTATCGCTCAGTGCCAGGTAACTGCCCCATTGTTCGCCGAACGTATTGTAAATCTGTCGCTCTTCTTCGCTTGAAATCAGCGCTTCATAGATCTTGCGGTTCTCAGCGATTGTCTGGTTGGTTTGGTTGATATCCTTCTCAGCCTTGCCCATTTCCTCTTCCGTCGTCGACATGATGTGCGTTCCTTGGGCGATACGCAGGTCGGACGTGTTGGTGTTCAAGCGGTTGACGATGTCGACGCTTGGCAGCCAGTTGACCGTGATTTCCGTCGACTGATCGTTGACGATGCCGAGATTATAGATGGAGAGAACGCCAATAGAGAGGAGGCCAACCAAGAGGATGCCGACCGCGATGGATATTTTCACGGCGATGCGAAGGTTCTTCACGTTGTAGCTCCTGTTGGCCAAAGGCAAGATTTTCCCCGACGACGAGCGGGACTTTCATGCAACGTGCGGTGTGAACATTAACAAAGGTTCAAATCCGATCTGCATAAACGAAAGAATTCGATTCTATCCTTTCGTATAGGGAAAGAATTCGCAGAGCGCGGAATTCGTTGCTGACTCTAGGGTATTGGTCCTTGCTGCCTGCCACGCGCCTCCGATCAGCGCGCAAGACTCTTCAGGAATTCTTCGACTTCACGCTCAAGTGCCGATGTCTGTGCCATCAGGTCGGCGATTTCATGTGACACGCTGTCGGCGATGCGATTGGCGACGCTGATCGACGAAGCGACCGCCGCAATGCGGTTGTTGACGGCGCTGGTGCTTTGCGAGACGGTCTCGACGCTGCGGGCGATCTCGGTCGTGGCGGCACCTTGTTGTTCGACTGCGGCCGCGATAGCCGTCGTGGTGTCGCTGATGCGGCTGATGGTGCTGGCGATTGTGTGGATGGCGCTGGCCGATTGCCCGGTCGCCGATTGCATCGCCTTGATCTCGCCCGATATCTGATTGGTGGCGTCCGCGGTCTGGCGAGAGAGCCCTTTGACCTCGGCGGCGACGATCTGGAATCCGCGCCCAGCATCCCCTGCGCGGGCGGCCTCGATGGTGGCGTTGAGCGCCAGCAGATTGGTGTGACCGGCGATATCGTCGATAAGCTTCACGACATTGCCGATATGGTTTGCTGCCTGTTCGAGCGTGCTCACTGACTCGTTCGAACTGTTCGCCTCGCTCACCGCCTGATGGGCGATGGTGCTGGCGCTGGCGGTCTGGCGTTGGATCTCGTTGATGGCTGCCGTCAATTCTTCGGCGGCAGCAGCGACGCTCTCGACATTTTCGGCCGTGATGCGCGACGCTTCGGAAACGGCCTGCGCGTCGGCGGCGGCCGAATGCGATGAATTCAGCAATTCACTGGAACCGGATTGCAGATGTGCCGAGACTGTCTTCAAGGCACCGACCACACCGCCGACCTTGGTGCGGAACTCCTCGCCGATACGCTGCAATTCCTTGGCATGGCGGGCCTGCAATTCCTCGAAATAAGCCGAGACGGCAATATCCATGTCCAGCATGGCAAGCTGTGTCATCGCCGAGACGACATCGCCAATCTGCACGCTTGCACGATGTGCGTGGACGCGGGAGTAGCAGGCAACGACGGCGTGCCTGATCAAATGCGAAAGGGTGCGGTAGTAGGCGGCGATGTACCAGCGCGGCTCCAAGCCGATCCTGGCATGCACCAGGCCGATCTTCAGCGCAGATTGGAAATAGGTTTCGTCGAGCTGACCGGAGAACAGTCGCTTCCAATGCGCGGCCTGTGCAGAGCGCGCATATTCCATGCGCTTGCTATCGCTGAACATACCAGTGAGGTTCGGCCAATCGCCGAGATAGCGATAGAATTCGGCGATGGCATCCGGCAGTACCGCTTCGATCTCCGCTCGGAAGCCAGCAATAACTTTTAGGACATTTTGGTCGATACCGGAAAACGCAAGACGTTCCTGAATGTGCAAATTCTGCTGTGTCGTCTGCATGTGCCAAACCTGCCTGATGAATTCGTGAAGTTTTTGCGAGCAGCACGAGCGAGAAGCATGCCTCTCTTACTTAGGTTCCATAAGAATACTGAAAATATCATTACGAGAAAATCAGCGGTAATTCCTAACTCATGAATATAGGCACAAGTTGGCTGATTTAATTCGGATGAGCGTTGTGAAACCGACGTCAGCGCGGCAAGTCGGCACTGCTGCGCTACGACCAATTCTCCTTGGGCGAGATCGTCATCGATCCGCATCTCGGCTATCGCGTTCGTCTCGCGTGGTGTCGAGTGCGACCGATTGCTGCCGGTGCTGCCATTCGCTTTCGCCGGCATCGCTTCGTCTTGCCTCAGTTGCCGCTGATGCCGACACCGGACGAAGCCGCTCTGGGCTTGCCGAACCCGCCCACCCGCATGGGGTGATTATCGCGATGCCCTGGCCGAACTCGTCGAAGAGGCAACCAGCCAGGAACTCGGCGATCGCCTCGGCATCACGGAAGCGACCGCCAATGTCCAGGCTCACCGGATCCCCGCTTGCCGGGTACCCGCAACGGGACCGCGGCTGCCCGCAAGGCCCGCGACTTTGGGGTGATGGATTTTTAGTGTCGTAGCGTAAAGAAATATTGTTTGCGTTAAATGGTGCCTTGGCATCGTTTTCCATGACCGATCCTCACCTGGAAGTGAGAAAAGTTCAGTTTGCGACATGACGCCTAGTCGTTAATCGACTAACTGCAGTCGCACCAATTGCAGCCACGGGTGGGTGGAGCGCCTAGCAATAGGCCGATTGTTGGAGTGGGAATGTCGGATGGAGCCAAGAGCGGTTGTTTGATCATTGCCTGCGGCGCGCTTGCCAGGGAATTCCTGGCCGTGCGAGCCGCCAATGGCTGGTCGGACGCGCAATTGGCGATCACTTGTCTCCCAGCGATCTGGCATAACCGGCCGGAGAAGATCCCGGCGGGCGTCAGGGCGAAGATCCGCTGGGGCAAGAAGCGCTACGCCAAGATCTTCGTGCTCTATGGGGATTGCGGGACGGGCGGCGCGCTTGACGCGGTGTTGAAGGAGGAAGAGGTCGAACGGATAGACGGGCCCCATTGCTATGATTTCTTCGCCGGCCACCAGGCCTTCGAAGAAATGATGGAAGAGGAACTGGGGACCTTCTTTCTGACCGACTATATTGCGCGCCATTTCGATCGGCTGATCTGGCAGGGTATGGGCCTCGATCGCCATCCGGAATTGCGCGATGCCTATTTCGGGCACTACCGGCGCCTCGTCTATCTGGCACAGATCGACGATCCGGCGCTGACCGAACGGGCGGAAAAAGCGGCGGCGCGCTTGGGGTTGACCTTCGAGCGTCGTTTTACGGGTTACGGTGAGATGGCCACCTTCATGAAGCTGGCGGCCGCTTCGCAACAACAGGATTGAATAGAGATCATGGCGCAATTGGTCACCGTTTACTGGCGCGACATTCCGGCCCAGGTCATCGTCAAGAAGGGGCGCGACAGCGCCAAACGCCAACTCGACGAGCGCTTTGAAAAGGCGATCGACCGCGCTGCCATGCGCGCAAATCTGCGCGACACCGATTCGTACCTCGCCGAATGGCGCCGCGCCGCGCCGGTCGAGGTCAGTGACGATCTCGAAGCCGAGGTAACGAAGGCTGCGGCGGCGCTCGAAGCCGCCTATCCGGAAGAGAAGCTCAAGGAACTCGTCGAAGCGGGCGGCGTCGCCGCCGCCAAAGCGTAAAGGGGAGCAGAGCTCATGTACGCAGTGCGCCTCTGGTCGGTGCGCCACGCAAAGGGCCTCAACCGCTTCTACAAGGCGTTCGAGCGCGTCATTGTGGCCCTGCACCCGGTGTGGAACAAGATCGGCTACGACAAGGTCGAGCGCCCATTCCAGGTGATGGAAAAAGCCACCAAGGGTTTTCTCTTCGATTGCCAGATGTGCGGCCAGTGCGCGCTTTCGTCGACCGGCATGTCCTGCCCGATGAACTGCCCCAAGACCTTGCGTAACGGTCCTTGCGGCGGCGTTCGCCCCAACGGCCATTGCGAAGTGAAGCCCGAGATGAAGTGCGTCTGGGTCCAGGGCTGGGCGGGCGCTGAGAACATGGGCGACCTCTCCAAAATCAAGGACGTGCAGCTCCAGGTCGACAACAAGATCAAGGGCCGCTCTTCCTGGCTCCGCGTCGTGCGCATGGAAAAGAAGGTGGGCGAGTTCGCCCCGCCGCCGCCCAAGAAGCCGGTCGCGAAAAAGCCCGATGCCGCGGCGCCGGCAGCCGCTGCCAAGCCCGCTGCCCCCGGTGAAGGAAAGGCCGCGTGATGGACCCGCAGATCGATCCCGCCGCACCGCTCCCGCACCTTCCCGGCCATTCCTCCGGCGGCCGCCTGGAGCGCATCCTGCGCGCCGGCAAGTTTGCCGTGACAGCCGAACTCAATCCGCCGGACTCGGCCGATCCGCGCGACGTCTATGACCGCGCCCTGGTCTTGTCCGAAGTGTGCGATGCGATCAACGCGACCGATGCCTCGGGCGCCAATTGCCACATGTCCTCGGTCGGCATCTGCTCGCTGCTGACCCGTGCCGGCTATGCCGTCATCATGCAGATATCTTGCCGCGACCGGAACCGGATCGCCATCCAGGGCGATGTGCTGGGGGCGGCGGCGATGGGTGTCCAGAACATCCTCTGCCTGACCGGCGACGGTGTGCAGGCCGGCGACCAGCCGGAAGCCAAGCCCGTCTTCGATTTCGATTCGACCTCGCTGCTCCGCTGCATCCGCGGCATGCGCGACGAAGGGAAGTTCCTGTCGGGCCGCAAGATCACCGTGCCGCCGCGGGTTTTCCTCGGCGGTGCCGCCAACCCCTTCGTTCCGCCGGTGGCCCAGCGTGCCATCCATATCGGCAAGAAGATCGCCGCGGGCGCCCAGTTCATCCAGACGCAATATTGCTATGACGTGCCGATGCTGCGGAAGTTCATGGACCAGGTGCGCGAGCAGGGCCTGCATGAAAAGGCGTTCTTCCTGATCGGCGTCGGTCCTTTGCCCTCGTCGAAGACCGCCCGCTGGATGCGCTCCAATGTGCCCGGCGTCCATATTCCCGATGCCGTGATCGAACGGATGGAAAAGTCGAAGAACGAGAAGGCGGAAGGCAAGCAGCTCGCTATCGACCTCATTCAGGAGATCAAGGAGATCGAGGGCGTGGCCGGCGTCCATGTCATGGCCTATCGCCAGGAAGAATTCGTCAACGACATCATCCACGCTTCGGGCGTGATGAAGAATCGCCAGCCGCAACGCGCACCCAGGCCAGCCGAGCCGGTCAGCGTCGTAGCATAGCCAACAACATTGCTTCTCTAGAAAGGACTACCCGTTATGACTGATACCGTCGTCAGCTCGGCCACCAAGGAAATCGTGATCGGCTTCGATCGTCCCTTCTGCGTGATCGGCGAGCGTATCAACCCGACCGGCCGCAAGCTGTTGGCCGCCGAAATGGCCGCCGGCGATTACAGCCGCGTGAAGTCGGATGCTCTGGCCCAGGTTGAAGCCGGTGCGCATATGCTCGACGTCAACGCCGGCATCCCGATGGCCGACGAACCGCGCATTCTGGCCGAAGCGATCCAGCTGGTGCAGTCGCTGACCGATACGCCGCTCTCGATCGACAGCTCGATCGTCGCCGCCCTCGAAGCCGGCCTTGCCGTCTACAAGGGGAAGGCGCTGGTCAATTCGGTCACGGGTGAGGAAGAGCGCCTCGAAGTGGTGCTGCCGCTGGTGAAGAAGTACGGGGCCGCCGTCGTCGCCATCTCGAATGACGAGACCGGCATCTCCGAGGATCCGGACGTGCGCTTCGAAGTGGCCAAGAAGATCGTGCAGCGTGCTGCCGATTACGGCATCCCCTACAAGGATATCGTGGTCGATCCGCTGGTCATGCCGATCGGTGCCTTGGGCAATGCGGGGAAGTCGGCCTTCAGCCTGATCCGCCGCCTGCGCGAGGAATTGAAGGTCAACACGACCTGCGGCGCCTCGAACATCAGCTTCGGCCTGCCGAACCGCCACGGCCTCAACCAGTCGTTCCTGGCGATGGCGATCGGCGCCGGCATGACCTCGGCGATCATGAATCCGCTGCACATGGAAGAAATGACCGGCATCTGGGGCGCTGACGTGCTCATGGGTACCGACGCGCATTGCGCCCATTGGATCAAGCGCTTCCGCGAACCGACCCCGGAAGGCGAAGCCGGCGGCCGTGGTCGCCGCGAGCGCACCGGCCGTCGCGGCGGTGGCGGCGGCAGCTCCACCCCGGAAGCGGCGAACGCGTAAGAACTAAGCCCCCCTCCCCGGCCCTCCCCCTCAAGGGGGGAGGGGGTTTGGACCGAGTGGAAAAGACAACCTCGTTCCAATTCTCTCCCCCCTTGAGGGGGAGAGTTAGAGAGGGGGGTGAGCGACTGATAACTTCACCTTCCCCATCCTTGAGCCCGAGGATGGGGTTTGGCATTTTAGGGCGGCTTAAACCCATACGAGCATTGCAGGAATTCCCATCATGGCGGATGTCGGCGCGGCAGCTTCGGAAACCAACGGCAACAAGGACGAGGCGATGCTTGTCTTCATGCCGTCCGGCAAACGTGGGCACTTCGCCAAGGGCACGCCGATCTTGACGGCAGCGCGCCAGCTGGGCGTCGATATCGATTCCGTGTGCGGCGGACGCGGCATCTGTGGCCGTTGCCAGGTCGTCGTGTCGGAAGGCGAGTTCGCCAAGCTCGGCGTCACGTCCGACGCGCATCATCTTTCTGACTTCTCCAGTGTCGAACAGCGCTATGCGGACAAGCGCGGCTTGAAGCCAGGGCGGCGCCTCTCCTGCTCGGCCCAGCTCCTCGGCGATCTTGTCATCGACGTGCCGGCCGACAGCCAGGTGCACAAGCAGGTGGTGAGGAAGCGCGCCGAGATGCGCGACATCACGCTCGATCCGGTCATCCGCCTGCATTATGTCGAGGTGCAGGAACCGGACATGCACGACCCGACCGGCGATCTGCAGCGCCTGGAAAAGGCATTGAAGGCGCAGTGGAATCTCGAAGGTCTCGATTGCGACGTGCGCGCCATCCAGGGCTTGCAGCAGGCGCTCCGCAAGGGCGAGTGGAAGGTGACGGTTGCCGTCCATCAGGGTAAGCAGATCACCGCCGTCTGGCCGGGCTTCCAGGAAAAGATCTACGGCTTTGCCGTCGATGTCGGCTCGACTACCATCGCCGGGCATCTTTGTGACCTGCAGACCGGCGATGTCGTTGCCTCCTCGGGCCTCATGAACCCGCAGATCCGCTTCGGCGAAGATCTGATGAGCCGCGTCTCCTATGTCATGATGAATCCCGGCGGCGATGCCGACATGACCAAGGCGGTGCGTGAAGCCTTGAACGATTTGGCGCAAGCCGTCGCCAAGGAAGCGGGCTGCACCGTCAACGACATTCTGGAATGCACCTTCGTCGGCAATCCGATCATGCATCATCTGCTGCTCGGCATTAACCCCATTGAGCTCGGCTGGGCGCCCTTTGCGCTGGCGACCGACGGGCCGGTGCAGATCTGGGCATCCGAAATCGATCTCAAGGTCCATCCCAACGCGCGCATCTATGTGCTGCCCTGCATCGCCGGCCATGTCGGCGCCGATACGGCAGGTGTCATCCTATCCGAAACGCCTTACGAGGCGGATGAGATGACGCTCATCGTCGATGTCGGCACCAATGCCGAAATCGTGCTCGGCAACAAGCACCGCCTGCTGGCTGCATCGTCGCCCACCGGCCCGGCGTTTGAGGGCGCACAGATTTCCTGCGGCCAGCGCGCGGCCCCCGGCGCCATCGAGCGCGTGCGCATCGACCGCGCGACGTTGGAACCGCGCTTCAAGGTGATCGGCTGCGACCTCTGGTCCGATCATCCGGATTTCGCCAAGGAGACGGAAGCGTTCGGCGTCACCGGCATCTGCGGTTCCGGCATCATCGAGGCGCTGGCGGAAATGTTCCTTGCCGGCATCTTGACCCAGGATGGTGTCATCGACGGCGCTATGGCCGCGCAAAGCCCGCGCATCCAGGCCGAGGGACGCACTTTCCTCTATCTGCTCCATGACGGCCAGCCGCAACTCAAAATCACGCAGAATGATGTGCGCGCGATCCAGCTGGCGAAGGCCGCCCTCTATGCCGGTGCGCGCCTCCTCATGGACAAGCTCGGCGTCGAGAAGGTCGACCGCATCACGCTCGCTGGTGCCTTCGGCAGCCACATCGATGTCAAATACGCGATGGTGCTGGGCATGATCCCGGATTGCGACCTCGCCAAGGTGACGTCGGCTGGCAATGCCGCCGGCACGGGCGCCCGCATCGCCTTGCTCAATCGCGGGGCGCGCGAAGAAATCGCGCGTGTCGTGAAACAGGTGGAAAAGATCGAAACCGCGGTCGAGGCCAAGTTCCAGGAACATTTCATCGGCGCGATGGCTCTGCCGCACAAGACCGATCCCTATCCGCACCTCGCCAAGGCCGTGAACCTCCCGGCCCCGAAAATCGCCGCCCAACCCGACGGCGAAGGCGACGGCGCCCGCCGCCGCAACCGCCGCCGGGGATAGTGGATTGAATTTTCAGTCCGCCCCCACCCAACCCTCCCCCTGAAGGGAGAGGGCTTTTGGGCCGAGATTGCTTCCATCACCTCGCTCTAACTCCCTCTCCCTTCAGGGGGAGGGGTGGGGGTTCGTGCAGAATGTTCGATCTTGACGTGCGGACCCGAAAGCCTTCCCTTGCCGGCATGAACTCAATTTCCGACCCCCGCGGTTTCGGCATTTATATCCATTGGCCCTTCTGCAAGGCCAAATGCCCCTATTGCGATTTCAACTCCCATGTGCGGGAGCGGATCGAGGAAGAGGCGTGGCGCGAAAGCTATCTCAAGGAGCTATCGCACTTCGCGGCGATGGTGCCGGGCCGCACCGTCACCAGCATCTTCTTCGGCGGCGGTACGCCATCCCTGATGCAACCAGGCACGGCGGAAGCGGTGATCGATGCCGTGGCGCGGACCTGGCGCATTGCGAACGACATTGAAATCACGCTCGAAGCCAATCCGACCTCGGTCGAAACGGGGAAGCTCAGGGAATTCCGCGCGGCGGGGATCAACCGCATCTCGATGGGCATCCAGGCACTCAACGATGCTGATCTCAAATTCCTCGGCCGCCAGCACAATCAGGCGGAAGGGCTGAAGGCTCTGGGCCTTGCTGCCGAGACGTTCGATCGCTTCACCTTCGACCTCATCTATGCGCGGCCCGGCCAGACTGTCGCAGAGTGGCAGGCCGAACTGACGCGCGCGCTTACTTTCGCCGCCGATCACATCTCGCTCTATCAGCTGACCATCGAGACCGGAACGGTCTTCGAACAATCTCACGCGCGCGGCGATTTCGAACTGCCGTCCGAAGATGTGCAGGCCGAGCTCTACGAGCTCACCGCCGATATCCTGGGCGATGCCGGCATGGCGGATTACGAGATTTCAAACTATGCGAAACCGGGCAGCGAATCTCGCCACAATCTCACCTATTGGCGTTATGGCGATTACGTGGGCATCGGACCGGGTGCGCATGGTCGGTTGACGCTGGAGGATCGGAAAATGGCGACGCGCCAGCACCGCGCGCCGGAACGCTGGCTGGAAATGGTCGCGACGCAGGGCCATGCCACGCGCCAGTTCGACGAAGTGGATCGCGAGGCCCGCATCGCCGAACTCACCATGATGGGGCTGCGCCTTGCCGAAGGGATACCGCTTGCCCGCTTCGAAGCCGAAAGCGGCCGAACTTTCGCCGACTGCGTCGACCCCGTGCGCGTTAAGCGTCTCACCGAAGCCGGGTTTCTTGAGCTCGGCGATGGTTGGCTGAAGGCCACCCAGGCCGGGCGCCAGCGGCTCGACGCTGTCCTCGCCGAGCTGCTCGGCTAAAGGTACGGCGCCCGTATACTGATCCTCAGTTGATGAGGGCAGCGAAGGTCGTGGGGGCGGGGTCCTTCACGTTGAAGGTGCCACCGCCCACTTCGAGCACGGCAAGGCCGCGTTCGGTTTTGCCATCGGCCGTCAGGCGGAAGACACCCGTGACACCGGCAAAGCCCGACGGATCGGTGATCCGCGCTGCCGAGAAGTCGCCGCCTTCCTTCGACTGGGCGAGTGCCACGGCGAGCGTCACCGCATCGTAGACGATGGCGGCGCGCGGATCAGGGGCGGCACCATAGAGGTTCGCATAGCGCTGGGCGAAGGTCTGGAACCGGTCGGGTGCCGGTGCTGCGAACCAGCCGCCGGCCAGGGCCGGCTCGGCGGCGATGGCCGGATCCTGCCATTGTGCCGTGCCGAGGAGGCGCACCAGGCCCGTCGGCATTTCGAAGGCTGGCAGCATGGCGGCAAAGGCGCGCAACTTCTGCCCGCCCTCGGGGATCATCAGCGCGTCGAAGCCGCTGCGCTTATAGGCATCGGCCATCTCGCGCACGGGGATGGTGAGGTCCGGCGATTTCGGATCGTAGAATGTGACCTGCGCGATCGTACCGCCCGCTTTCACCACCTGCTCCTGATAGGCGGCGAGAACCAGCCGGCCAAAGGCGGAATTGGGGGTCATGATGGCAAAACGCTTCAGGCCTTGCCCCGCCGCATAGGAAACAACGCGGGCAATCTGGCTTTCCGGCGTCACGCCCAGCACATAGACGCCGGGCTGCGCCTGCGAGGAATCGTTGCTGAAGCTCACCATCGGCACGCGCGCCGCTGCGACCGGGCCTGCCGCCTGCTTCAGTTCCGCGCCGAAGAGGGGGCCCAGCACGATATCGGCTTTGTCGGACAGCACCTCGCGCGATGCGGCGGCTGGGCCGCCGGGTGTCGCACTGTCGCGTACCGTCAGCTTGAAATCGTCATTGCCGACATCGAAGAGGCCCATCTCGGCCGCCTGCAGCATCGAGCGGCCGAGGCTCGCCTGCGGACCCGAAAGCGGCAGCAGCAGCCCGACCTTGGTCTCGGTATCGGCGGGGACGACCGGCGTGCTCGGCGCCTGCACGACGGGCGGGTTGATGACGGGGGCAGGGGCCGGCTGGCTAACCTTGGGCGGGGGCGCTACGTTGGGCGCGCAGGCGCCAAGGGTGAGGGCGAGGAAGCTCGACATCAGGACGCCCGCCAGGAACGAGAGGGGGCGCTTTTTCGCAGCTTCGTCGATCATGGTTACTCCGGCGGTCAAACGATTGAGAAGAGATGACAAAGCCTAACGATAGCAGCGCGGCAAGTAAACTGGGGCCAGGGTCGGATCGGGGCGAATTGGGGCTGGTGGCGACACCGATCGGCAATCTCGGCGATATCAGCCCGCGCGCTGCCGACTATCTCAAATCGGCCGATGCGATTGCCTGCGAGGACAGCCGGATCACCATCCGCCTGCTGCAGCATCTGGGGTTGAAGAAGCCGCTCCTCACCTACCACGACCACAATGCCGAGGAGATGCGCCCGAAACTGCTGGGACGGGTCGCGGCGGGTGAGCGGGTGGCTCTGGTGTCCGATGCCGGAACGCCGCTCATTTCCGATCCCGGCTTCAAGCTGGTGCGCGCGGCGGCCGAGCAGGGGCTGAAGGTCACGGCACTTCCTGGCCCCTCGGCACCTTTGATGGCGCTCATCCTCTCCGGGCTACCCACCGATCGGTTCCTTTTTTTGGGCTTTCTGGCGCCGAAATCCGCCGCTCGTCGCGCCGAGCTCGAGGAAGTGGCGACCCTGCGCGCCAGCCTCATCCTGTTCGAGACGGCGCCCCGCCTCGTGCAGGCGCTCGACGATCTTCTTGCCGTTCTCGGCAACCGGCCGGCGGCGGTGGCGCGCGAACTCACGAAAATGTTCGAGGAAGTGCGGCGTGGCACCTTGCGCGAACTCCATGAGCATTATGCCGAAGCTGGCCCACCCAAGGGCGAGATCGTCATCGTCGTCGGCCCACCTTTGGCCGAGGCGCCGGCAACGGGCGACGATCTCGATGCCGCGCTGCTGAAGGCGCTGGGCGCCATGCGCGTCAAGGAAGCGGCCGAGGCGGTGGCGGCGGCGACGGGTCGGCCCAAGCGGCTCGTCTACCAGCGGGCGCTCGAACTCAAACAGCAAGCCAGTGACGACGATGGCGATGGCTGATCGTCGTCGGCGTGGGGCGCGTGCGCGCCGGCAGGGGCATGTCGCCGAGAGCCTCGCCGTCCTTTTCTTGCGCCTCAAGGGCTACCGCATCCTCGAGCGCAACTGGCGATCGAAGCTCGGCGAGATCGACGTGCTGGCGCGAAAGGGCGATCTTCTAGTCCTGGTCGAGGTGAAAACCCGGGGCGACGCCGCATCAGCGCGCGGGGCCGTCCTGGCGCCGCAGCGGCAAAGACTGATCAGATCACTCGGACATTATCTCAAGACCCGGCCGGAATTGGCTCACCTCGACCTGCGCTGCGATGTCGTCGCCTTTGCCAAGCTGGGTTGGCCCATCCATCTCAAGGATGCTTGGCGACCTGAAGCCTAACAAACAGTTAGCAGGTGTCGTTAATACATATCTTGAGGTCGAGTCGGAGTTCAGGCATGATTCGCGCCATGACACCGGCCCTGGCCAAAGTTGCGCGTTTCGTCTCGAACCATCCGTTGCGCCTGGCCGCCGGGGGAATCCTGCTGTTTTCCCTCTCAGCCTGCTCGCCGGTCGGGACCGCCGTGGGTGTCGCCGCCACCACCATCAACCTTGCCACCCAGGAACGCGGGCTGGTGACCGGGGTCGATGACAATCTGATCTGGGTCGGCATCAACGACCATCTGTTCAAGAAGGATGCCGTCCTTTTCAAGAATGTCAGCCTGCAGGTTCATGAAGGCCGCGTCCTGCTTACCGGCTTTGTGCCCAAGCCCGAAGATCGCCTCGCCGCCACCGAGATCGCCTGGCAGTCGAAAGGTGTGCGCGAAGTGATGAACGAAATGAAGGTCGGGCGAACGCTCGATTTCGGCGACTATTCGGAAGACGCTTTCCTCATCAACCGCCTGAAGCTGAAGCTGATGGCCGACCGCCAGATCCGCGCCAACAATTTCAGCATCGATTGCATCCGCTCGACCATCTACCTGATGGGTGTTGCCAAGACCGAGGCCGAACGTCAGCGGGTCATCGACCACGCCCGCGACATCGCCTATGTGCGCGCGGTGGTAAGCCATGTGCGTGTGGTGAGCGATCCGCTGCCACCGATCCCGGCCAAGCCTCCCGTCGAGCAGCCCGGTCCGGTCTCGGAACCGGTGGTGGCCAGCAGCGCGAACACGCTGCCATCGGCACCTATTTCGTCCGCGCCCATTACGTCCACGCAAGTTTCGGCCCAGCCCATCAGCTATACTGCCGGCGCCATGCCGGGCGGCGATCTGCCGAAATCGACGCAACCGGCGTCGCAAAAGAACGTTCCGCCTTCTCAGCCGTAACGCCGCCAAGGCCCAAAGCCGATGACCGAAGCGAACGCCCGCGCCGCGATCGAGGCCGACCTTGTGAAGGTCGGTGCACTGGCCGATGGCGATATCGATCTGGCCGAAGCGGCCTTGGCTCTCGCCGCGATCGAGCGGCCCGAATCGACGCGCCATCCCTACCAGATGCATCTGGCCAACATTGCCGAGGCGATGTTGGTCGGATCTGCGGCGCCCGAGATCAAGGAAGGTGGACAGGCTGGACTCGATGCGCGCTGCCGGCTGCTGGCCGATGTGATGGCGGGCCAGTACGCCTATCGCGGCGACCGCATGAATTATGACGACCTGCAGAACGCTGATCTCATGCGTGTGATCGACCGCCGCCAGGGTCTCCCCGTGGCACTGGCCATTCTTTACATCCATGCCGCCCGCAGCCAGGGCTGGCAGATCGAGGGCGTCAATTTTCCCGGCCATTTCGTCATCCGCCTGTTTCATGACGGCAAGGCGGCGATGCTCGATCCCTTCGATGGCGGCCGCGTGCTCGAAACCGGCGATCTCAGGCAGCGCCTAAAAACCACCTTGGGCGATGCTGCGGAACTGCAGCCGGGCCATTATGCCGCCATCGGCAATCGCGACATCCTGTTGCGGCTCCAGAACAACATCAAGGTGCGTCTCATCCAGGAAGGCAATCTACCGCGCGCCGCCACGATCGTTGAACGCATGTTGATGGTGGCGCCCAAGGTTGCCGCACTCTGGCGCGAATCTGGCCTCATCCAGTCGCGCCTCGGCAATCTGTTGGCAGCGAAACTCGCCTTGACGCGCTTCCTGGAACTTGCCGACAACGATTCCCAGCGCCATCAGGTGGCGCGCCTCCTCCAGGATATCAACCAACGCCTGCAGTAGGTGCTGCTTGCGCCGCCGGGGCAGGCGGCTAAACTGCCGGCCTATCTTCAAGGTGGGATTTCACATGTCGCTTGCTGTTGCCATCCAGATGGACCCGGTCGAAACGATCGATATAGACGGCGATTCCAGTTTTGTGCTGGGCCTTGCCGCGCAGCGGCGCGGCCACACGCTCTATCACTATCATCCGCGCGAGCTCTCCTGGCGCGACGGCAAGGTGACGGCGCGCGCGCGACCGGTCGAATTCCGCCGCGAACGCGGCAATCACGCGACATTGGGCGCCGAGGAGGTGCTCGACCTCTCCACCCTCGACGTCATCCTGATGCGCCAGGACCCGCCCTTCGACATGGCCTATATCACGGCGACGCATATCCTCGAGCGCATTCACCCCGAAACGCTGGTCGTCAACGATCCGGCCCATGTCCGCAATGCGCCGGAAAAGCTCTCCGTCACCGAATTCAAGAACGTGATGCCGCCGACGCTCATCACCAGCGACCGGCGTGAAATCCTCGCCTTTCGCGACGAGCATAAGGACATCATCCTGAAGCCACTCTTCGGCAATGGCGGCGCCGGCGTCTTTCATGTGAAGCCCGATGATGAGAACCTCGCTTCGCTGCTCGAGATGTTCACGCAATTCTACCGCGAGCCCATCCAGATCCAGCGCTACGAACCCAAGGTGCGTTTGGGCGACAAGCGCATCATCCTCATCGACGGCAAGGCGGTGGGCGCCATCAACCGTGTTCCGGCGCAGGGTGAGGCGCGCTCCAACATGCATGTCGGTGGCCAGGCGGTGAAATCGACGCTGACCAAGCGCGAGGAAGAAATCTGCGAAATTATCGGCCCGGAGTTGAAACGTCGCGGCCTCATTTTCGTCGGCATCGACGTCATCGGCGACTATCTCACTGAAATCAACGTCACCTCACCCACGGGCCTGCAGCAGATCAACCGCTTCGACGGTGTCTGTCTCGAAGACCGGATCTGGGATGCCATCGAAGCAAAGCTCTGAGCGAAGGGCCCCTCATTCCACGCATATGGGATGAGGGGCCGCTCCATCACGCGAATTCGAAATTCGCTGCCGTAAGCCCCGGCGTCTCAACGGCAAAGCGCGTCACCGCGACGGCCGCCTCCGCCCCGCTGCCGTCGGCATCCCACCAGACCGCTCCGGTTGATACCAGGAAGTAGCCATGACCCGCATCGGGTGGGGTGGGCAGGGTCTTGCTGGCCGAGAACAGCAGGTAATCCTCGATCGCGGCATCGTCGGCGATGCCGAAGGCGGCGCGGTCGAATGCAATCGAATCCTCGGCGACGTTGAAATCCTTGATCGTATCGATCCCTGATTCATGTGCGAAGCCGAACGTGTCGGCACCGGTCCCGCCGACCAGCGCATCGTTGCCGGCACCGCCAATCAGCACGTCATCGCCGGCATCACCGAACATGCGGTCGTCGCCGTCGGAACCCCACAGCACGTCGCCGTCATTGCCGCCCGAAAGCGAGTCGTTGCCATCCTCACCCACCAGCTGGTCGGCGCCGTCACCACCGGCCAGGCTGTCATTGCCGGTCCCGCCCAACAGCGTGTCGTTGCCGCTGCCGCCTTCCAGCAGATCGTTGCCGTCATTGCCTTCCAGCCAATCGTTGCCGGCATCGCCATAGACCTTGTCGATATCGTTGCCGCCCCACAGCGTATCGTCGCCATCATCGCCGTGCAGCGTGTCAGTGCCCGCATCGCCGATGATGCTGTCATTGCCTTCATTGCCGTTCACCAGGTCGGCACCGTCGCCGCCCCACATCGTATCGTTGCCTGTCCCACCGGCCAGGATATCGTTACCCACTTCGCCTGACAGATTGTCATTGCCGGCGCCGCCATTCGCATTGTCATCGCCATTGCCGGATTCGATGAAATCGTCACCGCCATCGCCGGACAGCGTGTCGTTGCCGTCACCACCCCACAGATTGTCGGTACCGTCGCCGCCCTTGATGATGTCGTTGCCGAGCCCGCCCACCAGCGCGTCATTGCCGGCATCGCCATTGAGCTGATCGTCGCCGAGCTCGCCGAACAAGGTATCGTTTCCATCGCCGCCATAGAGCAGGTCATTGGCGGCCTCGCCGTTCAGCTCGTCATTGCCCGCATCGCCGTATAGCCGGTCGATGCCGTTTCCACCCCACAGATGGTCGTCGCCTTCATTGCCGTTGAGCTTGTCATTGCCTTCGCCGCCGATGACCAGATCGTTCCCAAGACCGCCAGAGAGCGTGTCGTTGCCGTCGCCGCCGCGCACATCATCGTCGCCGGCGCCGCCATTGGCGAAATCATCGCCGTCATCGGCATAAAGGAAGTCGTTGCCGTCATCACCCTTCAGCGTATCGACCCCCGCACCGCCCCAGATATAGTCGGTGCCGGCCCCGCCCGAGAGATAGTCATTGCCGTTGTCGCCGCTCAGCTGGTCATCGCCGGCATCGCCGCGCAGCGAGTCATTGTCATCGCCGCCCCACAGCAGATCGTTGCCGTTTCCGCCGCTCAATGTATCGAGTCCGATATCGCCGATCAGGGCATCATTGCCATTGCCGCCATTCAGCGTGTCATTGCCGGCAAAGCCCCAGATCGTGTCGTTGTCGTCGGCCGGACCAGTGTCACCCGGCAGATTTGCCGCCGCCCAGCCGTTGATCGTGTCGTTCTCATCGGTGCCATAGATTTCTTCCGGCGCGTTCGTGCCGTTGATGATCGCCATGATTTGAAACTCCCCAAGACAGTTTGCAAAAAGGCGCCGAACCGCTGGGAAGTGTAGGAAAAACGGGCTTTTCCGGGCAAAAAATAAGTCAGTCTTGATTCGGCTCAGAAAATTCCTGAAACCTGCCGATGATAATGTGGGATCGCCAAAAAATGTGACGCGGCGCGGCCTTTAATCCTGGCTCTATTGCGTGACAGGCAGCGACGGCAGGCTCTCCTGGCGCCGCCGCTCACGGGCAAGCTTTGCCTCGCGATGGATGATATAGATGCCGCTCGCCACCACAATGGCACCGCCGACGATGAGATAGCGGTCCGGCCGCTCGGCAAAGAGCAGGAAGCCGATCAGGAATCCATAGACCAGGGCCATGTAATCGAACGGCGCCACGACCGAAACCGAAGCGCGGCGGAAAGCGGTGGTCAGTGCGATTTGGGCCGCGCCGCCCATGAAACCGATGAGGATGACGAGGCCAAGCTCGCTCCAATCCTGTGGCCAGCGCCAGGCAAAACTCGGGTCGATCGCGCCCAGCGGAATGGTGAAGAGCGACGTGAAGGTCGCGAACAAGGTGAAATAGAAGACAATCGTGGTGGACTGCTCGGTCGCGGCCAAGCGCCGGATCGAAATCATGGCCAGGGCGTAGAAGAGCGAGGCAAGAAGCGGTACCAGTGCTGCGATCTCGAACACGCCCGAGCCCGGCCGGGTCATGATGAGGACGCCGACAAAGCCCACCGTGACGGCGCTCCAGCGCCGCCAGCCGACCTTCTCACCAAGGAGCGGTACCGACAGGATGGTGAGGAAGATCGGCCCGGAAAGTCCCAGGGCGATCGCATCGGAGAGCGGCAGCAGTTGATAGGACAGGAAATAGCAGAACATGGCCGACACACCAGCAAGACCGCGCCACACATGGCCCCAGGGTCGCTCGGTGCGCAGGTTCAGCCTTTTCTCCACCACCAGCATGTAGGCAATCAGCGGCAGGAAGGCGAAGAGATTGCGCACAAACACGATTTCGCCGGTCGAGTAGCCGTAGGCTTCCGAGATATACTTCACCACCCCGTCCATCGAGGTGAAGATCAGGACTGCCAGGTTCATCAGCAGGATGGCCAGGACCGGCCGGTCGGTGGCGATCGCGCGAAGATGCGTAGGAGCTGGCGATGTCATGGGAGAATCTGCTGAGGAATGAAGGAAATCTGCGGAAATTGCGGGGCGACGTGTGATCGCCACCATAGCGACCAGCTTGGCAAAGAGCTATCCCGCTCGTGGAAATAACCGTGGGATCGGGATATCCTGGCGATGGATCGGGTCTGGTGAGGATCACATGCGTACCAGCATCTTTGGGCGTTACAGCAAACTTCTGGGCTTGGCGGTGGCTCTTGTCATCCTTGCCGGTGGTCATGCCCTGGCCGAGCCGCGCGTGGCGCTTGTCATCGGCAATGCCGGCTATGGGGCCGATATCGGCAACCTCGCCAACCCGGTGAACGATGCCAAGTTGATGCAGGCCTCGCTCGGCAAGGCGGGGTTCGATGTCATCCTGGTGACGGATGCCGACCAGAAGGAAATGAAGCGGGCCATCATCGATTTCGGCGACAAACTGGCGGCGGCCGGTCCCACCGTGACGGCACTTTTCTATTATTCGGGTCATGGTATCCAGGTCGGTGGTGAGAATTACTTGATCCCGCTGGATGCCCAGATCGAACGCGATGCCGATGTCGATCTTGAGGCAATTTCTGCCGATACAGTGCTCAAGCAGATGCAATTCTCGGACGCGCGGGTCAACATCGTCATCCTCGATGCCTGCCGCAACAATCCGCTGCCGCGCAGCTTCCGTTCGGCGCAGACGGGCCTTGCGCGCATCGACGCGCCGCGCGGTTCCTTCGTCGCCTATTCGACGGCGCCGGGCGATGTCGCTGCCGACGGCAAGGGCGACAACAGCCCCTATACGGCGGCACTGGCGACCGCCATCACGACCCCCGGCCTCAGCATCGAGGAAGCCTTTCGCAACGTGCGTGGCAGCGTCCTCAGTGAAACCGGCAATGCCCAGACACCTTGGGAATCCTCCTCGTTGACCGCCCCTTTCTTCTTTACGCCGAAGGCCGAGGCGGCGACCGCGGATGCTGCGCCGGCGGCGCCAGCGGGCGATGCGCGGGCGCTCGAACTGGCGTTCTGGGATTCGGTCAAGGCCAGCAAGGACCCGGCCGATTTCGTGGCCTATCTCGAGCAATATCCCAACGGCAATTTTGCGCGCCTCGCGCGCAACCGGCTCAATATGCTGACCGGCAATGTGGCATCTACGGCACCGGCCAAGGAAGTTGGCGTTGCCGAGGTTACATCGGACGAGACGCCACCTGCGGCGTCATCCGAGACCGCAAACCAGTTGGCCGGTGCGGCAGCCCCGACCGATCCGGACGAGGCGGCAAAGGCTTGCCGCAACGAGGATGCAACGCCCGAGGCGCATCTCGCCGCCTGCCAAGCGGCACTCAAAAAGGATGAGCTTGACCGCGTCGCCAAGGGGGATCTCACCAATGAGGTCGGCCGCGCCTATTACGATATGCAGCAATATGATCAGGCGATCGCTGCCTATGGCGAAGCAATGAAACTCGACCCGGCCGAGCCGGCCTATGTCTCCAATCTCGGTCTCGCCTTGTCGGATTCAGGGGATTACGCGGGCTCGGTTACCGCCTATGACAAGGCAATCAATCTCGACCCGAAGAATGTCTGGCACTATTACAATCGCGGCTACGCCAAACTGTATCAGGACGATCCGGCCGGGGCTGCGGCGGATCTGGATGCGGCCCTGGCGATCGACGAGAATTTCGATCTCCTCTCGACGCGTGGCTATGTGGCGCTGGCCGAGGGCAACGACAAGCAGGCTGTTGAATATACCAACCGGGCACTCGCCAGCGATCCCAATGGCTATAACATCAGCAGCATCGCCGTGCTCTATCTCGCTGGCCGCACCAAAGACATGATCGCCATGGCCGACCGGCAGATCGAAGAAAACGGCGATTACGGCTATGGGCAAATCTGGAAGGCGATGGCCCTGCAGCGCGAAGGTCAGTCAGGTGCCGCGCGATCGCTGCTGACGAAGACCATCAATGATCATCGCGAAGATTGGCCGGGCATACTGATGAAATGGATGGTGGGCAAGTTCGACGACGAAACTTTGCTTGCGAAGGCGCGCGAGGGAACCGACCAGGACGCGCGCAACCAGCTGTGCGAGGCGAACTTCTATCTTGGCGAGCATTATTTCAGCCAGGGCGACAAGGAAAAGGCGGCGGCCTATCTCGCCGCCGCCCTGGAAACCAAGGTCCATAACTATATCGAGTACTATTCCGCCGCCGCGCTTCAGAGACAGCTTGGCGCCAATTGATCGGGGCGGATTGATCAGACGTTGAAGCGGAAGTTGAAGATGTCGCCGTCCTCGACGACGTATTCCTTGCCTTCCTGGCGGAACTTGCCCGCTTCCTTGACGCCCGCTTCGCCGTTGAAGGCGATGAAATCGGCATAGGACATGGTCTCGGCGCGGATGAAGCCGCGCTCGAAATCGGTGTGGATGACACCGGCGGCCTCGGGCGCCTTGGCGCCCGCGCGCACGGTCCAGGCGCGGGCTTCCTTGGGACCCACCGTGAAGAAGGTGATGAGGTCGAGGAGCTTGTATCCGGCGCGGATGACGCGGGCGAGGCCGGTTTCCTTGAGACCCAGCGTCTCCAGGAACTCCTGCTTTTCCTCGTCGCTGGAGAGCTGCGCCACCTCGGCTTCGATGGCGGCAGAAATAACGACGGTGGCGGCACCCTGGGCCTTTGCCATCGCGTCGACCTTCTCAGACCAGGCATTGCCAGTGGCAGCAGCGCCTTCCTCGACATTGCAGACATAGAGCACGGGCTTGCCCGTCATCAGCTGCAATTGGCGGAAGCGGATCTTCTGTTCCGGCGACAGATCCTTCAGCACCGTGCGTGCGGCCTTGCCGGCACGCAGCGCCTCGACAGCGGGGGCTAGGACCTCGACCAGTTCCTTGGCTTCCTTGTCATTTCCCTTGGCGCGCTTCTGCGCATTGTCCAGTCGCTTTTCCACACTTTCGAGATCGGCCAGCATCAGCTCCGTCTCGACCGTCTCGGCGTCGCGGATCGGATCGACCGAGCCTTCGACATGGGTCACTTCGCCCTCGAAGCAGCGCAGCACATGGACGATGGCGTCGACTTCGCGGATGTTGGCAAGGAACTTGTTGCCGAGACCCTCGCCCTTGCTGGCGCCGCGCACCAGGCCGGCGATATCGACGAATTCCAATTGCGTCGGGATGAGCTTTGCCGATTTGGCGATCGCGGCGCACTTCTCCAGCCGCTCGTCCGGCACCGAGACGCGCCCGACATTGGGCTCGATGGTGCAGAACGGATAGTTCGCCGCCTGCGCCGCGGCCGTCGCCGTCAATGCGTTGAACAAAGTCGATTTGCCGACATTGGGCAGACCGACGATACCGCAGTTGAAACCCATGATCTTCGAACCTTCTACTTCGCTTCGCCCGCATCCCGCTTCGGTCCATCCTTGGGCGTATCCTTTGGCGGCGGCGGGTTGAGGGTGATGTTGATCTTGTTCATGTACTTGTTTTCGTCGGCGCTGAACAGCAAGGGCAGGTTCTCGGCGCAGACGGCGTTGATCTCGTCGACCAGCTTGCGCTCTTCCTTGCCGAAATCCATCAGCACGAAATTCTTCACGGCGGCCTTCACGCCGGGATGCCCGACGCCAAGCCGGATGCGCCAATAATCGGGCCCGATATGGGCATCGATCGAGCGCAAACCGTTATGGCCGCCGGCACCGCCGCCGCGCTTCACCTTCACCTTGCCCAGCGGCAAGTCGATCTCGTCATGGATGACTGTGATGTCGCCGGGTTCCAGCTTGTAGAACTGCATGGCCGCCTGAACGGCGCGGCCGGAATCGTTCATGAAAGTGGTGGGGCAGAGGCAGATGGTCTTTTCGGACCCGATCGTCCCTTCGGCGATGGCGCCGTGGAACTTCGACTTGATGGGCCCAAAAGAATAGCGGCGGACGATCTCGTCCACCGCCAGGAAACCGATATTGTGCCGGTTGTCGGCGTAGCGGGGCCCCGGATTGCCCAATCCAACGATAAGGCGCATCGCGGAGCCCCACTAATCCCGACGAATGTCGGCTTCTTACTTCTTCTTCGGTGCAGCGGCAGCAGCCGGGGCAGCGCCCTTGGCCGGAGCAGCAGCCGCACCCTTGGCCGGGGCGGCAGCACCAGCGGCGGGGGCGGCGGCAGCGGCCGGGGCCGCTTCAGCTTCAGCCTTCATGCCCGACGGCGCACCGATGGTGACCAGCGTGAAATCGCGCTCGCGCACGTTCGGCGTCGCACCTTCCGGCAGCTTGACCGAGCTGATGTGGATCGAACCGCCGATATCGAGACCGGTGAGGTCGACCTCTACCATCTGCGGGATGTGATCCGGCGCGCAGATGAACTCGATCTCGTGACGGACCAGGTTAAGCACGCCACCGCGCTTGATGCCTGGAGCGGCCGATTCGTTGCGGACCACGACCGGCACGTTGACGTGGATCTTGGTGTCCTTGCCGACGCGCTGGAAGTCGACATGCAGCGTGCGGTCGGTGACGACGTCGAACTGCACGTCGCGCGGCAGGACGCGATGCTTCTTGCCGGCAATGTCGATGTCGAGAAGGGTGGCGAAGAAGCCCTTCTTGTGGATGTGGCGGTCGATCTCCTTGGGGTCAAGCGAGATCAAAGTCGGTTCTTTCTTGTCACCATAAATGACGGCGGGCACTCGACCAGTGCGACGTGTGGCACGGGCGGCCCCCTTCCCGGCGCGGTCGCGAGCTTCCGCGCTGACGGACTGAACTGCGGACATTGCTGTCTCCTATCGTTTCGCAGTTACCAATAACCGGACCATCCGGTTATCGACCGACCGGCCTCCAGGGGTGCCGATCGGATTTCAGTCTCGCACCCGTTCAGTCGAACAGGGACGAGACCGATTTCTCTTCACTGATCCGCGCCATGGCTTCGGCGAGAAGCGGCGCGATCGTCAGCTGGCGCACCGTCTGCGACACGCGCACGGCTTCGGTGGCCTGAATTGAATCGGTGATGACAAGGCTCTCAAGCGGCGAGGCCGAAACGCGGGCGACGGCACCACCGGAGAGCACGCCGTGGGTCACGTAGGCGGCGACCGACAGGGCGCCCTTTTCCCTCAACGCCACGGCGGCATTGCACAGCGTACCGGCGGAATCGACGATGTCGTCGACCAGGATGCAGCGCTTCCCTTCGACGTCGCCGATGATGTTCATGACTTCGGAAACGCCGGCGCGCTCACGGCGCTTGTCGACGATGGCAAGGTCGCCATCCAGGCGCTTGGCAAAGGCGCGGGCACGCACCACGCCGCCCACGTCGGGGCTGACGATGCACAGATTGTCGCCGGTGCCGAAACGCTCCTTGATGTCCTTGGTGAGGACGGGAGCGGCGAAAAGATTGTCCGTCGGGATGTCGAAGAAGCCCTGGATCTGCCCGGCATGGAGATCGACGGTCAGAACGCGGTCGGCGCCGGCGGTGGTGATGAGGTTGGCGACGAGCTTTGCCGAGATCGGCGTACGGGGGCCCGATTTCCGGTCCTGCCGCGCGTAGCCGTAATAGGGGATGACGGCGGTGATGCGGCGCGCGGAACTGCGCTTCAACGCATCGATCGTCACCAGCAATTCCATCAGATTGTCGTTGGTCGGGAAGGAGGTCGGCTGGACGATGAACACATCCTCGCCGCGGATGTTCTCGTTGATCTCGACGAACACTTCCATGTCCGAGAAGCGCCTGACGCTGGCATTGATCAGCGGCAGGTTGAGGTAAGCCGAAATCGCTTCCGCCAGTGGCCGGTTGCTGTTGCCGGTAAGGATCTTCATCTGCTGCCCGCTCTCGTCCCGAACTCGACCCGATTTTTCAGGCCGCCGGTTTCTTGAAAGCCCGGTCGGCCGACCCATATTCCTTTCGCTGGCGGCTTCCCATCCAACGGCCGCCGCGCAGAGGCGTGGCCCCAAGACAAAAATCCCCCTCCCCGAAGCCGCGGAAATCTCCATCGCGGGGGGTCGAAAGGCGCGCGGAATGTATCAGCGCCCCCGGTACGGAGTAAAGCGCGGCGTAGCTCCTGCCGTATATTGTCTAATCGATTGTTATATAATGATTAAATATGGATTGTTGCAGCGCAGCAACAGTGCTGGCGTCAAGCAATCACCAGAATCATGACCAGGGCGACGATCAGCCCGGCCGTAATGACCATGAAATACGGCATGGCCGAGACCTATCCCCGCCGCGCCCGACGGGCAAGGCCCAAATGCTTGCAGGGACCCGGCCGGGATGGAAGCCGGGTCCCTGCGCCGTCGCCAGGTCAGCCCGCATCTGGTTAGGCGATGCGGCGGTGATGGCCGGCGACGTTTGGGTCGTCATCGCCGGTCTACCGGGAAAGCGGACGGGAAGCTGTGAACGGTGTCACACCCGCCAGAAGGGCTTTGCCGTCTCTCGCGCGACGTCGGCGCGGGTCAGGCCGATATCCTTGAGTTGATGATCGCTCAAAGTGCCGAGCGTCCGGCGCTGGCGGCCGCGTTCGAAGGCGGCCGCCATCCAGCCCAGCAAGCGCTGCAGAAGATTGCGCGGTAGGTTTCCGGGTGCCGCTTGCCGGCAGCGTGTGTGCCGCATCGAGATCGTCATCATCTTTTCCTCCAATGCGAAGAAGGATGCGGCACGGGCCCTTTTCTGTCGCCAGAGATCGCTTCGTTCACGGTCGAAGCGTCGGCGCTTGGCGGCGCCGCACCGCGTTTCTATGATTGCCCCATGACACTGGGATCAAACTTGGCGGAAGTTGCGGCGCTGGTCGGCGATCCGGCGCGGGCCAACATGTTGGCGGCCCTGATGGATGGGCGTGCACTCACCGCAACCGAGCTCAGCTTTGTGGCCGGCATCGGCGCCTCGACCGCCAGCGCCCATCTTGCCAAGCTCGAAGCAGCCAACATCCTCACTGTCGTCAAGCAAGGGCGGCATCGCTATTTCCGCCTGGCCTCGCCGCTGGTGAGCCGCATGCTCGAAGGCATCATGACCTTTGCCGCCATCGGCGCGCCGCAACGCTACCAGCCGCGCACGACGCGCGACGCGGCGATGCGGCTGGCGCGCACCTGCTACGATCATCTGGCGGGGCGCCTTGGTGTCGCTTTGGCCGAGGCGCTGGTGGCGCGCGGCCATGCCATCCTCGGCGACGATGCCGGCGAACTCACCGCGAGCGGCGCTCGCGCACTGAGTGAGATCGGCATCCCGCTCGTCGCGCTCTCGGACAATCACAAGCGCATCTTCTGCCGCCCCTGCCTCGATTGGAGCGAACGGCGCCCGCATCTCGCCGGCTCGGTCGGCGCTGCCATTGCCGGCCATTGTTTTGAGCGGCATTGGATCGAACATATCCGTGACAGCCGTGCGGTTCGTGTGACAGTTGCCGGCAACGCGGCCTTCCACCGCCATTTCGACATCGATCTCGGCGCTTTGGCGGCCGATCTCAAGCTGGGCCCAGCCAAAACCGCATCAGCTTGAGCCCATATCCCATCCGCGCTAGAAAGAGGGCCCCATTCGCGGAGGCTTTCCATGCGCCGACTTCTTGCGGCCCTTGCATTCTCGCTCCTGGCATCGGGCTTGGCCCTGCCGGCGCTGGCGACCGACTATCTCAGCGGCATCAGCGATCTGCCGCTGCCCAGCGGCCTCGCTGAGCAAAAGGACAAGTCGACCGTGTTCGATTCCGCCGTCGGCCGCGTCGTGACCGCCTATGCAAGCGGCCCCGGCACAGCCGACAGCGTCCATGATTTCTACAACGACACGCTGCCCCAGCTCGGCTGGACCGAGACGGACGAAGGCAATTGGCGCCGCGGCAATCAGACGCTGAAGATCGACGTGCTGGGGCCCGAAGCCGGCCCGGTGACGGCGACCTTCACCCTGTCGTCCGAAAACTAAAAGCCTCCTCACACCTTCCAGGCCGTTTCTTCAACATTCCGAGATCCCGATCATGGCTTTCGCCACCATAGAGCTTGAAACCCGGGGCCGTGTCGGCCTCATCCGCCTCAACCGCCCGCAGGCATTGAACGCGCTCTGCGACGAATTGGTGCGCGAATTGGGAACGGCCCTCAACCAGCTCGAAGCCGACAGCGGCATCGGCGCCATCGTCCTCACCGGGTCGGAAAAGGCGTTCGCCGCCGGCGCCGACATCAAGGAGATGAAGGATCGCGGCTTCGTCGACGTGCTGGTCAGCGATTTCATCACCAATGGCTGGGAACGGATCGCCACGGTCCGCAAGCCCATCATCGCCGCCGTCGCCGGCTTCGCGTTGGGCGGCGGCTGCGAGATCGCCATGATGTGCGACTTCATTATCGCGGCCGAGAATGCGAAATTCGGCCAGCCGGAAATCACGCTCGGCATCATTCCCGGCGCTGGCGGGACCCAGCGCCTGACCCGCGCCGTCGGCAAGGCCAAGGCGATGGATCTGGTGCTGACCGGCCGCATGATGGATGCCGCCGAGGCCGAGCGTAGCGGTTTGGTCGCTCGCGTGGTGCCGGTCGATAAGCTCCTCGACGAGGCGCTGGCGGCGGCCGAGAAGATCGCCGGCTATTCACTGCCGATCACCCTTCTCGCCAAGGAAAGCGTCAACCGCGCCTTCGAAACCAGCCTCGCCGAGGGGATCAAGTTCGAACGCCGCCTGTTCCACGCGGCCTTCGCCACCGAAGATCAGAAGGAAGGCATGTCGGCCTTCGCCGAAAAGCGGAAACCCAGCTTCAAGCATCGCTGACCGGCCCGTCCCTTCCGATTTGGTTTGGGCCTTCCCCGGGGAA
This sequence comes from Dongia sp., assembly GCF_041910485.1. Taxonomy (GTDB): domain Bacteria; phylum Pseudomonadota; class Alphaproteobacteria; order Dongiales; family Dongiaceae; genus Dongia. The sequence continues at coordinate 27,492 of NZ_JAYRQR010000013.1, forward strand.
TTCGAGGCCAATGGCCCTAATTGCGGCCCCGACCCTGTCGGGACCCAACCAGCGGTAGGGTGGGGAACCAGCGGTAGGGCGGGGAATCGGTGTTGCGGCTAGATATTGGTGGCTTGCCGCCTGTCCGCCCGTGTTTCCAGTAGGGTCAAATGGTTAGGAACGATTGCGCGACCCGATGTCGCCTTTCTTCTTGCGTCTTTCTTTAGATTTTCTATCTTAGTCTGGTCATTCTGCTTGTTTCTGCCGACCTGCTAAGCCCTCCGGGTGCCCAGATCGTGTCAAATCGAGACTCAGTCTGATGCGTTGTCCATGGGGGATGGCGCCACCCAACTTGTTACGGAGGACAGAAATGCCCGTCGGCACTGTCAAATGGTTCAACAGCACCAAGGGTTACGGTTTCATTCAGCCGGAAGCCGGTGGTCCGGACGTCTTCGTGCACATCTCGGCCGTCGAGCGCGCCGGCATGGGCACCCTGAACGACGGTCAGAAGGTTTCCTATGAAATCTTCAACGACCCGAAGCGCGGCAAGAGCTCGGCCGAGAATCTCAAGGCCGTCTAAGCTGACATCTCGTCGCTGCCACTGGCGGCGATGATTTGGAATGGGGCACCCCGCAACGGGTGCCCCATTGCTTTTACCGGAATCTCCCTTTGCCGGCCGGGCCGTTCATTTCGTGATCCGGGTCCGACTTTGTGCCGGCACCACCAACACCCGCTCTTGTCACGAGGGCCAACGAACCGAAAAAAGGAACATGTCCATGGCCCGCAAGAAACCAGCCGTCGATGCCGGCTTCGTCCTGTTCGACGTCGTCTATCAGGACGGCCGCCAGACCTCGAACCGCAAGGTACCCGCCGCCGACCTCGGTGGCCTCGATGGCGATACACCAGCCAAGACCTTCATTGAGGAACAGGACCGCAAGATCGCCGAAATGTCCGGCCAGGCTCGCGGCCCCATCAAAACCATCAAGCGCTCGCCTGGTCAGTAACGGGAAGTCCCCTAAAGGGACGTCGCACCTATCGCCCGATCCCATTTATGTCGAACGGCGTCGTCTGATAGATCTCGTTGATCCAGTTCGAGATGAAGAGATGCGCGTGCGGGCGCCAGCGGTTGAGCGGCGCTTGCGACGCATCGTCGTGCGGGAAATAATTGTGCGGCATCTTGATCGGCACGTTGGCGGCGACATCGCGCGCATATTCGTCGCCCAGTGACGTTGCGTCATATTCCATGTGATCCAGCACGAACAGGCGCCGCGTGCCCTTGCTCTGACCGATGCACAGGCCCTTCTCGTCGGAATAGGCCAGCACCTCGACTTCGGGCCGGCTCTTCACATCTTCCATCCGGATTTCCGCCCAGCGCGAAATCGGAATCATGAAATCGTCGGAAAAGCCGATGAGATAGGGCGAAGACGGCTTCATGATCTTCTGGTGATAGACGCCGAAGGCCTTCTCATCCAGCTGGTGCTTCGGCACGCCGTGGAAATGGTAGAGCGCCGCCATTGCCCCCCAACAGACATTCATCGAGGCATGCGCATTGGTCGTGGTCCAGTCGAAGATCTGCTGCATCTCCGACCAATAGGTCACGTCCTCATAGGGGATCGTCTCGACCGGTGTCCCCGTGATGATGAACCCGTCGAACTTGCGGTGCCGCGCATCCTCCCACGTCTGGTAGAAGGTGGTGAGGTGGTCGGCCGCCGTGTTCTTGGCGACATGGTTGCCGATGCGGATAAGAGACAGCTCGATCTGCAGCGGGGTCGCCCCCAGCAGGCGCGCGAATTGCAGCTCCGTCTTGATCTTGTTGGGCATCAGGTTGAGCAGGCCGATCTGCAGCGGCCGGATGTCCTGACGGATCGCCGCCGTCTCGGTCATCACGCGCACACCCTCATCCTGGAGCGCATGGAAGGCTGGAAGCTTGTCTGGAATCTTGATCGGCATGTCGGTCACCCAAATATCGGCAATAGAATCGCCTGGAGGACCGCTGCCGTGAGTTTCTGTCTGGGAGAACCCGGGGCGGCCCTTTAGCGAGTTTTTTAACGTGGCTGCAAGCCGGCCGGCCAAATCACCACGGAACCAGCCCGCTTTTTACCCGAAGCAGGGCCTGCCCGGCAATGCGATTTATTGACCCCGGATTTCTGTCCGCTGGCACCGGCAAGGGTTCTAAAACCTTGATCTATCGATGGGTAAGGAGCCTTCGGCAGCCACCCCACCACCTGACCGATCGCGCCGAAAATCGATTGCCCGCGCTGTTTCGGGCTAGTTCTCGGCCACATCTTTGGCAAGGCGGACCAACCAGCGGCGGATGACTTGTTCATCAGCCGCCGTGAGATTCTGTTTGAGCCAAGCCTCGTCGCGCTGGGCGGGCTTGCGGCAATCGGCCAGCATGGCGCGCCCTTGATCGGTGACGTCGATCTGCTGGATACGCCCGTGGATGGCATGTTTCTTCCGCACCACGAATCCGGCCTTCAGCAGATTGGCGACGATGACGCTGACCGTCTGCGGGGTGAGGAGCGAGAGGCGTGCGAGATCCGCATTGGAGAGTCCCGGATAATTCGCCAGCATGGTGAGCACGACGAATTGCGGATTGGTGATGCCGACAGAGAGAAGATCCTGCTCGAAACGCTGGCGATGCGCGACGCTGGCCTGGCGCAGCAGATAGCCGAGATAGCCGGCCTCGCCGCGCTTGCCCTCGCCGACCTTGGGGACATGCACCAGTGGCATGGCCGCATCGCCTGCGCGTCGCTTGTTCATGATATCATAGCTCTTATATGTTGTTCGAACTCTGATAATAGATGCTTTTGCCGAAAGGACCAGCCATGTCTGTGACGCCGCGCCTGCCCCAGGCCGAATTCTATCAACTTGCCCCCGCCGCGCGCGACGCGCTCATCGCCCTGGGGAAGGCGGTCGACGAGTCGGGGTTGGAGAAAGAACTGACGGAGCTCATCAAGCTGCGCGTTTCGCAGATGAATGGCTGTGCCTTCTGCGTGCAGATGCATATCGGCATCGGGCGCAAGCTCGGCGTCAAGGGATCGAAGCTGGATCTGGTCGCGGCTTGGGCGGATGCCGACATCTATTCGGCGCGCGAACGGGCGGCGCTCGGCTGGGCCGAGGCGTTGACCGACCTGGCGCATGGCGAGGCGATGGATAAGGCTTTCGCGGCATTGCAGCAGGAATTCAGTCAGAAAGAGATCGCGCATCTCAGTGCCGCCATCGCCAACATCAACGCCTGGAACCGGATCAGCGTCGGCTTCCGCTTCGCCCCCATCCTCTGATGGGGCAGAGGGGGGCGGGATGCGCTGACGGGGCGCAGCCGGGATAAACCATTTCCTAACCATCTTGCTTCAGTCTGGCGGCAACAAAGCGCGCATTTTCCGTGCGCGCCCTGTATAAGTGATTGGATTCAAGGCCCAAATGATTACGGCCCAAAAGATTCAGGCCCCGATGTCGCAAGCCCTGCCGCGTCTCACGTTGAAGAACATGCATGTGATGATCGATCGCAAACCGCATCCGATCGTCAACCTCAACATCCAGGACGTGCTGATCGGCGGCATGCCCGATTGGATGGCTGTCGGCCAGCGGGTCGAGTTTTCGTTCGTCATCACGCTGAAGGAATGGGAACGCAGCCTGCCGACCTATGGCGTCGTCACCAAGAACGATTCCAGCGGCTGCGACGTTCGCTATACGCCGCCGACGCCGAGCTGGCGCAACATCCTCATGAAACTCGTTACCGAGGAAGCCCGCAGCAGCGGCAAAAAATAGGCCGCGAAAGGGGGGCCTGGCCTAGCGCTGCCAGCGTTGGGCTGCCTGATCGTCACTGTCCTTGGCTTCGACCCAATTCTGGGTTCGCCCGTCATCTTCCAATTTCCAGAACGGCGCCTTGGTCTTCAGCCAATCGATGAGGAAGGCACAGGATTGCAGTGCCGCTTCACGATGCGCCGATGCGGTCGCCACCAGCACGATGCGGTCGCCGGGCAGCAGCTTGCCATAGCGATGGATGATGAGTGCGCGCGAGAGCGGCCAGCGGCGCATCGCTTCCTCGGAGATGGCAGCGAGCTGCTTTTCGGTCATGCCGGGATAATGTTCGAGCGTCATGCTTGATGGTGCGCCATCGGCGGCGGCCGCATCCGGCACCATCTCGCGTACCAAGCCGGTGAAGCTCGCGACACCCCCCACTTGCGGGTCGCCGTCGCTCATCGCCGCCAACTCGGCGCCGATGTCGAAATCCTCGCGCTGAACCTTCACCGTTACAATGGATCGGGGCATGGGTTCAACCACCGGTCACGGGCGGGAAGAAGGCGATCTCGTCGCCGCTCTTCACTGGATGATCGAAGCCGACATATTCCTGGTTGACGGCGACCTTCACTACCTTGCGTTCGGAAAGAGCCGCCGCGTAATTGGGGCCGCGCGCCACCAGCCAGTCGACGAGGTCACCCACATTCCCAACATGGTCGGGCAAGCTGACGCGTTCCTCGGAGAGGCCGACCTTGGACCGGATCCAGGCAAAATAGAGGAGTTTCATGGCCCTGATTTAGGGTGTGAGGGCCGCTCCGTCCAGCCACATTTCATTGAAATGTTCCGGCGCGCTGGCGTTGAACTCGTAATAGGCCAGCAGCAGCAGATGGCTCGGCCGTTCATCGTCATCGGAAAGGGGCAGGCCCAGGCGCCGCACGCGCCGTGAAAGGCGCGGCTGAACCATCGCAGCCGCGTCGAGAAAATGCCCAATCCCCTCATCGGCCATGCGCGTGAGGGAATTGAGAATGCGCGGCGAATAGGTCCCCCAATCCATCTCCTCGAGATAGAGACCGCTCAGGGCGCGACCGTAGACATTCTCGATCCGCGTTCCGGCCAGGCGCACGCGCAGGCGCCGTACATTGCAATCGCCGGGGCGTTCGATCTCGATCATCCAGATATGTGGCAGAAGGCCGGGAATTTCGCTGGCGTCGATATCGGCGCGCCGGGCCCAGCGCCGGTCGCCGCGCTTTCCAGCGACATGCCTCAGCAACCGGCCGAAGCGTGGATCGGCTGCCAGGGTGGGCGGATCGTGGATGTCGGTCGTCATTGGCAAGGCGAATGTCTTCCCGCTAGCTTGTGGCCAGTTGTTTGGAAGCGCAGCACAAAGGCGAGCCCGAAATGTCGATCACCATCTATCACAACCCCAAATGCAGCACGTCGCGCAAGGTCCTCGACTGGCTGGTCGAGAAGGGTCATCGGCCGAATGTGGTCGAGTATCTGAAGACACCCCCCGATGCGGCAATGCTGAAGAAAATCCTGACGATGATGGGCAATGCCGCCCCAGCAGACATTTTGCGGCGCAAGGGCGATGCCTATGAGGCGCTGGGCGATGTGGCGAAGCTCTCACCCGACCAGCTCATCGCCAAAATGGTTGCCGAGCCGGTGCTGATCGAGCGCCCGATCGTGATCAACGGCAAACGCGCCATCCTGTGCCGCCCGCCGGAGCGGGTTTGGGAAGTGGTGGAGTAGGTGTTGGACCAAGGGTCGCTGACCTGACACCCTCACTCGGCATATGCCGACACCCCCACCCTAACCCTCCCCCTAAAGGGAGAGGGAATCCCACCGCGTTGGCTCAAGCAGCGGTGCGAAACCGGCTGCAGTCCCCTCTCCCTTCAGGGGGAGGGTTAGGGTGGGGGCTGAAGCGAAGATTCTAAGCGGCTTCTCCCAAACCATTCGGCACTCGGTCCGGGAGCAGGAACACGTCGCGCGCACGCGGATCATTGAGGCGCCCCTTCGAATAATGCTGCGACAGCACCGTGCCGTTGAAGAGATCGGGATGGCGGCCCGCGAAATCGTTCCAGGCGATGCCGGTGGGCTCGCCGGCCAAACGCTCATTGATGAAAGTCATGAACGCGACCGTGATGGTCTCGTGATAGAGCCCGTCCTTGCCAATCGATGCGGCGAAGGTGCGGATGGCACGGCGCATGGCCTGCAAGGCACCCGCAAAATCGTGGCGCTGCAGATAGAGAAAGCCGGCGCGGATATGGGCCGCGTGATTGAAATCGGCCGGTTTCAGCGCGCAGGATTCAAGGGCGCCCAGGAATGCGTTGTCTGTCATCATAGCCTCCGTCTTCGTCATCATTCCCGCTCCGTCAGGCGATGGCTCGATTCTGCCGAAAGGGTGAGGCCGTAGACCTGCTTCAGCTGGTCGATCTGGGCGATGGTCTCGGGCCCGAACGGGCATTTCCCTTCGAAGGCATGGAGCGCCATCCCTTCGAGCAGATCGCCCAAGCTGATGTCCTTCAGCTCGGCCAAACCCTTCAGCACCTTCAGCAGGCGCTTTTCCAGCCGCACGCCGGTCTGCACGCGCTCGATCGTTTCCATCTTTTCCTCGATTGGGTTCGACGGATGATGTACCAATGTACCAAGGTAAAGTCAAGTGACCGCTTTGAGCCAAGTTCAGCGGATCACGAGGCCGCCATCGACATGGAGGATCTGCCCGGTGATGTAGCGGGCGGCGGGGGAGCAGAGGAACGCGATGGTGGCGGCGACATCGGCGGGGGTGCCCAGATCGCCCATGGGGATGCGGGCCTTGAGCTTCTGCCATTCCTCAGGCGAGAGGGTCTGCTCGCCGGCCGATTTGTCCTTGGCGATGAGGCCGGGGGCGATCGCATTCACCGTGACACCGTCCGGCGCCAATTGCAGGGCGAGAGATTTGACCAGCGTCTCGAGGGCCGCCTTGGCTGCGGCACTGGCCGGGAAGTTGAGATAGCCGGGCAGGAAAAGGTGCGCGTTATGGGTCGAGACCGCGACGAGGCGACCGCTTGAGCCCGCGGATTTGAGATGGGGGAGGGCCGCCGTCGCCAGAGAGAATAACCCGCCGGCGATAACCGCGTAGGCATGGTCGAGCTCGTCGCGGGTGAGCGTGCCGATGAGCGGCCGCAAAGGGAACCCGGCATTGCTGATGACGATATCGAGGGTACCGAAACTGTCGATGGCTTTTTCGACCAGCCGTGCGCCGGTCTCGCGTTCGGCGAGATCACCCAGCGCCAGCACGGTGCGCGTGCCCTTCGCTTCCAACTCGGCGGCGATCTTCTCAAGGCCTGCGCGATTGCCTTTGGTGTGCAGCAGGATCTGCGCATCGGCGCCGGCAAGTGCCCGTGCCGTGGCGGCACCGATGCCGGAGGCGGCGCCGGTGATAAGGATGGAGCGAGTCATGGTTGCGGGTCCCCCAATTGCGTGGGGCGACTGTAATGCGTTCGGCATACGGCCGGAAGCCGCTGCCCTTTACCGCACTTTGGGGATGGTCAGCGTCACCGTGGTGCCGACATTGGGCGTCGAGTGAATGTCGAGCTTGCCGCCGTGGAGCTTCACCAGGCTTTCGACGATGGGGAGGCCGAGGCCGGTGCCGACCTGGGCGTAGGGGCTTTCGGTCGGAACCTGGCCGAAGGGCTGCAGCGCCACTTTGATCTGTTCGGCAGTCATGCCGATACCTGAATCGGCGACATCAATGACGATATTGCCCCCTTCCTGATGCGCCGTGATCATCACGGTGCCGCCGGTCAGGGTGAATTTGATCGCGTTGCTGACGAGGTTCACGACCATCTGGCGCAGGCGCCGGCGGTCAGCGACCAGCGACAAGGGGGATCGGCCAAGGTCGACCACCAACTGCACACCGCGCTTCTCCGCGATCGGCGTCATAAGCTGGACCGAGCTCTTCATCAATTCCTTTAGCTCGATCGGCTCCAGCGTCAGCTGCAACTCGCCGGCCTCGACCTTGGAAAGATCGAGAATGTCGTTGATGAGCTCGAGAAGATGGCCGCCCGCCTCATGGATATTGCGGGCATAGGATTCGTAGCGGTCCGTGGCATCGGGGCCGAAGATGCGATCGGCGATCACTTCCGAGAAACCGAGGATGGCATTCAGGGGTGAGCGCAATTCGTGGCTCATGCGCGCCAGGAAGTCGCTCTTGGCACGGCTGGCGGTAATGGCCACTTGGCGCTGGCCTTTGAGTTCGCGGTTGAGCTTGACGGCGGCGGCGGCGTGGATGCGCAGCTGTTCTGTTGCCTGGGCGAGCTGAACCTCGCGCTCCTTCTGCGCCGAAATGTCGACGATCGAAGCGATGAAGGCGGGGTGGCCATCGAAGGTCGTGGCACGGCCGGACAGCAGCCCCCAGAAGCGCCGACCCGAAAGGGCCTTGAACTCGATCTCGTAATTGGTGACTTCGCCAAACTGCTTCAGGCGCTGGATGAGCTTGGTGCGCTGGTCGGGATCGACATAGAGATCTTCGGCCCGCTTGGCCGGGTCGATCTCGTCGGGTCGATCGAACAGGAGGTGGGCCGCACGATTGGAATAGAGTATCTCAGTCGTGCCCAGATGCGTGATGACGATCGGCGTCGCGACGACGTCGAGCAGCGACACTTCGTCCGCTCTGACCGCAGCTTGGCCAATTCGCTCAAAGGGCATCGGAACATCCCGATTGGTGGAAAACGCACTCAAACCTATTCATCCGCGGCCGTAATAGAACAGCCGTTCCAAACCGAAGGAAGTTACAGTTTGGAATGTTGCCAGACCGTAAATAACGAGAAGTAAACGGGCAGTCACAAATACACACTATAATGTATCATACTTGATAAATTAGTTGCGACAGACTGTCTCCTTTCCGGCTGGCCAACGCCGCCGGCTTTGGCTAGGTTGCGCCCGACCGTGTTTGAGGGAAGCCGGTGGTCGCTGGCCAGCAAAGCTGAACGGCGAGAATCCGGCGCTGCCCCCGCAACTGTAGGACCTTATGCCTTGGGGAAGCCCAGGGCGGCGCTTTTCGACATGCCACTGGCCAATGGGCTGGGAAGGCGAGGGCGTCTCGGGTTGAGCCAGGAAACCTCGGCGGTTGACCGTTTTTCGCAACGACCTCGGTGGGAGGTTTCGCGCTGTCATGGCTCGATCCGGCACGTCAACAGGCACCGGCCTAACCGGCCTCATTACCCCGCTTCCAGCGATCACCCTGGTTCTGGGCGGCGCGCGCTCGGGTAAAAGCCGCTATGCCGAGGAAGTGCTCGACCGGCATACGGGCAGCCGCACCTATATCGCCACGGCCGAGATCCGCGACGCCGAAATGGCCGAACGGGTGAAGCTGCACCAGGCGCGGCGCGATCCCGACTGGCGCCTGGTCGAGGAGCCGATGGATCTCGCCCGGGCCATCGTGGCGGAAACAGAGAAAGGGGCGGCGGTCCTGGTCGATTGCCTGACGCTGTGGCTCACCAATGTATTGTTGGCGGAAAAAGACGTGCCGGCGGAGATCGACGCGCTCGAAGCAGCGCTCGGCCAATGCGGCGGCCCGCTGATTTTCGTCGCCAACGAAGTCGGGCTCGGCATCGTGCCGGACAACAAACTGGCGCGCGATTTCCGCGATCATGCGGGGCGCCTCAACCAGCGTATCGCGGCCAGGGCCGACCATGTGCTGTTCGTCGCGGCGGGCCTGCCGCTGATACTGAAGTAAAGCCGATAAGGATCACGCCATGACCGTCATCACTGCCAATACCGGCAAGATTCCCGCAACCATCGTCACGGGCTTTCTCGGTGCGGGGAAAACCAGCCTCATCCAGCATCTTTTGAAGAATGCCGGTGGCAAGCGCCTGGCACTCATCATCAACGAGTTCGGCGAGCTTGGCGTCGACGGCGAGATCGTGAAGGGCTGCAAGATCGAGGGCTGCCCTGACGAGAATATCGTCGAACTCGCCAATGGCTGCATCTGCTGCACGGTTGCCGACGATTTCCTGCCCACGATGAAGGCGCTGCTCGACCGCGCGAGCCCGCCCGACCATATCGTCATCGAAACTTCGGGCCTCGCTTTGCCGAAGCCCCTGGTCAAGGCCTTCAACTGGCCGGAGATCCGCACGCGCGTCACAGTGGATGGTGTCGTTGCCGTGGTCGACGGGCCGGCCGTTGCCGCCGGGCGCTTTGCCGACGATCCGGAGGCGGTGGATGCGCAACGGAAATCGGATGACGGGCTCGATCACGAAAGCCCCTTGGCAGAACTCTTCGAAGACCAGATCAATTGCGCCGACCTCATCATCGTCAACAAAGCCGACCAGATGACGGGCGGCCAGCACGAAGCGGCGCAGGCGCATATCATCAAGGAATTGCAGCGTCCGGCGAAGATGATCACGGCGCGCTTCGGCGAGGTCGATCCGCGCGTGCTCTTAGGGCTGGATGCGGCGGCGGAAGACGATCTCCATGCGCGCCCCTCGCACCATGAATTGGAAGGCGAGGATCATGACCATGACGATTTCGAAAGCTTCCAAGTCGAAATTGGCGAACTGGGCAACCCGCAGGATCTCATTGCCAAGCTCATTCCGGCGATCGAGGCCCACGACATCCTGCGCGTCAAAGGATTCCTCGCCGTAAAGGACAAGGATATGCGCCTGGTGCTGCAGGGTGTGGGCAACCGCCTGCAGCATTATTACGACCGGCCTCTTGAAGCGCATGAGGGCCGCAAGGGCCGCATCGTCGTCATCGGCCTCAAAGGTCTCGACCGCGCAGCCATCGCGGCGGCGCTCGCGTAAAGACCCATGCATCTCCTCGCCGCCAAACCAGGAACAATCAGCGACGGCGGCGAGGCCGTCGATCTCGGCCAGACGCCGGCCGAGATCGTGGTGCTGAGTGCGGCGGACACGGAACTCGCGGCCTTGGCGGCGGCGCATGCAGCGCTGGCCGAACCGAAGCCGACATTGCGCCTCGTCAACCTGCTGCAATTGCAGCATCACATGTCGGTCGATCTCTATATCGAGCAGGTGGTGAGCCACGCCAAGCTTGTGGTGCTGCGCCTCATCGGCGGTGAGCGCTATTGGCCCTATGGGGTCGAGCAGCTGGCGCTCAGCGCGCAGACACGTGGAGCGAAGTTCGCGTCGCTCTCCGGCGACGATCAGCCGGACCCGGAACTGGCACGCCGCTCGACGGTCCTTGACGGCGAGGCGCATCGCCTGTGGCAGTATCAGGTGCATGGCGGGAGCGTGAACGCGGAGAATTTCCTGCGTTATGCGGCGAGCCTCATCGGCTATCAGACCGAGTGGGCCGAGCCGCGCCCGCTTTTGCGTGCCGGTCTCTATTGGCCCGGGGCGGAGGTGCTGGGACTGGCCGATCTGGTGCCGCATTGGCAATTGGGGGCACCGGTCGCCGGTATCGTCTTCTACCGCGCGCTTCTGCAAGCGGGAACGCTGGCGCCGATCGATGCGCTCATCCGCGCCGTGGCGGCGCGGGGGATCAACCCGCTGCCCATCTTCGTCAATTCGCTGAAGGAAGCGGTGGCGGCGGATCTCATCCGTACGCTTTATGCCGAAACGGCGCCGGACGTGACTTTGAACTGCACCGGCTTCGCCATCTCGCAGCCGGGCGCGCAGACCTTCGCGACACCGTTCGACGGCGGCGATCATCCGGTGCTGCAGGTTGCGCTCTCCTCGGAAGCCCAGGAACAATGGCAGGCGGGGCAGCGGGGGCTATCGCCACGCGATCTCGCCATGCAGGTGGCGCTTCCCGAACTCGACGGCCGTATTCTGACCCGCGCCATTTCTTGGAAGTCGGCGGCGCGCTTTGATGAAGCGACGCAATGCACCATTGTGGCGCCGCTGCCGCTCGCGGACCGCGTCGATTTTGTCGCCAACCTCGCCGCCAATTGGGTGAAGCTGCGGCGGACGGCGCGGGGCGAGCGCCCCATTGCCATCGTGCTCGCCAATTACCCCAACCGCGAAGGACGCATCGGCAACGGCGTCGGGCTCGACACGCCGGCCGGCACGATTGAGGTGCTGCGGGCGATGCGGGAGGCGGGTTATGCCATTACGCGCATCCCGACGGATGGCGATGCACTGATGCAGGAACTCATCCGTCGGCCGGCAAACCCGTTTCGCCTGGACGCTGGCGACTATGCCGCGTTCTTCGCCGGCCTGTCGGTGGCGATGCGGGAAGCCGTCACCGTGCGCTGGGGGCAGCCTGAAACCGATCCGCATTTCACGAATGGCGGCTTCGATCTGGCACTTATCTCGCTGGGCAAGATCGTCATCGGCATCCAGCCGACGCGCGGCTATGAAGTCGATCCGACCGCGACCTATCACGATCCGGACCTCGTGCCGCCGCATTACTATTTCGCCTTCTATGCCTATTTGCGGCAGAACTTCGGGGCGCTCGCCATCGTGCATATGGGCAAGCACGGCAATCTGGAATGGCTGCCGGGAAAGGCGTTGGCGCTCTCAAGCGGCTGCTATCCGGAAGCGATTTTCGGGCCGACGCCGCACCTTTATCCCTTCATCGTCAACGATCCCGGCGAAGGGGCGCAGGCGAAGCGCCGCGCCCAGGCCGTCATCATCGATCATATGACGCCGCCGCTGACGCGGGCCGAAAGCTATGGCCCGACGCGCGATCTTGAGCGGCTGGTCGATGAATATTTCGAGGCGAGTCAGGTCGACCCCAGACGCTGCATCGACCTTAAGCGGCAGATCCTTGACCTTGCCATGTCGTCGGGCCTTGCTGCCGATTGCGGTGTGCTGGCGACGGACGATACGGATACGGCGCTCGCCAAGCTCGACAATCATCTGTGCGAGCTAAAGGAAGCGCAGATCCGCGACGGCCTCCATATCTTCGGAAAGGCGCCGGAAGGGGCGATGCTCGACGAATTGCTGGTGGCCTTGACGCGCCTCCCGCGCGGGCAGAGCGAGGGGCGCGGCGCTTCGCTCATCCGCGCGTTGAGCACGGATCTCGGTCTCGATTTCGATCCGTTGAACGCAAGACTCGGCGATGCCTGGACCGGCCCTCGCCCCGCGCCGCTCGCCGAGATCAGCGGCGATCCGTGGCGCCTCACCGGCGACACGGTGGAACGGCTGGAAATGCTGGCGCTTGCCCTGGTGGCAAAACAGCGCGGCTGCGAGACCGCTTGGGCGCGCACGCGCGAGGTGCTGGCCTTCATCGAGGAGGATCTGCGGCCCCGCGTTGAAGGCTGTGGTGCCGCCGAGATTGCCGGGCTCCTTGCCGGTCTAGATGGCCGCTTCGTGAAGCCGGGACCCTCGGGGGCGCCCACGCGCGGGCGGCTCGATGTGCTGCCCACGGGGCGCAATTTCTTCTCGGTCGATACGCGCTCGGTGCCGACGCCGACCGCCTGGGGCTTGGGGTGGCAATCGGCGCTCCTCGTCCTTGAACGGCACCGGCAGGAACACGGCGCCTGGCCGAAAGCGATCGTGCTGTCCGCCTGGGGCACCGCCAACATGCGCACGGGCGGCGACGATATCGCCCAGGCCCTGGCTTTGATGGGTGTGAAGCCGAGCTGGGACCCGGGCGGGTCGGGCCGTGTCGCGGGCTTCGAGATCATGCCGCTTTCCGTGCTGGGTCGGCCGCGGGTCGATGTGACTTTGCGCGTCTCCGGCTTCTTCCGCGATGCCTTCCCGGCACAGATCGACCTCTTCGACTCCGCCGCGCGCGATGTGGCGGGTCTCGACGAGCCGGATCATCTCAATCCGCTGGCAGCGCGCTTCCGCAGCGAACGCGCGGGCCTTGTCGCGCAAGGTGTTGCCGAGACGGAAGCGGCGCGCCGCGCCGGCTACCGCGTCTTCGGCTCGAAGCCGGGCGCCTATGGCGCGGGGCTCCAGACTCTGATCGACGAGAAGGGCTGGTCGGAGACGGGCGATCTGGCGCGCGCCTATCTCGCCTGGGGCGGCTACGCCTATGGACAGGGGGCGAGTGGCGAGGCTGTGCCGCAGCTCTTTGCCCAACGCTTGAGCGGCGTCGAAGCGGTGCTCCATAACCAGGACAATGCCGAGCATGATTTGCTCGACAGCGACAATTACTGGCAGTTCGAGGGCGGCCTGGCTGCCGCCGTCCAGCATCTCAGCGGCAAGCGCGCAGTGGTGTGGCACAACGACCATTCGCGTCCCGAAGCGCCGAGGGTGCGTGCGCTGGATGAGGAGATTGCCCGCATCGTGCGCGCGCGCGTCGTCAATCCGAAATGGATCAACGGCATCATGCGCCACGGTTACAAAGGCGGGTTCGAGATGGCGGCAACCGTCGACTACCTCTTTGCCTTCGCGGCCACGGCCGATTGCGTAGCGGATCATCATTTCGACGCCGTCTATTCCGCTTATCTCGACGATGATGCGGTGCGGGCGTTTCTGGAAAAACACAATCCGGCGGCCTTGAAGGAGATCGCCGACCGTCTGCTGGAGGCGCAGTCGCGCGGGCTCTGGCAGGCCAAATCAAACTCGGCCGGCATGCGCCTCAATGCCTGGGCCAATGGGAGCAAGGCAGCATGAGCGAGACGAACCAACCCGAAGACCTGAACCAGAAGGCCAATGAGAAGGCGGCGCGCCGCAAGGAAGCGCGCGACCGTATGATGGCGGACAAGAACCGCGAGAAAGGCCTCATCATCGTCCATACCGGCAAGGGCAAAGGCAAATCGACCGCGGCCTTCGGCATGGTGCTGCGTTGCATCGGCCACGGCATGAAGGTGGGCGTCGTCCAATTCATCAAGGGCAAGTGGGATACCGGCGAGCGCACCGTGCTGGAGAAATTCCCCGACCAGATCGAGATCAGGGCGCTGGGCGAAGGTTTCACCTGGGAAACTCAGGACCGTGCCCGCGACATCGCCTTCGCCCGCGCCGCCTGGGATGAAGGCAAGCGCATGATGAACGATCCGTCGTTCCAGTTCGTGCTCCTAGACGAGATCAATATCGCGCTCCGCTACGATTACCTGCCGGTCGAGGAAGTGACCGATTTCCTGAAAGCGAAGCGGGATAACCTCCATGTCTGCCTGACCGGTCGCAATGCGAAAGACGAACTCATCGCCATTGCCGATCTGGTAACGGAAATGGAAATGGTAAAGCACCCCTTCCGCGACGGCATCAAGGCGCAGGCGGGCGTGGAGTTCTGAGATTGGCCTGCAGCCGTCACTTGCACACCCCCACCCTGACCCTCCCCCTGAAGGGAGAGGGGATTGGAGCGAGGTGTTGGTGCGAATTCCACACGAAGCCCTCTCCCTTCAGGGGGAGGGTTGGGTGGGGGTGTATGCGCGCAATTCCATCCAAGTTCGCGCCATGAAAACTCCCGCCATCATGTTCCAGGGCACGGGATCCGATGTCGGCAAGTCGTTGATCGTTGCTGGCCTCGCCCGGGCCTTTACAAAGCGGGGGCTCAAGGTCCGGCCGTTCAAGCCGCAGAACATGTCGAATAATGCGGCGGTCACCGCAGATGGCGGCGAGATCGGGCGGGCGCAGGCGCTGCAGGCGCGCGCCGCGCGTGTGCCGCTGTCGGTCCATATGAATCCGGTACTGCTGAAACCGCAGAGCGATGTGGGTTCGCAGGTGATCGTGCAGGGAAAGATTTTCGGCAATGCCAAGGCCGCCGACTATCACCGGCTGAAGCCGCAACTTCTCGATGCTGTTCTCGAGAGCTATCGCCATCTTGAGGCCCAGGCCGATCTGATGCTGGTCGAAGGGGCGGGATCGCCTGCTGAGATCAATTTGCGCGCCGGCGACATCGCCAACATGGGCTTTGCCGAAGCGGCCGATTTGCCAGTCGTGCTGGTGGGCGATATCGACCGGGGCGGCGTCATCGCCAGCATCTACGGCACGGTCCAACTGCTGGCGCCGGGTGAAGCGGCGCGCATCAAGGGCTTCCTCATCAACAAGTTTCGTGGCGATCCGGCGCTCTTTGCCGATGGCATGAAGCTCGTCGCCGAGAAGACGGGGCTTGCCGCCCTCGGCCTCATCCCCTGGTTCGCGGGCGCCGATCGGCTGCCGCCCGAGGATGCGGTGGCGCTGTCGAGCTACAAAGGAAAGAACGCGCCGATCAAGATCGTCGTGCCGCAATTGCCGCGCATTTCCAATTTCGACGATCTCGACCCGTTGCGGGCCGAACCGGATGTCAGCGTCGAACTGGTGCGGCCGGGAACCGCTCTGCCGGGCGATGCCGATCTCATCCTGCTGCCCGGATCGAAAGCCACCATTGCCGATCTCAAGGCGCTCTATGAAGCCGGATGGGACATCGACATCCGCGCCCATCACCGGCGCGGCGGCGCTGTCTTCGGCCTGTGCGGCGGCTATCAGATGATGGGCCGCCGTGTCGAAGATCCGACCGGCATCGAAGGCCCCAAGGGCGGTATCGACGGGCTGGGCCTGCTCGACGTGGTAACAACCCTGACCGGCGAAAAGGCGCTGATCGAGGTGACGGCGCGGGCGCTGGATCATGACGTGCGCGGTTATGAAATGCATGTCGGCGTCACCGAAGGTCCGGATTGCGCGCGGCCGTTTCTTTCCATCGGCAACCGACCGGACGGAGCGATTTCATCCGACGGCCGCATCATGGGCTGTTATGTGCACGGGCTGTTCGCGGCCGATGAATTCCGTCACGCCTTTCTCAACAATTTGCGCCGGCGGGCCGAGAGTGGCGTGGCTTATGAAGCCGGTGTCGAGCAGGCGCTGGATGATTTGGCGGCGCATCTCGAACAGCATGCCGATCTGGACCGCATGCTGGAGATCGCCCGGACCCGCGCTTAAGAGACCGCGCAGGCGAGGACGGCAAGAGCCAGCAGCGCGCAGGCGCGCCAATAGAGCGCCAGAGCGGCACGGATGTCGGGGGCCTTCAATTGCCATCTGCCGCCATCGTTCATCCAGGGATCGGATACGAGCACACCGTGATAACGGCGGGGACCGGCGATGGCGAAGCCGAGGGCGCCCGCCATCGCGGCTTCAGGCCAGCCCGCATTGGGCGATTTGTGGCGGGTGGCGTCGAGCTTCACCGCCCGGAAGGCGGCAGCAGCCCGCGCACCTTTCAAGACCAGGGCGGCGAGGATAAGCAGCAAGGCGGCAAGGCGCGAGGCGGGCAGGTTGACCGCATCGTCAAGCTTGGCAGCAGCGCGGCCGAAATCGAGATGGCGCGGCGTCTTGTGGCCGATCATGCTGTCCATCGTGTTGATGGCCTTGTAGGCGAGCATGCCGGGAAGGCCTAAGACGAGACCCCAGAAGATAGGAGCGACAATCCCGTCGGAGAAATTTTCGGCGAGACTTTCGATGGCGGCGCGGGAAATGCCGGCTTCGTCGAGGACCTCCGGATCGCGCCCGACGATGCGCGCGACCGCAATGCGCCCACCTTCGACACCGGATAGTTCCATTGCCTTGGCGACATCGGCGACATGGGTATAGAGGCTCTGCTGGGCGATGAGGGTCGACATGAGGAGGCCCAGCCACAGCGGACCGCCGGGGAAGCTGAGGAGCAGCGCCTGCAGACCCCAACCGAGAAGGAAAGCGATGGCAACCCCGGCGAGGCAGACGAAGAGGCCGGCCCGCCGGCGGGCCGCCGGCGTTGCGCTCTCGCGGTTGAACCGGCGGTCGGCCCATGCGATGACTTGGCCGATGAGAATGATCGGATGCGCCACGCGGCGATAGAGCCAGACCGGCTCACCCAGGGCGGCATCGGCAAGGATAGCGAGTGTGAGGGCAGCGGGTTGAAGGAGTTCGGTCATGATGGACCGATCCTGCGCATCGGCACCGACCCGTCAAGTGCGGGAGCGCCGCCGAGCAACCCAATTGCGGCAGGAGAGCCATGATGGAACAACATGAAGGCGGATGCCTTTGCGGCAAGGTGCGGTTCCGAGCAAGCGGCAAGCCGCGCTCGGTCTTCCATTGCCATTGTTTTTCCTGCCGCCGCCAGACCGGCGGGGCGGTCGCGAGCTTCGCGGCCTTTCCCGTCGCGGGCCATTTCGCCTGGACGGCCGAGGCGCCGGCGATCTTCCGTTCCACGCCCGGTGTCACGCGCCGCTTTTGCCCCCATTGCGGGACGCCGCTGAGTTATGAGGCCGAGAAATATCCGGACGAAATCCATCTTCACATCGGTGTCTTTGACCGTCCCGATGTTCTGATCCCCGAAGCACACTGGCACACGGAAGAAAAGGTCGCCTGGTTCGAGACGCGCGACGACCTGCCGCGCCATCCGGGCGATTGACCGGCATGAGCCGCTATACATTGGGCATCGGTCACGAAAAGGCGGCGCAATTCGCCGACCTTGCCGCCCTGGTGCGGCAGGCCTTGGGCGGGCTCAATCTGTCGGAGGCCGAAATCGTGGCGGTGGCGAGCATCGATCGCAGACAGGATGCCAGTCTGGTGGCGGCCCTGGCGGGGCAACTGGGCAGCGCCGCGCGCTATTTCACCGCCGCCGAATTGGAGGCGGAAACGCCGCGCCTTGCCAACCCGTCCGAGGAATTGTTTCGCCGCCTCGGTTGTCATGGCGTCGCCGAGGCGGCGGCGCTCGCGGCGGCCGGACCCGGCAGTGTCCTAATCCTGCCCAAGACCGCTGGAAAAGGGGTCACCTGCGCCATTGCCCGGCTCGGGTGATCCGGTCCATAAAGCGGCATGGCTATGGTTCATTTCATCGGCGCGGGTCCGGGCGACCCCGACCTCATCACGGTCAAGGGGCGGCGCCTTATCGAGGCGGCACCGGTCGTGCTCTATGCCGGTTCGCTGGTGCCGCGCGCGCTGGTTGAGTGTGTCAGGCCCGATGCAAGGGTCATCGATACAGCGCCGCTGCATCTCGACGAGATCGTCGCCGAGATGGCGGCCGCGATCGCGCGCGGGGAAGATGTGGCGCGTGTCCATTCTGGCGATCCGTCGATCTATGGCGCCACGGGCGAACAGATGCGGCGGCTGGATGAGTTGGGCATTCCTTACGCGGTTGTGCCCGGCGTTCCGGCTTTTGCCGCCGCCGCCGCCCTTCTCAAGAGCGAATTGACGCTGCCAGGGGTCAGTCAGTCGATCATCCTGACGCGTGTCCAGGGCGCCTCGTCGCCTATGCCGCCGGGCGAGGATCTCAGCACCCTCGGCAAGGCGGGCGCCACGATGGCGCTCCATCTTTCCGTGAAGAGCATCGCCAAGGTGGTCGCGGAACTGACGCCTCATTACGGTGCCGATTGCCCGGTTATCGTCGTCTATCGCGCCTCCTGGCCGGATGAGGCGGTGGTGCGCGGCAGCCTCGGCGACATCGAGGCGCAGCTGCAAGGGACCGACATTGCACGCACGGCGCTGATCTTCGTTGGCCGTGTTTTTGGGGCGGCGCAGTTCAAGGACAGCCAGCTTTATAGCGCCGCGCATCAGCACCTTTATCGACCGGACTGAATATGGCGGGCCTTTGGCGGCACGCCGACTTCCGGCGCCTCATCGCAGCGCTCGGCGTTTCGCAGATGGGGGCCAAGGTGGCGCGCGAGGCGTTGCCGCTGACGGCAGTGCTGGTGCTGGGTGCCGGGCCAATGGCGATGAGCGGGCTCACGGTTGCGGCAAGCCTGCCGACCTTGCTGATGGCGCTCCATGCTGGTGCGTTCCTTGACCGGGTGCGGCGCCGGCCCGCCATGATTGTCGCCGATCTCATTCGCTTCCTGGTGCTGATCTCGGTGCCGATCGCGGCTTTGTTCGGGGCTCTTTCCATCGGACAGCTGGTCATCGTCGCTTTCTTCGTCTCGGCAGCGACGCTCGCCTTCGACATTGCCGACCAGGCCTATCTGCCGGGTCTCGTCGGCAAAGAGGAGATCGTCCAGGCCAATTCGCTGAAGGAAGCAGCCGATGCTGCGACGGAAATCGTGGGGCCGCCCGTGGGTGGTATCCTCGTCCAGACAATCGGCGGGCCATTCACGATCCTCATCGACGCGGTGAGCTATCTGGTCTCGGCGCTTTTCCTGGGCCGTATCCGCGCCGATGAACCGAGATCAACGCCCCGCGCCGAGGTGCCCAATATCACGCATGAGATCAAGGCGGGTCTCAGCGTCCTGTGGCACGATTCCGTACTGCGGCCGCTGCTCTATGCGCGCTTCATCCGCACCTTCTTCGGCGGCATGTTGGGGCCGTTTTATGTGCTCTATGCCGTGACAGACCTTGGCCTCACACCCTTGCAACTGGGCCTGGTTGTTGCTGTCGGTGGGGCGGCATCGCTGCTCGGTTCCGCTGCCGTCCCGAAGCTGGTGACGCTCTTTACCGCCGGTCCCGGTCTCATCCTTGCGTTTGCGGTCAAGTCACTGGGCCTTGCCTGCGTGCCGCTTGCTGGGCACGCATTGGGCCTGGGTCCCTATGCAGCCATTCTGCTGCTGATCGCCCAGCAGATTCTCGCCGACGGCAGCACAGGCTATTTCATGGTGGTCGAGCGCAGCCTGCGCCAACGACGCGTGCCGGCCGAATTGTTGGCGCGCGCCGGGGCGACGACCCGGCTGGTCAATGATGCCCCCATTCCGTTTGCGGCACTGATTGGCGGCCTCATTGCGGAACAGATCGGCGTTCATGCCGTGATGTGGATTGCGGTCGCAGGTTATGCGCTGTCGCCGGTGGTGGCGTTCCTGTCGGATGTCCGGCGCCTAAACCGGATTTAGCGCCTGAACGGTGCCTCGCCGACCAGATTGCCCTTGCGGTCATAGACCAGCAATTCGATTTCAAGGCGATGGTCGGATTCGGTCAGGGCCACATCCTGCGCTGCGCGGGCGATGTCGGTGCCGATCGGGATGCCGGCCTTGTTGCAAAGCTCCAACGCTTCCATCGCCGTATTGCCGGCGCGAATGCTTGCCGCCAATTGCGCATCGCCGCCCAGTGCCGTGGCGCGTTCCGCCAAGCGACTGAGATCGATCTGGCTTCTCCCGGAATGAAGATCGAGATGACCTTCGGCGAGCTTGGCCATTTTGGCAAAGCCGCCGGCAAGGGTCAGCCGCTCGACCGGGTGGTGGCGCAGATATTTGAGGACGCCGCCCGCGAAATCGCCCATGTCGATGAAGGCGAAATCGGGCAGGTCGTGCCGCTGTTCGACGGCTGCTTCCGTGGTGGAGCCGGTGCAGGCGGCGGCGTGGGTTTGTCCGGCGGCCCGAATGACGTCGATGCCGCGATGGATCGAGGCGATCCAGGCCGCGCAGGAAAAGGGGTGTACGATCCCCGTCGTGCCGAGGATCGAAATGCCGCCAACGATGCCGAGGCGGGGGTTCCAGGTCTGCTTGGCGATCTCGGCACCGCCGATGACGCTGACCGTCACTTCGGCATCCGGATGGGTCCCATGCTCGGCGGCGACTTCCGCCAGCACGCCCGCGATCATGGTGCGGGGAGCAGGGTTGATGGCGGGCTCGCCGGGCGGGATGGGCAGGCCGGGCTTGGTGACCAGGCCGACACCTGCACCCGCCTTGAACACCGTGCCGCTGCCGGCCGGCAAGTGGCGGATTCGGGCCCTTATATGGGCACCATGGGTCACATCCGGGTCGTCACCAGCATCTTTTACGATGCCAACCTCGGCAAAATCAGCCTGAAGCACCGGTTCCAGCAGCGGAAAGGTCGGTTTTTCGCCCTTGGGCAGGGTAATTGTGACCGAATCGGCGAATTTTCCGCTCAAAAGGGCTGAAAAAGCGGCCTTGCTGGCCGCCGTGGCGCAGCAACCCGTGGTCCAACCTCGCCGCAAGGCGCCTTCCGGCCGGCGCGGGGCGCCTTCTGTCGTTTTTTTATCAGTCATGACGCTATTTTATGGGCCGATGTCTTTTGCTGGCTAGTGTCGGGGCCATCCTGCGCTAATTTAACGCCTATGAATAAGCTGTTTGCGACATTGCCGGAACTCGAACCCGGCTGGGTGTGGTTGACTGGCGCCGGTCCCGGCGATCCCGGCCTCCTCACCCTGTTGGCGGTGAAGGGTCTCAGTTCGGCCGACGTCATTGTCTATGACGCGCTGGTCGACCAGTCGATCCTCGATCTCGCGCGCCCGGGTGCCATCCTCGAATATGCAGGCAAGCGCGGCGGCAAGCCTTCGGCCAAGCAGCCCGACATTTCGTTGCGCCTTGTTCAACTGGCGCGCGAGGGCAAACGCGTGCTGCGCCTCAAGGGCGGTGATCCGTTCGTCTTTGGGCGCGGCGGTGAAGAAGCGCTGACGCTGGTCGAAAACAAGATCCCTTTCCGTATCGTCCCTGGCATCTCCGCTGGAATCGGTGGCCTCGCCTATGCCGGCATTCCGGTGACGCACCGCGATTGCAATTCGGCGGTTGCCTTCGTGACCGGCCATGACGCGACCGGCGAGGTGCCGGATTCGGTCGATTGGGCGGCGCTTGCCAAGGGCGCGCCGGTCATCGTGCTCTATATGGCGCTGAAGCATATCGGTCGCATCGCCCAGCGCCTCATCGAGGGTGGACGCAACGCCAACGATCCGGTCGCCATCATTGCCAAGGCGACAACCAGCGAGCAACGCGTGCTGGAAACGACTCTCTCTCGCGCCGCTGCCGATGCGACCGAAGCCGGAATCGAACCCCCGGCCATGGTGGTGGTGGGCGAGGTCGTGAAGCTGC
This sequence comes from Dongia sp., assembly GCF_041910485.1. Taxonomy (GTDB): domain Bacteria; phylum Pseudomonadota; class Alphaproteobacteria; order Dongiales; family Dongiaceae; genus Dongia. The sequence continues at coordinate 49,747 of NZ_JAYRQR010000013.1, forward strand.
GCGCGGCGATGGATTGGCGCGGTGCCATGGACGGCAAGAGCCTCATTCCCGATCCGCTCGGCCAGCGCCAGCGCGACCGGACCGGCTGAGCGTTCCCTCTTGGCGCGGGGACTCCTCATCGCCGCTCCATCCTCGGGCAGCGGCAAGACGCTCACGACACTCAGCCTTCTCTCTTTGCTGCACGCCAAGGGTATCAAGGTCGCTGGCTGCAAGGCGGGGCCGGATTATATCGATCCCGAATTCCACGCCGCGGCGACGGGTCTTCCCTGTTTCAACCTCGATCTCTGGACCATGCGACCGCCATCGCTGCAAGCGCTGCTGGCGGCGCAAGCGAAACGCGGCGAGCTCATCATCGTCGAGGGCGTCATGGGGCTCTTCGACGGCATTCCGGGCCTGCCCATCGATGCCAACGGATCGGCGGCGCAATTGGCGCGACTCCTTGATCTGCCCGTTGTCCTGGTGCTCAACGCCAAGGGCCAGGGGGCGACGGCGGCGGCCATCATCGAGGGGCTGGTGCGCCACGATCCGGCGCTCAAGATCGCCGGCATCATCTTCAACAATGTGGGAAGTGCAGGCCACCGCGAGATCTTGAGCGATGCGGCGCAACGGGCCGGCGTACCGGCACTGGGGTTCCTGCCGCATGTCCCGGTGCTCAATGTGCCGTCGCGGCATCTGGGGCTGGTGCAGGCGCGCGAGATCGCGGTCCTCGACAAGTTCCTGGCCAATGCGCGCGAACATTTCGCCGATAGTTTCGATCTCGACGCGATCATGGCCGCAGCAGGGCCGATCACGGCAACTGACGCAAAGCTCCTGCCAATGGTGGCGCCGCTGGGGCAGCGCATCGCCCTGGCCGATGACGCGGCCTTTGCCTTTTCCTACCCATTCCACCGCGAGGCCTGGGTCGCGGCGGGTGCCGAAGTGACGCCCTTCTCGCCCCTGGCGGACGAAAGCCCGCGCGCCGATGCCGACGCGGTCTTTCTGCCCGGTGGCTATCCCGAACTCCATGCCGGCCGTTTGGCCGCCAATGCGACCTTTCAGGCGGGCCTCCATGCAGCGGCCGCGCGCGGCGCCTTCATCTATGGCGAATGCGGCGGCTATATGGCGCTGGGGCGCGGGCTGGTGGACGCCGCCGGCGTCCGGCATCAGATGGCGGGGCTGCTGCCGGTCGAGACCAGCTTTGCCAAGCGCAAGCTGCATCTTGGCTACCGCGAAGCGAATTTGCTCGATGGCACGCCACTCGGCCCAGCCGGGACCATCTATCGTGGCCACGAGTTCCACTATGCAAGCGTGACCGCCGAGGATGGGGACGCCGCCCTCTTTACGGCGCGCGATGCGCGGGGCCGCTTATTGGGGCCGGTCGGCCGCCGTGCCGGCACCGTTATGGGATCGTTCATGCATCTCATCGACCGCACCACTGGTCATGGTTAGCGATCGGTAAAGTTCACCTTTGCTGCAGCTGCTGTCCGGACGTGGGCGGATGGCCGCTATGCAAAGGCATGCATCGCGCGCGGTGCGGCAATCGCTATGATGGCGCGACCCATCGATCCTCGCGCCGAAATCCACCCCACCCCATGAGTATCGCCCTAGCCGACGACCGCCCCTGGTACGCGCCCGTAACGCGGCCGGGACCGGTGCTATTTGCGACTCTGTTCACCCTGGATTCGATTGCGCGGGCGATCATCGCCCCGGTCATTCCGCTCGAGGCGCTGCGGCTTCTCGGCTCGGCGCGCAATGTCAGTGTCGCGGTGACGGTGGTCGGCGTCGCCGGTGTCTGCATGGCGTTGGTCCTGCCTGCGATCATTCATCGCTGGCGGCCGCGCGCCACGTACCTGCTGGCGATCGGCATGCTGGGTATCGCCTCGCTGCTGATGGCCTCGCAGAGCGTGGTGGGTTTTGGCCTTGGCTGGATGATGCGGGCAATGGCGGCGGCGGGTCTGCTCGGCCTCCTCAACATCTATATCGCGGCCTTCATCGACAAGCGCGACCTCGCCAAGTCGGAACCCTTGCGCACCTTCTTTTCGGCGACGGCCTGGGTCGGCGGACCGTTCCTGGGCATCCGCTTCTATGAAATGTCGCCGCTGCTCCCCTTTGCCGTGTCGATTGCTGCCGCGATCGTGCTCTTCATCTATTTCCGGCGTCTCCACCTGCAGGCACCATCCCCGGCGATCGCCGCCGGTCGCTTCACGCCCTGGGTGAACGTGCGGCGCTTCTTCTCCCAAAGGCGGCTGACGCTTGCCTGGGTACTCAATTTCGGGCGCGAGATGTGGTGGGTGACGCTCTTCACCTACGCGCCGATTTATCTTGTTCAGGCCGGAAAGCCGGCGGTTGAGGCGGGCGACCTCATCGCCTCCTGCACGGCACTTCTTTTCGTCAGCCTGTTCCTTGGGTGGCTTGGTCGGCGCATCGGTCTCAGGCGTTTCATCGCCGGGGCCTTTTGCTGGGTAGCGGTTGCGACCTTCTCCGTCGCCTGGTTCAGCGACCGGCCGGATGTCGCCAGCTGGATGCTGATCGTCTCGGCCATCGGCTCGGTTTCGCTCGATTCCGTCTGCGTCGTTACCTTTCTGCGCGCCGTCCGCGGATGGGAGCGGCCGCAGATGACGATGATCTTCAGCATCTACCGCGACAGTGCCGCTCTCATTCCGCCGGCGATCTTTGCCCTTCTTCTCAGCTTCTTTCCGCTGCCCGTTGTCTTCGTCGTCAGCGGCGGCTTCGCGTTGTTGTGCGGCATGCTGGCGTTGAAGCTGCCGCGTAGCCTATGACGACCGCCGGCTCTCATTCCTGTCGCTTTGTCACACCGGTTACGCGACCATGACTGACATGGCGGAGCATTTTCCCGATTTCTCCCCAAGCGATTCCGCGATCACATCGACGCGGATCCGGCGCCTCGTTGCCTATTGGGAATCCCGCCGGAACGGCCGTCCTGTCCCTTTGCGCGACGATATCGACCCTGCCGCCATTCGCGACCTGCTGCCGTTGCTCCTCATTGCCGAGATTGAAGAGCCGTTCCGTGTGCGCTACCGGCTGGTGGGGACGCGGGTCGTGGAATTCAACCGGCTCGATTTCACCGGGACCTATCTCGACGAGATGCGCTGGGATTCCAGCGAGCGCTATACACGCGCCTATCACGCAGTTGTGGCCAGCGGCCTACCGCATTACGGGCTCGATTCCTGGCCGCTCAGCAATGATACCGACGGGCGCAGCGAAATCGTGATGCTGCCATTGTCCAGCTCGGGCGCGCGGATCGATCGCTGCCTGGGGCTGGAGGACTTCTTCTTCTCGCCCCTCGATTTGCGTCGGCAGGCGAGTTCCTGAGCACTCAGCCCGCCAACTGGTCGATTGACTTGGCGAGCTTCACGTCGCGCGCACTCAGTCCCTTGCAGTCGTGCGTCGTCAGCAGAATATCAACGCGGTTATAGACATTGAACCATTCCGGGTGATGGTCCTGCGCTTCGGCGAGAAGGGCAACGCTCGACATGAAGCCCCAGGCTTCGACGAAGTTCTTGAAGCGGAAGCTGCGCGAGATCGCGTCGCGGCCGTCGACCGGCTTCCATTGTGGCAACTCGGCGAAGGCGAGATTGCGCTCGGTATCATTGAGCTTGGCAATCATGTCCACCTCCTTGTTTCAGCGCACGAGAGGCGCCAGATACTGCGGAATGCTGGCTTCAAGTCGCGCATTGAGATCTTTCATGGCGGCGTCGAGCATGTTGAAGAGGACCGCCTCGCGCTGGTTGAGAGTCATATTCTCCGGCACCGTCTGCGATCTGGTGACGGTCTCAGTCACCGTTCCGGATTTGCCCGACAGCGGATTGCCCGCTTCGAGCCGCACGGTGATGCTGAGATCGTAGCGATCGGATTGTTCCGTCTTCAAAGCCGCATTGATTCCCGAGGAGCGCGGCAGAGGGACCCTCACGGCACGCGCCTCGACGACGGTATAGGTGGCTTGGCCACGCGAACCAACCTTCTTCAAGCGGTCACGGGCCCAGTCGAGGGCGAGCTTTTCCGGTGTTTCCGGATAGTCGGCCGAATTCTCATTCTGAACGTCCGCCGCGCGGTAGTCGCTGGCGATTTCGATATGGGCCACGTCGAGATTGATCGGTGGCAGATGCTGGAAGGTGATGTCGGGAAATGCCTGGCGATCCGGCGGCGTGTTGCAGGCGGTGAGGGAGAACATCGCCGCGCCGAGCGCGGCGAGGAAGGCGAGGCGGGTAGGTTTTGCAAACATCGGCAGCGAAGACTCTTGTGGCTGGTGATCGAAAACTGGGACGCTTTGCAGTGTGCTGCGGCTGGGGTGACGGTCTGTTTCCGCTGCGTTGACCAGGTTCAACGGCAAATCGGGTGCCTACGACCCTGCCAGCGCCCCCTTCCGCCCGCAAGTGCGGCATTGTTGCAATTGCAAATCATTTGCAATTGAAGTCCGCGGGAGCTATGGTCGCCTCTCTGAAGATGAAAGGAACTGTCATGGCGGCCAACGACAATGAATGCACCCATGCGGCCGAACCTGCCGACGTTCAGGAGACGGGACCGCTCACTGAGCCGGCCCTCACGGCGCTCACATTCGGGGCGCAATTTGTCATCTGGTCGGCGCGTGCTTGGGTGACAGCGTTGAAATTGGACAAGCCGTTTGAAGACGTAAGTTGCGGCACATTCGAGAAGCTGGATCTCAAACCGGCCCGAGCCTCGCTCGACGCACTTCTCACCATCGTCGCGCATGATGCGACGCGCCAGATCGACATTCGCTGCCTGCAATGTCCCCGCGTAAGCCCGGATGAAAGCCTGCTGCGCCGAGCCGTCGCCGCAGCGCAGACGGAAGACGTATTCGCCGCATACGATGCTTTGCGAAACTGGTTGCCGTCGGCGTCAGCGCGCCATGCGTTGCGCCCCCTTACCGATTTCGCAACTGAGCTCGCGGCGCGGTCCTTTCGATTGCCCCCGGATGTGCCGGACGCTGCCGCGACGCCGCGCTCCATGTTGCAATCGGCTGCCCTTCATTGATTGTGTGCATTGCAAATAAGTCAATTATCCTAACATGTTAGAAATCATTTAACCTTGCGGCGGTCAACCGGCGGCGCGATCATGTAGTCATCAGACGACCTAGTTGATGGTGTTGATGCTACAAGGATTTGAAACCGACGAAGCGGCTCGATCCTTAACGCGACCCGGCAATGGCGCCGCCGCGCCGAGTTTGTCTTCGCATTGGCAGGTCGTCATGCGCCCGGCCGCGCCGATCTTGACGGCTGTCCCGCTGGTCATCCTGTTCGTCGGCGTCCTGGCGAGCTACGCTGTCTATGTTGAACTGCGCGGTCGCGCCACCGATGCTTGGCGTGAAGCCACGCAGAATCAGACCGAACGCCTGGACGATGTCTTTATTGACGCTGTCAACGCAACACAGCCGCCTTTGCGGGCCATCAACGGCCTGTTCCTGGGCTCTGAAGATGTTACTGCATCCGAATTCTATCGGGCGATCTCGGCGATAGCGCCTGCCGATGGTGACGGTGGTGTCGCTATGGCCTATCTGGAACACGGCACCGGCGGTTATAAGGTTCCCTACAGCACAGGGTTTGCGCGCTATGGAGAAGTCGGCGCCGATTCACGGCGGTGGCCGGGATTGGCGGCTGCAGCGGCACAAGCCGCCAAGGAACCGCAACGCCTGCTGCTCACGGCGGAGCCCTTGTTCGAGGATGCGCTGGGACCACGTTTTGCGCTGATCGTCGCGCTGAAGGGCGGCAAAAGGCCACCGCTGCTGCTGACGCCCATCGATCTGGAGCAGATTCTAGCCGCGTTTGTCGCGGAAAAAGTGCCTGCAGGCTTGTCGCTCAGTGTCGCGCATCGGGCATTGGCACAGGGCGAACTCTACCCGGTCGATTATCGGCCGCTGCCAGGTGATCCTGTGCCAATTGCCCCAGAGCCATCACAGACCATCAAATCGCTGCGCATCGCTGCCGGTGCTGAATGGCAAATGGTCTGGCAGGCGGCATCGGATTTCCAGGGCGGACCAAATCGCAATCTGGCCCAGACGGTGCTGATCGGCGGTATCAGCTTTTCAATGCTGTGCGCACTGCTGTTTCTTTTGGCGCGCCATGAAATTCAGCAAGAGCGCAACCGGGTTGCGGCGGCCAAACAGACGACGGAAATGTTCCGCCATCATATGATCGACCTGGCCGAAGCACGGGATGCGGCCGAGCGCGCCAATCGGGCCAAATCCGACTTCTTGGCAAATATGAGTCACGAATTGCGCACGCCGCTCAATGCCATCATCGGATTTTCCGACATGATGAAGTTGGGCATCGGTGGCAAGCTTGAAAATGAAAAGCATTTGGAATGCGTGCGCCACATCAGCGACAGCGGATCATTGCTCTTTAAGCTCATCGACCAATTGTTCGATACGGCCAAGATCGAAAGCGGCCATCTGGAAATGGAAGAAGCACCGCACGATCCTGTTGCGTTGGCACGTGAAGCGCTCGCCCTGGTCGAGCCGGCCGCCAATGCCAAGCAGATCCGGCTGCATCTGGAAACTGCCGCCGATCTGCCGCGATGGATCATCGACGAGCGCAGTGCGTTGCAGATCCTCAACAACCTTCTCACCAATGCCGTCAAGTTCTCAGGCCGCGAGAAGACCGTGACGGTCCGCCTCGCAAAAGACGCGGATGCCGGCCTCAGCATCAGTATTGAAGACCAGGGTCGTGGCATCGCGCCGGATGCGCTGCCGCGTATTTTCGATCGGTTTGCGCGTGGGGACGCCATGGTCGCCGGCAAGGAAGAGGGGTTGGGGCTTGGCCTCTGGATCGTGCGAAATCTGGTCGAAATGCATCGTGGCAGCATCGTCGTCGAAAGTGAGCTCGGTCGCGGCACAATATTCCGCATGCACTTCCCGCAGCCGACCGAACCGGATCAGGGCTTCGACCCTGCGCTCATTCCTGCAGACTAAGGCGCTCCGAACGACGGAGGCCTGCGATCAACCCGTTACGTCGCCTAGAGCGAAGCGATATTCGCTGTTGCAGAACTCGCACGTGACAACGAGCGCACCGTCGACGGCAAGATCGTTGAGTTCATCCGAACCCAGCGACTTCAAGACCGTCTCGACCTTCGTTCGCGAGCAGCGGCATTGCGCCTTGAGGTCGTGCCCGGTGAAGACCCGGACGCCGTCTTCGTGGAACAGGCGATAGAGCAAATCGTTGATGCCGGTCTCGGGGCCGAGCAATTCGCGGTCCTGGGCGCTGGCCATCAGCACCACGGCGCGGCGCCAGGCATCATCGGCCTCTTCGCCCTCGATCTCGGAGAAACCACTGCCGCCCTGCCAATCGTGCGGCGTGGCCCCATCCGGCGTCCAGCCCGGTGATGCATGCCCGCCTTGGCTCGGCAGACGTTGCAGCATGATGGCCCCGGCGCGCCAGCCGCCGGCATGATGTTCGATTGCCAGCTTGAACGCCGCCTGCAGCTGTTCGGATTGCTGGAAATAATGGTGGATGCAATCGACCAGGCTGGAGCCTTCAAGTTCGACGATGCCCTGATAGCGTTCGGCATGCTCGCCCTGGTCGACGGTGAAGGCGAGATAGCCGCCACCGGTCAGGCGCATGAGATTGGCCGAGGCCGCCGGAATGGCTGCGACCGCCTCGGCATCGAACTGGGCGTAGCCGCGCACGGCGCCACCTGAGGTGACGTCCGCGACCAGCACGCGCACGGCGCCGTTGCCCTTCGCCTGCAGGGTGAAGACGCCTTCATATTTGAGGGTCGCGGCCAGGATGGCGGCAAGCGCCATCATTTCGGTGAGGAGATGCGCCACCGGTTCGGGATAGGCATGCTTGGCAATGATTTCGCTCGCCACGCCGTCGAGGCGCACCAGGCGCCCGCGGACGCCGTGCCCCTCGATCTGGAATGGTTGGACGAAATCGCTGGCAGGTGGGGTGAGGCGGGTGCTTTCCATGCCTGTCATATTAAAGCAGGCCGAAGCACCAATAAAGAATCCCCTGCTGGGCATGGAGGCGATTTTCAGCCTCGTCCCAGACCACTGATTGCGGGCCATCGATCACCGCGGCCGTCATTTCGTCGCCGCGATGGGCGGGCAGGCAATGCATGAAGATGGCGCCCGGATTGGCGAGGCTCATCAGCCTTTCGTCGACCTGGAAGCGGCGCAATTGTTCGGTGCGGTCGAAGGTATCGGCATCGCCCATCGAAACCCAGGTGTCGGTGACGACGCAATCGGCGCCCTTCACCGCTTCCTGCGGGTTGTCGGAGATCTTCACCTTGCCGCCGTTCTCATGCGCCCAGTTGATGACGTCGCGCGGCGGGGCGAGATTGGCGGGGCAGGCGATGTTGAGCTCGAAATCGAAGCGCACGGCGGCGTGGATCCAGCTTGTCGCCATGTTGTTGCCGTCGCCGGACCAGGTCACGCGCTTGCCCTTGATGGCCCCACGATGTTCCTCGAAGGTCATCACATCGGCCATCAGCTGGCAGGGGTGGGTGCGGTCGGTCAGGCCGTTGATGACGGGGACGGTCGCGTATTCGGCGAGCTCCATCAGTTTCGATTCCTTGGTGGTTCGCACCATGATGCAATCGACATAGCGAGAGAGCACGCGCGCCGTGTCGGCAACGGTCTCGCCGCGGCCCAATTGTGAGCTCTCGCGCTCCAGAACAACCACCTCGCCGCCCAAGGCCTTCATGCCGATCTCGAAGGAGACGCGGGTGCGGGTCGAGGGCTTCTCGAAGATCATGGCGAGCTTTTTGTCGGCAAAGGGCTTGGCATTGCCGTTCGGGAAGTTCTTGGCCTTGACGGCCTTTGAGACGTCGATGATGCGCCGCAGGTCGGCGGCCGACATGACATCGAGATCGAGGAAATGATGGGGGGTCTTGGTCATAATATCACGCAGCTTTCGCTTGGGCCGCCACGGCGGCGATCATGTCGATGGCAGAATCAATTTCCGCTTCGGTGATGATGAGGGGCGGCAGCAGGCGGACGGTATTGTCGCCGGCGCCGACGGTCAGGAGGCCGACGCCGCGCAATGCCTCGACCACATCCGTGTTGACCACGCCTGCGGCGCATTTCAGGCCGCGCATCAGACCTTTGCCGTGCTTCAGCACGAAGAAGGCAGGGAAGCGGCGCAGCAACTCGTCGATGCGGGCATCGAGATGGGCGCCGACCTTGTTGACGTGATCCAGCAGATCGGTGTCGAGCACGATGTCGAGCACGGCGTTGCCGACCGCCATCGCGAGCGGATTGCCGCCGAAGGTGGTGCCGTGGGCGCCGGGGCCGAAGGCCGCCGCCACCTTGTTGGTGGCAAGGCAGGCGCCCATGGGGAAGCCGCCGCCGATGCCCTTGGCGATCGAAACGATGTCAGGCGTGATTCCGGCCCATTCATGGGCCAGGAACTTGCCGGTACGTCCCACACCCGACTGCACTTCGTCGAACATGAGGAGCAGGCCGAACTCGTCGCAAACCTTGCGCAGGCCCTTGAGGAACTCGATATCAGCGGCGCGCATGCCGCCTTCGCCCTGCACCGGCTCGATGAGGATCGCCGCCGTCTCCGGCCCGATCTTGGCGCGCACTTCGTTGAGATTGTTGAAGGCGCAATGGTCGAACCCGTCGACATTGGGTGCATAACCTTTGAGATATTTCTCGTTGCCGGCGGCAGCAAGCGTCGAGAGCGTGCGGCCGTGGAACGAGCCTTCGAAGCCGATCACGCGGTAGCGCTTCGGATCGCCGAAATCGTCATGGTATTTGCGGATGAGCTTCAGGCCGCATTCGATCGCCTCGGCGCCGGAATTAGCGAAGAAGACCTGGTCGGCGAAAGTCGCCTTGGTCAGGCGCTCGGCGAGCTTGGTCTGCCCTGGAACCTGATAGAGGTTCGAGGTGTGCCACAGCTTCTGCGCCTGGTCGATGAGCGCCTTCACCAGGTGGGGGTGGGAGTGACCCAGTGCCGTCACCGCGATGCCGCTGGCGAAGTCCAGGAATCGTCGCCCATCCGCCGTGAAGAGATAGGCGCCCTCGCCACGGTCGAAGGCGAGTTCCGAGCGGGCATAGGTGTGCATCAGGCTGCTAGGCATTTGAGCGGTCATTTTGGCCTCTAGTGGGTCAAAAAGGGCCATCGTTTGGCCCGGAAAGCGGCGACTATCGGGAGGGGAGCCCTCTCTGTCAACCGCGGGTGTGGATGGGCGGCCGGCATTGGCGACCGGGCCCGTCATCGCGTCAGCTTCTTGCTCATGTAGACGGTTGTCCCGTTCATGAATTCTTCTTGCTTGTCCAAGGCATAGCCATACTTCAGGTAGAGGGCGATATTGGCCGTGAAAGCGCCGTTGGTGAGCAGCCGCAGGTCGAATGTGCCCAGTTCCTTGGCCTTCTCCTCGGCGCGCGCCAGCAACAGCCGGCCGATCCCCTGACCTTGCGCCTCCGGGTGGACGGCGAGGTTCTCGATCCACAGGTGATCGGCGCGCGGCATGGTTTCAATAAGGCCGACAAGGCGGCCGTCCCCGCTGACGACGTCAAAGTCATGCTCCAGCACGGCCTTGGCGTAATCGACCTGCATGGGCAGCGGTTTGCGGCCGATGACGGGCACCCATTTGGCGTAGGCGGCCGAAACGATGGCGGCAATGGCCGGGGCGTCATCCGGCACGGCCGGCCGCATCACGAATGGTAAATCGCCTGTCATTCGCCTGGCTCCGAAAAAACACAAAAAACCCCGCCGACCGGTCTGGTGGGCAGGGGCGCTTCAACTCGAACGATGCCGGGGTCTATTCGCCGGCAAACCTTTCCGTTCGTGCCAAAAGCTGAGCGCTCCGCACCAGGGTGCAGAGTCGACGTCGGCTGGCCGCGCGGCAAAGAAGGTTGTTCATGGGTCGGAACCTAGGGAATTGCCGCCGGCCGGTCAAGGCCGTTGGGGCGATACCGTTACGGCTTCAGGCGATAGCCGCTGCGGAACCAGCGATAGGCGATGCAGAAGAGAATCGCATTGGCGGCCAGAAGGACGCCGGCGCCGGTCAGCGGATCCGCCGAGCCGGTCCCGGTCATGGCAAAGCGGAACCCGTCGATGATGTAGAAGACCGGATTGAGCCGCACCAGGTTCTGTGCCGCTTCCGGCAGGTTCTCGACCCGGTAGAAAACGCCGGAAAGGAACGACAGCGGCAACAGCAGAAAGGTGTGGACGGCGGCGAAGGAGTCCCACTTTTCCGCCCAGATGCCGACCAGGATGCCGATCAAGGCATGCAGCATGGTGCCCATGAGCGCGAAGAAGAGCAGGGCGGGAAGGTTGAAGAGGCTGAGATCGGCAAAGAGGAGTGTGGCGAGCGCCACCACGGCGCCCACACCCATGCCGGCCGCGGAGGCGCCGCCGAGATAGCCGCAGACGCGTTCGGCGGCATTGAGCGGGGCCATCAGCAGATCGGCCATGACCCGTTCATGCTTGTCGAAGATGAACGAGCCGCAGGCGCACTCAAAAGCCTTCTCGCAGGCGACGAAGATGATGAGGCCGGGGGCGATGAAATCGAGCAATGACGCGTTGCTCGCCATGCCGCCGGTCGTGCGCAAGGCCAGATGGAAGACGCCGAGATAAAGCAGGCAGGAAACAACGGGGCCGAGAATCTGGTAATTATAGTCCTGAAGCCCGCGCAGCGCTTCACGCCGGGTCAGCGTATAGAGCCCCATCCAATTGACGGTACCGAACCGTCTTGGCTGCAGGGAACCGGCATTCATGGCCGTAACCGGCTGCCATATTGGAAGCTGAGATAGTTGCCGACCAGCAAGGCCAGGTTGACGCCGATAAGCACGATTGTACCGAGCAGAAGCGACCCATCGGCATGGCCGATGAGCCCATAGCGGAACCCGTCGATCATGTAGAAGAAGGGATTGAGATGGGCGAGGAAGCGGCCCAGCTCCGGTAGGCGCTCGGTCGAATAGAAGGTGCCGGAGAGAAATGCCAAGGGCGTGATGATGAAATTGGTGACCGCCGCCATATGGTCGAACTTCTCAGCATAGATGCCGGCAACCACACCGAGCTGTGCCAGCATCAGGCTGGCCATCACCGCATAGAAGATCATGGCGCCGGGATGCGCGAGGTGCAGCGGCACGAAGACCCATATTGCCGCTGCCGTGCTGAGCCCCACGATCAGCCCGCGCGTCAATCCGCCCAAGGCCAGCCCCAGCGTGATCTCGAATGCGTTGAGCGGCGGCATCAACAGATCGACGATGTTGCCTTGGATCTTGGCGATCATCAGCGAGGAGGAGGTGTTGGCGAAGGCGTTCTGGGTCATCGCCATCATGATGAGACCGGGGGCGAGAAACTCCATATAGGGAACGCCACCAACAAGGTCGGTCGAATGCCCCATCGCCAGCACGAAGACGGCGAGGAACAGCAGCGTCGTCACCATCGGGGCGAGCACGGTTTGGGTCGCGACGGTCAGGAACCGGCGGACTTCCTTGCGATATAGGGTGGCAAGGCCGATCCAGTTGATCGGCCCATAGCGGCGGGGCGATAGGCTGTGCGACATGATGGGGCGAAATTAGTGCCCCCGCCCGCCGCGCGCAATGGCCTCCGGCCGGCTTATTGAATGTCGTCGAGTTTCGCCTGAAGCTCGTCCTTGGCACTGGTCATGGTGAAGACCAAGTCATAATGGCCGAGTTCCGACGGATCCCAGGCTGCCACGGTGATATTGCCCCGCTGCCAGGTAGGGACATCCATCTTGAAAGAGATACCGGGCGCGATCTCGACCTTGTCGCGCTTCACGGCCGGATCGCCCAGCTGCTGATTGAGCCCGGCCATCAGCTTGTAGCCGTCCTTGGCCCGGACTGGCGAAAGACGCGCCGCCACCAGCGCATACTGGCCGCCACCGGCACCCAGCTCGTTGCCGCCATAGAGCGCATCGCTGAAGCCGGTTTCATCGAAGCTGGCGGTCTGGAATCCTTCGTCTGCCCCGTTAGACCGATCGGCGACTTCCATGAAGTCGAAGCGGACGCGTGTTTTGACGCCGTTGATTTCGAACTCGACCGGGCGCCACCAGGAAAGATTGGCGGGATCGGGCGCCACGACCCGGCAGGTCAGCAGCCCCACGGCCTCATAGCGCGCCTCATCGCGGGCGACATAGCCCACCATGCGATCCTTGAGATCGGGGTCGTTGGCGCATTTGACCGTGGCACCCTTGGGCAGGTCCTTGAAGGGCAGTTTCATGTTCTTGAATTGGGTCAGCGTCGTGCCCAGGCGATAACCCAGGGCCGCCTCATCCATGCCGGCTGAAGCCGCCGCTGTGGAAAGGGCAAGAACCAGAGTCGCGGCAGCAAATGCCTTGCCTACCGCCATCGTCGCGCTGCGTACCATATGAACATCCCGTCCCGTGGGGGCGATGCATCGGGAGTCCAAGGAACATTCCGTGCCCCTCCGACTCGGCATCACCGAACACAGTCAGAATGCCCAGGAAGTGTGGCAGTTCCGTTGTGAGAAGATTCTTTCAGCTGTGAAAACGCTGTGATCAAAATCTCCGACTTGGCATGCCCAAGTCCGTTTCCGATGCAAAGGCTGCATCCGGCGCGCGACGCTTTAAGGTCGGGTAAGCTCTGTGACGGATCGGTGTCGTCAGAATGCGTCCGCCGGCATCGCCATCAAGGAGTCAGATCCAGCCATCAAGGTCGTGAACAGCGAATTAGACTCCGGCAGCAGGCGCGCGAAATAGAAGCGCGCCGTCATGACCTTGGCCGCATAAAAGCCGTCACCGTCCTCATTCTTCTTGGCAAGGGCGATCTCGACCATGCGGCACCACATATAGCCGAGAGCCACCAGCGCAAAGAGGCGTTGGTAATCGGTCGCGGCAGCACCCGCTTCATTGGGGTTGGCGAGGCCTGCCTGTGCCACCCAGGCCGTTGCCTGCTGCAGCTTGGCAAAGCCCTTGGCGAGCGGCAGCACGAATTCAGCCATCTCGGGCTTTTCGGATGCCTGCTCGATATAGTCGGCGACGGGATGGAAGAAGCGGCGCGCAAGGCGTCCCATGCCGGTCGGCAGCTTGCGCCCGACCAAGTCGAGCCCCTGAATGCCGTTGGTTCCTTCATAGACCTGGGTGATGCGCGCATCGCGCACCAGCTGCTCCATGCCCCATTCGCGGATGTAGCCGTGGCCGCCATAGACCTGGACGCCGAGATTGGCGGCGTTGAAGCCGTGATCGGTCAGGAAGGATTTGACGATCGGGGTGAGGAGCGCCACGAGATCGTCGGCTTCCTGCCGTTTCTCAGGGTCGGGATGATGCTGCGACACATCGAGCTCACGCCCGACCCAATAGGCAAGGGCTCGACAGCCTTCGGTGAAGGCGCGCATGGTCAGCAGCATGCGCCGCACATCCGGATGCACGATGATCGGATCGGCGGCCTTTTCGGGAAACTGCGCGCCGGTCAGCGATCGCATCTGCAGGCGTTCGCGGGCGTAAGTAACGGCGCCCTGATACGCCGCCTCGGCGATCCCCAGGCCTTGCATACCGACGGCGAGGCGCGCCGTGTTCATCATGGTGAACATGGCCGACATGCCCTTATGCGGCTTGCCAACCAGCCAGGCTTGCGCCCCGTCGAAATTCATGACGCAGGTCGAGGATGCCTTGATGCCCATCTTCTTCTCGATGGAGCCGCAGACGACCGGGTTGCGGGCGCCGGGCTTGCCGTCTTTGTCGGGAAGGTATTTCGGGCAGACGAAAAGCGAGATGCCGCGAATGCCGGCCGGCGCATCTGGGAGGCGCGCCAGCACCAGATGGATGATGTTTTCGGTGAAGTCATGCTCGCCGGCCGAGATGAAGATCTTGGTGCCGTAAAGCTTGTAGGAGCCGTCGGGATTTGCCTCCGCACGCGTCTTGCAAAGGCCGAGATCCGTGCCGCAATGCGGTTCGGTCAGGCACATCGTGCCGGTCCAGGTGCCGTCGACGAGTTTGGGGAGATAGAGCGCCTTCTGCTCATCCGACCCATGTGTGTGGATGGCGTTGTAATTGCCGTTGGAAAGACCGGGATACATGCCGAAGGAGAGATTGGCTGAGCAGATCATCTCCTCGACGGCGAAATTGACGAGTTTCGGCAACCCTTGCCCGCCATATTCCGGATCACAGGGTAGGCTGGTCCAGCCACCTTCGATGAAGGTCTTGTAGGCTTCCTTGAAGCCCTTCGGCGTCGTGACGGTGCCGTTCTCGTAATGGCAGCCTTCTTCGTCGCCCGGGTGATTGAGGGGCTGCAGCACTTCCTCGCAGAACTTGCCGGCTTCTTCCAGGATCGTGGCAACAAGATCAGGGGTCGCTTCGGCAAAATCGGGAATCTGCTGCGGCAGATTTTCGAACTGCAGAACTTCATTCAGCACGAACTGGATATCGCGCAAGGGTGCTTTATAGGCGGGCATGATTGTCTCCCTTAGAGCCCGGTCGGACGATACCCCCCTCCCCGCCCTCCCCCTCAAGGGGGGAGGGAGAAGCAATCGAGCAACGCGCTCGTTCCAGTCCTCTCCCCCCTTGAGGGGGAGAGTTAGAGAGGGGGGTATGGAACGACTGGGTCAAATCCATCCTGCTCAATTCCTGAGCGGCTTGCCGGTGGTGAGCATGTGTTCCATGCGCGCCAAGGTCGGGCCGGTTCGTAGCAACGTCATGAAGGCTTTCTTCTCGAGTTTCGAGATCTGGTCTTCGGTGACGATTTCGGTGATGTCGGTCTTGCCGCCCGAAAGCACCTCGGCGAGCGCGTCGGAGACAGTGACGTCATGCGGCAGCGCCTTGCCCTGCTGCGCGAAGCCCTCGACGGCGAGTTGCAATGCAGTTCGCGCGGTTGGGCCGGGCAGGCGCAGTTCCTGCGGCGCTGGCGGCTGATAGCCGGCCGCGAGAAGCGCCAGCGCCTTCTGCTTGGCGTCAAACAGCAGCCGGTCTTTGTTCATGCTGATCGAATCATCCTTGCGCAGGAATTTGAGTTCCTTCGCCTCTGCTGCGGATTTCGCAACTTTGGCCAGTGAGATCGCCTCGAACGCTTGTGCAATCGGCGGCATCGGGCCCTTAGGGTCCTTGGGGCCGGGTTGATAGCGTAGCAGCATTTCCTTGCAGCCACCCCAACCGGGGATGAGGCCGACGCCCACTTCGACGAGGCCCATATAGGTCTCGGCATGGGCCTGGATCGCAGCGCAGTGGAGCAGCACCTCGCAGCCGCCGCCCAAAGCCATGCCGCTCGGCGCGCCGACGATCGGGAAGGGCGCGAACTTCACCGCTTTGTAGGCGGATTGGCCGGTGCCGATCATATCTTCGATCATCGGCCACATGGCGATGTTGGCGGCAAAGAGGGCTAGGCCGATATTGGCGCCAACCGAGAAGTTCTCCGCCTCGTTATGGATAACGAGCGCCTTCATCTTCTTCGCCACGTGATCGACCGCCTGCTTGACGAGGGTCAGGCTGTCCGGATCGAGCGCGTTCATCTTGCTGTGGAACTCGAGACAACCGACACCGTCGCCGATATCCCACAATGACGCCGAGCCGTTTTTCATGATCGGCTTCGCTGCCAGCTTGACGTCGGAGAGCAGCAGCACGCCCTCCGGCCGCACCAGCTTGGTGTAATTCCCGTCGGGTTTCAGATGTTCGATGGCGCCGTCTTTGACGCGGTAGAATCCGCCCGCCTTGGCGGCAATCGCCAAAAAGGGCGGTACCGGTAATTTCGCAGCGGTGAGTTTTTCGGCGAACCAGGCGGCGCCCATCTGGTCGATCATCTCGAAGGGCCCGCGCTTCCAATTGTAGCCGGTCTTCATGCCCTGATCGACGGCGACGACATCGTCGGCGATCTCCGGCACCAGCGAGGCGGCGTAGGAGAGCAGGCCGGACAGAACTTTCCAAGCATATTGCCCGCCTTTGTCCTTGTGCTCGACCAGGACCTTGAGGCCGCCCTTGGCGGCATCGGCTGAATCGAGGCGCGCGCGATCGCTCGGGGCATAGGTACCGGTTTTGAGGTCGATCGATTCTTTGACCTTCCCCCCACCTTCCGTGTTGAGGCGATAGAAGCCGCCCTTGCCTTTGCGGCCCGTATAGCCGTCGGCGATCATTTTTTCGAGGAGCGCCCAGGGGCGGCGCAGCTTCATATAGGCATCGCCGGGTGAAAGCAGGCTCGCCATGCTCTTGTCGACATGGGGCATGAGGTCAAGTCCGACGAGATCCAGGAGGCCGAACAGACCCGTCTTGGGTGCCCCGATCGGGCGGCCCATGATGGCATCCGCTTCCTCGACCGTGAGGCCGAGATCAAGGGCGGCGGTCACCGCCGCCTGCATCCAGAAGACGCCGATGCGGTTACCGACGAAGCCCGGCGTATCCTTCGCATGCACGATGGTCTTCCCCAGCATGCGGTCGCCGAAATCGCTGATCTCCTGCAAGACCTCGGGGCGCGTCTTCACACCGCCGACGATCTCCAGCAGGCGCATATAGCGTGGCGGGTTGAAGAAATGGGTGATGCAGAAATCGGCCTGCACCGTCTCCGGCATGCCTTCGACCAATTTCGCCAAGGGGATGGTCGATGTGTTGGAGGAAAGAACCGAGCCCTTTTTCCGCTTGCCTTCGAGCTTGTGGTAAAGGCCCTGTTTGAGATCGATGCGCTCGATGATCGCCTCGACCACCCAATCGACGTCACCCAATTTGTCGAGATCATCCTCGATATTGCCGGGCGTGATCAATCTTGCCGCCGCCTTCGACATAAGCGGTGCGGGATCGGCTTTGAGCAGCTTCTCGATCGCCCCCTTGGCGATGGCGGAACGGTCGCTTCCTTCCTTCGGCACGATATCGAGCAGCAGAACCGGAATGCCGGCATTGGCGATCTGGGCGGCGATGCCCGCCCCCATCACGCCGGCGCCGATGACGCAGGCTTGCTTGATGGGCATCAGATCGCCTCCAGAATGGTGGCGATACCCTGGCCGCCGCCGATGCATTGGGTGGCGAGCGCGAACTTCTTGCCCTCACGCTTCAGCAAGCTCGCCGCCTTGCCGGTGATGCGGGCGCCTGTGGCACCCAGCGGATGGCCGATGGCGATGGCGCCACCGTCGAGATTGACCTTGTTGATATCGATCTTGAGGTCGCGGATGCAGGCGAGCGATTGCGAGGCGAAGGCCTCGTTAAGCTCGATGATGTCGATATCGTCGATGGTGAGGCCCGCGCGCTTCAACGCCCGTTGCGTCGCCGTCACCGGGCCAATCCCCATGATCTCCGGCGCACAGCCTGCCACGGAAACGGCGCGAATCTTGGCGAGGATCGGCAAGCCATGCGACTTCGCGTAATCGAGCGAGGTGACGAGGCAGCAAGCGGCGCCATCGGTCAAGGGCGACGACGTACCGGCCGTCACCGAGCCCGCCGCATCGAACGCGGGCTTGAGTCCAGCCAAACCCTCCGTCGTCGTGTCGGGCCGAATCGTGCCGTCTTCCGAGATCGTCTCCTTGCCGGCTTGGATCGGCACGATCTCGTCCTTGAACTTGCCCGCAGTTCGGGCGGCACTGGCCTTCTTCTGGCTTTCGACCGCGAAGGCTTCCTGTTCGGCGCGGCTGATTTTGTATTTGTTGGCGACATTCTCCGCCGTCATGCCCATCGAGATATAGGCGGCGGGCAGGCGCTCGTTGAGGGCCGGGTTGGGCATCGGGTTGAAGCCCAGCATGGGGACGCGAGTCATGCTTTCGATGCCGGCGCAGACGAAGACGTCGCCCGCCCCCATCGCGATGGCCCCGGCCGCCAGGTGAATGCCCTGCATGGAGGAACCGCAAAACCGGTTGATGGTGGCGCCGGCGACCGATTGCGGCAGACCGGCGATCATGCCCACCAGTTTCGCCACGTTGAAACCCTGCTCGCCTTCCGGGAAGGCGCAGCCCATCAGCAGATCTTCGATATCATTGGGCTCGACCTTGGTCTTCTCGACGATCGACTTCACGACAGCGGCGGCGAGATCGTCGGGCCGCACTTTGATCAGCGCGCCCTTATTGGCGAAGTGAAAGGGTGAGCGCTGATAGGCGACGATGACGGCTTCTTTCATCACGGCTTCTCCTTTTGGGCGGCACGGGCTTTTTCCTCGTCCACCAGATTCTTCTTCAGGATCTTGCCGATGATGCTTTTCGGCAGATCGGCGCGGAATTCATAGAAACGCGGCTTCTCGATCTTGGAGAGGCGGCTCTCCAGGAATGCATCCAGCGTCTCCTGGCTGCAGGTCTCGCCATCCTTCAGGACGACGAAGGCCTTGATATTCTGCCCGCGGTAAGGATCGTCGATGCCGATGACGGCGCATTCCTTGACGGCGGGATGCTGATAGATCGCCTCTTCGATGACGCGCGGATAGACCTTGAAGCCGGAAGCGTTGATCATCTCCTTCAGGCGGTCGGTGATGAAGACGAAGCCTTCCGCATCGACATGGCCGACATCGCCGGTATGGAGGCAGCCATTCTTGATGACTTCCGCCGTGGCGTCGGGGCGTTTCCAATAACCCAGCATCACCTGCGGCCCGCGGAAGCAGATCTCGCCCTTCTCGCCGGGCTGCATGCGGGTGACACCGTCATCGAGCGACACGATCTCGCAGGCGGTGAAGGGGAAGGGCAGGCCGATCGATCCTGCCTTGCCGCCCGTATCGACCGGGTTGCAGCAGCAGACCGGCGAGGCTTCGGAAAGGCCGTAGCCCTCGATGAGCCGGCAGCCGCTTTCCTCCTCGAATTTCTTGCGCACCTCGGCGGGCAGCGGCGCGCCGCCGGAAATGGCGAAGACCAGCGAGGAAAGATCGAATTCCTTGAATTGCGGGAAATTGAGGAGCGCGTTGAACAAGGTCGGCACGCCGACCAGGGCCGTCGGGCGCTTGCCGTGAATGATGCGGAGCAGCCGCAGCGTGTCGAATTTGGGTTCCAGGATCATGGTGCCGCCGACCGACAGCGTCCAGTTCATGACGCAGGTCATGGCAAAGGCGTGGAACAGCGGCAAGACGCCGACCGTCTTCGATGTCGGCTTGTCGACGGTATAGAACCAGCGCTTCGACTGGATGGCGTTGGTATAGACGCTGGCATGGCTCAGCATCGCACCCTTGGGCACGCCGGTCGTGCCGCCGGTATATTGCAGCAGGGCGACATGGATCGTCGTGTCGATCTCGACCGCGCGATAGGCGCCGTCATTGTCGACGAGATCCTTGTAGGCGATGTGGCGGCTGTCGCGCATCATCCGCGCATGGGCCGATCGCATGACGAAGGGATAGACGAGGTTCTTGGGGAATGGCAGCTGGTGCGCCATCGGACAGACGATCACCGATTTGAGCCGCGATTTCGGCAGCACCGCATCAAGCTTGGGGAGCAGCTGGGCGACGTCCAGCGTCACCATGAAATCGACCTCAGCATCGGCGATCTGCCGCTCGATCTCCGGCTCGGCATAAAGCGGGTTGAAGTTGACCAAGGTCGCCCCGGCCTTGAGCGCACCGTGATAGAAGAAGACGAAATAGGGACAATTGGGCAGGAATAGCCCCAGCCGCATGCCGGGCTTCAGGCCGATCTGCTGCAACCCCTTGGCGACGCGGTCGGTTTCCCGCTTCACCTCGGCGTAAGAGTAATGCTTGTCGAGGAAGTCGATGCAGTCATTGCCGGGATAGGCAGCGGCACTGTCGTCGAGCAGGCGATAGACAGGGAGAGCCGGAATCGGCGTCGCACCGTCGACCTCGCGCGGATAGCTCGCGAGCCAGGGGCGGGCCGTATCCTCGGCCGAGCCGGAATCCTGCAACGACGTGGCGCTCATGGCCCTCCTAGCGACCACGGCGCTGTTCATCGTCCCCCGACGCGCCGGATCAAGCCCAGATGATTAGAGCCGATCTTTAGGCATTAAGGCAAAGGAATGGTTAATGGCGTCGAGAGATACCTGTACAAGGGAAAAAAGTCAGAAATGCTGATGCTTTTGAGGGGCAAGACGGGTTGCTGATTTTGGCCCCTCTAGCCTCGCTCCCGGGCTAGTTGCGCGAGGCTAATATGCGGGCAGCAAAGCCGGCTGTCGCTTCCCTATGACTTCAAAATAGGCGAGCAGCATTGCGGCACCCATTGCAGCAGCACCATAGATCGCAAAGATCGCACCGACCGCGATGAAGATCATGGTGGAGCGCACGATCAACAACGTAATGACGCTCAGGATAACGCCAATGAAGGCAACTGGAATCTGAACCCGCAACTGCAGAAAGACAAAATCCCAGAGCAGACCCGAAGTTGCCTGCCAAATCTTGATCGGGCTGACAAATTCGCGTCGAGCGACGGTATAGGCTGGCCAAATCATGAGCCGGGCCAGCAGGAAGACATGAAGGCCTGCCTGAGACAAAACAGTTCCCAAGGCGATCATCGAATGCCCGGTTGAGCTTCCTCTGCCGGGGCTGACTCTGTTGGAGATGAGCTGTTGCAGTAGATCTCGGGCGCCCACGATGGCTAAGTCAGCGGCAAGCAGAAGCAGGGAAACTGCAACAAACTGCCAGAAGGCCTTTTGAATGGGAAATGTGAGGCAGTGTTTAAGTGAGTTGTGCCAGAGCGCCGTCATCCAAGACCATTGAAAGATGCCGAGCCAAATGGTGCCAAGAACAGGCAATAGATAGGGTATGAAATGATTGAAAAATGAATGGTCCGGAATTGAGAACCAGAGGGAGCCGCCGACAGCCGCGAAGACGAAAAGTATGGTGACGGCGCTCGCTGACGCAACACAAACGAGCAGTGTCGGCCACTGATAATAGGGAATCTTTAGTCCCTGACCGCCAATATCCCACCAGTCTAACTCACGCACGGTCTCACCTAGCCGCAGTCAGGAATTGCGTTGACCGCGAAGCTAGCAGGGCCGATCAGCGTTCTACAAGTTAGAATTGTGCAATAGTGAGGGGTGACGGTTCCGCTATCGCCAACTTCTTACCCCAAACCAAACTGCGTCACGACTTTCGCGAAATCGTCGGCGAAGTTGCTCCCCGAGCGGAGCACTGGGCTCCCTTCGGGCAGGCGGCTGAAATCGGCCGATGCCACTTCCTGGCTGGTGAGGACGGCGCAGGGGATCTTTTCGGTGACGGCCACGGCCTTCAGCGCGCGGATGAGATCGACGCCGGTCAGGCCCTTCATCACCTGCGAGGTGATGACCATATCGGGCCTGAGGCGCAGCGCGGTGGTGAGGCCCTCGATCGGATCGCTCACCGTATTGACGCGGAAGCCGCAGGCCATGATCTGCTTTGAAAGGATCTTTGCGACGGCGCGGGCCGGCGTCACCAGCAGGATTTCGACGTTCTTGATCTCGATATCGCCGGGCGAGAAGCTGCGGCTGACATGGGACGGCAGGCCGCGCACGATCTGGGCGATCTCGTCATCGTCTGGTTGTGACGGGCGCTCAAGCAGCGTGCCCAATGTGTCGCAAAAGGCTTGCGCATCGCGCTGGGTCTTGTCGGTCCAATCGCTGATGTCGTTGAGATAGCCCTGCAAACGCTGGGCAACCATTGCCACGGCCGGAAAGCCGAACGAACCACCGGTGATGCGCAGATTGTGCGCATGTTCCGCGAGGGCCGGCACATTGTCATCATTCGCACCCTGTGCGGCCACCTCGTCGAGCAGACGGTTCATCTCGGCAAGGCGCGTCGTTGCCTCGTCATGGAACTCAAGCTCGGCCTTCTGTGTGAGCTCTTCGATGTTGGCGCCAGTGACTTTCACGGTCTGCACTTTCCCTGCAATTTTAGGCATTCGCAATTGCGCGCCGGGATGGCGCGAGCGGACGCAGCATGCGGCTCGGAAAGTTTACAACTGGTGAATCGGCTCACACGAATGAGGTATTTGGTCCTCTTGCCGTTCCTGGATCAGGCAAATTTCTCAACCTCGACGATGGCGCCGCGCAGGCCGATGACCTTGACCCGCGTCCCCGCCGCCAGATCCTCGCCCTCGCACCGCCAGACCGTATCGTCGATCCGGATCTGCCCGCGCCCGTTGACGATGGGTTCGGACAGGGTGGCGCTGCGGCCGAGCAATTGCTCGCCCCGACGGTTGAGCGTCGCGTCGTCGCTCTTGATCACCAGCTTGTGCCGGAAGCGGTACCAGCCCAGAACCGAAACGGCCGACAGCAGGGCGAAGACCAGGACCTGGTTCTCCCAGCTCATCGCGGGCGCGACCAGGGCGACGATCGCCGTAATCAGCGCGGCCCCGCCCAGCCAGATGAAGAAGAAGCCGGGCGTCAGGATCTCGATCCCCGCGAGGGCTGCCGCCAGGATCAGCCAGTGCCAGAATTCGAGCTGGAAATTGAAACCGATGTCGCTCATGCGCGGTGCCTTAAACGATCAGGTCTGTGGCGGCAGGCTGGAACGGCGGCCCTGGCTCGGCTGGTCGCCGAGGGCCGATTTCGCCAGTTCGGCAATGCCGCCCAGGGCGCCGATCACATTGCTGGCCTCAAGCGGCATCAGGATGACCTTCTGGTTGTTGGCGCTGGCGATCTTCTCCAGCGCCTCGGTATAGCGCAGGCCCAGGAAGTAATTGACGGCCTGCACGCTGCCCTTGGCGATCGAATCCGAGACGACGGCGGTGGCCTTCGCTTCCGCTTCGGCCAGGCGCTCACGCGCTTCCGCCTGACGGAAGGCCGCTTCCTTTTCGCCCTCGGCCTGCAGGATGGCGCCTTGCTTTTCGCCCTCGGCCTTCAGGATGGCGGCCTGGCGCAGACCTTCGGCCTCCAGGATAGCGGCGCGCTTGTCGCGCTCGGCTTTCATCTGGCGCGCCATGCTGTCCACCAGATCCTTGGGCGGCGCGATGTCCTTGATTTCGATGCGCGTCACCTTGATGCCCCAGGGCTGGGTTGCATCGTCGACCACATGCAGCAGCTGTGCATTGATCTTGTCGCGCATGGACAGGAGCTCGTCGAGATCCATCGACCCCATCACGGTGCGGATGTTCGTCATGGTGAGGTTGAGGACAGCGTTCTCCAGATCGTTCACTTCATAGGCGGCCTTGGCGGCATCCAGCACCTGGTAGAAGACGACGCCGTCGACGCTCACCATCGCATTGTCCTTGGTGATGACTTCCTGCGTCGGCACGTCGAGCACCGATTCCATCATGTTGATCTTTGCGCCGATGCGATCGAAGAAGGGGATGATGAAATTGAGGCCTGGGCGCAGCGTCTGCGTATAGCGGCCGAACCGCTCGACCGTCCATTCGCGCCCCTGCGGCACCGATTTGATGCCCATGAAGACGAGCAGGATGGCCACCGCCAACAGGACGATGACGAAAATGGCGAATGTGCTCAGCATGATGCTTCCCCCAAAGCGATGATCCGGCGATTGTTACACAACCAGAAAGCTTTGGAAATGTAGGGACAAATTGTGGCGATTCAAGGATCGCCGTGACGTCTACGTCCTAACCCTTTGCGGCCAGGGCCGGATTTGGCACCGCCAACGTCACCGTTTCAGGCGCCTCGAGACCGACGCTCTCGATATCGTCGGCCTTTTTGATGGCCTTGTCGGTAGAAATGCGGATCTGCCGCACATCCTCCACCGCCTGATCGAAATGCTGCTGCAGCTTGCCGACGCGCGTATCCAGCCGGTCGAGATCCTTGGCCAGTTCGCCGACCTTGGCCTGGATGACATGGGCCTGTTCGCGCATGCGCACGTCCTTGAGGACGGCGCGCATGGTGGTCAGCGTCGCCATCAGCGTGGTCGGCGAAACGATCCAGACGCGGGACCTGCCGGCCTCCTCGACCAGATTCGGGAAATTGGCGTGGAGCTCGGCATAGACCGCTTCGGAGGGCACGAACATCAAGGCCGAATCCGCCGTCTCGCCCGGCACGATGTATTTCTCGGCAATCGCCTTCACATGGAGGCGGATCGCGGTCGAGAATTCGCGCCGCGCCTGGACCAGTGCGGCATCATCCTGTGCATCGCGGATGGCGCGATAGGGTTCGAGCGGAAATTTGGAATCGATGCCGATGGCGCCGGGCGGGTTCGGCAGCTTCAACAGGCAGTCGACCCGCTTGCCGTCGCCGAGCGGTGCCTGGAATTCGTAATTGGTGTTGGGCAGCGCGTCCTGAACGATGGCCGCCAGCTGCACCTCGCCGAAGGCACCGCGCGCCTGCTTGTTGGAAAGAATGTCCTGCAGGCTCACCATGCGGGTGGAAAGATCGGCGATGTTCTTCTGCGCGGCGTCGATGACGGCCAGGCGTTCCTTGAGTTCGCCCAGGGACTGCCCGGCCTCGGTCGCCGACATCGCCAGCCGTTCATGCATGCGGTCGGACAGCTGGTTGAGGCGCACGTCCAGCCGCTGGTCAATCGCCGCCTGGGCCGAGGCCTGGGCGGCCGCCAGGGATTGCAGCTGCCCCGCCAGCTGGTCGATGCGCGGGTCCGGCGCGGGTTCGGCGGCCGGCGCCTTGCCGCGCCAGACGACGACCAAAACCGCCATCAGCAGCAGGGCAATGAGCGCAAGAAGTGCCAGCAATGGGCCTGATTCCATGATGAAACCTTGAGAAAAGGGTCTGAAAGGGGTGCGAATCGGCACGGCCGCCACCCCGCCTCGCTTGACGATAGCCCCCGGAATCCATAGGTAAAGCGCGAAACATGGATTGCGGGCACCGAGTAGCTGAACCACCCCCTCTCCCTAACCCTCTCCCACGTAGGGGAGAGGGAAATAGACCGAGGTCGTGGTCACAAGCTACTCCCTCCCCCCCCCACCCGTCGGCGAGTGCCGACATGAGTCGGCGGCGGGGGAGGGTCGGGGAGAGGGGGCCTTCGCGACACACGCTTACTTTGCAGGACCGTTCGAAACATCATGGCCAAGCTTCCGATCCTCGTGGCACCAGATCCGCGTCTGGCGAAGAAATCCGCCCCCGTCGCGGTGGTCGATGCCGAGGTCCGCCAGCTGATGGACGACATGCTGGAGACGATGTACGCGGCACCCGGTATCGGGCTGGCGGCCCCCCAGGTCGGCGAGCTGAAGCGGGTGATCGTGCTCGATATCGCTGGCGAGGACGAACCACCGGCCCCCTTGCGCATGGCCAATCCGGAGATCGTCTGGGTCTCGGATGACGATGCCGAATATAATGAAGGCTGCCTCTCGGTCCCCGACCACTATGCCGATGTGGTACGGCCGGCTTCCTGCGTCGTGCAATATCTCGACGAGAATGGCGAGAAGCGCGAGATCACGGCAAGCGGCCTGCTTGCCACCTGCGTCCAGCACGAGATCGACCATCTCGACGGCGTGCTCTTCATCGATCACCTCACCTCGCTGAAGCGCAACATCATCCTGCGCAAGCTCCTCAAGGCCAAGAAGGCGGGCGCCGGCGGCGTTCCGGCCTAAGAGAAAGCCCATGCGCGTCGTCTTCATGGGCACGCCGGATTTTGCGGCGTCCGCTTTGGCGGCGCTGATTGCGGCAGGACATGAAATCGTCGCCGTCTATTCGCAGCCGCCACGTCCCGCCGGACGCGGCCAGGATGTGCGGAAATCGCCGGTGCAGCTGCTGGCGGAAAGCAACGCGCTTCCCGTGCGGCACCCGGTTTCGCTGAAAAACGCGGATGAGCAGACGGCCTTCGCCGCACTCCAAGCCGATATCGCAATCGTTGCCGCCTATGGCCTGATCCTGCCCAAGCCGGTGCTCGCGACGCCGCGCCTCGGCTGTCTCAACATCCATGCCTCGTTGCTGCCGCGTTGGCGTGGCGCGGCCCCGATCCAGCGCGCGATCCTGGCGGGCGACAAGGAGACAGGCATTACCATCATGCAGATGGATGAAGGGCTCGATACCGGTGCCATGCTGTGCCGCGAGAGCCTGCCGATCGGGCCGCAGATGAATGCCGGTTCGCTGCACGATGCCTTGGCCGATCTCGGCGCGCGGCTGATTGTGAAAGTGCTGTCGGCGCCCTTGCCGGCGGCGGTACCGCAGCCGACGGAGGGCGTCACCTATGCCGCCAAGATTTCGCCCGCTGAGGCGCAGATCGATTGGTCGAAGCCGGCCGAGGAACTCGCGCGTCAAATCCGCGCCTTTGCGCCGGTACCGGGTGCCTGGTGTCTGATGGAGGATGGCGCGCGGCTCAAAATCCTTGAGGCGCAATTGGCGACAAAGTGCGGTGCTCCTGGCGTCGCCCTCGACGATGAATTGACGATCGGCTGCGGCGAAGGCGCGCTGCGCCTCATGCTGCTGCAGAAGGCCGGCAAGAAAGCGATGCCGGCCAGCGAGTTCCTGCGCGGGCAGAAGGTGCCGGCCGGCACCGGTTTCAGCGCATGACGCGCTTCAGGCTCACAATCGAATATGATGGCGGGCCGTTCGTCGGCTGGCAGCGCCAGGACAATGGGCTCTCGATCCAGCAGGTCCTGGAAGAGGCCGTGCTTGCCACGGTCCAGGAAACGACGATGGTCTATGGCGCCGGCCGCACCGATGCCGGCGTCCACGCGTTGGGCCAAGTGGCCCATGTCGATATCGAAAAGGCGATCGAGCCCAACCGCCTGATGGCGGCGCTCAATTTCCACATGAAGCCCAACCCGGTGGCGGTGATCGGCTGCGAGATTGCGGACGATGACTTTCATGCGCGCTTCTCGGCCGTGGGGCGGGCCTATCTCTATCGCATCGTCAATCGCCGGGCGCCGCTGGTGATCGATCGCGGCCATGCCTGGCATCTGGGCAGCGAACTCGATGCCGGGGCGATGCATGAAGCGGCGCAAAGGCTGCTGGGCCGTCATGATTTCACCAGTTTCCGCGCCTCGCTCTGCCAGGCGCAATCGCCGGTAAAGACGCTGGATCGGCTGGACGTGATGCGCCAGGGCGAGGAGATCCAGATCATCGCCGAGGCACGTTCGTTCCTGCACCACCAGGTGCGCAACATGGTGGGTACGTTGCGTCTGGTGGGGGAAGGGAAGTGGTCGGCCGATGACGTGACGCGGGCGCTTGAGGCGCACGACAGGTCTGCAAGCGGCCCGACAGCGCCGCCCGACGGGCTCTATTTGACCCGTGTGGTCTACTAAGCCGCGCTGGTGACGTCGGCGACGCGGCTCGCCGCCATGAAGCGGCCGGACCGCAGATGGTCCACCCAATCATGGGCGATCTGCCGGGCATGCTCGGCGGTAAAGGTCTCGGGATCGAGGCAATGCTCCAGCCACAGACCGTCCAGCAGCGCGATGAGCGTCAATGCCGCCATGCGCGGATCGGAATTCAGCTTCCGCTCCTCGACGATGCCGCTGATATAGCGCTGCAGCATCTTGCGGTACTCGCCATAGACCTTGTGGTGGATCTCGTGGATCACCGGGTCGGTCCGCGTCAGGCTCCAGAAGGTCAGCCACACGGCGAGCAGGTCGGTGTTGAGAATAGGGGCGGTGAAGCTCGCATCGACGAAGGCGCGCAGCTGCGCCTCGGGATGGTCGGGCGCTTCGCCGAGGGCGTGACGGATAGCCTTGTCGAATTCCTTGCCGCTCCAGCGATAGGTCTCGGCAATGAGGTCGTGCATGCCGGCAAAATGATGCCGGACGAGCCCGGGCGAGACGCCCGCCTCGGCCGCCACAACCCTGACGGTCGTCCCATCGAGACCATGTCGCGCCAGACTCCGCGCCGTCGCTTCGATCAGCTGGCGTCGCCGCGATTCAGGTAAGTCTCTGGTAAATTTCGGTTCTTTGTCTGCCACGCCCCGGCCTCCGAATTCGTCTCTACCCCTATAGTAATATGATCTGCCTCTAGGACTGAACCAATTTTGGCACCAAATGCAGATTCTGCTTGAGTATTATACATACGTATAATAACACTCCGCCGCCAATCACATTTGGAGGCTCCCATGTCCCAGAATCTGGCCGCGCCATCGGTCGCAGCCCTCACCCATGCGGTCCCGGCTGAGGATGGACTGGATCTCGTCTTTGCGGATGGGCGCCAACATCATTTCAGCCTGCGCTGGCTGCGCGACCATTGCGCCTGCGCTGCATGCCGCCATCCGGAGACCCAGCAGCGTCTCCTCGATACCTTTGCCTTGCCGCAGGTTCTGGCCCTCGGCGGCTTCGAGCTTGGTACCGGCGGCGTTGAACTGCGCCTGACCTGGAGCGACGGCCACGCGACGATATTTGCAGCGTCCGATCTTGCCGAGGCGTTGCGCCCGGTCGGCATCCTCGCCGGCACCGTCACGACCTGGGACGATGCCGAGATTTCGGCCGACTTTCCGCAGGTGCCTTATGAGGCCCTGATGAACGACGATGCGACGCTTGAAGCCTATCTCGACAAGATCGATCGCTTCGGCTTCTGCTTCGTCGAAGGGACGCCGGCAACGCCCGAGGCGACGCAAGCCGTCGCCAAGCGCGTCGCCTATATCCGCGAGACGATCTTCGGCGGCTATTGGGATTTCACCGCCAACATGGAGCACAAGGACACGGCCTATACGACGCTGGCCATCGGCCCCCACACCGACGGTACCTACAGCTTCGATGCGCCGGGCTACCAGATGTTCCACTGCCTCGCCTTCGACGGCGTCGGTGGCGAGAACGTCTTCGTCGATGGCTTCCGCATCGCCGAGATCATGAAGCGCGAGACGCCGGATCTCTACCGCGTGCTGACACAGGTCGAGGTGCCGGGCCAATATATCGACCATGAGCGCGGCATTCATCTGATGGCGCGCCGCCCGCTCTTCCGCGAGGATTCGACCGGTCGCCTGGCGCAGGTCAGCTTCAACAATCTCGACCGCGCGCCCTTCGCGCTCGAACCCGGCCTGATGGCGAAATTCCAGGAAGCCTATGCGACCTTCGCCCGCCACGCCAATGACCGCAGCCTGCAATATCGGCGGCGCCTGGCGCCGGGTTCGGTGGTCCTCTTCGACAATTGGCGCCTGCTGCACGCGCGCGATGCCTATAGCGGCTATCGGCGCCTCGCCGGCGCCTATCTCAACAAGGAAGATGTGGAAAGCCGGCTGCGCGTGCTGAGGCTGAAGCGGGCGGCCGCTTAATCCTCGAGTGTTTCGTCCGGATAGACGCCCCAGAACTCGGTCTTCATCATCCAGCCCTTATAGCCCCGGACTTCGAGGCGGCACCAATCGCCGCTGCATTCGAGGACTTTGAGGATGACGCCGGGATCGACCAGGGCGATGGGCCTTGCACCGGCTTCGGCCGAGGCGCGCAAGGGCCGCTGTTGGTCGCGGACGATGACATTGCGCTTGCCCACCAGAAGGGTCGATTTCACCCAGCCGACGACCCCGTCATGATCGCGGATGCGGCGCCAGATGTCGAATTCCTCGATGATCTCGACAGGGAGGCCGGCCCGCTGATAGGTCCAGATGATGGGATAGGTTTCCCCCGGACCCTGGCGCATGTTGACCTGGCTCGACTGCAGGCTGGCAAAGCGGGGCAGCGGCAGCTTTTCCTCGGCCGACGCGGCCGAGGCCGCCAAAAGGGCTAGAAGCGGCAGGCAAAACCGACGGAAAAGGCGGAAAAAGGGCAAGGGGGAGATCCGATTCGCTGGCATATCCACGCGATATAGGGGCTATTGCCGCCGGTCAAGCCATTGAAACCCCGGCGCCCCTACAGAATGGCGCGTTTGCGCCGCCGATCGCCGCTTTTGCGTCCGGAAACGACCCACTTCGGCGTGACTGGGGCTGCGTCGGCGGAGACCCTCGACAACAACGCCAACCACTTGCTACGAAAGCACAGCAACGGGCCCTAGAGATCCGGACCGGGAGACACAAGCACGATGACCAACAAGCCCTTGGTGGTGGTGACGCGGAAGCTGCCCGACGTCATCGAGACGCGGATGATGGAGCTGTTCAATGTGAAATTGAACCTCGACGATCATCCGCTGTCCCAGGCCGAACTCATCGAGGCGGTCAAGATCGCCGACATCCTCGTTCCCACGGTCACCGACCGGATCGATGCCGGTGTGCTGTCGCAGGCCGGCGACAAGCTGCGCCTCATCGCCTCCTTCGGGACCGGCGTCGACCATATCGACCTCGCGACCGCCCGCCAGCGCGGCATCACCGTCACCAACACGCCGGGGGTCCTCACCGAGGACACAGCGGATATGACGATGGCGCTGATCCTCGCCACCGCGCGCCGCGTGTCGGAGGGCGAACGCCTCATCCGGTCAGGGAAGTGGCAGGGCTGGGGCCCGATGAGCATGCTGGGCCACCGCATCTACGGCAAGCGCCTCGGCATCATCGGCATGGGGCGCATCGGCCAGGCGGTCGCGCGCCGTGCCAAGGGTTTCGGCCTTTCGGTCCACTACCACAATCGCCGCCGTGTCAGCACCGCGGTCGAGCAATCGCTCGAGGCCACCTATTGGGAAAGCCTCGACCAGATGCTTTCGCGCATGGACATCATCTCGGTCAATTGCCCGCACACGCCGGCCACTTATCATCTGCTGTCGGCGCGGCGCCTCAAGCTGCTGCAGAAGCATGTCTATATCGTCAACACCGCGCGCGGCGAGATCGTCGACGAGAACGCGCTGACCCGCATGCTGGACAAGAACGAGATCGCGGGCGCCGGGCTCGACGTCTTCGAGCATGAGCCGGCCCTCAATCCGAAACTCCTCAAGCTCGACAATGTCGTGCTGCTCCCGCACATGGGCTCGGCCACCATCGAAGGCCGCACCGATATGGGCGAAAAGGTCATCATCAACATCAAGACCTTCGTCGACGGGCACAAGCCGCCGGACCGGGTGCTGGAAGCCTTGCTGTGACATGTGATCGGCCCGCCGGACATACCGGCGGGCCGATTTTCTTTGGTTCCGCCCCCGTCAGTTGAGGGCCGTGGCGATGCCAACCTCGACATTGAGCGTGACGTCCACACCGTTCACCTTGGTGACGTAGTGATCGAAATTGTGACCGTTCTCCTGGGTGCTGCCCTGCAATTCCCAGCCGAAACCGGTTGAGACCAGATTGTCGTCGGCACCGCCCAGAACGAACAGCTCGTGGCTGTCGCTCATGTCGATGATGTCGGCGGCATCGAGCTTCATGTCCAGCGTCGCATTGCTGGCGTCGATCCGTTCGATACCGAGGATGTGGTTGACCTGCTGATGCAGGTCCAAGGCGGTGTCGCTGACCAGCAGCAGCGTATCCTTGCCGTCACCGCCGACGATCCTGTCTTCCAGCAGGTCGCTCGCATCGGCATAGATCACGTCATCGCCGAAGCCGCCATCGACCAGATCATGGCCGGCACCGCCGAAGAGCGTATCCTCGCCGAAGCCGCCGCCCAGAATGTCGTCGCCGTCGCCACCGAACAGCGTATCCCAATCGGGTCCGCCTTCCAGGTGATCGTCGCCGTCACCGCCGTTGAGCGTGTCCTGGCCGAAGCCGCCATAGAGGCTGTCGTCACCTTTCCCGCCGTCAAGTGAATCGGTGCCATCGTCACCAAAGAGCAGATCATTGCCGTCGCCACCCGCCAGCGTGTCGTTGCCGGTTTCGCCGTGCAGCAGATCATCGCCTTCCTGGCCGGCGACATAATCGTTGCCCTCGCCGCCGTGCAATTCGTCGTTACCGACATTGCCGTAAAGCCAGTCGTTGCCGGCGCCGCCGTCGATATAGTTGAAGGTGATGCTCTCGCCGTGGACTTCATCGTCACCGGCGCCTCGTAAGTAGTAGCGCGGGCCGATGTAGAGGCTCGGCCGGAAAAAACCGAATGCAAACATGAGACCCTCCGTCTTCCTGTGCGTCGGGCGCCTTGCCCGCGCTCATGACGGTTCCGTCGCCGGGGTATGCGTTGTCGGGTCGGAGACAAGGGGACAGCCTGTGACGGGCGTCGCATTCTTAATGCGGATCGCACAGCCAGGTGTTTCTAGCCGTCCCAAGGGGTGGATGGTCCCTCACACGAGCAGGTCGGAATCGGGACTTTGTCGGCGTGGACCGCGTTCAATGCCCGCAGGTCGGGCAGTGGGGATCGCGCTTGAAGCGGACTTCGCGGAAAGCCATCGACAAGGCATCGAAGAGGACCAGGCGGCCGGAGAGGCTGTCGCCGATGCCCAGAATTTCCTTCAGGATCTCGGTCGCCTGCAGCGACCCCATGACCCCGGCGACGGGGCCCAGGATGCCGGCCTGCTCGCAGCGGGGAATGAGATCTTCCGGCGGTTCCTCCGGGAAGAGGCAGCGATAGCAGGGATGGTGATCCCCCAGATGGGATTTGAAGGTCGAAAGCTGCGCCTCGAAGCGCAGCAGCGCCGCCGATACCAGCGTCTTGCCGAGCCGGTGGCAGATGTCGTTGAGCAGATAGCGCGTCGTGAAATTGTCGCTGCCGTCGGCGACGATGTCGAAGCGGCCGACAATGCCCTCGGCATTCTCGGCGCTAAGGCGTGCCTCGATCGGCTCAATGACAATGTCGGGATTGAGCGCGCGCAGCCTGCGCGCGGCACTTTCAACCTTCGGCCGATCAACCGAGGCGTCTTCGTGGATGACCTGCCGCTGCAGGTTCGTGACGTCGACATTGTCATGATCGACAACGCCGATCGTACCGATGCCTGCCGCCGCCAGATAGAGCAGGATGGGTGCTCCGAGGCCACCGGCCCCGACCACCAGCACCTTCGCCGCAAGGAGCTTCAACTGCCCCTCTTCGCCCACTTCGTCGAGAATGACGTTGCGGGCGTAGCGTTCCAGCTGGCGGTCGGTGAGTTCGGTCATCAGAGCCATTGTCCCATCGCCAAGATTGTCATCCTCCGCCTGCGCGGACCATGACAATTAATAACGAGATCAGTTTTTACTCCAGCCCTTCGAACAAGGCCGTCGACAGATAACGCTCGGCCGAGGAGGGGAGAACCACCAGGATGCGCTTGCCTTCATGACCCGGACGCTGGCCGAGTTCGATGCCGGCGGTGAGTGCCGCACCGGACGAGATGCCGACGGGCATGCCTTCGATCTTCGCAACCTTGCGCGCCATCGCGAAGGCATTGGCATTGGAGATGCGCAGTACCTCGTCGATGATGCCGCGATTGAGAACTTCGGGCACGAAACCGGCGCCGATGCCCTGGATCTTGTGCGGTCCCGGCTGGCCACCGGAAAGGACGGGGCTGTCCTCGGGCTCGACGGCGATGATCTTCACGCCGGGAATCTCCTTCTTCAGAATCTCGCCCACACCCGTGATGGTGCCGCCGGTGCCGACACCGGAAACGAAGTAGTCGAGCTTGCCGCCGACATCGGCGATGATTTCCTGCGCCGTCGTCTGGCGGTGCACTTCCGGATTCGAGAGGTTCTTGAACTGCTGCGGGATGACGGCGCCGGGCGTCGCCGCCGCCAGCTCCTCGGCGCGGGCGATGGCGCCGGACATGCCGCGCGCGGCCGGCGTCAGTTCAAGCTCGGCCCCCAGCAGGCGCAGCATCTTGCGCCGTTCCAGCGACATGCTTTCCGGCATGGTGAGGATGAGGCGATAACCCTTGGCGGCCGCGACGAAAGCCAAGGCGATGCCGGTATTGCCCGACGTGGGCTCGATGAGCGTGCCGCCCGGCTGCAGCTTGCCGCTGGCTTCAAGCGCCTCGATCATCGCCAGGCCGATGCGGTCCTTGACCGACGACAGCGGATTGAAGAATTCGCATTTCCCCAACAGCTCTGCCTTGATGCCTTCGGCGCGGGCGAGCTTGCCCAGGCGCACGATGGGTGTGGCGCCGATCGTGCTCAGGAAATTGTCGTAAATCTTGCCGCGGAAAGTGGCCTTGCTCATCTTCGTCAATCCTTGCTCATGGTGAAGATCGCGGCGCAGCGAGGCGCCGCAACACCGGTCTCTTTAAATACTGAAATCGAGGCGCTGCAGCGCGTCGGTCTGGATGCCGGCAGCCTGCGCCTTCTGGCAGAGATCTTCCAGCGTCACGTCGTCGAGC
The DNA here is from genome assembly GCF_041910485.1 of Dongia sp. GTDB lineage: Bacteria > Pseudomonadota > Alphaproteobacteria > Dongiales > Dongiaceae > Dongia. The sequence continues at coordinate 84,433 of NZ_JAYRQR010000013.1, forward strand.
TTGGTCAGCATTTCCTGCTGTAACTCACGCCAGACGGGGCGCACGATCTCCAAAGCCACGCGGGAACCCGACGCGGTCTGGACAGGATCTGGCGATCCTTCGAACTGCCGCACGGCACGGACGATTTCGCCCAGGTTGATGCGTCGGCGCTCGCGTGCCAGCAGGTAGCCGCCCTTGGGGCCGCGATGGCCGGCAAGAATACCGGAACGGACCAGATGTTGCAGGACCTGTTCCAGATAACGCCGTGGAATGCCCTGGCGCGCCGAGATATCGCCCGATTGCACCGGCTGCGAACCGCCGTAATAAGCGATGTCGAGGACGGCCTCGATGGCGAAAAGAAGTCGCTTGGATGGATGTAGCACGAAAGCTTCCCCGCTTTTCTGTCTAACGTTTCGCGGTCACGGTTTGTTGGGCCGCAATGCCGGTCGAGCCGAAGCCGCCGGCACCGCGTGAAGTCGCTGGAAGTTCGGCTCCCTCTTCCCAGACCAGGTGTTCGACGCGCGCCAGGAGCAGCTGCGCGATGCGGTCGCCGCGCTGCAATGTCACCGGCCGGTCGGAAAGATTGACGAGAATGACGCCGATCTCGCCGCGATAGTCGGCGTCGATCGTGCCCGGCGCGTTCAGCACCGTGACGCCTTGTTTGAGGGCAAGGCCGGAGCGCGGCCGCACCTGCGCCTCGAAGCCGGCGGGCAGCGCGATAGCAAGGCCCGTCGGCACCAGTGCGCGGCCCAAGGGCGGCAAAGTCAGCGGCGCATCGATGGCGGCCAGCAGATCGAGCCCAGCCGCCTGATCGGTCGCATAGGCGGGCAAGGGCAGGTCCGCGCCATGCGGCAGCCTAGTGACGGCGACACGCACGGCGCTCATGATTTGGCACCTTTCAGCTGCGCCGCGATGCGTGCCACCAGCTGTTCGGCCAATTCCGTCTTGCTGAGGCGCGGCCATTCCTCAGACCCCGCCGCGCTGATCAGATGCACCTTGTTGTCGGCACCGCCGAAGGTCCCGGTCCCGCTGGAGACGTCGTTGGCCAGGATCCAGTCGCACTGTTTCCTTTGGCGTTTCGCGGTCGCATGCTCGACAACATTCTCCGTCTCGGCGGCAAAGCCGATGACGAGGGCCGGGCGCTTAGGCCCAGGTGCGGAAATGGTCGCCAGAATATCGGGATTGGTCGTGAGATCGATGCGCGGCGGCTCGCCACCTTCGCGCTTCTTCATCTTCTGTTGCGCCTCGCGGCTCGGCCGCCAATCGCTGACGGCGGCGGCGGCAACGGCGATATCGACCGGCAGACTGCCCTCGACCGCGGCCAGCATCTCGTTGGCGCTTTCGATATGGATGACCTTGCAGCCGGCGGGATCGGGGAGGGAAGTGGGGCCCGTCACCAGCATTGTCTCGGCCCCGGCGGCGGCAAGGGCAGCGGCGATCGCGTGACCCTGTTTGCCGGACGACCGGTTGCCGATGAAACGGACCGGATCGATCGCCTCAAAGGTCGGGCCGGATGTCACCAGGGCCTTAAGGCCCTTGAGCGGACCATCCGACAGAATCTTGAGGGCGGCCGTGACGATGTCGAGCGGCTCGGCCAGGCGACCGTCACCCACTTCACCGCAGGCAAGGTCGCCGGCACCGGGGCCCACCACCGACACGCCACGGGCGCGCAAAGTGGCGACATTCGCCTGCACCGCCGGCTGGCGCCACATGACCACATTCATCGAAGGCGCGATGAGCACCGGCCTGTCGTTGGCGAGGAGCGCGGTGCTCGCCAGATCGTCGGCCAGGCCATGCGCCATCTTAGCAATGAGATCCGCCGTGGCCGGTGCCACCAGAACCAGATCGGCCTCCCGCACCAGGCGGATATGGCCCATTTCGGCTTCGTCGGTCAGGGAGAAGAGCTCGGTATAGGCCTTTGACCCGGCCAGCGACGCCACGGACAAGGGGGTCACAAACTCGGCCCCGCCCTTGGTCAGGATCACGCGGAAATCCAGGCCGCGCTCGCGCCCACGCCGGATGATATCCAGCGCCTTATAGGCGGCAATGCCACCGGCGATGATAAGGAGGACCCGCTTTCCCACGCCCACGCCCGTTTCCCGCTCTATTCCACAGTAGGTCCTAGTATTTACTTATCGCTGTGGACAAATTCAAGATACCCCATGTCGCAAGGGTAAAATAGCTGGCGTGCAATCCAGAAGGGACGCTTGAACCGCTAGTGCCTAGATGGCCAGTGCCTAGACGGCCAGTGCCGCCCAGGCCAAGGCACCGTAGCGGGCGGCCTTGCCGATGAGGACGAGGAGGGCGAAGGGCCAGAAGCGGGCGCGGAGGACACCGGCGGCGAGCGTGATCGGGTCGCCGATGATGGGCAGCCAGGACAGGAGCAGCAGCGGATAGCCGAAGCGCGCGAAAAGGGCGCTCGCTTGATCGAGGCGCTTCTTGGAAACCGGAAACCATTTGCGGTCCTGCCAATGCAGCAGGAAGCGGCCCAGCACCCAGTTGACGATGCCGCCCAGCGTGTTGCCGGCCGTGGCGATGCCAAGCAGCATCGGCCAGTCGGCAGGCGTTTGCAGGAGAAGAGCGGTGAAGGTGACTTCTGAAAAGCCGGGCAGGATGGTGGCGGCGCCGAAGGCGGTGAGGAACAGCGTCAGATAGGCGGCTGTCACGAGACGCGCCCGTTACGTGAAGCGCACCAGGCAGGCCGGGATATCGGTCGGCGCGTCGCACAATTGATCGGCGCCGGCCGCCCGAAGTTCCGCCGCATCGCCGAAGCCGTAAAGCACGCCGATGTTGCGCAGGCCGTTCTTGCGCGCACCAATGATGTCGTGCTCACGGTCGCCGATCATGATGGCGCGCGCCGGATCGACTTGGTGGAGCGCCAGTAGATGGGCGATGACCTCCGCCTTGTCGGAGCGTGTCCCGTCGAGCTCGGCGCCTTCCACGGCGATGAAATAGCGATCGAGTCCGAAATGCGCGACGATGGGCCGGGCGAAATGATGCGCTTTCGACGTGGCGACGAAGAGGCGGATGCCCGTCTCCGCAAGGCCGGCCAAAACATCGTCGATCCCCGCAAAAAGCTCGTTCTCGAACAAGCCGCCGGCGCCGTAGCGCTCGCGGTAATGTGCGACGCCCTCGGCCGCCTTCTCAGCACCCAGCAGCTTCTCGAAACTGCGCTGGATCGGCGGCCCGATGCACCAGGTGAGATCGTCCGCCGGATCGTGCTCGACGCCCATCGCCTTCAGCGCATAACGGATCGAGCCGGTGATCCCGACCCGGGGATCGGTCAGCGTACCGTCGAGATCGAAAAGGACCGTGTCGAAGGCCGCCATTAGCGGAAGAGAAGTGCTGCGGTGAGGACGGCGATGATGAGCCACAGCCACCAGCTCGATCCCTGCCGGTTGATGACGCGCAAGGCTTCCGGGTCGAGTTTCAGGCCGCCGTCGGCGAGATGGCTCACCAGCCGGTCGACATTCTTGAGGACGCCCGGTCCACGCTCGATCACGTCGAAGAAATCGGCCACACCCTGCTCGATGCGTGCGCGGGGACCGCGGTTCTCGATCATCCATTCCTCGATCAGCGGGCGCGCGAGGGTCCAGATGTTGAGCGTCGGGTTCAATTGGCGCGAGACGCCTTCCGCCATCAGCATGTTCTTCTGGAGGAGCAGCAATTGCGGCTGCACTTCCATGTCGAACGTCTCGGCGATGGCGAATAGCTGGCCGAGCATCCGGGCGAAGCTGATCTCATGCAACGGCCGGCCCTGGATTGGCTCGCCGATCGAGCGCAAGGCCAGTGCGAACTCGTCGATCGGTTGGCTTTGCGGCAGGTAGCCGGCCTCGATATGCATCTTGGCGACGCGCATATAGTCGCGTTCCAGGAAGCCCAGCAGCATGTCGGCCAGATAAAAGCGGGTCTTCTTTTCCAGCCGGCCCATGATGCCGAAATCGACCACCTGGATGGCGCCGTCATAGCCCACGGTCATGTTGCCGGGGTGCTGGTCGCCGTGGAAATAGCCGTCGCGGAAGGCCTGGTTGAAGAAGATGTTGGCGGCCTTGGTCAGCACGTCGTCGACGTCGAGGCCAGCGGCACGCATGGCCGGCCCGTCATCCATCGGGATGCCGGTCATGCGTTCCTGGGTCATCACGCGCTTGGCGGTGCGGGCCCAATCGATGGTGGGGACGCGATAGGTCGGGTCGCCTTCGAAATTGTCACGCAGCTCCGAAGCGGAGGCGGCTTCGAGCCTGAGATCCATTTCGATCCGCACGGTGGCGGCGAAGGTGCGCACGACTTCGACCGGCTTCAGACGGCGCAGCTTGGGCTGCGTGCGTTCGATGATCTCGGCGATCCACAGCAGCAATTCGATATCGGCCTGGAACGCGTCCTCGATGCCGGGGCGCAGCACTTTGACGGCGACGGGGCGGCCGTCGGGCGCTTCCAGCTCTGGCGTCGTGACGGCGAAATGCACCTGGCTGATCGAGGCGGCCGAGACCGGCTCGTCGTCGAAGCTTGCAAAGAGTTCCGAGAGCGGTGCCCCCAGTTCCTGCTCGATGCGCGATTTGGCGGCGAAGGAGGAGAAAGCCGGCAATTGGTCCTGCAGTTTCGCAAGGTCCGCCGCCACCTGTTCGCCGAGAAGGTCGGAGCGGGTGGAAAGAACCTGGCCCAATTTGATGAAGGCCGGGCCGAGCTCAGCGAGGGCCGCCGCGAGCCGTTCGCCCGGGCGCTTGCCGTCGACCTCGCGCCCGAGAAAGACGCGGGCCGCAAAGAGGAGGACGGGGGTAAGGCCCGCATTCGAGAGGGCGGCCTCGAAGGGTGTCAGGGCGCCGTGCCGCGCGAAAACGCGGGCGATGGCGAAGAGGCGATAGATCGAGCGGAGCGAGCGGATCATCTCAGACGCGCCACCCCGAATGGATGGCAGCGATACCGCCCGTGAGGTTGCGGTAGCTGACATTCTGGAAGCCGGCCTTCGCCATCATGCCGGCGAGATTGTCCTGGGTCGGAAACTTGCGGATCGATTCGACCAGATATTGATAGGAATCACGGTCCTTCGCCACGATCTCGCCCAGCCAGGGCAGCACCTTGAAGGAATAGACGTCATAGAGCTTGGCCAAGGCCGGCAGGGCGACATGGCTGAATTCGAGGCACAGGAACCGGCCACCCGGGCGCAGCACCCGGTAAGCTTCCTCAAGCGCCCGCTGCTGGCGCCCGACATTGCGGAGCCCGAAGGCGATCGTATAGCTGTCGAACTTCATGTCCTCGAAGGGGAGATCCTCGGCATTGCCGCTGACCCAATCGAGGCCGGTGAGGATGCCCTTGTCGATCGCGCGGTCGCGGCCGACTTCCAGCATGGCGGGGGTCAGGTCGCAGACCGTCACATGGGCGCTGGGTTGACGCTCCCGAATGCGGAAGGCGATATCGCCGGTGCCGCCTGCGACATCGAGGCTGTTCCAGCCGGCACGTGGGTTGAGCCAGTCCAGCATCGCCGCTTTCCAGATGCGGTGAATGCCCCCCGACATCAGATCGTTCATCAGATCGTATTTGCCGGCGACCGAGGAAAAGACGCCCTGCACCAGATGTGCCTTTTCGCCCGCCGCCACTTGGCGGAAGCCGAACCAAGTGGTGTCGGTACCGTTATTGTCAGGGTCGCGCGGGGTCTCGATAGGCATCTGGGCTGCTTGGATCTTTGCTGTTCGGCCGGGACTTTAGCCTTTAGGGCGCGGGGATGCCAGCCTTGTAAGATCAATAACTTGACGCCTTCCCTGCGGCCCTTTACCGCTTATCCCATGCCTGAATTACCCGAAGTCGAGACTGTTTGCCGGGGCCTTGCCCTGAAGCTCCTGGGGCGGCGGCTGACCGCCGTCGAGCAGCGCCGCCCGAACCTGCGCTTTCCGTTCCCGGAAAAGTTCGCCGCCCGCCTTACCGGCCGGCGCATCGAGGCCATCCGGCGGCGCGCCAAATATATCGTGATCGAGCTCGACGACGGGAACATCCTCCTCGTCCATCTCGGCATGTCCGGGTCGATGGTGGTCAATGAAAAGCGCCCGTCGCTCCTCGACCGCCACGACCATGTCGTCTTCGACATCGACAACGGCACCTGCGTGCGCTTCAACGATGCGCGCCGCTTCGGCCTCATGGATCTGGTGGCGGCGGACGAGTTGGAGAATCACAAGCTCATCCGCAGCCTCGGCCTCGAACCGCTCTCCGACGCATTCGACGGGCCGGCGCTCGCCGCCATGCTGAAGGGCCGCAAGACCTCGGTGAAGCTTGCCATCATGGACCAGCGCCTGGTGGTGGGGGTGGGGAACATCTATGCCTCGGAGGCCCTGTTCCGTGCCGGCATCAGCCCCAAGCGCCGCGCCGGCACGATAAGCGGCGAACGCGCGGTGAAACTCGCCGCCGCAATCAAGAAGGTCCTCAAGGAAGCCATCAAGGCCGGCGGTTCCTCCTTGCGCGATTATGTCCAGGCGAATGGCGAGCTCGGTTATTTCCAGCACCGCTGGAAGGTCTATGACCGCGAGGGCGAAAAATGCCCAACCTGCGGCGGACCGGTGAAGCGTATCACCCAGGGCGGCCGGTCGACCTTCTATTGCCCGGTGGATCAGAAATAGCGCCGCCAGGCGCCGGACTTTCGTGACACATCCGCGTCACTCCCGTGACGCCCCCATGAAATCATTCGCAGATTCCGCGTCCGGCCAACCCCGTCATCATTCTGCAATCGCTTCGTCGCTATTCACCGGCGCAATGAATGCCACTGAATGAATGCCACCGGCCGATTCGTGAAGCGAGCGACATGAACGCGATGTCCCAGATGACGAGTGAAAGCGCGCGCTACCGGGCGATCTTCATATCCGACGTGCATCTCGGCACGCGCGGCTGCAAAGCGCACTATCTGCTCGACTTCCTGCGGGCGAACGAAGCCGATTACATCTACCTCATCGGCGATGTCATCGATTGCTGGCGCCTCTCCAAGGGCTGGTTCTGGCCGCAGAGCCACAATGACGTCGTGCAGAAGCTGCTCCGGAAGGCGCGCAAGGGCACGCAGGTCATCTATGTGCCCGGCAATCACGACGAACCCTTGCGCGACTATGACGACCATGCCTTCGGCGACGTCATGGTGATGAACGAGGCGGTGCACGAAACCGCCGACGGCAAGCGGCTGCTCATCATTCACGGCGACGCCTTCGACGGCATCGTGCGCTACGCGCCCTGGCTCGCCAAGCTCGGCGATTCCGCCTACACGCTGGCACTCACGCTCAATCACTGGTTCAACCGGGCGCGGGTGGCCTTCGGCTATCCCTACTGGTCGCTGTCCGCCTGGCTCAAGTCGCGGGTCAAGGACGCGGTCAAGTTCATCGCCGATTTCGAACATACCGTGGCGGCCGAAGCGCAGCGCCGCGGCTTCGACGGCGTGGTGTGCGGCCACATTCACCAGGCGGCACTCAAGGAAATCGACGGCATTATCTATGCCAATGATGGCGATTGGGTTGAAAGCTGCACCGCCCTGGTCGAACATCGCGACGGGCGCCTGGAGATCATCGAATGGGCCAGCCAACGGCAACTCTCCATGCTGACGTCGCGGAGCGACACACCTTCCGCGACACCGACCGCGAGCGCGCCGGCGGAATGACAGCCTCACTCAACATCGCCATCGTCACCGACGCCTGGGCGCCGCAGACGAATGGTGTCGTGCGCACGATCGGTCGCACGATGGATGAACTGATTGCAGCCGGGCACCGGCCGACGATCATCTCGCCGCAATCCTTCCGCTCGCTGCCCTGTCCGACCTATCCTGAGATCCGCCTTTCGCTCTTTCCCTACCGGCGGCTGGCGGCGCGCCTCGATGCCTTGCAGCCCAACGCCATCCATATCGCCACCGAAGGTCCGCTGGGCCTTGCCGCGCGGCGCTATTGCCTGCGGCGCGGGCTGCCCTTCACCACCGCCTACCACACGCGCTTTCCCGAATATATCGCCGCCCGTTTCGGCCTGCCGCTGCGCTGGTCCTATGCGTGGCTCCGGCGCTTTCACGCCGCGGCACAGGCGACGATGGTCGCCACCCCCTCGATCGAGGCCGATCTCAAGGCGCGCGGTTTTCTGCATATCAAGCGCTGGTCGCGCGGGGTCGATACGCGGCTCTTCCGGCCGCGCCTTCTCGCCAACGCGGCGCCGCCGCTCGCGGACCTGCCGCGCCCGATCCATCTTTATGTCGGTCGCCTCGCCATCGAGAAGAATATCGAGGCGTTCCTGGCACTCGATCTTCCCGGCAGCAAGGTCGTAATCGGGGATGGGCCGCTGCATCAGGATCTCAAATCCCGTTTCCCGGCCGCCAGGTTCCTGGGCCAGAAGGTGGGTGAGGATCTGGCCGAGCTTTACGCCGCGGCCGACGTCTTTGTGTTCCCCAGCCTTACCGACACGTTCGGTCTCGTGATCCTCGAAGCGTTGGCGTCCGGTGTGCCGGTCGCGGCCTTTCCGGTCGCAGGACCAAAGGACATTCTGCAGGAAGGTATCTCAGGGGCACTCGACCGTGACCTCGGTGCCGCCATCGCCCGCGCCATCAAGATACCGCGCAGCCAATGCCGGCAGGCGGCCGAGCGCTTTTCCTGGCGCGCGGCCACGGAACAATTCCTCTCCAATTTGGTGCTGATCCCCGTCCGTCTCTTTACCTGAGACGGCATCGTCACAGCGACAGGACTTGCCGCGTATAGCGGGCGATCATCCATTCCTCGTCCGTCGGCACCATCAGCAGCCGCGGTCCGCCTGCCGTCGCGCTGAAATCCGTTTCCCGCGCCGCATTGGCGACCGGGTCGAGGTTGACGCCGAGCCAAGCGCAGGCACGGGCGATGCGGGCGCGGATATCGGCACCGTTCTCGCCAATGCCGGCCGTGAACACCAACGCGTCGATGCCACCGAGGACGGCCGCCAGGGCGCCGATCTCCTTGGCGATGCGATAGACGAAATGGTCGAGCGCCAGCCGCGCTTGCGCCGCGTCGCTTGCCTCCAGCACGCGCACATCGTTGCTGATGCCGGAGAGCCCCTTGAGGCCGCATTGGTGGTAGAGGAAGGTTTCGATCGCGGCCGCGTCCATGCCCTTCTCGCGCATCAGGTAAAGGACGATGCCGGGATCGATGGCGCCGGGCCGCGTTCCCATCGGAATCCCGTCCAGGGCCGTGAAGCTCATGGTGGAATCGACGCTGCGTCCGTCCTTCATGGCGCAGAGCGAACAGCCATTGCCGAGATGCGCGACGATCACGCGCCCTTTGGCGATGGCCGGCGCCACCTCATTCAGCTTTTCGGCGATGAAGGCATAGGAAATGCCGTGAAAGCCATAGCGCCTGACACCCTCGCGATAGAGGGCGTCGGGAATGGCGAAACGGTCGGCCAGTTCCGAATGGCCGCGATGGAAGGCGGTATCGAAGCAGGCGACCTGCGGCATCGCTGGCTGGCGCTGCCGCCAGGCCAGGATGGGTGCCAGGTTCTTTGGCTGGTGGAGCGGCGCCAGGGGGGTCAGCGCCTCGATCCGCGCCAGCACGGAATCGTCGATGCGGGCGGCGGTGCTGAAATCCGGTCCGCCATGCACCACACGGTGGCCGATGGCACTGACCGGGCCGCCTATCACATCCTTTGCCTCGGCGCTCAGCAGCCAGTCGCCGATGATGGCCTCGCCCGCCTCGACGCTCGGCGCCGCGGCCTGGGTCAGCTTGTCGTCGCGCAGGATCTTCCCCGCGCCGTCACGGATGACGAGGCGCGGCGCGTTGCCGATCCCCTCCAGGAGGCCGCTGACGCGCCGCAGCAGCGCCTCAGGCCCGGTGGCGAATGCCTGGAACTTGATGCTGGACGAGCCGGCGTTGATGGCGAGGATGCTGTTGCTCATGATGCAGCGATCCTAGGCCAGTTCCGGGCGCGGCTGACAAGGGCCAGCGGGCGCCCGCAAGACAGGCCAGCCCCCATTACCTGTCGCCCCGCCACCGGTCCCGGCCCTATCCGATCCCGACACCCATCGGCTAGGATGCGGCCCATGCGAATCACGACCCTTCCCGACCTCGCCAACTGGCGCAAAACTTGGCCCCACGCCGAAGCGGCGGACAAGGTCCTGGCGGCACTCCAGGCTGCCGGGGGCGAGGGGCGCTTCGTCGGTGGCTGCGTGCGCGACGCGCTCCTCGAGCGCGACATCCGCGATATCGACATTGCCACCAACCTGGAACCCGAGGCTGTTCTGGCGGCCCTCGCCAAGGCGAACCTTCGTGCCGTGCCGACGGGAATCAAGCACGGCACGATCACGGCCATTGCCGACCATGTGGGTTTCGAAGTGACGACGCTGCGCCACGATCTTGAAACCGATGGCCGTCATGCGACCGTCGCCTTCACCGATGACTGGCAGCAGGACGCGGCGCGGCGCGATCTCACCATGAACGCGCTCTTTTGCGATGCCGGCGGCAACATCCACGATTATTTCGGCGGCCTCACTGACCTCAAAGAGGGCCGCGTCCGTTTCGTCGGCGATCCGGCGCAGCGCATGGACGAGGATTACCTCCGCATCCTGCGCTTCTTCCGCTTCCACGCGGACTATGCCGTGGGCGCGTTCGACGAGGCTGCGATCCTCGCAGCCACCCAGCGCCGGCATGAATTGAAGCGCCTCTCCGGCGAAAGGTTGCGCCAGGAAACATTGAAGCTCTTCACCGCCCGGCGCGGTGTCGATGTCTGGGGCGAAATGCTGGGGCTCGACTTCGCCGTCGCCTATTTGCCCTGGGCGACGTCCCAGGACAGGCTGGTCAAGGTCGCAGCGCTGGAGACCCGGCTGAAATTGCGGCCCGATGCCATTCGGCGCCTGACCGCCCTGGCACTCACCGGCAGCGGTGCCGAGATTGCCGAGACATTGAAACTCTCTAACGCCGATCGCGACCGCTTGCTAGCGGGCAGCGAGGCCCGCCCCGACTTCGATCCTTCCGGCGATCAGGCGATCCGCCGCCAGATCTATGCGCTCGGCAATGACCGGGCCCGGGACCGCATCCTGCTCGATTGGCAGCCGGGCGAAAACGAAGGTGCCTGGCACCGCGCTTTCGAGATTGTCGAAAGCTGGCCGCGCCCGACTTTTCCCCTGGCCGGTCGCGATCTCATCAAGCTCGGCCTCAAGGCCGGCCCGGAACTGGGCACCCGGCTGGCCGAGATTGAAGCCTGGTGGATCGACGGGGATTTCAGAGCCGATGCCGCCCAGTGCCTGGCCGAAGCGAAGAAACGGCTGGGCTAGCTACGCCTCGACCAAATCCAGCAACTCGCCCTTGGGGTCGAGGAGGGCCGCCACTGCCTTGCCGCCATAGCCGCAGCCGCCGTCCAGCGTCATGGTGAAGGCGCTCATCGCTGGGCCGCCATGATGCCGGTCGAAGCCGCGCACGACTTTGAGGAACTGGCCGTAAGGGTGGTCGAGATTGGCAAAGGCACCGCTGCCCCACCACAGGCTGTCGCCCTGGGCCGACAGCGGCCGTTCCGGGTCGAGCCCGGCATGGACGAAAAGAAGCCCCAGATCGTCGGTATAGGCGGCGCGGCGGATGGCCGACATCAGGGCGGCATGGCCGGGCCTTGCCTGCTGGGCGGCGCGCAGCGAATTGGTCCAGCGCGTGATGGCAAGAGCCCCCTCGCGGCAATGGATGATGCCCTCGGCCGGGTCGCCGCCATAGGCGGTGATGCTGGGGCCGACACCTTGCTGCAGCAGCCAGGGCAGAACCTCGCGCGGGTTCGGCGCGAATTGCAGCTGCAGCAGCTTGATCCACATTTCTTCCTGCTGGCCGCGCAGATAGACGATGTCGCTGGGGAACATGAAACGCCGCGCCAGGATCTGGCGGCGAAAGGTGATCATTTCATCAAGCGTGCCGGCAACGTCGGGGCCGCGCCCCATGAAGCCGCCCAGATAGACCAGGCGGTCGACCGGCTCGAACTGTTCCGCGATATAGGCATGAAGGGCCCTGAGGCGCGGCATGTCGCCGTGGATAGGAGAGATCGCCCAGATGCGCCCCGGCTTCTTCAGAACGGCGAATTTCTCTTTTTCCTGCATCTGCTCTGATCGTTGTGCGACGGGTTTCGCGACTCGGGGCGCGTCGGCAGATCATAGCATGTGCGACAAAACGATGACGCCCCGGCCGAGATGGCCGGGGCGTCGTCTCTGGGCCGATTGTGGTCGGCTTCAGTTCACAACGGTGTGCTCGATGTTGAAGCCGGCATTCTGCAGGTCCTGCAGCGATCCCCAGCCCTGATTGTGGACGCCGTCGAGCTCGACCGTGCTGGTGCCGAAAGTGATCAGCACGTCGCCATCGGCGCTGGTGCCGACACCGACATTCGGCGAACCGTTGCCATAGGGGTCCAAGAGGTCTAGCGCGTCCTGCAGCGGATCGAAATCGGTGATGATGTCGTGGCCGTTCACCACGTCGACCTGCCAGTGGAAGGTATCGGCACCCGAACCGCCGGTGACGACGTCGTTGTAATTGCCGGCACCCGCATGGATGTGGTCATTGCCCGCGCCGCCGTCGATGATGTTGGCGCCGGTGCCGCCGAACAGGTAATCGTCACCATCTTCGCCGTAAATCTTGTCGTCGCCGGCACCACCCCAGATATTGTCGTTGCCGTCGCCGCCCTTGATCATGTTGGCGTCGCTGCTGCCGTCGATATCGTCGTCGAAGTCGGAGCCGATCAGATCCTCGATGGCGCTCACCTGATCGCTGCCGCCGAAGGTGCTGCCGTCCATCGCGACATAGACGGCATGGGTCGATGTCGAATAGTCGACGGTGTCGTGACCGTATCCGCCGAACATTTTGTCATAGCCTTCGCCGCCGACGAAGTAATCGTCGCCATTGCCGCCGAACATGGTGTCGTTGCCGTCGCCGCCGAAGAGCTTGTCGTTGCCTTCGCCGCCATCCAGCTGGTCATTGCCGGTGCCGCCATCCAGAAGATCGTTGCCGCCCAGGCCATTCAGCGTGTCGTTGCCGCCATTGCCGTAGATGGCGTTGGCGTGGGATTCACCATCGAGCACATTCGAGCCGTCGCTGCCTTGGGTCGTGCTGTAATAGACTTGGCGATAGGTCTGTCCATAGATGAGCGCGCTGTCGAGCGTGTTGAGGTTCATCAGGCGCTTGGTCGGATCTTCAAGCATGGGTCGGCCCTCGGGCTACAGGTTGCTGCGGGATCGCATTGACCGGTAGTCGAGAGGGCGGGGTCGGCGGTTCGCCTGCTTTGGCCCAACTGTGACCTGGCTCACCGTCCATTTGCGGGAAAGGGCGGAAACGCTGGGTTTCTTGGAAGGGGAGCGATGCGGCCGGCAAGGAGACAACTGGGCCGCTGGCTGAGAACACCCCCGACGGATGGACCGGAAGGGGATCCGGGGACCATCCGTCGTTAGCGGTCGATGCCGCTCGGGGAGCCTCTCTGAGGAGAGAGCTGGTGGGTGGAGGGGGGGCCTTTTAGGCCGCCTTCATCACCTGATGCAGTCGTTCGGTCGCGGCCTGCTCGTCCATGCCTTCGATGGCGGCAAGTTCGCGGACCAGGCGGTCAAGGGCCGCCTGATAGATCTGGCGTTCGCTGTAGGATTGATCCGGCTGGTCGGCATTGCGATGCAGATCGCGCACGACTTCCGCGATCGAGACCGGATCGCCCGAATTGATCTTGGCTTCATATTCCTGGGCGCGGCGCGACCACATGGCGCGCTTCACGCGCGAACGGCCCTTCAGCGTCTGCAGTGCGGTCTCCATGACCTTCTTGCTGGACAGCTTACGGAGGCCCGAATTCTTCGCCTTGGCGACGGGAACGCGCAGGGTCATGCGGTCCTTGTCGAACAGAATGATGATGACCTGCAGAGCGTGGCCGGAAATCTCCTGGCTCTCGATGCCCATGACCTTGCCGACGCCGTGGGTCGGGTAGACGACGAAGTCGCCCTTCTTGAAGCCCAGATCCTTGTCCTTGGCGGCTACCGTCTTCTTCACAGCTTTCTCGACCACAATCATCTCCATTTCATCCGATCACATATCGCAATCACATCCGGTTCGCCGCTTTGGCCCCCTCATCGGACCCGCGCTGGATCCGGTCAGGAGCCACGACATTTGGGGGCGCGAAGTCCGCCCGTTTCACCGAAACAGGCCCTTCACCAGGACAACGACCTCATTGCCGAGGGAGTTGCTCCACCCAACGCCGCCTCGCCGCTGCGCAGTACCTATCAACATCCCGGCACTGCCACCGGCTTATCCCCAACGGGTCCTTCTGATGAGACCCGGAACTGTCACAAACCTGATTCAAAGCCGCAGCAAACCTGTCCCGGTTCCTTACAGATTCCGAGTCTGGTTTGTTGTTAACTTTTAGGCTTGGGCGGAGCTGAAAAGATTAATCTTTCCAATGGATTCCGCCCCAACGACCTTCCCAAGTTTTATAGCAAAAATCGGGCTCGAATTCAAGGAAAGGCAGTTATGCGCAGGGCGCAGTGACATTAACCACCGGGTGTAGCGCAAAGGCTCAGGTGGGGCGCAAAATGTGGAATCGCAAGCGCGACATAGCGTCGCGCTAGGATCAAATACTTAGAAACATAAAGTGAATATCAGGCTTTGCCCGGATTCGGGTCGAAATGTTTGGCAAATTTGTCCGCGACGCCCTTCCACTCGTCGGCGTCGGCGGGGGACTCGCCCTTGCGGGTGATGTTCGGCCAAGTCTGGGCGTATTGCCGGTTCATCTCCAGCCACTTTTCCGCCTCCGGCTCGGAATCCGGCAGGATGGCGTCAGCCGGGCATTCCGGCTCGCAGACGCCGCAATCGATGCATTCGTCCGGGTGGATCACCAACGTGTTGGCGCCGACATAGAAGCAATCGACCGGGCAGACTTCGACACAGTCCATGTATTTGCACTTGATGCATGCCTCGGTAACGACATAGGCCATGGCGACTGCTCCTGATGGCGTAAATGTTTCTTTCGCTTTCCGGGCTAGCTACCACAGGGGCCCGCGCGGGTGCAACTGGGCCAGCCCGCGCATGTGGCCCGTAGGGTCTTTAATCCTCATCTTCCTCACCCATCAGCTGGTCGATGGCGCGCCGCTCCCGCTTGGTGGGCCGCCCGCTGCCGGGCTCCCGCAGCGGCGGCTGTCCCCCTTGCACCTCCTCCGGTCGCTTCTCGCGCGGGAGTGGGGGCGACAGATCCTCATAAAGGGTCTGCGCCTCGGGTGCCGGGCCCCGCCTTGACCCCGGCGCCAGGACCTTGATGACGCGGATATGCGGTCCCAGCGGGAAGGTCAGCATGTCGCCCTCCTTCACCTGCTGGTGCGCCTTCGAAATGAGCTGCCCGTTGAGCCGCAGCTTGCCGCTGGCGGCAAGCGTCGTCGCCAGCGACCGGCTCTTGAGAAAGCGGGCGAACCACAGCCATTTGTCGAGGCGCTGGGTCTCGCTCATGAAGCGTCCGGTTTGGATGGCGCAGCGGGTCGGTGGCGTCGGCGGCGACGCTTGGCGGGACGGGGGGCCGCTTCCTTGGCGATGAGGCGGTCGTGGAGGCCCGCCAAGGCGGCAAAGGGCGAATCCGGATCGATCTTGGGCTCCTGGCGGGGCATTTTCGGCAGGGTGTTCGGCTTGCCCCGCTTGGGCCGCGACGGTGCCCGGACGCCGCCCGGCAGGGTGGCGCGAATGCCCAGCTGCCGCATGGTCTGGCCCAGTTCCTCGGGGCTCAAATTGAACTTCGCCGCATTGGCGTCATCGGCCGAGAGGGTCTTGGCATGGGCCGCTTCGCGCAAGGTGAGCGCCAGGCGTTCCAACTCGCCGAATGCATAGGCCTTCCCCGCCACCACGCGCTTGCCGCCCGCCATCTGCCAGGCCTCAAGGCCGCCCGCATCGAGCCGGGCCGGATCGGGCTTTCCTTCGGTATCGAGCGCCAGCCGGTACCACAGCGCCGCGAGCAGACCCAGAAGCCGCCGCTGCCGCTTGTCGTCGAGCCGCCCCATCCAGATGGTGACCGCGCCGATGCGGACGCCGAGGGAAGCGAGCGCCTTGCGGTCCGTGGCGGTGAGAGCTGCAAGCTGCGTGCGCACGCCTTCCCGGTTGAGGGCACCCAAACCCTCGCCCAGCTGATAGACGAGACCGCGCGCGGCGGGTTCGAGCTTGGCACCCTGTGCCAGGAAGACCGGGCGCAGGCGGTGGCGCAGCAACCGGTCCAGCCAATGGCGCAGGCGCTGTTCGATCGCCTGCCGCTGGCGCCCGTCGATGAGGTCGATGGGTTTCAATTCGATCATCGGGCGCAGCGGCTGGTCGCCGCGCACCAGGCGCGCAAGAGCATTGTCGCGCCAGGTGATGGCGCCCAGCGCATCCAGCTTGAAATCGCCGTCGGGCGAGGCGATGAGGTCGGTGACGCGCTGGCGCATCGCCGGTCCCAGCACGCGCCGCGCGGCGGCGAGCAGCGGCCGGGCTTCTTCGGCATTCGCGTCGACGGCGGGGAAGAAGTCGAGACCTTTGAGAAGGCCCACCTCGTGCCCCTCGACCGTAACGCTGCCATCTTCGCCGAAGACGGCATCGAGCTTCTGCCCCTCGCTCATGCGGCGATGAAGGGCCGCATGGCGGCGGTCGACGAAGCGTTGCGTGAGCGCCTCATGCAGCGCGTCGGAAAGCTTGTCTTCGATCTCCTGCGCGCGCGCCTGCCAATGCGGCGCGTCGGTGAGCCATTCACTGCGTTGGGCGATATAGGACCAGGTGCGGATATGGGCGATGCGCTGCGTCAGATGATCGATATCGCCGTCGATGCGGTCGAGGCGTTGCATCTGGTCGGCGATCCAATCCGTGGGCAGGCGCCCGATCGCCAAGCCGCCGGTCGCAAGATGCCTGAATATCTGCCCCAGCAGCCGCAGATGCGCATCCGTCATCAACTTTCTGAAATCGGGGATCTGGCAGACTTCCCACAGCAAGGCGACGCGGCCCTTGCCCTGAGCCAGCGCCCGGATTTCCTCATCGCGCGCCAGTGCCGCAAGCGATTGATGGTCGATCGCCTCCTGCTGCCGCACGAGGCCCGGATGCGGCGGCCGCGCATCGAGGCTTTTGAGCAAGCCGTCGATGCTGCGGAAATCAAGCTCGGCATTGCGCCACATCAGAAAATGGATCGGGTCGACGCGGTGATTCTCGACCGCCTCGATGAGGTCCGGGTCCATCGGCCCCACATCGGCCGTGGTGCCGAAGGTGCCGTCGGTCATGTGCCGCCCGGCGCGGCCCGCGATCTGCCCGATCTCGGCGCGGGAAAGGGCGCGCAAGGAACGGCCGTCGAATTTCTTCAGGGCGGCAAAGGCGACATGGCCTACATTCATATTGAGGCCCATGCCGATGGCATCCGTTGCCACCAGATAATCGACCTCGCCCGCCTGATAGAGATCGACCTGGGCATTGCGGGTGCGGGGGCTGAGCGCTCCCATGACGATGGCAGTGCCGCCGCGCTGGCGGCGGATGAGATCGGCGATGGCATAGACGTCGGCCGCCGAGAAAGCGACCACGGCCGAGCGCGGCGGCAGGCGCGTGATCTTCTTGGTGCCGGCATAGGAAAGGGTCGAGAAGCGCGGTCGGTTGACGATCTCGATCCCCGGCACCAGCAGCTTGACCCAGGGCATGGCCGCGTCCGATCCCATGAACATGGTCTCGTCCATGCCCCGCGCCCGGATCAGCCGGTCGGTGAAGATATGCCCGCGCTCGGTATCCGCCGCCAATTGGATTTCATCGACGGCGATGAAGGCGACGGGCCGGTCGAGCGGCATGGATTCGACCGTGCAGAAGAAATAGCGGGCGCCCCGCGGCACGATCTTTTCCTCGCCGGTCACCAGGGCACAGGCCTCGACGCCGACCGACTTCACCGCTTTGTCGTAATTCTCGCGCGCCAGCAGCCGCAACGGAAAGCCGATCATGCCCGACCGGTGCCCCAGCAGCCGTTCCATGGCCATATAGGTCTTCCCGGTATTGGTGGGCCCTAGAACCGCCGTCAGTCTTTGCGCGCTCATGATGACACCAGAATTGGCCAGGGACGGACCGGATTGCAAGGTTAACGATTGCCCCTTCATTGACCTGTGGCCGGATCGGTCTTAGATAGGCCCCATGATGAAGCTTTCCGCCCAGCGCGATATGAACAACCGCTCCATTCCGCTCCACGATGCGGAGGGATTCGAGGGCATGCGCCGCGCCGGGCGCCTGGCTGCCGAAACCTTGGATTTCATCGGTCCCCATGTCCGGCCGGGCATCAGCACGGCAGCGCTCGACAAATTGTGCGAAACCTTTATGCGCGATCATGGCGGCGTGCCGGCGACGATCGGCTATAAGGGCTATCAACACGCCAGCTGCATCTCGGTGAACCATGTCGTGACCCACGGCATTCCTTCCGACAAAAAAGTGCTGACTGACGGCGATATCCTCAATATCGACGTGACCCCCTTGGTCGATGGCTGGCACGGCGATTCCAGCCGCATGTACATCGCGGGTGAAGCCAGTGTGAAGGCGCGGCGCCTCTGCGACGTCACCTACCAGTCGCTGATGGCGGGCATTGCCGTCGTGAAGCCCGGCAACACGCTGGGCGATGTCGGCAATGCCATCGAGACGCTGGCGCGAAAGAACCGCTTCTCGGTGGTCGAGGATTTCTGCGGCCACGGCGTGGGCCGCGTTTTCCACGACGCCCCGCAGGTGCTTCATTACGGCAAGCCCGGTACCGGCGTGGTGCTGGAGCCCGGCATGATCTTCACCATCGAACCGATGCTCAATGCCGGCAAGGCCGACGTGAAGATCCTCGGCGACGGCTGGACCACGGTGACACGCGATCAGTCGCTCTCCGCGCAGTTCGAACATTCGGTCGGCGTGACCGAGACCGGCGTCGAGATCTTCACGCTGTCGCCGAAAGACATCTACTGGCAGCTCGCGGCCTAGACCCGTCACCTAGCACTCCTCCACCCTGTCGGCGCATGCCGACATCCGTCGGGAGGCCCTCCCCCTGAAGGGAGAGGGGGATGAGAGCAGAGTGCGCACCAACGTCACAGCAAGCTGGGTCAGATTCCCTCTCCCTTCAGGGGGAGGGTTAGGGTGGGGGTGCGAGCGAAGACTTAGACCCGCTTGAACCTGAAGTAATGCGGCACGCGGCCTTGGCGGATGGCCTTCTGCTCATAGCGCGTGGGCGGCCAGTCAGCGGGGCGGATGGCCCAATCGGTTTCTTTCTCAGCGAGCCATTTGAAGGCCTTGTGGCGCGTGGTGTGGGCCAGCGACCAGCCGATATAGACTGGGTCGTCGCTGCCCACCCGGAACTCCCCACCGGGTTTCAGCAGGCCAGCGACGATATCGAGGTTGGCCTGGTTGACGAAGCGGCGGTTGGCATGCCGCGCCTTGTGCCAGGGGTCGGGGAACAGCAGGAAAATCTTGTCGAAGGACTGAAGCTTCAACGCGGGCAGCAGGTCGCGCACGTCTTCCGGATAGATGCGGACATTGTCGAGCTTATCGGCATCGATATGCGACAGCGCCGAGGCGATTCCATTGAGGAAGATCTCGCAGCCGATCAAACCGACATCGCGGTTTTCCTTAGCCTGCCAGGCGAGATGCTCGCCGCCGCCGAAGCCGATCTCCAGCCAATATTCCGTCTTCGGCGCATCGAAGAGCGCGGCGGGGTCGATCGTCTCGTTCGGGCGCACGCTCACGGTGATGGAGGGCAGCAGCGTCTCCATCAGGCGTTTGCGGTTCTCCCGCAAGGGCCTCCCCTGGCGGCGGCCATAAAAGTTTCGCCGCGGCCCCGTTTCTTCCGGAGCCGCGGCGTTTTTGTCGGTCATCGACCTGGGTCTCGCGTGGTTACGCCATCGCTGCCTGGAGCTTGGCGACGAGGTCGAGCTTCTCCCACGAGAAGCCGCCATCGGCATCCGGCTCGCGGCCGAAATGGCCGTAGGACGAGGTGCGGGCATAGATCGGCTTGTTGAGGCCGAGATGCTGGCGGATGCCGCGTGGCGAGAGGTCCATCACCGCGTCAATGGCGCGCACCAACTTCTCTTCGTCGACGGTGCCGGTGCCATAGGTGTTCACATAGAGCGAGAGCGGCTTCGATACGCCGATCGCATAGGCGACCTGGATCACGCACTTATCCGCATAACCCGCCGCGACGACGTTCTTCGCCAGATAGCGCGCGGCATAGGCGGCCGAACGGTCGACCTTGGTCGGGTCCTTGCCGCTGAAGGCGCCGCCGCCATGCGGCGAGGCACCGCCGTAAGTGTCGACGATGATCTTGCGGCCCGTGAGGCCCGCATCGCCATCCGGACCGCCGATCACAAACTTGCCGGTCGGATTGACGTAGAATTCCTCTTCCTTCGGGAACCAGCCCTTGGGCAGGACCTTCTCGACATAGGGGCGGACGAGCTCGCGCACTTGGCGTTGGTCCAAATCCTCGGTGTGCTGGGTCGAGACGACGACCGAGGTCGCCTTCACTGGCTTGCCGTTTTCGTAATGCAGCGTCACCTGGCTCTTGGCGTCGGGGCCGAAGCCCTTCACCTTGCCGCTGTGGCGGTCTTCAGCCATCAGCTTCAGGATCTGATGCGAATATTGCAGGGGGGCCGGCATCAGTTCCGGCGTTTCCTTGCAGGCATAGCCGAACATGATGCCCTGGTCGCCGGCACCTTCATCCTTGTTGCCCGCGGCATCGACGCCCTGGGCGATGTCGGCCGATTGCGAATGGACGTAGCAATCGATCGAGGCGTTCTTCCAGTGGAAGCCTTCCTGCTCGTAGCCGATTTCCTTGATGGCGCGGCGGGCGGTTTCGATCAGCTTGTCATGGGTGATCGACGAGGGGCCGCGCACTTCGCCAGCGAGGACCACCTTGTTGGTCGTGGCGAGCGTTTCGCAGGCGACGCGCGCGTCCGGCTGGGCGGCGAGATAGAGGTCGACGATGCTGTCGGAGATGCGATCGCAGACCTTGTCCGGATGGCCTTCAGACACGCTTTCGCTGGTGAAAAGATAGGAGGATTTCGACACGAGGCTATTCCCGAGAAAGATAAAGGTTCGACAAGTTCACATGCTGCGGGAGGGGGCGCTTTTGCTGTTGGTCCGTCTCCCTAGGGGAGGCTAAGCGGGGAGCAAGCCCCTGAGTCGAACAGCAAAAATCCCGGCCGCGGTGCGGCCGGGATCATGGTTGAGCGGGATTCGGCGGTCAAGCGGGTTTTAGTCGCCCCAAAAGGGCCTGTTCTACCCGGGTTGGCCATCAAATCCGCTGAAATGGGGGAGGGTTTCAGTCCTCGTCCGCCAGCGACGATTTCGCCAGGGACTTGGTCAACTCGAAGATCCGCTTGCGGACCGATGCCTGCGGGATCTTGTAATAGGCCCGAACCAGTTCCAGCGTCTCGCGCTTGGCCATCGGATCGGGTTCGTAATCGACCGGCGCCGGGGTGGCGACACCCATCAGCTTCGAGGGGCTCTTCTCCTGGACCGCATTGGGCATGTCCTCGAAGAAGTAGGAGATCGGCACGTCGAGGACGCGGCCAAGATCGAAGAGGCGCGAGGAGCCGACACGGTTGGCGCCGCGCTCATACTTCTGCACCTGCTGGAAGGTCAGGCCGATCGCCTCGCCCAGCTTCTCCTGGCTCATTCCCAGCAGAGTACGGCGCAGACGAATGCGTTGCCCGACATGCACGTCGATTGGGTTGGGGAACCCTTTGCTCGCCATGCGGCCGGACGATTTGCGGCCCTTGGATCCGTTCCCTTGCTTGGTCGATTTCGCCATTTCTCTCACTCTCCTTGCAGCCCCAACAGCCACAGTATTTCAGCCAATGCTCTTTTGCAGAGCTGTTGCTGCTTGTTGCAGCTTGTTTCCACCAGCGCGATCCGTCAGGTGACCGTGTGAGTTCTGGCCGAATTAACTGTGGTTCGCGCAACGTCCCGTCATGCTGACGCTTTCCTCTTGTCATACCGAGGAAGTCGGGTCAATCGGTTCATCCGCATGCGCGCGCATGTGCGGACGTATGTCTCAACCAACGGAAGAACTAGTGCTTCATCTTACGCAGAACGGCGGCGTGCCACTATAGGAATGAGAGCAATCGCAACGAGCAAAAGCGGAATCCATATGCCATTCGATGCAAAGATTGTCGGCTGTTCTTGCGCCTTCGGCAATGCCACATCGATCACGGCACTTTCGCCCAGTTTCGTCTCAACTTCGATGCGACCGTAAGCGTCGATCACGCCGGAAATGCCCGTATTTGCTGCACGAACAAGAGGAATGCCTTCCTCGACCGCGCGGAATCGCGCCGATGTGAAGTGTTGATAGGGGCCCGGTGAATTGCCGAACCAACCATCGTTCGTAATGTTGACCAACCAGTCGGGTCGTTGCGTTTCATCAACAACGGCGCCGGGAAAGATCACTTCGTAGCAAATCGACGGACCGATACTCGGCGCACCGGGTACCGCGATCGTGGTAGGTCCGGGCGCTGCCGAGAAATCCATCGAGCCCGGCGTCAACTTGCTGATGAACGGAAAGAGCGAGCGCATCGGCACATACTCCCCGAGGGGTACGAGATGCGCCTTGTCGGCGCTGGCCGATACCTCGCCATTCGGGGTGATCACCACCAGCGAATTCCAGATCTGGGATAGCTCGCCGATGCTGGGCGCACCGCGAATTGTCCCTGCAATAAGTGCGCCTTTTGCCGGCACGATGGATGCGATGATCTGTCGCAGTTCCGGTTGCCGGTCCAGCAGGAAGGGAATGGCCGATTCGGGCCAGATAACGTGCGTGACCTTCTCCAATCCCGGCGTTTCGCGGGTCAGGCGCATATGCTTTTCGAAATGCTGCGCCGAGAAACCACCTTTTAGTTTCTCGATCTGGCTGACATTGGCCTGCACGATGCGCAGCGTGACGCCGGGGACATGTTCGCCGCTGTCGCCGGCCAGGCGCCAGGCGCCACCGGCAAAGAGGAGGACAAGCGCCAGTGCCGCGCCGACGGTTCCGAAGACGGCCGCTCGCTGCTTCGCACCGGCCAGCGGGGGGGTAGCCAGGGCCGCCGGCAGCGTGAAGATGGCGACGGTGAGAAGGCTCAGGCCCCAGCTGCCCCACAGGGCCGCCGATTGCATCATGGCGGGCGAGACGTCCCAGACATAGGCGGCGAGGTTCCAGGCATAGCCGGTCAATACATGGCTGCGCAGCCATTCGGTGACGAGCCAAAGACCGGCAAACGCGACGATACGGCCAGGCGACAGATCGCCCTTGCGCCAGGCGAGCGCACCTGCGAGGGCCGGATAGAGGGCAAGGTACGCGGCGAGCCCCGCAATCACCGGCGGCATCATCCAGCCGAAGCGGACGATGTCGAGCAGGAAGGAATTGGCGATCCAGAAATTGCCGGCGGCGAAATGGCCGAAGGACCAGAACCAGGCGATGTTGAAGGCCATGCGCCGTGTCGGTGCCGATTGGATCAGCCAATAGAGGCCGATCAGCGAAACGGCGAAGACGGGAACGGCATGGACCGGTGCAAAGCCCAGCGCCGACAGAGCGCCGAGCAGAACCGCGAAGCCGCGGCGGCGCCAGCCCGCCAGCGCCTCAACACGGGCGTAAAGCCGCGCCATCATCTGCATGGGGCTTAATCCTTCGTCGCCGGTTCCGGCTTTTTCGCGGGGTCTGGCACGTTGCGCACGCGCAGGCGCTTGATGCGCCGGGGGTCGGCATCCAACACCTCGAAGGTGATGCCGGAAGGGTGCGTCACCAACTCGCCGCGCAAGGGCACGCGGTCGGTCAGCGACATGACGAGACCACCCAGCGTATCGATATCCGCCTCGCGCTCCTCGTCGGTGAGGACCGGGCCGACTTTCTCCTCGAAGGTCTCGATCGTCGTGCGGGCATCGGCCAGCAAGGTGCCGTCGGGGCGGCTCACCAGATGCGGCCCCTTCACCACGTCATGCTCGTCCTCGATCTCGCCGATGATCTCCTCGACCAGATCCTCGATGGTGACCAGGCCGTCGATGCCGCCATATTCGTCGACCACCAGCGCCATATGGGCGCGGCCGTGGCGCATCTGCAGCAGCAGATCGAGAACCGGGATCGAGGGCGAGATGAACATCGGCTCGCGCAGAATCTTCTTCAGCTGGAATTTGTCCGGGTCGGTGAAGAAACCCAGTATGTCCTTGGCGTGCACGATGCCGACGATATCGTCGAGATCCTCGCGGTAGATGGGCAGGCGCGAATGGCCGAACTCGCGCACCATCTGGATGATGCCTTTAAGCTCGATATCCTCCGGCGCCGCCTTGATGTCGGCGCGCGGCACCATGACGTCGTAGGCGGTGAGGTCGCCGAGCTTCAGGACGTTGAGCAGCAGGGAGGATTCGTTGGAATCGAGCGGCGCCTCGCCATCGTCGCCGGCTTCGGATTCCTCGATCAATTCCTCGATGGCGTCGCGCAGTGCGTTTTCGCTGGTGGCCTTCCTGCGGAACAGGCGCATCAGGCCCTTGAACCCCAGGCGCGGTTTGCCCGATTCCTCGGCCGCGCCGCTTCTAGACGGAATGTCGCTCATAACCTTTCCAGACTCATCTCATTGATAGGGATCCGGCAGGCCGAGGGCCCCCAGGATCTCGCGTTCCAACTTTTCCATGACCGACGCTTGGCGCGCCTTCTCATGATCGAAACCCAGCAAATGTAGCACACCATGCACCACCAGGTGGCAAGTGTGCTGGGACAGGGTCTTGCCCTGTTCCTTCGCTTCGCGCCGGATGGTGCCCAGGCCCAGGACGACATCGCCCAGGGCCCAGGGATAGCTCGGCGGGACGCCCTTCGGCGGCAGCCCGCCATCGAGTGCTGCAAAGGACAGAACATTGGTCGGCTTGTCCTTGCCCCGGTAATCCCGGTTGAGATGGTGGACGCCCCGGTCGTTCGCAAGGATCAGGCCCAGTTCGATTTTTCCGGCCTCGCGCAGCCGCTTGCGCGGCAGCGACGGGGCGGAAAGGGCGGCCTTGAGCGCGGCGCGGGTGGCCTTCCGGGCCATCTTCGCCACGTCGGGCAGGGCCTTCTCCCAGCCTTTGTCCGCGATCTCGATGGCGATCTTGATGGTGGGAGCGGTGGTCGTCACCCTTTGCCGGCCGCTTTCTTGTCGCGGGCGTCATAGGCGCCGACGATGCGGGCCACCAGCGGATGGCGCACCACGTCGACTTCCGAAAAGCGCGCGACGCCGATCCCCTGGATGCCCTCGACCGCTTCAAGCGCGTCCTTGAGGCCCGATTTCGTGCCGCTCGGCAGATCGATCTGGCTGAGATCGCCGGTGATCGCCATGCGCGAGCCCTGACCCAAGCGGGTCAGAAACATCTTCATCTGCATCGGCGTCGTGTTCTGCGCTTCGTCGAGGATGACGAAGGAATGGGCGAGCG
Organism: Dongia sp.; assembly: GCF_041910485.1. GTDB lineage: Bacteria > Pseudomonadota > Alphaproteobacteria > Dongiales > Dongiaceae > Dongia. Next base: position 109,734 of record NZ_JAYRQR010000013.1, read on the forward strand.
TCCGCCCGCGCATGAAGGCCAAGGGCGCCACCTCGATCTCGCCCGATGTCATGCGTTTCACCACCTGATCGCCCGGCAGCATGTCGTTCAGCGCGTCATAGAGCGGGCGCAGGTACGGATCGACCTTCTCGCGCATGTCGCCGGGCAGGAAGCCCAGCTTCTCGCCCGCTTCGACCGCGGGGCGGGAGAGGATGATGCGGTCGACGGCACCCTTGGTCAGCATGGCGACGGCGACGGCCACCGCCAGATAGGTCTTGCCGGTACCCGCCGGCCCTAAGCCGAAGACCAATTCATGCTCGTGCAGCATGCGCATGTATTTGCCCTGCATCGCCGAGCGCGGCGTGATGTGGCGCCGCGCCGTGCGGATGGCGAGGCCCTCCTTGCCGCCGGCGCTGCCGTCGAAGAGGTTGGGCTCCAGCCCGTCATCCTCGCGTGCCAGGCGCAAAGCCGCGTCGACCTCGCCCTGGTCCACCTCCAGCCCGCGCTTCAGGCGCTGGTAGAGGCCGGTCACCACCTGTCTGGCTGTCGCCACCGCATTTTCGGGGCCGGATATGGCGAGCTGGTTGCCGCGCGGCACCATCGAGACGCCGAGCTCCTGCTCGATCCGGGCGAGGTTCTGGTCGTGCTGGCCAAAGAGCTGCGGCAGCAGGCGATTGTCCTCGAATTGCAGATGAATGGGTGTGGCGATCGGGGCGAGGGGGGTGGCACTCACGCGATGGCTCTCTCCGGTTGGACTTCGGCGGCAGGCCCTGCCGCAAGGCGACCGCCCAGGGTGAAATGCCCCAGGTCGGTGATGGTCACGTCGGCAACCCTGCCGATGAGATGGTCGGGTGCATCGACATGCACGGCTTGAAGATAAGGCGACTTGCCGACGAGCTGGCCCTGGTCGCGCCCACGCTTCTCCAGGAGGACCGGCACGGTCAGCCCCAAGGTGGCGCGGTTGAAAGCGACGAGCTGCTGTTCGAGCAGCGCCTGCGCGCGTTTGAGGCGCGCATTCATCACATCCTGCGGCACCTGCGCCGCCATGATGGCCGCCGGTGTTCCGGGGCGCGGGCTGTAATTAAAGGAGAAGCTCTGCGCGAAGGTGACATCTTCGATGAGCTTCATCGTCGCCTCGAACTCGGCCTCCGTCTCGCCGGGGAAACCGATGATGAAGTCCGAGGAGAGGGCGATATCCGGCCGCGCGGTCTTGAGCTTGTCGATGAGGCGCCGGTAATCGTCGGCGGTGTGCTGGCGGTTCATCTCAGAGAGGATCCGGTCCGACCCCGATTGCACGGGGAGATGCAGGAACGGCATCAGGGCGGGGAGATCGCCATGCGCCGCGATGAGATCATCATCCATGTCGCGGGGGTGCGAGGTCGTATAGCGCAGACGCAGAATCTCCGGCACCTTCTCGGCAAGATGCCGGCAGAGCCGCGCGAGGTTCCAGCTCGATCCGTCCGGCCCTTCGCCGTGATAGGCGTTGACGTTCTGCCCCAGCAGCGTGAGTTCGCGCGCACCCAGCGCTGCAAGGCGCTTGGCTTCCGCCACCACCTGCGCGACGGGGCGCGAGAATTCGGCGCCGCGCGTATAGGGGACGACACAGAAGGTGCAGAACTTGTCGCAGCCTTCCTGGATGGCGAGGAAGGCCGAGATGCCCGGGGCTTCGCTCGCCTGCGGCAGATGGTCGAATTTCGATTCCGCCGGGAACTCGGTGTCGAGAACGCCCGCACCCTTATGCTTGCGCAGGCTGTTGGCGCCGCGACGCTGATCGCGCGCCCGCGTCGCCCGCGCCACCATTTCCGGCAGGCGGTGATAGGTCTGCGGCCCCAGCACGATGTCGATCTCGGGCATGCGGCGCATGATCTCCTCGCCCTCGGCCTGGGCGACACAGCCGGCGACGGCGATGATCATATCGTCACCCTCCGCCTGCCGCCGCGCCTGTTCCAGGCGCAGCCGCCCGATCTCGCTGAAGGTCTTTTCCGAGGCCTTCTCGCGGATATGGCAGGTGTTGAGGATGACCATGTCGGCATCGGCCGGATCGTCGGTCGGGCCATAGCCCAAAGGCGCCAGGACGTCGGCCATGCGGGCCGAGTCATAAACGTTCATCTGGCAGCCATAGGTTCGGATGAAGAGCTTCTTAGCCAAGGCGGATTCCGGTCCTCATAAGTCGCGGGCCGTGGCTTAAGCGGGTGAAAACACGCCGATCTGCTCGATTCATAAAATAAAGGATACCACGCCCAAGGGGCGGGGTGTACCTCATTCCGAGCCGTCTCGCAAATGTCACTATCCGATTGAAAACAATGTGAAATAAAGCCTGATTGCGAGGTCGGGACAGCGCCGTTAATGTGCCGGCCATCATGACAGAGCAAATCCCCTATCTCACCCCCGACACCATCGACGCCAAGCTGGATTACAAAAGCCTGGTGGATGCCCTCCGCGACGCCTTTGCCGGCGATTGGACGGTCCCCGTCCGCCACCATCACGGCATTCCCATGCCGGGCGAGGAGGACCAGACCCTTCTCCTGATGCCCGCCTGGGACGCCGGAAAATCCGTTGGTATCAAGATCGTCACCATCACGCCGGGAAATGGCGGGCGCAACCTCCCCGCCGTGCAGGGGATCTATCTGCTGCTCGACGGCCTCACTGGCGCGCCCAAGGCATTGATGGACGGCAAGTGCCTGACCGTCCGCCGCACGGCCGCCGCCTCGGCGCTCGCCGCTTCCTATGCCGCGCGCAAGGATGCCGCCGTGCACCTCATGGTCGGTGCCGGTGCCCTGTCGCGTCCGCTCATCGAAGCCCACCGCGCCGTGCGGCCCATCACGAAGTCGCTGCTCTGGGCGCGCGATTTCGGGAAAGCCCAGGCGGCGGTCGCCGACATGACCAAGGCCGGGATTGAGGTCGAAGCGGTGAAGGACCTCGAAGCCGCCGTACGCCAGGCCGATATCGTCAGCACCGGCACATTGTCGCGCGAGGCTTTGGTGAAGGGCGCCTGGCTCAAGACCGGCACGCATCTCGACCTCGTCGGCGCCTTCCTCCCCGACATGCGCGAAAGCGATGACGAGGCCGTGCGCAAATCGACCGTCTTCGTCGACACGCGCGAAGGGGCCTTGAAGGAAGCGGGCGATATCGTCCAGGCGATCAAATCCGGCGCCTTGACCGAAGGCCGCATCGCCGCCGACCTCTTCGACCTCGCCCGCGGCAAGCACAAGGGTCGTGCGTCGGCTGACGAGATCACGCTCTTCAAATCCGTCGGCACCGCGATCGAAGATCTGGCGGCCGCGCGGTTGTTGATGGACCGGGTCTGAGGCACCCCACCCCCACCCCGGAGGCGGATGCCGACCTTCGTCAGCGGCCCTCCCCCTGAAGGGAGAGGGAATCTCACCCGGTTTGCAGCGATGCCTGTGCGAACTCGCTCCAGTCCCCTCTCCCTTCAGGGGGAGGGTTAGGGTGGGGGTGCGAAGCGATGGCTCTCCCCGCGCTATCCCCGGGTCAAATCCAGCTTCAGCCCCTCATGACTCGCCTTGAAGCCGAGGGACTCATAGAAGCGCAGCGTATCCTCCCGCGACTTGTCCATCGCCAACTGCACCAGCTCGCAGCCTTTCGCACGGCATTGCGCGATGGCCCAGTCGAGCATCTTGTGACCCAATCCGCCGCCGCGCCGCGATGTCTTGATGCGCACGCCCTCGATCTGCCCGCGCCACATGCCCAGACGCGCGATGCCGGGAATGAAGGAAAGCTGCAGCGACCCCACGATCTCGCCCGCCTCCTCGACCACCAGCAGGAACTGGTTCGGGTCCGCCGCGATGGCATCAAAAGCCGCAACATACTTCGCATTCAGCGGCCGCGACCCGTCCTCGCGCTTTGCGCCGATATAATCGTCGACCAGCATGTCGACGATGGCCTCGAGATCGTCGCGCGTTGCGCGGCGGAAGACGAGGCCCGCCATGCTCAAATCGCCTTCGCCAGCAGCGCGTTGAGCCGCTTGACGAACTGTACCGGGTCGGCCGGCGGCTCGCCGTCCTGGATCTTCGCCTGGTCGAGGAGCAGCCAGGCGGCTTCCGCGAGCTCGGCCCAATCGCCTTCCTTCGATGCCTGTTTCGCCATGGCGGCCACCAGCGGATGGCTGCCGTTGATCTCGAGGACGCGCGGCAGGCTTGCTTCCAGGCGTTTATGTTGCCGCAGCAGCCGCTCCAGATGCATGTCCATGTCGCCGCTGTCGGCAACCAGGCAGCAGGCGCTGTCGGTCAGCCGCTCGGAAAGGCGCACGTCCTTCACGCTGTCCTTCAGCGTCATTTTGAGGAACGAGACCAGCGCCTCGACATTGTCGGCAACCGGCTTCTTCTCTTCCGCCTTTTCGCCTTCGGGCGCTTTCACCGCATCGAGGTCGGAACCGCTCCGCGTTACCGAGCGGAACTCCTTCTCCTCGAACTTCTCCACTGCCGGAATCCAGAACTCGTCGATCGGGTCGGTCAGCAGCAGCACTTCGATGCCCTTGGCCTTGAACCCTTCCAGCTGCGGCGAGCGCGCGATCATGTCCAGATTGTCGCCGGAGATATAATAGATCGCCTTCTGCCCGTCCTTCATGCGGCCGACATAATCGGCAAGGCTCGTCCAGCCCTCCGAACCGGTCGAGCGGAACCGCGCCAGCTTCAGCAATTCCTCGCGCGAGGTCACATCCTCATAGAGGCCTTCCTTGAGCACGGCGCCGAAATTATCCCAGAAGGTCTCGTAGGGCGCCTTGTCGTCGTCATTGGCCTTCTTGGTGAGATCCGACAGGACACGCTTCACCAAAGCGGCGCGGATCTTGGCCAGGATCGGGCTCGCCTGCAGCATCTCGCGGCTGATATTGAGCTGCAGATCCTCGCTGTCCACCAACCCCTTCACGAAGCGCAGCCAACCCGGCAGGATTTCATCCGACTGGTCGGTGATGAAGATGCGCTTGGCGTAAAGCTTCAGCGATTGCTTGCGTTCCGGGTTGAACAGATCCATCGGCCGCTGCGACGGGATGAACAGCAGCGCCGTATAATCGATCTTGCCTTCCGCCTTGAAATGGATCGTGGCCCAGGGATCGTCCCAGGCATGGGCGATGTGGCGATAGAAATCGCGATATTGCTCAGGTGTGATGTCCGATTTCGATTTCGTCCAGAGGGCCGCCTGCTGGTTGACGTGTTTCTCTTCCGCCCCATCCTTGAGGTGGATCGGCAAAGCGACATGCTCCGAATGCTTGGCGATCACATGCTCGAGGCGCGCCGCCTCCAGCCATTCGGCTTCCTCTTTCTTCAGATGCAGCACGATCTCGGTCCCGCGCGTCGGCTTCTCCACCGCTTCCACGGTGAACTCGCCGGTCCCGTCGGAAACCCAGCGCCAGCCCTGGCTTTCGCCGGCCTTCCTTGAAATGACCTCGACCTTGTCCGCCACCATGAAAGCCGAATAGAAGCCGACGCCGAACTGGCCGATGAGGCTGACCTTCTGCTCCTGCGTCTTCGCCCCCGCCAATTCCTCGGCGAACTTCGCCGAACCGGAGCGGGCGATGGTGCCCAGATGGCTGATAAGGTCGTCCTTGTTCATGCCGATGCCGTTATCGGCGATGGTGAGCGTCTTCGCGTCCTTGTTCGTGGTGAGCGTCACCGCCAATTCACCGCCGCCCTCCAGCAATTCCGGCTGTGTCAGCGCCAGATAGCGCAGCTTGTCGCAAGCATCCGACGCGTTGGAGATGAGCTCCCGCAGGAAGACGGATTTATCGCTGTAAAGCGAATGCGCAACGATATGCAGCAGGCGCGAAACCTCGGCCTGAAAACCATGGCGTTCCAGCGTCATGATGGCGGTCAAACTCCAGATAAAGGGGCAATTTGACCGCTCATATGCGGCGAGTCGGGTGGAGAATCAAGAGGGCTGAAATCCAGCCACACCCCCACCCTAACCCTCCCCCTCAAGGGGGGAGAGGATGGTAGCAAGCCGGTGATGACCACCCTGTCTGAACCCCCTCCCCCCTTGAGGGGGAGGGTCGGGGAGGGGGGTATGGGCGATGATTCTTGAACAGCGAAACGCCACATGGGCCCAACGCTCTTCCCTCCCCCCTACGTGGGGGAGGGTCGGGGAGAGGGGGTAAGCGACGGCTGTCGCCCTCATAAAACCGTGTCATGGCCGGACTTGACCTGGCCATCCATGCGTTCAATGGCCGGCTGCATCCCGGGCGCTTTCCCAAAGTTCAGGATGTAGCGCCCAATACGACCTTGCGTCCGCTGCACAGGCGTAAGCGTCGACACCAAGGGCCTCGACTTGCCCTGGATAGTCATAGCAGGGGCGTGAGAGCTCGTAGGAGCCGTAGGCGGACATCACAACGAATGCCCAAACGATCCAGATGTTGCTGCCGCCCAGCCAGATTGCTGTCCGGGCGAAAGAATTGTCCACACGCGCCTTGACCCAAATCCAGATATCCAAACCGAATACGAGAATGATCAAGGTCAGGCCTGCGCCAAGCTCGCCTGGTATCCAATGCCCGCGCGACAAGGGCACGACGCCCTTGCCCATCGTCACCGCAAAATAGACGCCGATCGCAATCAAGCCGCTGATGAGCGCGGCGGCGAGTGATCGTCCTGCGATCATGCGCCTCGATCTAGGGTCAGTCTGCTGAATGAACAACGACAGGATCAGCTTCAGGATCACTGTCGGTATACCGATCAAGAAGAGCGAGAATATGAAGAAGAGGAAAACAATTTCGAAGAACTGAGAAATGTCGTCGATCATTGTCTTCCCCGATCCCAAGCTGACGTTGAGTTTATCGGCTTAACTTAAAGGTACAACTTTGGCGAAAAAATGACGCCGAGTAGCTCCACCCTCTCGGTCGGGCATGACGACGGGAGGCGTTTCCTCAACTCTCATGGCCGGGCTTGGCCCCGCCATCCACGAGTTTGTCGGCAAATGAAGGAATCAACTCGTGGATCCCCCGCCTGCGCGGGGGATGACAACGAGACAGGAAGCCCCAACGATGGCGGAGGACCTACTTCCGCAGTTCCCCGCCGGTGGCCTTGTTGACCGCCGCGACAACCTTGGCCGACAGCGCCTCGATCTCGGCATCGGTCAGGGTCTTGTCGCGGGGTTGCAACGTCACCGACAGTGCCAGCGACTTCTTCCCCTCAGGCAGCGAGCCACCGACGAAGATGTCGAACAGCTTCACATCCGTGATGAGCGCCTTGTCGGCGCCCTTGGCGGCTTTCACCAGCTTCTCGGCGGCGACACCCGCATCGACGATGAAGGCGAAGTCGCGCTCCAGCGGCTGCAGGGCCGAAGCGTTGAGCAGCGGCCGGGCCGTGCCCTTGGCGCGCGGGGCCGGCAGGCGTTCCAGGAACAGTTCGAAGCCGACCGCCGGGCCTTTGACGCCCAGCGCCTGCGTCACCTTCGGATGGATGGTGCCGAACTGACCGAGGATGGTGGGGCCCAGGCGCAGCACGGCCGACTGGCCGGGGTGATAATGCGCCGGTGCCGCCGCTTCGAGCTGCAAATTCTCGACCGGCACGCCGAACGCCGAAAGGATCGCGAAGGCATCGGCCTTGGCGTCATAGGCGTCCAGGGGCCGTTGCTTCACCTGCCAATGGCGCGGCGTCGAACCGACGCGCAGACCGGTTGCGGCGAGGATCTGTTCCTTGGCGGTCTCACCGAGATAAGTGGGACCGACTTCGAACAGCGCCAGATCGGCAAAGCCGCGCGCGGCATTCCGTTCCGCCGCCATCAGCAGATTGCCCAGGATCGAGGGCCGCATCACGTCGAGATCGGCGCTGATCGGGTTGGCGAGCGGCACCAGGGCATTACTGCCGGCGAACATCGCAGCCACGTTGCTCGGCATGAAGCTGAAGGTCACGGTCTCATTGAGGCCGCGTACGGCCAGCAGGCGCTTGGTCTGCTGCACGCGCTTCTGCGTCAGGGTCACAGCAACCGGCGGCATGGCGCCGAGGCGCGGCAGCGAGGTCGCGGGGATATGGTCGAAGCCATGCACGCGCATGACCTCCTCGACGATATCCGCCTCGCCTTCGACATCGGCGCGGAACGAAGGAACCGTGACGAGCCAGGAATCCTGCCCCGGCTCGCTCACCTTGAAGCCGAGATCGACGAGGATCTGCCGCTGCCGGTCGGTGGCGACATCGACGCCGCCGAGGAAGGCAACGCGCGACGGGCGATAGACGATATCGCGCAAGGCAGTCGGCAACGTGCCGGCGCTGGTCACTTCCGAGACCTCGCCACCGCAAAGCTCCAGAATGAGGCGCGTCGCCACATCGACACCCCAGGTCGCCGATTGCGGGTCGAGCCCGCGTTCGAAACGATAGCGCGCGTCGGAAAGGATGCCGAGCTTGCGGCCCGTCTTGGCGACCATCACGGAATCGAACAGCGCCACTTCCAGGAAGACATTGGTGGTCGCATCGGAGCAGCCGGAAACCTCGCCGCCCATGACGCCGCCGATCGCTTCCGGCCCGTTCTCGTCGGCAATGACGATGATGCCGGGTTCGAGCGTGTAGGTCTTGCCGTCAAGCGCCTGGATGGTTTCGCCTTGCCTGGCCTGCCGCATGACGACATCACCCTTCACCTTGTCGGCGTCGAAGACATGCAGCGGGCGGCACAGGTCGAAGGTCACGAAATTGGTGATGTCGACCAGGGCCGAAATGGGGCGAAGGCCGATCGAGGTCAGCCGGTCCTGCAGCCATTGCGGCGAAGGACCGTTCTTGACGCCCTTGAAATAGCGGCCGGCGACGTAAGGCACGCTGGCCTTGGCGCTCTCGTCGATCTTCCAGGAGATCGGGCTCTTGAACGTGCCCTTCACATGGCTTTCGTTGAGCGGCTTCAGCTTGCCGAGGCCCGCCGAGGAGAGATCGCGCGCAACACCATAGACGCCGAGGCAATCGGCGCGGTCCGGCGTGATCTTGATCTCGATGACCGGATCGCCGAGGCCGCGATACTCGACGAAGCTGGCGCCCACCGGCGCATCTTCGGGAAGTTCGATGATGCCGTCATGATCCTGGCCCAAACCCAGTTCGCGGGCCGAGCACAGCATGCCGTTCGAGGCTTCGCCGCGGATATTGCCGGCTTTGAGATCGAGGCCGGTGCCGGGCACATGCGTTCCCACGGGCGCGAAGACACCTTTGAGGCCCGTGCGCGCATTGGGGGCGCCGCAGACGACCTGCAGGATGCCTTTGCCGGTATCGACCTGGCAGACGCGCAGGCGGTCGGCATTCGGGTGCTGCTTCGCCTCGACCACATAGCCGACGACGAAGGGCTTCAAGGATTGCGCCTTGTCCTCGACGCCTTCGACCTCAAGGCCCAGATCGGTCAATTTCTTGGTGATGGTGGCAAGATCCGCATCGGTGTCGAGATACGTCTTCAGCCAGGAAAGCGTGAATTTCATCGTGTCAGTCCTCCCACCGCGGTGGGGATATCAAGGGGGACGAAGCCGTAATGCCTGAGCCAGCGCAAATCGGATTCGTAAAAGGTTCTCAGATCGGGGATGCCGTATTTCAGCATGGCGATGCGCTCGATGCCCATGCCGAAGGCGAAGCCTTGGTACTTGGCGGGATCGATGCCGCAATTCTTCAGCACATTCGGGTGCACCATGCCGGAGCCGAGGATTTCCAGCCAGTTCTTGGCATTGCCGTCCTTGTCGCCGCCGAGCTTCAGCTCGCCGCCCGACCGGTCGCAGCCGATATCGACCTCCGCCGAGGGTTCGGTGAAGGGGAAATAGCTGGGACGGAATCGGACCGGCAGATTGTCGATGCCGAAGAAGGCGCGCACGAAATCCTGCAGGCAGCCTTTGAGGTGCCCCATATTGGTATGCGTGTCGATCACCAGACCTTCGACCTGATGGAACATCGGCGAATGGGTCATGTCGGAATCAACGCGGTAGGTGCGGCCCGGGCAGATGACGCGGATGGGGAGGTCGCCCTTCAGCATGGTGCGAATCTGCACCGGCGAGGTGTGTGTCCGCAGCACCATCTGGCTGCCATCTTCTTTCTGCGGCAGATAGAAGGTGTCCTGCATCTGGCGCGCCGGATGGTCGGCCGGGATGTTGAGCGCGGTGAAATTGTGGAAATCGTCCTCGATATCCGGCCCTTCCGCGACGCTGAAACCCATCTCGCCGAAGATGGCGATGATCTCGTCGATGGTCTGGCTGATCGGGTGGATGCGGCCCTCATATTCGGGGCGCGCGGGGAGGGTGAGGTCGAGCGTCTCGCGCGCGAGCTTCGCGTTCAAGGCGGCATCGCCGAGATGGGCCTTCTTTGCGTCGATGGCGGCGGCGACCTCGTCCTTCACCACGTTGATCTTGGCGCCGAACTCCTTGCGCGCATCCGGGCTCATCGTGCCCAGCGTCTTCATCAGGCCGGAAATCTCGCCCTTCTTGCCCAGCGCATCGACGCGCACCTGTTCCAGCGTTTCGATGCTGGCGCTCTCCGAGACGGCATCCAGCCATTTCTTCTGCAGTTGCCCGAGGTCCTGACCAGTCTCACTCATCGTTCGATCCCTTTTGATCGGCTTATTCATAGGTCGCATGTCGCGGAAACAAAAAAGGAGGCTCGGAATGAACCGGCCTCCACCTTCGTTGCCATATGGCGCGATCGGAGCCGGTTAGTCCAGTTGCAGCAGAAACAAGCTCAAGGCACCGCCCAGCAGGGTCTGCGGCTTGCCGTCGATATAGGCCTGCTCGAACGCAACCTTGCGGGTCTCGCGATTGTTGACGAATTCCAGGGCGATCTGATGCTTGGCGCCGGACTGGCCGACGCGCTCGATATCGGCCGTCACCAGCACGATGGAATCGTTGTTGTAGCGCTCGGCCTTGCCGCCCTTCCAATCGACCGAGCCGCGGGCGCCGGCGATCTCGCGCACGACCGCGTCGTTCGACTTGCCGGGCACAACGCTCTCGGCCGCCTGCACGGCCGCCACATCGTCCTTATAGGAATCGCAAGCCGTCAGCGCCGGCATAGCCAGCGTGACGGCTGCAATCACAAAAAGAGATTTGAGGCGAAGCGCCGGCATGGCTGCCCTTACTTCGCCAGCGCCTCTTGGGCCTGCTTCACCAGCGCCGCAAAAGCGGCCGGCTCGTGAATGGCGAGATCGGAGAGGACCTTGCGGTCGACCTCGATGCCGGCCTTCTTCACGCCGTTGATGAACTGCGAATAGGTGAGGCCGTGCTCACGGACGCCGGCATTGATGCGCTGGATCCAGAGGCCGCGGAAATCGCGCTTCTTGGCGCGACGGTCGCGGTACGCATACTGCAGGCCCTTTTCGACCTTCTCGATCGCAATGCGGAAATTCGTTGAGGAACGCCCGACATAGCCCTTGGCCATCTCGAGCACTTTTTTGTGGCGGGCGTGGGAGGTAACGCCCCGCTTGGTACGTGCCATTTCAGTTCTCCGTCAAAAAGCGTCTTAAAGACCGTTGGGGATGAAGAATTTGATGACCTTCTTGGCATCAACATCGGCCATGACCTCGCCGCGGCGGGCCTGGCGCTTCATCTTCGTCGGCTTGCTGATAAGGCGGTGACGCTTCTGGGACGGCTTGAATTTGACCAGACCAGAGGCAGTGAGCTTGAAGCGCTTTTTGGCGCTGCTCTTCGTCTTCATCTTGGGCATTTCAGTATCCTATTGAAATGATTATGCATTCGGCTGCGTTTGGGCATGCCCTATGGTTCGCCTTGGACGCATTCTTAGGCCGTGCGGGGCGGGTTATATCGCCGGGACCCCCGGATGACAAGTCCCCGCTACCTCTGTAACCGGCTAAACGGATTTAGCTGGTTACGTAGCCGCAGGCCGTCAAAGCCGGGATCATGTGGGGCGGTGGCGGGGCCGAGACCTGAATCGGGTCTTTTCGGGGGTATAAAGGGACGAAAAGGGAGCGGGAATGGAGGTGTAATTTGGCGCTCGGGCGGGGGGATCCCGGGGGGATGTACTGCGGCTCGCCCAGAATGGGGCACCCCAGATGCGCGAGATGCACCCGGATCTGATGGGTCCGCCCGGTCTTCGGGGAAAGCTCCAGCCACCAATAGCCGCCACCCGATCCCAGCACCTTATAGTCAGTGACCGCCTTCTGGGCATCCTTCTCACCCGCATCCACGACGACCATGCGCCAGCCGCCGGCGCGGGTGGAGAGCTTCTTCAAGGCGGCTGAAATCGTGCCGGATTCCGCCGGCGGGGCAGCGTTCGTGACCGCCCAATAGGTCTTCCCGATCTGGCCTTCCTGGAAGAGTTTCCCCAGCCGCGAGAGCCCTTTGTGCTGCCGCCCCAGAGCGAGGCAACCCGACGTGTCGCGATCGAGGCGGTGCGCCAGGGCAGGCGGTTTGGGCAGGCCGAAGCGCAAATGCTCGAAATCGCGTTCGAGATTGGGGCCGCCGCCGGGACCGGCATGGACGGGAAGCCCCGCCGGCTTGTCGATCACCAGCATCAGCGCATCGCGATAGAGGATGCGGGCCTGGATTTCCGCCGGTGTCATGCGGGCTTCGGTTCGAGCACTTCAGGCATGTTGGTTTCGGCCAGGGCCGTCAAAGCCCAGTCGCGGAAGGCGGCGATACGGGCAAGGTCGGTCTCGTCCGGCCGGCAGACCAGGGTATAGGTGCGGCCCGTCATGATGCTGATGTCGAAGGGGGCGACCAGCTGGCCGCTCTTGACCTCGTCGGCGCACAGACGCGGGTCGACTTCGGTAACGCCACCGCCGGAGAGGGCCGCTTGTACCGCCTGATCAGCGGTTTCCACCACCACGCCACGCTCGACGGGGACACCGGCAAAGCCCACCTGGCGCGCCAGCAGCCGCCAATCGTGCCAGGAATCGTTCCCCTGGCGGATATGAAGGAGCGGGGCCTTGGCGATCATGGTTTTCACATCTGGCCAGGCCGATTTCTTGAGGAGATCGGGCGCGCAAAGCGGCGAGGAACGCTCGCGCATCAACACATCGGCGATGAGCCCATCGGCCTCGATCTCGCCGAAGAGGATGGCAAGGTCATGGCCGGAGTTGCGGAAATCGGGATTGACCGGCGGCGTTTCCAGCCGGATTTCGAGATCCGGATTGGCCCGCTGGAACTCCGGCAGACGCGGCAGCAGCACGCGCCGGGCGAAGGTCGGCGGCACGGCGAGGCTCAAGGGCGGCTTCTTCGACTGGCGCCGGAACGAGCCGATGATCGCATCCATGCGGTCGAAACTGTCGGTAAGGACAGGCAGCAGGCGCTTCCCTTCATCGGTCAGCTCCAGCTGCGCTTTCCGGAGGATGAGGGCGACACCGAGGATGTCCTCAAGATTCTTGACCTGACGGGACACCGCGCTTTGCGTCACCAGCAATTCGTCGGCGGCCTTCGTGAAGCTTAAGAAACGGGCCACGGCTTCGAAGGCGCGCAGCGCGTTCAAAGGCGGGAGCTGGCGTCTGTTCTTGTTTCGGTTCGTGCTCATGAAACGCTGTCGGATGATGACAAGTGGTGGCCTACCGGGCCTTGGCGGCGCGCAATTTAGCAGCCTCACCCGCGAAAGGCGCTAGGCTTATCTTTAAAATCTCACGGCCATTGCCACGTACCCATGCCTGACCGTTTGGTTGGGGTTTCGTGGCGCGTAAAAAGCGCGGGGAAAGCGCAAACATTTCTGCCCAATTGCGCGTCATGAGCGCATGCGCGGAGCTCATATCGTGAAATCCAGTCAACAAATTTCACTTTTGTGCAAAGGCGTGATTGACCTTGCCACCCGAATGCCTAATCTTGGCGCCGCGCAGAATCCTGGCCTTACATAAGGCCGAGCCCACAAAATGCCCCAATAAGAAGGGCGCTTGGGGTGTGTGGCGGATAGCGCGGCATCAAGACGGGGGCTCTATATCGTGTCAGCTGCTGTAGCTGTCGAAGCTAAGAACGTAAGCAAGATTTTCGGGACCGGTGGCGCTGAAGTCCGCGCGCTCGACAATGTCTCGGTGACTATCCGCCAAAACGAATTTTTCACGCTTCTCGGGCCGTCGGGCTGCGGCAAGACGACCTTGCTGCGCCTCATCGCCGGCTTTGAAATGCCGAGCGACGGGTCGATCCTGCTCGAGGGCGATGAAGTGGCGCATCTGCCGCCCTATAAGCGGCATGTGAACACGGTGTTTCAGTCCTACGCGCTGTTTCCGCATATGACGGTGGCGCAGAACATCGCCTTTGGTCTGGAAATGCTGGGCAAGCCCAAGGCCGAGGTGCAGCAGACGGTTGCCGCCATGCTGAAGCTCGTGCGCATGGAAGAGCTGAAGGACCGCCGCACCAGCCAGATTTCAGGCGGCCAGCAGCAGCGCGTGGCACTGGCCCGCGCCCTGGCGCCGAAGCCGAAGGTGTTGCTGCTCGACGAGCCGCTCTCGGCCCTCGATCTGAAGCTGCGCAAGGAGATGCAGATCGAGCTGAAGCGCATGCAGCTTGAAACCGGCATCACCTTCATCTTCGTGACGCACGATCAGGAAGAAGCCCTCACCATGTCGGACCGCATCGCGGTCATGTCGAAGGGCAAGATCCTGCAGATCGGCTCGCCCTACGAGATCTATGAGCATCCGACCGTCCGCTTCGTTGCCGACTTCATCGGAGAGACCAATTTCATCGAAGCTGAAGTGACACAGCGTATCGGCAATGACGGCCAGATCAAGCTGCCCTCGGGCGTCGTGATCAGCCATCCGGTCGCCGAGAATGTCGGCGTCGGTGCGCGCGTGACGCTCGCCATCCGGCCCGAGCGCATCGAGCTGGTGCGGCCCGGTGCCGAGGCGCACCTTACCGGCAGCATTTCCAATGTCGTCTATTTCGGCACCGATACGACCTATCACGTGCAAGTCGACGGCACGAACCAAGCGGTGACGGCGCGCGTGCAGAACCGCCGCGGCCATCAGGAAACGGTGAAGGTCGGCGACCCCGTGGGACTGCGGATCGCGCCCGACGCGATGCAGATCCTGAAGGACTGAGGCGCATGGCGACCGGACCCAGCAACCCCGCCGCTGCGGCCTCCGCCGCCGCAGACCGGCGCGACACGCGCAATCGCTGGCTGCTGTCGGCGCCGGCGCTCATCATCCTGCTCTTTGCCGCGATCGGCCCGCTTGCCATCGTCGTCGTTTATTCCTTCCTGACCAAGGGCGGGTATGGCGGCGTTGAATGGAAGTTCTCGACCGATGCCTGGTTCGGCGTGGTCTTCCAGAAGGACATCTTCACGGACCAGGTGACGCTGGCGGATGCCCATATGAGCATTCTGTGGCGGTCGCTGAAGCTCTCTTTCCTGTCGACCCTGCTGGCGCTGATCTTCGGCTTTCCGACCGCCTATTTCATCGCCACGCGCAATGAGAAATCGCGCGATCTGTGGCTGTTCCTCATCACCATTCCGTTCTGGACCAATCTTCTCATCCGCACCTTCGCGGTGATGGAAGTGATCCGCAACGAGGGCATCGTCAATTCGATCCTGATCGCTCTCGGCATCGTCGACCAGCCGGTGCAGATCCTGTTCACCGACGGCGCTGTGATGATGGGCCTCCTCTATGTCTATCTGCCGCTGATGGTGCTGCCGCTTTATGCCAGCATGGAACGGATCGACTTCCGCCTCGTGGAAGCGGGCTATGATCTCTATGCGACGCGCTGGCGCGTGCTGCGGCACGTCATCTTCCCGCTGGTGAAGCCCGGCGTCATCGCCGGTTCGATCCTGGTCTTCATCCCCTCGCTCGGCGCCTATGTGACGCCGCGCGTTCTGGGTGGCGGCCGCAACCTGATGCTCGGCAACCTCATCGACATGCAGTTCGGTCAAGCCCGCAACTGGCCGCTGGGTGCCGCCCTTTCCATCACGCTGATGGCGGCGGTCATGATCGCGCTGCTGTTCTATGTGAAGAACGCCTCGAAGGCGGAGGTGCGTCATGGCTGATACCGCCAAGACGGCGCCCGCTCCCGCCACGAAGCGCAAGTTCGGCCGTGGCTTCGACGTCAAGCAGCAGACCGGCTTTCCGACGATCGCCATGCTCTGCTTCCTGATGCTTTATGCGCCGATCCTGACGCTGGTGGTCTATTCCTTCAATGCCGGCACCTCGGTCGCCATCTGGGAAGGTTTCTCGTGGCGCTGGTACATTTCGGCCTGGGCCAACGAGCAGGTGAAGGACGCGGCGTTCCGCTCGCTGACCATCGCCCTTGTCGCGGCTTTGGTCTCGACCTTCGTCGCCACGCTGGCGGCGCTGGCGACGACGCGCACCAAGCCGTTCCCGGGCCTGACCTTCATCTACGCCTTCATCAACCAGCCGCTGATGGTGCCGGAAATCGTTACCGGTGTGGCGCTTCTCATCTTCTTTGCGGCGATCAAAAACGCGACCGGCTATACGGGTCTTGGCTATCTGCTGGCGGCCCATACCGCCTTTTGCATTCCTTTTGCCTATCTGCCGATCCGGGCGCGGCTCGAGAACATGGACCTGTCGCTGGAACGGGCGGCGGCCGATCTCTATGCGACACCGATCCAGACCTTCCGGCGCGTCACCTTGCCGCTGCTGTGGCCGGGCATTCTGGCCGGTGGCATGCTTGCCTTCGTCATCTCGCTTGACGACGTTGTGATCACGGAACTGGTGAAATCAGGCGGACAGGATACGCTGCCCACCTATATGCTGGGTCAGTTGAAGCGCGTCGTGACGCCGGAAATGAACGCCATCTCGTCGGTATTCCTGGCGATTTCGATCGTGATGGTGACCATATTCTTCCTGATCAACAGGAAGAAGTCGTAACCGATCTGCCGCGGTTCGCCCGCGTCCCGCTTGGGTGCCGCCAGTCTGGGCGGTGCGAAAACGGGGGGAGGCGCGCCGGCGGAGAAGTAAAGGGTTCGGTTGGGGTCCGTCGTTCGGGCCCCGTAAGTTGGACTAGGGAATGCCCAGAATGTCAGGCGAAGACCTGGCAACGGGCTGTGCAGCAAGTTGGAGGATCTCGTGACATATCTACCGGCATTCAAGAGTACGGCTGTAGCCATCACCATCATGCTGGCGCTTGCCGCCTGCGGTGAGAAGAAGGAAGAGGCGGCGCAGGAGTCGAGCAACACGACGACGACCGCACCCGCGACCAACACCACGGAAACCGCTCCGGCGACCAACGCCACCGAGACGGCGCCCGCCACCAACACGACCGAGACCGCTGCTGCGGCTCCGGCCGGCGGCGTCCTCAACATCTACAACTGGGGCAACTACACCAATCCGAAACTCCTCGAGAAGTTCGAGAAGGACACCGGCATTAAGGTGACGGTGACCGATTACGATTCGAACGACGTCGCGCTCGCCAAGATCAAGGCCGGCGGCCACGGCTTCGACATCGTCGTCCCCAGCTCGAACTTCGTGCCGATCTTCATCCAGGAAGGCCTCCTGGAAGAAACGAAGCCGAACACCATGCCGAACTTCAAGAACATGGACCCGAAGTGGGTCGATGTTGAGTTCGACAAGGGCCGCAACTACACGGTTCCCTGGCAGTGGGGCACGACCGGCATCACGGTCAACACCAAGGCCTATCAGGGCGATCCCAACACCTGGGCGATCCTGTTCGACACCCCGGCCGAACTGAAGGGCAAGGTCAACGTCGTTCCGGAAATGAGCGATGTGATCGCCGCGGCCCTTGCCTATAAGGGCAAGAACCCGGTCTGCAACGGCAATAAGGACGACCTCAAGGAAGCCCGCGACACGCTGGTCAAGGCGAAGCCGGACTGGATCTCGATGGATTACGGCAATGTCGAGAAGTACGCCAAGGAAGATCTGATGGCGGGCCTCAACTGGAACGGCGCGTCGATGCGCGCGCGTCTCCAGAACGACAAGATCGTCTATGGCTATCCGAAGGAAGGCATCGCCGTCTGGATGGATAACGTCGCGGTCGTCAAGGGCGCGGCCAACATGGAGAACGCGAAGAAGTTCCAGAACTACATCATGGATCCGGAAAACGCGGCGCTGATCTCCGATTTCGCCAAGTATGCGAACGGCATCGTCGGCTCGGACAAGTTCCTCGACCCGGCTTTCGCCAACGCGCCGGAAATCGTCCTGCCCGAGGGCCAGAAGACCTTCATCATGCCGGCTTGCCCACCGGAAGTGACGGAGCTCTACACGGCCATCTGGACCGAACTGACGAAGTAAGCTGACAAATACCCGTTGCCATGACGCCCGTTCCGCAAGGAACGGGCGTCATGTGCAAGGGGCGGGCGACACCACCCGATTGGGTGGCGCGAATGACGGCTTGAAATAGCCGTCATGGTCCGCGAAGGCGGACCACCCATGAGTGTCTATCCTGCGATTTATTTGCTGCAGGGAAGTTCGTGGGTGGTCCGCCTTCGCGGACCATGACGAGTGAAGGCGATGAGCGTCGGAGCACACTTTCCCCGCATACCCCGTACCGAATGGGATCGCGCGCCTTTCAATCGCTGGTCGTTCCAGCATGTGCGCGAGATCCTGCCGACGGCGGAGGTGTGGCGTGGGGCGGGACCGGCGAGCGCATTGTCCCGGCGCCCCTTTCGCCTCGACGAGGTGCGCTTCAAGGCGGCCCGCGGCGAGATCAGCATCCGCCAATTCCTCGACGACAATTTCACCGACGGCTTCATCGTCCTCAAAAACGGCGCCATCGTCTTCGAGCGCTATATGAACGGGATGCATGAACGCTCGGCGCACCTGTCGCAATCGGTCGCCAAATCGCTGACCGGCGCGCTTATCGGCATCCTGGTGCATCAGCGCATCCTGGATAAGGATGCCGAAATCACCCGCTATCTTCCCGAACTCAAGGACACGGCCTATGCCGGCGCGACGTTGCAGCATGTGCTCGACATGCAGTCGGGCGTCGCGTTCGACGAGACATATACCGATCCCTATTCGGATGTCGGGCGCACCGATGTCGCGTCCGGCTGGAAGCTGAAGCCGGCCGGCGATACGCGCGACTGGCCGGCGACGATGTGGCAACAGGTGCTGACGTTGAAGAAGGGGGAGGCAGCGCATGGCAGCCGGTTCAGCTATCGCTCGATCGAGACCGATGTGCTGGGCTTCGTCGCCGAGCGCGTGACGGGCACGCGCCTGCCGGAGCTGATGAGCCGTGAAATATGGCAGAAGCTCGGGGCCGAGGAGAGCGCCTATTACACGGTCGATCCGTCGGGCTTCGCCCTTGGCGACGGTGGCTTCAATGCCACGTTGCGGGACTATGCGCGCTTCGGCCTGATGATCGCGCAGGACGGCGCGATCGGCGGCCGTCAGATCGTCCCTGCCGCCTGGATCGCCGAGACGCGGCGCGGGGACCATGCGAAGTTCGGGCCCGATTATCGCGAAACCATGCCGCACGGCGCCTATCACAACCAGTTCTGGATGTCGGATTACCGTCGCCCGGCACTGTCCTGCCATGGCGTCTTCGGACAGTGGATCCATGCGGATCCGGAATCGGGCATCGTCATCGTCAAACTCTCTTCCTGGCCGGATTTCCTCGACGATGCGCGCTTCGTCGAACAGGAAGATGCCGCTGCCGCCATCGTGAGGGCACTCGCTCATGGTTGACCATAGCCGATTGCAGCATCCGCCCCGCGATGGTTGGGATCGCGCGCCCTGGAACCGCTGGTCGTTCCAGCATGTGCGCGAGATCGTGCCGACCGCCGAGGTGTGGCGCGGCCGCGCGGCGCCGCGCGCGTTCGAGCGCCGCCCGCTGCCGCTGGAGAAGATCCGCTATCAAGGCGATGGCGGCGAGAAATCGATTGCCGAATTTCTCGATGCGACCTTCACCGACGGCTTCATCGTGCTGCACAAGGGCGCCATCGTCTTCGAGCGCTATATGAACGGCATGCATGAGCGGACGCTGCATCTCTCGCAATCGGTGGGCAAGTCGCTGATCGGCATCCTGGTCGGCATCTATCAGGCGCGCGGCTGGATTGACATTGCCCAGCCCATCACCCGCTATCTGCCCGAACTCGCCGCCACCGCCTATGCCGGGGCCAGCGTCGGGCAGATCCTCGACATGCAATCGGGCGTCGCCTTCGACGAAACCTATACCGATCCCTTCTCGGATATCGCCAAGATCGATGTCGCCTGCCAGTGGCGGCCGCGGCCCCAGGACGGGCGCGATTGGCCGGAAACCTGCTGGGACGTGGTGCTGGGCCTCAAGAAGAAGGCCAGCGAGCACGGCGCGCAATTCTCCTATCGCTCGATCGAGACCGACGTGCTGGCCTTTGCCCTGGAACGGATTTCCGGAAAGCGCCTGCCCGAAATCGTCAGCAGCGATTTGTGGCAACCGCTCGGTGCCGAGGAGAGCGCCAACTACACGGTCGATGCCGCCGGTTATGCCTTGGCCGATGGCGGCTTCAACGCAGCCTTGCGCGACTATGCACGCTTTGGCGAGATGCTGACCAATGACGGGCTTTTCAACGACCGCCAGATCGTGCCCGCGGAATGGGTGCAGGGCTGCCGCGTGGCCGAGCATGAGAAGTTCACCGGTGATTATCGCATCGCGACGCCGATGGGGGCCTATCGCCGCCAGTTCTGGCTCGAAGACCATCGCAAGCCGGTGCTCATGTGCCGCGGCGTGTTCGGCCAGCTCATTTATTCCGACCCGGAATATGGTTTCACCGCGGTGAAGCTCTCGTCCTGGCCGGATTTCCGCAACAACGAGTTGCTCCGGGAAACGCTGGCGGCGCTCAATGCGCTGAAGCGCGCCCTTAACAAATAATCATCGCGTCATCATCAGGGGAACATCATGAAGAACGACGATCTGATCTATATGAGCGCCACGGAAGCGGCGGCGCTTTTCCGCAAGAAGAAGCTCTCACCCGTCGAGTTGATGTCGGCCGTGATCGAGCGGGCGGAAAGCGTCGAGAAGAAGATCAACGCCTTTACCTTCAAGCATTACGACGAGGCGATGGACCTCGCCAAAGCGGCCGAGGCCAAGTTCATGAAGAAGGGCGCCAAGGTCGGCGCGCTCGAGGGCCTGCCGATCGCCATCAAGGATGAAAGCTGGATCGCGGGCAAGCCGACCTCCTACGGCTCGCTCACCACCAAGGATTTCGTCCCCGACAAGACCTCGCCCAACAACGAGCGCATCCTGGCCGCGGGCGGCATCGTGCATGCGCGCACCGCGACGCCGGAATTCTCCTGCGCCTCCTATACCCATTCGCGCCTTTGGGGTGTGACGCGCAATCCGTGGAACCGCCGGTTCACGACCGGCGGCTCGTCCGGCGGGTCGGGTGCGGCACTTGCCGCCGGCACCGCGCCCTTGGCGATGGGCTCCGACATCGGCGGGTCGATCCGCATTCCGGCCGCGGCCTGCGGCGTCGTCGGCTACAAGCCGCCCTATGGCCGCAACCCGGACGATCCGCCCTTCAACCTCGACCCCTATTGCCATACCGGGCCGATGGCGCGGACCATCCAGGACACGATCCTGCTGCAGAATGTCATCTCCGGTCCCAGCCCTTACGACATCGCCTCGCTCAGGCCGAAGCTGCGCCTCCCCACCGACTACAAGCCGATCAAGGGCTGGAAGATCGCCTATTCGCTCGATCTCGGCATCTATGATGTCGACAAGGAAGTGATCGCCAACACCAAGAAGGCGCTGCGCCTCTTCAAGAGCCTCGGCGCCACGGTCGAGGAGGTCGATCTCGGCTGGACGCGCAACGCCATCGATACCGGCATGTGGCACCTCGAGCATCTCTTCGGTACGCAGCTCAACCAGACGGCCAAGAAGTACGGCCATCTGATGACAACCTATGCCAAGAATTTCGCGCGCAAGGGCTCGAAATCGACCGCCGATCTCTTCTTCAAGTCGATGGAAGGGGCGGTGAAGATGTATGAGACTTTTGGGCCGATGATGGAGAAATACGATCTCTTCATCTGCCCGACCACGGCCCTCCCGGCGGTGAAGGCCGATTTCGACGAGAACAAGGATCAGGTCCGCATCAACGGCAAGGTCTCGCCCCTGCCCAAGGTCTTGGCCTGGTGCATGACGACGCCGTTCAACACGCTGTCACGCTGCCCGGTCCTCGCGGTGCCGACGGGACATGCCGCGAACGGCGTCCCGACCTCGATCCAGCTCATCGGCCGCACCTATGCCGATGCCGATGTGTTCCGCGCCGGCATCGCCTATGAAACGGCGGCCGGTGGCTGGTATACTGCACGCAAATCGCGACCGGACCTTTAAGGGCATCATGCGGACCATCTATACCGAAGCGCATCGCCAGCAGGATGGCGGCCACGAACTGCTCGAAGGGCAGTTCGTGAAGGCGCATGAGTCGCCAAGCCGCGCCGACTTCGTCATCAACCGCGTGCGCGAGGTGAAGCTCGGCGAGGTGCTGGAGCCCCAGGGGTTCAGCCTCGATCCGATCCTCAAGGTGCATGACAAGGGCCTGGTCGATTTTCTCGCCACCGCCTGGGACCAGTGGGCGGCGACGGGGCGCACTTTCGATGCGCTGCCCCATGTCTGGCCGGTGCCGGGCCTCGGCCGGCGCCTGTCCGACAGCATCGACGGCAAGCTCGGCTATTATGCGATCGACGCCGGCACGCCGATCATGAAGGGGACCTGGAACGCGGTCAAAGCCTCGGCAGATGTCGCGCTTACCGCGCAGAAGCTGGTTGCGACCGGCGAACGCGCGGCCTTCGCGCTCTGCCGACCGCCCGGACACCATGCCGGCAGCGATTTCTATGGCGGCTATTGCTTCCTCAACAATGCCGGCATCGCCGCGCAGGCCTTCCGTGATCAGGGGGCCAAGCGCGTCGCCATCCTCGACGTCGACTATCATCACGGCAACGGCACGCAGCAGATGTTCTTCGAGCGCGACGACGTGCTCACCATCTCGCTCCATGCCGATCCGAAGCAGGAGTTTCCCTATTTCATCGGCTATGCCGACGAGATCGGTGCCGGCGCCGGCGAGGGATATCACATGAACCTACCTCTGCCCTGGGGCACGGACTGGGCGCGCTATTCGGAAGCGCTCGAACATGCGATGAAGCGGATCGAGCAGTATGGTGCCGAGGCGCTGGTCGTCTCGCTGGGCCTCGACACGTTCGAGGAAGACCCGATCTCGCGCTTCAAGCTGAAGCAGGGCGACTATCCGAAGATGGGCGAGCGCATCGCCTGGGCGGATCTGCCGACCCTCTTCGTGATGGAAGGGGGCTATGCGGTCGAGGCGCTCGGCGTCAACACCGTCAACGTGCTGCTCGGTTTCGAGCAGCGCTAGGGAAGGAAACGGGAAGCGGTGCGGCGGCAGTTCAGATCGGTCCTCAACTGGCTGAAGCGGCCGTCGGTGCTCCTCGCCGTCATCGGCCTGGTGCTGCCGAACATCGCCTTCGTGGCGTTGAATCTGGCCGGTGTCGGCGTACCGCCGCGCACGCTTCCGATCATCCTCTATATGCTGGCGGCGGCCAGCATCCGCTTTCTGCCGAGCCCGCTCGTTGTCATTTTCTTTATCGCGGCCCTCGCCTTCGACGTCATCTATTGCGCGACCCAGCTTTTCGGCCTGACGCTGACCGAAGCCTTGTTCGCGCTGCGTTTCATCAACGAACTCGATATCCTGCAGTCGACGCTCTATGTCGTGCTGATCGTGCTGCTCAGCAGCGTTTTCGGCAGCGCTTTCTATCTGCTCGTGCGTTTCGCCCGGCAGCTGAAGGGCGCGCGCTGGACGTTGATGCTGGCGCTGGGGCTGCTGACGATCCCCGCCGACATCCTGCTCAACACGCCCAAGGATTCCAATTTCTGGCTGCGCATCGGCGGCACAGACCGGCCGTTCGAATCGGCGATCACGAAATCGGGCTTCATCCAGCTGGTCGAGCAGCCGAACGGCCGGCCGATGCTGGTGATGATCGTCGAGGCGATGGGGCATTTCGACGATCCGGCGATGCAGAAGCTGCTGGAGGATGCGATCCGCAGTCATGGGATCGAGGGGCGTTATGACGTCACGACCGGCACTAACAGCTTCATCGGCGGCACCACCTCGGCCGAGATGCGCGAATTCTGCCAGACGCGCGATTCATACATGGACCATCTCGACAAGCCGCGGCCCGATTGCCTGCCGTTCCATCTGGAGAAGATGGGCTATCACACGGTCGCCTATCACGGCTTCTCGCAGGGCATGTTCGAGCGCGGAAAATGGTGGCCGCAGATCGGCTTCACCGAGCGCCATTTTGGCGAAGACCTGTTTCATCCCGGCGAGCGCCTTTGCGGCGACGTCTTTGTCGGCGTGTGCGACCCCAAGCTGGTGAAGGACATCGCGGCACGACTGAAAGCCGCAACGGAGAAGGAGTTCGCCTATCTCCTCACCTTCAACACCCATGTGCCGGTGATCGGCAGCCAGGGCTACAACCACCTCGACTGCCAGCATCATGACCCGCGCCTGCCTGAACGCGAAGTCTGCTTCATGGCGGACGCCTGGATCGAGTTGTTGCAGACGGTCGCAGCCACTTATGCCGATCCGGCGCAGCCGCCTGCCGAAATCCTCATCGTCGGTGATCACGCCCCGCCGCTTTGGTACCGGAAGGCACGCGATCTCTTCACACCCGGCGAGGTGACCTGGTTCCGCCTCAGTCCGAAGAACTAGTTGGCCTTGACGTAGGCGGCACCGCCTAGGCGTTCGAGGAAGGCGCGGGCGAGGTTGTATTCCAGGAACTGGCGCATGTTGGTGTCGACGACATGCTGGAAATATTCCCGGGCGCGCGCTTTGTCGCCGCGCACCATCGCCGCCGATCCCAGATAGAAATGCCAGTCGAAATCCTGGTATTTGCGCAGGATCTCGGTGCCCGTGCCGGCCGCTTTCTCAAGATCGGCCTCGCTCATCTCGCCCAGAAGATGGAGGGCGAGCGGTGCCGGCCATTCCGTTGTCGGCCAGCGCTTGAGCAGATCGCGGAGCGCCGCTTCGGCTTCCTTCTTCTGCCCGGCTTCACTGAGGACGACATAGAGGAGCAG
This sequence comes from Dongia sp., assembly GCF_041910485.1. Classification (GTDB taxonomy): domain Bacteria; phylum Pseudomonadota; class Alphaproteobacteria; order Dongiales; family Dongiaceae; genus Dongia. Next base: position 134,581 of record NZ_JAYRQR010000013.1, read on the forward strand.
CGGATCGAAGGGTTCGGTCGGATCGAGCTTGGCGCCCTCGCGATAATCCGCGGCGGCGCCGGCGAGGTCACCCTTGATCTGCCGAACAGTCCCGCGCAGGGCAATGCGCGGCCCGTCCGGCTTGTCGTCGAGGCGGATCGCCTGATTGATGTCGTTGAGTGCCGCATTTACCTCGCCGAGATCGAGGTGGAGGATCGCGCGCGAACTGATCGCCGACGGATTGTCCGGTTCGATCGCGAGAGCTGCCGCGATGTCGGCGAAGGCATCGTCCATGCGGCGGGCCCGCATATAGTAGCTGGCGCGTTCGACCAGCAAATAGGAAGCGTCGGGCCGCGCCTTGATGACGGCGTCGTAATCCTCGCCCGCACCTTTGACGTCGCCGAGTTCCATGCGCGCATTGGCGCGCGTGATCCGCGCCGAGATGTTGCCCGGATCGAGCTTCAACGCAGCATCGTAATCACCTAGCGCCGCGCGATAGTCGTAATTGCCGTAGAGCAGCGAGCCCCGGGCGATGCGCAGGCGTGCGCTGTCGGGAAACCGGCGGGTGAGAATTTCGAAATCGGCCAGGGCTGCCCGGCTGTCGCCCTGCAGCTTGTCGTTGCGATAGCCGCGCAGCAGCGCGCGGGCATAGAGGGCCGGGGCGAAGTTCGGATCCGCCCGAAGTGCTGCCGAATAGTCGCTGAGAGCCGAAGGTTGATCCTCGGCCGTTTCCCGCCACAGCCCGCGACGGGTGAGCAGCATCGGGCTGTGCGGTTTCTGCGCGAGCGCCTTGGTGAGGTCGTCGATGGCCGGCTTGGGATTCTTGATGTCGTACCCGCGATCGGCGCCATGATGCTTGGCAAGATAGGCTTCTGTCTTGGCATCCTTGGGAAGATAGGGCGCAACCTTGTCGATGAACGCGGAGACGGGGACCGCCGTCGGCAGCAAATCGAGATAGTCGGGCGATCCGACATCGACAATCTGCGGCTTCAATTCATCCCAATGTTCATTCTTGCCGATGACGGTGATCGCCATCACGCGGGGCCAATCCTCCCCCGCTTCAGGCTTCGCGGCGATGATCGGCCCGCCCGAATTTCCAGGCAGCGTCGTGCAATCATGCTGCCAGCCGGTGCTGTCGACCTGGCCCAGCAGCGTGCAGGCGGGATCGGCCGTCAGCGTGTCGTTATTGTGGTCGGCAGGCAGCCCCACCGAGACAACGGGGCGCGCGCCGCCATTCACCGTCATCTCCTGGGTGCTGAGCGGCAGCAGCTTCAGATAGCCAAAGCCCTCGTCACCGAGGCAGCGATCAAGCTTGAGGAGCGCCCAATCGTCCCAGCCGGCCTTGAGCCAGGCGGCGCGCCGGTCGGCGGTGGACCCACTGTCGAAATCATGGTTCTCGCCCCAGACGACCGGGCGCGCCGGGCTCAAGGCCGCGAAGGAATGGGCTTCGCGGTATTCGGGGCCAAGTTCGCCGCTGCCGGCAAAGAACAGCAGCACCTGATCCGAACTGATGCCCTCGGGTTCGGCGACCACATGGGCGGCGGTGAGGACATGGCACGGCGAAACCAGGAAACCCGTGCCGATCGCGGCGGTGTCGGCGCCCAGATGCAGGACCATGCCGACGGCACCCATCGGCGAGCCGGTCTCACGCGGGACGCTGATCCGGTCATCGACCATCTTGGCAGGGGCAAGGCCCGGTGCCAGAGCGAGGATGCCGAAGAGGGCCGTCAGAAACAATCGCATGCGCATTTAGCTGTCCGATCCGAAGCAGTCTAAAGGAGGGTGGTCAACCATCATGGCGAAAATGAGACACGCGTCCCGCGGCTGACGGATCCCGATCATGCGCGGCGCTGTGCCATGAAATAGCGGCCGGGTTTGACGTCGGGCGGGAGCGGCAGCGGCGCCAGCGCCGGGTCGTCGATCGCCTGATCACTGACGATGACGGCACCGGGCGCCATCAGGGCGACGATCTGCGGCGTAAGGCGACGGGCCAGCGCCTGGCTCGCGGCGGCGTCGCCGCTTCCCAGATCGACATGGATGAAGGCGGCGGCGTGGCGACCCAGCCGCGCGAGGGCCAGGGACAAGGTCTCGGTAAAGTCGCCGAGGAACAGGCGCTCGGGCGCCGGAATGCAGTCGGGATGCGCCGCCACTTGGCGGTCGAAGACATAGATATCGCGAGCGGGGCAGATCTCGCGCAGATGATCGAAGGTCCGGCCATTGCCGAGACCCAGTTCGAGGACCACGCCCGGAACGTCGCGCACAAGTTCCGCACCGGTGGCAAGGCAAGCGCGCTGTGCCTCAAGGCGCCGGATAAAGCTGTCGAGACGACTCATGATTGCAATGGCATCGCGATCGCTTCTTGAGCGGAAACCACCAAGGCGGTCACTTCCTGGCCGCCACGGCTTCGCGCAATTGCGTGTTCATATGCTCGATACGTTGAGCCAGTACGCGCATCACTTCGATTCCGATCGAGGGGAAGTCGGTCACCATGCGGAAGAAGAGTTCCTTGGTGATCTTGAGGACGGTCATCTTCTCCGTGGCGCGGATGGTCGCCGTGCGCGGCACATCCATCAAGATGCCGATCTCGCCGACGAAAGCACCGGGTCCGACATCGGCAACCTTGAGCGGCCCTTCCGCCGTCTCGACCAGGATATCCGCGGCACCGGAGAGGATGATATAGGCGGCATCGGCCGTATCGCCCTGATGGAACAATTGGTCGCCGGGCTGATATTGGGCCCGCTCGCTGGCAAAGGCCATCAGCTTCAGCTTCGCCGGTTCAACCTTGGCAAAAAGCGGAATGCGCTTCAGCGCTTCGACATCTTCCTGGATACTCATGACATCCATCCCGATAGTAACGGCCAAAATGATGGTCGATCTGGTGCCGTCACGCCCGTCCCGAGCGTAACGGTCCCCGGCCTCAGCCAGCAATAGCCTACACCCGTCATCTTCAATTTTCCGGCGCTGCGAGCAGCGCCTGGAACTTGCTGCCCGGCCGGTCGAGGTCGGCGGGTTTCCCCGTTTCCACGATCCGGCCCGCCTGCATCACAACGACCTTGTCGAGGCTGCGCGCCAGCGACGGCGAATGGGTGACAAGAACCAGCGCCCCGGCACCCGAACCGCTGCCCAAATCCTGCCGGATGCTGGCGAGGAGGCGCCGCTGACTGGCCTCGTCGAAAGCCGAGATCGTGTTGTTGAGGATGATCAGCTGCGGCCGCTTCAGGAGGGCGCGCAGGATGCCGGCCTTCTGCCGCTGGGCAAAGGAGAGCTTCTTGCCGGCCGCACCGACATTGAAGGTGAGGCCGACGGCAATGACCTGCGGACGCAGGCCCAGACTGTCGATAACTTCCGACAGCACCGCGCCGATCTTCTGCGCGGCCTGGGCCTGACCATAGACGAGACGGCCGAAGAGGATATTGTCCTGCACCGCGGCGGCCGCGTTGTATTTGGCCGGATCCATGAACTCGATCGCATCGGAAAGCCCGGCCGGCAGCGTCTGGCGGAACAGATTCCGCGCCTTCAGCAGCTTGGCCTCAAGCTTGTCGTCGATAAGGCCCAAGCGATGGCGCGCCTCGATATAGGGGAAGGTGAGGGCGATCAGCCGGCGCTTGTCCTCGTCGGTCGCCGCATCGAGGCCGGCCCGCTGCAGGCGCGTCGTGATCTGCTGGAAACGCGGCAGATCCTCGGCGGAGATGAAGCTGAATTGTTCGAAGAAGGGGTGACCCGCCGGCAGATCGGCGAACAATTCGACCATCGTCGCGGCAATCTGCTGGCCGAGCGCAATGAGATCGCCGGTGACCTGCGCCTTTTCCAGCACATCGACGAAATGATCGTTGGTCGCCAGCACCTCGGCCGCATACTGGGCATCGAGGGCCGTCCCGAACAGCACATTCTCCGCCACCGTCATGTTGCGGTTGTAGCGGTCGGGATCGAAGGGTTCGACCAGTTCGGCCAATTGCGGTTCGGCCAGGCGTGCCCGCACGGCAGCGCGCGCCTTCAGGAATTCCTCGGCAAGGCCGTTATGGTTGGTGGATTCGATGCGACCGCGCAGGCCGAACTGATAGACGTCTTCCTCGAACTCGACTGCGACCAGCAAGTGCCGCAAGCGTTCTTCAAGGGCAGACCTATCGGAAACACCGGCGCCCTCATAATCGATCCAATCGGCGTGGATATCGAAGGTGGGGTTGCCCGACCGTTTCGTCTCGTTCTGTCGCTTCTCGAAGGCCGCAAGATCAGTCCCCTCATAGCGACGCGGGCGCAGCGGCCGGTGTTTCAGGCTGTAGAGCAGGTTTTCCTCAAGCGAGACGGGCAGCAGATAGGTCTCGTCACCGAGATAGGCAAAGCGCCGGCCGGTGATGGCCTCGGGCAGTTCGGCCAGGTCGCGCGCGCCATAGCGCAGATTGCCGCTCAAGGGCCGCAGGATCCGCGCCATCAGCGCTGCCACCGCTTCCTTGCCGCTGTTATTGTGGCCGACGAGGGCCACATGCTCGCCCGGCGCCACCGTCAGTGACGCATCCTCAACCAGGGCCGCGCCGCTTTCATCGTGATAGGTGACGCGCTCCAAGGTCAGGGGCGCGCGGTCGATCTCGTTCTCGGTATCGATTGCTTGCAGGCGCGGGTCCATCATGCCCGGCGGGGTGAATTGCTCGATCACCTGGTCGTATTTGATCTGCACGTCCTGGCGCTGCTGATCCCAGTCGATGAGTTCCTTGATCGGCGAGGGCAGGTCCTTATAGGCACTGATGACGGCCAGCAGCGTACCGACGTCGAATTCACCTTTCAGCGCGTAATAGCCGCCGATCACGAAATAGAGGAAGGGCGTCGTCTGGGCCATCATGTTGTTGATGTATTTGACGAAGAACTTCCGCTGATAGAGATCGAAACGGATCTGGAAGATACGCCCCAACCGGTTGGCGATATCGGCCCGCTCATAGTTCGACGTATCGTTGGCGTGGATTTCGATGGCGCCGTCGACGCTTTCGGCGATGCGACCGGCGAGCTGGCGCGCCGTGATTTGGCGCTGCTTGCCGAGCATGAGGATTTTGACGCGCAGTTTCGGGATGACGACGATCTGCACCGCCAGCATGCCGACGGTGACGAAGCCCATCGACACGTTCTGCATGAAGATGAACAGCAAGGCCGTGGCGGCAAGGCCGCCGAGGTAAGCCGGCGTGATGAAAGCGTCGCCGATGAAGCCGCCCAGGGGCTCCACCTCATCCTTGATCATGGTGGCGATTTCGGCCTGCTTTACCTTGCGGAACTGAAGCAGCGGAAATTGCAGCACGCGGTCGAAAAGTTCGAAGCGCAACCGCCGCAGCATGCGCTCGCCGAGGCGCCCCTTCTCCGTATTCACCGTCTGCTTCAGCCAGCCGTTGAGGACGACGAAAAAGAGATATGAAAAGCAGAGCGCGAAGAGATAGCCGATCTGATCAAGCTGGAAGCCGGAGAAAAGCTGGACCGGTCCGCCAAGGAAATCCGGCAAGGGCAGGGTGAAATGCAGGAAGGACGTAAGGTTGGAATCCTTGAAGGCCCGGCCCTGGATCGCGTCGTTCACTATTCGCTTGGGCAAATCGAGGGAGACGAGATACATCACCTGCGCGAAGACGACGATGATCAGAATCGGGATCTGATCCCGCCAGGAATGGCGCCAGATATATTTGAAAAGTTTCGGCTCCATGACCCCGGCCTGTCCCCAGAAAGATTCCCCAGCCCACCCCGGCCACCTAGCAATGGAACCGAATTATCCCGAGATGTCAATGCTTTGGCCAATGTGGACATTCGGGCGCAGTCACCAAAGTTTGGCTTTCGAGGCCAGTTTCTCCTGTGCCATACTCCCCGCACATTCGCTTTTGGTGCCGAAGTGTCGGGATGGCAGCGTTCGGGGGGAACGGGGCGCGTGCAGATGGATAAAGCCATGACCAGGGGCGCCCGCGTCCTTATTTATTCGCATGATACGTTCGGGCTCGGCCATTTGCGCCGCTGCCAGACGATTGCGCACTGGCTGGTCGAACAGAACAAGGACATGTCGGTCATCATCCTGACCGGCTCGCCCATCATCGGCAGCTTCAATTTCCGCGCCCGGGTCGATTTCGTCCGCATTCCGGGGGTCATCAAGCTGCGTTCGGGCGATTACACCTCGCTCTCGCTCCTCATCGATACCGAGGAAACCCTGGCCCTGCGCTCGTCCATCATCAAGCACACGGCCGAAATCTTCGATCCGGACATCTTCATCGTCGACAAGGAGCCCCTGGGCCTGCGCGGCGAAGTGACCGAGACGCTGGAGATGCTGAAGGAGCGCGGCACGCATCTGGTGCTGGGCCTGCGCGACATCATGGACGAACCGGCGGCCCTGGTGCCGGAATGGCGGCGCAAGAACGTGCTGCCGGCGCTGCGCGACCTTTACGACGCCATCTGGATCTATGGCCTGCCGCAGATCTGCGAGCCGCTCGACGGGATCGACCTGCCGAAATCGGTCCAGCGCAAGATGATCTATACCGGCTATCTGCACCGCTCCCTGCCGCAGGGACCGGGGACGCCGATGCCGCTGCAAAAGATCGAAGGTCCCTATCTGCTGGTGACGACCGGCGGCGGCGGCGATGGCGAGGACGTGGTCGATTGGGTCCTGCGTGCCTATGAGAACGACAAGCGTCTGCCTTATCCGGCCCTCCTGGTGCTTGGCCCCTTCATGCATTCCGACCGCCAGGCGGAGTTCCTGAGCCGCGCCGCCAAGCTCGACAAGGTCGAGGCGATCACCTTCGATGCGCAGATGGAACATGTGATGTCCCGCGCCATCGGTGTCGTCGCGATGGGCGGCTACAATACGTTCTGCGAGATCGTTTCCTTCGACAAGCGCGCCCTCATCGTGCCGCGTACCCGCCCGCGCATGGAGCAATATATCCGCGCCGCCAAGGCCGAAGAACTGGGCCTTGCCGCCATGCTGGAAGATGACGGCGTGCGCGATTGGAAGAAGATGGCGACGGCGCTCCGGCAATTGCCGCAGCAATCGCTTCCCTCCGAGGTGGTGGTGCCGGGCCTGCTCGACGGTCTCAACAACGTCAACCGTTTGGCGCAGCAGGCGCTCGAACGCGGCCGCCGCCCGGCCTCGCTCCGTCTTGCGCAACGCAAGCGCTGACCGCCGACCCCTATCGTGACCGGTAAAATACTCTTTCTGCTGAAGGGCTATCCGCGCCTTTCCGAGACCTTCATCGCGCAGGAAATCAAGGCGCTGGAGGATCGCGGGCTGCCGATCGAGATCTGGAGCCTGCGTTTTCCGACCGACAAGTACCGCCACCCGGTCCATGACGAGATCAAGGCCAAGGTCACGTATCTTCCGGAATATCTCTATCAGGAGCCGGGGCGCGTCTGGCGTGGGCTGCTGCGCGCGGCAAGGCTGCCGGGCTTCGGTCGCGCGCTGTGGCAATGGCTGAAGGATCTCGCGCGCGATCCCACCCCCAATCGCGGCCGCCGCTTCGGCCAGGCCTGCGTGCTGGTCGCCGAAATGCCGGCCGAGACGATCCGCCTCCACGCCCATTTCCTGCACACACCGGCAGCGGTCGCCTATTACGCCCATCTGATGGCGGGCACGCCCTGGTCTTGCTCGGCCCATGCCAAGGATATCTGGACCTCGCCCGCATGGGACAAGCGGGAAAAGCTCGCAAGCCTCGACTGGCTGGTGACCTGTACGGCGAGCGGGCACGCGCATCTTCAGGGGCTTGTGGCGGACCCGCAGAAAGTGGCCCTCGTCTATCACGGGCTCGATTTCACCCGCTTTCCGCCGCCGCCGGCGTGCGCACCGAGGGCCGGGCCTGTTGAAATTCTTTCGGTCGGCCGCCTGGTCGAAAAGAAGGGCTACCCGACTTTGCTCGACGCCCTGGCGATGCTGCCCAAGGATTCCGACTGGCGCCTCACCCATATCGGTGGCGGCCCCTTGGATGGTGCGCTCAAGGCCCAGGCCGAGAAGCTCGGCATTGCCGACCGCATCCAATGGCTGGGCGCCCTGCCGCAGGAACAGGTGCTCGCTGCTTATCGCCGCTCGGATCTCTTCGTGCTGGCGGCGCAGATCGCCGCCGATGGCGATCGCGACGGATTGCCCAACGTGCTGATGGAAGCGCAAAGCCAGCGCCTGGCCTGCATCGCCACCGACATCTCCGGCATTCCGGAACTCATTCGTGACGGCGAGACCGGCCGCCTCGTGCCGCCGGAAAATGCGACTGCGTTATCCGCTGCGATTCAATCCCTCATTGTCGATCCAGTCCGACGACAGAAACTCGCCGATGCCGGCTTCACCCGTCTGCACGCCCATTTCGCGATGGATGCCGGGATCAACGATCTGGAGCGGCGGTTCCGGGCGGATCTCGCCCAGTAGCTTCCCGGGCGTCACTTTTTCCTGGACCCTTGGGTCGGGGCAAGGGCACCATCCGGGCCATGAAAATCGCCTTTTATGCGCCGCTCAAGGCACCCGATCATCCCGACCCGTCCGGTGACCGCACCGTCGGGCGGCTGTTGCTGGCCGCCTTGCGGCGGGCGGGGATGAAGCCGGTGATCGCCAGCCGTTTCCGTGCCCGCTTGTTGGGGGACAGCGAGGCCGAACAGAAGCGCATGGCGGCGAAGGGGCACGTCATCGCCGACAAGCTCATTGCCAAATACCGCAAGCTGCCCAAGGCGGAGCGGCCCAGGGTCTGGTTCACCTACCATCTCTATTACAAGGCAGTCGATTGGATCGGGCCGCGCGTCGCCGCGACTCTCGAGATTCCCTATGTCGTTGCCGAGGCGAGCCATGCGCCCAAGCGCGCCACCGGCCCCTTTGCCTTCTCCCACGAAGCGGCCGAGGCGGCGATCCGCAGCGCCGATGCGGTGCTTTGCCTCAATCCGGCCGACAAGGAATGTCTGGGCGGTATCGTGGCGGGGAAGAAGCTCATCGACCTCCCGCCTTTTCTCGATCTCAAGGCCTTTCTGGGGGGCGATGCACGCGGACCCGACCGGCATCTTGGGCGGCTCAAGCTCTCGCAGCATTACCGGCTCGATCCCGACATGCCCTGGCTTCTTGCCGTGGCCATGATGCGCAAGGGGGACAAGCTGGCCTCTTTCGTGGCGCTTGCGGAAGCCTTGCGCCACGTGACGCGGGCCTATCAGTTGCTCCTGGTGGGCGACGGGCCGGCGCGGGGCGAGGTCGAGGCGGCCTTCGCGCCGATCGCCAAGCGTGTCGCCTGGCTGGGGCAGAAGCCGGCCGGGGACTTGCCGGAAATCTATGCCAGCGCCGACCTCTTCGTCTGGCCGGCGATCAACGAGGCATTCGGCATGGCGCTCCTGGAGGCGCAGGCCTGCGGGACGCCGGTCATCGCCGGGGCATCGGGTGGCGTGCCGGCCATGATCGCCGATGGTGAAACGGGCTGGCTTTCGGCGCCGGGCGATACGGCGGCCTTCGCGGCCGATGTCGATTTTGCCCTGGAGCGCGAACTGGCACCGGTGCGCCTCGCTGCCGCCGCCCATGTGCGCAAGTTTCATGACATCGCGGCGGCGGCTGCGACCTTGCGCAAGGTCTTCGACAAGGTGACGGCGTGAGCATCGCCCTGGCCGTCATCCGCCACGCACCGACGCAATGGAACGTCGAGAAACGCCTGCAGGGGCGCACCGATATCGGCCTGGGGCCGGAAGGCCGCATCGTCGCCGCCAGCTGGTCGGTGCCGAGTGCCTGGCAAGAATGGCGCGTGCTCGCAAGCCCGCTTTCCCGCGCGCGGGAGACGGCGGCGATCCTCTTTCCCAGCCGGCCGGCTGAAATCGAGGCTGACTTGCGCGAGATGAGTTTCGGCGATTGGGAGGGCCAGCGCCTTGCCGACCTGCGCGAAGCGGCAGGCTCCGACGCCGAGGAACGCGAATCCCTGGGCCTTGATTTTCGTGCCCCCGGCGGCGAAAGCCCGCGCGAGGTGCAGCAGCGTCTCCTGCCCCTGCTGGCGCGCCTTGCCGGTGACGGGCGCGATTCGGTCCTTGTCACCCACAAGGCGGTGCAGCGCGCCCTCTATGCCCTTGCCACCGGCTGGCGCATGACCGAAAAGCCACCGGTGAAACTGAAGGACGGCAGGGCGCACCTCTTTCGCCTTGCCGCCGACGGCCTTCCGTCGGTTGCCGAACTCAACATCGACTTGACCTTGCATCATGACTGACCTTGCACCATGAGTGACCGGCCGCGCCTTGCCCTTTATGTGCAGCATCTGCTGGGGATCGGCCATCTGCGCCGGGCGGCTGCGCTGGCCCGCGCCTTTGTCGACGCTGGGGCAGAGGTGCTGGTCTTTTCCGGCGGGATACCGGTCCCGGATATCGATTTCGGCGCGGCACGGTTGCTGCAAATGCCGGCCTGCCTTGCCGCCGATGCCGCCTTTTCGGCCCTGCTCGATGCCGAGGGCCGGGTCATCGACAGCGCCTGGAAAGATAGCCGCCGCGAATTGCTGCTGAAGGAGATGGCAGCCTTCCAGCCCGATGCCATCGTCATTGAAATGTATCCATTCGGCCGCCGGCAGTTCCGTTTCGAGCTGCTGCCGCTGCTTTACTGGGCGCAGAATCAGGGGCTCCTCATCGTCAGTTCGGTGCGCGACATCCTGGTCGACAAGGGCCGCGACGACCGGGTGCTGGAAGCCGCCGATCTCATCCGCCGCTATTTTGACTTGGTGCTGGTGCATGGCGATCCGCGTCTGGTGCCGTTCGAGCGGACCTTCCCGCGCGCGACCGCCATCGCCGACCGGCTGCGCTATACCGGCTATGTGGTCGAAAAGCCGGCGGCCGCATCCGCGACCTACGACCGGAATGAGGGCGAGGTGCTGGTCTCGGCGGGCGGTGGGGCGGTCGGCGGACCGCTGTTCAGGGCGGCGCTGGCGGCACGGGGCCTCTCCGGCCTCAAGGATAGGGTCTGGCGGTTCGTTACCGGGCGCAACCTGCCGGAGGAGGATTTCGGGTACCTGAAACGGGCTTCCGGGGTCGATTCCGGTATCATTGTGGAGCGCTTTCGGAGCGATTTTGCCGACCTCATGGCGCGATGCCATGTCTCGCTCTCGCAGGGCGGGTACAACACGGTGATGGAACTGCTGGCTCTGAGGACGCCGTCGGTGATCGTGCCCTTTTCCGAGGGGCAGGAGAGCGAGCAGGCGCTCCGGGCCGAGCTGCTGGCCGAGCGCGGTGCCCTCGACGTGCTGCCGGCCGAGCATCTGGAGCCGGATACACTGGCCGCGACCCTCACGCGCCGGGCTCAGATCGGTGCCCTGCCGATCGAGCTAGACCTCGACGGAGGACGGCATTCGGCCGAAATCACCCTGGCTGCCCTCGCTGCCAAGAAGGCGCACTGAATCATGGCACAATCCGCCAATTGGGACGCTCTTGCCCGCGAAATGGATGCCTGGTCGACGCAGGACCTGCGCCCAACCTTGTGGTGGCGGGATGATGATGCGGTGATGGTGACGCCGGCCCTGAAGGCCTTGCAGCAGGCGGCCCGGGTGCCGCTGGCGCTTGCCATCATCCCCATGCAGCTCGACCAGCCGCTCACCGAGGATTTTGCTGGCTACCTTGCCGCCTGGCCGACGGTACGGCTGCTGCAGCATGGGGTGGGGCACCTCAATCATGCCCCGGCCGGCGCCAAGAAGAGCGAGTTCCCCGACGCGCGCCCCCTTGATGAGGCGAAATTCGCCTTGCGGATGGGCTTTGCGATGATGGCGCGCATGTTCGGCGCGGCGTTCCTGCCGGTTCTGACCCCGCCCTGGAACCGCATCGGGCCGGCGATGGTGCGGGAACTGGCCGGGCTCGGCTTCAGGGGCCTCTCGCGCTTCGACGAAATTCCCTACCGGTCCCCGGTATCTGCCACGCCGGGGATCACGGAAATCAATACGGCGGTCGACGTCATCGATTGGCGCGGCTCACGCGGCTTCGTGGGCGAAGAGGCGGCGCTGGGGCGTCTCGTCGCCCATCTCGCAGCCCGGCGATCGGGCGTGGTTAACGCTGCGGACCCGACTGGAATTCTCACCCATCATCTTGTTCATGATACCGCCACTTGGCGATTCCTGGAGAACCTGCAAGATTGGCTCGCCCGGCGTGGTGGGCTGGATTTGTTCCAGGACCCCAGGCAGATGTGGGCTTTGTCCGCGTAAGGCGGGGAGAAAAGAGATTTTGGGGTTGGCGTTCGATGCTTGAGTTCCGCTATCCGCTTGCAGCCGTCGTCAAGGATTACATGCTGGGCATTATGGGATTGGCGGCGTCGATCCTGATCCTTTCCACCAACGAATCAGGGACCGGCATCTTCTGGTTCTTCATTGCCCTTGCCGCCTTTTTCGTGGTGGTGACGGCCAATGCCGCCAATCGCCATGTGACGCGCATCACAGTCAATGAAGATGGCATCCAATCCGGCCCTTGGCCGCAGCGATTCATCGCCTGGAAAGACCTCAGAGGGTTGAGTTTGCGCTTTTACGCAGTACGATCCGTTTTCGGGCGCAATAAGGGGGGCTGGATGACGTTGAAGGTAAAGGCAGAGAACGGCAGCAGCATCAGCGTCGATTCCGATCTGCCGCATTTCCAGAGCCTCGTCGTGAAGGCCGCCCATGTCGCCAAGGACAATGGCGTCCTGGTCGATGCGTATACCGCCCATAACCTGCTTTCCCTCGGGGTCGAGGTGCCGGCATGAGCGACCTGCTCACTGTCCGCAATCTGGCGGTCGATTTCGCACTGGAAGGCGGATCGGTCCAGGCCGTGCGCGGTGCGTCGTTCCGCGTTCCCTATGGCAAGACGGTGGCCCTGGTGGGTGAGTCAGGGTCAGGCAAGTCGGTCTGCGCCCAGGCGATCATGGGGCTGCTGCCCAAATCGGCCCGCATCAAGGGTGGCGAGATCCTGTTCGACCGGGCGGCCGGCGGCGGCAATGACTGGAACCAGAAAGGCGGCATCGTCGATATCGCGCAGCTCCATCGTGACGGTCCGGAAATGCGCGCCATTCGCGGCGCCGCGATCTCGATCATCTTCCAGGAGCCGATGACATCGCTGTCCCCGGTCCACACGGTCGGGCACCAGATCACCGAGGCGCTGCATCTCCATTCCAAACTGAGCGATGCCGAGGGGCACGAGCGGGCGCTGGCCATGTTGCGGGCGGTCGGATTTCCCGACCCCGAGCGTGCCTTGAAGACCTATCCGTTCGAACTGTCCGGTGGCCTCCGGCAGCGCGCCATGATTGCCATGGCGCTGGTCTGCAAGCCGGCGCTGCTCATCGCCGACGAACCGACCACGGCGCTCGACGTCACGATCCAGGCTCAAATCCTCAAATTGATGGCCGACCTCCAGGCCGAACTCGGCATGGCGATGCTGATGATCACCCACGATCTGGGTGTCGTCGCCAACATCGCCGACGAAGTCGTCGTCATGTATCAGGGCGAGGTGATGGAGGCCGGCTCGGTTGAGGACATCTTCCGGGCACCTGAACACCCTTATCTGAAGGCGCTGCTCAATGCGGTGCCGCGCTTCGGTATGCGCGACGACGAGCGGCTGGTGCCGATCCGCGAGATCAAGAGCGAGGCCGGGCCACTATTTGCCGAAAAGCAGCCATGGCCGGCTTCCGCCGACGAGGTGGGGCCGCTCCTTTCCGTGGGCAATGTCAGCAAGGGGTTTACCATCCGCAAGGGCGGCTTCTTCTCGATGCAGCCGGCGAAATCGGTGACGGCCGTGTCCGACGTCAGCTTCGACGTGATGCGGGGTGAATGCCTGGGGCTAGTCGGTGAATCTGGGTGCGGCAAGACGACCCTTTCCAAGATCATCATGAAGGCGATCAACGCCGATACCGGCGACATCCGCTTCAATGATCGCGGCCGCCTCATCGACGTGCGCCATATGAAGGGTGCCGATCTTGGCGAATACAGGAAGCGCGTGCAGTTCGTGTTCCAGGACCCGATCGGCTCCCTCAACCCGCGCATGACGGTCTTCGACATCATCAGCGAGCCGCTGATCATTCACAATGTCGGCACGCCGGAGACGCGGACCGAGATGGTGAAGGAGTTGATGGCCTTGGTCGGGCTCGATATCCGCCATTTGCGCCGGTATCCGCACAGTTTTTCGGGCGGCCAGCGGCAACGCATCGGCATCGCCCGCGCGCTGGCCCTGCGACCCGACCTCATCATCTGCGACGAGCCGGTTTCGGCGCTCGACGTTTCGATTCAGGCGCAGATCCTCAATCTGCTGAAGGACCTGAAAGCCAAGCTCGGCCTCACCTATATCTTCATCTCGCACAATCTGGCGGTGGTCGATTACGTGGCCGACCGCATCATGGTGATGTGTGCCGGCCGCGTCGTTGAGCTGGCGCCGACCCGCGAATTGTTCCGCAACCCGGTTCATCCCTATACGAAGGCGTTGCTGGCTGCCGTGCCCAACCCGTCGCTTGAGGCGCCGCTCGATTTCAACAGGGTGATGGAAGGCAAGACGTCCGTGCCGTCGCTTTGGCCGGCGCCATTTACCATCGATGCCGACAATCAGCCGACGCTGGTCGATATCGGCAACGATCATTGGGTCCGCGCCGCTCTTTCCATCCGGAGTATCGCCGCATGAGGATGCGCTTCGCAGCAGCCGCGCTGGCTGCAGCACTCTCATTTGCGCCGGTTGCAGGCTTGGCTGCTGAAGAGAACGCCTTCACCAGCCCAGCCTATTTTGCCGATGACGAGGCCAAGGGCGACTTGCCGCCGGTGGCCGAGCGCCTGCCGGAACATCCCGCTGTCGCGGCGATGGATCAGCCGGGCGATACGCTGGGCAAGCAGGGTGGCGAAATCCGCATGCTGATGGCGAGCCCCAAGGACAGCCGCATCCTGGTGGCTTATTCCTATGCGCGCCTGGTGGGCTATGACCGCCATTACAAGATCGTCCCCGACCTCCTCGAAAGCTTCGAGGTCGAAGAGGGCCGCATCTTCACGTTCCATCTGCGCAAGGGCCATAAATGGTCGAACGGCAAGGCGTTCACTACCGAGGATTTCCGCTTCTGGTGGGAAGACGTCGCCAACAATACCGAGTTGATGCCGGCCGGCCCGCCGAGCGTTCTGTTGGTCGATGGCGAAAAGCCAAAGGTTGAGATTCTCGACGACACGACCGTCCGCTATAGCTGGTCGAAGCCGAACACGGATTTCCTGCCGGCCCTGGCGGCAGCGAGTCCGCTCTACATCTACATGCCGTCCAAATACCTGAAGAAGTTTCACCAGAAATACGCCGACGCGGCAGAGCTGGAAGAAGCGGTGAAGGATAGCGGCCAACCGAGCTGGGCGGCACTTCTCAATCGGCGTGGCAATCAATATCGTAACGACAATCCGAAGCTGCCGACCCTCGATCCCTGGGTGCTGCGGATCAAGCCGCCCGCAGACCGGCTGGTCTTCGTGCGCAACCCTTATTACTACCGCGTCGATGCGAAGGGGCAGCAACTCCCCTATATCGATCAGATGGTCTTCGACATCGCCGAGAGCAAGCTCATTCCGGCGAAAGCGGGGGCGGGCGAGGTCGATCTGCAGGCGCGTTATGTGCGCTTCGACAATTACACCTTCCTCAAACAGTCGGAGAAAGCGGGCAAATTCAGCCTGCGCCTGTGGGATGACAGCCGCGGATCGAATTTTGCGCTCTATCCCAATCTCAATTGCAACGATGATGCCTGGCGCGCGGTCAATCGCGACGTGCGTTTCCGCCGTGCCTTGTCGCTGGGCATCGACCGGCACGAGATCAATCAGGCGATCTATTACGGCTTGGGCAAAGAGGGCGCCAACACGATCCAGGCCCTGTCGCCCCTTTTCAAGCCGCAATACCAGAAAGCTTGGTCGGCCTTCGATGTTTCGACCGCCAATCGCCTGCTCGATGAGATGGGGTTGGCCGACCGCGACGATGAAGGCTTTCGCCAATTGCCCGACGGGCGGCGCATGACGATCATTGTCGACACGGCCGGTGAGTCGACCGAGGAATCCGACATTCTGGAGCTCATCAAGGACAGCTGGCGCGAGATCGGCATCGACATGTTCGTGAAGCCGTCGCAGCGCGAGGTGTTCCGCGACCGTATCTTTGCCGGCGACAGCATCATGTCGGTCTTCTTCGGCGTCGATAACGGTCTGCCCAACCCGGATATGAGCCCGCAGGAATTCGCGCCCTCGACCCAGCAGCAGCTGATGTGGCCGAAATGGGGTCAGTATATCGAAACGGCCGGCATGAACGGCACACCGATCGATCTGCCGGAGGCGCAGGAGCTGGCTGATCTTCTCAAATCCTGGAAGCTGTCGACCGACAGTGGCGAACGCGAGCAGATCTGGACCAAGATACTGGAGATCTGGTCCGAGCAGGTCTACACGATCGGCACCGTCGCCAACATTCCGCAGCCGGTGGTCGTGGGAAGGGGCCTCAAGAACGTACCGGAACGGGGTGTCTGGTCATGGGAACCTGGAGCGCATTTCGGCATCTATCGCCCTGATACCTTCTGGGAGGAACAGCCCAGGGACTTGAGTCCGGTCGAAAACCGGCTGCAATAGGAACATCGCGTTCATGCTTCGCTATCTCATTCAGCGCTTGCTGGTCATGGTTCCAACCCTGCTGGTCATCAGCATGTTGGTCTTCGCCATCATCCAGGCGCCGCCCGGCGACTTTCTTGAGACCATGATGGCCGAGTTGCAGGCGCGTGGCGAGAACATGGACCAGGACAAGATGGACTTCCTGAAGAAGACCTATGGCCTGGACGAGCCGATGCATGTGCAATATTTGCACTGGATGTTCGGGCGCTGGGAAGGTTTCGAGCACAAGAGCGGCGGGCTCATTTTCGGCGATCTCGGCTATTCGTTCGAACACAACCTGCCGGTCTCGGAAGTGGTGGGTGACCGCCTGATGCTGACGGTCATCATCTCCCTGGCGTCGATCCTTTTCGTGTGGATCGTTTCTTTCCCGATCGCGGTCTATTCGGCGACGCATCAATATTCGGTCTTCGACTATCTCTTCACCTTCCTCGGCTATATCGGCCTGGCGACGCCGAGCTTCCTCATTGCCCTGGTGCTGCTCTATTTCTCCAACATATGGTTCGGCACCTCGATCGGCGGCATGATGGACCCGGAATATGTGGGCCAGCCCTGGTCGATTGCCAAATGTCTCAGTGTTCTCGAGCATATGTGGATACCGGTCCTCGTCATCGGTCTGCCTGGGACGGCCGGCATGATCCGGCGCTTGCGTGCCAATCTGCTCGACGAACTCAACAAGCAATATGTGACGACAGGGCGCGCCAAGGGCCTGCCGCCGATGAAACTGCTGCTGCGCTATCCCCTGCGCGTTTCGCTCAACCCCTTCATCGCCGATATCGGGTCGCTGCTGCCGGAGCTCATTTCCGGCTCGGTCATCGTTTCCGTCGTGATGTCGTTGCCGATCACCGGGCCGATGCTGCTTGCGGCGCTGCGGTCGCAGGATATGTATTTGGCGGGTTCGTTCCTGATGTTCATGGCCTTTCTCACCGTGATCGGCATCTTCATTTCCGATATCATGCTGGCGCTGCTCGATCCGCGTATCCGGCTGGGCGGAGGAGTTGACAAATGAGCGCCACGGATATGCCGTCGGGGAGCACGGAAACGGCGGGGGGCAAGGCCCGCAGTTCCATGCCGCATTATGTCAGCCGCGCGCCGTTCGATCCCTATTCGATCGATCAGGTCAATCCCGCCCTCGAGAAGATCTATCTGGCGTCGCAATGGCGCATGATGTGGCTGCGCTTCCGGCGCCACAAGGTGGCGATGGTGGCCGGACTGGTGCTTGCCGTCATGTATGCGGCAATTCTCTTCGTCGAATTCCTGGCGCCATACGCCCAGCATTCGCGCAATGTCGATTACATCTATGCCCCGCCGCAGGAAGTGCACTGGTTCCACCAGGGGGAGTTCGTGGGGCCCTTCGTCTATGCGCTCGATTACAAGTTGGACATGGAGAATCTGCAGCGCATCTACACCGAGAATGTGATCGAGCCGCGGCCGATCCGCTTCTTCTGCAGCGGCGACAGCTATAAGTTCTGGGGTCTCATCGAGGGTAACAAGCACCTCTTCTGCCCGCCGGAAGACAATCAGACACCGCTCTTCCTGCTGGGGTCGGACCGGCTGGGGCGCGACATGCTCTCGCGCATCCTTTACGGCATGCGCATCTCGCTCACCATCGGCCTTTTCGGTGTTGCCGTGAGTTTCATCCTGGGGATGACCTTCGGCGGTCTGGCCGGCTATTACGGCGGCTGGGTCGACGATCTCCTGCAGCGCTCGATCGAAGTGCTGCGCTCGATCCCGCATCTGCCACTGTGGTTGGCGCTCGCCGCAATCCTGCCCGTCACCTGGTCGCCGATGCTGGTCTATTTCGGCATTACCATCATCTTGGGCCTCATCGACTGGACGGGATTGGCGCGCGCCGTGCGCTCGCGCCTGCTGTCCTTGCGCGAGGAGGATTTCTGCGTCGCCGCCCAATTGATGGGCGCCTCGCCGGCGCGCATCATCTTCCGCCACCTGATGCCAAGCTTCATGAGCCATCTCATCGCCTCGGCGACGCTGGCTATTCCCGGCATGATCCTCGGTGAGACGGCACTCTCGTTCCTCGGGCTCGGCATCCGACCGCCGATCACCTCCTGGGGCGTGCTCCTCAACGAGGCGCAGAACATCAACGTCGTGGCGCTCTATCCGTGGCTGATGCTGCCGATCATTCCCGTCATCATCGTGGTGCTTGCCTTCAACTTCCTTGGCGATGGGCTGCGTGATGCGGCCGATCCCTATCGGTGACTGCGCGGCATTCGGCCTCTTGGCAGGATGCGCGGGATGTGCGAATTTTCCTAATGGGAATAAATCATTGGGGGAATTCCAAGGTGAAGCGCATTGGCTTGATCACGGCACTTGCCGCCATTCTGCTGGCGGGCTGCCAGCCGCAGGAGGGCCGCGTCCACCTGCAGCCCGATGAGAAACTCGTCATCTCGCGCGGGACCTGGGACTATTACCAGCAATACCTGCAGGACATATCGGGGGGCGGGCGCGGTGCCTTTGCCGTCTCCGAGGACGGGTATTACGCGACCTATCACTATTGTCCGATGGCCCAGGGCTGCTACTACACCATCAATTACTCGAACGAAGCGATCAAGAGTTGCCAGTCCAAGGGCTATCGGTGCGTTGTCTTCGCGAAAGACGGGGACATCATCATTCCCTATGAGATCGCGGAGTAACGGCGTTCAATCGGTGATGCGGATGTGGCCGGGCTGGGTCGCGACACGCTTCAGCCAGGCCGAGATCGCCGGATAGCGGCCGAGATCGAAGCCGCCCTCATGCGCGACATGCGTGTAGGCATAGAGGGCGATGTCGGCGATGGTGTAGCTGCCGCCGACGAAGAATGGATGCGCCTGCAAATGCTCCTCCATGACGTCGAGGGCGCGGTAGCCGGCAGCGATCTTGGCTGGCAGCGCCGGCTCGCTTTCCGGTGTCTTTCCGAGATGGGCGATCCAGTGGCGCACGACGGCGATGGTCGGCTCGTGATTGTACTGCTCGAAGAACATCCATTGCAGGACGCGGGCGCGGTCCAGCCGATCGGTCGGCCACAGGGGCGTGCCTTCGGCGAAGTAATAGAGAATGGCGTCCGACTCGGCGAGCGCGCTGCCGTCTGCCAGTATCACGGCGGGCACTTTGCCGTTGCGGTTGACCTTCAGGAAATCAGGCCGGCGGGTCGAACCGTCATCGACATTCATTTCGATGCGCCGCACGGGAATGCCCAAGTGGGAGAGGATGAGGCGCACCTTGTAAGCGTTGCCGGAAATGGCGCTGTCGTAAAGGGTGATCATCCTCGTCTCCGCTGTTGGACCCAGCACCCTTCATGCGGTGGCGCCGACTTTCCCGCAATTGATGAAATGCATCAGCAGCCGTGAGACGGGCTCACAGCTGCGGCCGTCATCCTCAATGCGGCAGGCTGAGGAGCGGACCCAACCGCTGACCGCCCAGCAGATGCAGGTGATAGTGCGGCACTTCCTGGTGGCTGTCGGCGCCGCTGTTGGCGATAGCACGGTAGCCGGTGACGCTGACGCCAATCGCCGCCGTGATCTTGGGGATAGCGCGATGGAACGCCACGATCTCGGCGTCCGAGGCCTTGGCCGAAAACTCTTCAAGCGACTCATAGGGGCCCTTCGGGATCACCAGGACATGGGTTTTGGCATGGGGGCGGATGTCGCGGAAGGCGAGCACATGAGGGTCTTCATAGACCTTGTCGCAGGGGATCTCGCCCCGCAGGATGCGGGCGAAAATATTGTTGTTGTCGTAGGCCATCGGGCCCCTCCTCTGACACTCTGAACGGATGGCCGAAACTGGCCGATTCACCCTGCCGGCGTCAAGCACGGCACCTGTGACCCTGAACCTAACCTATTGCGGTCATGGACTTTTTATGGGTTCATCAAGCTGTAACATTAGTGTCGTACTCCACCCCGCGACTGATTTTGGGAAAGAGCTCGACCATGCCTTCCACGCGCGGCCTCCTGTCACCCGCCCGGTTCGGACTTCCGGCCCTCCTGGGCCTTGCCCTTCTGGGTACGGGGCTCGTCTCCAGCGCCGGCTCGGCCGCGGCGCGTGAGCAACTCCATATTGTCGGATCCTCGACCGTCTATCCGTTCGCGACTGCCGTCGCCGAACATTTCGCCGGCGAGGGGTTCAAGGCGCCTGTGGTCGAATCGACCGGGACCGGCGGCGGCCTCAAGCTCTTCTGCGGTGGTGTCGGCGAAGGTTTCCCCGATATCGCCAACGCCTCGCGTCCGATCAAGGAAAGCGAGATCGAGGCCTGCAAGCAGGCCGGCGTCACCGATATCGTCGAGGTTGAGATCGGCTATGACGGCATCACGCTGGCTTCGGCCAAGTCCGCAGCGCCCCGCGCGCTGACCGTGCGCGACCTTTATCTGGCGCTCGCCAAGGAAGTGCCGGTCAACGGCGTGCTTCTCGCCAACCCATACAAACTGTGGTCCGAGGTAAACGCCGCCCTGCCGGCGCAGAAGATCGAAGTACTGGGGCCGCCGCCGACCTCCGGCACGCGCGATGCCTTTCTGGAACTGGTGATGGAAAAGGCCTGCCACGCCTTCCCGGAAATCGCCGCGATCGCCGACGAGAAGCTGCGCAAGGCAAAATGCCAGACCCTGCGCGAGGACGGCGCCTATATCGACGCCGGCGAGAACGACAATCTCATCGTGCAGAAGCTCGCCGCCAATCCGGATGCGTTCGGCGTACTCGGCTATTCCTTCCTCGCCGACAATCAGGATCTGCTGCAAGGCGCCGCCATGGACGGTGTGCTGCCGACAGAGGACAATATCATCAGCGGCTCCTACGAGGTGGCGCGCAAGCTCTATCTCTATGTGAAGAAGCAACACCGCGCGATCGTCCCCGGCCTCGCCGAATATGTCGCCGAATTCATGAGCGACAAGGCATCCGGGCCGCAAGGATATCTGACCGACAAGGGCATGGTGCCGATGCCGGAAGCCGAGCATGCCGAGGTTTCCGCCGCCGTGCTCGCGGCTCTCCCGATCGCCAGCTCGCTCGGTGCCGGCATCGATCTGGGCGCGACCTCGGCGCTGCTCCCCTGGATTGCCGCCGGCGTGCTGCTGCTTTTGAGCTCGGTCGGCTTCCAGCTGGGTCGGCGCCGCGCGTTCGCCTCGGTCAAGGGGGCGACGCGGGACCTTCATTCGCTGCCGGGCTATCACGGAACCTTCGTCGGCCTCGGTGCCTTCCTGCCGGGTGCACTCGCCCTGGTGCTCGGCGCTCTCATCGCGCATTATCTGCCGGGCGAGTCGAAGACCGGCCATGACGTGATCTGGGCGGCCATTGCCGCGGCGACGCTCGGTGTCGCGGCGCTCGGTCTTGCCTGGGCGCAGCGTCATATCAGCGCCAACTTCCGCGCCCGCAACGCGGTCGAGCGCATGATCATGGCGCTCCTCGTCCTTTGTTCGCTGCTGTCGATCCTCACCACCGTCGGCATCGTATTGTCGCTGGTGTTCGAGGCGCTGCGCTTCTTCGCCCAGATCTCGCCGCTCGAATTCCTCTTCGGGCTGCAATGGTCGCCGCAGATGGCCATTCGCGCCGATCAGGTCGGCCAATCGGGTGCCTTCGGCGCCATTCCGGTATTCGCCGGCACGCTCCTCATCACGATCATCGCCATGATTGTCGCGGTGCCGATCGGCCTTATGTCGGCGATCTACCTCTCGGACTATGCCAGCCGCCGGACGCGCGCCTGGGCCAAGCCGCTGATCGAAATCCTGGCCGGCATCCCGACCGTGGTCTACGGTTTCTTCGCGGCCTTGACCGTGGCGCCGCTCATCCGTGGGCTCGGCGCCAGCGTCGGCCTCGACGTCGCCTCGGAATCGGCGCTTGCCGCCGGCCTCGTCATGGGCGTCATGATCATCCCCTTCATTTCATCGCTTTCCGACGACGTCATGAACGCGGTGCCGCAGGCGATGCGCGACGGTGCCTTCGCACTGGGTGCTACGAAATCGGAGACCATCCGCCAGGTGGTGGTGCCGGCGGCTCTTCCCGGCATCATGGGTGGCGTACTTCTCGCCGTCTCCCGTGCCATCGGCGAAACCATGATCGTGGTGATGGCGGCTGGTCTCACAGCCAACCTCACAGCCAACCCGCTGGAAGCGGTGACCACGGTCACCGTGCAGATCGTGACCCTGCTTGTGGGCGACCAGGAATTCGACAGCCCGAAGACGCTCGCCGCCTTCGCGCTGGGTCTCGCCCTCTTCGTCGTGACGCTCATCCTCAACATCGTTGCCCTGCGCATCGTCA
Source organism: Dongia sp. (assembly GCF_041910485.1). Taxonomy (GTDB): domain Bacteria; phylum Pseudomonadota; class Alphaproteobacteria; order Dongiales; family Dongiaceae; genus Dongia. The sequence goes on from NZ_JAYRQR010000013.1 coordinate 157,332, forward strand.
AGAAATATCGAGAGCAATATGAGTGACGCCCACACACCGGTCATCCGCCGGCCGGACCTCAGCGAAGGCCGCATCCGCCGCCGCTACGCTGCCGAACGCCGCTTCCGCTTCTACGGCATGTTCGCCGTCGGCTTGGCCATCGCCATGCTGGCAGTCCTGCTCGTCTCGGTCTGCAGCCGCGGCTACAGCGCCTTCTACCGCACCGAGATCGGCCTCGACGTCATGCTTGATCCGGCGGTCATTTCGCCTGACGGCAAGAAGGACGCCGATACGCTGGCCGCTGCCGACTATCAAGGCCTCGTCAAGGAAACGCTGAAGAACGCATTTCCCGACGTGACCAGCCGTGGCGACCGCAAGCTGCTCTACGGCTTGGTGAGCAACGGCGCCGGTGATGCGGTTCGCGCGGCAGTCCTTGCCGACCCATCGATCATCGGCAGCACCCAGCGCATCTGGGTGGTCGCTTCCGACGATATCGACATGCTGAACAAGGGCTTCATCAAGCGCGACGTGCCGGAAGCAGAGCGCGTGGTGCCGGACAGCCAGATCGGCTGGTTCGACGCCTTGATCGCGAAGGACCAAGTGAAGAGCGCCTTCAACAGTGCCTTCGTCTCGTCGGGCGATTCGCGTGAGCCGGAGCAAGCGGGCATCCTCGGCGCCCTGATGGGCTCGATCTTCACCATGCTGGTGACGGTGCTGCTGGCGCTGCCGCTCGGTGTCATGAGCGCCATCTATCTTGAGGAATTCGCCCCGAAGAACCGGATCACCGAGATCATCGAGGTCAATATCAACAACCTTGCCGCGGTGCCGTCGATCGTCTTCGGTCTGCTGGGCTTGGCTGTTCTCCTCGGCGTGTTCGGCCTGCCGCGTTCGGCCCCCTTGGTGGGCGGCATGGTGCTGGCATTGATGACGCTGCCAACCATCATCATCGCCACGCGCGCTGCGTTGAAGGCCGTTCCGCCTTCGATCCGCGAGGCGGCCTATGGTATCGGTGCTTCGCCCCTCCAGGTCGTAACGCACCATGTGCTGCCGCTGGCGACTCCCGGCATCATGACCGGTGCCATCATCGGCCTGGCGCGCGCGCTCGGTGAATCGGCACCCCTTTTGATGATCGGCATGGTCGCCTTCATCGTCGATGTGCCGCATGGACCGACCGATCCGGCGACCGTTCTCCCCGTGCAGATCTATCTTTGGGCCGACAGCCCGGAGCGAGCCTTCGTCGAAAAAACCAGTGCCGGCATCATGGTGCTGCTGGCCTTCCTCATCGCAATGAACGCGATCGCCATTTTCGTTCGCCGCCGGTTTGAGCGGCGCTGGTAGGAGCCAATGGATACTATCGTTTCCCCCATCGTGAAGATGAACGGCCGCAAGGTCACGGTCCATTACGGCCAGAAGCAGGCCTTGTTCGACGTCGACCTCGACGTGCCGGAACGCATGGTGACGGCGCTGATCGGCCCGTCGGGCTGTGGCAAGTCGACTTTCCTGCGCTGCCTCAACCGCATGAATGACGTGATCGACGGTTGCCGCGTCGGCGGCCAGATCACTCTCGACGGCCAGGATATCTATGATCCGAAACTCGACGTGGTCATGCTGCGGGCGCGGATCGGCATGGTGTTCCAGAAGCCCAATCCGTTCCCGAAATCGATCTATGACAATGTCGCCTATGGCCCGCGCATCCACGGCATGGCCGGGACCAAGGGTGAACTGGACGAGATTGTCCGTTCGAGCCTTGAAAAAGCCGGCCTCTGGAACGAAGTGAAGGAACGTCTTGATCAGCCGGGCACCGGTCTTTCCGGCGGTCAGCAGCAGCGCCTTTGCATCGCCCGCGCCATCGCGGTCAGCCCGGAAGTGATCCTGATGGATGAGCCCTGTTCGGCGCTCGACCCGATCGCCACGGCCAAGATCGAGGAATTGATTGACGAATTGCGGGAAAACTTCACCATCGTGATCGTCACCCACTCGATGCAGCAGGCGGCGCGTGTCAGCCAGAAAACCGCTTTCTTCCATCTCGGTCATCTGATCGAGTGGGGTGACACGGAACAGATTTTCACCAGCCCGAAGGACGAACGGACCCAGGGCTATATCACCGGCCGGTTCGGCTGAGGAGTTGAAGAACATGCCCCAGAAAGCCACCGACCATATCGTCAAGAGCTTCGACGAGGAACTTCGCCGGCTGCGCGAGCAGATCCTCGCCATGGGTGGCCGTGCCGAAGCCCAGCTCGGCGATGCCATCCAGGCATTGGCCAAGCGTGATTCCGACAAGGCGATGCGTGTCATCGAAAGCGACAAGGGCATCGATGCCCTGGAAATGACGGTCGCCCAGGACTCGCTCAAAATCCTCGCCCTGCGCCAGCCGATGGCCAAGGATCTGCGCGAAGTCATCGCCGCCATCAAGATTTCGGCCGACATCGAGCGCATCGGCGATTATGCCAAGAACATCGCCAAGCGCGCTTTGCAGCTAAACCAGCAGGCACCGCTGAAGCCCACCGGCTCGATCCCACGCATGGGCGATCTGGCGATCAAGCTGATCAGCGCCGTTCTTTCGGCCTATGCCAACGATGATGCGGAAGGTCTGCTTGCCGCCTGGCGGTCCGACGAAAGCATCGACGAAATGTACAATTCGCTGTTCCGCGAGTTGCTCACTTACATGATGGAAGATCCGCGGAATATCGGTGCCTCGACCCACCTCCTGTTCATCGCCAAGAACATCGAGCGGATCGGCGATCACGCCACCAACATTGCCGAGACGGTCCATTTCCTCGTGCATGGCAAGCCGATCGACGAGACCCGACCCAAGGGAGATACGACCAATGTTGCGATCAATGGCTGAACGTACGCGTCGGGCCGACATGCCGCGCGGAGACACTGCTGCCGACGGTCGGGCCAAGCCGGTCGTGCTGGTGGTCGAAGACGAGCCGGCCTTGCTGACGCTCCTCAAATACAATCTCGAAGCCGAAGGCTACCGCGTCGTCGAGGCGATGAACGGTGAAGAGGCGCTGGTGAAGGCCCGCGAGGAAACGCCGGACCTCATCCTCCTCGACTGGATGCTGCCGCTCGTCTCGGGCATTGAAGTCTGCCGCCAGATCCGCCGGACACCGGATTTGAAATCGGCTGCCATCATCATGCTGACCGCAAAGGGCGAAGAGGCCGACAAAATCCGCGGCCTCGAGACCGGTGCCGACGATTATGTCACCAAGCCGTTCAGCCCGTCGGAATTGATGGCCCGTGCCAAGGCAGCGCTGCGCCGCGCCCGCCCGCAATCGGGCGAAGAAAACCTCACCTATGCCGATCTTGAAATGGATCTCGCCACCCACCGGGTGCGGCGCGACAACAAGGACCTGCATCTGGGGCCGACCGAGTTCCGCCTGCTGAAATTCCTGATGGAAAACCAGGGGCGCGTCTTCTCGCGCGAGCAGCTCCTCGACCATGTCTGGGGCCGCGACATCTATGTCGAGCCGCGCACGGTCGACGTCCATATCCGCCGCCTGCGCAAGGCCATCAATGTCGACGGCCTGCCGGATCTTATCCGCACGGTGCGTTCGGCCGGTTACGCCCTCGACATCGAGGATTGAGCGAGCGTCAGCCCCCACCCAACCCTCCCCCTAAAGGGAGAGGGCTTTTGGCTTAGGTTTGAATGAACACCTCGCCCTGATTCCCTCTCCCTTTAGGGGGAGGGTTAGGGTGGGGGCGCCAAGTGACGGGTGCTGGCCCTCAGCTCACCCGCCCTTGGTCATCGCGACATAAACCCCGTCCCAATCGGCCGGCGGCGGATTGGCGCCATATTCGGCGATGCGGTTCTCGTACATGTCGTAGAATTTGCCCAGTGACTCAGGGGCCGCCTCGCGCGCGGCTGCGAGCGACTGCCGGGCAGTCGTCCAATCCTGGGCGCGGTAGGCAGCGAGCATCGTTTCGTGGCGGCTTTTCAGGGTGACGAAGCTGTTGCTTTGCGCCACCGTTTGGTCGCCGAGGCCGGTATAGATCCGGACCGGCAGGTTCTTGCCCTTGACGCGGACCTGGTCCAGCTCAAGAAGAGCCAAATCGCTCGCGGCTTCGGCCGTTTCCTCGCCCAACACCAGATCGACGAAATAGGCTGGCGACAGGCTTTCAAGGCGCGAGGCAGTGTTGACCGTATCGCCCAGGGCCGAATAGCCGAAGCGCTGCTTCGATCCCATGTTGCCGACGCAGGCAATGCCGGTATTGAGGCCGATACCGATCTTGATCTCGATCTTCTTGGTACCGGTCCGGGCGGCCTCATCAGCGAACTCCTGGTTGAGGCGCACCAGTTCGGCCCGCATGGCGAAGGCCGCCGAGACAGCCTTGCGCTCATGCTGCGGGATATCGAGCGGGGCGTTCCAGAAGGCCATGATGCAGTCGCCGATATATTTGTCGATCGTCCCGCCATTCGCCTGGATGATATCGGTCATGGGCGTCAGGAACTGGTTGATCACGTGCGTCAGCTGTTGCGGGTCGAGGCCTTCCGACATTTTGGTGAAGCCGCGGATGTCGCAGAACATCACGGTGAGCGGGCGATTCTCGCCGCCGAGCTTCAGCCGTTCGCGATTCTTCGAGACCTGATCGACCAGGACGGGCGACAAATAGAGCGAGAAGGCGCCGCGCACCTGCGCTTTTTCCCGCTCCGTGCGGATATAGCCGATGAGCGTCGAGGTGACGAAAATCAGGAAGGCGGTGACGGCCGGATAGAACGGATCGATCAGAAGGCCCTTGGTGTGGAAGAGATAGTAGGACGTGCCGAACGAACCGACGATCGCGATGATGGCGACCGCCAGCCCGACCAGGGCGACACGGAGCTGCGCCAGGATGGTCAGAATGATGCCCAGCACAACGAGCCCCATCCCTTCGACCAAAGGTGCCCAATAGGGTCGTTCGAGATATTTCCCGGCAATGATTTGTTCGGCGATTTGCGCATGGATCTCGACGCCCGCCATATTGGGGAAGAGCGGCGTCGGCTTGAAATCGCGCAAGCCCTCGACCGAGGCGCCGATGAAGATGATGCGCCCGGCAACTTGGGCAGCATCGAAATTCGGATCCATGATGTCGGCCAGCGAAAAGAAACGCTCCGGCTTGTGGCCCGTATCGTAGAGCAGAACGCTGCCTTCCTGTGTTGTCGGAACGATGGCCTGCCCGATCTTGATCTTGGCGATGCCGAGGTCATCGCCAAACTGGCGCTCGGCGTTGGCGCCGGTCGATTTGATGGAATAGGTCGTCTGCCCTTGCGCGACACGCAAGGCCTCAGCCGCGAGCGAGCCGCGGAAGTGCTCGGTGATATCGGGCGCGGGATCAGGGACCAGGACGACCAATGGAACGCCGCGGATGATACCGTCGATATCGGGGTCGGCATTGACCGAGCCGACGCCGGCCGCAGCCTTTTGGAATTGATCCAGCGACGCGATCCAATATTGCCAGTTGCGCATGAACCGGGTGGGCGGCGTGCCGGCGAAAGCAAAGCCTGCTTTGTGTTCGGGCAGGGTCTGCGGGCGCAGCGGGTCGGTGGCCAGTGTAGCGAACGGCACGATGGTCGGGACGCGCCCGATCGCATGGGCCAATTCCTGGTCCGGGTTGGGCAGTTGGTTCATCAGCGCTTTGGCCGCGGCGAAAGACGCGTCGTCGGGCAGCGCCGCTGCCAGTGATTGCGGTGCGGTGCGGTCGGGTTCGGCCAGCAATACGTCGATCGCGACGGCAGCGGCCCCCAATTCACCCAACCGGTCGAGAATGCGCGCGAACTGCGAGCGGGACCAGGGCCATTGACCGAACTTCAACAGGCTGCGTTCGTCGATATCGGCGATGCGCACCGGCAGGGTGGGATCGTAGGGGCGCGGGTCGAGCCGTTGATAATTGTCGAAAACGATGTAGCGCAACTGGCGCACCGGTTCCGGGTCTTGCTTGTGCAGGGCGACGGCCCCCATGAGGAGCGCCAGCGGGATGAGAATTCCCTCGATGCGGCCGAACTTGGCGCGGGAAACGCGGCCGAAGAAGGCACCGATACTGCTCAAGAAACGCATACGCCGTCTTTCCCCGGAAATGGCGGGCGAACTCTAGCATTGCCCCAACACAACGTAAAATCGCCGGAATGAAAAAGGGCGCCACCTCGCGGCGGCGCCCTTCCCGATTCGGCGAAGAATCCGCTGTTACGCGGCCTTTTCAAGATAGATGGTGTAGAATTTCCGCACCGTCTTGGGCATGTGCCAGGTGCCCTTGAAGCCCTTGGCGATGCTGAACGTGTCGCCCTTCTTGAAGATCTCGGTGTTGCCGCGCTGGTCGGTGATGTGCACCTCGCCGGCCAGGATGTGGCAGAACTCGTCGAACGGGTAGGAGCTGAGCTTCAGCGTCCCTTTCTGGCACTCCCAGACGCCGGTCATGAACTTGCCGGTGGCATCCGTGAAATAGTTGTGGGCGGATTCGACCGGATTGCCGGCGACGACCTTGCCGAGGGTGGTGACGCCGCCCTGCTTCAGGCCTTTGCCTGCCGGGCCGTCCTTCGACATGCGGACGAGCTTCTTCGATGCCATGTGACGATCTTTCCTGCTGCTGATGAGAAACCGACCGCTAGATACGTGGGCCGTGTCGCTGGCGCAAGGGGGCCGGCTATTTGAGCGCGTCGGCGATGAGCGCGGCGGCGGTGAGGCCGCTGTTATAGGCGCCGTGCGCAGTCGAAAAGCCATCCGGAGAGGCGGCCTCGCCGGCAAAGAAAACCTTGTCGTCGATGGGCCGGGCCAGTTCCGCCCGCGCCTCGCCGCCGCCAGGAGAAAGGACGGAATAGGCGCCGAGAGTATAGGGGTCAGAGACCCAGCCGGTCGCTCGGGCAGTCGCGATTTCTTTGAGCACGTCGGCACCGAACACCTTGCCGAGCAGCGATTTCGCCTCGGCGATCGCTGCGTCCATGCCTTGGGCGAAGAGATCGCGGGCGAAGGGGCCGCTGGCAAACAGCGTTGCCATGGGCCGGTCGAAGGGCTTGCACACGAAACCGGCGGTGGGGGCGCTATCCCAGTTCAGCATGGTGAAATGCGGCCCCATGCCGGCGAAGATATTGCGCTTCATCCAGAAGCCGACTTTTTCGGCATGGCCCATGCGCAGATGGCCGAGTGCGTCCAACTTCCAGTCCGGCAGCAGCGGAAAGAATTTGATGCGTTCGGCCTGGAGAACACCGACCGAGACGGTGACCAGAACGGCGCGGCAGAAGATCATGCCCTTGGCCGTCCCCACCATCACCTCGCTGCCACCCCAATCGATCGATTTCACGGGGCAGTCGAGATTGACCTCGATATCAGCTCCTTCGGCAGCGACGAGCGCGCCATAGCCACCCTCGACGGGCCAATCTTCATCCGTGAAATGGAAGCGGGAGGTATCGAAGGTCGAGACTTCCTCCGGCGGCCAGGCCATGTAGCCGGTATAGGCGCGGCGGAAGAGGGAGCCCCATGGATCGGCCGGATCGATGGCGCGGGCGGCCGGCACGTCCTCACCCGCCTCGCCCAGGGCGGCAACGCGGTCGTAGGTGGCGGCAAGGCTAGCGCCGAATTCCTCAACGAGCGTATCGTTGAGCCACCAGGTGCCATCGTGGATCCGATAGACGAAGGGATCCTTGCGATAGCGGAAGCCCAAGCGATCGGCCGCTTTCGTATAGGGGTTGATGCTGGCGGCATGCAGCCATTGGCAGCCGAGATCGAAGGGGGCGGGAAAGGTCGTCGTGTCGGTAAACCCACGCCCACCGATGCGGGACGCAGCCTCAACGACTTCGATATTGAGCCCGGCGGCGCGTGCGGCGCGGGCGGCGGCAAGGCCGGCAGCACCCGCGCCGACGATGACTAGATCACAGGTCGATTGCATGGGCGTGAGATTAACCGAGCGCGGCGGCCGCGGCTAGCCCACCACGTTGGTCCAGACGACGACCGTCTCGGCCTGCGTCTGGTTGGCAAACCGGTGCGGCGTCTGGCTCTTGAAGCGGAAGGAATCGCCGGTCTTCAGGATGAAAGTGCGGTCCTCGATCTCCAGCACCATCTCTCCGCTCATCACATAGCCGCCTTCCTCGCCCTTATGGGTATAGAGTTCGGGCCCGGACGAACCGCCCGGCGCGATGGTGACGAGATAAATCTCGAGCGCGCCGGACACAGCGGGGGTCAGCAATTCCTTCTGCACGCCGGTTGTGTTGAGGCTGAGGACCCGGCGACCTTGCGCGCGGACGATGCGGCCCAGTTCCTCGACCGGCGGATAGTCGCCCTCGTGAAAGAGCTGCGACATCGGCACGTTGAAGACTTCGGAAAGGCGCCGCAGCGACCGCATGGTGGGTGAGGTGAGGCCGCGCTCGATCTGGCTCAAGGCGCCGACCGACAGGCCGCAGCGTTCCGCCAGCTGCTCCAGCGACAGTTCATGCATCTTGCGCAAGCCCCGAAGGTGCTGCCCCAGCCATAGATCGGCGATCTTGGTGGCGGGAACGGCCTCTTTTACGCGGGAAGTCTTCGATGGCGCCTTGGGTTTGCGCGCGGTCTGGGTGGCTCTCGGCATGCCTGGCTGGGACTCGTTCGCTGAACTAGATGGGAATTCAGAACATTTCAGTGAAATTAGTCAATGGATTTTTCATTTTTCTATTGACGGCCTCACAGGGCACCCCTGATGCTAAAGCTTCGCTCGTGCCGGTGCTGGGAGTGCCGCCGCGTGCCAAACAGGGAGGTCAAAAATGATCCGGAAGACGTTGGGTTTTGCGGTATGCGCCGTGCTCGCCAGCCTGAGCAGCGCCGCCTTTGCGGAAGGCAAGATCGTGATCTCGAACTGGGACGGCTATATGCCGAAGGACCTGCTCGAGAATTTCACCAAGGAAACCGGCATCCAGGCGGAAATGACCGTCCATGCCACCAATGAAGAAATCATGGGCAAGGTTGTTGCCTCGGGCGGCAAGGGCTATGACGTGCTGTTCGTTTCCGGCCAGTTCGGCGAGGCGCTCAATAAGCTCGGCCTGGTTGCCGAACTCGATCATGCCAAGATCCCGAATCTCGCCAATCTTTACCCTGAGGCGATGAAGCTCAGCCATGACGAAGGGCTGCATTATTCGGTTCCCTACGCCTGGGGCACCACCGGCCTCTGCTATCGCAGCGACGTGATCAAGGACGCGCCGACCTCCTGGAACGATCTGCTGAAGCCCGCTGACGCGATCAAGGGCAAGACCACGATGCTGGCGACCGATCGCTGGCTGATGATGCCGGCGTTGCTGGCGCTCGGCTATTCGTTGAACTCGGTCAACGAGGAAGAGATCGCCAAGGCCAAGGCGCTGCTCATCGAGACCAAGAAGACGCTGCTCGCCTATGACGACACGACCTTCTACACCAAGCTCGTCAATGGCGAAGCGGCGATGGTCGAAGCCTGGGATGGCTGGTGCAATTACGGCATCGCCGAGAAGCCGGAGATCAAATATGTGATCCCCAAGGAAGGCAGCGACATGTGGGTCGATACCATGGTCGTGACGAGTGCTTCCGAGAACAAGGAAGCTGCCGAAGCCTTCATCAACTATGTTCTGAAGCCGGAAGTCCATCGTTGGGTGGCGGAGAACATTCTCTACAAGGTGCCGAACAAGGCGGCGATGGATGCGCTCGATCCCGCGTTGGTCAAGCAGTTCCCCAATCTGGGCATCACCCCGGCCGAGCTGCTGAAGTATGAGCAGCTGCGCGACCTCGGCGACGGCCAGAAGCTGTGGTCGAAGACGGTGACCGAGATCACCAGCTCGAACTAAACAAGCGTCAAAAATGGCGGAGCTCGTTTCGGGCTCCGCCATTTTGCGTTCCAATACGGGATTATCATGGTTCTTTCTCGCCGCATCGTGCTGACAGGTCCGGGTATTGCCTGGATCCTCGCCCTGCTGGTGGTCCCGTGCGCCCTGCTGCTCACCAATTCCTTCTTCGAGCGCGGCGTCTATGGCGGCATCGACTACATCTTCACGTTTGAGAATTACCAGCGAGCGATCGATCCGCTCTATGCCGAGATTTTCTGGGCATCGGCCCGTGTCGCCGGCCTGACCACCATCGTCTCGTTGCTGCTCGGCTACCCGGCCGCCTATTGCATCGCGCTGATGCCCAAGCGCCGGCAATTGGCCTATCTCATCCTCGTCATGCTGCCGCTCTGGAGCAATTACCTCATCCGCACCTATGCCTGGATGGTGCTGCTCAACAGCGAGGGCCTCATCAACAAGGCGCTGATGGGGCTCGGCATTACCGATGCGCCGCTGCCGCTGCTCTACAATGATTTCGCCATCATTGTCGGCCTCACTTACGCTTATGTGCCGTTCATGATCCTGGCGCTGTTCAGCTCGATCTCGAAGCTGGCGCCGGAACTGCGCGAAGCGTCGACCGATCTGGGTGCTTCGCCCCTCATGACCTTCTGGCGCGTGACGCTGCCGCTTACCTTGCCGGGGATTGCCGCGGGCGCGGTCTTTGTGTTCGTCCTGTCGGTCGGCAATTTCGTGACGCCGGACCTCCTCGGCGGTGGCAAGCGCACGATGCTCGGCAATCTGATCTATGACCAGTTCCTGACCGCCCGCGATTGGCCCTTTGGGTCGGCAATCGCTGCCATCGTCATCGGCATCATGATGCTGCTCCTTACCGTCCAGGCGATCCTCGTCAATCGCCGCGACCGCGAGGAACGTTCGGCATGAACCGGCACCCGCTCCATTCCTGGCTCGGCGCGCATCTGGGCCTCGTCTATGTGTTTCTCTATGGGCCAATTCTGGTGCTGGTGGCGCTTTCCTTCAACAAGGCCGGCATGCCCACCGTCTGGTCCGGTTTCTCGGTCGAATGGTATGGGAAGCTCTTCGAGAATCAGAAGATCATCCATTCGGTCGGCAACTCGCTTTTCATCGCTGCCGTTTCGACGGCAATATCGACGGTGATCGGGACGCTGCTCGCCATGGGCCTCGAGGAACGGCGACCGCACGTCGCGACTGAGGCGCTGATCGCGGCCCCCATGATCATTCCCGATATCGTGATGGCGATCAGCTTGCTGAGTTTTTATTCGCTGATCAAGCTGACCCTCGGCGCCCATTCGGTCATCCTCAGCCACACGGCGTTCATGATCTCATTTGTCTGTGCTGTGGTGCGGACCCGCTTCAAGCATTTCGACCGTTCGATCATCGAAGCTTCCATCGATCTCGGCGCCGGCGAGATCACGACGTTCCGCCGTGTGACGTTGCCGGTCATCGCTCCCGGCGTCATTGCAGCAGCCCTCCTCGGCTTTACGCTGTCCTTCGACGAATTCATCATCGCCTATTTCACCAGCGGGCCCAGTTCCGCTTCCATCACTTTTCCCATGCAGATCTATGCCATGATCCGATTCGGCGTGACGCCGGACGTCAACGCGGTGGCAACCATCGTGATGCTCGTCTCCTTCGTCCTCATCTTCCTGTCGCAGCGCATCAACCGAGAGGCCGAATCATGAGTGCGCTCCTGGAAGTAGCCGGCGTTTCCAAGGCCTTTGGCCCGATCAAGGCCGTCGACAATCTGTCGCTGGCGGTCGCCCAGAACGAGTTCTTTGCACTGCTGGGGCCGTCGGGCTGCGGCAAGACGACCCTGCTGCGCATGATCGCCGGGTTCGAGCGGCCGGATCAGGGGCGTATCCTTCTGGACGGTGTCGACATCACAGACGTGAAAGCCAATAGGCGGCCGATCAACCTGATGTTCCAATCTTACGCTCTCTTTCCGCATATGACGGTTGCCGGCAATGTCGCTTATGGGCTGGAGATGGAAGGTGTCCGCGGCGCCGACCTCAAGCGCCGCGTCGACGAAGCATTGGCGCTGGTGCAGCTGTCGCCGTTGGCCCAGCGCAAGCCGGCGCAATTGTCCGGCGGTCAGAAGCAGCGCGTGGCGCTGGCGAGGGCGCTGGTGAAGCGGCCCAAATTGCTGCTGCTCGACGAGCCGCTGGGCGCCCTCGACAAGAAGCTGCGTGAGCAGATGCAGATCGAGTTGAAGCGCCTGCAGCAGGAAACCGGCATCGCCTTCCTGGTCGTGACGCACGACCAGGAGGAAGCCTTGACGATGGCGGACCGCATCGCACTTCTGCGCCAAGGCCATATCGCGCAGCTGGGCGAGCCGCGGACCCTCTATGAACGGCCGCGAAGCCGCTTCGTCGCCGATTTCATCGGCCAGATGAATTTCCTGGAAGGTCGCCGGATCGCCGAGGGTTTCGAGGTACCGGGCATTGGTCTGCTGGATGCTGCCAACATTGCCGATGTGCCGGCTGGCACCGACGGCGCACTGGCCGTCCGGCCCGAACGCATCGTCGTCAGTGAGTCCGACCCGGGCCAAGCGATCGCAGCCGAGGTCGAAGGCCTCGCTTATCTCGGCCAAGACCTCATCCTGCATCTGGCGCTTGCCGGTCAGGCAAAACCGCTGGTGGCGCGTGTGCCGGCGGCTAATCCGCTGACCACGCATGTGGCGCGCGGCTCGCGCGTCTGGTGCAGCTGGTCGGCGGCGCACAGCCTGATCCTATCCGAATAAGAAATCCGCGTTTCAAGGGAGACAGTCATGAGCAAGGGAAAAACCATCGTCCTCTTTCCGGAGGCGGCCTTCGGCCCGGCGCTCAATTGCGTCGGCATCGCGCAGCGCCTCAAATCCATGGGCCACAATCCGGTCTTTGTTTGTGATAAGGGCTTCAAGGGCGTCTTCGAGAAATACGGCTTCGAGGAAAACCTGGTCGATATGTCCGGCGGCATGTCGGATGAAGAGATCGCGAAGTTCTGGGCTAATTTCATCGCCGAAAAGCAGCCGCATTTCCGCCTCTCGCCGATCGACCAGCTGCCGACCTATGTCATCCCGGTCTGGGAGGCGATCGTCGATTCAGCGATCATTGCCGAAGAAGGGCTCAAGGCGCATCTCGACCGCATCAAGCCGGATCTCGTCGCCGTCGACAACGTGATCCTCTTCCCCGCCATCAAGAAGGCGGGTTGCCCCTGGGTGCGCATCATCTCCTGCTCGGAGAACGAGATCCCGGACGAGGACATTCCACCCCATCTTTCCGGCTGTCACGAGAATGACAAGGCTGGCTTCAAGGCCTTCGACGATCGTTTCCTCGATCTGGTGAAGCCGACGCATAAACGCTTCAATGAATTCATGGTGCAACAGGGCGAGAAGCCCTATCCGCTGGGTCAGTTCTTCGAGGCCTCGCCGACCATGAACCTGCTGCTCTATCCGAAGCCCTTGGCCTTCAAGCGCCGCGTGCCGCTTGACCCGAAACAGTTCCAGTATCTGGAAGGCTGCGTGCGCGACGAGGGCACCTACAAGGTGCCGGAGTTCAAGGTCAACAATGACAAGCCGCTGATCTATGTCTCCTACGGTTCGCTGGGTGCGGCCGACGTCGATCTCTACAAGAACCTGATTAAAGCCTTCGCCAAGCTGCCCTATCGCTTCCTGATGAATGTCGGGGACTATATCGGCGAATACAGCGACGTGCCGGGCAATGTCCACCTGGAAAGCTGGTACCCGCAGCCTGCCGTCATCCCGCATGTCGACCTTTTCATCCATCACGGCGGCAATAACAGCTTCAACGAGGCGCTGTTCTTCGGCAAGCCCGCCATCATCATGCCCTTCTGCTGGGATGGCCTCGACAATGCGGCCCGCATCCACGATACGGGCTATGGCGAACAGCTGCCGCGCTACACCTGGACCGAAGAGCAGCTCTCGTCGACTATCGCACGCCTCCTTGCCGACAAGGAAATGAAGAAGCGTCTGGAGGCCGTCGCCAAGCACATGCAGGCCGCCAAAGGCACCGAAAAGGCTGCCAACATCCTGGCCGAAATCGCCACGACCGGAAGCTTCAAGCCGTGAGCAACAAATCCAACCTCGCATCTTCGGCGCCGCATATCTACGACGCCACCAATTTCGACGACCTCGCCGATTGGGGCGAGCAGCCGGATTGCACCGAAGGGCCGTCGAAATCCTCCGGCCGCCTGCTCTATAAGCGGCCGGATGCCAGTGTCGGCGGCAACTCACCGGAAACCGGCCTCTGGGTGGTAACGCCCGGTAAATGGCCGCTCTCGATCCCACGGGATGAGTTCTGTCACTTCATCAGCGGCCGCGCCACCTATGTGCGCGACGATGGCGAGGTGATCGAGGTGCGCCCCGGCACCTGTGTCCATTTCACCGCCGGCTGGACCGGCATCTGCACGGTCCACGAGACCCTGCGGAACGTTTATATGTTGCGATAGGAGTACGACTTCCATGACGACCCCCGTCATCTACAACCCGAAATCCGTCACCGAAGTGAAGGATTGGGGCCCGATCCCGACCATGATCGAAGGCCAGTCCATGACCTCCGGCGTGCTGCTGCACAAGGGACCCAATGGCGAGAACGAGACCGGCATCTGGATCTGCACGCCGGGTTTCTGGAACTGCCATGTGACGCGCGACGAGTTCTGCCATTTCATGCTGGGCCGCTGCACCTATACCCATGAAAGCGGCGAAGTGATCGAGATCTATCCCGACACCATCGCCTTCTTTCCGCAGGATTGGAAAGGCACCTGCCGCGTCCATGAGACCGTACGCAAGGTCTATATGATTCGATAAGGTTGCTCCACTTGTCATGCCCCGCGAAGGCGGGGCACCCACGAGTTGCTTTCTTCACGCCGCTGACAAACTCGTGGGTGGCCCGCCTAAAGCGGGCCCTGACAGTTACCGAGAGAATAGAAATGCCTGCATTCGACCCCAATCTCGGCCAGATCTTCCTTGGCAACGACTACGTCGCCGCTGCCGGTGCGTCTTTCGTCGAGGTGAAAAACCCCGCCGACCTCTCCACTGTCGGCAAAGTTGCGCAATGCGGGCAAGCGACGCTCGACACCGTGCTGGAAAAGGCCAAGGCGGCACAGAAGGATTGGGCGAAGCTCGACGGCAAGAGCCGGGCGACGGCACTCCATCGCCTCGCCGATGCGATGGAACACGCGACGGCGGGACCGGCCGCCGAACTGATGACGCGGGAGATGGGCAAGCCCTTCACCGAATCGGTGGGCGAACTCATGAATGTGGCGCCTATCTTCCGCTATTACGCTGAACTCGCGCGCGAGGATGGCGGCTTCGTGGCGGCGCCGACCGCGCCGGGGTCACTGCAATATGCGCGTTGGTACCCTTACGGCGTCACCGCGCATATCGTGCCCTACAATTTCCCGATCATCCTCATGGCCTTTACGGTGGCGGCATCGCTTGCCGCCGGCAATGCCGTGGTGATCAAGCCGGCCCCGGCAACATCGCTCTCGTCGCTGGCCTTCATGGAGCATTTCAAGGCGCTGCCGGCTGGTATCGTTTCCTGCATCACGGGTGGTATCGACACAGCCAGGGCGCTCATCAACGATTCACGCATCGGTGCCGTGGCGTTCACAGGTTCGGTCGAGGCCGGCCGCGATGTCGCCGCATCCTGTGGCAAGCTGTTGAAGCCCTGCGTCATCGAAGCAGGCGGCTCCGACCCCATGATCGTCATGGACAGCGCCGATCCGGAGATCGCGGCGGCCGCGGCTGTCACCGGGGCGTTCCATCTATCGGGCCAGATCTGCACCTCGACCGAACGCATCTTCGTGCATGAGAAGGTGCATGATGCCTTCGTGGGCGCCATGATCGCCCGTACCAAGGCGTTGCGCATCGGTCCGGGTCTCGGCAATGTCGAGATCGGCCCGCTGGTTTCGGAAGCAGCACGCGCCAAGGTCATGAAGCTGGTCGACCAGGCGGTGGCGCAGGGGGCGAAGATCGCCTGCGGTGGTCGCATTCCGCCGGCCTTCAATACCGGCTGGTTCTACGAACCGACGATCCTCACCGATGTGACCCCGGCGATGGATCTGATGCAGGCCGAAATGTTCGGTCCCGTCGCCCCGATCATCCGTGTGCGTGACTTCGACCAGGCGATCGAATTGGCCAACAATTCCCGCTTCGGTCTCGGCGCATCGATCTTCACATCGAAGCTCGACGAGGCCGTTGCGGCAACGGACCGCCTTGAGGCGGGGATGGTCTGGGTCAACAATGTGCTGGGCGACAATGACGCGCTGCCCTTCGGTGGCTGGAAGCTCTCGGGTCTCGGGCGGTCTTTGAGCCGCTTGGGGCTCAATGCCTTCCGCCAGTCGAAAATGATCATGCTGGACCCGAAGGCGGAACTGCAATCCTGGTGGTATCCCTATTCGGACGATTTCTACGCCGAGCGCGGCGGTCGCTGGGTTTAACCGCTGGGCCTAAGGACGGAATATCATGAAACACCTCTATCACCCGAGCGCCCTCGACACCGACAATCCGGTCAAGAGCTGGTGGCGCGAGTCCAAGACCGATTTCCCGGCCTATCCCGAGCTGGAAGCAGAGATCGAGGCCGATGTCGCCATCATCGGTGGCGGCTTCACAGGCCTATCTGCCGCGTACCATCTGCAGCGCGACCACAATGTGCAGGCCGTGGTGCTGGAACGTTCCTATATCGGCTGGGGTGCCTCGGGCCGCAATGGCGGCTTCTGCTGCATGGGCTCGTCGAAAATGCCCTGGAGCAAGATGATCGAGAAGTTCGGCCTCGAAGAAGCGCAGACGTTCTGGCGCAGCCAGAAAGCGTCGGTCGAATTGGTGGCGGAGATCGTCGACCGGGAAGGTCTCGACATCGACAAGACCGGTGTCGGCGAAATCTCGCTCGCCCACAAGACGACGCTGATCGATGCGCTGAAGGAAGACGCCGATTTCATGGCGAAGAATTTCGGCGCCAAGGAAGTGTTCGTTAGTAAGGAGGAACTGGTCGAGCGTGGTCTCAACTCGCCGGGCCTCCATGCCGGTGTCGCCAATCCGGTGGGCTTCGGCCTCAACCCTTGGAAATATGTAAATGGCCTCGCTGCGGCAGCAGCCAAGGCCGGGGCGAAGATCTATGCCAAGAGCGAGGTCATCAGCTGGCAACGCGAGGGCGGCAAGCATGTGCTGGTGACGCCGCGTGGCCGGGTCAAGGCCAACAAGGTGCTGCTCGCCACTGCCGCCTATACGTCGGAAGATCTGCATCCCGACTATGGCGGGCGTATCATGCCGGCCTTGTCGTCGATCGTGGTGACGCGGCCGATGAACCAGAACGAGCTTGGCGCGCAAGGCTGGACCAGCACCACGCCGGTCTATGACATCCGCTATCTCCTCCATTACTTCCGCCTGCTGCCCGATGGCCGCATGATGTTCGGCGGTCGCGGCGGTTTGTCGGCCGAGCCCGGCGCACTCGACCGGCAGCTGGACAATATCGAGGCGGCCTTCCGTGCCTATTACCCGGAATGGCGCCATGTCGAGATCACGCACCGCTGGTCGGGCCTTCTGTGCCTCGCCCAGGATCTGGTGCCGCATGTGGGGGCCTGGGACGATCAACCGGGGATCTATTTCGCCATGTGCTATCACGGCAACGGTGTCGCTATGGGGACCTGGTCCGGCCGTGCGGCGGCGCGTGTCATGGTGGGTGGGCCCGAGGAGCGGCCGAACTTCATCCGCCGGCCACCGCCCAAATTCCCGTTGCCGTTCCTGCGGCCACTTTATTTGCGCGGCGCCTATATCGGCTATGGCATCAAGGATGCCTTGAAATAGGGCCGATCCGGCCTTTTGAACCGGCGATCTTGTGGCGGCGACGAAGGCGTGAGACCCTTTCTTTCCAGGGGACACGCTTTCCAACCACAGGTGCTTAATGCGCAAGATCATCCTGGCGGCGGCTCTGCTGCTGCCGCCGTTTGCCCAGCCCCAATTGGCTTTGGCCGATCCCCTGGTCACCGAGACGGCGCCATCGGCCATTTCGATCGCCAAGGACGGTGACAATTTCCGCGTCACCAATGACAGCCGGCGCTACCAGACCAATGTGCTGGCGTCAGCCATCGCCGACAACACGCTCTATTATCAGCTGCTGGAAATCGAGCAGCATCAGGTTTCGACCGAAGGCCCGCAGACCGAACAGGCTTTCGAGGAGGCGACGGCCAAGGTGACGGTCTATCCTTTGACCGACGAAGGCAAGGGTCCGGTAGCCTTCACCATCGAAGGCAAGGCGGATGCGGTCGAGGCCATGGGTGATTTCGTCGCTTTAACGCGCTTCGGCTGCTGCGTCGAAGTCCCGACCTATGCCGTTTATTCGCTGGAAACCGGCAAATACCTCTTCAATGCGACCGGCGAAGGGCATTGGGGGCAATGGGCGACCCTCGGCGCCCATGGCGGTGCCGAATTCGAGCGGATCATTGCCTATCATGCCAAGATCAGTGCGGCGGATGCCGATCTTTTTGGCGAAACGAAGAACGGCGCGGTGATCATCACCTATGCCAATCAGACGGAGCCGCTGCAGCGCGTTATGCTGATCGCGACGGAAGAAGATATGGGCATGGACGCACCGCTCGAATGGATGCCGAAGATCGATCTGGTCAACAAGGACAATCCCAAGGGCACGGATCGGATCTATAATCAGCAGGGAGGCAATGCCGTCGATCTTTTCACCAATGCCACTGTGCGCCTGGTGCTGGACGACGCGAAATCGGTCGAGATTCCTCTGGTGGCGGACCGGCTGGACATCGCCCACGCGAAACTGCCCAAAGGCTATAGCCTGGTCGAAATGAAGCGCTGAAAAGAAACGAGCCGGGCACGCCTCAGCGGCGCCCGGCTCAATTCGCAAGGGGTTGGTCGATCAGCGTTCGTTGGCCGGGCGCGGCATCAGGCAGCTGGCGCGGACGGCCTTGTAGCCGCTCTTCACCTGCTTCAACGGCTGGAAGTACCAGCCGCGCACGCCGATCAGAACCGGCTTAGCGAACACATCTTCACGTTTGGCGACAACGTTCATACCAAAATTCCCGACAGCTGGGTCTGCATCATTGGCTGCAATCATTGCCCGAACTTTCTGGCAACAGCATGACGGCCGCGTGACGCTTTCTGGATTGGGCGAAGGAAAGGGGGCGCCGACGGGCAGTGGGGGGCAGAAAGCCCGCCGGCGGGGTGTGTGGGGTGGGACATCTGGTCCGATCCTGTGACACCCAAGTCATATTCAATCGCAAACTAAGGGAAACTCTCGGCGGGGATCCGTAGGGGGCGGAAGCGCCCGTCGACCCCTATGATATTGGGCTGGAAGCCTTGGATTTGCAGTGACCGGGGTCACATGGCCGCGCCGTGCTCCGAAACGCCTCAAGCGCCTGGAATCACGGTCGGAATCGCCAGCAATGCAGATTCGGAGGGTTGGGAACCCAAAAAAAGTGGGCGGCTTACTGGGCCTTTACCCGCTCGCCATTGCCGGTGAAGGCGGCGCTGGCCAGGGTCACGAACGGTTCGACAATCTCGTCCGGCGTCTTGAGGCTCATCGGGTCTTCCCCCGGATAGGCCTTGGCGCGCATCCGCGTCCGGGTCCGGCCCGGGTCGATGAGATTGGCCCGCACTTTGGTCTGCTGGATCTCTTGGGCATAAATGCCCACCATCATCTCCAATGCCGCCTTGGAGATGGCATAGGTCCCCCAATAGGCGCGGGGGCCCTTGGCAGCGCCGGACGTCACGAAGATGGCGCGGCCCGCTTCCGACTGGCGCAGCAGCGGATCCATGACCCGCAGCAGGCGCCAGTTGGCGGTCAGGTTGAGGTCGATGACTTCCTGAAACTCCTTGGGCGCGATATGGCCGAGGGGCGACAGGGTCCCGAGGATGCCGGCATTCCCGACCAGCACATCGAGACGGCCATAGCGTTCGTAGAGAGCGGCGCCCAGCCGGTCGATCGCGTCGAAATCCTTGAGGTCGAGCGGAACGAGGAGGCTCGACTTGCCGGTCAATCCGCGAATTTCGTCGTCCAGTTCCTCAAGGCCGCCGGTCGTGCGGGAGACGAGCACCAGATCGGCGCCTTCCTTGGCATAGGCACGTGAGATGGCCGCACCGATCCCACGCGAGGCGCCGGTTACAAGGGCGACCCTTCCGGCAAGGCGGCCGGTTCCCACCGTACTGCTCATGTCTTCAAGCGCTCTTTTCGGCAAGCAGCGACAGCTGCGCGATCGTCTCGTTGCTCTGGTCGGTGAGCTCGGTCGGATAGTCGCCGGTGAAGCAGGCATCGCAATATTGGGGCGAAACCTTGTCGCGGCCCTGATGGCCCATGGCGCGATAGAGACCGTCGAGCGAGATGAAGGCCAAGCTGTCGGCGCCGATGAAATCGGCCATTTCCTGGACCGACATGCGCGCCGCCAGCAACTTGCTGCGCTCCGGCGTGTCGATGCCGTAGAAGCAGGAATGCGAGGTGGGTGGGCTGGAGATGCGCATATGCACTTCGGTGGCACCCGCCTGGCGCATCATCTCGACGATCTTCTTCGAGGTGGTGCCGCGCACGATCGAATCGTCGACCAGGATGATGCGCTTGCCCGCGACCTTGGCGCGGTTGGCATTGTGCTTCAGTTTGACACCCAGATGCCGGATCTGGTCGGTCGGCTCGATGAAGGTGCGGCCGACATAGTGATTGCGGATGATGCCGTATTCGAACGGAATGCCAGATCCTTCCGCGTAACCCAGCGCCGCCGGCACGCCGGAATCAGGCACGGGGATGACGACGTCGGCGGCGACCGATGCTTCCCGCGACAGTTCTGCGCCGATGCGCTTGCGCGCTTCGTAAACGCTGGTGCCTTCCATGACCGAATCCGGCCGGGCGAAATAGATATATTCGAACACGCAGAAACGATGCTTGGCCGGCGAGAAGGGGCGCATCGACGTGACGCCGTTCTTGTCGAGGATGACGAGCTCGCCCGCATCGATGTCGCGGATATAGTCAGCGCCCATGATGTCGAGCGCGCAGGTCTCGGACGCGACAATATGTCCATCGCCAAGCTTGCCCAGCACCATCGGGCGGACGCCCAACGGGTCGCGCACGCCGATCACCATGTCCTTGGCGATGGCGACGATGGAGTAGGCGCCTTCGACCTGATGCAGCGCGTTGATCAGACGATCGACCACGTTGCCTCGGAGGTGCGTCGCCATCAGGTGCGGGATGACTTCAGTGTCGCTGGACGCCTGGAAGATCGATCCGCGCTTCACCATTTCGCGCCGGATGGCAGCGGCATTGGTGAGATTGCCGTTATGGGCGACGGCGATGCCACCGAAGGCGAGCTCCGCGAAGAAGGGCTGCACATTGCGCAACGCGGTCTCGCCCGTCGTCGAATAGCGCACATGGCCGATGGCCGCGCGGCCCTTCAAGGGGCCGACGATGCTTTCGGCGGAGAAATTGTCGGCGACATGGCCCATGGCGCGGTGGGAGTGGAAAGTCTCGCCGTCATGGCTGACGATGCCGGCCGCTTCCTGCCCGCGATGCTGCAGGGCATGGAGGCCGAGAACGGTGAGGGTTGCGGCTTGTTCGACGCCGAAAATACCGACAATGCCGCACTCCTCCTTCAAATGGTCGTCATCGAAGGCGTGGGTCGTAAGCATCGGCATTTACCTTTTTCCGGCCGGGTTATTCTGAACCCTGGATCAGTCGGTTTAGGTCGTTGCGTTCGGCGTCCTTATACCCCGAACCGTCATCTTGTCCACCCGGTTCTTGGGCACCAGCACCTCCGTTTGTGCTGTTAGCCCCTGTGCTGGGCGCATTGGTAGCATTCGACCCGTTCGGCGTGATGGTTTGCAAGGCGTTACCGAGGGCCTGACCCTGCTCGACCGCGTCCAACGAGCGGTTGATGGCCTCCTCGCCGGTCTTCAGGATGTCGTCGGGCAGCAGCTTCAAGAGGAAGGCCGCACCCCGCTCCACAACCGGCAGGAAGCGGGCTTCGTTGACGATATCTGGGCGCTCAGCCGGATTCGGCAAGGCCCAGACCATCAGAATAAATGCCGCGCAGATGACGACCGATCCACGCACCAGGCCGAAGACGAGACCCAGCGACCGGTCGAGGGCGCCGAGACCGTTGCCGCGTACCTGGGCCGAGATCCAGTGATTGAGCATGCCGCACAGGACCAGCGTTACCACGAAGATGCCGATGCCGGCGCTGATGTCCGCCAGGAGCTCGTTGGGGATATATTGCCGCACCATCATCCGCACGGGGGCGAAGAAGGCCACCGTGGCGATGACGGCGCCGATCCAGCCCAGGATCGACAGCAGCTCCTTGATGAAGCCGCGCGAAAAGGCGAGCAGGGTCGAGAGACCGATGACACCGAGGATGATGAGATCGAGAAAATTCAACGGACCTTGTCTCCCGCATGCTGCCCCTGATGCTGCTGGCGGCTGGCGCTCACCGTGGCGGCCAGCGCATTGGAGCGCACTTCATTATAGAGCCAATCGATCATCTCTTGCAGATGGCCGATTTCAATCAGGTCGATCCCGGGCACCTTCAGCGGCTTGCCGCCCGCCTGGGAGAGGCGCTTGGGCAGGATCGCGCGCTTGAAGCCCAGCTTGGCGGCTTCCTTGAGGCGCGTTTCGGCCTGCGCCACCATGCGCACCTCGCCGGAAAGGCCGATCTCGCCGAAGGCGATGAGGTCTGCCGGCGCGGGACGGTCGGAAAGGGACGAAACGAGCGCCAGCGCCACCGAAAGATCGGCCGCGGGCTCCGAGATGCGCAGGCCCCCGGCGATGTTGAGATAGACTTCGCTGCCTGCCAGGCCGAGGCCGCAGCGCGTCTCGAGAACCGCCAGGATCATGGCCATGCGCGCGCTGTCCCAGCCCACCACGGCGCGGCGCGGCGTGGCGAGTGGCGAGGGTGAGACGAGCGCCTGCACCTCGACCAGCACGGGCCGCGTACCCTCGATGCCGGCAAAGACCGAGACGCCCGAAATATTGCCGTGCCGCTCGGCCAGGAACAAAGCCGAGGGATTGGGCACTTCGGCGAGACCCCGGTCCGACATTTCGAAGACGCCGATCTCATTGGCCGGGCCGAAGCGGTTCTTGACCGATCGCAGGATCCGGAAATGGTGGCCGCGCTCGCCTTCGAAATAGAGCACGGTGTCGACCATGTGCTCGAGAACGCGGGGGCCCGCGATCTGCCCTTCCTTGGTGACATGGCCGACCAGCAGCAAGGTGAAGCCGCGCGATTTGGCGAGGCGAATGAGTTCGGCTGAACAGGTCCTTACCTGTGCCACCGTGCCTGGTGCCGAATCGAGGCTGTCGAGATAAAGCGTCTGAATGGAATCGATCACCACGATCTCGGGGCAATCCGGCCGATCGAGGCTTGCCATGATGTCGCGCAAGCTCGTGGCCGCGGCAAGCTCGGTCGTGATCTCCTCGACCTTGCGGTTTTCGTCGGCGCCGACGCCGAGGCGCCGGGCGCGGAGCTGCACCTGCTCGATCGCTTCTTCGCCCGATATATAGGCGACGCGGATGCCTCTGAGCGCCGTCACCACCTGCAACAGCAGGGTCGATTTGCCGATGCCGGGATCGCCGCCGATGAGCACGGCCGAACCGCGCACCAGCCCACCGCCGGTGACGCGGTCGAATTCGGCAATGCCGGTCGGGCGGCGGATGGTCTGCGGCACGTCGCCATCGAGGCGCACGAAGGTGACGCCCTTGCCACGCTTGCCGGAGAGACCCTTGGGCACGTCGCCGCCGCTCACCGGCTCTTCGACGATCGAGTTCCAGGCGCCGCAGGCCTCGCACTTCCCCGCCCATTTCGGAAAGGCGGCGCCGCAGGATTGGCAGACATAGTTGCGGACGGGCTTGGCCATCGCGCCGCTCCCTCTAGAGCGGCCGGACAGGCATGCGGATGGGGCCTTCCGAGCGGCCTTGGACGAACTGCTCGACATGGGCATTGCCCGAATTGTCGATGTCCTTGGCGTTGCCTTCCCAGATGATATGGCCCTCATAGATCATCGCCGCTTCGTCGGCGATGGCGCGCAGGGAATGCATGTCGTGGGTGATGGTCAGGGCCGTGGCGCCCAGCGAGCGCACGCATTTGACGATGAGCTCGTTGATGACCTGCGCCATGATCGGGTCGAGGCCGGTCGTGGGCTCATCGAAGAAGATGATCTCCGGCTCGGCGGCGATGGCGCGGGCGAGGGCCACGCGCTTCTGCATGCCGCCGGAAAGCTCCGCCGGGAACAGCTCGCCCACTTCGGGTCCAAGGCCCACGGCGGCGAGCTTGCGCAGCGCCACTTCCTTGGAGGCGCGCCGGTTCATGCCGCGACCGGCGATGAGGCCGAAGGCGACGTTCTCCCAGACCGGCAGACTGTCGAACAGGGCCGAGCCCTGGAACAGCATGCCGAATTTCTTCATGATCTCTTCGCGCTTGGCCGGGGCCAGGCCGACCACTTCCTGCCCGTCGATCTCGATCGAGCCGGAATCGGGCTCGATAAGGCCGAGAATGCATTTGATCAGCACCGACTTGCCGGTACCCGAGCCGCCGATGATGACCAGCGACTTGTCGCGCGGCACGTCGAGGTCGACGCCGTTCAGCACCTGCTTGGGCCCGAACGCCTTCTTCAACCCGCGCACCTTGATCTTGAGGTCGGTCATCGGCTGAAGAAAATCCCGGTGATGATGAAGTTGGCGGCGAGGATGAGGATCGAGGCGCCGACCACCGCATCGGTGGTGGCCTTGCCCACACCCTGCGCGCCGCCCCGCGACTGGAACCCGTTATAGGTGCCCATCAGCGCCACCAGGAAGCCGAAGGCCGCAGCCTTCACGAGGCCTGAGACGATGTCGATCGTCTCGACGAAATCGACCGTGTTCTTCAAATAGATCGACGGGCTGAAATCCAGCTTGAAGACGCTGACCAGATAGCCGCCGAAAACGCCGATGATGTCGGCGATGCCGACCAGGACCGGCAGCATCAGCACGGCGGCGATGAGGCGCGGCGCGATGAGGTACTTGAAGGGATTGGTCGAGAGCGTCCGGAGCGCGTCGATCTGCTCGGTGACGCGCATGGTGCCGATCTCGGCGGCCATCGCGGCGCCGACGCGGCCCGCCAGCATCAAGCCGGCCAGCACCGGCCCCAGCTCGCGCGTCAGTGAGATGACGACGACATAGGGGATGGTGGATTCGGCATTGAGGCGCGAGACCGCGACATAGGTCTGCAGCACCAGCACCATGCCGGTAAAGACCGCCGTCATGCCGACGACGGGCAGCGAATAAAAACCGATCTCGATCATCTGCCGGCCGATGAGGCGCGGATAGAAGGGCGGCGTCAGGCAATGAATCACGGCCTTCAGCGTGAAGAGCGCCAAGCGCCCGATCGCCTCGAGGCTGCCGAGAAAGGTGCGCCCGACGGGCTGCAGCACGGGCACGGCCATCAGGCGGCACTCACGAAGCGGCGCTGGAAGCGGTTGCCCAAATTGGTCAGGACCTCATAGCCGATCGTCCCGGCGTCATGCGCCAGATCGTCGATCGCTTGCTGTGGTCCGATGATGTCGACATTCATTCCGGGCCTGACACTTTCCCGGGGCAGGTGACCAACATCGATCGTGATCAGATCCATCGACACGCGCCCCACGATCGGGGCCCGCCGCCCGTCCACGAAGACGGCCCCTCGATTACCCAGCGACCTGAACATTCCATCCGCGTATCCAATGCCGATCGTGGCCAGGACGGAGGGTCCCCGGAATTGATGCGAGGCACCATAACCAACGCTCATATTCAAGTCAACGTCCCGTAATTGCAGGATTTTTGCCTGCAGACGGACGGTTTGGCGCAAGGGGTTCTCGGCCCCCATCGTGGGGTTGATGCCATAGAGTGCCGCCCCCGGCCGGGCGAGGTCGAAATGATAGTCGCTGCCGAGGAAAATGCTCGACGAAGCCGCGAGCGAAAAGAGCGTGCGGCTGCCCCGAAGGCGCGGCGGCAGGCGCAAACTGTCCTTGATCTCGCGGAAGCGGCGCAATTGCGCCCGGTTCTGCGGGTGTTCAGGATCGTCGGCGCAGGCGAGGTGGCTCATCACCAGCGCCAGTTCGAACCCGTCGATAAGGTGCGGATCGCCGATGAGGCGCAGCGCATCGTCCGGCGTCAGGCCCAGCCGGTTGAGCCCGGTATCGAATTGCAGCCCGACCGGGCGGGTGCCGAGGCCGCGCTGGGCCGCCCGCCAGCGCTCGATCTCGCCCATCGAATTGAGCACAGGGATCAGCTCATGGGCCTGCACGTCGCGCTCGGACCCGGCTGGCAGGCCGTTCATCAGATAGATGCGGGCACCCGGCACCAGGGGACGAAGGGCCATCCCCTCATCGACGGTGGCCACGAAAAAATGGGCACAGCCGGCGCGGGCGAGGACGGGCGCGATCATCGCCGCCCCCAGCCCATAGGCATCGGCCTTCACGGCGGCACCGCAGGCGGCGGGACCGACGCGGCCGGCGAGCAATCGGTAATTCGCGGTGATGGCGCCGAGGTCGACGGTCAGCACCGGGGCGTAGGCATCAGGCATCTTTAGCAACCCGCCTTATTCGGTCTGGGCGGGGATATAGTCGCTGCGCAGGAGATCGCTGAACCTGGTCAGCATGCCCTCAAACTGCAGCGGCACGGTGCCGATGGGGCCGTGGCGCTGCTTGGCGATGATGACTTCGGCGACGTTGTGGACGCGCTCCATTTCGCGCTGCCATTCCATCATCTTGTCGGTCTCGTGGTCTCCGGGCTTCTTGCGCTCGTGGTAATATTCTTCGCGGTAGACGAACATGACGACGTCGGCGTCCTGTTCGATCGAACCCGATTCACGCAAGTCGGCAAGCTGCGGGCGCTTGTCGTCGCGCTGCTCGACGGCGCGGGAAAGCTGCGACAGCGCGATGACCGGCACGTTGATTTCCTTGGCGATCGCCTTCAGGCCCCGGGTGATTTCCGAGATTTCCTGAACGCGGTTTTCCGAGCCGCGATTGCTCGCCGATCGCATCAGCTGCAGATAGTCGATGATGATGAGGTCGAGCCCATGCTGGCGTTTGAGGCGCCGGGCGCGGGTCCTGAGCGCCGGGATGGTGAGCGCCGGCGTGTCGTCGATGAAGAAGCCGGCCGTGCTCATCTCGTTCGAGGCTTCGACGATGCGGCTGAACTCCTCATCCGTCTTGATGTCGCCACGGCGGATGCGGTCCGACGAAACGCCGGACTTTTCCGCCATGATACGGAGCGCCAGCTGCTCGGACGACATTTCCATCGAGAAGAACGCGACCTTGTAGCGGGTACCCGTGTCGTTTTCCTTGAAGGCCGAGGCCGCGTTGAAACCCATATTGGTGGCGAGCGCCGTTTTGCCCATCGAAGGGCGGCCGGCGAGGATGATGAGGTCGGAGGGTTGCAGACCGCCCAGTTTGCGGTCGATGTCTGTCAAGCCCGTGGTAACGCCGGTCAGGTGGCTGTCGCGCTTGTAGGCGGCCTGCGCCATCTCCAGCGCCGAGGTGACGATGCTCTTGAAATCCTTGGGCCCACCTTCGGTCTGACCGGTTTCAGCGAGCGCGAAGAGCTTCGATTCCGCCGCCTCGATCTGCTGTACCGCCGAAACGTCGGTATCGTGGATATAGGCTTCGTTGACCGTGACCTCGCCCAGATCAATCAACTGCCGCCGCAGGTACAGGTCATGGACCGTGCGCCCGTAATCCTCGGCATTGATGACCGTGACAACCGACTGCGCCAGCTGTACCAGATAGGCGGCACCGCCGATTTCCGCGAGCGCCCCGTCCTGGTCGAAGAGGTTCTTCAGCGTCACCGGGTTGGCGATCTGGCCGCGCTCGATCAGCTTGCCGATGGCGGCATAGATGCGCCCATGCAGCGCGTCGGCGAAATGCTCGGGCCGCAGGAATTCATTGACCCGGTCATAGACCAGATTGTTGGCGAGTACGGCGCCCAGCAGCGCCTGCTCGGCCTCGAAATTGACGGGGGGCGTGCGGGTCGGCGGCGAACCGTCCGGTCCGCGCAGCCGTGTGACATTGTTTGTGTTCGAAGCTTCCATGGCGGCGACCCTAACAGTATGCGGGTGTCATTCGCTCCTGTGGATAACGTGAATAAGGTCCATAAGGGATTTATTCGAGTCCCGTCCAATCACGAGTTGACAAACGCTCAACTTGTCATGCCCCGGCTGGGCCGGGGCATCCACGCGTTTCTCTCATGCCGAGAAAAGTAAACCGTGGATCCCCCGCTTTCGCGGGGGATGACAAAGGAGAATGCGTTGTCGCACTGACTCGCGTCAGTGCTCCTCGCCCATATCGTCGACTTTGCCGACGACCACTTGCAGGTCAACCTTGCCGGCCTTGGCGAAGGTCAGGGTGACGACGAAGGTATCGCCTTCGTTGAGCGGCTTCTTGAGGCCCATCAGCATGACGTGCAGGCCGTGCGGCTTCAGCATCACCTTGCCGTGGGCGGGGATGTCGATGGTGCCGGCCGGCTTCATCGTCATCATGTCGCCATCCATCGACATCTGGTGGATTTCGGTCATGGCGGCGACATCGGAGCTGGCGCCGACAAGCTGGTCGGCTTCGGCCCCGGTGTTTTCGATCTCGACATAGGCGGCGCCGGATTTGGCGCCATTCGGCGTCGCCCGCGACCAGGCGTGATGGAGGATAAGGTCGCCGGCCTTCTGTTCATGGGCGTCGGCCGTGGCGGAAAGGGTGCCCAGCGACAGGATGGCGGCGGCAATGAGGGTGGCAAACTTCTTCATGATGTTCAGGCTCCTTTGGCGATGATGTCTTTGAGCCGGGTGACCATTTCATCCGGCTGCATGTTGCCGGCGAGAACGCCGGCATATTCGAATTCGGGATTCATGACGATGATCGCCGTGCTGTGATCCATCAGGTAGAACTCGCCGTCGCCCTGTTTGGCGTAATAGACGCGGAACTTCTTCGCCGCGTCGGCGATGGCGTCGGGCGTTCCGGTCAACCCCATGATGCGCGGGTCGAACGAACTCAGATACTGCTTCAGGACTTCCGGCGTATCCCGTTCCGGGTCGATGGAGACGAAGACCGGTTGGATCTTGTCGGCATCGGCGCCCAGCTTTTCGAGAACCAGCGTGAAGGTATTGAGTGCCGTCGGGCAGGCATCGGGGCAGAAGGTGAAGCCGAAGAAGAACAGCGAATATTTGCCCTTCACGGCCGCCTCGGTCACTTCTTGCCCGTCGGTCCCGACCAGCTTGAAGGGACCGCCCACATCCAGCGATTCCGCCACATGCTTCGAATTGAGGACATAGCTGGCGCCGATTCCGCCCAGGGCCGCAACGGCCACGGCGGAAACCAGCAGAACGCGCCGGTTCATGGGAATTCTCCTGATGGATTTGATGGATGGTCATGCGGCCGGGATCGCCCGGCCGGCAAAAGCAATCGATTACAGCACGGCCAAGGCCGGCGGCGCCTGGGAATAGAAGGCATGGGGCCACCGCTCCCGTGCAGGAGCGGTCTCGGCCACCCGGACCGGCATCACCCGGGTCCAGACAGCGGCGACTGTTACCGTGATGGACGGTGCGGCAAAGCCCTGGGTTTGCGCCAGGGTGAAGCAGACCGGGCAGGTCGCGTGTCCACCCTCTCCGCGGGGATCGCCTTTCCCAGGGTCACCCTTGGCCGGCATGCCGAACCCCAGGCAGGTCGCGGCAAAACTCTGCGCTTCGTCCAGGGTCGGGGCGCCCGCGCGGGCGGCACTGGCGCGCATCGCTCCCTGCATCAGCTGGGCCGGCATGACCTGCGCGAAAAGCTGCAGGCCAAGCGCCAACAACCCCGCCGCCAGCATCAGCAGGCAACGCGGCGCATGGTCCGACCGCATGGGGCGGCGATATGTCGGCAGCCAATTCATTGGAACCATTCTACCCCGGCCACCCAAGGCGGAACAAGCAGCACCCCCTGCGGCCATTTGCCGAATGCGGTAAGGAGGAGGGCGCCGTCCAGGCGCCAATGGCAAATCTCAAGGCATGCAGTGCAGAACAATCTTTGTCAGGAAACCGAACCGAACAGGATGCCGGTTTCCGACGCCTGACGGATGATGTTCTACTGGAGAACGATCCAGACGCCGCGCGCAGATCCCAGTGGATCTTGCCGGAGCTGGCTTTCGTCATCTGCTTCCCAAAGGCGTCATTCGAACGTCAAACCAGATAATGCAGCAGCAACTGGACGGCGCAGGCACCGACCGCGGCGCGGCCGACAACGAAGACAGCCTCTGTCCACAACGATACGGGATTTGGTGGGCGGCTGAACTTCCATTGCAGGACAAGCGAGGTCGATGTGACGAGGGTGCGGAGGAAAGTGAACCACAAGACGATGCCCAATTCGTCGCGGTCATCGGGGAACAACGCCGTGAGGTCGGCCAGAAGGACGGCGAAGGTTATGGCGGTGAGAGCAGCTGTCTCGATAGCGCTGGCGGTCGGCGACCCGGTCCAAAGGGAAAGACCAAGCCGGGGCGCGAAGATCGTTCGATAGCCGATGACGATTGCCAGCCATGCTGCTAAGTCCCAAAAGATGAGGGTGCCGAAAATGTGATCGACTGGGCTGAATGCGGGCCAACCTGCCTCCAGGAAGACGGCAATGCAAGCTGTTCCCAGGCTCCGCAAGGTGACTGAGATCCCGATGCGTGGGAGGGGTGCCGGCAGGCGCCCAGGCCGGACCAGCCGAGCGACAGCCAGCCCGGCAGCGGCAACCCCCAGCTTCAGCGTGAAAGCCAAGGCAAAAATGAATGTTGGATTCTCTACATTAAGGAGACCTATCAGGCGAAACAACAGCGCGGCGAGTGCGGCATTTTCGGCAACCATCAGCCACCCGTTGGCGCGGTAGCCCGCCGGCATCGCGCGACACAGTATGGCATCCAGCGTATTGTAGGCAGCGAAGGTGAAGCCGGGCACGACCATCCAGCCGAATATGCTGTAATCATAACCGAACAGCGGCGTGGCCATCCATCCCAGCCACCTGTATCGGAAATCGGACATGATGCTCTCTAGTCTTGCGCTGGGGGTGAATGTGCTGCCCGTTGCAGTGATCCGGGAACGATTGCAAAGGCGGTACCAGACGCATTGCGATACGACGGCAGTGGCTTCAATTCCACAGTAATCGTCTCGGTCCAGGGCACTGACTCAACTCTAAAAGCCTGGGCGCGGCCCGTCGCAGCCAGCAGATAAAGTTGCGCGAAATCGAGTTCTCTGAACTTGTCTGCATCGGCGCGGCTGTCATTGATCTGGTAGAGGCGCAAATTGGTCCCGATCTCGCCGCTCAAGGCAGATTGAAGACCATCAGCCAGATGCCCAATGCACTGCCGGCAGCGCGCAGCAGAAGATAGAGCCTATCTTCTGGGCGGACAGGAAGGGTGGAGGCATCCCGCATCTGAATCATGCGCGACAATGCGGCAATGAGGCCTCGCGCCAAGAAGGCCGTCATCACCATGCCTTTGTACGCGGCCGCGTGCGGCGTCAAGAATGCTGCCATTGTGCAGACAAGAAAGCCCTCTAGCGGAAGGGTCAGCATCATGCGGCGCTGCGCCCAGCGCTTCCAGGACGCACCGGGTGCCGGCCCAGCGTCTTGATCGGCTTGTCGAGAACCACTTGGCGGCGGTCGACGGTGAAGCGGCCTTGGTGACGCCTTCGGCGACATCACGACCCGAAACCGAACCGAACAGGATGCCGGTTTCCGACGCCTGACGGATGATCATCTAGCTGAGAACGATCCAAGTGCCGAACGCATATCCCAGCGCCCGCAGCACAATCGAGACCCATGTGGCCTGTGTTGGCGTATCGGTTGCCTTTCCCTTGATATGCGCCTGCAACCCCAGTGAGAGACGCGTGACGATGACTTTTAGGATGAGCGCAAGAATGATCATCGTTTCACGTGCTGGGCCCTGTCCGATGCTTGCGGCAACGATCACCAACAGCACCGTGATGATCAAAGAACTCTCCAGCGGCAGGGCCAAAGCGTTTCCTTGCCAGCCAAAACGGCAAGTCAGCCAGAGCGCCATATCAATCGACGTCAACACCACGAACGGGAAAACAAAGAAAGCCGCATAGGTACCCGCCGCCATCAATAGCCACAACGCCGAAAAGGCGGCCATACAACGGAGTGCAATCATCGCCAGGGTGGCCGGCGACAGGAATGGCAACCGGCCGGCCAGCAATCGGCCGGAATGCTGCCGATCCGGCGTATGATTTCTTTGAATTATCGTCAACGTGACCGAGCTCAGCGCCTTCATGGCCAAGATTGGCATCATCTCCAATCCTGAGACAGACCAGGCCAGCGACGGCAACGCCCGCTCAATCCCTGCCGCCGACATGACGACCAGAGCGTTTTCAAGCAAGCTCGTCCAGACGCCGCCAATCGCGCGCCGCGGCAGGAGCAGACGCAACAGAACATCGGCCAACCACAGAGCAACGAGTTCATCGCTGCATGATATCAGGAATGCTGCCACTTCTTTCATGGTCGCTCAATTTGCTTGTTGCTTGAGCCGCGCTGCCATTTACCTGTGCCCGGGCGGATCGCAAATGGCTTCGTTGTGATGGACCGCGGATTCGGCGTTACTTTGACCAATTCGCACGTAAAGACCTCTTCCCATGGTGCTGACCGTATGACAAATGGTTTGGCGCGGCCAGTCGCGGCCAGCAGATAGAGCTTCGCAAGGTCGAGTCCAGCCATCGCATCCTGATTCTTGCCAAGACCTCTGAGCCAGATGCCGAAATTCGTACTTGTTTCGCCATCATCGTCAGTGAAGTCGTAAATGTCCTTCATCTGTTTGGTAATCTTCACGGTGGCGAAATAGCGGTCTCCCTTCCTCGTAACTGTCGCTACAGCGTCGCCATGTACCTGAACGTGACCAAGAGACGCGAAATGAGCTGGCGAAGCGGCCATGGCGTAGCTATTGCCCCAATAGCCAGTTGCGCCATCCCACGTCGACGTTACCGGCTTAGTGCTTTCTCCGTCCTTGAGAACGGCCATTTTCGGAACGAGCTGCTCCGATACTTGCTTGGTCATATTGGGGTTAGTCAGCCACTCGAGGACATGAGTATTCAAATCGTCACTGGCCGATTTTACGTTTGTGCCGTCAAGCAATTGTGACGTTGGCGTCAACTCCAATGCCACTCCGCTGCCATCCAGATAGTGGCGCATGAAGGCGCCTGCATCGGCCTGGAGCCCTGTTGCCTTCTCGTTGGTGAATGCAGTGTACTTGGATGCTTCGGCGCGCATCATTTCCTTGTAGCGATCCAATGCCTGCGAGGCTTTCTCGGTCAGTACTGAGTTACCGTCCTTGTCTGTCGTCACCCAGTCTTGGGCGATGATCGGCCACGTTGCTTTGCCGGGAGTTGGCCGACCGATCGCAAGTCCATTGGGCACTGGCTCGGGATCCTTGGCATAGTCGCGCTGCGGTGATGCCAGTGCCGGTCCCTTGGGCATACGGCCGTGCCCGTCGCCGGTCGGCAGCAACGGCTCAGGTGTCGCGTCATTGGCAGGCAGCGGCGCCTTGCCGGGAAGTGTTGCCTGGGCGGTCTTTGCCAGGATCATGGGTTTGGTCTCTCGCGCGTGGCTCATGCCCTCCTGAATGGCGGCTGAATAAGACGCGATGGTGGCGGGCTTGGGTTGTTCGCGCGGCGATTGATTGTCGTTCCGTGGTGTCAGCGCAGCGGCTTCCTCCTCGCCCGGCAGCTTGCCGGTGCTGCGGTGAATGGCGGCGATCTGGTCCAGCGTCTTGCCGGCGAAGGCGCGCTGACGTAGATCGCGCTGCGCCGGTGGTTCGATGGTGTGCTGATTGCCGAAGCGCGGCTTGCCGTCCGGCCCGCGATAGAAGGGCGCCGTGGCACCGGCCATGCCACCTTCCACGAGCCTTGCCGTATCCTCGTCGATTTCGCGCCCGCGATGCCAATCCTGCGGGTGAATGCCTTGCGCATAGGCGCGCTGGCGCCACGCCGCTTCGTTTGCGGGTGAGTCGAAGGTGAAGCTTCCATCCTGCCAGCGGCCAAGCGACTCTTCCGGGCGCTCTTCCTGCGCGACCTGCGGCGCTAGAGGCTGGGGCAGGGGACGGTTGCGCGGCGGTTGTACCATGAGGACGCTCCAGTGCCGTGGACCAGAATTACGTATAACGTATAAATTGCGTAATTGTCAAGAACAAAACAGGAACATACACAAAGAATCTCTCCAAAAGCAAAACGGCCGCCCGGTGAGGGGCGGCCGCTTCGATCACTCGAAAATGTCGAGCGATTACTCTTCCGACTTCGCCTCGTCGGTCGCTTCCGCGGCCTCGGCGAGGAGCTTGTCGAGATCGGGCGTCTCGTCATCGTCGGTCTTGGCGACGAAGCCGCCGGCCTTCTCCTGGATCGCCGCTTCGTCTTCCGACTTGGCGACGTTCGCCGTCACCGAGACGACGACTTCCGGGTGCAGGGCGACGCGGACCGGGTGGAGACCCAGCGTCTTGATCGGCTTGTCGAGGACCACCTGGCGGCGGTCGACGGTGAAGCCGGCCTTGGTGACGCCTTCGGCGACATCACGACCCGAAACCGAACCGAACAGGATGCCGGTTTCCGACGCCTGACGGATGAGGACGATCTTCAGACCGTCGACCTTCGTCGCGATCTTCTGGGCCTCTTCCTTGGCCTTCAGATTGTTGGCTTCGATCTGGGCGCGCTGCGTCTCGAAACGCTTCTTGTTCTCTTCGGTGGCGCGGAGCGCCTTCTTCTGCGGCAGAAGGAAGTTGCGGGCGAAGCCCGGCTTCACATTCACCACATCGCCGATGTGACCAAGCTTTTCGACGCGCTGGAGCAGAATGATTTCCATGGTGAAGTACTCCTTACTTCAACACGTAGGGCAGCAGGCCCAGGAAGCGGGCGCGCTTGATCGCCTGGGCGAGGACGCGCTGCTTCTTGGTGCTGACCGCGGTGATGCGGCTCGGCACGATCTTGCCGCGTTCGGAGATGAAGCGGCCAAGCAGCTTCACATCCTTGTAGTCGATCTTCGGCGCGTTCGGGCCCGAGAAGGGGCACGATTTGCGGCGACGGAAGAACGGACGACGGCCACCGCCGGCGCCACCGGCCGGACGGCCTTCGCCCCGACCCTCGCCACGGCCTTCGCCGCCGCGACCACCCTCACGGGGACCACGTTCGAATTCGCTCATGCCCGGTCTCCTTCACCTTCGGCAGAAGCGGCCGGGCGTTCGCCACGGTCACGACCGCCAAAACCACCTTCACGGCCCCCATCGCGGCCCGGACGCAGCCGGTCGTCACGATCGCGGCCACCGAAGCCGCGGCCACCTTCACGGCCGCCTTCGCGCTCGCCACGGCCTTCACGGTCGCGGCCCTTGGACTGCAGCATGGCGCTGGGGCCGGCTTCCAGTTCGTCGACGCGGACGGTGAGGTAACGCAGCACGTCTTCATGGATGCGCATGTTGCGCTCCACTTCGGCGATGGCACCGGCCGGGGCTTCGATGTTCAGGAGAACATAGTGGCCCTTGCGGTTCTTGTTGATGCGGTAGCTGAGACCCTTGAGGCCCCAATATTCCTTCTTCAGCACCTGGCCGCCTTGCGCGGTCACGATGCCGGTGAAGAGTTCGGCCAAGGCGTCGACCTGCTGGGCAGTGACGTCCTGGCGCGCAATAAAGACGTTCTCGTAGAACGGCATTAAGACACTCCCTTTGGCTCTTGCTGGCCCGCTGCTGGTCTGCCGGGGATCGGCAACGCATCAGCTGAGATGGTTGGAAAACCCAATCATTTCACGGGCCTAGCCGATCCTCTCACACCGTCAGCGGGTGGCTCCCCAAGGGGAGGCGAAGGGTCGGCAGGGCTATGGACCGGCGGGTTATACACAGGCCCACGGGAATTGCAAGTTGGGGGCCCTCAAACCCTAGGCCTGAATACCCAGCGCTTGGCGATCTCGGTCGCCCCCACATAGGCCGCCACGACGGCCAGGATGAAGGCGAGTTCGCCCAGGCTCGGCGGGACGAAGCCGAAAAGGGTCGAAACGGGACCCAGGAAGGGCGAAAAAAGGGCCAATCCGGAGACCGCCAACGTCATCCAGAAGAGGAGGGCGGAGGGGCGGCTCGCCCAGGCCGGCCCCCTGGTGCGGAGCACCAGCACGACGGCGAGTTCGGTCAGAAGCGAGATGGCGAACCAGACCGTCTGGAAAAGCGGCTCGTTCGCTTTGAGGCCCCAGATCAGCACGGCAAAGGTGATGAGGTCGAAGACCGAGCTGATGAGGCCGAAGGCCACCATGAAACGCTGCACATCGGCGATCCGCCAGCGCTGCGCCTTCTCCATATGCTGGGCGTCGACATTGTCGGTGGCGATGGCGAGCGACGGCAGGTCGGAGAGGAAATTGTTGAGCAGGATCTGCTTGGCGGCCAATGGCAGGAAGGGGAGAAGCGGTGTCGCCACCGCCATGCTGATCATGTTGCCGAAATTGGCGCTGGTCGTGATCGAGATATATTTCAGCGTGTTGGCAAAGGCGCGGCGACCGTTCTCGACACCGCGCTTCAAGACGCCGAGATCGCGTTCGAGGAGAATGATGTCGGCACTCTCGCGCGCCACATCGACCGCCTCGTGGACCGAGATGCCGACATCGGCCGCATGCAGCGCCGGCGCATCGTTGATGCCGTCGCCCAGATAGCCCACCGCATGCCCGCTTTTCTGCAGGGCGCGGACGATGCGTTCCTTCTGCTGCGGGTCGACCTCGACGAAAAGGTCCGTCTGCGGGGCAAGGTGGAAGAGCGCTTCCTCGCGCATGTCGGCGATATCCGGCCCGGTCAGGATTGCCTCGGGCCGGAGGCCCACGCTGGCGGCAAGATGCGCGGTCACATAGCGATTGTCGCCGCTGATGATCTTGGTGCGGATGCCGAGGCGGGCAAGTTCGGTGAGTGTTGCCGCCGCATCGGGCTTGGCCGGATCGAAGAACAGGAGGAAGCCCGCAAAGACCATGTCAGCCTCGTCCGCATGGTCATAGCCCATCTTGGCATCCACATCGCGCTGGGAGAGGGCGAGGACGCGGAAACCTTCCTGGCTCTTCGCCGCGAAATAGGCTTCGAGCGACTGACGGTGCGTCTCGTCGAGTGCGACGCGGCCCTCCGGCAGGTCGATCGCGGTGCAGACTTCGAGGATCTGGGCGAAGGCACCCTTGGTGATGATGCGATGGCGCCCGGCGTCGCCCTTGACGACGATGGTGAGGCGCTTGCGGATGAAATCGTAGGGGATCTCGTCGATCTTCTGCGCATTGGCGGCAAGGCCCGCTTTCTCGCCCGCTGCCATGATGGCCCCGTCGAGCGCGTTCTCGATGCCGGTTTCGAGGGCCGCATTGAGATAGGCGGCCTGCAGCATCGCGGCCGACGGTTGCCCGGTGGGATCGACCGCTGCGTCGAGGGTGACGATGCCGGCGGTGAGCGTCCCGGTCTTGTCGGTGCAGAGCACGTCCATGCTGCCCAGATTTTCGATCGCCTCCAGCCGGCGGACGATGACGCCTTGGCGCGCCATCAGGCGGGCGCCGCGCGAGAGGGTCACGCTGACGATGGCGGGGAGGAGTTCCGGCGAAAGGCCCACGGCGAGCGCCACGGCAAAGAGCAGCGATTCGACGATCGGGCGGCCGAGCAGCAGATTGACGGTGAGGACGAAGAGCACGATGACGATCATCACGCGGATAAGCAGATAACCGAACTGGCGGATGCCGCGCTGGAACTCGGTTTCCGGCGCCCGCGCCTTCAAGCGCCCGGCGATGGCGCCGAAGGCGGTGCGGCTCCCGGTTTCGGCGACCAGCACGCGGGCGGTGCCGCTGCGGACCGAGGTGCCGAGGAAGACCGCGTTGTTGCGTTCGGAAAGGGCGGCCGTTTCGGCGGCTTGCCCCGGCCGCTTCTCGACGGGGAAGGATTCGCCGGTGAGGCTCGCCTCGCTCACCATGAAATCATTGGCGGCGAGAATGAGGCCGTCGGCGGGGATGAGATTGCCGGCGGAAAGCTCGATGATGTCGCCGGGGACGATGTCGCTGGCCGGCAATGGGACCGGCACCCCGTCGCGCCACACCTTGGCCTTCAGGGCGAGATGGCGCTTCAATTCCTCGACCGCAGCCCCCGCGCGATACTCCTGATAGAAGCCGAGCAGCGTGCTGACGAGCACGATGGCGAGGATGATCCCCGCATCGACGAAATCCCGGAGGAGCGCCGAGACGCCGGCCCCAAACAGCAGGATGATGACGAGCGGGCTCGCGATCTGGCGCAGGAACAGCTGCAAGGGGCCGATCCGGGTGGCGCTTTCGACCGAATTGGGGCCGATCCGCCGCCGCCGCACTTTTGCTTCGTCGGTTGAAAGACCGGTCGCTTGCGAGCCCAGCGCGGCAAAGGCGGCATCCTGCGCCAGGGTCCAAAATGCCTTCTCACTCATGCGCGTGCTTTCTTCTTATGGGTGGGGCGGCGGCGCAATTCACGCCGCGCGATGATGAGGCCGGGCAGCATCGGCAGCCAGAAGGTGAAACCGCGCAAGAGCAGCGTCGCGGTGAGGGCCGCTTCGACCGAGATCCCCTGGAGGTGCAGCATGGTGACGCTGACCGCCTCGAACGTGCCGAGGCCCAGCGGCATCGGGCCGATGGTGGCGGCAAGCGAGGCCATCATGAACGCCGCGAAAGCGATGGTGGCCGGTACCGGCGTTCCCACCGCCTGCAGCATCGCCCACAAGGTGGCGGCATCGAGCAGGAAGACGCTGGCCTGGAACAGGCTTGCGCGGATGAAGGGCAAGGGGCGGCGCATGAGATTGGCCGGCGCGTCGGCCAGCGCCTGCAGCAGGGTCGCAACGCCCGGCACCCGGTAGAGGCCGCGCGCCAAGCCGCTGTCGGCTGATTTCAGATGATTGCGCGTCGACCAGCGCCGCAGCAGCAGGACGATGACGGGAATGGCGATTGCGACGGCGAGAAAGATGGCGGCGGCACCCACCATCAGGGCATCAAGCCAGCCGCCGCGATAAAGGAGGAAGAGCGCCGCCAGAACGGCCAGGACATAAGCGATATAGAAGGAGACCATGCCGATGAGGAGCGCCGCCATCGCGATGCCGCTGGCGATGCCGCGTTTTTCAAGGGCACTCACCACTAGCAGCGTGCCGCCGATGCCGCCGGTGGGCAACGCCTGGTCGGTGAAGAGCTTGGCAAGACCGAGGGGCACCAGCGACCAGAAGCGCCGCCCGCTTCCCATGTCGCGGAGCGCCCCGTGCCAGACGGCGGCGGCCGAAAAATAGGTGAGGCATTGCAGGACGAAGGCGAGGAGGAGCCAGACCGGCTGGGCCTCGCGCAAGAGTGCTGCGAAATGTTCAAGCTCGGTGAAGCGGGTCGCCACCAGCACCACGGCGGCCAGGATGAACAGGCCAGACAGCCAGGACAGGCCCAGCCGCCAGCTGCCGATGCCGCCGATATCCCTGGTGCGATCCGTCATTCTCTCAGAATCAACCAGGTCGTCCGCAAAAGGCCAGGGTCAAGGTTGCCACACCCCTCAGGCACTGCGCCCGTCATAGGGAATGCGCTTCAGGCTGCCGAGATCGATGCCGTCGAGGCAGCGCACATTGATCGCCGCCATCGCCGCCCCATCCGGTCCCTTGCCGAAACCGAAGGGCGCGCAGCCGCAGGTGGGGCAGAAATGATGGTCGATCACATGCTTGTTGAACTGGTAGATCGTGGTGCGAAGTTCCGGCGAGGCC
This sequence comes from Dongia sp., assembly GCF_041910485.1. Classification (GTDB taxonomy): domain Bacteria; phylum Pseudomonadota; class Alphaproteobacteria; order Dongiales; family Dongiaceae; genus Dongia. Next base: position 196,765 of record NZ_JAYRQR010000013.1, read on the forward strand.
AGGCGCAGGTTTTCACGCGGCACGAACCACAGCAGATAGCCTTTCCGCTGGCAGTGCGAGCAGTTGCATTCGATGACGTCGCCATAGGTTCCTTCGACTTCGAACCGGATCTGGCCGCAATGGCAACTGCCCTTCTGCATCCTACCCTCCGCTTGAGGTGCTTCGCGAAGGGCCCAGCCGTCAGAGGCCCAGCGCGCTCAAGCCCGGATGATCGTCCGGCCGACGGCCCAATGGCCAGTGAAATTTCCGCTCGGCGGCCGCGATCGGCTTGTCGTTGATGCTGGCATGGCGCTGGGCCATCAGGCCGTTCTCGTCGAATTCCCAATTCTCGTTGCCATAGGAACGGTACCATTGGCCGGAATCGTCGTGCCATTCATAGGCAAAGCGCACGGCGATGCGGTTGCCGGTAAAGGCCCAAACTTCCTTGATCAGGCGGTACTCAAGCTCACGCGCCCATTTGCGGGTGAGAAAGGCAGCGATCTCGGCCCGGCCCCTCGGGAATTCGGCCCGGTTGCGCCATTGGCTGTCCGGTGTGTAGGCGAGCGAGACGCGTTCGGGATCGCGGCTGTTCCAGGCATCCTCGGCCATGCGCGCCTTCTGGGCGGCGGTCTCGGCGGTGAAGGGGGGCAGTGGGGGGCGGCTCATTTCCATATCGGTCTCCCGGGTTGCGGATGGGGAAAGGGGGCGAAAACGGGTCGCTCACAGCTAGGAGAATGGACCAAAAAGGGCCAATAGAAGATGTTAATTTCATGATTTGCGGCGCCAATCACGGCATCCTGCCCGCCCTTGACTTGGCGGCGCCATCTGGGGTCTAAGCCCCCCGGGCAGGTTATGGGCATGCCAATATCGGGAGGTTTTTCGATGCGCGCTTTCGTTTTCCCCGGCCAGGGTTCGCAGGCCGTCGGCATGGGCAAGGCCCTGGCTGAGGCGTTCGGTCCGGCCCGCCACGTGTTCGAGGAAGTCGATGACGCGCTGGGGCAGAAGCTCTCGCAGCTGATGTTCGAGGGGCCGGAAGGCGATCTGACCCTGACCGAGAATGCCCAGCCGGCCCTGATGGCGGTTTCCATCGCCGTCCTCAAGGTGCTGGAAGCGGAAGGGAAGTTCCGCCTGGCCGACAAGGCCAATTTCGTGGCCGGTCACTCCCTGGGTGAATATTCGGCGCTGGCCGCTGCCGGTGCATTCTCTCTGGCCGATACCGCGCGCCTTCTGAAGCTGCGCGGGCAGGCGATGCAAAAGGCCGTGCCGGTGGGCGAGGGTGCCATGGCGGCGCTCCTCAATTTCGATCTCGAACGCGCGCAGAAGGTGGCGAGCCAAGCAGCCGAGGAAACCAAGCTGGTCTGCGCCGTCGCCAATGACAATGATCCCTCGCAAGTCGTCGTCTCCGGCGCCAAGGCGGCGGTCGAGCGCGCGGGCGCCCTGGCGCTTGAAGCCGGCGCCAAGCGGTCGGTGATGCTGCCGGTCTCCGCCCCCTTCCATTGCCCGCTGATGCAGCCTGCGGCGGATGCAATGGCGGAAGCACTCGCCAAGACCGACATCAAGATGCCGGTCGTCCCCGTCATCGCCAATGTGACGGCGCAGCCTGTTTCCGATCCCGCCACGATCAGGAAGCTGCTGGTCGAGCAGGTGACCGGCACGGTGCGCTGGCGCGAAAGTGTCCAGACGATGAAGAGTCTCAACGTGAGCCATGTCTTCGAACTGGGCGCCGGCAAGGTTCTTTCCGGCCTGGTGAAGCGCATCGACAAGGAAATCGAGGCCCAATCGGTGGGCCAGCCGGCCGATATCGAAGCCGCCCTCAAGATTCTCGTCTGAAGGAACAGAAAGCCATGATGTTCGACTTAACCGGCAAGACCGCGCTCGTCACGGGTGCCTCTGGCGGCATCGGCGGCGCCATCGCCAAGGCGCTGCACGCGCAGGGTGCAACCGTGGGCCTCACCGGCACGCGGCGCGAGGCGCTCGACACCCTCGCTGCCGAGCTCAAGGACCGGGTTCATGTCTTCGTCGCCGACCTTGGCGATCCGGCCGCGACCGACGCGCTGATGAAGGATGCGGAAGGTGCGATGGGCAAGGTCGACATCCTGGTCAACAATGCGGGCCTGACGCGCGACAACATCGCCATGCGCATGAAGGACGAAGAGTGGCAGAAGGTGATCGACGTCAATCTGACGGCCGGTTTCCGCCTGGCCCGTGCCGCCATGCGCGGGATGATGAAGCGCCGCTTCGGCCGCATCATCGGCATCACTTCGATCGTCGGCGTTACCGGCAATCCCGGCCAAGCCAATTACGCCGCCGCCAAGGCCGGCATGATCGGCATGTCGAAGGCGCTGGCGCAGGAACTGGCATCGCGCGCGATCACGGTCAATTGCGTGGCCCCCGGTTTCATCGAAACGGCGATGACGGATGCCTTGACCGACGAGCAGCGCAACGTGATCCTGCCCAAGGTTCCCGCCGGTCGTCTGGGCCAGTCGGGCGAGATCGCTGCCGCCGTGGTCTATTTGGCCAGCGACGAAGCCGCCTACGTCACGGGCCAGACGCTCCATGTGAATGGCGGTATGGCTATGATCTGATTACATTTTTACGCGATCCGGCAGGGTCGTGCCGGGGCTACTGGTCAAGGCTGGCTGAGTTGTGTTAAGTGACCGCCTGACAACAGCCTCTGATTCATCCGAAATAGTGGGACGGAACCAATATTCGGGTGGCAAATTCGGTTAACAATCGCAAGGACCGTCGGCCTGGATTAAGGGCCGGCTCAAACAAGGGAAGACATGAGATGAGCGACGTTGCTGAGCGCGTGAAGAAGATCGTCATTGAGCACCTGGGCGTTGAAGAAGCCAAGGTCACGGAAGGTGCCAACTTCATCGACGATCTGGGCGCGGACAGCCTTGATACCGTCGAACTCGTGATGGCGTTCGAAGAAGAATTCGGTTGCGAGATTCCGGACGATGCGGCCGAGAAGATCCTGACCGTGAAGGACGCCATCGACTACATCAAGTCGAAGTCTGCCTGATATCCCTTGCCGGCCGATGGGCTCGATCCGCAACGTGATCGGATTCTTCGGCCGGGAAGTGCAGGAATTTCCGTGCGGGCCCCGGTTTCGGGGCCCAAACGATTTGTGGGCCGCCGGGTTTTGGGCGTCATCGCGCCGGCCGGTGGCAATAAAGTAACTGGAAGAGAGTGAGCGAGGACATCATGCGTCGCGTGGTCGTCACCGGTATGGGTATCGTGTCGCCCCTGGGTGTGGGTGTGGATCATGTCTGGAAACGGCTGCTGAATGCCGAATCCGGCATCAGCGGCATCCAGGCCTTCGATGTTTCCGACCTCCCCTGCAAGATCGGCGGCCAGGTGCCGCTCGGCGACAAGGCTTCGGGCAATTACAACCCGGACGAATATGTGTCGTCGAAGGACCAGAAGAAGATGGAGCCCTTCATCGTCATGGGCATCGCCGCGGCGACCGAAGCGGTCGCGGACAGCGGCTGGGCGCCCACTGACCAGGAATCGCTCGATCGTACCGGTGTCCTCATCGGTTCCGGCATCGGTGGCCTCAATGGCATCTACGACACGGCGCTCATCCTCAAGGAAAAGGGCCCGCGCCGCGTCTCGCCCTTCTTCGTGCCCTCGTGCCTCATCAACCTGGTCTCAGGCCACGTCTCGATCAAATACGGTTTCCGTGGCCCCAATCATTCCGTCGTCACCGCCTGCGCCACCGGCACCCATGCCATTGGCGACGCGGCGCGCATGATCGCGCTCGACGATGCCGATGTGATGGTGGCGGGCGGTGCCGAAGCCACGATCGGGCGCATCGGCTATGCCGGCTTCTGCGCGGCGCGCGCCATGTCGACCTCGTTCAATGACACGCCGACCGAGGCCTCGCGCCCCTGGGACAAGGATCGCGACGGCTTCGTCATGGGCGAAGGCGCCGGCATGATGGTGCTGGAAGAATACGAGCACGCCAAGAAGCGCGGCGCCAAGATCTATGCCGAAGTGGTGGGCTATGGCCTTTCGGGCGACGCCTATCACATCACGGCGCCGTCGGAAGACGGTAATGGCGGCTTCCGCGCCATGCAGGCCGCGCTGAAGCGCGCCAAGATGAACCCGGAAGACATCGACTATATCAACGCGCACGGCACCTCGACGCCCTTGGGCGACGAGATCGAGCTGGGTGCGGTGAAGCGCCTCTTCGGCGATGCGGCCTACAAGCTCACCATGTCGTCGACCAAGTCGGCGACCGGCCATTTGCTGGGTGCGGCCGGTGCGGTCGAGGGGATCTTCTCGGTCCTCTCCATCCGCGATCAGGTGGCGCCGCCGACGCTCAACCTCAACAACCCGTCGGAAGGCTGCGATATCGATCTGGCGCCCAAGCAGGCACGCCAGCGCAAGATCCGCACCGCTTTGTCGAACTCGTTCGGCTTTGGCGGCACCAATGCCAGCGTCATCTTCACGGGCGTGAACTGAGGCGGGCGCGGGTCGCGGACCGGCCGGTCGCCCCCCTATGTCGACGCACCTTCCCATGCTGGCACCGATGGTGGCGCTGATCATCATCCTCGTCTCGGTGCTGTCATGACCTTGAGCGGCAAGACGCTGGCTGAGATCGTCGGCGGCGTGCTGTTCCTCATCCTGCTGGTGGGCGGTGGCGCCACCGCCTGGTTCTGGAACAGCTTCAACGGCAATGGGCCATTGCGTGACGAAAAGGTGCTGGTGATCCCGAAAGGGAGCGGCGTTGGCGCCATCGCCGACCTGCTGGTCAAGGAAGGCGTCATCGACAACCCGCTGGTCTTCAAGATCGGCGTCAAATTCTTCTCGGACGACCAGCCGCTGCATGCCGGCGAGTTCCGCTTTCCGACCGCGGCTTCCCCGCGCGGCGCCATGCAGGTGCTGATCGAAGGAAAGTCGGTGCTGCACCGCATCACCTTTGCCGAAGGCTGGACGGTGCGCGAAATCTTCGACGTGCTCCAGCAATCGCCGCTGCTCGACGGGCCGCTGCCGCCGCCGCCGGCGGAAGGCACGCTGTTGCCGGAAACCTATTTCTTCGTGCGCGGCGACAGTCGCGGGGCGCTGGTCGAGCGCATGAAGGCCAACATGGTCGAGACGCTGGCGAACCTCTGGGCCAAGCGCGATACCGAGATCGGCCTGGAGACGCCAGAAGATGCCGTGATTCTCGCCTCGATCGTCGAGAAAGAAACCGGCCTCAAGGACGAGCGCGCGCGCGTCGCTGCCGTCTTCCACAATCGCCTCAAGAAAGGCATGTCGCTGCAATCCGACCCCACCGTCATTTATGCCGTGACCTTGGGCAAGGCGCCGCTCGGGCGCGACCTCACCTATGCGGATCTGAAGCTCGAAAGCCCCTACAACACCTATGTCGTCGCCGGCCTGCCGCCCGCGCCGATCGCCAATCCGGGCGAGGCGGCCCTCAAAGCCGTGCTGCACCCGGCCAAGACCAAGGACCTCTATTTCGTGGCCGACGGGACCGGCGGGCATGCCTTTGCCGAGACGCTCGACGGCCACAACAAGAATGTCGCCAAGTGGCGCAAGATCCAGAAACAGAACAAGCAGGCCAATTGATGTCGACCAGCCCCGATCAGAATCCTGCCGCAAACCGCATGGAGCCGGTGATGAATGTCGGCAAGCAATGCGCGCTCTATCTGGGCGTCGTCGCGGCGCTGGCCGCCGGCGTTGCTTTCTTCGGTCCCTTCGACCATGTGCCGGCGGTGGCCCAGGAGCAGTCCAGCCTGCCGCTCGAAGGCGAATTCGACATGCTGGCGCCGCTCGATGCTGCCGAAGGGGCGCCCAAGGATATCGCCGTCTTCTTCGTCACCGGCAAGGCGGCCGAGAAAATGTGGAACGCCTTCCCGATGGAACCGGTCGAGGATGAGTGCGTTGGGCGCCTTTCCAAATTCGGCAACGGCATCGTCTGCTACGGCGCCAACGGCGACGGCTCGCCGGCGGAAAGCCCGTTCGAATGCAGCTTCGGCATCGACATGAAGAGCCAGAGCCTCACCCTGCCGCACGATTGCTGACGCGCCGCCCGTCAGATGGCCTGCGGCACGATGATGGCAGGATAGATCAGCAGGGCGATGAACAGGCTCTGCCCAATGATGTAGTCGACGACCGCCAGCAGGCCGGCACCGAAATAGCCGATACCGAGCGCGGTATTGAGCAGGAACGCCTCGTAGACGAGCGAGACGATGATGATGACGGTGATCGCGATATCGGCCGGACCGGCGAGCGGCCCGAAAAGGCCGAAGAGGCCGACGACGAAGCCCAGCACCGACAGCGAGAAGCCGAACCAGTTGTAGGAACTGAGGGCGGCGATCGCCTGTCCTTCCCGCTCCAGCGCGCGCCCGATGACGATGAGGAGCAGGGGGAAGCTGATCCTGCTCAACACATAGAAGGTCGCGATGCTGATGCCGACCTCGAACGCGCTGGTGCTGGGGTCGGCGTCATACCACATGAAGATGCGGACGAGCGTGATGGGGAGGAGCGGCAGCATCAGTCGGAACGAGCGCCGCGCACCTGCAGCCGACCGGTCAAACCAATTGACGAAATGCGCATCGAAGCGCAGCAGCAGGGCCAGGCCGGTGAAAGCCGCGCGGATTTCGCCCCCGCTAAGCATCAAAAAAAGCGTCAAGGACGCGTTCGTAGATGCGGCTCAGGGCTTCGATATCGGCGACCGGCACATGCTCATCCACCTTGTGCATGGTGGCACCGGCCAGGCCGAACTCGATCACCGGGCAGTAATTCTTGATGAAACGCGCGTCCGAGGTGCCGCCGGTGGTGGAGAGTTCGGGGGTGAGGCCCGTCTCCGCCTGGACCGCCCCCACGAGAAGTTCGGAAAGGGGCCCCGGCGGCGTCAGGAAAGATTCGCCCGAGCATTCGCAGACAAGATCGTAGCGGCCACCGACCGTATCGAGACGACGGCGGATTTCCGCTTCGAGACTCTTGGCGGTGTGGAGATCGTTGAAGCGCGAATTGAAGACGGCCTTGGCTTCGGCTGGAATGACATTGTTGGCCGGGTTGCCGACATCGACCGTGGCGAATTGCAGGGTCGTCGCCGGGAAGTGCGCCGAGCCATCGTCGAGCGGTTCGGTCAGGGCCGCGATCATTGCGCTGAGGCGATGGATCGGGTTGTCAGCGAGATGCGGATAGGCGGTATGGCCCTGGATGCCGTGCACGGTGAGGCGTCCGGTGAAGGAGCCGCGCCGGCCGATCTTTGCCATTTCGCCAAGCCGCGTCGGATTGGTCGGTTCGCCGACGATGCAAGCATCGAGCTTCTCGCCCTTCTCGGCCAGCCAGTCCAGCACCGGCTTGGTGCCGTTGACCGCCGGGCCTTCCTCGTCCCCGGTGATGAGAAGCGAGATGGCGCCGGCGAACTTGCCCTGCCGCTTGGCGGTGAAGCGCGCCGCCGCCGCCGCGAAGGCGGCGATGGCGCTTTTCATGTCGGCGGCACCGCGGCCGTAAAGCTTGCCGTCCGTGATGGCGGCAGCGAAGGGATCGACCTGCCAGCTTTCCGGCCGGCCCACCGGCACGACATCGGTATGGCCGGCAAAGCAGATGTTGCGGCCCGGCCGGTCGCCGTTCCGCACGGCGTAGAGATTCTGGATCTCCGCCGTGCCGGGAGCGGCGAAGGCGAGGCGATGATTGGTGAACCCGGCACTCTTCAGCGCCTCTTCCAGCACGCCGATGGCGCCTTCGTCCCGGGGCGTTACCGAGGGACGGCGGATGAGGTCCTGCGCGAGCTTGACGGGATCCACGATCGTTCAGTCCCGCAAGAGGTCGTTGATCGAGGTCTTCGAGCGGGTCTTTTCATCGACGCGCTTGATGATCACCGCGCAATAGAGGCTGGGGCCGGGTGTCCCGTCGGGGAGCGGCTTGCCCGGGAGCGAGCCCGGCACCACGACGGAGTAGGCGGGGACCCGGCCGTAATGCACTTCGCCGGTTGTCCGATCGATGATCTTGGTGGAGGCGCCGATGAAGACACCCATCGAGATGACCGAGCCTGTTTCCACGACGACGCCTTCGACCACTTCCGAGCGGGCGCCGACGAAGCAATCATCCTCAATGATGACGGGGCCGGCCTGCAGGGGCTCCAGCACGCCGCCAAGGCCAACGCCGCCCGAGATATGGCAGTTCTTCCCGACCTGCGCGCAGGAGCCCACCGTCACCCAGGTATCGACCATGGTGCCGCTGTCCACATAGGCGCCGACATTGATGAAGCTCGGCATCACGACGACGCTGGGGGCCACATAGGCGCTCTGACGCACGACGGCGCCCGGCACGGCGCGGAAGCCGGCCGCCTTGAAGCGCGCCTCGTCCCAGCCGGCGAATTTCGAGGGGACCTTGTCGAACCAGGCGGCATCGCCGCCCGGGAAATCACCGCCGCCGGGGACGAGATAGGAATCGTTCAGGCGGAAGGAGAGGAGCACGGCCTTCTTGAGCCACTGGTTGGTCTGCCACTTGCCGTCGATCTTTTCGGCGACACGGCGCTTGCCGGAATCGAGGTCGGCCAGGGCCTCATTGACGGCATCGCGCACTTCGCCCTTGGTGGCGGCGCTGACTTCCGCGCGCTTTTCCCAGGCGGCGTCGATGACGTTGGCGATATTGCTCATTGAATATTCCCCTTCTTGGCGGTCGCTGTGCCGAAGGGGGCGAGAAAGCCCGCCAGATCCTCGGTCACGTGATGGATAAAGGTGGGATCACCAGCCGGTCCAGCCCACTCGTCATCGGTCTTGACCAGGACGGTGGTCATGCCGAGTTCATGGGCCGGCGCCAGGTTCCGTGGCATGTCGTCGATCATGACGGCGGCGGCGGCATCGATCCGTTGGGTCTCGCACAGGCGCCGGTAGACGCCGATATCCGGCTTCGGGACAAAATCCGAGGCGACGATGTCGAAAATCGCTTCGAAATGGCGGCCGATGCCGACCTTCTTCATGACGCGCTCGGCATGCGGCACCGAACCGTTGGTGAAGATCACCTTGCGTCCCGGCAAGGCGGCGATGGCGGCATCGAGCGCCGGATTGGCATCGAGCCCGGAAAGATCGATGTCGTGGACGAAATCCAGGAAATGGTGCGGGTCGATCCCGTCATTGACGATGAGGCCGCGGAGCGTCGTCATGTGTTCCTGGAAATAGCGCTTTTGCAGGGCCAGGGCCTCCGGTTCGGTCAGCCCCAGATTGTCCTGGATATATTGCCGGATGCGGACCTGAACCTGGTCGAACAGGCGGCAGGACGCAGGATATAGCGTGTTGTCGAGGTCGAAAATCCAGGTACCGACCGCTTTTGTCCCCTGTAACGACATGTCGCCCTTCGACCATCCGGTGCTCTGCCGGCCCCGTTTGCCGGTCGCCCGGACCTTATGGCCTCAGGCGCGCACGGGCAAGCAGAAGCGGGTAGCTTAACACCCTATTAATCGTGTGGGCGGCAATCTCTCCGCCATCATGGTTGAGCAACAGACCGATCTGCCCTCATTGCCGAAATCCATCGCCGCCGCCGCTTCGCTGTTCGAGCAGGGCGGGCCGTTCGCGGCTGATCGCAACCCGGCGGTCCTCCTGGACGGCAAGGGGAATATCCGCGCTGCCAATGCGGCAGCAGCGGGATTGGTATCGGTTTTGGCGACAGCGCCTGCCGAACTCGCCGCGGCAATCCGCACGGTCGCAGAAGGCGCGCCGGCACGACTGGCGGCCCTTGAAGCGGTGGGGGCGGATGGGAAGAGCCAGATGCTGGACCTCAGCCTCCTGCCCTGCGCCGGGGCGGGCGAGAGCGGCATCCTCATCCTGGGCCGGGATATCAGCCTGGAGCGGGCCTTGCGCAGCGCCCTCATCGATTCACGCCAGCGCTTCAAGGAATTGATCGACGCCGCCGCCGATTTCACCTGGGAATTGGATGCGGACGGGGCCTTCAGCTTCGTGTCCGGACCGCTGGCGCTGGGGCATCCCCCCGGCGATCTCATCGGCCGCCGGCCGCAGGAATTCGCCATCGCCGACGATGCCGCCCGCGCCTTCGACGGCAGCGGTCCCCACGGTGGGACCGAAATCTGGATGCGCGGCGCCGATCAGCGACCCTTGTGCCTGCTGGTCCAAGGGCAGCCGCTCACCGCCCACGGGCCGTTCCGCGGGGCGCGTGGCCTGGCGCGCGACATCACCGCCCAAAAGGCCCGCGAGACGGAACTGGCCGAGGCACGGCACCGCGAACGGTTGGTGGTCCATCTGCTGCGCTCCCTGCGCCGATCGATCGATCCCGCCGAGGCGATCGCCATGGCACTTACCACCGCAATCCAGGCCGTGGGTGCCGATCAGGGCCGGGTCGCGCGCTTCGGTCCCGAGGACGCCATCCAACCCCTTGGCGGCGATGCGAGTGCCGCCGATCCAGATCTCATCGCGGCGGCCCTTGCGGCACCGGAAGGGGTGGCCCTTGGGCAGGATGGTGAACGCCTGGGGCTTGCCTTCATCTGCCGACACGATGCACGGCGTGTGGGCCTCCTCATCCTGTGGCGCGATGCGGCGCGGGGCGATTGGCTGGCCGACGATCTCTTCCTTCTCGGCGAGTTGGCCGAACAGCTCGCTGTGCTCATCGAGCAGTTGAAGGGCCAGGAACAGCTGAAACAGCTTTCCACGACCGACGCCCTGACAGGCCTTCTCAACCGCCGCGGATTCGAGACGACGCTGGCGCGCGTCGTCGATCGCGCCCGGCTTGAGCATCATGGTGGCGCTCTCATCTATGTCGATCTCGACAATTTCAAGCAGATCAACGACCGGTTCGGTCATGCCCAAGGCGATGCCGCCTTGGTGGCGACCGCCGACATTCTGCGGCATCAATTGCGGGCGCGCGATCCGATCGGGCGCTTGGGCGGTGACGAGTTCGTGGCCTGGATGGATGGGATCGACCGCGACGAAGTTGTGGCGCGGGCTGTGGCCTTGCAGACAGACGCCAAATCGCTGCAACGTTTTGCGCCGGGCAGCGACAAGCCGCTGGGCTTTTCGATCGGCATCGCGCTGTTGCGCGAGGGCGACTCGCTCGATGTGCTGATGGCGCGGGCCGACGAGGCCATGTACCGGATCAAGCATGGCGGCAAGGGTAGTTACGTGGTGGTGGATTAGGGGCTTTCGGGTTAGGGGCATGGAATACGAAGAGGCAAAGAGGCTGGCGGCAGCCGGCAGCGATTCGCAGCGGCGGGCGCTGGCCGGGCGCCAGGATATACGGCCGGAGATCCTTTATTTCCTGGCCGAGGACAAATCGGCCGATGTGCGGCGTGCCATCGCCGGCAATGAATCGACGCCGCGCCAGGCCGATCTGCTGCTGGCCAAGGACAGCGATCAGGGTGTGCGCGAATTGCTGGCGCAAAAGATCGGCCGTCTGGCGCCGCAATTGTCGCTGGAGGCGCGGGCGCAGATCCGCGATCTCACCATCGAGGTGCTGGAGACGCTGGCGCGCGACCAGGCCATGAAGGTCCGGCGCATCGTTGCCGAAGCCCTGAAGGACCTCACTGACGCACCGGCCCATATCATCCAGGAACTGGCCCGGGACCTTGAAATCAAGGTCGCGGGGCCGGTGCTGCAATATTCGCCGATCCTCACCGACGACGATCTCATGGAGATCATCAGCGCCGGGCCAATCCGTGGTGCACTTACCGCCATCGCCAAGCGCCGTCGTGTCGGCGAACGGCTGGCCGACGCCATCGTCGCGGCCTCGGTCGAGGTGCCGGAGGAGACGGATACGATCACCGATCTCCTCAACAACCGTTCCGCCCAGATCCGCGAGGAAACGCTGGACCTCATCCTCGACAAGGCGCCGGCCATCGAAGAATGGCACGAACCGCTGGCGAAACGGCCGCTGTTGCCGATGAATGCGGTAAAGCGGCTGGCGGAATTCGTCTCGTCCTCGCTGTTCGATCTGCTGACCTCCCGTCCCGATCTCGACAAGGCGACGGCCAAGGCCGTAGCGAAGGCCGTGAAGAAACGCCTGGCCGCTGAGGCCAAACAGAAGGAAGCCGCCAACAGCCCGGCGCCGCCACCCCCGGGTGACGAGGAGGCGATGAGTGCGGCGATCTCGGGAGGCAAGCGCGAGCAGGTGATGGAAGCGATCGGCCGCGATGCCAAGCTCGATGCCGTCATCGTCAAGAAGATCATGACGTCGATGAGCGCCAAGGCGGTGACGGCCCTGGCCTGGAAGGCCAAGTTGACCATGCGCCAGGCCCTGCAATTGCAATTGAAGATCGCCGGCATTCCGCCGCACCAGGTTCTCAACCCGCGGGGCGGTACCGATTACCCACTGACCGAGCGGGAGATGGAATGGCAGTTGGAGCTCTTCACCGGCTGACGGGCTTCAGCAAGGTCCGCAGCAAGTTCTTCCGGCTATGCCGGTCCTGCGGGCATTCCGGCAATGCCGTGTAGCCTGGCACCGAACCCCGAGCGGCCAGAGATCTTGTTTCCCCTGCTGCAATCGGGCCGTCGGATAGGTGGCGGGTAGAAGGGAGCCGGGGCGGGTCGGGAAAGCTCCAGCAACCTTTCTCACATTTGTGCGGATTGCGATGGCTGTGGTGCAATGTGGATATATTCTTTCCAGGCAATCGCGGTTTTGCCGTTAAAATCGACACACCATTGTGATTCTCAGGAAAAAATCCACCTCATACATAACATCGTGTGAGCGCATTAATCTCTGATTCAGATTCGCTCTTCATTAATGGCCGAAGTGCCTTGGCGGCCTGCCGGGGCGGGAGCGGAGTGAACGGGCTGCACCATCGATGCAGAACCAAACTGGCATATTGAGCGATTTGTTGACCACGGCCCCTGTCACAGTGGGCCTGGGTCTGCTTGTGCTCATCATTCTGCTGGGCAGCGGCATCGCGCTCTTTCGCATGATCCTGCGCACGGGGCGGGCGCAGGCAGAGACGGATTCGCTCCGCGCCAGCGCCGCGCGCCTGCGCGCCAGTGAAGCGCGCTTCCGTCAATTGGCGGACGCTACCTTCGAAGGGCTCATCATTCACCGCAACGGCACGATCATCGATGCCAACACGGCGATGGGTGCCATTCTCGGCTGGCCCCAGGAAATGCTGATCGGCCGAAGCGTCTTCGATTTCTGCACGCCGGAAAGCCAGGTCATGTTGCGGACCCATGTGGCCGAACGGATGGCTGCCGCGCGTGTCGGCGTTGACGCACCGATCGAGCTGGATTTGCTCCATGCCGACGGCAGCCCCATCCCGGTCGAAGTCCTGGGCCGGACGCTGCCCTTTGAAAATGGCGACGCCCGCGTCGTTGCCGTCCGCGACATTCGCGAACGCAAGGCAGCGGAAGAGCGGATCCTGCACATGGCGCATCACGATGCGCTGACGGCGCTGCCCAACCGCAATCTGTTTCGGGACCGATTGACCCAGGCGATGGCCCGGGCCCGGCGCGGGGGCAACACGGTCGCCGTCCTGTGTCTCGATCTCGATCGATTCAAGCCGGTCAACGATACGTTCGGACCGGAAATCGCCGATGAGTTGCTGCGGCAGGTGGCGCTGCGCCTCACGCATTCGACACGCGCGGACGATACGGTGGCGCGTCTGGGTGCCGACGAATTCGCCCTTATCCAGGTAGGCCTTTCGCATCCGGATGGGCCGGCCTTCATGGCCGACCGATTGGTTAAGGCGCTGAGCGAACCCTTCATCATCGCCGGGCATCAGATCGTTATCGGCGTCAGCATCGGTATCGCTTTGTTCCCCAATGATGGGATCAACGGCGGCGACCTCCTGCGTGCTGCCGACACGGCGCTGGGCCGCGCCAAATCGGCCGGGGGCAATGCCTACCGCTTCTTCGAATCGGAAATGGATCTGCGACTGCAGGAACGCCGGCGATTGGAGCATGATCTGCGCCAGGCGCTGAACGAGAACCAGTTGGAACTCCACTATCAGCCGCTGGTCGATTGCCGTGACAGTTCGGTGCTCGGCTGCGAGGCATTGCTGCGCTGGGCGCATCCTGAACGCGGTGCGATCTCGCCCGCCGAATTCATCCCGCTTGCCGAAGAATGCGGCCTCATCAAGCAGCTTGGCGAATGGGTGTTGAAGACTGCGTGTAGCGAAGCGGCAACTTGGCCCGCGGACAAGATCGTCGCCGTCAATCTGTCGCCGATCCAATTCCGCCAGCCCGATCTGGCGCAGCGCATCCTCTCGATCATTGCCGAGACCGGTCTCGATCCCCAGCGTCTGGAGCTTGAAATCACCGAAGGCGTCCTGATCGAGGATACGGACCGGACCCTCGCCATTCTGCGTGAGTTGAAGGCCGCCGGCATCCACATCTCGCTCGACGATTTCGGCACGGGCTTTTCTTCGCTGAGCTATCTGCAGCGCTTTCCCTTCGACAAGATCAAGATCGACCGCTCGTTCATTTGGGCGATGGAGCAGAATGCGGATTCGATGGCGATCGTCCGCGCCGTCATCGCGCTCGGCCGCTCGCTGCGCATCACCGTGACGGCAGAGGGTGTCGAGAAGCCGAGCCAACTGGCGGCACTCGGCCGCGAGAATTGCGACCAGGCGCAGGGCTATCTCTTCGGCAAGCCGATGTCCGCTGTCGAGCTTGCCAAATTGTGGAAGACCCCCCACGGGCGGCCCCAGGCGGAACTACCCCTGGTTGTTCCCCAGGCGGCGGAATAACAGCCACCACCATCGGCTCCCGGCTCCGGCCCAATCAAGCGCCGTGGAGCTTCAATCCCTTCACCACCTTGTCGACCTCCTTGCGGTCGGCGTGAATGGCGATGCCGACCAGGTCCAACGCATCGGTCGGCACCGCCGCCACGGCGGCACGGTTGTCGGCATCATTGCCGGTCGCGAATAACTGCGCCGTATAGATGGAAATAGGCAGATTCCGCTCGGCAGCGCGCTGGCGGGTGCGGGCAAGCTCAGACCCGGTCGCGGCGAAAATCAGGATCGGCTGGCGGATCAGCTTGCCGTACTGCCGGCCCGCGCCGTCGCGATAGAATTCGCCCGGCAGGTCGGGGTAAGATCCCGGCAGGCCACCGGCCAGGAAGGCGGTAACATTCAGCTTCTGCCAGGTAGCGAGATCCTCGCGTACGATGATGGCGATCTTGGTGTCGAAGCGGAACGGCGTTTGGGCTACAGGCGCTTCGGGCAAAGGTGTTTCGGCTAAAGGCATTTCGGTCATGGGCTCCTCCGGCATGCGGCAAAAGATAGGAGACGGTCCCGCCACGGGTCTTGAACGATCCGGCGGAAAGGCCAGCCCATCGGATTGGCTGCGCTTTGCGCCCGCGGCGCCGGGTATCGACCGCCTCGACGCGTTCTTTACCGGTCATGCCTATGACGATCACCGGCATGATACCTATGCGATCGGCCTCACCTTGAGCGGCGTGCAAAGCTTCGATTGCCGGGGCGCCCGGCGCGACAGCGTCGCCGGACAGGTGGTCGTCGTCTATCCTGATGAATCCCACAATGGCCGGTCGGGGGTGGCGGAAGGGTTTCGCTATCGCATGATCTATGTGGCGCCCCACCGTATCTCGGCGGCGCTCGAGGGGCAGTCGCGGCACCTGCCGTTCCTGCGCGACATTGTTTCCCAGGACCCGCGCCTGATGGCGGCGCTGACATTCGCCTTGCGCGATATGGACCGGGCGCTTGACGATCTCGAACAGGTCGAAATCGTCGCGGCTCTCGCCGAGGCGATGGCGGCCAACGATCCCAGCACCCGGCCGGGTCGCACCGGCCGTCCGCCCAAGCTGGCGCGCGTCGAGGCGGAGCGGGCGCGGCTGTTCCTCGACGCGGCGACCGAGATGGTGAATGCCGAGGCATTGGAGGATGTGAGCGGGCTCGACCGCTTTACCCTCAACCGCCATTTCCGGCGGCTTTACGGCACGTCACCCTATAACTACCTGATCATGCGGCGCCTCGACCGGGCGCGGGGGCTGCTCGCCGCAGGGACCGATCTGGCCGACATCGCCGTCGCGACCGGATTTGCCGACCAGAGTCATTTCACGCGGCAATTCAAGCGCGCCTATGGGCGCACACCAGCCGCCTGGAAGCAGATGCTGCGGGCGTAGTTTCTTCTACAGGCTGAGATTGCCCCGCATGTAGGCGCGGGCGAGGAAGGCGCGCGCCGCCGCATCGATCTTGGGCCACTCAGCCATCGCCGCACGGGGGAAAAGAACCCGGTAGACATAAGCGTCGCCGCCATCGGCCTCGGTGACCAGCTGGTGCAGCGAGCAAAATTCGCCGACATCGTGCGACGGCGGCACATGCGAACGGCACATGATCATCTGCTCGACTTCGGAGCCCGCCAAATCGAGGAAGAAAGTCGGGGCGTCCGCATCCTGCGTCTCGGGCGACAATGCCACCAGCCCGTCCGCAACATGCCGCACATAGGTCCGCCTGCCGCCATTGGCCTGCAGCTTGGATTTCGGATCGAAGGCATAGCGGCTGCCGGCCGGTGCCGCCTCGCGGCCATGCCAATCGGTGAAGAGGGTGTCGATCGGATCGTCACCCATCCGGCGCTGCGGGTCGAGGACGTCGATCTGGATACGGCCGGCATCCGCCAATGCCGGATCAAGCTCGGCCGCGGGAAGCTGCACGGCGATGCGGGCGAAATTGAGGGGTGTCTGATAGGCGATCACCGGCCAGGTCTGCAGCACCGCGCCCTTGGCAAAGGTGAAGGCGCCATTACCCAGCCGATAGGTCGCCTGGTCCTCGGCCGCGGCTGGCGGCTCGGCCGGCATCTGGCTGCAGGCGGTCAACGCCAGGAAAGCGGCAAATCCGATCGACAGCAGGGTGCGCATCGTGACCTCCTCCGGTATCGAAGGCAGCCAGTCTAGCACGAAACGATCTGCTTCGCCGTCACCGGCTGCGATAGCGTTCCAGCCCCAGGCCGCTGATATCGATCTCCGGACGCCGGCCGGACAGCAAATCCGCCATGATCCGCCCCGAACCGCAGGCCATCGTCCAGCCCAGCGTGCCGTGGCCGGTGTTGAGGTAGAGGTTCGAATAGCGCGTACCGCCGATGATGGGCGGTCCGTCCGGCGTCATCGGGCGCAGACCGCACCAGAAGGCGGCCTCGCCCGCATTGCCGCCCTGCGGGAAGAGATCGCTTACGACATGGGCCAGGGTTTCGCGGCGCCCGCCGCGCAGATCGAGATTGAAGCCCGCAAGCTCGGCCGTGCCGCCGACGCGGATCCGGTCGCCAAGGCGCGTGATCGCCACCTTGTGCGTTTCGTCCATCACGGTCGATTGCGGCGCACTGCCATCGTCCGTGACCGGCAGGGTCAGCGAATAGCCTTTCACCGGATAGACCGGAACCTTGATGCCCAGCGGGCGCAGCAGGCGCGGCGAATAGCTGCCCATCGCCACGACAAAGGCGTCGGCGCTGACGCGGCCGCCGGTCGTGTCGACGGCCGAGATGCGGTCGCCATCGTGGGCGAGGCCGTTGATCGTGACCTGATAGAGGAAGGTGGCGCCCGCCGCCTCGGCCAGATGCCGCAGCCCTTGCGTGAACTTGAAGCAATCTCCGGTCTCGTCCATGGGGAGGCGCAGGCCGCCCACGAACTTCTCGCGCACATGCTTAAGGCCCGGCTCGACCTTGAGACAGCCCTCGATATCGAGCACTTCGAACGGAATGCCGGACTGCGCCAGGACAGCGGTGTCCGCCGCGATCCCGTCCATCTGTTTTGCCAGGCGGAAGAGCTGCAAGGTGCCCTGCATGCGCTGGTCGTAGGCGATGTTCGTCTCGCGCCGCAATTCCTGCAGCATGTCCCGGCTGTAGTGGGAGATGGGCAGCATCAGGCCCTTATTGTGGGCATAGCGCTCGGCAGTGCAGTTCCGCAGCATGCGCAGTCCCCACAGCCACATGGCGGGATCAGGCTTGGGCCAGATGACCAGGGGCCGATGCCGCATGAACAGCCATTTGAGGGCCTTCACCGGAATGCCGGGTGCCGCCCAGGGTGCCGAATAGCCCGGCGACACCTCGCCCGCATTGGCAAAGCTGGTTTCCAAGGCCGGCCCTTCCTGCCGGTCGAGGACGATGACTTCATGGCCGGCCTTGGCCAGGTAATAGGCGGTGGCGACGCCGACGACGCCGCTGCCTAGGACCACGATCTTCACGATGACGAACTCCGGTACGCCTGAAAATGCCGCCCGTCTTTTACCGGATCGCCGCCCTTTCGCCCAGATGCCGCGCCAGCCCGGCAGGTCATGACAGGCATGCCGCAGCGCCAATTGTGACAAGCCGCCGCATCCGCTACCAAGACCGGCAAAAGATCAGGGGAAACGACATGAACGACGGCTTCGACAGCCGCTATGCCTGGGGCCGCCTCGTGATCGGCCTCGCCATCGCCATCATCGGCGGGATCGGCCTGTGGACACCAGTTGCCGTCCTGCCCACCATCGAGGCCGAATTCGGCCTGGGGCGCGGTGGCGCCTCGCTCCCCTATACCGCCACGATGATCGGCTTCGCGGTGGGCGGCGTGCTGATGGGGCGGCTTGCCGACCGGCGCGGCATCATGCTGCCGGTCATGCTGGGCGCCACCATGCTGGCCGCCGGCTACATCGCCGCGGCAATGGCGCAGAGCTATTGGCAGTTCATCCTGGCCCAGGCAGTCCTTATCGGACTCCTCGGCTCGTCTTCGACCTTCGGGCCGATGGTGGCGGATATTTCACTTTGGTTCCTGCGCCGGCGCGGCATCGCCATCGCCATCGTGGCGAGCGGCAATTACCTCGCCGGGGCGATCTGGCCACCGCTTCTCCTGAAAGCGATCGATCTTTGGGGCTGGCGCACCAGCTTCATCTTCATCGGCATCATCTGCCTCGTCACCATGCTGCCGCTGGCGTTCCTCATGCGCCGTCGGCCCGCCTATCTTGCCGGCGTTTCACGTGAAACGGCATCCACCCGTGCACAGGGCGACGCACCCGTTGCTTCGGCGCCCTTCTATCTGCAGGGATTGCTGATGTTCGCCGGCATCGCCTGCTGCGTCGCCATGGCGATGCCCCAGGTGCATATGATCGCCTATTGCGGCGATCTCGGTTACGGCGCCGCCGCGGGTGCCGAGATGCTGCGCATCATGCTGTTCACGGGGGTCATCAGTCGGTTGATCTCCGGCCTCATCGCCGACCGGATCGGTGGTGTCGGTACCTTGATCCTCGGCTCGACGCTGCAATGCCTGGCGCTTGTCTTCTATCTGCCCTTCGACGGGCTGATGTCGCTCTATGTCGTCTCGGCACTGTTCGGTCTGTCGCAGGGCGGCATCGTGCCAAGCTATGCGCTCATCATCCGCGACAATTTTCCGGCCCAGCAGGCAGGTGTCCGCATCAGCCTCGTGCTCACCGCCACGGTGCTCGGCATGGCGCTGGGCGGCTGGATGTCGGGTGTTATCTTTGACCTGACCGGCTCGTACCAGATGGCCTTCCTCAACGGGATCGGCTGGAATGTCGTCAACATGGCCATCGCGCTGTGGTTGCTGTTGCGGCGGCGGCCGCGCAAGGTGATCGGTGCGGAATCGATGGCGGTATCCTAGGGAAGGGCGCGGCATGGCGACCGAAACATTCGACTTCACGAGCAGCGACGGCCACCGGCTTTCAGGCAGGCTGGACCTGCCCGATTGCGCACCCCGCGCCTATGCCCTCTTTGCGCATTGCTTCACCTGCACCAAGCAGTCGATCGCGGCGGTGCGCATTTCGCGTGCCCTGACCCAGCGCGGAATCGGCGTGCTGCGCTTCGATTTCACCGGGCTTGGTGAAAGCGAAGGCGATTTTGCCGACAGCACCTTCAGCGGCAATGTGCGCGATCTGGTGGGTGCCGCAACCGCCATGGCGGAGAAGGGCATGGCGCTACGCCTCCTCATCGGCCACAGTTTGGGGGGTGCCGCGGTTCTTGCCGGGGCGGCCGATATTCCGAGTGTCGCCGCCGTGGCGGTGATCGGCGCGCCCTTCGACGTCAAGCATGTGACGCTGCAGTTCGGTGACCGGCTGCCGGAACTGATGGAGAAGGGCGAAGCCGCAGTCGATCTGGGTGGACGGCCGTTCACCATGCGCCGGACCTTCATCGACGATCTCGAACGGCATGACCAGAAGGCGCGGATCGCCAATCTCAAACGGGCGCTCCTCGTGCTCCATTCGCCGATCGACCAGACCGTGGGGGCCGAGAATGCGGGCGCCATCTTCCAGGCGGCCAAGCATCCCAAGAGCTTCATCTCGCTCGACGATGCCGATCATCTTCTGACACGCCCGAGCGACGCCGCCTATGCCGCCGACGTCATCGCCGCGTGGGCGTCCCGCTATTTAACTGCCGACCTCGATTGGGCCGAGGAAATGCCGGAAAAGCATGTCGTGGTGGAGGAGACGGGCGGCGGTAAATATCAGGTGGTCGTGAAATCCGGCCGCTCGCAATTCCTTGGCGACGAACCCAAGGATGTGGGTGGCCTCGGGTCGGGACCAACGCCGCATCAATTGGTGGCGGCCGGCCTCGGCGCCTGCACCACCATGACCTTGCGCATGTATGCCGAGCGCAAGGGGTGGCCCGTGGCGCATATCCGCACCGAAGTCGAGCATGTGAAAGAGAAGGGCGACCTGCCGCAGCCTGACCTCTTTTCGCGCCGCATCACATTAAGTGGCGATCTGGATGCCGACATGCGCAGCCGCCTCATCGAGATTGCCGACAAATGCCCGGTCCATAAAACACTGACATCCGGTGCCCGGATCGTCACGCGCGAGGCCGATGGATGATGGCCCCACGCCTCCAGGCACCGTCGGCCCAGCGCAACCGTGAGCCCATCCTGGCCGTACTGAAGGCGGTCCTGCCGTCGTCGGGCACGATCCTGGAAATCGCCAGCGGCAGTGGCGAGCATGTGATCCATTTCGCGCGGGCGTTGCCGGACCTCACCTTCCAGCCCAGCGACATCAATCCGGCCAATTTGGAGAGCATTTCCGCCTGGGTCAGCAGCAGTGCCGTTCCCAACGTCCTGCCGCCGATCCAGCTCGATGTGACGGCCGGAAATTGGCCGCTTTCGGCCGATGCCGTCCTTTGCATCAACATGATCCATATCTCGCCCTGGGAGGCCTCGGTCGGGCTCATCCAGGGGGCGGCCCGTATTCTTGCCACTGGCGCACCACTCTATCTCTATGGCCCCTATCGCCGCGGCGGCGCGCACACGGCCGACAGCAACCGCGCCTTCGACGCGGATCTGCGGTCGCGGAATCCGGCATGGGGTGTTCGGGATCTCGAGGCGGTGAGTGAACTTGCCGCCGAAGCAGGCTTCAGCGCGCCGCGCATCGTCGAGATGCCGGCCAACAATCTCAGCGTTATTTTCGAACGGCTTTAGCGCGCGGCAGCGATCAGCTTTTCGACCGAGGTCAGAACCATCAAGGAGCGGCGATGCATTTTCCAATCGCCCTCACCCTCGAACTGAGCGACACGATTCTTCGCGATCTGCAAAGCGCTGTCCCGATAGCGCTCGATCAACTCAGCGGCCGCTTTGTCGAACGTCTCGACTGTATCGATCATGTCCTACCCCTTGTCATGGGCGCCTGTTGACGTTCGGTCATCCCCTACCGATTGGCCGTTATCGATCGGCCGCGTCCAAGGCGCTCGTCCGGATCTTCTTGCGGAACGCGCGGTCCCGTTTGAGGTGCCATTCCCGGCTCATGGCTTCGCGTCGTGTCGCATATTGTTCGTGATAGAGCAATGTCCAAACGCCGCCCCGAGTCGAGCGGGCGCCGCGACCGGAATTATGTTGCGCGATTCGCCGCGCAAGGTCGAGCGTCCAGCCGACATAGGTACGGTAGCCACGCGCCGTTCTGGAGCCTAGAATATAAACGAAACAAGGCGATGGCTCCTCGCGATCAACCATGATGGCACTGCCTATGCAAACTCCGGACCTCAGCTTGTGGAAAACTATTAGCGCGCGGCGCATGGCATGCAACAGTCTGATGCATGGCTGATCGGATGCCGGTCGGAACCGCAACGGCCATCTTTCGTTGTGGAGGCGGTGCAGCAAAGGTGAACTTCTCGATGAGTGAGACGGCGCGTCAATGGCATCTTACGCGACAGGAAGAAGCGGATCGCGCCGAGGCGCATATCGATAAGCTCCTCACGCATCTGCCGCACTGGGCCGCGCGCGCGATCAGGCATCTGCGACGGCCGCATGCGCGTTGGGTGCGTGTGCCTGTTGCGATCTGTCTCATCCCCGGTGGTGTCCTCGGCTTCTTGCCGGTGTTGGGATTCTGGATGCTGCCACTCGGCCTCGTTCTTCTTTCCGTCGACATACCAATCATGCAACATTGGCTGCACCGCGCCGTCAACGCGTTGGCGCGCCGCTATCCAGCCTGGTTCGCATGAGCAACGAAGCGATCTGGCGTCAGGTCGGTGAGTTTCTGTCGGCGGTTCACATACCGCTGGCGGCGATGATCTCGCTGCACATTCTCTTCTACAAGCGCGACGTCCGCTCGGCCGTGGGCTGGATCGGCCTGGCTTGGCTGTCGCCCTTTGTCGGCATCGTGCTTTACATGATTTTTGGGGTGAACCGCGTGCAGCGCAAGGCGTCGCGTCTCAGCCGGAAACGCCGGCGCGCGCTGCACAAGCATCCTTATCCCGACGAGGTGCAGCGGCACGACCATCTGGCGCCCCTGCAACTGGCGGTCGAACGCATTACCGAGCGCCCGACTCAGCCCGGAAACCGCCTGAAACTGCTGCGAAACGGCGACGAAGCCTATCCGGCGATGCTGGCGGCGATCCAGGCTGCTACGCGCAGCATCGCGCTCTCCAGCTATATTTTCGAAGACGATCCGACCGGTCGGACATTTGTCGCTGCCTTAGCCGCTGCCGTGCGGCGCAAGGTCGAGGTGCGCGTGATCGTCGACGGGGTCGGCAGCGGCTATCTGCTGTCGCCAGCCTATCGGTTGCTGCAGCAGGAAGGTATCCCGAGCGCGCGGTTCCTGCATTCCTTTGTGCCCTGGCGCATGGCGTTCCTCAACCTGCGCAGCCACAAGAAAATCCTGGTCGTCGATGGTGAGGTGGCCTTTCTCGGCGGCATCAATATCAGCCGTGACAATGTCCTCAATGAGGCACCGGCGAATCCGATCCGCGACGAACATTTCCAGGTCGAGGGGCCGGTGGTCACTCAGATCATGGAAGCCTTCGCCACCGACTGGCTGTTCACCACCGGCGAGGAGCTGCGTGGCGACAACTGGTTTCGTGTCCTGGCGCCAAAGGGTCATGCCCACGCCCGCATCATCACCTCGGGCCCGGATCAGGACATCGATAAGATCGAGTTCATGTTCCACCAGGCGATCAGCGTGGCGCGGGAATCGATCAAGATCGTCACGCCCTATTTCCTGCCCGAGGATCGGCTGCTGACGGCCCTATCGCTGGCGGCGATGCGGGGAATCGCGGTCGATGTGGTCATCCCGGCGGAATCGGATCATGCCTTCATCGATTGGGCGACGCGCGCCCATGTCGAGCCCTTGCTGGTTGCCGGCGGTCGCATGTGGCGGGCGCCAAAGCCGTTCGAACATTCCAAGCTGTTGACCATTGATGGTCATTGGTCGGTGGTGGGCAGCGCCAATTGGGATGCGCGCTCGATGCGGCTTAATTTCGAGATCAATCTTGAAGTCTATGACCGTGCCTTTGCTCGGGAGATTGAGGAAGAATTCGAGCGCAAGCGCGGCAAGGAATTCACCTTGCGCCGCCTGCGGCGCAGGCCGCTCCACATTCGTCTGCGCGACAAGGCGGCGAGATTGCTGCTGCCCTATCTCTAGGCGCGCCGGATAAGGACTTCGATCGGATGGTGATCCGATGGCCCGCGCGGCAACACGCGTGCCTGATCGCAATGGAGGCCGCGCACGAGGCATCGGTCGAGCCGCGTTTTCAGCTTGTGCGTGGGATTGCGTGGACCAACTTCGCTGAACTCCGAGATCTGGATCGGTCCGACGGCGTTGCAGTCGCCGATGATGACGGTCGGTCCATGCGTCCCGTCGGCGATGGTGCGCAGCTGCCGGCGGTTGAGCATCTGCCCGTGAGACAAGTGAACATTGGCGACGGAGATCCCGTCCAGCTTCAGGATCTGCGCCAAGCGTGGCGGCACCCGCAGCGGGAAGGGTGAAATCGGCAGCGGGATCGAATAGCCCTGGCCCAATTCATGACGCGACCAGAAGGCCAGGCCATAGACCCGGCGCTGCATCTCCTGCCAGTGGAAATGCCCGCCGACCAGCTGGGGCAGGGTCTCAAGCGGCCGCTTGGCTTCCTGCATCAACAGGAGGTCCGGCTGTTCGGCTTCGATCAAGCTCGCCAAATCACCAACCACCGCTCCGCCCCGGTGCCACAGATTCCAGCTGATCACCTTGATTGGCTTTGACATTTTCTGTGGGGCCGACCGTTTCCTGGCGAGATGTTAACGTTACTATGCCCGGCGGCCTGACTTGGTTCCAGATGCATTCGACCGCTACCCCGGATCTGTGGAACTGGCAGGGGATTTGCTCTAGAAGTCGGGGGTAAGCGCCAACCCCAAGGGATGTTCCCCCATGACCCCCACGGCTCTCCTGATCTTTGCCGGCATCTATGCCCTGGCCGTCCTGTCGCCGGGACCTGGCGTTGCGGCCGTCGTGGCGCGGGCGTTGGCGACAGGGTACAAGCGCACGATCCCTTTCATCCTGGGCATCGTGCTGGGCGATCTTTTCTGGTTCGGGCTGGTGGTCAGCGGCCTCACCGTGATCGCGCACAATTTCTACATCGTCTTTGCGATCATCAAATATGTGGGTGCCGCCTACCTTCTTTATCTTGCCTGGAAGCTGTGGCGGGCACCGGCCAAATCGCCGGAAGAACAGAATTATGCGCGCGGTGAAGGCTTCCGACTTGGCGTAGCCGGCTTTTCGATGACGATCGGCAACCCGAAGACCATGATCTTCTTCCTCGCCATCCTGCCGCAGGTTGTGGTGCTGGAAGACATGAAGACACCCGCGATCGCCGAGCTGTGCGTGCTGATGGCGGTTATCCTCTTTGCCATCATGCTGGTCTATGCCGTGCTGGCCGCCAAGGCGCGCACCTTCATTGCCTCGCCGCGGCAGATGAAAATGGTCAACCGCGCAACGGGCGGCCTGATGGCTGGTGTTGCGGTGGCGGTGGCGACCCGCTGAACCGATGACCCCGCGCCAGATTGCCGAAGTCGCCAGCTATCATGCCCATATCTATTTCGAGGGGCCGGCACAGCGCGCCCATGCGATGGAACTGCGTGAGCGGATTGCCGAGCGCTTTTCGGTGGCACTCGGCCGGGTGCATGACAAGCTGGTCGGTCCCCATGTGCGGCCGATGTATCAGGTAAGCTTCGACATCGCGACCTTCGCCAGCTTCGTGCCCTGGCTGATGCTCAATCGCGGCGATCTTGCCGTGCTGGTTCATCCCAATACCGGCCGTGAACTTGCCGATCACATTGCACAAGGCCTATGGATGGGGGAGGTGCTGCCGCTCACCAATCTGGACATGTTGCAGGCTGAGACGGTGGCGGAAGAGCCGCGCACTCCCAACACCGCCCCGACCCTGACCCCCTGAAAGATTGGCGACATTGGCATCGGTGGCCGTGCACCGATGCCGGCGGTGGCCGCCATACTTCGGCAATTCCTTCTTACGACGCGACATGATGCAGGATCTATTTACCGAGGCGCGCGAGGATCTGGATGACGGTGCCGTCCTGATGCGCGGCTTCGCGGTCGATGCTGCGGCGGCACTCCTGTCGGATATTGCCCAGGTTTCCGCCTTGGCGCCTTTCCGGCATCTGGTGACGCCGGGCGGCTTCCGTATGTCGGTGGCCATGACCAATTGCGGGGATTTCGGTTGGGTATCGGATCGCCGGGGCTATCGCTACGACCCGATTGATCCGGAGAGTGGCCATCCCTGGCCGCCGATGCCGGTCAGTTTTATCGACTTGGCCGGCCGCGCTGCGCATGCCGCCGGCTATGCGGGCTTTCATGCCGATGTCTGCCTCATCAATTGTTATCTGCCGGGCACGCGCCTGACTTTGCACCAGGACAGGGACGAAGGGGATTTCACCCAGCCGATCGTATCGATCTCGCTGGGGTTGCCGGCTGCCTTCTTGTGGGGCGGCAAGGCGCGTACCGACAAGACCCGGCGCTATGCCCTTCATCATGGCGATGTGGTCGTCTGGGGTGGCCTGTCGCGGCTCAATTTTCACGGCATCGCGCCGCTCAAGGATGGGAATCATCCGATCGTCGGTGCCCGTCGTTTCAACCTGACCTTCCGACGGGCGCGCTGAAACCGGAACGAGCCATTCCGGCCCCCATTCCGCCAGTATCGACCTGCGAAGATTTGACAGCCGATAGATAGGTTGATATCAACTTAATTAAACGAGGGGTCATGGGCTGCTCTTGTGTCGGCCCGCCCGCGGGTGGCGAAAGCCAGCAACAGCGAACTGGGAGCCAAAGATGAAGCTCAATCCCTATCTGACGTTCAATGGTGACGCCCGCGCGGCATTTGAATTCTATGCCAAGGTATTGCGCGGCGAAATCGTGATGATGCTGACGAACGGCGAAACGCCCATGCGCGATCATGTGCCGGCGACTGCACATCAGCGCATCGCCCATACCCGCCTCATGATCGGCGACCAGGTTCTGATGGCGTCGGACGGGCCGGAAGGGTCGTCTTGCGATACCAAGGGCATGATGGTCTCGCTGATGGTCGAGACCCCGGCCGAGGCCGAACGCATCTATGGCGAACTGAGCGTTGGTGGAACGGTCACCATGCCGCTTGCCGAAACCTTCTGGGCGCAGCGTTTCGGCATGTTCACGGACAGGTTCGGCATTCCCTGGATGGTCAATTGCGAGAAGCCGATGACGGCCTGAAGCGGCCGCTCTCTCCCAACCGGTCACCGAGAGGGTTGGCGCCCTCTATGGCGCGTTGCGTCCGATTCTCGATCTGCGACCAAAAACCACATTATTCTTGTAGTTATTAACTTCTCTGTCAGTTTTATGTAAGAATCCATCTTGTCAGCTTCCTGTAAGGAAAGCTATTTGAATGCCCCGCAGGCATGCGCGGTTGGGATGAGATGCCTGTCAGAATCCTAAAAATGCGGCCTTTCCTGGACGGAGGCTGGGGCCCCTGCTTCTTGAAGGGAAGATTCGATGCCGGATGCCACTGCCTTACGGCGCAAGATGCTGTCAGGAACGGCATGCTTAGGCGCATGGCTGTTAACCAATTCCGCCGACGTGGCCGAAATCATGGCCTCTGCGGGCATGGATTTCCTTCTCATCGATCATGAGCATGGCCAGGGCAATATCGCCGACGCGATCGCGCAATTGCGTGCCATCCGCGGGACCAATTGCGCGGGTATCCTGCGGGTCCCGGATCATGATCCGGTCTATATCAAGCGCGTCCTTGATGCCGGTGTGGATGGGATCCTGGTGCCCAATGTCGCGACCGCAGACGAGGCGCGCCGCATTGTGGGTGCCTGCCGCTATCCGCCCCTTGGCTGGCGCGGTGCCTTCGGTGGCATGCGCGCCATGGATTACGGTTTCAATCCCGGCTACTACGCAGCTGCCGCCGACAAATTGCTGATCGCCGTGCAGGTCGAAAGCGCCGGGGCCATCGACAACATTGCGGAAATTGCCACTGTCGACGGCATCGATCTCATCTTCATCGGGCCGCGCGATCTCTCGGCAACGCTGGGCAAGCTCAATCTCTTTGACGATCCAGACGTGCAGGCTGAAATCGCCCGCGCCGAGCAAGCGATCCTTTCCAGCGGCAAGCTGCTGGGCAGCACGGCAATCAACGGCCGTGTCGCCAAGGAGATGGCGGCCCGCGGCTACCGCTTCATCATTCCGGGCAGCGATGTCACGCTCCTCGGCCTCGGTCTGCGCCAGACATTGGCGGAGGCGCGCTGATGGCCTATCTGCGCCTGCCATTCTGTTCGCCCTATAAGCTCGTCTGGCCGTTGCTGAAGGCACCTAAGGATCCTGCCGAGTTCATTCATCGTGCGTATGCGCGCTACGTCTGGCAGATGAACGGTCGCCAGGTGCTGGGCCGCGTTCTCGTCTACGGCCTTCTCTGGCCGCTCCCGTTTGCCTACCTTTCCTGGAAGCACACGCGGCGATTGGGCGCCAAGGTCGCAGCATCGACCGGCAAGAGCCGATGGCGTCAGGTGTGGGAGCAATTCTCGATTGCGTTGCGTTATTCGATCTCACCGAAGAAATATTACGTGTTTGAACTGTTTCGGCCGGAACGGTTGGAAAGAGCGGCCGCCTATTTGGCGCGCTATGAATTGAAGGGCGGCCTACATACGTTTTTGGAATCGCGCATCGAGCAGCCAACGCGCCGCATCCTCAACGACAAGGCAGCCTTCTTCCGGCATTGCGAGGCCCGCGGGATCACAACCATGCCGACCTACCTTCGGATCGGTGAAAATGGCGGCATCGAACGTCTGCTGCCGTTCGAGGGGACCCTGCCTGCCTGCGACCTCTTTGCCAAGCCGCTCAAGGGGCGCGGCGGTCGCGGTTGCGAGCGCTGGCTCTACCAGGGCGAAGGCTATTATCGCGACCAGAACGGCAACACGCGCAACATCGAAGAACTGCTGGCACATTTCCGTATGCTGGCGTCGCGCAATGCCATGCTGGTTCAGGCGGCGCTCCAAGCGCACCCTGATCTTCGCGACCTGTCGGTGAACGTGCTGACCTCCTGCCGCATGATGACGATACGCAATGAGATGGGTGGTTTCGAAGCGACGCATGCGGTCTTCAAATCCTCCACCAAGCCAGAGGCAATCGTCGACAATTTTCACAAGGGCGGGATCGTCTCCCGCGTTGACATGGCGAGCGGCCGCCTGGGTGCAGCCTCAGACGCCGGCGTCGGCAGGCCGTGTGTCTGGTTTGAAACACACCCTCTGACCGGTGCCCAGATCGCGGGACGTATTCTCCCGCATTGGCGCGAAACGGTGGCGCTGGTCGAACGCGCCCATGCCGCTTTTCCAGATCGCATTACGGTCGGCTGGGATGTCGCCATCACCGATCGAGGCCCCGTCATCATCGAGGGCAACGTTCAATCGGGTTGTGACATGATCCAGCGGACGCATGACGTGCCGGCGGGCATCGGGCGCCTTGCGGAATGCTATGCCTTTCATGTGGCCCGCGCCTTCGAGCGTGGCGTCTCGACCGCCTGGAAACAGCGCAAAGGTTTGGTGTGATCAGTAAAGTCTGCCGAGCTGCTTCAAGTGCCAGAGCACGAGCTCCGGATAGCGACTGTCGCTGAGCGGCGCGCGGCAGCATCGCTGTATGATATCGGTATCGGAGGCAGCATTTCCTTCGACGATCACGATTCCCTGATCCGTTAGTGCCACATCCCAGCCAATGACGGCGCGGTCGGCGAATTCCTTGTGCGCATCGAGTACCGCCTTCAGCATCTCCGGCCATTCCGGCAGAGTCCTGCCAGTGATCGGGGCATTGGAAATCGGGTGGACATCTACCCAGCCAAGGCTACGTTTGAGCCCCATGTCGGTTGCCGGCCCCAACTTGCCTGACCCCAAGTCGACGTTCGCCGCGATGCCACCCGCGTGAAAATTGTCGACGATGCTGTCGCTTTTACTCGGCATGCGGAAGATCGCGCGGATGGGCTCCGGCTGGCCGACCTCGTTGAGTGCACTTACCAGCCTAACGGTTGCCAAGGCGCCTTGGGCAAGATCCTTCAAACGGTCGTCGTTGATTAGGCGTTCCTGGATGAGATATGGCTCGGCCCTTGAACGCTCGATGAAACGATTGACGAGCGCCTGCTCGTCCAGCGCTTCCCCCTCCTTGTTTCGATAGGTTCCATTCTCCCAGCGCCAAAGCTCGGCTTTCACGCCACCTCTACCGCGTGTCCGCTTGACGAAAATATCCTTCTTGGGAAGGCCGGCGAAAAATCCATCGACGCGCCCATCACGAAGCGAGGCCAGGATAGGTGCCACGCTGATGCCATGCTCAAGGCAATAGGTTGCGAACGTGACCTTGTCTGTAAGTGGCGACCATCTCCGATCGGAGGGTTTCAGCAAACGGTAGATTGAGTCCTTGGTTGCGTTGCGATTGACGAATCCTCCCGCCCGCGCCGCGCGCTCGGGGAGGTACAGTTCCATTTTGTAATAGACATCGGGCCTGAATCCGAAACGCGCCGTCAGGCAATAGAGCTCGCAGAATTGGCGCAAGGCAGACTTCCCGCTGATTTTGGACACGCGTGCCGCATTGTGTTTGATGGAATACAATATGCGAGGCAGCATCAGGGCGGGCCAGAGCAGCAGGCAGAAGATCAGTTGAAGTTTTCCTAATAGCGTGCGGCTCTTCCAAATCGCCCTATAGTGTACTTTGTGCAGCCGGTTCACATGGCTCCCGTTACCCTCTGTCCATGACCATGCCAATGGCAGAGGTGGAGGCAGTAGCTGCGTCGTGATCTTGACACCACCGAGCGAACGCGTACTCATCTCGACCTAGCCCCGTATCCAGAAATATCTGGCGTTCGCCTCTATCAGAAAGCGGGGCGGTCGTCACGCTCTTCTGGCCTATTGGCGCCTAACTGCAGCGATGATCGGCCCACCGTTACCTGCCTGAACCAGAATGGCGGAATCCAGCCCTTCGGTAAGCGACGGCAACGTCACTTGCGCATCTTCGCCGGTCCAGGTGCCGATCCGGGTCAGGGAGCGCACCGCATGGGCGATCTCCAAGATGCGACGGCGGTTCTCGCCGCGGGCAACCGGGATTTCCTTGACGCCACGCTCATAAGTGACCAGCCAGATATCCGCGGCTTTTGCTGGTGCCACCCCACCTGACAGCGAAAGGCCGGTTCCATCAAACTGTAATGATGGACCATTGCTGGGCGCCGCTGCAGCATCGGCGATCAGCCCTTCGATCTCCTGAAGGTCATGGCCGATTGCATCCCGATGGCCATTGATCACCATCTGCGGGGTAAACGCGCCGGCCCGGCCCAGCGGTCTTTCATAGCTGAGTTGACGTTGCGTGAATTCTTCGCGGGCGAACGTGTCGTCCCAGCCCAGATAGTTCCAGTAGGTGACGCCGAAACTCAGCGCTATGACATCCGGACGGTCGCTGAGCCGGATCAAATTGGCATCTGCTGGGGGGCAGGAAGAGCAGCCCTGGCTGGTAAACAGCTCGACGACGACCGGATCGGCCAAGGTGGGCCCGGCTGCAACTGCCATGCCTGTCGCCAGGGTAAATGTCATCATGCCGTGCAATAGCCATTTCCGTTTCATTGGCGTTCTCGCTTTGCTGTCTCGATCATGGGTACGGGCTGGGACAACGGCTTGTTACCTGGAAATTATGCGGGTTCGGTTCGGGCAATGATCCTGTCGGGGTTGATCCTTTGCCGCCTGGGTCACTAGAATGCGGCGCCTGCCTCGCACCTACCGGTGATCCTTGAACAAAATTCCCGCAAATCAGCACGCAGCGCCGGGTCGGGCGGAGCAGAACGCCACGCGCCTGTCCTTCTCTTTTATCGGCGTTGCCCTTGCGACCTGGGCGCCTCTGGTCCCCTTTGCCAAGATGCGTGCGGGCCTCGACGAAGCAGGACTGGGCTTGCTGCTTCTTTGTCTCGGCGCGGGGTCCATCCTGGCGATGCCGATCTCCGGGGCGCTCGCGACGCGGTTCGGATGTCGCGCCGTCATTCTCGTCTCGGGGGCGACCGTCTGCATTGCCCTGCCGCTTCTCGCCTGGCAGTCGATACCGATGGCACTGGCAGCGACCTTGTTCGTCTTCGGCGCCGCCGTTGGCGCTTGCGAAGTGGCGATGAACATCCAGGCGGTCATTGTCGAAAAAGGCGCGGGGCGGCCGCTGATGTCGGGACTGCATGGTTGCTTCAGCATCGGCGGATTTGCCGGTGCCGGCAGCGTCAGCTTGTGCCTGTCGCTGGGGCTGACGCCGCTGGCGACGACGGGCTTCGTCACCATCGCGCTGGTGATGATCCTGCTGGCGGCCGACCGCCGCAACCTGCGTTATGGCAATGAGGGCGGTGCGCGCTCGCCGCTCTTCGTCATGCCGCGTGGCATCGTCCTCTTCATCGGTTTGTTGTGCTTCATCTGCTTCCTGGCGGAAGGCGCCATGCTCGATTGGAGCGCCGAATTCCTCATTTCCGAGCGGTCGGTGCCACACACCTCGTCGGGAAGCGCCTACACGGCCTTTGCCATCGCCATGACGGTGGGTCGATTTGGCGGCGACCGGATCGTTGCGGCACTGGGGCGAATCCGCGTCATGGTGCTTGGCGGATTCCTGATGGCAGCGGGATTCAGCCTGGCGATCTGGGCGCCGGGGATGGCTGGTGCCTTGTTCGGCTTCCTCTGCATCGGCCTCGGCGCCTCGAACATCGTTCCCGTGCTTTACACGGCGACAGGTGCCCAGTCGGTCATGTCGCCAAGCCACGCCGTCGCTGCCATCACGACCATCGGTTACAGCGGCATTTTGCTGGGGCCGGCGGCGATCGGATTCGTCGCGAAGGCGAGCAGCCTTGGAACGGCCTTCCTGCTGATAGCGGCGCTTATTCTGATCGTGCCTTTGAGTGCCAAGCTGGTCGCAGGCCGTCGGCGATCCGAGACTGACGCGCCCGCCTAAGGCATGGTTTCGATAGGTTTCCGGACACTTTTCGCAGGCGTTGGGTATCTTCGCGCCGACCAGGCGATGGACGAGCGCAAACGCGCCTGGCGAACCCAGTAACGCCTATTCTGCCGGTGCCGCTTCGGTCGCTTCCGGTTCGTAGTCCGGCTCGCGGTCGCCCGCCCGCCGATGCAGCCACAATGAAAACAGGCCGGTGAGCGAAGCCAGCAGCGCAATGGCAGCACCGACCCACGGCACATTCTGATAGCCGAAGCCGTGGGCGATGGGGAGGCCACCCAGGAAGGCGCCGGAGGCGCAGCCGATATTGAAACCGGCATGATTGAGGACCGAGACCAGGTTTGGCGCCCCTTTGGCTTCCTTCACAACATGCATCTGCAGCGGTGCGACCACGGCGAAACCGGCCATGCCCCAGACGATGAGGGTGATAATGGCAGAGAGGGGGGCGGCCGATGTCAGCGTGAAGAGCGCCAGCAGGCAGGCAATCAGCAGGAACAGGCTGATGAGCGACGGCATCAGTTTCCAATCCGCCAACCGGCCGCCGATCAGATTGCCGATGGTAAGCCCGATCCCGAACACGACCAGGACATAAGTGACCGAGCCCAGTTCGATACCGGTCACATCGGTGAGGATCGGCCGGATATATGTGTAGACTGCGAACATCGACGCTGCCGACATGGCGCTCATGGCCATGCCAATGATGACTTGCGGCCGCTTCAGCACGGCGAACTCGCCCAGCATCGAATCCGCCTTGTGGGCCGGCAGGCGCGGCACCATGAGGGCGACGGCAATGGCCGCCACCGCACCGATCGCCGCCACGGCGACGAAGGTGAAGCGCCAGCCGAAAGCCTGGCCGAAGGCCGTGCCGCCGGGAACGCCCAGCACATTGGCGACGGTCAGGCCGGCCATGGTCAGTGCCATCGCCTGCGCCCGGCGGTTGGGCGGTGCCAGGTCGGCGGCGACCACGGCGCCGATACCCATGAAGGCGGCGTGCGCGAAGGCGGTGAAGACTCGCGCCGCCATCATCAGCTCATAGGTCGGTGCTGCCGCGCAGAACAGGTTGCCCAGCATGAAGACGCCCATCAGGCCGAGGAGGGCCCCTTTGCGTGGCAACCGCGCCGTCAGGATGGCCAGGATGGGGGCGCCGATGATGACACCCACCGCATAGCCGGTGACCAGCAGGCCCGCCTGGGGAATGTCGACCTGGAGATCGCGCGCCACGTCCGGCAGCAAGCCCATGATCACGAATTCGGTCGTGCCGATGCCGAAGCAGCCGGCAGCCAGGGCGATGATGGAGCGCGGCATCGACATGCGCAGGCCTCGGGGAAAGCTAGGGAAGATTGCTTGTCCTATTTCTCGCACATGCGAAATGAACCGAACAGTTAATTTGTCATATCATTCGTGCAGGCGGCCACGCGACGGCTGCATATCGATGATGCCCCCGTGCGCCGTTCTCGATCTCGACCCTTTGCTCTACTATCCGCCCGCCATTACCAAGACATTGGAAAATCATGAACAAACGACTTGAAGACAAAGTGGCGCTGATAACCGGCGCCACCTCGGGCATCGGTGAGGCCATCGCGCGGCAGTTCGCTGCCGAGGGGGCGCAGCTCATCCTCACCGGCCGCAATGAGGCGGCCGGCACCGCGCTCTGCCGCCAGATCGGCGGCCGCTTCGTGGCTGGCGATGTGATGGAAAAGGGGCTGGCCGAGCGCCTTGTCGATCTTGCCGTCGCCGAGCATGGGCGGCTCGACATCCTCGTCAACAATGCCGGTATCATCCATCGCGGCAACATTCTCGAGACTTCTGACGAGGATTTCGCCCGCGTCATGGGCGTCAATGTCGATGCCGTCTTCCGCTTCAGCCGCGCCGCCATCGGCCAGATGGTGAAGCAGTTCGAGGCAACCGGCCGGGGCGGCTCGGTCGTCAGCATCGCATCCGACTGGGCCTTCGTCGCCGGCAAGCGCGAGCTCGCCTACTGCGCCTCGAAAGGGGCCGTCGTCATGCTGACCAAGGCGATGGCGCTCGACCATGCGCGGCAGGGAATCCGCGTCAATGCCGTCTGTCCGGGTGATGTCGAAACACCGATGCTGATTGGTGGCATCCAGCACCGGGGCGATGCCCCGGCCGAGGGGTTGAAGAAGAATGGCGAGGCTATTCCGATGGGCCGTGTCGGCCAGCCGGAGGAGATCGCCCGGGCCGTCGCCTTCGTCGCCTCCGACGAGGCAAGCTTCATGACCGGCCATGCCATGCTGGTCGATGGCGGGAATACCGCGCAATAAGCCTGATCTATCCGCGCAGGGTCTTCCGCCTGGCGCCGTGTGATCTATCAAGTCGTACCCATTATCGCTGGGGAATTCTCAATGAAAGCGTTGGTTTCTCTGCTCCTGCTGGTGCTCGGTTGGACATTCAATGCTCTTCCGGCGCAGGCCGACCGGCTGCCGGACGGCGTTCGTCTGGAGCGAAACATTTCCTACGGCACCTCCCGCGACCAGCGTTTCGATGTCTATCTGCCGGCGCATCCGCAGAATGCGCCGATCCTCTTCATGGTGCATGGCGGTGGCTGGAAGCGCGGCGACAAGGAAGCGAGCGGCGTCGTCGACAACAAGGTCGCGCGCTGGGTGCCCAAGGGGATCATCTTCGTCACCGTCAATTACCGCATGATGCCGGATCTCGAGCCCGTCTATCAGGCCGATGATGTAGCGCTCGCCTTGGTCAAGGTGCAGCAGATGGCCGCCGGCTGGGGTGGCGATCCGGACAACATCATCCTGATGGGGCATAGTGCGGGTGCCCATCTCGTCACCCTCATCAACAGCGCGCCGGAGATCGCGACCGCCAAGGGTGCGCGGCTGTGGAAGGGTACCATTTCGCTCGATAGCGGCGCCATGAACGTGCCGGCGATCATGAACGCGCGGCACTTCAAACTCTATGACGAGGCTTTCGGCACCGATCCGGCTTTGTGGGAAGCGGCCTCGCCCTTTCACCGCGTGAAGGGTGCGACGCAGCCGCTCCTCGGCATTTGCCGCCAGCGCTCGCCCGACGCCTGCCCGCAGAATCGCGCCTTGGCCAAGAAGGCGAACGACCTCGGCGGCCACATGACCGTTCTGCCGATGCCGATGAGCCACGGTGACATCAATTTCGAGCTGGGGAAGCCCGGCGCCTACACCGAGCGCGTCGAACAGTTCATGCGCGACCTCGGTTGGAAAATCTGATCAGCCTCGCTCGTCAGGGCGCGACTTTCCCGGATCTTTGAAGGGAATACCGTCGCCGGCAATCTCTGGCGGAAAGTTCGAATAATCCTCGATGGCGAGGCATTGGGCGATCTGTTCGCCGACGCGCAGGGGAAACATGCCGAATTTCACTTCCAGCATGTACCCCGCCCGCGTTGGCCAAGTATAAGTGCCGAAGACAGGTTGGCCTGTCTCATAGGCGCGCCGATAGCTGTCTTCCAGAATCTTGTTGGCGCCGTATTTGTCGGCCGCGACGAACTCGTCGACATAGCGGCCGGTCAGGCTGAAATCGTTCCAGCGATCCGCCTCGGTTCCGGTCAGGATATAGAGAACGCGAAACGGATCGGTTTCGTATTTGACGATGTAAAGGTAGGGCAGCAGCTTCTTGATATCGGCAGGCTCGATCTGCGAGCGCTGCGGGGCATGACCCCCAGCCAGGGCCTGCCAATAAGCATGAAGGGCCTCGACTCCACCCGCTGATTGCCGAAAGCTTCCCATGAGTCGAGCATGAGGTATCGGCGGATGGCTGTCGAGTCCCTCTCACATGTCCCGTTGCCGGTCAGTGTGCGAAAATATTGGAAAGCTTGTCATAGCCCCAATCGATATCCGCGATCTGCCAGCCTTTGGCGCCCTTGACCAGCGAGAGCTTCAAATCCTTGGCCTCACCATAGTTGGTGAAGCGCACATGCGCTTCGGTCTTCTCCGGATCGCTCGACTTTCCAACCGCAGTCTCGATCTTGCCGATCTCCCAATCCTGCGCGTCGACGAAAGGATCGCCATCCAGGGTCGGCACATCGCCCTTGGCGGCGGCCACCGTCGCATCGTCTTCGATCAGCTTGGCGAGTTCTGGCGTGAAGTAAGTTTCGATCACCTTGTTGTCGGCGAGGTCGACGCCGCTTCCCGCGGGCTTCTCGGCATAGTGGCCGTAAAGATCGTCGAGCAGTGCCTGCGGACTGGCAAAGCCCGCTTCTTCGGCATCGGCCGGCCGTTCCGGCGCGGTGCAGGCGACGATGACGAAAGCGGCCAACAGGCAGATCGGTTTGAACGCACGCAACATTCGGTTACCCCTTCAGTGAACGAGTTTTGACAAGGCTTCGGCGGCAAGCCGCCGGGTGATATCGCCGGCTGATTCCGGTCGGCCGAGACCGACCGCCTGACCCGCCCAAAGCGAACCGAAATCGCCCGATCCCGCGGCTTCGGCTGTCGATTTGAGCGGTGCCAATGCACCACCGGCGAGTGGAAAGGCGGGCACCGCCCGCGACAAGGGCCCCAGTTCCCGCATGGCCCGATTCATCAGTCCACGCGCCGGTCGCCCGGTGAAGATATTGGTCAGTGCCGTACCGTTGTCGCTGGCGGCGGCGAGTGCCGCGCGGTGCGGCTTCGAGATGCGCGCCTCCGGCGAAAAGAGATAGGCCGTCCCGATCTGCACGCCGGCGGCACCAAGCGCCAGCGACGCCACGATACCGCGGCTATCGGCGATTCCCCCGGCGGCAATCACCGGAACCTTCACCGCATCGACCACCTGTGGCACCAGTGCCATCGTGCCTGCCTGTGTCAGCGCGACGTCGAGCGGATCGCCGCCCAGGAACATGCCGCGATGGCCGCCGGCCTCGGCACCCTGTGCGATGATGGCATCGACACCGTGCGCCTCCAGCCATTTTGCCTCGGCCACCGATGTGGCCGACGAGATGATCTTGGCGCCTGCCGCCCGGACGCGCGCCAGCAGCGGTTCCTCGGGCAAGCCGAAATGGAAACTGACGACGGCCGGGCGGAATTCTTCGACCATGCGGCAGAGACTGTCATCGAAGGGCGTGCGATTGCTGCCGGGAATGTTGCCGTCAGGGTCGATCCCCAGCTCCAGATAATAGGGCCGCAACCGCTGCCGCCATGCTGCCTCCCTTGCCGCGTCCGGTACCGGCGGTTCGTGGCAGAAGAAATTGAGATTGATCGGCTTGTCGGTCTGCTGGCGAATGATCTGCCATTCGCCGCGTGCTTGATCGGCGCTGAAGGTCGCCATCGGCAGCGCACCGAGGCCACCCGCCTGTGCCACCGCGATCGCCATGTCGGCATAGCAGGGACCGGCCATCGGTGCCTGCAAGATCGGGTGCTCGATGCCGAATAGATCGAGCAGGCGTCGGTCGGGCCACATCGCAGAGGATCTCCTTCAGGCGGCAGCCGGCACCAAGTCGAAATGGAACACTTTTGACATGATCTGCCAGCGCCCGTCCAATTTCACGAATGTCAGAATGTCCGTGAAATATTTCGGTCCGATGGCGCAATTGACAATTGCCACGGCAGTGACGGGACCGGCGAAGGTGATCGAAACGATACGGTCGGC
Source organism: Dongia sp. (assembly GCF_041910485.1). GTDB lineage: Bacteria > Pseudomonadota > Alphaproteobacteria > Dongiales > Dongiaceae > Dongia. The sequence goes on from NZ_JAYRQR010000013.1 coordinate 234,866, forward strand.
GCGTTTCTCGTTGCGGCTGGCCGGCGCGGGCCTGGCATCGACCACAGGAAAATAGGTCGCCATGCTGTGGTAAGTGAGGGTTCCTTCGGTGGCACAGGCATAAATGGCCTGTGGGTGGAATACCTGGCCCAGCCGCTTCGTATCAGAATGATAGAGGCCGTCAAAATAGGTTTCCAGGCTGGCAACGACTTCCTGGTACCGTTGGTCCATGATCTGCTACTCCCGCCGGGTTTGCTTGCTGATCGCCAGATTAGAAGGATATTCTGTTGCGTGTATACCGGCCAAGCGCATGCCAGCCATGCAGGTCTTTAGGGGAAACTGGATGAACCATTTTGCGATGGGTTGTTTCGGCCCTCTGTGCCGATAGGCCCAACCCGCCCGTCATGCGTCGGCTTGCCCTCATCCTTTTGTTTATCTCGCTCTTGCCCGGCCTGGCGAATGCCCGTGCCTACCCGTCCATCTTCAATTCGAAGGAATTCGCCAATCAGGGCATCAAGAAATTCCCCAAATGGGTCGACATGTTGGCGCGCTGGCACAATGCGGCACCCTGCGATGATGACGAATGCACCACGGATGGCTGGCAGGATCTTCTCGACGATCTCCGGGATAAGGACCGGCTGACCCAGATCAAGGAGGTCAACCGCTATTTCAACGGCCTGCGCTATATCATCGACATGAAGAATTGGGGGGTCGAAGATTACTGGGCCACACCCTACCAATTTCTGAAAATGGATGGCGATTGCGAGGATTACGCCATCGCCAAATTCATGGCGTTGAAGGCGCTGGGCATCCCGCCCGAGGATATGCGGGTCCTGGCGCTGCGCGACCTCAATCTGAATGTCGGGCACGCAGTGCTCATCGTCTATGATGGTGACACGCCCTTGCTGCTCGACAATCAGATCAAGACCGTGGTGCCGGCGAACACGGTCAAGCATTACATGCCGATCTTCTCGCTCAGCGAAACCGGCTGGTGGCTGCATCGGCGCTGACCGGGCGATCTTCTAGGGCAAGGTTGAACAGAGGTCGATCAGCCGGTCGATCTCCTCCTCACTATTGTAATAGTGCGGGCTGGCGCGCACCAGCACCGGCAGATTGCGGCGCTCGGCATCGATGCGCGTACTCGCGGGGTCCGATGCGCCGATCGTAATGTTGGCGGCGGCGGCCTTGGCGACGATCTCGGCGGCCGCTATCCGTTCATGCGAGAAACTGACGATGGCGGAAGGATTGGCGCCGAGGTCCCGTACGGTGATGCCTCGCGCGCGGGCAAGGCCCGCCCGCAACCTGCCGCTCAATTCACGGCAGCGCGCCTCGATCCTTTCCATGCCGATTGCCATTGCATAGTCGGCGGCAAGGCCCAAACCCAGGCGGGCCGCGTAATTGTTCTCCCAGTTTTCGAAGCGGCGCGCGTCGGCGCGCAATTCGTATCTGTCGCGTGCCACCCATTCGGCCGAAAAATGGTCGATCATCGGCGGTTCCAACCGTTCCAGCATGGCGCGCCGGACATAGAGGAAACCGCTGCCGCGCGGCCCGCGCAGAAACTTGCGGCCCGTTGCCGACAGCATATCGCAGCCGATGGCATCGACATCCACCACCATCTGGCCGACCGCCTGGCAGGCGTCGAGCAGATAGGGAATGGCATGGCGCCGCGCGATGCCGCCGATCTCGGCTGCCGGATTGGTCAGCCCGCCATTGGTCGGCACCCAGGTGATCGCGATAAGCCTGACGCGCTCGTCGATCATGCTCTCCAGCGCCGCGACGTCCAGCTCGCCGCTTGGCGTCGACGGAACGATTTCGATGCGGGCGCCGTGGCGCCGGGCGATTTGCAGGAAGGCCACGTAATTGGCGCCGTACTCCGCCTCGGCGGTGAGGATGCGGTCGCCGGGCTTGAAGGTCTGTGCCAACCCGTAGAACGCCATCTGCCAGGCAACGGTCGCGTTCTCGACCAGGGCAATCTCGTCCGGTGCGGCGTTGATGAGGCGTGCGATCGAATGATAGACGCCGTCAAGCCGCTCGGCTTCGCGCGCCGCGGCGGCATAGCCGCCGATCTCAGCCTCAAGCGCCAGATATTCCTGCATGGCGGTGACGATGGGCGCCGGCGTCAGTGCAGCGCCGGCATTGTGCAGATAGGCCCGGCGTGACGTGGCCGGCGTATCGGCGCGAATGAATTCCCAAGCATACATAGAGACAGGACCAATTTGTGAGAGATGCGACTTTATACCCGCTTGTTAACGGCAGGTTAACCGCACCTTGTTTTATGATCGATCAACAAAGCAATTCAGTCGGGGGGAAAGAATGTTCGGTCTCGGTCGCCGCCGCGATGGCTTGGCGGTGAAGTCAGAGTCTGTTTCGGCGCAGGCATCGGACGCGGACACATTCCACCTCGCCTTGGCAGCATGCCTGCGAGAACTGGCTGCCGGCAACTTTGAAAAGGACCTGACCTGCGAGAAGGCTCTTCCCAGCACGGATGCAGCCCGAGAACTGGCAACAGCCCTGCGAGCTCTGGCCGGCAATCTGCAAACCCGCGCTTCGCGCGATCTCGACGCCAGCGTTGCCCTGACCATCAACAGCAACGAGGCGGCTATCCGCAGTGCCCGCCTCATTGCCGCGTCGCGCCATACGTCGGAAAAGACGCAGATCCTTGCCAGCGCCTCGACCGAAATGGTCGCTTCGGTGAAGGCCATCAGCGAAACAAGTCACGCCGCTGCTGACGAAGCCGGTCAAATGCGCCTCATTGTCGAAGAAGGTGTGAGCGCCGTACGCCGCGTGACCGGGACGATGGAAGGCATTGCCGCGTCGGTCACGGATGCCAGCAGCAAGGTCACCGACCTCAGCGTCGCATCGGAGGAGATCGGCTCCATCGTGTCGACGATCGAGGCCATCGCCAGCCAGACCAATCTCCTCGCCTTGAATGCCACGATCGAGGCTGCGCGGGCAGGGGAATATGGCAAGGGTTTTGCCGTCGTCGCGACCGAAGTGAAGAACCTGTCACAACAAACCAGCCGCGCGACCGAGGACATCAAGGCCCGGATCGGCCGTCTGCGCAGCGAAATGGCGCGCATTGTCGAGGCCATGTCGACAGGCGCCGCGGCAGTTGCCACGGGAACCTCCGAAATGAGCGATCTCGCTGCGAAAATCGATGCTGCGGGCGTCCGGACCGTCGCCGTGAGTACGAAGATGGACGAGATCGCCGGCATCCTTGCCGAGCAGAACGCCGCCATTGACGAAGTTTCGCGCGGCATCACCAACATTGCCGAGCTTTCTGCTTCCAATGTCGATGAAGTGACGCAGCTTTCCGAAGTCATCGACAACAACCAGTCGCATCTCTCCAAGCAGCTGCAAGGCCTGGCCGATTGTTCCTTCCCGCACAAAATCACCCGCCTTGCCAAGGCCGATCACGTGATCTGGAAAAAGCGCCTGGTCGATATGTCGGTCGGGCGCACGAAGCTCCTGGCCGAGGAACTCAGCGATCATCATTCTTGCCGGCTGGGTAAATGGTACTATAGCGACGCGTCGGCGGAGTTCAGGTCGCATCAGGATTTTCGTGCGCTGGAGAAGCCGCACGCGGCCGTTCACCAGCACGGAAAGGAAGCCGCACGCCTATTCGCCGCCGGCAATTTCGACGCGGCCTTGCGCGAGATCACCGAGGTGGAGCATGCATCGGAAGAGGTGCTGGCACACCTCGACCGACTGAGCAGCCTCTAGTTCGGTCGAGTCTGCAAACTGAAAAATCTCAGGCGGGAACCAGCGCTTCCGGCGTCGCCTTCAGCCGGTTGGCGTCGCGCAATGGCGGCGCGCCGAAGAGGCGGCTGTATTCGCGGCTGAATTGCGACGGCGATTCATAGCCCACCTGATGCCCGGCGCTGGCGGCATCGGACCCCTGAATAAGGATCAGGCGCCGCGCTTCCTGAAGGCGCAGCTGCTTCTGGTATTGCAGCGGACTCATTGCCGTCACCAGCTTGAAATGATGGTGCAGGGCTGACGTGCTCATGCGCGCCTCTGAAGCCAGCAGCTCGATGCTGAACGGTTCGGTGAAATGCTGGCGGATCCAGGCAATGGCGCGGGTGACGCGTTGCATCTTGCTGTCGGCCTGTGCGATCTGCCTGAGACGTGCCGCGTCGGGCCCTTGCAGCAGGCGATAGAGGATCTCGCGCTCGGCCAGCGGTCCGAGGACGGCGAGGTCGCGCGGGTTGTCGAGGAGGCGCAGCAGGCGGATCACCGCGTCGAGGAGCTCCGGTGTCACGGTGCTGAGGCTCAAGGAGGGGCCCGGTGCCGGCTCGCGGCCGTTCTCGTCGGCCATGCCGGATTCCAGGATGAGCTCGCTGATGAGCGACAGGTCGAGATTGAGCTTGAAGCTGAGATAGGGCTTCTCGGCTGTCGCCTCGACGACCTGACCCACGACCGGCACGTCGACCGAGGCCACCAGATACTGCGCCGCGTCGTAATAAAAGATCTGTTCTCCCAGGATCACCTGCTTGCGTCCCTGGGCGATGATGCAGAAGGCCGGCTGATGGACGCCATGCATCGGCTCGGATGGCTTGCTCAATTTGATGACGGCGACACGAGACAGGGCCGTTTCATGGACCCCATCATTCCTGGTGTTTTTGTCAATCAGGGCAGCAAATTCGGCTTGCCTGTCCATGTCTTATTCCCTCCGCCAGAGAAGAATACGCACAATAAATCAGTGCGATAGGTTGTTTCGTATGAGCAAACCATATAGGGGCTCCAGCGGCCCTTGGAAGTGACAATTGGGCGTTCTGGAGAATTAGGCAAGAAACAGGCAGTTCTGGTCTACCGATCCCGACCCTCTATGCCCCATCTTCATCCCGTGACCGGCAGCGCGGTAGGCGCGTCAATCCCAGATGGGCGCAGCCCGTTGGGCTCGCAAGGCCGGTCCCCAGAAAATGATGGAGTTGGAAAATGGCAGCTAAGGCAAATGTCAGCGGCAGGGTTGTGCTCATCACCGGTGCCAGCAGCGGTATCGGCGCCGCGACGGCCCGCGAACTGGCGGCCGAAGGCGCCCGGCTGGTCTTGGGGGCAAGGCGCACCGACCGTCTGGAAAGCCTCGCGGGCGAGCTTGCGGCGACAGGTACGGAAGTCCGCTGGCAGCGCCTCGACGTTACCGACCGGGCCGATGTCGCGCGCTTTGTCGATTTCGCCGTGGCACAATTTGGGCGCGTCGATGTCCTCGTCAACAATGCTGGCCTCATGCCGCTCTCGCCCTTTACCGCGCTCAAGGTCGATGAGTGGGATCGGATGATCGATGTGAATCTCAAAGGCGCGCTCTATGGCATCGCCGCTGTTCTGCCGCTGATGAAGGGGCAAAAATCGGGGCACATCGTCAACATCTCGTCGATAGCGGGTCGTCGCGTCATGCCGACGGCCGGCGTCTATTGCGCCACCAAGTTCGGCCTGCATGCGCTCTCGGAGGTTCTGCGCATCGAGAATGACGATATCCGCGTCACGGTCATCTCGCCGGGTGTCACGGAATCGGAACTCGCCGACACGATCACCGACGAGAATACCAAGGCGATGGTCGCCAACATCCGCAAGCTGGCGATGGGGGCGGACGCCGTGGCGCGCGCCATTTCATTCGCCATTGCCCAACCCGAAGATATCGATGTCGGCGAGATCATGGTGCGGCCGACCCGCACCACGCACTGACGCCGGCGCGCTCGATCGCGAAAAAAGGAGAAACTCATGGCAGTACAAATGCAAGCATTGGCACGTCCCCTGCCGACACCGATCATCGACCGGACCGGCGACGATGTGCCGGCGAGCGGCGAATGGATCAGCCTACGCAGCGCCACGACACGCCTGCTGCTGACCGGTGACGGCCGCTACGCCAAGAAGCAGGGTCAGCGCGAGGCGACCTATAGTGGTCGCTACAGTCGGCGCGGCAGCGAAATCCGCTTCGTTGACGAATTCGATTTCGTGCTGACGGGCGAGATCGCGGGCGACACGCTCAGGATCGGCGAATATCTCTATCGTCGGGCGTGAGACTCAGGTGCCGGAGGTCGGCGTGGCGCGTGGATGCGTCTCGACGAAACGGGACAGCACCGCGCGCAGAACGGCGGCGTGCTTCAAGTCGCCTTTGCTTTCCGCGGATTTGATGTCGTCCAGGATATAGCGGCGGATGCAGCGCTCGCCTTGCGCATTTTCGCACAGGTAATTGGCCATCTCGGCCGCCGCCATCGCGGGGATGTGTTCATGTTCGGCAATTGCCGCGACGACCCCCTTGCTGACGCCGCACAGTGCCTGGCAATCCTCGAAGGTCAACATGCACACCTCCCGTCAGAGGGAAATGGGCCGGCGGCATCAACCGCCGGCCCTGTCGCATCATTTCACCGAGACAACCTTGAACGGCCGCGTGATGCCGTCATGTTCCGTGATCGAGACATACTCGCCCACGGCAAAGACGTGCTTGTCGAACTTGAAGGCGGCTTCGTCATCATCCGTGCCGGGGGCATAGGAGAAGACCCAGCGGTCCTTGCCGAGATGCTTGAGCACGCCCTGCTCATACTTCTCGCCACTCCAGAAGCGCCGCACGCGGCACTCCGCCTTGCTCGCCTTGAACGCCTCGGGGTCGAGGTGAAAATCGGCGGTGAGCGGGGCATGGAACTCGTACCCGCAATTGGGATCGCCGTCAGGGCGTTCCTTGGTGCGGGCCAGTTCCAGGCGGATGGTCTTCAGGCCGGCGCTGGCGCTCATAGCCTCCCCCTCAGGATGCGTTCTTGGCGGTGGTACCGGTGCCGCGGCCCTTGTCGCCGAGGCCCGGCTCCATAGCTGCCACGTTCTTATGATAGACCGCATAGACGAAGACGGGAATGTCGAGATCGCCCAGATGCTTTTCGACCAGCAGCTTGACGTCGCTCCAATCCAGGCCGCCGACGCCGGTCGCAAGACGCGGCAGCGCCAGGCTCTGTATCTTCTCCTTGGCGACCAGCTTCGCCAGTTCCTTCAGCGCATGATGCACATGCTCCAGCTTCGCCTTGCCGGGCTTTTCGCCGTGGCCATAAGCAGGCTCCTGCGTCATCAGATTGGCAATGGCCGGCCCCTCGGCGCCGCCCCAATAGAACAACTCGCCCGGTTTCGGATGGCTGCTCTGGCAGAAGTGGCGGAAATCCTTGACCATCGCCGGCCAACGCTCACGCAAGGCCAAGGCAAGGCCGCTATCGAAATGGTCACCTGGCGCCACGCCATGCGCCACGACCTGGGCCTTCGTCAACAGGATGTCCCCTTCCACTTCGCGAATCATATTCCTCGTCCTTTTTGGGTTGTTTGAAGTGTTCGTAAGGGGAAGGTTAGCTCCCTGCCGGGGGCGGTCCTTGATTTAGGTCAAGTTTCGCCGCTGCTTCCTTTGCCGTCTTTCCAAAGGACAGGATCTGTGATCCGCTTTCATCCCAGGGCAGCAGTGCTGCCCATGATCTCGGAGCCTGCGCAATTGAGATGGCGTTCTTCATTTTCTGTTCCAGCCCTGCTGGGGAGCTTGCTTTTCGGGGCGGTTGCAGCGCACGCGGATGCGGATTGTGACGCAGCACCCGGCGTCCGCCCGGAAATCGAAAGCTTCCTGACGCGCGCCACGGCTGCGCAAACAGCCGGTACCGGCACCATGCCGATCGATGCCGTACTCTTCGGCGTCACCGGGATCGATGCCGAGGATCGGGGCGAGCTTGACGCCCGTGCCGCGGTCGAACTGACGCGGCGCACAGCGAGCGGCGGCGACTATGTCAACCGCGGGCCGGCGCGTATTACGGTCGAGGGTATCTTCGCTGCCCGCGAAACCCTGTTCCGCCTCCCCAAATTGATCCTCGGCCGCTATCGGCTGGAAGGCGATGGTGCGACGCTCACCTACGATCCCGACCACACGGTCGAAGTGGGCGAACGTGTGCTGGGCATCCCCATTTTCATGGATGTCCACCGCATGTCGGTGACGCCACAGCGCCTTGCCTTTTTCTTTGCCGGCAATGACGGTGACGACCCCGACCGCTGCTACACGGTCGATTGAGAAAAGAAACGCCATACGGGGGGGAAGAATGCGTCGCCTGATTTCAATAGTCCTGCTCGCCATGCCGGCTCTGGTTGCGCCGGCCCTCATCGCATCAGCCCTGGCCGACAATGCCAAGCCGGGTATCACAGTCACACCTATCGTCACCACGGACAAGACCGCGAGCGGCCAGCCGATCATCCTGCCGCAGGGCCATCCGGAACTCATCGGCGCCACGTATGAGATCGCCCCCGGTGCCGTGCTGCCCGAACACAAGCACCCGTTCCCGCGCTACGCCTATGTCCTCAGCGGGACCTTGGCCGTCACCAACACCGATACTGGCGAGACAGTCACCTACAAGCCCGGCGACATCGTCGTCGAAGCCGTGGGGCAATGGCACAAGGGCGCCAATATCGGCACCGACCCGGTCAAGCTCGTCGTCATCGACCTGGTCGAGCAGGGCAAAGGGAATGTGGTGAAGAAGTAAGGGCCGGAAAACGAAAAAGCCGCCTCGAATGGGCGGCTTTCGGATCGTCAGCGCGAAGATGGACCGGCGCGATCTGTCCAAACTGGAGCGGGCGAAGGGATTCGAACCCTCGACCCCAACCTTGGCAAGGTTGTGCTCTACCCCTGAGCTACGCCCGCACCCTGTTTGGTCCTGCCCACATGGCGTTGGCCTCATGAGCGGGGCGCATCATACGCATCGGCGGCGCATTTGCAAGCGGCTTATTCTGCTGGTCGGACAAATACTTAGCCGGGAATCAGAAAAGCCCCGATGCCGGAAATCGCGGCCCGGTACGGCCCGCCCATTGTTCGCTTGCGCGTCCCCGGTTATACCCAGCGCCAGCTTCGTTAACGAAAGTGACCAACATGTCCGCCGATACTTCCGCCCCCGACCCGCATGGCGCCGACCCGCATGCCGCCGCCATGGCGGCCCAGGCCAATCTGCCGACCAGCCCGGACCAGCTGCTGGCGCACCTCAAGGCCCTTGGCATCAACGCCCAGACCACCGATCACATCCCCGTCTTCACGGTGGAAGAGAGCCAGAAGGTCAGCCGCGACATGAGCGGCGGGCACATCAAGAACCTGTTCCTGCGCAACCGCAAGGAAGACATGTGGCTGGTGACGGTCGAGGAGAATCGCCGCGTCGATCTCAAGGCGCTGGGCGAGAAACTGACCGGCGAAACCGGCGGCAATGCCAAGCTTTCCTTCGGTTCGGCCGATCGGCTGATGACCTATCTCGGTGTCATTCCGGGCGCGGTGACGCCTTTTGCCGTCATCAACGACAAGGGCAAGAAAGTGAAGATGGTGCTGGACCGCCATCTCCTCTCCTGCAACCCGATCAACGCCCATCCGCTGGTGAACTTCAAGACGACGGCGATCTCGCCCGACGACCTTTTGAAGTTCCTCGAGGCCGAGGGGCACAAGCCGCAACTCGTCGATTTTGCCTAACCCCCATAACTCATTGTGGTTAAAGGGAACATGGCTTTTCCGCGGCGGTTGATTTGAACCCGGGAAAGAGCCATCTATAGGGTCAAATCCAGAGTTCTTGGGAGCATTTCGAAGATGGACAATTTGATCGGTGCCGGCGCGGCTGCTGGTGCAGCCCCGGCCGATTTGGTGAAGGATGGCAGCCAGGCGACCTTCAAGGCGGACGTGATCGATCCGTCGATGCAGGTTCCGGTCATCGTCGATTTCTGGGCACCTTGGTGCGGCCCCTGCAAGCAGCTCGGGCCGCTCCTCGAAAAGGTGGTCAAGGAAGCGCGCGGTGCGGTGCGCATGGTGAAGATCAATGTCGACGAGAATCAGGCGCTTGCCGGTCAGCTGCGCATCCAGTCGATTCCGGCGGTCTTCGCTTTCTTCCAGGGGCGCCCGGTCGATGCCTTCCAGGGCGCGCAGCCCGAAGGCCAGCTGAAGCAATTCGTCGGTCGCCTCGCCAAGCTCGCCGGTGAACAGCCGGCCTCGCCGATCGATGAAGCGATCGAGCACGCCGAAGCGGCGATCGAAGCCGGCGATCATGCGACCGCGACCGAGATTTTCGGTCAGGTCCTCGAGCATGAGCCCGAGAATGTGAAGGCGATCGGCGGCATCGTGCGCTGCCTCATCGCGTTGGGCGAGATCGAGCAGGCGGCCGAGTTCCTGGGTCGCGCGCCGAAGGACAAGCTGAACGACCCGGTCATTGCCGGTGCGCGGGCGCAGCTCGACGTGGCTGAAGCGGGCCGCAAGGCCGCCGGCCAGTCCGACGCGCTGCGTGCGCGCGTCGATGCCAACCCGAAGGACCATGAGGCCCGTATCGAGTTGGCCCAGGCCCTGTTTGCGACCGGCGACAAGGAAGGGGCCATCGACCAGCTTCTGGAAAGCATCCGCATCAACCGCGCGCATAACGAGGAAGCAGCCAGGAAGCAGCTCGTCACCTTCTTTGAGGCGATGGGCCCGACCGATCCGCTGACCTTGAGTGCGCGGCGCAGGCTTTCCTCGCTGCTCTTCTCGTAAACCCGAACGGAAAGGCACGGCAGACATGCGCTCCGGCCCCAGCCATCTCGGTCCCTTCGATCCCGATTTCGCGGAACTTCCTGGCGAGCTGCCGGTCTTTCCGCTGACCAACGCGCTCCTGCTGCCGGGCGGCCGATTGCCGCTCAATGTCTTCGAGCAGCGCTATCTTGCGATGGTGCGCGCGGCACTGATGACGCCCGATCGCCTCATCGGCATGGTGCAGCCGGTCGAAGCCAATGCCGACCGCAATCTTGCGACCGAGAATATGCCGACCCTGCATCAAGTGGGCTGCGCCGGTCGCATCGTCTCGTTCGAGGAAACGCCGGACGGTCGCTACCAGATCATCCTCTCCGGCCTCATACGTTTCCGTATCGCCAAGGAACTGCCGCTCGCCCGCGACGGCTATCGCCGCATCGTGCCGGATTTCGATGCCTTCGCCCATGACATGGCGGAACACGAGTTCCAGCTGGCCGACCGGCCGCGCTTCCTCGCCGTGCTGCAGGAATATCTGAAGACCCGCCAGGCGCGGCTCGACTGGAAGGGCATCGAGGAAGTGGCCGATGACGAGCTCGTCGTCGCGATGGCGCAGATGTCGCCGCTGGAGCCGGAGGAAAAGCAATCCCTCCTAGAATGCGAAGACCTCGATGCCGTGGTCGAAATGATGACCGCCATGTTCGAAGTCCACGGCGCGCAGGCGGCCGGTGGCGAACATCGCCTGCATTGAAAGTGACATGACATGGGCGACAACGACCAGCTCATCGATCCCAAGCTCTTGGAGATCCTCGTCTGCCCGATCAGCAAGACGCAGCTCGTCTATGACCGGCAAAAGCAGGAATTGGTGAGCAAGGCAGCGGGCCTTGCTTTTCCGATCCGCGACGGCATTCCGATCATGCTGGTCGACGAGGCGCGTCCCTTGGAGATCGACGAATGACCGACGCTCTCGGCACCGAGCATTGGCCGGTTGAAATCCGTCACAAGCAGTCGGAAAAGCTGCTCGAAATCGCGTTCGACGATGGCGCCACTTATCGCTATCCGGCGGAACTCCTGCGCGTCGAAAGTCCCTCAGCGGAAGTGCAGGGGCATGGGCCGGGGCAAAAGACCATCGTTCCGGGCCGCCGCGAAGTCGGCATCATGAAGATCGAGCCGGTCGGCCATTACGCCATCCGCATCGAATTCGACGACATGCACGATACCGGCATCTATTCGTGGCGCTATCTTTATGAGCTGGGCCGCGACCAGGACCGCATCTGGCAGGGCTATCTCGACGCCCTCAAGGAGCATGGCCTCAGCCGCGATCCGCGCGCTGCGAAGGCGCCCAAGCCCCACAATCACGGCGGTGGTTGCGGCTCCGGCAGCTGCGGCTGTCACTGAACCCGGAACCAATCGCCGCCACCGACATTCTCTTTTCCGCAATCCACTATGCGGGAGGAAGAATGGCACGCGTACTCCTGGGTGCGGCCGGACTCTATTTCATACTGGCAGCGGCGCTCGCTCTCCACATGGGCCTCATCGCCGATTACCGCCTCGGCCTTGTCTATGCCCATATCGGCGGCCTTGGGTTCTTGGCTCTCGGGCTGGTCGGTGCGCTTTATCTCGCGCGGCCCGATCTCGCCGCCGGGTTTTTCGCATGGGCGCATTTTTGGCTGCACATGATCGGCCTCCCCGTGCTGCTGATAGGCCTCACCATGACGCAGCTCGATGCATTCATGACCGGACATACGATCGCGCTCATTGGCATGGCCCTTGTCCTGCTCTCGGCCCTCGCGCTGACGATCAATCTCTGGTCACGTGCGGGGACCGACCGGCGAGCGTTGACCGGCAATCACCCGTGAAGGGCCATCACCCGTGAAGGGCCAGGCTGTCGGTCGGTGCCTCGGCCCGCTCGCTCATCCCGTAATCGCGCAGCACTGAGGCGACGCGCAGCCGGTAATTGGCGAAGAGGCCGCTACGACCCGCCTCCTGGGCGCGGCGATGGCTTTCCAGATTGCGCCATTGCTTGACCGCTTCCTCGTCACGGAAGAAGGAGAGCGAGAGCATCTTCCCCGGATTGGTGATGCTCTGGAACCGCTCGACCGAAATGAAACCGTCGATCTTCTCCAATTCCGGCTTCAGTGTGGCGGCGATGTCGAGATAGGCATCGCGTTGAGCGGCAACCGGTTCCACTTCGAAAATGATGGCGATCATGCTGTCACCCTCCCCGGCAGCTGATCCCGGGTCCCCGGGACATCGCTCAAGAATGTCCGCTCCTCGCGCAGGATGAAACGCTTTTCCTGTGCCGTCTGGAAATTCGCCTTCCCGGCCGCATCGGTGCGGAGCCGTGCGCGATAGGCTTCGTACTGGCCAAGGCTCGGAAACGAGATCAAGCCCCAGGCAATGTCGTTGGTCCCCTCATGCGGCAGGAAATAGCCGATGAGATGCCCGCCGCAGGCCGGGATGATGCGACCCCAATTCTCGGCATAGGCGCGGAATGCCGCCAGCTGAAAGGGATCGATCTGGTAGCGGATGAAAACGGTGATGGCCACGGAAGTCCCTCCTTGAAATCTGGCCATTCTTCTAGCGCCGGATGCCGGATCGATGCTTCGTCGCCGATCGAAATGTGTCATGCTGCTGGTGGCCGCGCTTGACGCCGGGGAGGGCGAAAGCGTGCAGGAGTCGCCAGTAACCGCAATGGGGGGGAAGGTCACAATGGCTCATCGTCTCTTGAAAATCGCCGCCGTCTATTTCGTCATCGCCGTCTGCCTTGGCACCTATATGGGGGCGGCCGAGGATTTCGAGCAGGTCGCCGTCCACACGCATCTCAATCTGCTGGGCTGGGTCAGCCTCGCTATCATCGGCTGCATCTATCTGCTGAAGCCGCATCTCGCGGCGACGCGCCTCGCCGCGGCGCATTTCTGGCTCCACAATATCGGCACACCGGCCCTGATGTTCGGCGTCTGGCTGGTCCATGCCGGCAATTTGGAACTGGGCGGTCCGATCGCTGGGGTCTTTTCCATGGTCGTCGTGATCGGCATCCTCTGCTTTGCCGTCAATTTGTGGCAGGGTCTGGCCCGGAATTGAGTTCTCGGGCTTGAGTTAGTTGCATCGATTGACAGCCAAAAACCGCACCGGCTAGGACTGGGGCGGTTCAAGTTTCTGCGCCAGGGGGAGCATTTCATGATCAGTGCCAATCTGTCCGGCAAGGCCGCCTTCGTCACCGGCGGTGCCTCGGGCATCGGGCTTGCCGTCGTCGAGCGGCTCGCCGCCAACAAATGCAAGGTGGCCATCAACGACCTTGCCAGTTCCCCGCGCCTGGAGGCCGAGGTTGAGCAGCTGAGAAAGGCGGGTCATGACGTGATCGCCTGCCCCGGCGATGTCTCCAAGCAGGAAGATATCGACGCCGCCGTTGCCAAGGCCGTCCAGCATTTCGGCGGCCTCGATTTCCTCGTCAACAATGCGGGAACACCCGGCACGGCCGCACCCATCCCGGTCGATGATTTCCAGCGTATGGACGAGGCCTTCTGGCAGAAGCTCGTCAGCATCAATCAGGTCGGTCCCTATCGCTGCCTCAAGGCAGCCGCACCCCATCTCAAAAAAGCCAAGGGCGCCGTCGTTAATGTCGCCTCGACGGCGGGCCTCGGCTATGGCGGTTCCTCGTCCGTCTACGCCTCGACCAAGGCCGCGATCATTCTGCTCACCAAGGAATGGGCCCATGCGATGGGCCCCGATGTGCGCGTCAATGCCATCGCCCCCAACGTGGTCGATGGTTCCGGCTGGGACTGCAAGTTCGACGACGGCGATCTCAAAAGCTATGTCGCCAAGCTGCCGTTGAAACGCGCCGGCACGCCCGCCGATTACGCCGAGACGATCTTCTATCTGCTGGCCGGCGCGCCCTATGTCACCGCCCAGACCATCGTCATGGATGGTGGTGGCGCGCGCTGATCAATCCCGCTCGTTGTCGAACGGGTTGTCCGTGCGCCTCAGGATGAGGCGGATCGGCGTCCCCGGCAAATCGAACACGTCGCGCAAGCTCTTCACCAGATAGCGGTGGTAGCTGTCCGGCAGTTCGTCGGCTTTCGAGGCGAAGAGGGCGAAGGTCGGCGGCCGCGTCTTGATCTGCGTCATATAGCGGATCTTGATGCGCCGGCCTGAGACGAGGGGCGGCGGATGCATCGCCGTCACCTCCGATAGCCAGCGGTTGAGCTTCGCCGTCGAGACCCGTTTGTTCCAGGTCTGATAGATGTCGAGCACCGCCTTCATCATCTTGTCGAGGCCGCGCTCGGTCATGGCGCTCACCGTCAGGATGGGCACGCCCTTGATCTGCGGCAGCGACCAGTCGATGCGGTCGTTCAGCTTCTTGATCGCCGCATTCTTGTCTTCGATCGAATCCCATTTGTTGGCGACGATGATGAGGGCGCGGCCTTCCTCCACCACCTGCCGGGCGATGGTCAGGTCCTGCTTCTCCAGCATGTCGTTGGCGTCGAGCACCAGCACGACGACATGGGCATATTGAATGGCGCGGCGTGTATCGGCGCCCGACAGGCGCTCGAGTTTCTCGGTGACGCGGGAATGCCGGCGCAGGCCCGCCGTGTCGATGAGGCGGATCGCCTGGTCCTTCCAAGACCAGTCGATGGCGATGGAATCGCGCGTGATGCCCGCCTCAGGCCCTGTCAGCAGCCGATCCTCGCCGAGGAGCGCATTGACCAGGGTGGATTTCCCGACATTCGGCCGGCCGACGATCGCCAGCTGCAGGTGCTTGGGTGCCGGCGGCGCTTCAACGCTCTCGTCATCGCCCGTATCCTCTTCGAGGTCGAGCGGCGCCACTTCCTCGAGATCGGCATCGAGATGGACCCCCGATTTCTCGCCCGCCTTCTTCATCGCAATGGGCTCAAGCGCGTCATAGAGATCGCCAAGGCCCTCGCCATGTTCGGCTGAGAGCGGCAGCGGCGTGCCGAGGCCAAGGCGGAAGCCTTCCTGTGCCGATTCAAGCCCGGCCCGGCCTTCCGCCTTGTTGGCGATGAGGATGACCGGCTTCTTCGATTTGCGCACGACGCGGGCGAAGTGCTCGTCCATCGGCGTGAGGCCTGCGCGCGCATCGAAGACCAGCAGCGTCACGTCGGATTCGGCGATCGCTGCCTCGGTCTGCTGGCGCATGCGTCCTTCCAGACTGTCATCGACGGCGTCCTCAAGCCCCGCCGTGTCGATCACGGTGAAGGACAGGTTGCCCAGATGCGCTTCCCCGTAACGACGGTCGCGCGTCACCCCCGGCGTGTCGTCGACGATGGCGAGACGCTTACGGATGAGACGATTGAAAAGCGTCGACTTCCCCACATTGGGGCGGCCGACGATGGCGACGGTCAATGACATCGTTGGTTCAAGCCAATCATGGGCGGCGCGTCGGCGCGCCGCCGGTTCGTTACTTTAGGGCGATAAGGTCCGCATCATCCGACAGCATGTAGACCATCTCATTCGCCACCACCGGCGGCAGATGCGAACGGTCCGGCAGGTCCTGCCTGCCGAGGAGCGCACCGGTATAGGGCGAAATCGACAGTGCCAAGCCGTTGGACCCGGTCACAAGCAGACGGTCGCCCACCAGCACCGGACCCGACCAATAGATCGGGTCTTCGCGCGCTTCCATGTCCTCGAAAGGCGGCAAGGGGGTCAGCCACTTGATCTTGCCTTCGTCGCGGGTGACGCAGACGACCTCGCTTTGCGAGGTGAGGACGTAAATATAGTCCCCGGCGGCCCAGGGCATTTGCGTGCCACCCAGATCCTTGTCCCAATAGCGCTCGCCGCGCCGCAGATCGAGCGCCGCCATGACGCCGCCATTGCCAATGGCGATGACGCGGTCGCGGTCGATCACGGGCTTGCCGCGAATGTCGGTGAGCGCCGCAACGGAAGAGGTGCGCGCCTTGCCGGCAAGGCTGTCGGTCCACAGCGAATGGCCGTTGACGACGTCGAAGGCAAGAAGTTCGCCCGATGTGTAGGCGGCGACGACGACATTGCCGAGGACGGCGGGCGTCGAACCGCCGAGCAGACCGGCAGCTTCCTCGACGCCGGCATTCGACCAGAGCCTGCGCCCGTCATCGACGGAGAAGGCCACCAGCTGGTTGTCGATCGTCGTGACGAAGACGCGCCCGTCGCTGACAGCGGGGGCAGCGCGCATCGGCGCCGGGGCCTTCGCTTCCCAGATGAAATTGCCGGTCTTGGCGTCGAGCGCATAGACCTTGGCGTATGGTGTCGTGACGAAGATCTTGCCTTCGGCCACGGCCATGCCGCCGCCGAAAAGACCGTCATCTTCATCCTCGGGCGTGAAATCGGCCTGCCAGATGCGGGCACCCGTCGTCGCGTCGAAGGCGCGCACCAGGGATTCGGCATCCAGCGTGTAGATGATGCCGTCGGCGACCACCGGTTCTGCGAGCAGCCGGTTGGCGGAATCCGCGGACGAACCGATATCGGCCGACCACACTTCGGTCAGCACGTCGGAGGCGACCTGCAGATGATACATCGCATGGGCTTGGTTGCCGCCCACCTGCGCCCAATCCTTGTTCACATAGGGCTTGGGCAAACGCACGGCGAGTTCGGCCAGCGTCGGGTCGGCCGCGTTCTGGCTGGTTTGCTGCAGCACCGAGATGCGTTCGCCGGGCAGCGGAACCTTCGACTTGTCGCAGGCACCAAGCGTCAGTGCCGCCACAAGGCCGGCTCCCACCAGCAGCGCGCCGCGAAAGGCCGGCTTCATTGCAATGCCCCAATTCGCCATCATTTTCCCGACCTTATCCTGCGCCATGTCCGACCGGCTCATCTAACGTTCCGGTCCGTTACGCGTTGAGCCGGTCGAGCATGATGGTGATCCGCTCGCCCAGGTTCGCCGGTGCCTGACCGAGGCCCGCTGCTTCCGCCTTTTTCAGATCGGCATCAAGCTTCTCGAAGATTTCCTTGGCCTTCGCCTTGTCGCCGGCGGCAAAGGCGGCAAGCCCCGTGATCTCGGCGGCGAGGAAACGGTAAGGCTGATTGTCGCCGGCCTGCGTCTGCGCGAGGGCCGCTGCTTCCGCCGACTTGCCGAGATCGAGCGCCACATACCCGCCCATGATGGCGGCAGCACCCTTGAGCGGTGCCGCATAGCCCGCGTCATTGGCCATGCCGGTGAGGAGTTCCAGCGCCTTCGCCTTGTCGCCGTCCTTCAGTGTCGCATTGACCAGGTCAAAGCGGGCGAGGTTGGCGAACGGCCCGTCGGCATGGATCAGCTGGCCCAGCAGTTCCTGTCCGGCCTTTGGGTCCTTGGTGACGCGATCGAGTGTCGCCAGATATTCGATGCCGGCCTTTTCCCGCGTGTTGCGCTCATAGATCTGCCAACCGGTCACACCGGCAGTGCCGACGATGATGAGGGTAACGGCGCCATAGACCAGATTCTGGTATTTGGCCCACAGCTTCGCCGCTGTGTCGCGACGCAGATCCTCGTCGACTTCTTCAAAAATATCAGCCACTTATGACCCCTGGAGGCAACTCAGTCATTCTTTTGCGCCCCTGTTGCCGGTGCAGCCCAGGGTGCGATTTGCGCGCTAACATACAGGCAAGCCCCGCGCCTTGCCAACCGAGCCTTTGCCGCACTCCGGGCGCTGTTGGAACGGGAATTGCTTGAACTGGAGGAAGGTCCCGGGTGGGCCGGTTGATGTGACGGATCTGGATGGGCGAGATGGCGAAGAAACGGGTGGGTACTTGGGCGTCCGGGCTCGCAGCTCTGGCGCTGGCGCCGATGATGGCCGGCTGCAATACAACAGCCATACCCAGCTGGATTTCCGGCACCACGGCCTATGCCGCCGTCGAAGGTGTTTCGCTCAATCAGACCGGCAAGACGGCATCCGATCATCTGGCCTCGATGGCGACGGGCGAGGATTGCTCGATCCTCGACTACACCAAAACCGGCAAATACTGCCGGACCGCGGCCGAGATCGCCCAGGAACAGGCGGAAAAGAACCGGCCCTATCCCGGCTATTGCTACCGCCAGCGCGCTGGCGTGGTCTGCTATGACGGGCGCGACCAGACGGCCAGCGATGGGCTGGAACTCTATCCCGAACCCCACGGGTGGTAGGCGGATCCGCCCTTCCAAGGTGATCGGCGCTTTACGGATTCATGACTTTGCGCCACACTTTTGGCGAAGGCTCGGTTTTGAGCCGAGTCGAATGTGATCATAAGGATCGAATGGCGCAGCTCGTTCTTCTTAATGATTACCGCCGCCAGGGCCGCCGGGTCTTTTTCAACCGCGACGAACTCAATCTTCTGCTTGGAATCTACAGCCGCAAGGTCGCCCACGCGATCTGGCGCGACTATGCGATCGACCATCGCAGCAACATGGCGGTCTTTTCGGTCTACCGCCGCTCCCAGGAACAACCGACCTTCGCCGTCACCAAGATCCTCCTGCGCGGCGACAAGGAGCCGAGCTATGTCCTGCTTGCCGGCAAGCGGCAGCTCAAATCCTCGCGCCGGCTCCCCGAGCTGATCGATTATATGGACCGTCAGCTTAATCTTGTGGAATAGGCGGGATTTGTCTCGACCACCATATGTTCCAATGAAATTGCTGTTATCCACAACATTTTGAGTTTTCCCTGTTGCCTCCCCGCATGTTGTAGGGTGAAATAATCCTCACTCAACATCTTGAGCTGGTGCGGCCTTTATGGCTTATGGCGCCAGCTCAAAACGCCAGCCAACCCGGTGGGGAGAAGACATCATGGAATGGACCGAACAGCGGATTGAAATGCTGCGCAAGCTCTGGGGTCAGGGCCAGACGGCAAGCCAGATCGCGACCCTGCTGGGTGGCGTCACCCGCAATGCCGTGATCGGCAAGGCGCATCGCCTGGGTCTCACGGGCCGTCCCTCGCCGATCAAGCGGGATGGGACCGAAGCCGCGGCGCCCCGGCGCAAGGCCGTCAGCCAGCGCCGCCAGCAGCCGGCGATTGCGCCGATGCCGGCCCCCCGCCAAATGAATGCCGGCCAGGTCAATGCTGGCCAAATGGCGCCGAGTGCCACCGTCGCCAGTGCCAAGGTCGAGCCCCGTTACGCGGCCCCGGCGTCCGAACTCAGCGAACCGCGCATGGATGCGCCGGTCGCGGCACCCAAGGCTCCGGCCGCACCCCGTGTGGCGGCAAGTGCCGGTTCCAAATCCTGCTCCTGGCCGGTCGGTGATCCGAAGCAGCCCGGCTTCCATTTCTGCGGTGACGCGGCTGAACCCGGCCGTCCGTACTGTGCCCATCATTGCGGCATCGCCTATCACCGCAAGTCCGAAGCGGCCTGAGCCGCCGATAGCATCGCGGGGCGGCGGCCGCTGACAGGTCGCCGAACCGGTGGGGGAGAGATGGGGGCGGCGCGCCACGGCGTGCCGCCCCTTTCATTTGCCGGGTCTTTTTGCAGCGCAGCAGATATCTGACCGATCACGCTGCCATTTAAACTGGATTTCGCGTTTTATACACATAAGTGCAGGCATCGTGGGTTGTTTGCACGCAGCATGTTGCGCTTGGCCGAGCCCCTAGTCGGACACGAAATTTAAGCGCTTGTTTACCAAGCAATTTATGAATAATTGCCGAAAAGAACATCGGCCCCACAATAGTGTACGCAACTTCGCATCTGCGTGATTCCAAGATGGAGTAACGCTGCCCATGTTTCGTTCATGTGACAGCGACCGCCCAGGCCGAACCAGAGGGACCCCCTCGCCTGCGGCGCCAGTCTTCTGAAGGGACGTAAAAGGAATCATGGCAAGCGTAAAGACCAACATTCCCGGCAACACCAGTGTCGAGCTGCCCGCGGGCGGCTCCACGACCCGGATCCAAGTGGCTCCGGGCGCCACCATCGACCTGCCGTTCGCGGCGGGTGATCTGGCGGCCAAGCTGGGCGAGAACGGCAATCTTGCCATTCGGGTCAACAACCAGACGATCATCTTCCTGGGCTATGCCGAAGCCAATGATGCCGCGCCGGTGACGCTGAATGCCGGCGGGCAGCCGATCGACATTGCCGACCTCCTGGCCTCGACCGATCCGGCGCTCGACATCCAAACCGCTGCCGGCCCCGCGGCCGATGCGCCGGGGGCGGCTCGCGTCGACAACAATGGCGGTCTCTTCACCGCTTTCGCCCCGGGCGCTGGCATCGGCGGCCTCAACGCCGTCGGTGGTTTGCAAGCGACGGCGCTCAACTACAACACGATCGAACGCACCGCGCCCCTCATCATCGAGGAAGCGGATGCACCAGTGACCGGCCCCACCGGCGAAACCGGCTCCACGGGTGAAACAGGCCCGACCGGCGAGACGGGTCCCTCTGGCGAAACCGGCCCTTCCGGCGAAACAGGTTCGACCGGTGAAACCGGCAGCACTGGCCCGACGGGACCGACTGGCGAGACGGGCCCCTCTGGTGAGACAGGTTCGACCGGTGAAACCGGCAGCACTGGCCCGACGGGACCGACTGGCGAGACGGGCCCCTCTGGTGAGACAGGTTCGACCGGTGAAACCGGCAGCACGGGCCCGACGGGTCCGACCGGCGAGACGGGGCCTTCTGGTGAAACCGGTCCTTCCGGAGAAACAGGTTCGACCGGCGAAACCGGCAACACGGGCCCGACGGGTCCGACCGGCGAGACGGGGCCCTCTGGCGAAACGGGCCCAACTGGTGCCACGGGCCCAACCGGCCCGACGGGTCCCACCGGCGAAACCGGCCCAACTGGCCCCACGGGTGAGACTGGTTCCACCGGTCCGACCGGCCCCGGCGAAACCGGTCATACCGGCGAAACCGGCAACACGGGCCCGACGGGTACGCCTGAGCATCACGACAGCGTCCATGTCGCAGCCTTGGCCTGCCAGGGTGCGATGCCGACGAATCTCCATGTGATCGACGGCAGCAACCATACGGATCTGCTGGTCGGCGGCGACGGCAACGACCTCATCCACGGCTACCAGCAGGTGGATCATCTCTCCGGCGGCAAGGGTGACGATGCCATCTATGGCGACCAGGGCACCGATGCCCTGTTCGGTGGCGACGGCAATGACTGGCTCGATGGCGGCGAGGGTACGGACGCGCTCTATGGCGGCGACGGCAACGACATGCTGTTCGGCGGCAACGGTGCCGATGCTCTCTACGGCGGTGACGGCAATGATTGCCTGTTCGGCGGCGAAGGTCCGGACGCATATGATGGCGGTGCCGGCAACGATATCTTCCACGGTATCGACAATGCCGATCTCCACGGCAACCAGCCCGTCATCACAGGTGGCAGTGGCGACGACATCGCCATGATGGGCGGTCTGCATGACTTCCGTGCCGACAGCGCCAACAATGACGACAAGTATGTCCGCGAAATCGAAGTATTGAACTTCGACGGCAAGAAGGGCGACACCAGCGACGATGGCGTCGGCACGTCGATCACGCTCGATGCCAGCAGCGTCCTCGACATGACCGATGATCGCAACACGCTATTCGTGCAGGGCGACCATCAGGACTCGATCACCATGATCGGCAATTGGACGCCGGATGCCAATGTCCACGATGGCGATGACGGCCGGACCTATGTCGGCTTCACGACCGACGTGGGTGGCCAGACCGTCCACGTCTTTGTCGATACGGACATTGTGATCGTGCCCTGATCAGGTCCCGGGGCGAAGGTGCTCAATGAATGCAGGCGCTCTCCCGAAAGGGGAGCGCCTCTTTCATTTGCCGTCGAAGATCCAGCCGCCGTTCTTGATCAGGCGCGGATTGTCCGGCTCGTACTCCAACGCCTTGGTCAGCCATTCCCGCGCCAGTGCGTGTTGACCGGTGTAATAGGCGCAGATGCTGCCCACATCGTATGGCCCGATGCCCCAGGCCTTGGCGTCGCGCGTGTGGTCGGTGGGAACATGGGTGATGGCAAGGGCGCGCGTCGCCGCCCACACACCGCCCGACCAGTCCTTTTCGTCCATGCAGAACTTGGCGAAATCATGCCACGGCTCGCGCGCCTCCGGCATTTCGGCGCAGGCCTGCAGATAGGCGCTGCGTGCCTCGCCGATGCGCCCCAGCGCTTTCTGGCAGCGGCCGATGAAGCGCATCGAGGCGGAGCGTTCCGCCTTCCAGGTGGCGCGCGGCAGGCTGAGATGGCGGCGCAATTCCGCGATCGCCGCTTCATGCTCGCCGCGGAACATCAACTCGCGTCCGTAATAATGGGCCAGCCGGTCGTCGCTGGGGTCCGCCGCCGCGGCCGCCGCAAGCATCGGCAGATACTGGCCGCGCGATTTCCCGTCATCGGGCAGATGCCTGATGCGCAGCCGGTCGGAAGTCGCGATCTGCTCCTGCAGGCCGACCGCAACAGACAGCACTTCGTGGATCGGATACTTCCATTCATAGCCGAACCGCTGATGGATGCGGCTGGAATAGAAGAAGCGCTTGGCGGCACCATCGGCGCCGATATCGATTTCCAGCGGGTTACGCAGGCGCGTCGTGCCCGGAACCCAGGCCTCGATCAGCGCCTCACGCCAGCCCGGCTGCAATACTTCGTCCATGTCGATGGAAAGACAGATGTCGATATCCGCCGGCAACAGCGCCAGGGCCGCATTGCGGGCATGGTCGAAACGCCAGGGCTTGATGGCGATGCTGCGGACCTCGACGCCGGCCGCCTGCAGTTTCGCGATCGTCCCGTCGGTCGATCCGGTATCGGCCACCAAGCGGTAATCCGCTGGCGCGGCTGCCTCCGCCCAGCGGTCGACGAACGTCTCTTCGTTGAGGGCGATGGTATAGACCGCGATTTTCATGGCGCCAATCTATCGCCCGCCGCCGCTGCTGGCAAAGGATGGACGCATTCCTATCGTCCCGTCCCTACAGTCTCGCCTTTGTCTCCGGCAATCACATGAAACTCTTCCGAGCTGCAACCCAGCGAGACACGTCGAAATAGATCGCGTTCGATCCGCTAGCGGTCTTGAACTCGACCCACAGCAGATAGATTTCCCGAGGACCCCGAAAGAGATGCCCGATCGCGCTTTTGCTACCTGGGTAGAACTCGGTCAAATAAGCGCCGCTGGCATCTACTTCATTGTCACTGGGCACTGTAGGAAACATGATCGGGTCGGATGCACGGCTACCGCTTCCAGAGTGTGAAGGGGCCGGTGCAGTGCTTTCGTGCATTGCATGTGCAAGTGCGACGGCAAGCATCACCGGCAAGACTGTACTGTCGCCCTTCGGCGCATCGAAATCGACAATCGCATTGACGCCGCCGGACTTCGTAAGATCACCGCTACCCAAGTAAGTATATTCGGCAGGCGGGCGCGGAGCTTTTACGTTGACACTTTTGGTGCCAGTGCCACCATTTCCGGTGCAGGCGGCGACAATTGCCAGCCCGAACAGGAAAGTGAGTGGAGAAAAATAACGCATCGATCGCTGCCCCGAAATTGCCCGCCCCGAAATATGAAGGCCGGATCATACAACCATTCGAGGCATCACTTCGCCACTACTTTGCGGCATCCATCTCCAGCAGCCATTCGGCGTGCTTGAGGAGCGTCGACATCGGCCCGTGATCATGGCCGATGGTCTGCAGCGAGACGCCTGCACCGTCCAGCATCAGCAGCAATTGCTCGGCGATCATGTCGGCGCGCTTGAGACCCGCTTGCTTTGCATTCTCGGCAAAGCGGCGGCGCATGCCGCGCTTATGTTCCTCGATCACCTGGCGGCCGGGATGGCTGGCGTCCGGCAACTCGATCGCCGCGTTGGTGATCGGGCAGCCGCGGCTCTCCGGCCGTTCCATCTGCCGGCCCATCTCGCGCAGCCAGGCAAGTATATGCCCGCGCGGATCGTCTTTGTGGCGCGCGCCGATCCGGTCCCAGCTCGCTTCGATCTCGGCCGCCACCTCGCGCAGGTAGGCAGCGACCAGTTCGTCCTTGGAGCTGAAATGGCGATAGAGCGTCATCTTGTTGGTGTCGGCCGCTGCCGCCACCGCCTCAACGCCCACTCCGCGGATGCCCTGGCCATAAAACAGCGCATGCGCCGATTTCATGATGCGCGCGCGCGGCGGCAGCTCCACCGTCTCGTCGGCAATGGTCTTGCTCGCTGTCGCACGCGCTTTTCTCGTCGCCATCGGAATCCTCTTGACGCGATGTTACCGATCGGTAACATCACCGCGTTACCGATCGGTAACATATACCATCGGCGCCGGCGGGTGAACCCCCGATCCGCGCCTATAAAGGAGACGAATCATGGCAATCGGCGTTACAGGTGCCAGCGGCCAGCTGGGCCGCCAGGTGCTGGACAATCTGTTGCAGAGCGGCGTGTCCGCAGCCGGCATCGTGGCGCTGACGCGCGACCCCGCAAAGCTTTCTGCCTACGCCGCCAAGGGCATCGTCGTCCGGGCCGGCGATTTCGACCAGCCGGCCGAGCTGCAGGCCAGCCTCAAGGGTGTCGACCGTCTCCTCGTCATCCCTGCTTCCGACCTCCGCCCGGGGATTCGCGGGCCGCAGCACCGCAACGCCATCAATGCCGCCAAGGCGGCGGGCGTCGGCCATGTCATCTACATTTCGACCGCCGGCGCGCATCGCGGCCAGGATCTCTTCAAATCCCACTATGAGACCGAGCAGGCGCTCTTCGCCTCCGGCCTCGCCTGGACCGTCCTGCGCATGGGCATGTATTACGACAATCTGTGGATGGGCGGCATTGCCTATGCCTTGTCGGCCGGTGTCTATCCGGCAGTGGCGCCGACGCCTGAGGGCAAGGTCGCGCGCAGCGACGTGGCCGCTGCAGCGGCGGCCCTGCTGGCATCGAGCGGCCATGACACGCATATCTATCACGCGACCGGCCCGGCGGCACTGACGCCCGCCGACGTGGCAGCGGCGATTGCCGAGACGTTCGGCAAAAAGGTCGATGCCGTCACCGTGACGCAGGAGCAATATGATGGCGGCCTGAAGGCAGCCGGCCTCCCCGATTTCGTCGTCGATGCGATCGGCGGCATCGAAGCGGCGCGCGCCAAGGGCCAGCTCGATATCGTCACCCACGATGTCGCCTATCTCACCGGGCGGAAGGCGCTGACCCTCAAGGAATATCTCGCATCGACCAAGCATCTGGCCGAGGCAAAGGCTGCGGCGCACTGATCCTCAGTTCGCACCGCTTCTGATCGCGCGCCAGGCGGCGATGATGGCGTCGGCGGCGATGCCGGCTTCCGCTTCCGTCGTGCCCCAGGAGATGACGGAGACGCGCATCACCTGGTTGCCGCGCCAGGTGGCGCCGCCGGCAAAGCAGATGCCGTCCGCCTGGATGCGCGCGATGGTGCGGCGCGTGAGATCGTCGGCCATCGTGCTTTCTCCGCCGAAGCGCAGCATCATCTGGTTGAGCGTCACCTCGTTGAGGATATCGATGCCCGGCTCGGCGGCAACGCGCGCGGCGATCAGGCGCGCGGCGCGGCAATGTCGCTCGACCATCGCCGCGATGCCGGCGCGGCCCAGATGCCGGATGATCGCATAGGCGGGAAAGCCCCGGGCACGGCGCGACAGTTCCGGCACCAGATGCGATGGATCGCGCTCGCCGCCCTGCGATGGCGGCAGATAGCTCGCGGCGATGGTCATGGCGCGCTCATGCGCTTCCGGATGCCGCACGATGGCGAAGCCGCAATCATAGGGCGTCTGCAGCCATTTATGACCGTCCGTCGCCCATGAATCGGCGCGTTCCAACCCCACCGTCTGCGTCTTCAAATCCGTCTGCGCGCGGGCCCACAGGCCGAAGGCACCATCGACATGGACCCAAGCGCCTTTCGCGTGGGCCAGCGGGACGATCTCGGCGAAGGGATCGAAGGCGCCGGTATTGATCTGCCCCGCTTGCAGCACGGCAATCGCCGGTCCGTTCACGGCGGCGATCTTCTCCCTGAAATCCGTGGCAAGCATGGCACCGTGCGCATCGGTCTTCACGCGCAGGACCCGGTCATGGCCAAGGCCCAGGAACTGCAGCGCCGAGAAGACCGTCGTATGCGCATCGTCGCCGATCAGCACGGTGATGGCAGGTGCCCCGAACAGCCCCAGTGCTTCGACGTCCCATCCAAAGCGGCGCAGCACTTCGCTCCGCGCGGCGGCCAACCCGACGAAATTGGCGACCGTCGCGCCGGTCACGAACCCGACCGAGGCTTCGCGCGGCAGATCGAGGAGCTCAAGGAGCCAATCCGCCGCCACCTCTTCGGCGGCGGAGGCGGCCGGTGTTGCCACATGGTTGCCGACATTCTGCCCCCAGGCACCAGCCAGCCAATCGGCGGCAACGCCGACCGGGTGCGAGCCGCCGATGACCCAGCCGAAAAAGCGCGGCCCCGTCATGGCATGGAGGCCCGGTTCGGCATCGCGCACCAGATCGGCGATGACGGTTTCCGCGCCCGCGCCCGCTTCCGGCAGCGGCGCTTTGAATACCGCCTGCATCTCGGCATAGCTCTTCAGCGGCCGCTGCGGCTTGGTCGCGATCTCGGCGCGATAGCGGATCGCTTCGTCGGCGGCGGCATGGAGCAGGTCCGCCAGTTCCTGGCGCGACATCGAGACCCGCGTGGCGTCAGCGTCGTTCATGTCCGTCTCCCAGCGATGATTTTTCGGCATTGTCGGCGTCCCTACGGGTGGCGGCAAGCTGGCGCCCGGTCCGGGGGCATCATAAAGCGGCTTGCCAGGAGATAGGTTTCAATATAAAACCAGTTGCAATAAACAATCAGTATAGAACCAAGCGAGCCGGGAGTGAAACGATGAGCCTGTCCCTCTTTGCGCATCCTTTGTCGTCCTATTGCCAGAAAGTGCTGACCGCGCTTTACGAGGCCGGCACGCCTTTCACCTATCGCCAGCTTTCCTTCGACGATAAGGAAACCGGTGCCGAATTCGCCCAGCTCTGGCCGATCCAGCGAATGCCGCTGCTGCGCGACGGCGACCGGTCGGTCATGGAGTCCAGCATCATCATCGAATATCTCGACCGGCACTATCCGGGCCTTGCGCCGATGGTGCCGGCCGATCCCGCGGCCGCACAAGAAGTGCGCTTCCTCGACCGCGTCTTCGACAATTACGTCATGACGCCGATGCAGAAGATCGTCTTCAACGCCATCCGGCCGGCAGAAAGTCGCGACCCTTACGGTGTCGACGAGGCGAAGGTGTTGCTCGGCCGCGCCTATGCCTGGCTCGACGCGCATCTCAAGGGCCGCACTTGGGCGGCGGGCGATCGTTTCACTTTGGCTGATTGCGCAGCGGCCCCGGCGCTTTTCTATGCCGATTGGGTACTGCCCTTCGGCGACGGTTTCCCGACCTTGCTGGCCTATCGCCAGCGCCTGCTCAAACGGCCAAGCTTCGCCCGCGCCGTCGATGAAGGCCGGCCCTTCCGCCACTTCTTCCCGCTGGGTGCGCCGGATCGTGACTGACGGCTACTTCACCACTGCCGCATAGGCCTCCGGCTTGAAGCCGGCCAGAAGCTCTTTTCCGGTGTCGAGAATCGGCCGCTTGATCATGCTGGGCTGCTTCAGCATCAGCGCAATCGCCTTTGCCGTATCGAGGTTGGCCTTGTCCGCATCGGGGAGCGCGCGGAAGGTCGTGCCGGCGCGGTTGAGCACCGTCTCCCAGCCGAGCTTCCGGCACCAGCTTTCAAGATGCGCCTGGTCGATCCCCTCCGCCTTGTAATCGTGGAAGCGATAGGCAACGCCCTTGGCATCGAGCCAGACGCGCGCCTTCTTCATCGTGTCGCAATTCTTGATGCCGTAGATCGTGATGCTCATCTTGCTGCTCAGGCCGGTGGAAGGAAGGGTTGCGAAATTTCCTGAAAGGCCGGCAGTGCCTCGCAGGTGGCCGCTTGGGCGCGAAGGGTGGGGTAGGGCGCCATGTCGACATGGTCCCGATGCACCTCGCCGATGAAGCGCAGCACGCAGGCGAGTGCGATGTCGGCGTGGCCGATCATGGAGCCGAACCAATAGGTGCCGGGCCGCGCCGCGCGCTCCTTCTCGAGAACCTCGAGCACGGCGCCGATCTGCGTGCGGCAGCGCGCGGTCCAGACATCCGACGTCACCTCATGCAGCCGCCGCTCATAGAACAGGCTCACCGCCTTGTCGCCGAGCCCCGTCGCCAGCGCCGCCACGCGCAGCGCCTTGTGCCGCGCCGGTTCGCTGCGCGGGAACAGCGCCTTCTCCGCCGGCACCAGGCTGTCGAGATAGTCGAGGATGATATGGCTGTCGAGCAGCGCCTCGCCATCGTCGAGGACCAGCGTCGGCACGCGGGTCAGCGGATTGAACGGGCGGATCTTGTCCGCCTCGCCGAACGAGGACCAGGGCCGGTGCTCGAAGGAAAGCCCGTAAAGCCGGAGCGCGATGCCGACCCGGCGCACAAAGGGCGAATCATATTGGCCGATGAGAATCATGGGAGCCGTCTCCGGTCTGCTGAGGTCCCAGGCATAACCCGGCCGCGCGATTCTTGTCACCCGGTCCGGATTTCGTACCGGCCATGCGCGCCGCGCTGTGCTACAGTTCGGGGCATGACCGGATACGGACAATTTTGCGCGATTGCGCGGGCGCATGAGGTGCTGGGCGGGCGCTGGACGCTCCTCATCGTGCGCGAGCTGTTGATGGGCAGCCGCCGCTTCAACGATATCCGGCGCGGCATCCCGCGCATCTCGCGCACCGTGCTTTCCGAGCGGCTGCAGGAACTCGTCCATGTCGGCGCTGTCTTGCGGCGGGAGGGCGCCCACGGGCCGGAATACGACCTCACCGCATCGGGCCGCGAGCTTTTCGAGATCGTCGCCGCCTTCGGCAAATGGGGCCAGCGCTGGCTGCCGCGCAAGAATGCCGCCGCCGATGTCGATCTCGACGCACTCCTTCACGACATGGCGCGGCGGGTCCATCCGGAAAAGCTGCCGAAGAATCCAACCGTGCTCCGCGTCGCCCTCGAGCGCCAGCCCGTGCGCTTCCTGCTGCTGAAACAGGGAGAGGTGGCGCCGTGCCTCGAAAATCCGGGCTTTCCGGAAAGCCTTGTGATCGGCGGCAAGCTCGACGCGCTCATCGGCTGGTGGCGCGGCGATATGGATATCAAGGCCGCGCGCCGCAGCGGTCTGCGCCTTGAGGGCAGCGCCGCCGCGATCCGCGCCTTTCCCGGCTGGTTCCAGCTCTATCTGCTGGCCGCCATCAAGCCGGCCGCCTGAACAGCGAGGTTTTGACCAGGGAGGTCTTGAGATGAGCGCCCATATCGTCCGCCTCGGTTCCCCGCGCCTCCAGAACGAGGGCACGCGCATCGGCACCGTGCGCCGCCCGCCGCGCGGTGTGGCGAAGGACCGTTTCGCCGCCGACAATTGGTACGATGTCTGGTACCCGGACCTTTCGCCCAGCGCCGATCTGGTGGCCAAGGCGCTCGCCGCCGAAACGCCCAAAGACTGGGCCGCGTTCGAACGTGCCTACCGGGCCGAGATGAAAGCTCCCGGCCCGGCCCGCACGCTCGATCTCCTTGCGCACATGTCGCACCATGCCGATTTCTCGGTTGGCTGCTACTGCGCCGACGAAGCGCGCTGCCACCGCTCCATCCTCCGCGCCCTTCTCACCGAACGCGGCGCCAGGATGGCGTGAGGCGCGCCTTTACGCCGCGCGATAGCGGGCGGCGGCGTTGGCTTGCATGAAGTTCGGGATCATCGCGGTCCGCGCCGCTTCCATCGCGGTGAACTGCGCATCGTCGGGGAGCGGGGGAATGGTGATGAGTTCGCGCCGGTCGAAACCGATGAGGGCTGCATCGACCAGGTCGCCCACTTCCATCACGGCAGGGAGTGTCGCCACATCCTTCCCCGCGCGGTCCCAG
This sequence comes from Dongia sp., assembly GCF_041910485.1. GTDB lineage: Bacteria > Pseudomonadota > Alphaproteobacteria > Dongiales > Dongiaceae > Dongia. The sequence continues at coordinate 265,076 of NZ_JAYRQR010000013.1, forward strand.
ATCTCGGTCCGTGTTACTGAGGGCAGCACCGCCTGCAGATAGACGCCTTTGGCCGCAAGCTCGGTATGAAGGCTCTGCGTCAGGAACTGCACGAAGGATTTGGTGGCGCCATAGACGCTCCACCCCAGTTCGGGGGCAAGGCCCACGACCGAGCCGATATTGACGATCGATCCACGCCCCTCGCGCGCAAAGCGCAGCGCCGCCGCATGGGCAAGCCGCGTCACCGCCGTGACGTTGAGCGCGATGAGCCGCGCGAGATCCGCCCCCGTCTGCTCGACGAAGGTGCCGGGCAGGGTGGTGCCCGCATTGTTGATGAGGATGCCGATGCGCGCATCCTCCTGCAGGCGCCGTTCGACCGTCTCGACATCGCGCGTGTTGGTAAGGTCGGCG
>NZ_JAYRQR010000014.1:0-104341 GCF_041910485.1 Dongia sp.
GCTCTCCGGCGGCCAGCAGCAGCGCGTGAGCATCGCCCGCGCGCTGATGAACGGGGGCGCCATCATCCTGGCCGACGAGCCAACCGGCGCGCTCGACCGGCACAGTGGCGAGGAGGTGATGCGGATCCTCCAAGAGCTCAATGCCGACGGCCACACGATTATCATCGTCACTCATGATATGGGCGTGGCGCAGCATGCCCAGCGCATTATCGAAATCAGTGATGGCGAGATCGTTGCCGACCGACCCGGCGCCGGACTTTCCGTGGCTATGCACAAGCGTAGCGCTGCCGTGGCGATTGAGGCGGCTAGCGCCAGCTGGCTGGCTGGTTTTCCCCGCCGGTTCGCTGCCGCCTTCCGCATGGCTCTGATTGCCATGAAAGCACACCGCATGCGTACCTTTCTCACCATGTTGGGGATCGTGATTGGCATTGCCGCCGTAATTTCGGTGGTGGCGCTCGGTGCTGGGTCGCGGGAGCGCGTGCTGGCGGAAATCAATGCCATTGGTACCAACACGATCGAGATCTATCCAGGTCGCGATTTCGGCGATGAGCGCGCGGCAATGATTCAGACTCTCACCGCTGGCGACGCCGAAATCCTGTCGCAACAGCCTTATGTCGACAGCGTCTCGCCCGTCGTCAGCAAGGGTGCAAGCTTGCGCTACGGCAATGTTTCGGTCAGCGGCACGATCAACGGGGTGAGTGAACGGTTCTTCCAGGCCCGCGGCTTGCGCCTTGCTGAGGGGAAGCTGTTCGATGCGGCCGGCGTGCGCGCACTTGCCCAGGACGTTGTTATAGATGCCAACACCCGTGCACGGCTGTTCAAGCCGGGAATCGACCCGATCGGCAAAGTGATATTCCTCGGTGATGTTCCGGCCCGGGTGATAGGCGTTACCGCCAAACGCACCAATGTCTTCGAAGGAGGCCAGAATCTCGAAGTCTGGATGCCCTATTCCTCCGCCCTCAGGCGGCTGATCGGTCAGTCCCACCTGCAGAGCATCGTGGTGCGCTTGGCCGACAGCGTGTCGGATGCCGCGGCCGAAAGCAGCATCGTGCATGTCCTCACTCAACGCCACGGCTCCAGGGATTTTTTCACTTTCAATGCTTCCAGCTTCAAGCGGGCGATAGCCAATACTTCGACGACGCTGAATCTCTTGATCTCGGCCATTGCCGTCATCTCCCTGATGGTGGGTGGCATAGGCGTTATGAACATCATGCTGGTATCGGTCACGGAGCGCACGCGCGAGATCGGCGTGCGGGTCGCAATAGGCGCTCGGCGCAGCGACATTCTTCAGCAGTTCTTGATCGAGGCCGTCATGATCTGTCTGATCGGCGGATTGCTCGGTGTCGGTGGGGCACTGGCTGTGGGTGCGGCCATGGACATGCTTGGCTCCAACTTCAACATGATTTTCTCCGGTGCCTCTATGGTGCTCGCCACCGCGAGCGCCACTCTAATCGGCGTCACCTTCGGCTTTCTTCCGGCGCGTAATGCGGCCCGCCTGGATCCGGTCGAAGCACTGGCGCGGGAGTAGTCGAATGGCTGTACGTCTCTACCGGGTGGGCTCGGTCCCACTCTTGCTTCTGCTTTCCGGATGCGGCTTTCTGTTGCAAAGTGAGTATACGGCGCCGGAAGTCGCAGTGCCAGCCGAGTGGCAGACCGCGTCGGAGTCGGCCGGACCGTCGATCGATCGCTGGTGGGTCGAGTTTCATGATCCCGCACTGGACGCTCACGTGGCTGAGGCGCTGGCACGGAACAACGATCTGGCCGTGGCGACCCTCAAGGTGCGGCGGGCACAGCTCGCCGCCGGTCTTGCTGCCAACGATTTCCTGCCTGTCCTAGGCGCGACTGGCAATGCGAGCCGGGAAGAGCGTTTCAACCCGCAGAAGACCAAGCAGAACGGCGAGGGAGGTAGCAGTTCGGATAAGATTGCGCGCGTAACTGAGTCCTATTCGGTAAACGGATCGGTCAGTTGGGAGCTCGACCTGTGGGGTCGTATTGCACGCGAAACCGATGCCAAGACCTGGGAGGCAAAGGCGACCGCCGAGGATCGCGATGGAACCGCGCTTTCGCTGGTCGGCACAGTGGTAGATCTCTATTGGCAACTCGGCTACCTGTCCGAACGTTTGGCCCTGAGCGATGACAGCATCGCTTATGCGGAAAGGACACTTGCACTGGTCAAAGCGCAGCACGGCGCCGGCGCAGCTTCGGCGCTCGAAGAGCTAGAGGCACAGCAGAGCCTGGCGGCCCAGCTGGCTAACCGGACCCAATTGGTCCAGCAGCAATCGGAGGCGCGCAACGCCCTGGCCATCCTGTTCGACAGCCCACCGGGCACGGCCCATGCGGAGCCGACAGCCATGCCGCGTGCCGCTTTGCCGGAGGTCGCCGCTGGGCTCCCCGCGCAGGTTCTTGGCCGGCGCCCCGACCTCAAGGCGGCGGAGATGCGCCTGCGCCGGACTTTGGCGGAGGTGGACGCCACCAAGGCGCAATACCTGCCGACTCTGTCTTTAACCGGGTCGCTCGGAAGCAGCAGTGTGGCGCTCACCGAAATCTTGAAGAATCCCATCGGCACTCTCGGTGCCGGCATAACCCTGCCATTCCTGAACATCAATTCGATGCTGCTGAACATCAAGGTGTCCAAGGTTGAATACGAGGCCGCCATCGTGAACTACCGGCAGGTCTTATACGCCGCCTTCAACGACGTGGAGAACGCGCTTTCCGCCCGGCGCCAGTACGCCGAGCAAGGCGATCGGCTTGCGCAGTCGCTGGCCGCGGCGCGCGCGACTGAGCGGATATATGAGACGCGCTATCGGGCGGGTGCGGTTGCTCTGAAGCCATGGTTGGACGCACAGCAGATGCGTCGCACCGCGGAGGAAGCTCTGTCGGAGAACCGCTACAACCGGCCAATCAATCACACCAAGCTGTGTCTGGTGCTGGGGGGTGGCCCAAGGATCGAGGAAACTTCTGCTGCGGTCCGAACCACGCCGACGCCGGAGCAAAGGTGATTCAGGATGATCCTTGATCGCAGATTGGAGGGGGAAACGAGTGGCTTTCCAAGCGACGATAGCTTGCGCAGCTGTAGCTCCGCGGCAACGGCGCCGGTGTCCGCCAGGCGCGTGCTTCAGCTTTTCCACGGTTATGCCGGCCGACTTGCTGCGGTGCTGTGCCTCATCCTTTTATCGGCGCTCCTTGGCATCGCGGCACCGTTTGTCACCCGAGAACTGATCGACGTCGCTATTCCCGCAGGTGACCTCCCGCTCTCTTTTTTGCTGGTCGCCGCCCTGTTTGTCTTGGTCTGCGTCGGATCCGCCTGCGGCGTTCTCCAGGTCCTGATCAGCACCAAGGTCGGCCAGTCGGTTATGCATGACCTGCGCGTGCAGCTCTACGGGCATCTGCAGTCGCTGTCGCTGCGGTTCTTCAGCGTGATCGAGGTCGGTGAGATTCAATCCAGGATCGCTAGCGACATCGGGGGATTACAGACATTTGTGATCCATACTGCAAGCAACCTCGCCCGCAATCTCAGTCTCGTCGTGATGACGACGATAGCCATGCTGGCACTGGAATGGCGCATTGCTCTCATCTCTTTTCTGGTGCTGCCGATCGCCATTTGGATCAGCGAGCATGTGGGACGCCGCCGCGAAGCGCTGACCCACGATCAGCAGCAGCGGATGGCCAGGATGTCCGCCACGGTGCAGGAGACCCTGTCGATTTCCGGCATCATCCTCGGGCGCACCCTGGGGCGGGGCGACTACCTGAAGTGCCGGTTCGCGCAGGCATCTGCCGAGGTGGCAGAGTCGGAAGTGCGTTCACACACCGCCGGTGCGTGGCAATGGGCCGTCATCGACGTGTTGCTCCAAATGCTGCCGGCGCTCACTCTGCTGCTGGGCGGGCTTCTGCTGCGCCAAGACCCAAGCGTTGTCACTATCGGTACGCTCGTCGCCATGATCGCCCTACAGGAACAGCTGCTCTGGCCTTTGGAGGAGGTGTTGCGCGCCGGCGCAGAACTTGGTCCTGTGCGCGCCCTGTTTACGCGAATCTTCGCGTATCTCGATCATCCGGTCGAGATCACGCAAAGGGCCACGGCGGTGTCTCTCGACCGAGCGAGCCTTCGCGGCGCGGTACGCTTGCGTGACGTGCGATTTACCTATGCGCCGGACCAGGCCCCGGCAATCGACTGTGTCTCTCTCGATATCCCGCCGGGATCGCACACCGCCATTGTCGGTGCCACCGGATCGGGCAAGACCACCCTCGGCTACTTGCTGGCACGGCTCTATGATGTTGATTCAGGATCGATCTGCTTCGACGGCATCGACGTGCGCGACCTGAGCTTTGAGTCGCTGTCGAGCATCCTGGGCGTAGTCACCCAGGAACCATACCTGTTTAATGCCTCGGTGGCCGAAAACCTTCGCTTTGCCAAGCCAGATGCTAGCGACGAGGAACTCGTTGCCGCAGCCAAAGTTGCGCAGATCCATGATGTGATCGCTGGATTTCCAGACGGCTACAACGCATCCGTGGGAGAGCGGGGCTATCGATTGTCTGGCGGCGAAAGGCAGCGCCTTGCGCTGGCCAGGACAATCCTGCGAAGACCGCATATCCTGTTGATGGACGAGGCAACCAGCGCACTCGATCCGGCGACGGAACGGGCGATGTCGCTGGCCTTGGCGGCGCTGGGCAAGAACTGCACCACGATCACGATCGCTCATCGTCTGTCAACGGTTCGGCACGCGGATCAGATCATTGTCCTCAATAAGGGGCGGATCGCGGAGGCGGGGACCCACGAGCAATTGATGGCGCTTGGTGGCGCCTACGCTGGGCTGGTGGGAGGCCGTTGAGTCACACATCAATGATGTGCCCCGGCGACTGCGCTTGTTGTGCCTTTCCTAACCCATGCAAGCCACATGTGACTTTTGCGCCATGCAGGCATGGTCAGCGCGGATCGTGCCCAATGATAGACCACCGGAGAACAGGCAAAGGTCCGAGTACCCCATGTGCCAAAGCCACTTCAGTATATGACGATCTAAGTAAATCCTAATACCACACTACGGCAGTTTGAAAGGGCGTGTGGGCGATAACGATGCGAAGTTGTGGGCACTGTCGATTGCCGGACAGCTATCCTGTTTCAGCGGATGGACTCCCTGCAACTGGGTAGAATTTCCCTGTTCGGCGCGATAGGGAATACGGCATTAATCCGTATAGTCTTTGGGTAAGAAAATGGCATTGGAGTTGGCGCAGGAACGCCAATTTGGTGAAATTCCCTGTTTCTTCCCTGAAGAGCAGGGAAACAGCCAGAGAACGGTTAGTCATGAACTGCTAGCACAGCCAGCACCAGAAGCTTTCCTTGCCGGCCCTGACATCGCTGCTAGCTCACTGAGATTCTCAGCAAAGGGCGGGATTTTCGATTGCCCGCGTTCCTTGGCCCATCGATCTATCCTCAGCACCCAAACCCCGGATTGCTAAAATAGACGCTTCGTGCGTCTGCTTGCTCCTGCCATCAGAACCGCGGTGCCTCTAAAACCAATCGGCCCTGCACGGCTCCACGACGCACGCGGTCAATTGCGTCATTTGCTTGCGCTCGTGGTACCAGCTCGACCGGCAATGCCTCCAATGCACCAGTCTTTGCCAGAGCGATGAGTTCGCGCAGTTCATGGAGGCTGCCTGTATAGCTACCGCGGATCTGCAGTCCTTTGAGCGGGATCATGGGGAGCGCAATCGTCAGATCACCGCCAAACAGGCCAATTGGCACGAAGATCCCGCCTTTGGCGAGCGCATTGATGCTCGCGTTCGCAGTCGCAGTGGAGTTTACGAAGTCGATCACTGCCATGATCGGGCCGTTGGCCGCGCCGATGATCGCGGCAGTCAAGTCAACATCCTTGCTACCAACCGATACGGTGGCTCCGGCGCTCAAGGCAAGCCGGCGCTTGTTCTCATCGACATCGGCAACGATGATGTTCTCATACTTCAGGGCGCGCAAAATCTTTACGGCGGCGAGCCCCAATCCGCCGGCCCCGATGATCGCAATCGGCTCATCGAGGGCGAGCGGCATGATCTTCTTGATAGCGGAATAAGCTGTGATGCCGGAGCATGCATATGTTGCGGCGACTGCTGGATCAACCCCATCCAGCTTTACGAGATGCTCTGCTCGCGGGACCAAAACGTGCGAACCAAACCCTCCGTGACGGAAGATACCAACGGTGGCGGGTTTCAGGCACAGCTGCTCGTTGCCTTCACGACAACGCCGGCAATCTCCACACCCGATCCAGGGATAGACGACACACTGGTCACCGATGCTCACGCCCGTGGCTTCGGGCCCAATCTGTATCACCCGGCCCACAGTTTCATGCCCAGGCACGAGCGGCAAGACGACGCCTCGATCGGATAGAAGCAGTTTTTTGCCTCCGCCCAGATCATAGTAGCCATCCTGGAGATAGAGGTCGGAATGGCAAACGCCACAATGCGTCACTTCCAGGAGAACCTCGCCACCCTTCGGCTCGGGCGTCGGCGCAGAAATTTCCTGTAGCGGAGCGCCAGTCTCCACAATCGCCCAACCTTGCATTTTTGAAATCCTCCCCGATCGAAATTGGCGCGTTCGCGCGCTCATTGGAAGAATGCTATCACCGGCCGCGCGTCCAGAAGACGAACAGAATTGTTCTGCGCCACATAAGGCAAAGATATAATCAGCCCCAAAGTTGAAGCGCTTGTGAGCAACTTGCGGCAGTGATGATCATGCCTCCTGCATCATCGTGCAGACTGGCCGGTATCCTGATGGCGACGCACGTATTCTCGCCAGAATGTGAAGACGCCCGCACCAACGACGATTACGGACCCGGCGACCATGTTCCAGGTCAGTGACTCACCGTAAAGAAGCACGCCGAACAAGGAGGCATAGACCAGGCCGAGATAGCTGATCGGCTGTGCCGCGGAGGCGTCGAGCAGTTCATATGCGCGGATCACCAGATAGTGGCCGGTCATGCCGGTAATGCACAAAAGGCCCATCCAGGCTTTGTCCCAGCCTTCAAGACTGGTCCAGAAGAACGGGCCAACCAGGGTCGCCGTTACCGCCCCGCCAACGCCAATGTAGAAGAAGCTGGTTGCGGACGAGTCCGTGCGGCTGACCAGTCGCGTCGCGATCAGGTAGATCGCATACATGAAACAACAGCCGACAGGCAGAAGCAGCCAAGGATCGAGAAAACCGCTGGCATCGGGCTTGAGGATCAGCAGGACGCCGACGAGGCCAACGGCAATTGCCGACCAGCGCCGCCACCCGACATGCTCGCCCAGCAGCGGGATCGAAAGCAACGTCACAACAAGCGGGGTAGCGGATAGGACGGCCGTTGTATGGGCCAAGCCTGCATGTGCGAAGGCGGTGATGACCATCATGATCTCAGATGCTAGCAGGACGCCGCGCATGATCTGGAGGATGGGGCGAGTCGTTTGGGCTGCGGCTTTCCAGCCGCCTTGCCTGCGCGACGCCAGCAAGATGCAAAAGGCACCGAACGCCCAATAGCGGATCATAGTGATGAATATCGGTGAATATTGATCGCCGAGATGCTTCGAAACCGCGTCCTGGAAGGAAAAGATCGTTGTAGCCGCGAGAGCGAAGAGATAACCGTGCGCTTTGGATTTCATGTCTGATTTCTAGCTGTGATATTGCTATTGGACAAAAGACGCTCTAGCGCGTGCGGTCGCGGCGGAAAGCGGGGGAGGCTGCATCGAAGGTCATCATTTCCGGCACGCGGTCGGCGCTGGGTGACGTGCCGAACTGGTTGCGATAAGCCCGGGCGAAATGGGAGGCAGAAGTGAAGCCGCAGGAGACGCCAACCTCCAGGACCGATAGTGAGCTGTGCCGCAGAAGCTTGCGCGCCTTCTCAAGACGGACCATCACGTAATATTTAGTCGGCGAGCGGCCGAACTGCTGCAGGAAAAGCCGCTCCAACTGCCGCGTTGAGACGCCAGCATGCTTGGCAAGACGTGGTGTTCGCAGGGGACTTTCGACATGCCCTTCCATAGCCTCGATGGCTTTCACCAGCGCCGGCTGCACGATACCGAGCCGATTGCGCAGGCTCATGCGCTGGTCGTCCTTGGCCTGACGTATCGTGCCGTAGACGAATTGGTCGGCGACCTTGCTGGCAAATTCCGCGCCCTGGCGTTGGCGGATCATCTGCAGCATGACGTCCATGGCTGATGTGCCGCCGGCACAGGTGAAGATGCCGCGATCGATCACGAAGAGATCACTGGTCACGCGGATGCGTGGATAGGCCTCCTGGAACGCCTCCATGTAATCCCAATGTACCGTGCAGCGACGGTCGGTAAGCAGGCCACAGGCCGCCAGGATGAAGCTTGCGGTGCTGGCACTGCCGATGATCACGTTGTGGCGCGCAAGCCGGCCGAGATAGCTCCTGAGCCGCGTATTGCGGTAAGTATCACTGCCCATGCCACCACAGACGACGACCATGTCAAAGGTTGGCCCTTGTGTCCCGGGAAGGGGCTCTGTCAGTACGGCCAAGCCGCCGCCGGAGGAAACGGTACCACCCTCGGGCGACAGATGATGCCATTCATAAAGCGTCTGACCGCTGATCAAATTGGCGCCGCGTAGCGGTTCGACCAATGAGGCGAACGCCATCAGCGAAAAACCGGGGGTAAGGACGACGCCGACCCGGAACAGCTCGTTGGATTTCATCTTTGTCCCGCCGGGGAACTAAATGCGCACAGTCGATGTCGAAATCAGGCTAGTGAAACTTGGCCCGCTGGTGCGACAAAATCCACTAGAATCGCATTTGCCACCTACGGAATGGTGCCATGGCAGAACATCCGTCACCCCGGCGCAACCGCCGGTCGCGCGAAACCGTCCAGCTCGGCGCACAGCTGCTCAAGGCGCCGCCGCTGCGCAACTACCTGAAGCCGATCGAACCCATGAGCGAAGACCAGCTCATGGCCGTGCACGAGGCTTCGCTGAAGCTCTTGCGCGAAACCGGGATCGAATTCATGGGGCCGGCTGCCCGTGCTGCCTTTCGGGCTGCAGGTGCCGAGGTCAACGAAGCGAACGGTCTGGTCCGGATCCCGCGCGAACTGATCGAACAGGCTCTCGCCACCGCGCCCGCCAGTTTTACGCTGACGCCACGCAATCCGCAGCGAGCCCTCAATGTCGGCGGCAATCATATCTCCTTTGGCCTGGTTGCGGGCCCTCCCAATATTCATGATGCAGTCAACGGGCGGCGTGCGGGCAATTACGGCGACTACAAACGCTTGATCAGTCTCGCGCAGAGCTTCGACATCATCCATTTCATCGGCAATCAGCCAACCGCGCCAATTGAACTACCGGCAGGAACGCGCCATCTCGATTGCTATCTCGCCAACGTCACCTATGCCGACAAGGTCTATCACTGTACTTCGATCGGTCGGCACCGGGCTCTGGACGGCATCGACATTATGGCAATCTCACGTGGGATGACGCGCGAGCAGATGATCGAGCAGCCGGGTGTCCTCACCATTATCTCGGTCAACTCGCCGCGTCGCTTCGACGAGGCCATGAGCGACGGGCTGATGGCAATGGCGGAATGGGGGCAGGCGGTGGTGGTGACGCCCTTTACCTTGATGGGCGCCATGACTCCGGTGACGCTGGCTGCCGCCTTGGTGCAGCAGAATGCCGAGGCGCTAGCGGGCATTGTCCTCACTCAGCTCGTGCGGCCGGGGGCACCCGTGGTCTATGGCGCCTTTACATCGAATGTTGACATGCGTAGCGGCGCGCCGGCTTTCGGCACACCGGAGAATGCAAGGGCCACGCTTGCTGCAGGGCAGCTGGCGAGGCTTTATAAATTGCCTTATCGGGCCAGCAATTCCAGCGCCAGCAATGCCGTCGATGCCCAGGCCGCGTATGAATCGGAAATGTCGATCTGGTCTTCGGTCATGGGTCACGCCAATCTCGTCTATCATGGCGCAGGATGGATGGAAGGCGGCCTAACGGCATCATTTGAGAAGATCGTGCTGGATGTTGAGATGCTGCAAATGATGGCGGAGACCATCAAGCCGATCGATATCAATTCGACCGAGATCGCCGAAGGGCTTGAGGCGATTGGCGCGGTTGCGACCGGCGGCCATTTCTTCGGCGAAGCTCATACGCTCGCACGATATGAAACGGCATTCTACCAACCGCTGGTCTCCAACTGGCAGAATTATGAGAATTGGGAACTAGCAGGCGCTCGTGACGCGACGCAACGTGCGACCGCTATATGGCAAAAGGCCCTGGAGATTTATACCCCACCGCCGCTCGATCCCGGTATTGCTGAAGGGCTAGAGGCCTTCGTTGCCCGTCGCAAGGAAGAACTTGTGGGCGTTGATCACTGAGCTCTGAAGTCAAACCTCCTCACGGTCAGATTCCGGCTGCGGAGGAACTGCCTTGGGCGTGAATGTTCAGATAGCGGGCAAAGCTATGGCGATCGATTTCGCCGACGACAAGGGTTGGAGCGGGGCCAGCTTGCACAATGCAACTCCCGTCAGGTGCGTGAATGCAGCTTTCGCCCACATAGTCGAGGTCTTTCTCGCTGCCGCAGCGGTTGGCAAAGATCATGAATAGGCGGTTCTCGTAGGCGCGTGCTGGAATGACATGGCGCGGCACGACCTGATAGGGCTCCGTCGTCGCGCTGATCGCGATGACGAGCTCGGCGCCATGCCGAGCAAGTTCCTGCACCATCTCCGGAAAGTCGAGGTCGTAGCAAATCAGAAACGCTGTGCGCAGGCCATCGAAGTCGAAGATCCGTGGAGCGCCCCCGGGCTTGAACCAATGTTGCTCCCAAGCGCCCCAAAGATGCGCTTTTCGATAGCAGTCAATCATTCGTCCATTGCGATCAATCAGCGCGGCGCTGCTGAAGAAGTCGGTCGCCGTGCGTTCCGGAAAGCCATATGCGATGGCGATGCCAAAAGTCCGAGCGATGTCTGCCACTTTTAGTGCGGCAGCACCGTCGGCCGGTTCGGCAAGGTGCGATACGGCATCACCCAGATTATAGCCAGTGAGGAACAACTCCGGCAGCACAAGCAGATCCGCTCCAACGCGGATGGCCTCCCGTGCCAACTCCTCCATCCGTTGCAGATTGGCGCTGATATCGCCAAGAACGCCAACCTCCTGACCGACTGCCACACGCATGGGTGCCTCGCTTTGCCTTGGGAGAGGCGATTTGCCAGGACCAAATGCAGTCGTCAAGTTTGGCGTACCGCGCACAGATTCTGTCGGATTGCGACGATGTGGTCAGGAAAATCGTTCATACTCTTTTTCACATTCGCCCCGTTCAAAAAGGAATGGGGAGCAAAAGAAACGGCTATACTTGCATGACTTCCGCCCTTTACTCATTCGTGCGCGAGACGACTTTCGGCGCTTTGCCCGCCAAGGTGCAACACATGGCGCAACGCTGTCTGCTTGATCTGACTGGGACGGGCGCCTCGGGCATTTCGACACCGCTGGCACGCATCATCAGCAATCACGCTGTCCGGACGTTCGGCACCGGTGCGGATATGCGACCAGCCCGTATTCTGTTCGATGGACGCGCAGCCAGTCCACTTGGCGCGGCTTTGGCCGGCGGAATGATCATCGACAGCTTCGACTCTCATGACGGACATGTATTGACCAAGGGTCATGCTGGAGCTGCCGTGCTGCCCGGATTGCTGGCCTTGTCAGATGCCGCTGACATGCCTGTATCTGGCGCAGATTTTCTGGCAATGCTGGTGATCGGTTACGAAATCGCTATTCGTGCCGGTATCGCGCAGCACGCGACAGCACCCGATTACCATACCTCAGGCGCTTGGAATGCACTTGGTGTCGCCGCCATCGCGGCGCGCCAGGGGCAGCTCGACGAATCCCAGCTCCGCCACGCCCTCGGCACAGCAGAATATCACGGGCCGCGCAGCCAGATGATGCGGTGCATCGATTTTCCGACCATGGTGAAAGACGGCTCTGGTTGGGGGGCCATGGTTGGGCTGAGCGCGGCCTATCTGGCTGCCGACGGCTTTACCGGCGCGCCGGCACTGGTGGTCGAAAGCGATGCTGTGAAGGACCTTTGGAGTGATCTCGGCACGCGCTGGCGCATGCTCGAGATGTATTTCAAACCCTATCCGATCTGCCGTTGGGCACAGCCGCCGGTCGAAGCATCGCTCAACTTGCGCCGTGCGCACAATGTCGATCCAGCCAAGATCGCCAAAGTGGTGGTCGAAACTTTCCACGAAGCTGTGCGGTTGGACCAGCATCGACCCGCAAGCACCGAGGAAGCGCAATATAGCCTTCCGTTTCCCGTCGCCGCGGCGATCGTGCGTGGCAAATTGTCGCCTACTGACATCTCCGGCGCTGCGTTGACTGATGGTGAAATTCTATCGATGAGTGATCGCATCGAACTTCGTGAAGCGGACGACCTCAATGCCAAATTCCCGGCAGAACGTTATGCGCGGGTGGAGTTCCAGATGAACGATGGAACTGTGCTTAGGAGTGAGTCGACACCCGCGCGCGGCGATGCTGAGCGACCGTTGAGCGACGCCGAGATCGTCGAGAAATACCATGCCCTGGCCGACGGGACGCTCGGTGTGGCCGAGGCTGAGGCGCTGCACCACCTCATTCAGAAGCTGCCGGAAATGGTGGACGTGCGGCCGCTGCTCGATCGCCTGTTGAATGCCCCCGGTACGCTTGGCCGGGTACATGTGGCTTGATCCGGGAGCGGCAATGTATCGAATAGGTGGGGTCCAGTGAGCGACGTCCGCACAGATATCCGAGTGGAGGAAACTGTCTGGATAACGCTGCCTGACGGATGCCGCCTAGCAGCTCGACTGTGGTTGCCTTCTGCCGATACCGGCCCAGTTCCGGCTATTCTGGAGTATCTACCCTATCGCCGTCGTGACAGGCATCGCGGAGACGACGCTATCCTGCATCCCGCCTTTGCCGAGGCGGGCTATGCCGCAATCCGCGTCGACATGCGTGGTGCCGGTGATTCCGACGGCGTCATGGAAGACGAATATACCGAGCGCGAATGGACAGATGCCGTCGATGTGATTGCTTGGATTGCAAGCCAATCGTGGTGCGACGGCAACGTTGGCATGATCGGCTTGTCCTGGAGCGGCTTCAACGGTTTGCAGATAGCGGCGAAGGCGCCACCGGCTCTGAAGGCGATCGTAACTACTTGCGCGTCGGACGACCGTTTCGCCGATGACATGCACTATATGGGCGGCTGTTTGCTCAACGACAACCTGCAATATGGAGCTACCCTGTTCACTTGGCTGGGTACGCCGCCGGATCCTGAAATTGTCGGTGACAAGTGGCGCGAAATGTGGCTGCGCCGCCTGGACAAGGTCAGCCCACCTGCGGCGCGCTGGATGAGCCATTCCGACCGTGATGCCTATTGGCAGAGCGGTTCAGTTTGTGAGGATTACAGCCGTGTTAAAGCGGCGGTGCTGGCAGTTGGTGGCTGGGCAGATGGTTATACAAATGCCGTGATGCGTTTGCTGGCCGGCTTGCCCGGGCCGCGCAAGGGCCTGATCGGTCCGTGGGCACACGCCTTCCCTCATGTGGCAACGCCGGGGCCGCAGATCGACTTTCTGGGCTATGTCATTCGCTGGTGGGATCATTGGCTGAAAGGTCGCGACACCGGCATCATGGCGGAACCGATGCTGACCTGTTGGCTACAGGAGAGCGAAAGGCCTCGGGCCCGATATACCGAGCGGCGTGGCCGCTGGATTGCCGAGGCGACCTGGCCAAGCTCGGAATGTGTGCCGCTTGTGCGGCAGCTGACCGCGGGTCGACTGGTTGCCGGCCAGGAGCCGAAGGCTTTGGATATCGTCGTCCAATCTCCGGCCACAACGGGAATCGCCTCTGGTGAGTGGTGCCCGTACGGTTGGGGGCCAGACATGCCGACCGACCAGGGTGAGGATGATGCCGGGTCGCGTTGTTTCGATGACGATATCCTGGCAGCACCGTTCCAGCTTCTGGGCGGTGCAAGGTTGACCGTTTCCTTTTCGTCTGACCGACCCGAGGCGATGCTGGCTGTGCGCCTCAATGACGTAGCGCCTGACGGGAGCATTTCGCGCATAACATATGGCCTCATCAACCTCCAGCATCATGCAGGGCACGAGAGCGCCATTGCTTTGGTGCCGGGGCAGCGATATCAGGCAATTGTTCGCCTAAAAGACGTTGCCTATGAAATGCCCGTCGGTCATCGGCTGCGTGTCGCTATTTCGACCGTTTATTGGCCTCTTGCCATGCCAGTGCCGATGGCGGCTCAGGTGACAATTCATGAGGCGAGCCTGACATTGCCACAGCGTCTTACGGGATCTTTCCCGGCTGTGCCGCCGCAACTCGGCACGGCCCGAGGGCCGGCGCCACTTGCTGTTGACGTGTTGACCCCACCAGCGCGCGGTCGCCTCAAGATCACGCGCGATCTGGCGGAGAACCGCACCGTTGTCGACGTCGTGCGCAATCTCGGCGCAATTCGAATCAAGGAAACGGGGCTGGAACTGCAGGCTCTGGGGTCGGAAGCCTATAGCATCTCGCCTGATGATCCTGCGACAGCGCATTCCGTGGCCATGCGGCGGGCAGAATTCAAACGCGACGACTGGCACGCAGCCATTGTCACGAAATCGGAGCTTCGTGCGGAAGGGTCGGACTGGCGCTTTGTCGCCACACTGGATGCATTTGAAGGGGAGACCCGGCTGTTCTCAAGATCGTGGAACGTGGCAATTCCGCGATCGACCGCCGGCAGAAAATAACGATAGCCATCTGCAGTGGAGTCTTTTTTCATCTTTGGGAGACGGATCGTGACAGACAAATCTTGGAACATCACGCGGCGTAAGCTGATCGGTAGTATGGGTACGGCGGCCGCTATGGCAGGACTGCCGCGCATTGCCTGGGCTGCCGACGCGGTCAAGGTCGGTTGGACCACCGATACCGAACAGTCGATCCTCGGCAACATCACGGCGCTTATTCTCGAGAAGAAACTCGGCATTAAGGTCGAGCGCGTCGGCAATCTCGGTGGCACTGGCATTGCCCACCAGGCCATTATCGACGGGGCCATCGATATCTATCCTGACTATACCGGCGACGCTCTCGCGAACGTGCTGAAGCAGGATATCATTACTGACCCAGCAAAATCGTGGGAAGCGGTCAAGAAAGGGTATGCTGACCAGTACAAGATCGCTTGGCTGAAGCCGACGCCCTTCAACAATACTTACGCCTTGGCCCTCAAAGAGGGGGTTGCGGAAGAGAAGGGAATCAAGACCATCAGCGATCTCGCCAAGGAAGCTCCGGGCTGGACCCTGGGCTGTTCGGTGGAATTTGCCGGTCGGCCGCTTGACGGCTATCCAGGTTTGTCAAAGCATTATGGCTTTGAATTCGGCACGGTGAAACCGATGGATGTCGGTCTCATGTATACGGCGGTCGATAGCGGCGATGTCAACGTCATCGTGGCTTTCGCGACAGATGCTCGTATCGGCAAGGTGGGCTTGCGCGTGCTCAGTGACGACAAGCTGTTCTTCCCTTCCTACAACGCGGCCATCACGGTGCGTGACGCGGTCATCGCCGCACATCCCGATCTGCCAGCGGCGGTCGAGGCAGCGACCAGTACGCTTGCGACCGAAGTGCAGATTCGTCTCAATGGACGTGTCGATATCGAAGGCGTGCCTGCCGAGGCTGTCGCCGAGGAATATCTCAAGGAACTGGGAATTCTCTGATCTGGCGCCTATAGAAGATAGAGATTGGTTGCTAGACGGCCGGGGTTTACTTCCCCGGCCGTTATTCCTAGGCACTTCAGAGTATTCTTCCAGCCGGCATGAACTTTTTGACCTTCCTCCAATATAACGGCATACGCGTGGTCGACCTTACGCTCGGCCATATTGAACTGTCGCTCTATGCCGTCGGCATTGCGCTCGTGATTGGTATGCCCCTTGGCATCCTGTGCCATAGCGTTCGCGCACTGGCCAACATCATCCTCAGTATCATCAGCATCATCTATACCGTGCCGACGCTGGCACTCTTCGGCATCATGATTCCGCTTCTTGGCATTGGCATCGTACCGGCTCTGGTTGCTATCGTTCTCTATTCTCTGCTGCCGGTGGTGCAGAATACGGCGACAGGCCTTGCTGCCGTGCCGGCCGATGTACGCGAGGCGGCGACTGGCATAGGCATGGGGCCGGGGACTCGTCTATTGCGCGTCGAATTGCCAATGGCCTTTCCGGTCATTCTCGCCGGCATTCGCATCGCCGTTGTCAACGCCATCGGCATGGTGACGTTGGCCTCGCTCATTGGCGCTGGCGGTCTCGGTGATCTGATCTTCCGGGGAATTTCCACGGTTTCTTGGCCGTTCGTCATTTTCGGCAGCCTTCCGGTACTAGCGCTGGCACTTGTTGCCGATCTGGGCCTGAAGAACATTGAACGCCGTCTCACTGCGGATCCGACGCTATGAATGTGGCCGGTTATCTGGAAGCGAACGCAGCCGAGATTGGCTATCTTGCCTGGCAACATCTGCTGCTGTTCTTTCTGTCGTTGGCAGCCGCTGTCGTCCTGGGCGTGAGCCTAGGTGTTGCTGTCGCCAAGCTGCGCTTGGTCGAAGCGGTCGCTGTGCCCATCATGAACGTGCTGCAGGCCTGCCCTGAAATCGTCCTGCTGGCAGTCTCGATCCCGCTCCTTGGAATTGGCTTTGAGGGAGCGCTTATCCCGCTTTTCGTCAAAGGCATCTTGCCAATCCTGCGCAACACAAGCAGTGGTATCGCTAGCGTCGACCGGCGCCTGGTGGAAGCGGCGCGCGGGCTGGGTCTTACTTCAGTCCAGATTCTAATCCGTATCGAACTTCCGGCGGCATTGCCCATCATCATTTCCGGCGTGCGTATCGCCGCCGTCATGTTGATCTCAGTTTTGACCCTGACCGCCTATATCGGGGTCGAAAGCCTGGGGACGCTGATCGTCCGCGGCATCGCCAGGATGGATACGGACCCGCTGATTGCGGGCTCATTGCTGACGGCAATACTGGCGCTTGCCGTGAACTATCTGCTGGTCAGTGCGGAGCGCACGGCCGCACGCTATGCGATGTGAGGTTCGGCTATGGCTCAAACAATTGAATTTCGTAACGTAACCAAGCAATACTTTGCTGGTGGCGTCGCCGTCGCCGATCTCTCCATGAAGATCGAAGCGGGATCGATCGTGGCGCTTGTCGGCCCTTCCGGTTGCGGCAAGACCACCAGCCTCAAGATGATCAATCGCCTGATCGAGCCGACCAGCGGCGAAATCCTGCTCGAAGGGCAGTCGATCTCGCGCCTGCCCTTGTTGGAGCTCCGACGATCGCTTGGTTACGTTATACAATATGTGGGCTTGTTTCCACATATGAGCGTCGCTGACAATATTGCGGTGGTGCCGCGGCTTCTCGGCTGGCCCCAACGTCGGATCGATGCGCGAGTTGATGAATTACTGGAACTGGTCGGTCTGCCGCCAGCTGAGTACCGATCCCGCAAGCCGCGGGCCCTGAGCGGCGGCCAGCAGCAGCGCATCGGTGTTGCCCGGGCCCTTGCGGCCGATCCGCCCGTCCTCCTCATGGACGAGCCATTCGGGGCTCTCGATCCGATCACGCGAATTCGTTTGCAGGCCGAGTTGAAAGATATCCAGCGGAAATTGAACAAGACCATCGTGATTGTTACCCACGATATCGAAGAAGCCGTCTATCTTGGTGACCGTATCGCTGTCTTGCGCGGTGGCGCTCTCATTCAATACGACAGGCCACAAGATCTGCTAGCCGAGCCCGCCGACGACTTCGTTGCATCGCTTCTCGGGAGTGACCGTCATCTGAAGCTGCTGCGAACCCTGGTTGTCAGGGATGTCTTAACGCCCACAGGCACGGCGATAGATGGGCCGTCGATAGCTCCAGCCTCCACCCTCACCGATGCGCTGATGACCATGCTTGAAGCGGGCAAGGCGGCCGTGAATGTGATTGATGCGGGAAGAGTCGTGGGGCATATCTCGGCCAATGACATAGCATCGGTACGTCACCATATGCCAACCCCTGCATCTTCGCTGCGCTGACAGTGCATGTGCTGACATGCGTGTGAGTGGGTAAAGGGGCGGGACCACAATCGCGCATTCAACAACGCCCACCAATGACCAAGGATCGGCGGGCTTGCGCATGCTGAAGTCGAGAATCTGAATGCCGCCATGGCAGCGACCCGCAAAGACTTCGCCGCATGGCGCCGCGTTTGGACGCTTGAACGACCGCGCATCCTGCGCTGCGCTGCCGATCTGCTTCGCGAGCGCACGTTCTATATTGCTGACTGAGGCCGCTCGCATGAAGAAGGCAAACCGCATCACATGCGTGCCTTCGACGTGAGCGATATGGGCTAATTGAAGAACAGTCGCGTCTTTGCGGAAATTAACCCTGGCATTCCGGACAGCTTCCGGCTCGATATCGATGGCAATCTTTGGATTGGTGCCGGCGATGGGGTGCAGTGTTACACCGCTCACGAGTTTCCCTGCCAAGGGATCGCAAGAAAACTCGCAGTGCAGATAAACTGATTGGGCGGCGAGGAAGACTCGATTGCGGCTCTGATGTGCCGCCGGTCATATGACCGGGCCGATCGCTTCTTCTTGGCGCCATAAACAAGGACTGCCTCACCAAGTGAGGGGCCATGCCAATGTCCCGAAGGAAAGTCGGTCACACGACCGGATCTGCTGTCCTCCGCAGCATTTTCGGCCTCCCAGAACCAAGCCTCACTTGGCCGGACAGCAGCCCCGCTGTCCGGCCTTTCTTTAACCATTGGCTTTACAAGGGAAATTTCGCACCACGTAAGGAAACCTTATGGCCCAGGCGAGCGAAACTTTATTGTCTATTGAGTTGATCGAGATTAGGGTGTATCGAATTAAGCGCCTCCGGTAAGGAGGCTCCGATCTGCTTGGAGGGATGCAACATGTCGAAGCTCAGGCACCGCTTGCCGTCGTTGAATGCGCTCAAAGCGTTCTGGGCGGCCGCTCGCCATGGCAGCTTTGTCGGTGCCGCCGAAGAACTCCACGTCACCGCATCTGCGGTCAGCCTCCAGGTACGGCAACTGGAGCAGGAGCTCAATCAGAAGCTCTTCGAGCGAACCCCGCGCGGGTTGTCCTTGACGGCGGAGGCCGCGGCCATTCTTCCTGGCATCAACAGCGCCTTCCAGCAATTGCAGGAAACACTGCTGGCAAAAATCGTCGATGACGATCTGCAGGGCAGCCTGACCTTGTCGGTTGCCCCATCTTTCGCCACCAAATGGTTGATGCCGCGGCTTGACCGATTCTGCTCTTTGCATCCGGAAATCGATGTGCGCGTCTCTGCGAGCGCTGAACTCGTCGATTTTGGTCGCGATTCCGTCGATCTCGCCATTCGCTATGGGCGCGGCGGCTATGCTGGTCTTGTGAGTGAATTATTGCTGCGCGAGTCGGTGTTCCCAGTAGCTTCACCGCGCCTCCTGGCCCAGCATAACGGCGCCGATCTCGAAGGAATCCTGCGGGCTTCACCGCTGTTGCATGATGACAGTGACGACAAGGAGCAGGCCAATCCCGATTGGGCCAGCTGGCTCAAAGCCGCAGGCTTTGATGGCATAGATACGCGCCGAGGGCCGCGCTTCAATCAGTCGAACTTCGTGCTTGAAGCGGCGGCAAGTGGCCTCGGCATCGCCCTAGCCAAAGCATCGCTCGTTCAGGAGGATGTCGCTTCGGGCCGCTTGGTGCGCCTGTCGAACAATTCGCTTCCGGTTGAACTCGCTTACTTCCTCGTCTATCCCAGCGAACGCGCCAAGCGTCCCGGTGTCGAGGCGTTCAGCAATTGGGTTCGCACAGAGATCGGACAAGACTTGGCCCAGCCATCGGATCGGCAATCCGCTGCCGGAACAGAGCATCGTGCCATCAGGCCGTCAGATCGCACCTCGGTTGAGGCGGCCTCGGCCCTCGCAGTCTGATCGGCAGCTTTTCTGCGGAGTTAAGCGCGAACGCAATCGCCCCGGGATCGTCGCATTAGATCGCGGTGCGTATCTTTTGCGCGCGCGTGGAACTATATGCCCCAGGGCGCTTTAATGACTCGGTAGATCTGTTGGAGGAGTCATGACCAAGCGCCGAGACGCCGGATCTTTCGAAGAAGCCATGATGCGAATTGTTAAACTGCTGGGCGCGACGCAGGCGGCGGAGATCGTTAATCTCTCGCCCAAGACCATCCGGGACTATTCGGATCCAGCGCGTGCCGGGCGCCCCCGTCTTGCCGAGGCCGTAAAGCTCGACATGGCTTGCCTTGAAAAGGCCGGCGAAGCCCCCCTCTTTGATGCCTACCTTAAGAGCCTGGCCGATATCGTGCCAGAACCGGCAGGAACGCCGCAGTTCGGTGGTGACGGACAAGATCCGGGGCTAAATCTGGCGTCGCAACGCAAGGCCACGCATACGCTCAACTGATCAGGCGGTCGCAAAGAGAAGATGCTCAGAGATAGCTCCGAGCAATCATATTTAAAGCATAAAATCGAATTGCTGCGCCCGCGATGAGTTGCTCAGGCGTTCACGGCGACCCTGGTTTGGACATTGCGGAACCAGGGATGCTCGACGTGAAAGCGCTCGATATAGACCTCTTCCCGTGACCCGGCGGCATGCTCAATGCTTGCAATATCTTCGAAGAGGCGGCGATTTCGCTCGAAGATCTTAAGCAATTCGCTTGCCGGTGCGTCGTTTGCGTCCGTGCAGGCAAGAATGGCATCCTTGGTTACGCGGCAGACGACATGCCTATCGCGGTCGAACCCGACGAAGCGCAAGCGCTCCAAATCGAAATTGTAAACGGGCGTTTCATTGAGGAAGCGCAGCATTCGACCCTCCGCTTTGCTGCTGGCAGGGTATAGCGCGGCAAAAAAAAGTCCGCGCGAAAAGCTGTGTTCTCCGAAAGAGCGCCGTCACAGATTTTTCACTAATTCCGAAAATTCGAGCTTCATGGCCCGACACATCAATCGGCCCGGCGCGTGAACAATTTCTTGGTTGTTTCCAATAAAATGCACAACAGAAGGGATGCGCCGGCGATCAGTGCAATGTCGCCACCGTCAAGTGTGCCGAAGCGGAACAATTCCCGCGACAGAGAAAAACTATGAATTGAGACTATGAACAGGGCAACGATGGAAAGGACAATCCCGAGTGGCAGATTCCTGCGCATGATCGCCGCGCGCAGCGACGTGCTGAAGCTGCGATCGACAATGATCAGCGTAGCCAAGCAGGCCATAAGCGCCGTAAAGACAAGGGCGCGACTATCGTCTTCTGCCACGCCATTGTGCCAGCCGTAAAGCAATAGGCCGCCAGTTACCAAAAGCGTGATAGCACCCTGAACGAAGCCCCAGCCCAGCAGATTGACGGAGAAAAGTGAGGTGCGGGGGTTGCGCGGTGGTCGCCGCATAACATTCTCTTCCTCGCGTTCAGCCTCGAAGACGAGGGTGCAAACCGGATCGATCACCATCTCCAGGAAGGCGATATGGATCGGGCCGAACAACATTGGCCATCCAAAGACGAGCGAGAGCAGGGCGAGGCCCGCGATGGGCACATGGACAGCCACGATAAAGGCCATGGCCTTGCGGAGATTGTCATAGATTCTTCGCCCAAGACGGATCGCGGCGACGACTGAACTGAAGTCATCCCGCAGCAGAACGATGGAAGCTGCTTCACGCGCAACGTCAGTGCCGCGGCCACCCATGGCGATTCCGATATGCGCCGCGCGCAAGGCCGGCGCGTCATTGACGCCGTCGCCGGTCATCGCCACAACGTCGCCGCGTCGCTTGAAGGCTTCTACAAGGCGCAATTTCTGCTGTGGCATGATCCTGGCAAAGATGCCGGTATGGCCAATCTGCGCATCGAGGGCGGCTTCATCCATCCGTTCGAGTTCGTCACCGGTAATGAGCCCGGCCGTGTCGATCCCGGCAGCTGCAGCAATGGCCCCAGCCGTTGCCGGATAGTCACCGGTCATCATTACCACGCGAATGCCGGCCGAACGACATTGTGCAACGGCAGCTGGAACGTCAGTTCGCAGCGGATCTCGTAAGCCGACGAGACCGATGAACTGGTAGTTGAAACCAAGCTGGGACCCTGGCAGCGCACCGAGATCGCCCCTGGCGCGCGCTATGCCCAGGACGCGCATGCCTTCGCGGCCCATCTCGTCCACATTCTGGCGCAGCATATCGAGCTCATCGGCATTCAAGCCGCTTAAGGCACCAATCGTCTCTGGTGCGCCTTTCGCTGCTATGAGACCCTTCCCGTCGGCACTGGCTTCCTGCCAGACATTGGTCATGGCGAGAAGGTCGGGCTGCAAGCCGTATTCGCGGACGAACTGCCGGCCAGTGGTCGCCGGCAACTGATCGCTCATCGCATGGAAAGCCCGGTCAATCGGATCGGATGGCAGAACGGCGCTCGCTGCAATGCCGGTCGCCAGCAAATCATAGCAGTCGACCGGCAATCTTATCCCGGCACCGATGGCGATACCGGCTCCCTTCCAGGGACGCAGTTCCGCGATCGACATGCGGTTCTCGGTCAGCGTGCCGGTCTTGTCGGTGCAGAGTACGGTCGCGGCACCTAATGTTTCGATGGCCGCTGCCTTTCGGGTGAGAACATGCGCCCGCGAGATCCGCCAGGCGCCCATGGCTGTGAAGACAGTGAGAACCACGGGGAATTCTTCTGGAATCAGCGACATGCCCAACGTGATGCCGGCAAGGACACCGTCAAGCCATTCTTTCCAGCGCAGGCCGTAATAGACAAGCACGACAAGGCTGCAGATCGCGGCGATAGCCCCGAATATTCGCACCAGCCGGGCAGTCTGTGCCTGCAGCCGCGGAGTTTCCGGGCGCAGCGACAACAGGCTCGCGCCAATCTTCCCGATCTCCGTCTTGGCGCCGATCGCGATCACTTCCCCCATGCCCGAACCGCGGACGACCAGCGTGCCGGAGAAGGCGACCGGCAAATCATCCCCGCCAGGGCGGAGGCCTTGCATGGCGTCACCTGGATTGCCGCTGCATTTCCGAACGGGAACCGATTCGCCGGTCAGGAGCGATTCATCCGCAGAGAGATTACGCGCTTCAAGAAGGCAGATGTCGGCGGGGACCCGGTCTCCTTCGGCGAGGATGATGAAGTCGCCACAGACGACATCGCGCCCTGGAATGCGCATCTGCATGCCGTCGCGGATAACCAGGGCGCGTGGACTCGATAGGTCACGCAGGCTCTCAAGGACTCGCTCTGTGCGGGACTCTTGTATCAATGACACCAAAACGGAAAAGGTACCGAATAGCAGGAGGAGCGTTGCTTCGGCAGCGTCACCGATCAGGAAGTAGATGGCGCCCCCTGCGAGCAACAGCAGCAGCATCGGCTCCTTGAGCACGCCGACGAGGACGGCGAGGATAGAGCGCCGCTGTCCGCGCGGCAGTTCATTGGGGCCGTCGCGCCGATGGCGCAGCGCCGCCTCGCTCTCACTGAGGCCGCGCCAGCCTTGTCCAGCAATCGTCTTGTTCCTGTCCGCCATCAATCCTGCTTCCCACGCGACTTACCCTTATACTATGATTTAGGGAGAAGGGCAGGGACATGAACGACGCGGAAAGTACCGTCACGCATGAAATGTTGCGCGAGCGCGAGGCGCGTCTGCGCTCGATTCTGGAAACGGCGCCCGATGCCATCTTGGTGATCGATGAGCGCGGGATCATTGAATCCTTCAGCCCGGCGGCAGAACGACTGTTCGGCTTCAAGCAGGCCGAAGCGATCGGCAAGAACGTCAGTATCCTGATGCCCTCTCCGTACCAAGAACGCCACGATTCCTACATCCGGAACTATATCGACACAGGAGAGCGGCGCATCATCGGCATCGGGCGAATCGTTGTCGGTCAACGCAAGGACGGTAGTGCTTTTCCCATCGAACTTTCGGTGGGTGAGGCGATGATCGGCGGCAAACGTCACTTCACCGGTTTCGTGCGCGATCTGTCGGAACGTCAGCTGACCGAGAACCGCCTGCACGAACTGCAGCTTGAGCTTCTTCATGTATCGCGCCTCAGCGATGTCGGGCAAATGGCCTCGACCCTCGCGCATGAACTCAATCAGCCGCTGGCGGCCATTGTCAATTACGTGCAGGCAGTCCGCCGCATGCTGCAGTCGGAAACGGCGGTTTCACCTCGGATCTCCGAGATCATGGAAAAAGCTGTGGCGCAGGCGGCGCGGGCAGGCGAAATCATTCGCCATCTGCGCAGTTTCATTCAGCGCGGCGAAGTCGAACGGCAGATCGAAGAACTTAACAACGTTGTCGAAGAGGCGACGGCGCTGGCCCTGGTCGGCGCCAAGGAGAGCAGCATCAACGTACGCTGGGTGCTCGGTACCGATCCGATGCCTGTTCTGATAGACAAGGTCCAGATTCAGCAAGTTGTTTTCAACATCATTCGCAATGCCGTTGAGGCGATGAGCGAGCATCCATTGCCGCGTGATCTGACCGTCACGACCGGCCTCGTCGGCGAGGATACGGCGCAGATCTCGATTAGCGATAGCGGTCCCGGACTCGCGCCAAAGGTATTGGCCCAGCTTTTCCAGCCCTTCGTGACGACCAAGGAGCGTGGCATGGGCTTGGGGCTATCCATCTGCAAGACGATTATCGATTCTCACGGCGGCCGCCTGTGGGCGAGCCCAAATGCTAAGCGGGGTGCCACCTTCTACGTGGCATTGCCGATTGCCGGCGATATGGACGGAAAGATGGTATGACTCTGGTTTACATTGTGGATGATGACGATGCGGTGCGGGATTCCCTGTCCATTTTGCTGGAATCTGCTGGCCTGACCATCGAGGCGTTCCCAAGTGCTGACCCGGCGTTGGCCCGGGCGCGTAAGAAGACGCCGGATTGCATTGTGACCGATATCCGAATGCCCGGCATGGACGGCATGGAATTGTTCGCAGCCTTGACCAAGGCCGGTGTCGATGCGCCCGTCATCATCATGACCGGCCACGGCGAAGTGCCTCTGGCGGTCGCGGCGATGAAGGCCGGTGTTGCCGATTTTGTCGAAAAGCCGTTCAACGACGATGCCATTATCGGCGCGATCTCAAGCGCCATCCGCAAGCATCAGGACAGATTGAGATTGCGCCCCGCCAGCGCCGAACTGCAGGCGCGGCTCGACAGTCTGACGAGCAGGGAACGCGAGGTCTTTGATCTGCTGGTGGCGGGCGATGCCAACAAGATCATCGCTCACGCCCTCGATATCAGCATCCGCACGGTGGAGATTCACCGCGCTCGCGTCATGGAAAAGATGAAGGCGAAAAGCCTGCCTGAACTTGTGCGCATGGCACTGGAGCTAGGCACCCTCAGAATCAGCTAGGTTTTTCACCACGTGGAAGATCCCCGGACTGTCGTGATCGAAGTGTCGAGTGAAACCGAGATGCGCGCAGATCGACAGCATTTGTGCGTTCTCGGCGCGGACCGAGCCGGTAATGCTGGATAGCCCGATGGAGCGTCCATACGCGACGAT
Source organism: Dongia sp. (assembly GCF_041910485.1). Classification (GTDB taxonomy): domain Bacteria; phylum Pseudomonadota; class Alphaproteobacteria; order Dongiales; family Dongiaceae; genus Dongia. The sequence goes on from NZ_JAYRQR010000014.1 coordinate 25,465, forward strand.
CCGTTCCATCATCAAGCGACCGATGCCGCGGCCCACCATGTCGTCGCGCACGATGATCGCGAACTCGGCTGTAACCCGGTCCGGATCCATGAGGAGTCGCACGTCGGCATAGATGTCCGGCATGCCGCCATAGGCCGTTTCGAGTGTCGTGAGAACGAGGGCCATCTCGCGGTCATAGTCGATCTGGGTAAGGCCGGCGACCATTTGATGGGTGGGGCTCGCCACCGGACGGAAGAAGCGCATTTCGACGCTATCCGACGAAAGATGTCGGAATGCCTCGATCATTGCCGGTTCGTCTTCGGGTCGGATCGGGCGCAGCATAAGCTGCGTGCCGTCGTGCAGCGTGATCAACTCCTCCAGTTCACGCGGATAGGGCTTGATGGCCAGGCGCGTGACCGGTGTGGCATCCGTCTGACGCACGCGGATGCGGGCGTCAAGTGCTACGGCGCGCTCTGGTCCGGCGAGGAGCGGATTGATGTCGAGTTCGGTGATCTCCGCAAAGTCCATGATCAACTGCGCCACTCGGACAATGTTGAGTGCGATGGCGTCAAGATCGGCAGGCTTCTGGTCGCGATAGCCGAGCAGAAGCTTGTGGACGCGGGTCTCGGCAATGAGGTCGCGGGCAAGCTTGAGGTTGAGCGGCGGCAATGCCAAGGCACGATCGGCCGTCACTTCGACGGCCGTTCCACCTTGCCCGAAAAGGATCACCGGGCCGAACTGGCCATCGACGACAGCGCCGACGATCAGTTCTTGGCCCGCCTGCCGGTCGATCATGGGTGACAGGGTGAAGCCGTCGATGCGGGCATTCGGCCTGGCCGTTTGGACGCGCGCCAACATTGCGGTTGCCGCTTTCTCAACCGCGTCGGCACCGATCAGGCCAAGAATCACACCACCAATATCCGACTTGTGCGTGATGTCCGGTGACAGGATCTTAAGAACCAGCGCACCGCTCATTGTCTCGGCCGCTCGCCGTGCTTCCGCGGGCGTCGTCACGGTGACATCGGTTACGGCGTCGACACCATAGGCGCGAAGAACCGCGAGTGATTCGGGCGACGTCAGAAAATCGCGGCCTGCCTTGATGGCGGCGTCGATAATGCCGCGCGCCGTCGCGCGGTCGGGAGCGAAGTTGGCCGGCAGCGATGGTGGCGTTTCCATCAGCTTGATCTGATTCTGCCGATAGGTAACCATGTACCGGAAGGCGCGCACCGCCTGTTCTGGCGTCAAATAGCTGGGGATCCCATTGGCGGCGAATTTGGCGCGGGCCGGTCGGGATGTCTGGTCGCCGATCCACGAGGCGAGGACTGCTTTCTTGCGGCCACCGAGACCCGCAATGACGGCTTCGGCGGCTTCATCGCTCGAAGTCAGGGCGGTGGGGCTGTTCAGTACCAGCAAGGCGTCCGATTTGTCGTCACCTGCCAGGATATCGATTGTCGCCCGATAGCGTTCGGGATTGGCATCGCCGATGATATCGACCGGATTCTGCCGCGACCACCCCTTGGGCAAGATAGTGTCGAGGCGCTCGATGACAGCTGGATCGAGTGGTGAGAGATGACCGCCTTGGCCGACCAAGGCGTCGGCGGCCAGGATGCCAGCGCCGCCGCCATTGGTGACGATGGTCAGCCGCTCGCCGCTCGCCGGGCCCATCAAGGCCAACGTCTCCATCGCCTCGAACAACTCACCAAGTTCGTCGACACGCACCAGTCCGACGCGGCGGAACACCGCGTCATAGACCGCGTCGGCACCGGCCAGGGCGCCGGTATGCGAGGCGACGGCCTTGGCGGTCTCTTCGTGTCGACCGGATTTGATTATTACAACCGGCTTCAGGCGCGCGGCGCGCCGCGCGGCGGACGCGAATTTGCGGGCGTTGGTGATTGCCTCGGCATAGATCAGGATGCCCTTGGTCGCGGCATCGCCGGCCAGATAATCCAGCATGTCGCCGAAATCGATATCCAGCATCTCGCCCATCGAGACGAGATGCGAAAAACCGATACCACGCGCGGCCGCCCAATCGAGCGCCGACGTGAGAATGGCACCCGATTGGGCGAGAAGAGCGATCGATCCGGGCTTGGGCTTGATGTGGGCAAAGCTGGCGTTGAGTCCGATCCCCGGTGCCAGCACGCCCAGGCAGTTCGGCCCGATCATGCGCAACAGGTGCGGCTTTGCCGCAAGCCGCATGCGCTGCTTCATGGCGGCCCCGTCGGCACCGCCAAATCCGGCACTGATGATGATGGCGGCGCGCGTTCCAAACTCGGCGAGTTCCTCAATAAGGCCCGGCACGGTTGCGGCAGGGGTTGCGATGACGGCCAAGTCAGGTACCCGGGAAAGCTGCTTCAGGTCTGCGACGCAGGGACGACCCAGGACACTCTTATATTTCGGATTGATGAAGCTGATCTCACCGTGAAACCCGTCCTGCAACATGTTGCGGGCGACAACGCGGCCAAGCGCGCCTTGAGTGTCGCTGGCGCCGATGACCGCGACCGAGCGCGGCCGGAACAACTTGTCAAGATTCCGTATGGTCAAGAAATATCTCCCTCTCGTCGTCGGCGATCATGTCGGCGACATGTTGCCAACAAATGACGAAGTGGCAATGAAGGCATTGCCACTTCGTTCTGGAGGAAAGGATAGCAGAATGGCCGTGTCAGGCGACGCGCAAGGCGGCTCGCCCTGCTGATCCACGCTTTCCCTGGCCGAGGTCGACGCCCGCCGCTGTGGCCAGGCGCTTGAAGTCCAAGACATCGAGCTTTTGACCGCGCAGCGTCGCGATTCGCTCCTTGCGCATCGCCGACAGCGCCCGGCATACGGTCTCACTCGTAAGACCCAGCGCATCGGCAATGTGTGGCAGCATTAGTGGCAGAGTCATCGAATTTTCACGCAGTGACGAACCTGGACCCTGAGCCCGCATGACGAGTTCAAGGAGGAGATGAGCCACGCGTTCCTTGGCGGTGCGGCGACCGACACTGGTCAGGTGCTCAAAAGCGCGCGATTCGGCATCGGCCATGATTTCGAGAAGCCGGACGCCCAACGCCGGCACATCGCGCATCAAGTCGAAAAGGCGCTCACGGGTAAAGACGCTGAAGGTGCAACCGGTCAGGGTCTCCAGGCTGTGCGCCATGACGCCGCTGCCGGGCAGTCCGAACACGACGCCGGGCAAGGCGAAATCGAGAATCTGGCGACGACCGTCCTCCAGTATCTGGTGGCGGAAGGCCCAGCCGTCGAGGAGCAGATAGATATTGTGGCAATCGTCGCCCTGATAATAAAGCGATTCGCCTGGTTCCAAGGTCAGGAAGGTGGGCCGCGCGGCATTCACCCGCAGCATGTCCTGCGGTGTCAGACCCCGCGCCAACAATGTCGGCAGAGCCTGCGGAACGGCGATCTGCGCTGTGAAGCTTGCGACCGAGTTGCCCTGCAGATGCTGATGCGCCAGCACTTGGCCGGCAATGGCGGTATTGGCGGGCACGGCTACGGCGGTCGGCATCGACTTTCCTCCCCTTTGGCAGCAAGCCCGCAGGATGCGGCGGGCAGGGGAAGAATAGTTAATATGCGCCGTCCCCGAGAAGTCAGGGAAGCTACCTAAGGGGTCCTACGTATTGCGACAGGCCGCCGCAGCGGATCTCAACCTTTGGCTATTCTGGCGCTCACCGCTTCGCTTTGCCACAGAACGCGCAGTTCCACCGGGAATATGCGCATCAGTTTAGCGACTTCACCTTGATCGACCCGTTCCCAGATGACCGCAAACACGGCTCGGACGCTCGCCTCCAGGTCCAGGCGATGGTCCTGGTCGAGTTCCCGGCCAACATGCTCAAGAAAGTCAGCCACATGCCGTTCATGACTGGCCGGCGCGCTCATTTTCCAGCCTTCAAAGAACAGCCCGCGGATGATCAGCGGCAGCTGCGCTGAGAAATGGACCGCATTCTCAGGGCCGATCCGATCGCGCAAGGCGTGAAGCACCGCTTTCAGCAGATGGAACGCTTGTACCCGGTCGCGCCCACTCAAATGGCGCATCAGGGAATTCAGCCACAAATGCACGTCCTCGACACTCTTGTCGAGTATGGGCAGATTGTCCTTGGCCATTCGGCCCCTCCTTCGTTCGAGGGAAGGAATAGGAAGTCTCGCGCCATTGCGCCTTGATGTAAATCAGTTGTTCAGGCGAGCGTCACGCGCTGCATGTGCTCGGGAACGACACAGGACCAATGCAGTTCCTCCTCGATACGGCGGCGGAGCGCATCGGAGGCACTCGGTTCGCCGTGAGTAACGAAAGTCGTCTTCGGGGGGCGCTGGAATCCCCTCAGCCAACGCATGATCCCGTCCGCGTCGGCATGGGCCGACAGCATGGACAGGTTTTCGATGCGCGCCTTCACCGGATAATATGCACCGTGGATCTTTATGCTCGTGGCGCCAGCCAGCAGGTCGGCACCGCGTGTACCAGCCGCCTGGAAGCCGGCAAAGAGGATCGTGTTCTTGGGATCGCCGATATAGTGCTTGATGTGATGGAGGACGCGCCCACCGGTGGCCATGCCGCTCGCTGAAATGATGATCTTGGGCATGGGATCAGCAGTCAGAGCCTTCGACTCCTCTGGATGACGAACGATCCGTGCGATGCTGAAGGCGGCGCGGCATTCTTCGGCCGACAAGCGGTGGTCTTCAGGATGCGCCGTCAGCAACTCGGTGGCATCGGTCGCCATCGGGCTGTCCAGGAAGACAGGCACTTGCCCCAGACGGCCGGAACGGCGCAGACGGTTGAGATGGTAGAGAAGGGTCTGCGCCCGGCCTACGGCGAAGGCGGGGACGACAATGGTGCCGCCATGCTCAACCGTTTCCTTCACGATGCGCAGCAGGACTGCTTCCGGATCGAGCTGCTCATGCTTGCGGTTGCCGTAGGTCGATTCCACCAGCAGGTAATCGGCGTCGCTGACCAGTGTCGGGTCGACCATCATGGGGTCGCCGAATTGGCCGAGGTCGCCTGAAAAGACGATCTTGTGGCCTTCGAACTCCAACTCGACGATCGACGCACCCAATATATGGCCGCCACGGCGCAGTGTGACAGCTAGGTGCGGTGCGATCTCGCGCCGCTCACCGATTGGCAATGAATGGATTTGCTCCAGCGCTTTATGCGCGTCATCCGCTGTATAGAGCGGCAGGGCAGGGCTATGCTTGGAAAAGCGGTGCTTGTTGGCGAACTCGGCATCCCGTTCCTGCAACATGCCGCTGTCCGGCAGGATGATGCCGCAGACCTCTTCCGTACCATGCGAAGCATAGATAGGTCCCGAAAAGCCGTCCCGCACCAGCGCCGGCAGATAGCCGGAATGATCGAGATGGGCATGGGTCAGGATGACAGCGCTGATCGAGCTGGGCGGGATGGGAAATTTCGCCCAGTTGCGCAGGCGCAACTGCTTCAGGCCCTGAAACAGGCCGCAATCCACCAATATCTTGCGCTCGCCGGAGCTCAGCAGATATTTCGATCCGGTAACGGTGCCGGCACCGCCGAGGAACGTGATCTTCAGGGGCATGACAATAGCCTCAGGCGAAAGGCGGCCAGACGACTGGGTAATTGGTGTGGTCCTTTACACCTTTGACCCCGGGCGTATTTTCGGCAGCAACGCGCATGGCTGCCCTCTCCTCATCTGATGTTATCTCGCCCCACAGATGGGCGATGCCCTGCCGCACGATGACATTGCTGGGTCGCCAAGACTTGTCGCTGAATTCCTTCACCAGGACGGCGCGGATGGCTGCGTCGTCCTTGGGCGCGGCCGGCTCTCCTTTGGCCTCGATCATGGCGACCAGGGCCTGAAGCAAATTGGCTCGGCTCACCATGCCGACCAGTCGGTTTTCGCGCACGACGGGCACGCGCTTGATGCTGTGGCGCTCAAACAAGTCAGCGATCTCGCGCAAGGGCGTGCTTTCATTCACGGCGACAATATGGGTCGACATGATGTCCTTGGCCCTGCGCCCATGCGCCTTGACATATTCCGCCGCCAATTGGCTGTTGCTCACGAAAAGCTCAACCCAGGCAGCCCGCTTCTTGTCCGTGCCGCTTTCGACGCGGCGCAGCAGATCGCCCTCGGTAATGATGCCGACGATTTTTCCCGCAGAATCCAACACGGGCAGCGCGCTGATGCGCGATTGCAACATCAGGCGACAGAGCTCCGGGATGGTCGTATCCGGTGTCGCGGTCACTACCGCGGGCGTCATCACATCGATTGCAAGCATCTCGTCTCCCCTGGTGTTGCCGTCCTGGTGTTGCCCGTGTCTTGAATGCGTTAGGCGCGCATTCTTAACACCGACATGGCCCTCTCTGTAACAAATTCAAGGATTTTCAGAGAAGTGGCAGGCTGAGCGCCGCCAGCAGAACGGCATTGAAGATCATCAGCATGCCGAGCGGCACCTTTAGTGTTGCGCGAAAGCGCTGGGTGGCAAGCCTGCTGCCATAGCCGATCGCCCAGGAGAGCGGAAACGTGCCGGCAGCGAATGCCAGCATGGCAAAAGCTGCCGCAACCGGATCTCCGGTCGCGGCGGCGGCAACAATGGCGCCATAAAGCAGGCCGCAGGGGAGGAAACCCAGCAGCACGCCCAGCGCGTAGCCGTGGAACTTGGTCGGCTGCTGCATCAGCGATCCGACGGCGCGGCGGAATGGGGCCAGCAACTGGCCAGTGGGACCCGATGTCGCAGGTTGGGAAAGGACGGCCGCCAACCCGGCTGGGATCGCCTCGAGCTTCTTCAGGCCTTGCCACAGGAAGAAACCGGCAGCGATCCAGAGAAGCAGCGGGGGCAGCCAGCTCGCCGAAAACAGCCGGTCGCCCGCCGTCACCGGCAGCGACGCCAAGGCGCCCAATCCCATGTAAGTTGTGGTGCGGCCAAGCTGATAGGGGACAAGGGCGCCCCCTGCCAGCCGTCGCCAAGCCGCTCCTTCGGCCGGACCACGTCTGGCCGCCCGTTCCAACGACTGGGCCGCGACCAGGGGGCCGCACATACCGGCGCAATGGGTCAAGCTCCCCACGAGTCCCGCCAAAAACATGGCCAGAACCAGGGAACCGTGCGTCGAAACGACGACGAGGCAATGGGCGCCGAGCCCCTGAGCCAGTTCCAGCATGCTGCCTGCGACCATCTAGCAGATTGTTATCCAGTCAATATTCGCATTTAAGGTCCCCGAATGCCAATTGGCGCCTTGATCTGGATCAAAAATCCTTGCTTCGCAGCGCGCTAGTTTGCATAGGGGAAGGGATTGATTCATCATCGTTTAACCAATCGAGGTTTTCCTGATTGGAAACGGGGGGAATCAATCATGAGATGGGACATGGCTAGATCCAACGCACCGCGCGACCCAGAAGGCATGCGCTACACCTCGATCATCGGGATTGACCTGGAATTGCCAGTCAATCAGGTGAATGTCGAGCAGCCGTGGCGTTGGCTATTGAAAGGCTGGCAGGATTTCAGCCGGGCGGGCTCCGTGAGCCTCGTTTTCGGAATTGGTATTGCCCTGATAAGTGCTCTGCTGGTGTTCGGTTTCTGGCAAAGCGATTTCCGCCCCTATGCCTTTCCGCTGGCAGCAGGCTTCTTCTTCATGGCGCCCCTGCTGGGGGTGGCCTTCTACGAAATCAGCCGGCGACTCGAAAAAGGTCTGCCGCTCAACGTCGTCGATATCGCCCTGTCGTGGCGCCCCCATGCTGGGCAGCTCTTCACGATGGGCCTTATCATGATGTTCCTGCATCTTGCCTGGGAACGTCTGGCGATGCTGATCTATGCCGGATTTTTCAATATCGAGCTCGCCAGCTGGGAGCATTTCGTCGGGGCCGTTCTCTTTTCGACCGACGGCATTCCGTTTCTGCTGGTCGGCACCGCGACGGGCGGTGTCCTGGCCATCACCGCGTTCGCCATCGGAGTCGTTGCCTTTCCGATGCTGATGGAGCGTGACTGTGGAACGCTCCGTGCGATCACGACGTCGATCTGTGCGACTTTCGTCAACTGGCGTGTCCTCATCGGCTGGGGCGCGCTCATTGTTTTGTTCACGGTTGCTGGAATTGCGACCTTTTGTATTGGATTGGCGGTGACCATGCCCTTGATCGGGCATGCGAGCTGGCATGCATATCGGGATCTGGTGGAGACAAAAAATGACTGAAAACGCTAGCTCGCTGCCAACAGCGGATGCCGAACAGGCCGGCCACGGTGCCGGCATTGTCGCGGTGGTTTTCCTCAGCATCATTGCCTTGCTGGGGGTCTTTCTATTTTCGCGCTCCGTAACCGGTGGCTTTGCCTTGTTCGGCGGCCTGCTGGCGGTTTTCGCGATCCTCCTGCTGTTCCGCATCATCGCTCTGCTGTATCCGTCGCAGCATTGATTATCTGAAGGAAAATCCCATGGCACTCTCTCGGGCAGACGTCATGCCATCGTACAACGAACGGGTCGTTCGTATGTTCACCTTGGCTTCGCTCTTCTGGGGCGTGGTGGGCTTTCTGGTTGGCGTCGTCATCGCCTTCCAGCTGGCCTTCCCGGCTCTCAACCTGGGCCTTGAATGGACCTCGTTCGGTCGCCTGCGCCCGCTGCACACATCGGCGGTGATCTTCGCCTTCGGCGGTAACGTGCTGTTCGCGACCAGTCTCTATGTCGTGCAGCGTACCTGCCGGGCGTCGCTGTTCGGCGGTCCGCTGTTGGCGGAGTTCCTGTTCTGGGGCTACCAGCTGTTCATCGTGCTGGCAGCTTCCGGTTATGTTCTCGGCATTACCGAGAGCATGGAGTACGCCGAACCGGAATGGTATGTCGATCTGTGGCTGACGATCGTCTGGGTGGTCTATCTTCTGATCTTCCTCGGCACGCTGATGAAGCGCAAAGAGCCGCACATCTACGTAGCGAACTGGTTCTACCTTGCTTTCATCGTCACCGTGGCGATGCTGCATATCGGTCGCAACCTGGCCGTTCCGGTGTCGTTCTTCGGCACCAAGAGCTATTCCCTGTTCTCGGGTGTCCAGGACGCGATGCTGCAATGGTGGTACGGCCACAATGCGGTCGGCTTCTTCCTGACCGCGGGCTTCCTCGGCATCATGTACTATTTCGTGCCGAAGCAGGCCGGTCGCCCGGTCTATTCCTACCGCCTCTCCATCGTGCACTTCTGGTCGCTGATCTTCCTGTACATCTGGGCCGGTCCGCACCATCTGCACTACACAGCCCTTCCTGACTGGACGCAGTCGCTCGGCATGGTGTTCTCGGTCATGCTGTGGATGCCCAGCTGGGGCGGCATGATCAACGGCCTGATGACGCTGTCGGGTGCCTGGGACAAGCTCAGGACCGATCCGATCCTGCGCTTCCTGGTGACATCGGTCGGCTTCTACGGCATGTCGACCTTCGAAGGTCCGGTCATGTCGATCAAGGCCGTGAACTCGCTCAGCCACTATACCGACTGGACCATCGGTCACGTCCATTCGGGTGCCTTGGGTTGGGTTGCCTTCGTCAGCTTCGGCGCGATGTACTACCTGGTCCCGGCACTGTGGAAGCGTCAGCGTCTCTATTCGCTGCGCCTTGTCGAGTGGCATTTCTGGATCGCCACCTTCGGCATCGTGCTCTACATCGTTTCGATGTGGATCTCGGGCATCATGCAGGGCCTGATGTGGCGCGCCTATGACAGCCTCGGCTTCCTGCAATACTCGTTCGTCGAAACGGTTGCCGCGATGCACCCCTACTATGTGGTGCGTGGCTTCGGCGGCGTCCTCTTCCTGATCGGTTCGCTCATCATGGCGTACAACCTGATCCGGACGATCCGTGGCGACCTGCGTCAGGAACGCGGCATCGGTGCCGTCGCTCCCGTCCCGGCCCGCGCTTGAACTGGAAAGAACTTGTCATGATCAAACACGAAAAGTTCGAAACCAACTCCATCATCCTGCTGGTCGGCATCCTGCTGACGGTGGCGATCGGCGGCCTGGTGGAAATCGTTCCGCTGTTTACCATCGGCGAGACCATCGAGAAGGTCGAGGGCGTCCGCCCCTTGAGCCCGCTCGAACTCGCCGGGCGCAACATCTACATCTCGGAAGGCTGTTACAACTGCCACAGCCAGCAGGTGCGACCCTTCCGCGATGAAGTCGAGCGCTATGGTCATTACAGCCTCGCTGCCGAAAGCATCTACGACCATCCGTTCCAATGGGGGTCGAAGCGCACCGGTCCCGATCTTGCACGCGTCGGCGGCAAGTATTCGAACGACTGGCAGGCAGCCCATCTCATCGATCCGCGCTCGGTGGTGCCGGAGTCGATCATGCCGACCTATGCCCATCTGGCGAAGGAAGCGTTGGAGATGCCCGATGTCGCCGAGCATCTGAAGACGTTGCGCATCGTCGGCGTGCCCTACACCGATGAGATGATCTCCGACGCGGCGGCCGATCTTGCCGCCCAGGCGACGCCCGATGCCGATACGTCGGGCCTGCTGCAGCGCTATCCGAAGGCGGTGGTCGGCGATCTCGACGGCGATCCGGCTCGGATCACCAAGATGGACGCTCTTGTCGCCTATCTGCAGTCGCTGGGCCGCATGGTGGATTTCACCACCTATCGTCCCGAGCTCGGCAAGCAGGCGGAGGGAGGCCAGTGATGAGCATGCATGAACTTTCCACGCTCGCGCGTGAGCTCTGGGTCGTCTGGTTGCTGATCATTTTCGGCGCCATCTGTTTCCACGCCTACCGGCGGCGCAACAAGGACTACTTCACCGATTGCGCCCAGATTCCGTTTCGTGAAGAGGAGATGAACAATCATGGCTGAAATCGAACGCGATGACGCCACGGGCGTTCAGACCACCGGTCACGAGTGGGATGGCATTAAGGAGCTCAACAACCCGCTGCCGCGCTGGTGGCTGCTGGTGCTCTATGCGACCGTGATCTACGGCCTCGGCTACACGGTCTTTTATCCGGCTTGGCCGAGCCTCAGCTCCTACACCAAGGGTATTCTCGGCTATAACTCCCATGCCGACTATTACACCGAGGCGGCGGCAGCGGCCGAAGCTAAGAAGCAGTTCACCGATCGCATCGCGCAGATGAGCGTCGCGGACATCGAAAAGGATCCGCAACTGCTTGAATTCTCTCTGGCCGGCGGCAAGGCCGTCTTCAACGAGAATTGTGCGCAGTGCCACGGCGTCGGCGGCCAGGGCCAGAAGGGTTTCCCGGTCCTTGCCGACGACAATTGGCTCTGGGGCGGTCAACTCGCCGACATCGAACAGACCGTTCGCCACGGTATCCGGTCCGAGGATGCCGAGGCGCGCCAGTCGCAGATGCCGCGCTTTGGTGCCGATGCCATTCTCGATGCGGCGGCGATCAACGACGTTGCCGAATATGTCGTGAGCCTCAGCGGCGGCGAAGCCGACGCGGCGGCCAAGGAACGCGGTGCCAAGGTCTTCGCGGAAAACTGCGTCGCCTGCCACGGTGAAACCGGTGCCGGCAACAAGGACATGGGCGCGCCGTCGCTTACCGCCAACATCTGGCAGTTTACCGGCGACAAGGCGGCCTTCGTCGCGCAGGTGACCAACCCGCGGCATGGTGTCATGCCGGCGTGGCAGGGTCGCCTCAACGACGATCTGATCAAGATGGTAACTGTTTATGTGCACAGCCTGGGCGGTGGCCAATAGCCACCTAACCCTGGTCAAGATTGGAATATGAAGTAAATGACCGCGCAGGACGTACAGAAGGGGGCTCAGCCCAAGAGCCTCTACGCCGCCCACGAAAAGATCTACCCACAGCGTGTCTTCGGCCGCTTCCGGATGATCAAGTGGGTGGCTCTGTGCGTCCTGCTCGGCCTCTATTATCTGGCGCCCTGGCTGCGCTGGAATCGGGGCGCCGGTGTGCCCGATCAAGCGCTGCTGATCGACCTGCCCGGTCGCCGGGCCTATTTCTTCTGGATCGAAATCTGGCCGCAGGAAGTCTATTACCTCGCCGGCCTTTTGATGCTGGGTGCGTTCGGCCTGTTCCTGGCGACGGCCTTGTTGGGGCGCGTCTGGTGTGGCTTCACTTGCCCGCAGACGGTCTGGACTGATCTCTTCCTGTGGGTGGAGCGCTGGATCGAAGGCGATCGCAACAAGCGCATGAAGCTCGACAAGGAACCGATGAGCGTGCGCAAAATCGGTCTGAAGCTGGCCAAGCACGGGGTGTGGTTGCTCATCGCCTTGCTGACGGGCGGTGCCTGGGCGATGTATTTCGACGATGCGCCGACCCTCCTACGCAATTTCGTGACGTTGAGCGCCACGCCTACCCAGTACGGCTTTATCGCGCTCTTCACTGCGACGACCTACCTGCTGGCCGGTTGGGCGCGCGAGCAAGTCTGCATCTATATGTGCCCTTGGCCGCGCTTCCAGTCCGCCATGTTCGACGAGCGCACCATGCTCGTGACCTATGAAGAATGGCGCGGCGAGCCGCGCGGCAAGGCCAAAGCGATTGCCGCCGACGGCAGCAAGCTCGGCGATTGCGTCGATTGCGGTCTCTGCCACCATGTCTGCCCGACCGGTGTCGACATCCGCAACGGCCAGCAATTGGCCTGCATCGGCTGCGGCCTTTGCATTGATGCCTGCAACGGCATCATGGAGAAGGTCGGCCGCCCGCTCGATCTCATCACCTACGATTCGATCTACAATCAGGTCCAGCGCTCGGCCGGGCAACCGACCCAGCATCGCTTTGTCCGCGCTCGCACGGTTTTCTATGCGATCGTCATCACGCTCATCGGCGCTGCGATGGTTCTGTCGCTCAGCCTGCGCTCCCGCCTCGACGTATCGCTCCAGGCTGACCGCTCGCCGCTCTTCGTCCGCCTGAAGAACGGCGACATCCAGAACGGTTACAGCATCAAGATCCTCAACATGATCCGCCAGCCTGGCGACTATTCGATCACCGTGACCGGTATCGACGGTCTACGCATCAAGGTCATCGGCGACGACGACAATATCGTGACTGTTCCGGGTGACACGGTCGGCACCTTCCGCCTGCTGCTGCATGCTGCCGCAAAGGATTTGCACGATGAATCGACGCCAATCCATGTCATGATTGAAGATCAGACAACCCATGAGACAAGCAGCCATGACGCCATCTTCCGCGGTCCCGCCAAATAGGCTTGGCACCGGTTCAGCGCCGGTTCGTCGCTCGCTCTGGATACCTGCGATCTTCGTATTCGGATTCCTGGTGGTGATCGCCGTCAATGGCGTCCTCATCTACACGGCAGTCAGCAGCTTCAGTGGCCTCGAGACTGATAACGCCTATGAAAAAGGCATCCACTACAATCAGGCCCTCGTCGCCGCCGCTGCCAATGCCGAGACCGGCTGGCACGCCGAATCCAGCGTGGTCGCCGGCGAGAACGGCAACCGTCGCTTGAACGTCGCCATTACCGACCGTACCGGTCAGCCGGTGACGGAGTTGAAGGTTGAGGCCTATCTCGTACGCCCGACCAATGCTGGCATGGACGAGACTGTCGCCCTGACCGACATCGGGGGTGGCCTTTATCGCGCGGACATTGCCCCCAAGGCGCTTGGCAATTGGGAACTGCGCCTGCAGGCGAGCCGTGGCGATGTGACCTGGCAGCAGGTGCAACGGATCTTCCTGAAATGACGCAACCCGTCGCCCACTCGGACGCCGCACCGACTCCCAGGTGTCTGCATTGCGGCGGCGAGAATGTGGGGGCGTCTGCCTATTGCTGCAGCGGCTGCGAGGCCGCACATCAGTTGATCGGCAATATGGGGCTCGGCGCCTACTACCAGCGCCGCATTTTGGACGCACAGCAGCGCAAGCCGCGTCCAGAGGATGCCCAGCATGTAGGTGATCTCGGCGCCTGGGTGCAGGCGGTTGACGATTCCACTGCCGAGCTGACGCTGATGATCGACGGCCTGCATTGCGGGGCCTGTGTCTGGCTCATCGAACAATATCTGTTGCAGCAGGAAGGCGTCATCAGCGCCCGGGTCTCGCTCACCACGCGCCGCCTGCATGTGCGCTGGACCAAGGATCAGTGCCGGCCTGAAACTCTCGTTGCCGGCGTCCAGGCCCTGGGCTATCGGCTGGTGCCGCTCGATCCCGGTTGCCTCGTCGGCAAGGACGAGGCCGAGGTCAAGCGCCTGCTGCGCTGTCTGGCGGTCGCTGGGTTCGCTGCCGGCAACATCATGTTGCTGTCGGTTTCGGTCTGGCTCGGTGCCGATCCCTGGACGCGCGATCTGCTGCATTGGGTTTCGGCGCTGATCGCCATTCCGGCCGTCGCCTATGCCGGGCGGCCGTTCTTCGCCTCCGCCTGGTCGGCCTTGCGCGTCAAGCGAACCAACATGGACGTGCCGATTTCGCTTGCCGTCATCCTGGCACCTTCCTTGTCGCTGCACGAGACCTTCACCGGCGGCCAGCACGCTTATTTCGACTCAGCCGTCACCTTGTTGTTCTTCCTGCTGATCGGCCGCTATCTCGATCACCGCGCCCGCCGCGCCGCGCGCGCCACGGCCGAACAATTGCTGGCGCTCAATGCCGAAGCGGCAACCGTCATCGAGGTGGACGGATCCTTGCGCGACGTGCAGCCGCGCCAGCTGCAGGTTGGCCAGCGCGTCCTCGTCGTCGCCGGCGCGCGCGTGCCGGCCGACGGCAAGATCCTCTCCGGCAGCAGCCGCATGGACCTGCAGGTGATCTCCGGCGAATCCCTGCCTGTCGAGGCGAGTCTCGGCACCGAGGTCTTTGCCGGGACGCTCAACATCGACGCGCCGCTCACCATCCTCGTCGAAAAGGTGGGGGAATCGACTCTCCTCGCCGACATCATCCGCTTGATGGAGGCGGCCGAGGCACGCCGCGGCCGCTTCGTGCGCATCGCCGAGCGGGTGGCCCTCTATTATTCGCCAGTCGTGCATCTGACGGCGCTCACCACCTTCCTCTGCTGGGTCTTCATCGGCGGCATGGCTTGGCAACAGGGCCTGCTCATCGCCATTGCCGTCCTTATCATCACCTGTCCGTGCGCATTGGCGCTGGCCGTCCCCGCGGTACAGGTGGTGGCCAGTCAGGGATTGTTAAAAGCGGGCATTCTCCTCAAATCGGCTGACGCGTTGGAGCGGCTGCGCCAGGTCGACCACATCCTGCTCGACAAGACCGGCACGTTGACGATCGGCCGGCCGACGCTCAGCGCCTGCTCCGACCCGCAGCGCCTTGCCAAGGCGGCGGCAATCGCCAGCTCCAGCCGGCATCCCCTGGCGGCCGCCTTGCGCCGCGCGGCGGGGCTCGTCATGAAGCTCGACAATGTGCGCGAAGTGCCGGGGCAAGGGCTCGAATGGGACGGTCCGGACGGAACCTGGCGCCTCGGCAGCACCCGCTTCACCGGTCAGGCAGATGACGGCTCTTCCGTCATGACGCTTTATCTGCGCGACCCCTCGGGGCAGGCGACACGTTTCGAATTCGTCGATCCGCTGCGGCCAGATGCGGCCGAAACAATCGCCGCACTGCGTCAGATCGGGCCGGTCGAAATCTGGTCGGGTGATCGCATGCCGACCGTTGCCGATTGCGCGGATGCTGTCGGCGTTACCGAATGGCACGCCCAGCAGATGCCTGCCGACAAGGTGCGCCGGCTTGAGGAATTGCGGGCCGAGGGCAAACACGTCCTCATGATCGGCGACGGCATCAACGATGCGCCGGCGTTGCGGGCGGCCTCGGTCTCTATGGCGCCCGCCAGCGGTGCCGAGATTGCGCAGAACGCCGCCGATCTCGTCTTCCAGGGGGACCGCCTGGGTCCGCTCGTCACGGCCTGGCAGACGGCCAAAGCCGCGGATCGCCTCGTGCGGCAGAATCTGATTATTTCGCTCATCTACAATCTGGCGGCGGTTCCACTGGCCATCGTCGGTCTTGTCACCCCCTTGATTGCGGCGGTGGCAATGTCCAGTTCTTCCATTATTGTGGTCCTCAACTCCCTGCGCGTCGGCCGTGTCCGCCCGGGGGTAGGGCAGACGCCAGCGGGGCAGGCATGACGGTTCTCCTCTTTCTCATTCCGATCGCCCTGTTCCTTGGCGGGCTCGGACTTTTCGGATTCCTCTGGTGCATGCGTTCCGGCCAATTCGACGACCTTGATGGTGCAGCGCAGCGCATTCTATTCGACGACGAACCCGGCGACGCCCGGTGAGCCCGGGCAGGCCCTAGGAAATCTGGATTATGGATTTCCTGTACTTCAGAGACCCATTCGCCTGACCTAAATCAAAATTCACGACCGTCATGGCCGCTAAGATCACCTATCGTGCCGCCCGGATCGGGCGGGACGGGTATCGGAGCGGGTATGAAAAAAGGTCTGATCCTGGCGGTCGTGACGGGCGGTGCGATGGATTCCGATGTCCTGGAATCGGCGCTGGCCTATGCGCGCCTCTTCGACAGTCACGTAGAGGTTCTGCATCCGCGCCTCGATCCCTACCGCGTCCTTGCCGGTTTCATTGATGGCCTCAACGGCCTCGGCACCTCGGACATCGTCACGGGCATCCGCCAGGATATCGACCGGCGCCAGCATATCGCCCACGGCACATTCAATGGCTGGGTAGCGCGGCACGGCTTGCGGGTAGGAGCCGATATTTCTGAGAGTGCGGGCCCGCAGTCTGGCGACCAGCCGACTGCTTCCTGGCGATTGGGCGAAGGCACTTACGAAAACGCTATGTCGCAATATGGTCGCCTTGCCGATCTCATCGTTGTGGCGCAGCCAAGCGCCGCCGGACGTTCTGCACAGGACGCCGTCGTCGAGGCGGCGATCTTCGATACAGGGCGACCGGTCCTGTGCATTCCGGCAGGTCAGCGTGCTCTCGATCTTGGCAGTATCGCTATCCTATGGAACGGCAGTATCGAAGCCGCCCGTGCAATCGGCCAAACTATGCCAATCCTCTCTGCCGGCGGCAATGTCGTCGTCATGACCGGTGGAAAATGCGACGGTGTCGATCCGCGTGAACTCGTTGAGCGTTTGGTCCTACGCGGCATCGAAGCCCGTACGAGGCGCGTCAATCCAGGCGAGGAGTTCTCTCCTACAGCGCTGCTCGATGCACTCAATAACGGACATTTCGGCCTCGTTGTTATGGGCGGGTACGGCCACACGCGCCTGCGCGAGATGGTGTTGGGTGCCCTTACGCGCCACATGTTGGCAGAGGCAAAAATTCCCGTTTTGCTCGCGCACTAGCTCGGCAACTGCCAAGTATTTGGTAATCAATTCGTCGTATCGTCTGCTCGGTTATTCCTTGCTTGGAGCAGATGACATGAAACGCGTTTTCTCTTCCCTTGCAGGCATCGCGGCTGCGCTTTCAGTCGCGATCTTGCTGAGTGGAACCGCGGCGGCGCAAGATGACGTCATTCTCACGATCGAAGGCGCCATCAGCAAGGGATCAAGCGTTACCTTTACGCTTGCGCAACTCGACGCACTTGCGCAAACGGATATCAAGACGAAGACGCCATGGCATGACGGTGTTCGCACATTCACTGGCCCATCCCTGCGCCTCGTTCTTGATGCCGTCGGCGCGACCGGCGCCAACATCACCGCGCATGCACTCAACGACTATTCCGCCGATTTGCCGGTCGAAGATGCCGACAAGTTCGGTGTGATCCTGGCGACCCGCATGGATGGCGAGCTGCTGTCGATACGCGACAAGGGGCCGATCTTCGTCATCTACCCTTACGACAGCGATCCTGTTCTGCAGCACGACGTCTATTACACGCGGTCGGTCTGGCAGGTGGACAAGCTCACACTGAAATAGACCATACCGGAAATGCTGCGACCACCGATCGATCGACGGCTGTTCAGTCCGCTCAATATCACCCTCGCGGTGATGTTGGTCGGGCTGATCGGCTGCATCGTCACCTCCGGGCTTCTCTTCGAGAAACGGAAGCATATGGTGGAGTCCATTACCGCATCTGGCAGCGAGAATTTTACTTGGGCCTTCAACCAGCTCCGTGTCGAATTCTACCGCCTCCAGGCCTTGTCCGAAGGGGTCGACGATCGGCGCGACTCCCTTGCCGGCAAGGAATGGGAGCCGGCTCTGCGCAAACGCTACGAGATTTTCGTCAGCCGCGTGAACACGGTCGATATCGGGTCTTACCGTGGCATCATGATGGCCGAAAAGGTCTATGTCAGCTCTATGTCGTCGCTCACGGCCCTGGTCCGGCAGATGGATGAAGTGCTCGGTGGACCCAATGGCTTCAACATCGATGCCGTCGAGATCTACCTGCGTCGCAGTCGGGAAATCGCTCCCGAAATCGACGAGCTCACGGCCAAGGCCGTTGAGGTCGATTCCCGCCGCCTCGGCTCGATGCGTGACCTGTTGGTCACGCAGGAGCACTTTGAACGGATCAACCTCATCTTCCAGCTGATTATCCTGATCGCCTTTGCGGCGCTGGCATTCTATGGACTCTATCGCCAGGAGCGGCAGAAGCGCCATCTCGTCAAAGTCGCCACCGAACTGCGTCAAGCCCGTATCCGGTTTGAGCGCGAGGAAGAGGCAAAGCTCGAAGCCCTTCAGCGTGCACTGGTGGAGGAGCAACGCAACAGCCAGATGCAGCGCCGCTTCGTCTCGATGGCCTCGCATGAATTCCGCACACCGCTCGCCATCATCGACAGCACGGCGCAGCGCATGCTGCGCAAGCTCGATCGCATGACACCAGAGGACATTACCGACCGAGTCAATCGCATCCGCCAGACCGTCGGGCGCATGGGCGAGCTTATCGAGACGATGTTGGAAGCGGGGCGCTCCCAGGAAGGTCGGACCGAATTCAACCCGTCCCAAATCGATGTCGGCGCCGTCATTCGCCATACTGTGAAGCGACAGCGCGACATCACCCGCGATCACATAATCGTCGACGAGTATGAAGCATTGCCGGCATTGTGCCAGGGCGACGCGCGTCTCCTGGATCACATCATGGTCAATCTGCTGGCCAATGCGGTCAAATATTCGCCAAAAGACAGTGAGATATTCGTTCGGGCGGTTGGCGAAAATGGTGAAATCAGGATCTCGGTGACCGACAACGGCGTCGGCATTCCGGCCGATGAAATCAAACATATCGGTGAGACTTTCTTTCGCGCATCGACTTCGGCAGGCATTCCCGGCACGGGCGTCGGCCTCAATCTGGTGAAGAAATTCGTTGCGTTGCATGGTGGTTCTTTGGAGATCAACTCGCGCGTCGGCATCGGCACCACGTTTACGGTGCGCTTGCCGATCGTTGCCGCCGGCGACGCGGCGGCGGCATAGTCAGCACAGGTGGACAGGATGGAAAACGGCGGCAACGGAATAACAATTCTCTGTGCTGAAGATGAGCCGGAGTTGCGCGAAGACATCATCGGTGAGCTCAGGGATGCCGGCTATTCGGTGATCGAGGCCGCCAATGGCGAAGATGCCCTGATGGCGATCACGACACTGGCGCCCGATATCGTGCTGTGCGACATCAACATGCCGCGCATGACGGGCCTTGAGGTGCTGGAGCAAGTGCGCGCCTCCGACAGCGAGGCGGCGGATGTCCCTTTCATCTTCCTCACCGCCTATGGCGAGAAGAGCGACCTCATCAGGGGCAAGAAGCTCGGCGCCGACGACTATCTGATCAAGCCGATCGATTTCGACGTGCTCCTGACAACCGTCTCATCGCGGCTGGAATCCGTCGTGCGGGCAAAGCGCCGGGTGGTCAGCAAGGCGCAGCAGCTCGAGCGCGATCTGTCCGATTATCTGGCGACCGGGTCAACCTCGACCAGTCTGCCCAATGCCGAACATCTGCGCGGCGTTCTGCAGCAGAAGAATTTTCCGGACAGCATGCTGGTCTTGGCCAGCATCGACGCCTATCACCGCTTTACGCCGCAATTCGGCAGCCAGGCAGCCAAGCTGCTGCTGGAGCAATACCTGGCGGGCCTTGGCGCGAGCTCCGGCGACATGGCAGCGCATCTTTATCAGATCGAGACCGATGTCTTTGCGCTCCTGGTCGAGGGCAATCACGATTGGGACGGAATCACCCGCAAGGTCGGAGCGCTGGTCGACACCACGCTGGAAGTGACGGGAATCCGCCTGCCGGTGACGTCGACCATCGTCATTGCTGAGTATCGCGAGGGAGATGCACGCCTGCCGCTCAATATGCTGGAAGATGCGCTGCTCGCCCTGCGCTTCTCGCGTCGTGATGGTGGGCACAGTTTGGTCCGCGTCGACGATCCGGTGCGCGACCATTTGCAGGTCATGCAGTTCATCGAGGACAATATCGGCAAGGCGATCGCCAAGGACGAATTGTTCCTGGCCTTCCAGCCCAAGGTCAGCATGACGGACCGGCGCGTTGTCGGTGCCGAGGCGCTGATCCGCTGGCAGAGTCCGGAACGCGGCCTCATTTCCCCCGGCCTCTTCATCCCGATCGTCGAGAAGACCGGCTTCGTCGACCGGGTCAGCGACTGGGTCCTCAACCATGCCGCCAAGTCCGCGCGTCAATTGCAGGATGCGGGCCTGCCGACCAAGATCGCGGTCAATGCCTCGGGTGCGGAACTCCACAGCAATTTCGTCAGCCGCGTCGATGGCGCTCTTGGCGCGCATCAGATGGGGCCCAGCGGTCTCGAGGTGGAAATCACCGAAACCTCGGTCATTCTCGACATGGACTTCGCGGCCAACGTGACGCGTGAGCTGCGCGGCAAGGGTGTCAGTGTCGTGGTCGATGATTTCGGCACCGGCTATTCGTCGCTGTCCTACCTGCGCACCTTTCCGCTCGACGGCGTCAAGATCGACCAGAGCTTCGTGCGCGGTATCACGACCAATGCCATCGACCGGCAGATCGTCGAAAGCGTCATCGGCCTGGCGCGGGCCATCGGCCTTGCCACGGTCGCCGAAGGCGTCGAAACACAGGAACAGTTCGACCTGCTGCGGGATATGGGCTGCGACATCGCCCAGGGTTATCTCATCGCCAAGCCGCTGGTGCTGGACGATCTGATGAAGTTCATCCGCTCGTAACCGGTTCCGCCGTGAATCGCACAATTGCCTCCACGGTGGCGCCGGGCGCCAGAACGATGAGCCCGTTGTCGGCGCGGTCGAGGTTGACGGCATCGGTGATGTTGCTGACGGGCTCCGCGCAGAAATAGGGCGCCATGCCGGTGGCACTTTCCGCTGCCTGGGTTGCCTGATCCGGCACATAGACGACCAGTTGGCCAAGACTCTCGGACGCCGCCATGACGAGGCGGGTCTGCCATTCAGGCCAATCGATCTCCGCCCGTCCGCCGAATCCGGTGAACACATTGTCGATCACGACATCCCGCATGGTGAGACCGCGATTGAGGTCATAGGTGGCCGGTACACCGACATGCTCCGTCGGCATCACATCGCGGTCCGCGTTCCAATAACCGGTGACTGTGGCGGTGAGACGCGCCCCGCCGCCGCGCGGAAAATAGGGGTGAAGACCGAACCCGAACGGCATCGCGCGATGGTCGCGGTTGCGGGCCAATAGGGTGACGCTGAGACCGTCCGCATCGAGGGCGAAGCTTTGCCGCGCTTCATAGGCGAAGGGCCAGCCCGGGTCCTGCGCCGGATCGTGGGTGAAGCCGATCGTGGCCTGCGCCGACGCGCGCTCCAGCACATTCCAGTTCCGCTGCCAGCCATGACCGTGCTGCGGGTTGGACTCCTCGGTATTCATCGGCAGCTGATAGTCGACACCCTCGAAGGTGAATCGCCCGCGCCGGATGCGGTTGGAATAGGGAAAGAGCGGGAAGCAGGCCGCATCGCCGCTGTTGCCGGCGGCAATCGCAGTCTCGCTCATCGGTCGCATCAAATCGAGACGGCGCCCATCGGGGTGCCGCCACGTGAATTGCGCAATCGCGCCGCCAATCTCCGGCCGCAGCGACAGCGCATAGGGGCCGGCTTCCAAGCGCACTTCCGCCATCACGCCACCCGGCGCAACGCCCAGGCATCGCTGCTGCCCAGCCCGCCCATATGCCGCGACAATTGATCGGCATAGCCGATGAGGATGGCGGCCAGCTGTTCCTGCCGCTCGCCGCCTGAATTCTGCTTGAGCCCGGTAATGCTGATGGCGCCGACGGCATTCCCGGTGCGGTCGAAGACGCAGGTGCCGATGCACACGACGCCTTCGGTATCCTCCTCGTCATCCACCGCATAGCCGCGCAGCACGATGCGGTCGAGATCGGCGCGCAAAGCATCCGGCGTCGTCAGCGTGTGCGGCGTCCGGCGCGGCAGCCCGACCGCATCGATGATGGCCTTGGCCTGATGGCGGGGAAGCGCCGCCAGCATCGCCTTGCCGACCGCCGAGGAATGCGGCAGTTCGCGCCGGCCGAGGGCCGCATCGAAGCGAACGGCGCCCGGCGCATCGGCGCGGCCGATGACGACGGCATAGCCATCATCCATGATGGCGACGCGGCTGGTCAGCCCCACTTCGCGGGTGAGGGCGCGCAACACCGGCATGGCGATGTCGGCGAGCGCGATATTGGCGATGGCCAGATCGCCCATGCGGGCGAGCGACATGCCGAGCCGATAGCGCTTGGTCGGTCCCTCGCCGATCGCCGAAATAAAGCCGCGCGACTGGAAGGTCTGCAGGATGGCGTAGGTCGCGGCCTTGGAGAGGCCGAGCCCCAAGGCCAGGTCGGTCAGCCGCCCGCCGTCGCGGCCGGCACGGGCCAGCAGTTCCAATAGGTCCAGGGCACGGCCCAGGCTCTGTACGCGATATCGTTCGTCCTGGCTTTCTTTCGCCACGTGATTGACTTCCTGCATCTCTCAGCCTTACAGTCATGGTCATGCGAAACAGTGTTTCGTGATACCAAACAAAAATCGGGCGAGCAAGTGCCGATCCGGGACAAAACAACAGGGCAGGCGGAGTAGGGACATGGCCAAGTGGCCGCGCAAGCTGCGATCGGCGGAATGGTTCGGCGGTCAGGGCAAGAATGCCTTCATGCATCGCTCATGGATGAAGAATGAGGGCCTGCCGGCAGATGTCTTCGACGGGCGCCCGGTCATCGGCATCTGCAACACCTATTCCGAACTCACCCCCTGCAATGCGCATCTGCGCAACCTCGCCGATCATGTGAAGCGCGGCGTCTATGAAGCGGGCG
The DNA here is from genome assembly GCF_041910485.1 of Dongia sp. Classification (GTDB taxonomy): domain Bacteria; phylum Pseudomonadota; class Alphaproteobacteria; order Dongiales; family Dongiaceae; genus Dongia. The sequence continues at coordinate 48,449 of NZ_JAYRQR010000014.1, forward strand.
GCCTGCCGCTCGAATTTCCGGTGATGTCTCTGGGCGAATCCAATTTGCGCCCGACCGCGATGATGTTCCGCAACCTCGCCTCAATGGATGTCGAGGAATCGATCCGCGGCAACCCGATGGACGGCGTCATCCTATTGGTCGGCTGCGACAAGACCACACCGGCACTTCTCATGGGCGCTGCCTCCTGCGACCTGCCCACCATCGCCGTCTCCGGCGGGCCGATGCTCAACGGCAATTTCCGTGGCGCCCCCATCGGTTCGGGCACCCATGTCTGGAAAGTGTTCGAGGACGTGAAGGCCGGCCGCCTCTCGATCGAGGATTTTCTTGCCGCCGAACAGGGGCAAAGCCGCTCGGCCGGCTCCTGCATGACGATGGGCACGGCCTCGACGATGGCCAGCATGGTCGAAGCGCTGGGCATCGGCCTTCCGGACAATGCCGCCATTCCGGCGGTTGATGCGCGCCGCAACGTGCTGGCGCATCTCGCCGGCCGGCGCATCGTCGATCTGGTGAAGGAGGATGTGCCGATGTCGCAGATCCTCACCAAGCAGGCGTTCGAGAACGCGATCCGCGTCAACGGCGCCATCGGCGGTTCGACCAATGCCGTCATTCATCTGATTGCGGTGGCGCGCCGCCTCGGCATCGATCTCTCGCTCGATGATTGGGACCGGCTCGGTCGCGGCGTTCCCACCATCGTCGATCTGCTGCCCTCCGGCCGCTTCCTGATGGAGGAATTCTATTACGCGGGCGGTCTCAAGGCGGTGATGAAGGCGCTGGCCGAGGCCGGCATGCTGCATCTGGATGCCGCGAGCGTCGCCGGCGGCACCATCGCCGATGTCATCAAGGATGCCCCCAATTACAACAAGGAAGTGATCCGCGATCTCGGCAATCCGCTGACGCCGGAAGGTGGCATCGCGGTGCTGCGCGGCAATCTCGCCCCCAATGGTGCGGTCATCAAACCGTCGGCCGCAACACCAGCCTTGATGCAGCACAAAGGCCGTGCCGTCGTCTTCGAAACCATCGAGCATTACCATGCCCGTGTCGACGATCCGGATCTCGACATCGACGAGACCTGCGTCATGGTGCTGAAGAATTGCGGTCCGCGCGGCTATCCCGGCATGGCCGAGGTCGGCAACATGCCGCTCCCGGCGAAACTCCTCAAGAAGGGCATTACCGACATGGTGCGCATATCCGATGCGCGCATGAGCGGCACGGCTTTCGGCACCGTCGTCCTCCACACCGCGCCTGAAGCAGCCCTTGGCGGCCCCCTGGCCTTGGTGAGCGATGGCGACATGATCGAGCTCGATGTTGCCGGCCGGCGCCTTCACCTCGATGTGCCGGAGGCGGAACTCGCCGCGCGGAAGGCTGCCTGGCAGCCGCCGATCCCGACCGGCACGGCGACGGGCAGCGGCTATGCCAAGCTCTTCGTCGATCATGTCCTGCAGGCCGATCGCGGCTGCGATTTCGACTTCCTCGTCGGCCAGCGCGGCGCCGGCGTCCCCCGGCAATCACACTAGAACATAGCAAAAAACCATGACCGGCCTCATCGACCAGCCAGCCATCTATCCCAGCCTCAAGGACCGCGTCGTCTTCGTCACGGGCGGTGGCAGCGGCATTGGCGAAAGCATCGTGACGCATCTCTGCCAGCAGGGGGCCAAGGTCACTTTCGTCGATATTGCAGCCGATGCGTCCAAGGCCGTGTGCGATCGCATCGCGGCGGCCGGCCATGCGCGGCCCGATTTCATCAAATGCGATCTCCGCGACATCGAAGCCCTGCGCGGGGCCATTGCGGCGACGGCCGCGAAACATGGCCCCATCCGCGTCCTCGTCAACAATGCCGGCAATGACGATCGGCATCGCAGCGAGGATGTGACGCCCGAATATTGGGACGACCGCATGGCGGTCAACGTCCGCCACCAATTCTTCGCCGCACAGGCCGTGCGCCCCATGATGCGCGATGCCGGCGGTGGATCGATCATCAATTTCGGCTCGATCACCTGGCTGGTGGGTGACGGCGATTGCCCCGGCTATGTCACGTCGAAGGCGGCCATCACGGGCATGACGCGCGCTCTTGCGCGCGAGTTCGGGCCCGAACGCATCCGCGTCAATTGCGTTCTGCCGGGCTGGGTGATGACCGACCGGCAGGTCAAACTGTGGCTCAACGAGGCGGGCGAGCGCCAGATCGACGATCGCCAATGCCTCAAGGACCGGCTGTTTCCGGCTGATATCGCGCGCATGGTGCTGTTTCTGGCTGCCGACGACAGCCGCATGTGCGCTTCGCAAAATTTCATTGTCGATGGTGGTTGGGTCTAACGGACCCGACATAAGGGAGCAAGAACCATGCGCCTCATTCAATATTTCCGGGACGGTCACCGCCATGTCGGCTGGGTCCAGCCGGACGGCGATCACGCCAAGGAGATCGGTCAGGTATCGAGTGTCTTCGAACTTGCCAATCTGGCCATCGCCCGCCAGTCAAACATCGCAGCATTGGTCAAGGAGTTGGCGACCGACCGCACGGTCGACTATGCCGAACTCCTGGCCAAAAAGCAGGTGATGGCGCCGCTCGAACATCCCGAGCCCGCGCGCTTCTTCATCACCGGTACGGGCCTTACCCATATCGGCAGCGCCTCGGCCCGCAACAAGATGCATATCGCGACACATGGCGACGGTGCGCCTGAATCGGATTCGATGAAGATCTTTCGCATGGGTCTTTCCGGTGGCAAGCCTGACGCGGGCCAGATCGGCATCCAGCCGGAATGGTTCTACAAGGGTGTCGGCACTTGCGTTCTGGCGCCGGGCGAGGATATCCCCCTGCCGGCCTTTGCGCTTGCCGGCGCCGAAGAAGCCGAGATCGTCGGCCTCTACATCGTCGGTCCCGACGGCGCGCCCTATCGCATCGGTTACACGCTGGGGAATGAATTCTCGGACCATGTGACCGAGGCGCAGAACTATCTCTACACCCAGCATTCCAAGCTCCGCGCCTGTTCGATGGGCCCGGAACTGCTCGTGGGCGACCTGCCCGACGATGTGCGCGGCAAGTCGCGCATCCTGCGCGACGGCAAGGTTCTGTGGGAGGAAGACTTTCTCTCCGGTGAAAAGAACATGTCGCATTCCATCGCCAATCTGGAGCACTATCATTTCCGTTATTCGATGTTCCGGCGACCGGGCGATCTCCACGCCTATTTCTTCGGCGCGGCAGTCATGTCCTATGCCTCGGGCATCAAGACCCAGGTGGGTGATGTATTCGAGATCGAGGCCAGTGCCTTCGGCAAAACGCTCCGCAACAAAATGGTGGCGGTGCCGGACGAAGGCCTGGTGACGGTAAAGGTTCTCTAAAGACATCAACGAAGAATGATGCAGTCGAACAACCAACAAGGAGGGTCAATATGTTTGGGAAACTGGTGAAGCGCGGATTGCCGCTGATGGCCGGCCTCTGCGTCCTGATGGGAACCGGGGTGCTGGGGGTTTCTGCCGCCGACGCCAAGGAACTGCGCGTCCTCGCTTGGCAAGGCTATGCCGACGATGATTGGGTCAAGGAATTCGAACAGAAGACCGGTGCCGACGTCAGCGTCGTCTTCATCGGCACCGATGACGAGATCTGGGCCAAGATCAAGGGCTCGGAAGGCAAGGATTTCGATCTCTTCGCCGTCAACACGGCGCAGCTGCAGCGCTACATCGATGCCGGCCTCACCACGCCGATCGATCTCGACAAGATCCCGAACCAGAAGAGCCAGCTGCCGATCTTCAACGACCTCACGAAAGTCAAAGGCGTGATGCGTGACGGCAAGGTTCACGCCATCCCGTTCTGCTTCGATTCAATCGGCCTCATCTACGACACCAACAAGGTGAAGACGCCGCCCACCTCGATGGATATCCTCTGGGATCCGCAGTACAAGGGCAAGGTACTCGCCTACGACAATGGCGAGCATAACTTCTCCTTCACCGCCCTTACCCTCGGCATCGCGGATCCATTCCATCTCTCGCCCGAGCAGATGGACACGATCAAGAAGAAGCTCACCGATCTGAAGAGCAACGTCCTGTCCTTCTATTCGACCGCCGACGAGGCCCTGCAGATCTATCAGAGCAACGATGTGGCGCTCATCTGGGCCAATTACGGCCAGCAGCAGGTGAAAGCCATGAAGGATGCCGGTGCGCCAATCGCCTATGTGAACCCCAAGGAAGGCGCTCTTGCCTGGCTCGATACCTGGGCGCTGACCAGCGGTGTCGAGGACAAGGAACTGGCCGAGGAGTGGATCAACTTCCTTCTCCAGAAGCAGATCGGTGAGCAGCTGTCGCAGCGCACCGGCTTCGGCAACACCGTGGCGCCTTCGGCCAACGCCGCGCCGGATGACAAGCTCATCTATCTCGAGGCGGTCGAAGATCCGACCAAGCGCGCCGATCTCTGGAACGAGATCAAGGCCGCTCAGTAACGTCTTTTGAACCGGCCCCCTTGCTCCGCCGAAACGGGGTGAGGGGGCTTCGATTTATCAAATCCGAACAATTGAACGCACCGCAAACATGACCGCTGACAGATTGCTGCTGGAACTGAAAGCCGTCTCGAAGAGCTTCGGACAGACCGAGGTTCTGCAGCGGATCGATCTTGCCGTGAAGGACGGCGAGTTCATCACCATCCTGGGCCCGTCCGGTTCCGGCAAGACCACGATCCTGCGCATGATCGGCGGCTTCGAAAATCCCAGCAGTGGTGAAATCCTCCTCGACGGCGCCGACATCAGCGGCTTGCCCATCAACAAGCGGCCGTTCAACACGGTCTTCCAGGATTATGCGCTTTTCCCGCACATGAGCGTTGCCGCCAATGTCGGCTACGGCCTCAAGGTGCGCGGCGTGCGCCAATCGGAAATCGACTCTCGCGTTGGCGAAGCACTCGACCTCGTGCAGCTGCGCGATTTTGCGCGCCGCCTGCCGGGGCAGCTTTCCGGTGGCCAGCGCCAGCGCGTGGCTTTGGCGCGCGCCATCATCTGCCGGCCGCGCCTCATTCTTCTCGACGAACCGCTCGCCGCACTCGATGTCGAATTGCGCCGCCAGATGCAGCTCTTCCTCAAGGACATTCAGCGCGAAATCAAGACGACTTTCCTGTTCGTTACCCACGATCAGGAAGAGGCGATCTCGATGGCTGATCGCATCTGCGTCATGAACAGCGGCCATATTCAGCAATTGGGCACGGCGCACGAAGTCTATTACCGCCCCGCCAACCAGTTTGTGGCCCGGTTCTTCGGTGACAACAATCTGGTCGAAGGCCGCCTCGGCCCAGCGCACGGCGACACCCGCGCCATCGAGACGGCGTTGGGCACGCTTCACTGCGCCATCGACGGTCAGCCGCATCTTGCCGCAGCGCCCGTGGGCGCGGCCGCTTTTGCTGTCTTCCGGCCGGAAGCTGTGGCGCTCGCACCCCTTGCCGGCGAGGCACCGAACATGGCGCAGGGCATCGTCTCCGACATCAGCTTTGCCGGGGCGCACACTCTTGCCAATATCGCCGCCGGCAGCGGTGGCGCGACCGCGCTGCGGTTGCGTTTCCCCAGCCGCGTTGAAGGCATTGCGCTGAAGCCAGGCGATGTCGCCAATCTTTATTGGCGTGCGGCCGAATGCCGTCTCGTGCTGGTGTGACGATGGCAGGCGCGGCGAACAGGGAGATTTCCTGGCCGGCGCGGTTGGCGGTCTTTGCCTATCCGCTCGCTTTCATTCTCTTCCCGCTCGTCGGGTTCCTTGCCTACAGCTTCTTCTGGACCGAACAGGGGCAGATGAGCTACGCGCTCACCTTGCGCAACTATATCCGCTTCTTCACCGATCCCGTCTTCCTGCCGGTCCTGTTGCAGACCTGCATTCTTTGCCTCGAAGTGGCGGGCCTGACCGTGCTTGCAGGCTATCCGGTTGCCTATTTCCTGGCCGGCTTGCGCGGCCGCAAGCGCTATGTGCTCCTCATGCTGCTGCTGGTGCCACTCTTGATGAGCTATGTCATCAAGATCTACGCCATCCGCTCGATCCTCGGTGGCAACGGCGTGCTCAACCGGACCCTGCTGTGGCTGGGAATCATCGACGAGCCGTTGACCGTCTTTGTCTTCAACTTGAACGCCGTGCTGCTGACACTCACCGTTCTTCTCATTCCCTTTGCCGTGCTGCCGATCTTCCTGTCGCTCGAACGCATCCCGAAATCGCTCATGGATGCTTCGGCGGATCTGGGGGCGAGCAGCCTGCAAACCTTCGGGCGCGTGATCCTGCCCTTGAGCCTGCCCGGTGTCGTCACCGCGCTCACCTTCGTCTTCGTTCTGGCCATTGGCGATTTCCTGACACCGCAGATGGTGGGCGGGCAAAGCGGCTTCACCTTCGGGCGCATCATCTACAGCCAGTTCGGCACCGCCTTCAACTGGCCCTTCGGCGCCGCGCTGTCGGTGATCCTTGCCATCGTCGTCATTGTGGCCATCGGCATCAGCGCCGTCTTCGGCCGCGACCGGAGCAAGCCGCAATGACGCGCGATACGGGACGGCAATATTGGTTGGCGGCCATCACCGGCTTCGTCTTCATCCTGCTTTACGGGCCGATCTTCGTGCCGATCGCCTCGTCATTCTTTATGTTGAAGCAGGGTGTGGTCGATTGGCAGCAGCCCACCGCTTCAGCTTATGTGACGCTTGTCTCCAACGAGGGCATTCTCATCGCGCTGCGCAACACGCTGATGGTCGGCGCCGCCGCCGTCATCTGTTCCCTCGTTCTCGGCATTGCCGCGGCCCTCTATGTGAACGGTGGGCGTTCGCGGGGCCGGCAGGTCTTGCAGTTCATCATCTTCCTGCCGTTCCTGATGCCGCCGATCATCACCGGCCTGTCGCTCCTCATCTATTTCCGCGAGATCGAATTCGACCGCTCATTGGTAACCGTCATCATCGGGCACACGGTCTTCGTGCTGGCGCTCGTCTATCGAACCCTGCTCGTCCGCCTGCAATCGCTGAGCCGCTCACTGGTCGAAGCGTCCTACGATCTCGGCGCCAGTTCGTGGCAGACCTTCCGCTATGTGCTGCTCCCCAACCTCACCTCGGCGATGATCGGGGCGGGGATCCTCGCCTTCGCCTTGTCGTTCGATGAAACGATGATCACGCTGCTGGTGACGGGGACCGACAATACGCTGCCCATCCGCCTTTGGGCGATGATGCGGCTCGGGTTCACGCCGGACATCAATGCCCTGGTGGCCCTGATCCTGGCCTTCACGACGCTCCTCTGCCTGCTCGCCGCCCGCTATCTGATGCCGCGCTCGGAGTGACGCTTATTCTACATTGTAGAATATGACCCTCCCGCCAAAGCGGTCTTTTCAATCCTTAACGCGCCCGTTTCCGCCCAAAGCGCCATCGTCTGTGACCTTGCGTTCCGCGCGACGGAACTCTGTACTGGCTGGATGGTTCTAACTGGAACCGAGGTCCCTATCGACCCGGTCGGGCAACTGTGCCCTCTGCATTTCCAATGGCCTTGTCACTGAAGGCCGGCGCAGGAAGTTGGAGGTAGAATGACCAAAATTCGCGCTGCGGGATCTTTCGAAGATGCCACCCTGGATGCGCTGCGTATCCTGGGTGTCACCAACGCGGCCAAGGCCGCCAATCTTTCGCCCAAGACGATTCGGGACTATTCCGACCCCGACCGGGCCGGGCGGCCGACGCTTGTGAAATCGGTACTGCTCGATGCCGCCTGCTATGCCAAGGTGGGGCGGGCGCCATTCCTTGAAGCCTATACCAAGCAGCTCTCGGCGGCGACAAGCCAAGCGCCCCGCGAGGCTGGCGATGTGCTCGCCGAGGCGCTGGACCTGCCGGGTGCCATCGGGCGGTTGCTGGACGTCATTCGCAAATCGCGAAGCCCGACCTCGCCGCAAGGGGTGAAGCTGTCGCCCAATGAAGGGTCGACCATCGTCAACGAAATCAAGGCGCCGCGCCAAGAGCTTGACGAACTGGAATATGCGGTCATCGCCGCGGCCAAGCCGAACTCCTAGGCGGGCGATCTATCCGTCACTTGTCCTGCGGGACGAATGTTGAAGTCGATGTGCGTCGTCGAGCCCGGTGGGCCGGCGACGTTCATTTTTCCACCCAGTTGCTTGGCAAAGGCGGCGATGAGGGTGGCGCCCATGGTCGTGCTGGCGTCGGCTTCCGCAATCGTCGCGGGCCCAATGCCGTCGTCGATGATGCTGAGATGGGCATCGCCGGCACCGTCGACCACCATTTCGATATCGATCCGGCCGCGGCGCTGATCCGGAAAGGCGTGCTTCAGGCTGTTCGTCAGGATCTCGGTCGTCAGCAAGGCCAGCGGCACCGCGCGGTCACCGGACATGCGCAAGGCCGGCACCGCGACGTTGATGGTGACGCGCCGCGCCGATACCCCGGATGCATCCTGCAGCAAGGAGCAGAGATTGCGCATGAAGGGCGCCAGGTCGATCTCTTTCAGATCCTCGCTTTCGTAGAGATGCCGGTGCACCAACGCCAAAGCGTTGATGCGGACCTGAAGATCCGTGAATGCCTGGCGGAATGAATCGCCACGCGGCACGCGGGCGTAGAGGTTGAGGAGGCTGGTGACGATCTGCAGGTTATTCTTCACCCGGTGATGAATCTCGCGAAGCATCAATTGCTTCTGTCTCAGCGTCTCGCGCAGATCCGCTTCGCGATGCTCAAGCCGGGTCGCCATCGATTTCAGATTCTCACCAAGCTGCCAGATTTCGATCGGCGCACCGCGCAACTCCGATTGAGTGTCGAGCCTGCCCAAGGCCATCGCATCGGCGGCACGGGTGAGCTTCTCAGTCCATTTGGTGACGAGGAGGCGCGCGCCCAGGATCGCGGCCATCATCCCGGCGATGGAGACAAGGCACAGAATGCCGATCTGCACCAGGAGGTCGCGCCGCAAGGGGTCTACCACGGCCGCCCGGGGTATGCTGAGGAGAACGAACAAGCTGTCGTTTCCCAAGGCGTTTGCGGCATAGATACGGGCTGTTCCATCGCGGCCGTCAGCGTCGAGGAGGCGTTGCTTGCCGTGGAGGATGGCCTCCATCTCGGCTGCGGCCGGCAAGCGTGTCGTGGCTTCCGCTTCGCTTGCCGAACTGACCAGAATACGACCGTCGCGGTCGACGAGCGTTACCTCGGCAATGCCTGGCAAGCCCGGCTCTTGTCCGATGGCGGAAAGCCAGTTGAGGCGGATGCCGAGGGAAACCGCGCCTTTCATGACGCCATCGACATCATATACCGGCGCGGCAAAGGAGATGATCGGCTCCTTCAATGCGGGCGAACTCAGATAGCCGCTGATGGTGGCGGCCCCCGTCTTCTTGACCGTCGCAAACCAAGCGCGCTGCGAAACATTGATGATCTGTCTCTTAGGATCCCACTGGCAACGCGGCGTGCCGGCCAGGTCATAGAGTACGGCGCCACCGTAAGGCGGGAACGGTTTGATGGCGCGGTAAAACGCATCGTTGCAGGCATCTTGCAGGCGTGGATCTGCTGAACCGCGAACGGCCGCGAGCACGTTCTCGTCGGTGGTCAAGCTCTGCACGATTTGCTGCGATTGCCACAGCAGATTTGACTCATAATTGGAAGCAAGCGCGGCGAATTGTTGCATCGCCTCGCGCGCGGTCCGCATCTGGCTGCGGTATTCACCGATCGCCGCCCAGATGCCGAAACCGCTCGGTACCATCAGCACGATTGCAAACAGTAGAATCAGGCGGTGCCGCAACGGCTGGAAGAGAGAAGCGATCATCTGGTCCGACCTTCCCAGCTGCGGCCACGCCGATTTTGATCCCATGAAGGACACATGATGGCAGACTCAAATTGGAAGTCGGCGGTGTGGCGATCGCCTGGAAGAAGTGGCGGGCGGCGGTTGTGCTGGTGCCAACCGCCGCCACGCGATATCAGACGGCGACCCGCTTGGCTTGGCCTGAGCTGGTAAAGGACAAGGCCTGCGAAATCGTCACCTTGAGCGTGTCGGGCTCGAAGGGTTTGGTGACGAGATAGGTCGGCTCGGGCCGTTCGCCGGTCAAGAGACGCTCCGGGTAGGCGGTGACGAAGATCACCGGCACCGACGACATGCGCAGGATGTCCGTGACTGCGGTGATGCCCGATCCGCCGGCGCCGAGATCGATATCGGCAAGGATGAGCCCGGGCTGCATCTTCTTGAATAGGGTGACAGCCTCCGTCTGGCTGGCGGCCACACCGACGACCTTGTGACCGAGATCGGTGACGAGGCTCGAGATATCGAGGGCGATGACCGGCTCGTCCTCGATCACCAGGATCGACGTTGCGATCTGCTGATTGACCGTCGTCCAGGCATCGACCAGCAGGGCCTCGGCTTCGGCTTGCGAAATGTCGAGAATCGTCGCGGCATCCGAAATCGTGAAGCCTTCAAGCGAGGTGAGCAGCAGGATCTGTCGCTCGGATGCCGGCAGGGCGCGCAGGCGCGCCTGGACCGATAGGTCGACCAGGTCGTCGCGCTCCTCGGCCGGGTCCAGATGGCGGTTCGAGACCGCGTGGAAAAGTTTGAAGAGGCCAAGCTTCACGTCGATGCCGGCAGGGAGCAGGTCTGGCTCCGCCAGCAGGGCCTCAAGCGCCACGCGAACATAAAGGTCGCCGGTCTCCTGGGATCCCATCAAAGCGCGCGCATAGCGGCGCAGGTATTTGAGATTGTGGACGATTTCGTCAGAGTTAGCCCGCACGTTGCCACCCATTCTGGTTTGAATTCATTGGCTTTTCACCCCGGCAGTCCCATTGGCCAGGAGAATTTTTCGATACAGCAGGAACCGAATGATCCGACTTGGGTTCCCCTTCGCAGACACAAATTTTGTCGAACGTGACTAACCCATTCAGCGGGCAGGTAAATCAGCGGAGAGGCGAAACGGAGAGGCGTTTGCCAAAACCGCAGGTTTAGTCCGGTTAATGGATGGGTGGTGGATCTGGGGTGGACATCTCACGTTTCGAGCAAATGATGGCGGATCTCAAGACAAGGCAGTTGGCGCCCGTGAATCCAGAAGAGAATGATGAAAAGATGAACGCTCAAGCAAAGGCGAAGGGCGATCCCACAGCGATTGCTCCGGCCGCAGAAAATCGAAGCACGGCGCAGCCGACGCGCCGGGCGTCGCCAGAACACGGCCTCGACCGCTGGTTCGACGATCAATTGAACAGATTGTTCAACGATGTCAGCAGCGAACCCTTGCCACCCGACCTTGCGCGCCTCGTCAACGAACTGAAGGCACAGGGCGGCCCGGCCAAGGGCGGCAACGGTCAGAGCTAAGTCGCATCATCATCCAGGATCAAACAAGGCGGGTCGGATTTCGCAACCTGCCGATAAGAGAGCCCCAGGGCGAAAAGGGCCAGGCATGACAATCACCACAAGCGAGGCGATCCGCCATCCGGCAAGCCAAAGGAAACTGGTGCCGGAACTGCCCACCAAGGCAAGCGTTGAAAACAGGATGGACAGTGAACGCATGGATGCGCAGGTGCCCAAGAACACGCGAGCGGATGTCGAGCGGATGTTGCTGGACGTCATCCCGCACCTGCGCGCGTTCGCGCGCTCATTGACCCGCAATCGCGATCAGGCGGATGATCTGACGCATGATGCCGTGGTCCGCGCGCTGGCGGCCATCGATCAATTCACGCCGGGCACGAATTTCAAGGCGTGGATGTTCACGATCTTGCGCAATCTCTACTACAACGAATGCCGCAAGCGCTGGATCAAATCCACGCCCATCGATGATCTGGCCGGTGACGAGCCGTCGGTCGGACCGTCGCAGGAAGCCAATCTCGAATTCAGTGATTTCCGCCGTGCTTTCTGGCATCTCAATGCGGACCAGCGCGAGGTTCTGATCCTCGTTGGCGCCAGTGGCTTCAGCTATGAAGAGGCGGCGGAAGTCTGCAATTGCCGTGTCGGTACGGTCAAAAGCCGCGTCTCGCGCGCGCGTGCCGAATTGAAGCAGCTGCTGGAGCAGGGGGCCCTTCCCGGGCAACGCTCCGATCCATTGCCAGCACAGCCAGACGGATTGGATGAATTCCTGGAACAGCCGAGCGGGATGCTGCCGACAAGCGGCAAATAAGCCGCCCATGTCGCGTGCCCCCTGGTATCTTCACGAGGAGAGAATATGAAGCCACTTTCGATTGCGGGTGTGTTGCTGGTCATTGCGGGAATCGTCGCCTTGGCGATTGGCCGCATTTCTTACACGACTGAAGAAAAGGTCTTGGAGGTCGGACCGCTGGTGGCAACGGCCGACGAGGAACATGTCGTGCATATTCCGGATGTCGCCGGCATCGTCGCCGTCGTGGCGGGGCTCGGTCTTATCGTCTTGGGCCGTCGCCGCGCCTAGTTCCCGTCCAAAATCAACGGACCGTCAGCTGCCGCCATTGACGGCGGCCGGCGTTCGCGGAAACAGCAGGACGGAGCGAAATCCCTTGTTGCTGCCGTCTTGTTCAAGCTGGGCGCCGAGGCTGCGGGCCATCGCATCGACGATGCGCGACCCGACGCCCGTGCCGGTCTTGCCGTGTGGCGATCCTTGCCCGATGCCTTCGTCTTCGACGACGAGACGCAGATGGTCCGTCTCTTCATCGCCTTGCACGGACCCCAGCTGAACGCGAATGGGCCCACCTGCATCGGGGTAGGCATATTTCAAGGCGTTGGTCACGAGTTCGGTGACGATGATGCCGACCGAAATCGCCCGATCGGTGCCGATTTTCACGTCGGCTATATCGATATCGAGGGTGCAGCCGCGATCGCGCGCCGCCAATTGCTGATCTTCGAGGAGCTTCTCGATATAGGCCCGCATCTCGACATGGCGGATATCGTCAGAGGTATAGAGACGCTGATGCACTTGCGCCACGGCAATGACGCGTTCGGCGGCCTGGCGCAGCACATCCTTGGCATGCGCGTCCTGCGTCGCTGAAGCCTGCAGGCGGATCATCGAGGTAATGAGCTGCAGGGAATTGCCGATGCGATGGTTCATTTCGTGCAGCAGGATGGATTGCGTGGCGGTGAGTTTTTCCAGCCTTTCGTTGGCGGCGCGGATCTCGGCTTCGGCGCGCTCCTTGGCACGGCGCAGCTGCTGCTGGGTGACGGCAGAGCCGATCGCCTTCCTGAGCAGCGCCATAAACGATCCCTGGACATCCTTGACGACAAAGTCACTCGCCCCCGCCTTCAACGCGGCGACGGCGATGTTGATATCCTCGCTGCCGGTCACGTAGATGACCGATGGCGGGTCGGTGAGATCCGTCAGTGCTGATAGAATGTCGAGCCCGTCCTCACCCGGCATGAAGTGATCGAGGCCGACGACTTCGAATTCCTGCGCTGCCGCCAGACGGAGGCCGTCGGCGCCGCTGTAGGCGACCGTCGTATCGATGTCATGCCGTTCCATCTCGCGCGCGACCAGCCGGCAGGTGCCGGAATCGTCGTCGATATAGAGAAAGCGGGGCCTTGTGGAACTGGCGGGCAAGATGGTCTCCCCCATCATCGTCGGGTCCTTCAACATCTTATATTCTATGCCGGCGGCAGTTCGATGATCGAGAAGAATAGGCCGAGCTGGCGCACGGAATTGGCAAAGGCGTCATATTCCAGCGGCTTCTTTACATAGGCGCTGCAGCCAAGATCATAGCATTTCTGGATTTCCACGCGATCGTCGGTGGTCGTCAGTACGATGATGGGTATCCGCTTGGTGCGTTCGGCACGCTTGAGCCGTTCCAGCACGTCGAGCCCGCTCATGTCGGGAAGATTGAGGTCGAGCAGGATGAGCATGCGGCGTTCGTCGGTCTCGCGGCCTTCAGCACAAATGCGTTCGACATAGGCAAGCGCTTCGCCACCTTGCGCGAACGGGACGATCTCGTTGCTGATGCCGGCGCGGCGGATGTTCTTTTCAATAAGGCGGGCATGGCCGTCATCGTCCTCGACCATCACGATGACCACGGCATCCTTTATCATATTCTATCTTTCCTTATTTCCATCGGTTGGTGTGGCGCTTGGTTCGCCCTGCGGCAGCAGAACCGAGAAGACGCTGCCTTGGCCCAGAGTGGAACGGCAGGTGATCTTGCCGCCCAAGCGGCGGATCAGAACCTTGAGATGAGCCAGGCCGATGCCCTCGCCGGGCCGGTCTTGCTTTCCGCCGCGCCGGAACAGGTCGAAGATGCGGGTGAGGTCTGCCTCCGAAATGCCCCGCCCGTTATCTTCCACCTCGAACAAGACCGCGCGCGGCAATGTCCGGGCCCGCACGTCAATACGGCCGAGCCGGCTGTCGTCGAGGTACTTCACCGCATTGTCGAGGAGATTCGAAAAAATCTGCTCAACGGCAAGGCGGTCGCTGGTCAGCATCGGCAAAGGCGTCACAGCGATGACGGCGCCAACTTCATCGGTGCGATGTTTGAGCGAAGCGGCAATGTCACCGATGAGGGCATTCATCTCAATCCGCTCGAAATGGAACTGGCGTTGGCCGGACCGGGCAAGTTTCAACACCGCGCCGATCAACCGGTCCATCTTGGCTGTCGATTGCTGGATGAAGCCAAGGGCCTCGCCGAAATCGCGGTCGATCGCGCCGGGCGGACGTTGCGCCGGGGCCGCTGCTTGCGGTGCGGCGGATTGGTTGGCGGCAGATTGGTTGGGGGTGGGCGAGAGGCCGATCATGGGGGCGATCTCGCCACGGATGGCTGCCAGTTCGGACGCGAAGCCCATAATATTGACAAGGGGTGAGCGCAGATCGTGGCTGATGATATACGCGAATTTCTGGATCTCGGCATTGGCCTCGACCAATTCGGCGGTGCGTGCGGCGACGCGGTCCTCAAGCAATTCGTTGGCATGGGCCAGCGCGTGCTGTGCCGCCTGCAAGCCGCGCATATGCCGCAGTCCGGCGATGACGGCGAGAGCGGAGACCACCATGACGAGGAAGGCGGCCCCGATCTGGACGATGAGGAGCCAGTTGCTGTTGGCGCGCCAGGCCGCGATGCGTTCCTCGGTCGTCCGCGTCGATGCGGTCCATTGTTCGGCGATACTGGCGCGGATCTGGTCCATGATGCTTTTGCCGGCGTTGCTGCGCACGACCGACAATGCTTCCGCCTGCCGGCCGGAATCGAAGAGTGTCAGCACGCGGTCCATTTCATTCCGCTTGGCGGCAACCAAGCTGCGCAGATTGAGAACGCCCTGCGCGCGGCCGAGATCGTCGCGCGTTTCCTCGACCAGGACCGAAAGCGCCGGATCGAACTTGCCGATGCTGTCGCGGTATAACGCGACATAATCCTTGTTACCGGTAAGGAGATAGCCGCGCTGGCTCGTTTCCGCGCGCTGCACCAGCAGCAACAGGCGCGCCAGATCCGTCGTGAAACGCTGGCTGCGCAACATCTCGGCGCCCGCGGCGCGATTGTCGATGGTGAGAAAAGTGGCGGCAACGGCCACGATCACCAGGAAGGCAGCAACGCAGACGAGCACAGCCAATTGACTGAAAGTACGGTGGGTCGCCACCGCACGCAGGCGCTGCCATAAAGATGAAGATGGCGCGTCGCCCGCAATCAGGGTGTCACGCAGATGCGTCTCCGTCACATGAAGGGCGGGAAATGTAAACCGATACCGACGACCATGCCTGGCAGTCGGCGGCGCGAAGTATCGTGACGATAGTGGGCATGTGATCGGGGAGCGTCAAGGCGCGGGGATGTAAAAATCCCCGACAAGTAGAGGCCAGGGGACCACTCCGTCCGAGTATGGCCGGAACCCTGTCGGCAATGACCGGTTGATTCATCATGTTGCGTGGCGCCGGTGCGAGGTGGCCGCGGTGCGAAGACAGGAGAAAGAAATGCTTGGGACGATCCTGCTGGTGTTGCTCATCCTCATGCTGATCGGCGCCGTGCCGGCCTGGCCCTATAGCCGCAATTGGGGCTATGCGCCGGGAGGTTTCGTCGTCGTGTTGCTGATTGTGCTCGTGCTCGCCCTGTCGACCGGTCATATCTGATCTCCCGCGCTCAACCCTCAACGCCCGCCTCATCCCAATGCGCTACGCAGACGCCCGTTGATGGCCTTGATGCGCGACACGTGGGTGCCGGTTGCGCGACCGATGGCCGATCAGAGACTCGCTGCCGTCAATTGGTCCAGCGAAGCCGCCAAGTAATTTTGCCGGGGTGCATCCGGCGGCGCCTCGCCTGATGCAACATTGGCGATCGCCAAAAGTTTCGCCCAAGCAACTCCCAATCAAATGCCCCCGGTCAGATGCCCCGGTCGCCCTGCCGCGACGAGCTGAGGGAAGGGGCGAATTTTCGTTGGATAGCATGGGGATGGACCGGGGCTATGGGGCCGGGAGAGGGGCCATAGCCCTAGGCATTCAGTCGTTGAAAATAGCTTTCTTTCGCAAAAATAGTCACGCGTGGCGATTTTTGATCGCGTCGTAACTCATCGGCGTGATTGGATTGATATCGCTATAACATTGCAAAATCGAAATAAATTCGTAAGGCAGCCCTCAAATTGGCGCCGAAAACTACAATATGTGACCTGCAACGCAACCGTCGCTCGCACCCTAGAGATGGACGGACTATCATCTTACCGGTTTGAATTTACAACTTTAGGAGTTGTCTTCGATGACTGCCGGCGCAAAAGCCAAACTCAGCACCTCGACCCAGGACGTCCTCACTGAAGCCGTGCGCCAGCGCAGTACTGCCACACCGGCCAAGAAGGCCGATGTGAAGGCCGAAGACGCGCGCTTTGCCAATATTGCCGCCAACACGTTCTTCAAGGTCATGTTCTCGACCGAGGCCAAGCCGGAAGAGAAGAAGGCGGAAGTGGCGAAGCTGCTTACCTTCGAGGGCACCAAGGAGGAGAACCGGGAGCGCATCAAGGAATTTGAGCTCTTCAAGGAATATCTGCAGAGCCAGCGCGAAGCCATGGCGCAGGAGATCATTCGCCTGACCGATACCGAAACCTTCGCCGAGTTGAAGACGGTCTACGACGATCTCAATACCGCGCTGCTGGAATTCGACAACAAGATGCAGCCGCTCACCGATATCATCGATGCGATCTACACGCTGCGGACCAACGGTCTGACGCTCGATGCGTTCCAGGAAATCATCCGCGACCGCAAGGCCGAGGAAGAACTCAACAAGGAGCGCGAAGCCAAGCGTACGGAAGCCGCCAATCTCAGCAACGAGGCGGAACGCTTGATGCGCTCCAATGACCTGCTGCGGCAGGACAAGTCCTTCTTCGGGCTGGGCGGCATCAAGGCATCGGCGCAGGTCGAGATTGACCAGAACGATCGCAAGCTGACCGAGATCAAGGACAATCTCGGCAAGCTGTCCGGCGAATTGGAGGCGCTCAACGCAAAGGTCGCCGAGACGAAGAGCGAACTTGGCGAGTTCGCCGCGCAAAAGGCCAAGTTGCGTGAACTGCTCGATATCAGCACCGATGAACACAAACAGCGTCAGCGCGAGCTGGTCGATTCCGCGATCAACTTCGTCTCGACGGCCAAGACCCGCATCGGCTCGGTGCGGGAGCATCTCGGCAAGATGGGCGATCAGGTGGAAAATCTCGCCGATGCCAACGGCACGATGGGGACGGTCTATGCGATCCTCAACGAGGGCATCAAGGATGCCGGCGAGAAGAATCTGAAGCAGCGCGACAGTCTGCAGGAGCCGACGGGTGAGGAGGATACGATTGCCAAAATGACGCGCGAACAGAAGCGCATGGCCGTCGAACAGCACATCACGCTCCTCGATGCGTCAGCGACGGACACCATGTCGACCTTTGCCGATCTCACTTCCGGTGCCATCCGCATCAAGACCATGAAGGATGCTGTGGACCAGCAATCCATCCGCGCCCGCATGATGCACAGCCAGGGCGTATCCGGCGTTGCCGACCGCCTGTCCGTTGTTCTCCAGGCTGTTTCCCAGGCAGCGCTTGGCGAGGCGTCCGCCATGGCCAAGGACACGTTGCAGCAGATGGCCGAGAACACCAACAAGGTGGCGCAGAAGGAAAGCATCCGGCTGGCGATGGGAATCGCCGACCAGAATCGCGACCTTGAAAAGGCGATCGAGGATCTGGGGTCCTATGGTGAAGTGATCCGGACCGCGACCAGCATTTCGAAGGAAGGGTTGACCGAAATGCGCGCCAAGCTCGACGAGCTGAAAAAGCTCTCCGAGACGGTCAAGGACGATCTCGGCGAGGCCATTGCCGTCAATGCCGATACGGCCGGCGGCAATGCTGCGCCGGCCGCGGCGCCCGCTGCACAAGCCAATGCGGCGTCGCCCTTCAAGTTCGGCCAGTAGGGTCCGACCGGCTGAAACCCGGGAGACGACCTGTCTCCCGGGGGCCTTCACCAGCATCAATTTGGACGTGACAACTCCATGAACTATCTCATCCGAGGCGACGATTACCTGGCGCGGTTTCCGCATTTTCGCCTGGTCGGACGCGACAAAGAACTCAAGCGCCTGTCCTCCATCCTGATCCGCAGCCAGGCCAATTCGGTGCTCCTGGTCGGCCCGGGTGGCGTCGGCTGTTCTGCCCTATGCATGGGCCTGCAGGCTTCGAAGAAGAATCCCGACACGCCCTTTGACATCGTCTCGAAGCGGCTCTTCTGGCTCGACACGGATGCCCTGTTCAGCCAGGGAGAGTCCGTCAAGATCAATGAGTCGATCGACCGCATCATCAAGACGCTGTACCGCACGCCGGAGTCGGTGCTCATCATCGAAGACATGCGCGACCTGATCGAAGCGACGCGCAACAGCGGTACGACCTATCTCATCAACGCGCTGACGCTCGCTATCAAGAGCAATAAGACCCAGGCTATCGTCGAGGCGCGCGACGAGGATCTCGATATCATCCTGAAGAGCCATTCGGACGTGCGCGAGCTTTTCACCTTCATCGATCTCGAGGAGCCCAATCCTGCAGATCTCAAGGAAATTGTCAGCGATGGCGCCCAGAAGCTGACCAATTTCCACAAGATCGACATTGCACCCGACGCCATCACCACCGCGATCGAGTTGACGACGAAGTATCGCTCGCGCGACGGTGGCATCAACCGCGCCCAACCGGAACGGAGCACGGCCCTCATCGACCGGGCGCTCTCGACCTATCGCCTTTCGGCGCATGGCAAGGCACCGGGTCTCATTGATCAGCAGGCCCGACTGAAGGCGGCTAAGAGCGATGCCGAGAAGGCATCGATAGAGGCGGAGATCGCTCGCATAAGCGCCGAATGGCACCGGAAGCAGGAGGATATTCGCGTTCTCTACAAACGCCAGCGGGAAGGCGAGACCGCCATCCTTGAGTTGGAGGAGCGTCTGGCCGCACAGCAGGCGGAAGAGGAGAAGAACAGGGCCGCCGCGACTGCGGCCGATGTTGAAGCGCCGAACGGCAATGGCGGAAAAATCTCGGCCTTTGCCCGCTTGGCTTCTGGTGCTGGGATCGAATCAAAGATGGTGCAGGAGATAAAGGGGCAGATCGCGGCCTTCCAAGCGGAGCTCACCAAGAACAGAACGGCTTTCGAAGCTCTGACTGCCGAGATCAACTCGCATCTCAAGCTTACACGCGACATTGTGCTTCAGGAGTTCGCCGACATTTCCGGCATCTCGGCAAGCAAGCTCAATGAGGACGAACGAGAGAAATTGCGCAATCTCGAAGTGGGTTTGCTGGCGCGAATTTTCGGGCAAGATCATGCCGTGGCGCGGCTTGCAAATGCGGTGAAGACAGCGCGTGTCGGCCGCCGCAACAACGAGAAGCCACAGGCCGCCTTCATGTTCATGGGGCCATCGGGTGTCGGCAAGACTGAAATTGCCAAAGCACTTGCCGAGGCATTGCTCGATGACGAGAAGGCGCTGACCCGCTTCGACATGTCTGAATATATGGAAAAGCACGCTGTCTCGCGTTTGATCGGCGCGCCTCCGGGCTATGAAGGCTTTGAAGCGGGCGGCATTCTGACCAACGCCATGCGCAAGAACCCGATCCGTGTGCTGCTGTTCGACGAAATCGAAAAGGCCCACCCGGATGTGTTCAACGTCTTTCTGCAGATTTTGTCCGACGGTCGATTGACCGACAATGTCGGGCGGACGGTATCTTTCTCGGAAGCGATTATCATCATGACGACGAATATCGGCCAGCCGCATTTTCTCGATCAGTCGATGACTTTCGAGGAAGCGTCAGCTGCTGCCATGGGTGACATCGCATCGACCTATCGATCCGAATTTCTCAATCGCTTTGCCGGGCGACAGAACATCGTCTGCTTCAATCGTTTGGACTTGCCGTCGATCCAAAAGATCGTGCGGCGCGAATTCGACAGCATCGATGGCACCTACGCTGCGGAAGGCTTGCGGATCAGGATTGCGGATGCCGATCTCAAGGCATTCTGCGCTGGGCACTATGACCCGGCGATCGGTGCGCGCGGTCTACCTGGATATATTCAGACGAATGTCGAGCCGATCCTGGTCAACATGATCCTCGAGGGGCGGGGCGGCGAAATTGTCTTCACATATGACCCGGAGACGAGATTCTTCAAGATCGATGGCGGTGCGCCTCAGTCCGGCGATCGGCGTAAGGCCGCCCAGTGATGGACCAGAACGATATCAAGAAGCAGGTCGATGCGCTGAAGACGCGTATCGAGGCCCACGCTTACGAAGCTGAAAAGGCGGAAGCAGGTCGCTGGCAGACCCGCACGGCACAGGATATTACCGGCCTAGCCCGCTTCTTCGCCCAGGTCGCTGTTGGCGCGCTTTGGCTCTACGAACATTTGCTGGCGCCGGCAGGGCGCTTTCTCTCCGTGCCGATGCTCGTCCTGTTCAACGCATATCGGCGACTTTGGGCGCGTGTTGTCTATTCCGAGGACAAATTCCAAGTCAGGCGGTTTTCAAAGACTCGTGCTGGGCTGATGCTGGCTATCAGCCTGATCTGTGCATGGTTTGTCGTTTTGCCGTTGCTTGGTCTGCTCTGGGATACGGGCCTTTATCTTGCGACCGCAAGACGGGATGAGGTTGTTTATCTGACCAACTCCCAGGAAATTGCACCCGAACACAATATTCACTCGGTGCAAGGTTGCCACAGTCTTCCCTGCACCGATGACAACAGCTTCTACTTTCGAATCCGGGCCACTCTGTTCAATGAGATTTGGTCACTTGCACATGGGCACGGTTTCTTCTTTCCAGACTATGTGGCAGCGGCGGTCCCTCTTTCCATCAGCGAATGCAAGATCACGTCCTATGGCTTGCGCATCAAACTGATGATGCGGGGGCTCGATTTCTACCCGGATGTGCTGGAAACGACCTGCACACCACTCGGCGGCAACGGCGCTGACGGCGGACAATAGTGGAAGAACTGGTGGCCTCGGTGGACCCTGCCGAGGGTCTGTTGTAGAAACCGCCATCGCTTGCTTGCAGATGAGGTGCCGCATGGATCGGTTCGCGGGTGGCTGCCTGTGCGGCGGTGTCCGGTTTCAGGCAACGGGCCACCCTTACCGTGTGGGCGTTTGTCACTGTCTCGATTGCCGCAAGCATCATGGGGCGCTTTTCCATGCGTCGGCGATCTTCCCGCAAGGGGCCGTGACGATCGAGGGCGAAACACGCGATTATGGGGGGCGGCATTTCTGCCCACGTTGCGGCTCGTCCGTGTTCGCGCGCTCGGGGGACGAGGTCGAGATCAATCTGGGTTCCCTGGATGAAATCGACCAGTTTCGGCCGACCTACGAACTGTGGACGATCCGCCGGGAGTCCTGGCTGCCGGCTTTTCCACTGCAGCATCATTACGAGCGCGATCGGAATTCCGACGATCGTTCAGAGGATTAGCCGTAATTTGCCAGTGCCGGATCCAGAGTCGATTTCCGGCTTTTGCGCATATTCCGCACGCCGAATTGTGATCCGAAAGCATCTTTACTGTACCGACCAGTCGGTATAGTTTCCGCCGGAAAACTAAACCGGCCAGTACAGCCTGCTGCCCAATTCTAGAGAGTCGCTGAAAAGCAGCCATGAGTACCCGCGATCAGATCCTCGATGCGGCCTTGAGCGTCGTGCGCAGCCAGGGAATGGCGGCGCTGACGTTGGAGGAGGCTGCCAAGGCCGCCGGCATGAGCAAGGGCGGCGTGCTCTATCATTTCAAGAGCAAGGAAGCGCTGATCCAGGGCATGGTCACGCACCTGGCCAACGCGTGCGAGAGCCTGCAGCAGGCACATTACGACCAACTGCCGGCCGGTCCCAATCGCTGGGCGCGCGCCCTTGTCGAGACCTCGTTCGATCCCGCCGCGCCGACCACCGATCCGGCAGGCTGTGCCCTGCTGGCGGCGGTCGCCACCAATCCGGGCCTGCTGGGGCCGGTGGAAGGGACAATCGATACGGCCTTCCGCCGCCTCACCGAAGATTCGCGGGACCCCAGCATGGCCCTCCTCGTGGCGCTCGCCATGGACGGTCTGTGGCTGCACCGGCTGATCGGTTCGCCGGTCATGGACGATACGCGGCGCCTCGCCATCCGCGAAAAGGCGCTGGAGCTGCTCGGTCAGAACGACGTGATGCCCGCCATGCCGAAAGCTGTCGGCATTGCCAAGAGACAATAAGAAAGAATTGAGCCAGGAGACAGACATGAACGCTCCCTCCCGCACCAAAAAAGCCCTGCGTAGCATCTTCAGCTGGAAGATGCTGTTCATGCTGATCGGCAGCGCGGTGATTTTCGGCGGTGTCTTCTTCAAGATATTCTCCGGCTTCGCCGCCATGCAGGCGGCGATGGCCAACATGCCGATCCCGGTCGTCAACGTGACGGCGCAGCCCGCTGCCAGCGAGGAATGGGGCGTCGAAGTCTCGGCGATCGGCGTGCTTGAGGCCAATCGCGGCGTCGACATCAATTCGTCGGTGCCGGGCCTTGTGCAGCAGATCCGCTTTGAGTCCGGCGAACGCGTCAGCGACGGCCAAGTCCTGGTTCAACTCGACGCCGATGTCGAGCGCGCGAACTATGCCAGCGCCCAGGCGTCGCTGAAGCTCGCCAAGGCCAATTTGGCGCGTGGTGAATCGCTGCGCTCCAACGACAATATCTCGAAGGCGACCCTGGAACAGCGCCAGTCAGAGTATGAAGTGGCCGGTGCCGAGGTGGCGGCCCTGGCCGCCCAGATCGACAAAAAGGTGATCAAGGCGCCCTTCACCGGCGTTCTCGGCATCCGCAAGATCAATGTCGGCCAGTATCTCGATGCCGGCGTTGCCATCGTCAACATCCAGGACCTTTCGAAGATGCTGATCAATTTCAGCGTCTCGCAGAAGGAACTTTCCGACCTCAAGGTCGGTCACAAGATCCGCATGACGACCGACGCCTATCCGATCGCGAGCTTCGAGGGCAGCATCACCGCCATCGAACCGCTGATCAACCAGCAGACCGGCATGGTCGAGGTGCAGGGCACGTTCGACAATGCCGAGGGTCTGCTGCGCCCCGGCATGTTCGCCAAGCTCGCCGTGCTGCTGCCGTCACGCATGAATGTGGTCGTCGTGCCGCAGACCGCGATCAGCTATTCGCTCTATGGCGACTATGTCTATGTCGCCAAGGAAGGGAAGTCCGAACAGGGCGACGCCATCGTCACCGTCGAACGCCGCATCGTGAAGACGGGCGAACGGCGCAATGGCGTCATTATCGTCGAGGACGGCCTGAAGGCCGGCGAAACGGTCGTTACTTCCGGCCAGCTGAAGCTCGACAACGGCACGCGCGTCGCCGTCCAGAAGGATGACACGCTGGCCGTGCCCGAGCAGGTACCGGTGGAGTAAGGATAGCGGCAACATGTTCGATATCTTCATCAAACGGCCGGTCCTTGCGACCGTCATCAGCCTCCTCATCCTGCTCCTCGGCCTGCAGTCGATCTTCTCGCTGCAGATCCGGCAGTATCCGGAACTCTTCAACACCACGATCTCGGTGACGACGACCTTCCCGGGCGCCGACGCCGATCTGATGCAGGGCTTCATTACCGATCCGATCCAGAAGGCGGTCGCGACCGCGGACGGCATCGACTATCTGACCTCGCGCTCATACGCCGGCACCAGCGTGGTGACGGTGCATGTGCGCCTTAACGAGGATCCGGATGCGGCGATGACGGCAGTGACCGCCAAGGTCAACCAGACGCGCTCGTTTCTGCCGCGCGGCATCAACGATCCGGTCATCGTGAAATCGACCGGCGACCAGTTCGCCTCGATGTATCTCGCCTTTTCCAGCGACCGGATGAGTCCGGGCCAGATCACCGACTATGTCAGCCGCGTGATCCAGCCGAAGCTCTCGACCGTGCCCGGCGTCGCTGATCCGGAACTGCTCGGCGGGCAGAAGTTCGCCATGCGCATCTGGCTCGATCCGGTGAAGATGGCGCAGTACGATATCTCGGCGCCGCAGGTGCAGGCGGCCATCGAGGCCAACAACTATCTGGCCGCCGCCGGCAGCGCCAAGGGTTATTTCGATGTCGTCGGCACGACGGCGCGGACAGACCTGCGGGACGAGGAACAATTCCGCCAGCTTGTGGTCCGCAATGAAGGCGCCCAGTTGGTGCGTCTTTCCGACATCGCCACCATCCAGCTCGGCCCGGAAAGCACCGATACCTCGGTCTTCGTCAACGGCGACAAGGCGGTGTTCATCGGCATCAATACGACGCCGGATGCGAACCCGCTCACCGTCGTTGCCGATGTCCGCAACATGATCCCGTCGCTCGAGGAAAACCTGCCGGCGGGCATGAAGCTGCAGGTCGCCTACGATTCCACCATCTTCATTCGGGCCTCGATCGAGGAGGTGATGAAGACGATCGGCGAAGCGGCTCTCATCGTCATGGTCGTCATCTTCCTGTTCATGGGCTCGGTACGATCGGTGCTGATCCCGCTTGTCACCATGCCGCTGTCGCTGGTGGGCGTGTGCCTGTTCCTGCTGATCCTCGGCTTCTCGATCAATCTGCTCACATTGCTGGCGATGGTGCTCGCCATCGGTCTCGTGGTCGATGACGCCATCGTCGTGGTCGAGAACGTGCACCGGCACATCGAGGAGGGGCTGTCGCCATTCCAGGCGGCCCTGGTGGGGACGCGCGAAATCGCCGTGCCGGTCATTTCGATGACCATCACGCTGGCCGCCGTCTATGCACCGATCGCCTTCATGACCGGCCTCACGGGCGCGCTCTTCAAGGAGTTCGCGCTGACCTTGGCCGGCGCGGTCATCGTCTCCGGGATCATCGCCCTGACGCTGTCGCCGATGATGTGCTCGAAATTGTTGAAGCATGATCCGGACAAGCGCGGCCTGTCGCACCGCATCGACGTCACTTTCGACGCGATCCGGCGCTTCTATCTGCGCCTTCTTCACGCGTCCTTGCGGGACCGTGCCGCCACCATCGTGTTTGCGGTCATCGTCTCCGGCGTGCTGTTCATGCTGTTCCAGGTCATCCAGCGCGAATTGGCGCCGACCGAGGATCAGGGCGCCGGCTTCATGGCCTATTCAGGCCCGACCGACGCCAATCTCGATTACATGGACCGCTATGCCGATGCGATGAAGCAGGGCGTGCAACAGATCCCCGAGATCAACGGCTTCTTCACGATCAACGGCACCGACGGCACCAATCAGGGCTTCGGCGTTGCCGTGCTGAAGACCTGGGCGGAACGTGCGCGCGGCCAGGCCGAGATCCTGCAGCAGCTCACGGGGCTCCTCAGTGGCATCTCCGGCCTCAACACGGCGGTCTTCCCCGTGCCCTCGCTGCCGGGCGCCGACGGCGTGCCGATCCAGTTCGTCATCAACACCACGGCGGATTACCGCACGCTCAACGATGTGGTCGGGCGCTTCATGGACCGTTTGAAGCAGAGCGGCATGGTGATCTTCTATTCGGATGTCGATCTGAAGTTCGAGAAGCCGCAGACGATCGTCGAGATCGACCGCGACAAGGCTGCCGCCTATGGCATCACCATGGCCGAGATCGCGCAGACCTTGGCCACCATGACCGGCGGGAACTATGTCAACCTGATGAATCTCTACAACAAGAGCTATCAGGTCATTCCGCAGGTGGCGCGCGTCGATCGCCTGGATCCCGCCAAGCTCGGCGAATTCTATGTGAAGACGGCCAGCGGCAAGACGGTGCCGCTCGGCAGTCTGGTGACGCTGCGCCAGGAGGTGCAGCCCATCGCCCTCAACCAGTTCAACCAGCAGAACGCGGTCACCATCCAGGCCGTGATGATGGCGACACTGGGCGATGCGCTGGCCAAAATGGACGAGATCGCCAAGGAAGTGCTGCCGGAAGGCTTCACGGTGGATTATGCCGGCCAGTCGCGCCAGTACATCCAGGAAGGCAGTGCTTTCTATTTCACCCTGGCCTTCGCCATCGCCATCATCTACCTGGTGCTGGCGGCGCAGTTCGAAAGCCTGCGCGATCCGATCGTCATCATGATCTCGGTGCCGCTCTCGGTCTGCGGCGCGCTCATTCCGCTGGCGCTCGGCTTCTCCACCATGAACATCTATAGCCAGGTGGGGTTGGTGACGCTGGTGGGTCTCATCACCAAGCACGGCATCCTGATCTGCGAAGTGGCCAAGGAGCAGCAGGAGAAGTTCGGCCTCTCCAAGCTCGAAGCGGTCGAAGCAGCGGCGGGCCTGCGGTTGCGGCCGGTACTGATGACGACGGCCGCCATGGTCGCCGGCCTCATCCCGCTGATGTTCGCGAGCGGCGCCGGTGCGGCGAGCCGCATGTCGATCGCCATCGTGATCGTGTCGGGGATGAGCGTCGGCACGCTGTTCACGCTCTTCGTGCTGCCGGTCTTCTATACCTTCCTTGCGTCCAACCATGCGAAGAAGAAGCCGGGTGAAAGCGACGATCATGCGGCACCGCATGGTGGTCCGGTCTATCCGGCGACGATCGAAGGCTGACGGGTTTCGGCCGCTATGGCCGGACATTTGGAAAACGGCCGGGGTGCCTTGCCCCGGCCGTTTTTCGTTCTATATTCGGCGGTGTGGATTGCCCATCTGCCGGGATGACCCTTGCGCAAGCTTCTTGTCACATTTCTGTCCTTCTGCCTGATGGCCGGATTGCTGGCCGCGACCAGCTTGCCGGCGGCGGCAATGGCGTCGCCTGGACATAAGATGGATCAGGCGATGGCCAGCGCGCCTGTAGACTGCCCGCAGCACGGGGCAAATCAAAAGGCGCCGGCTGGGACGCCCCACAAGCAGGGCAATCTCTCCTGCTGCATCACCGGCCAATGTCCGATGCTGGGGCAAGGATTGCTGCCCGCGATCATGCTGGTGGCTGATCTGCCGCAACGCCCGAAACTGTTGCCTGCCGCCGAGCAGGATATCGGTGGGATCGATTCCGGGCCGGGCTTCAGGCCACCCCGCATCCACCTCTGACAAGTTTTGTTTGAGCCGGCCGTTTACCCGCGTGTCGGCACCGATCGACTTTCGACAGAGGTTATCATGATTGCCCTCGATTTCTCTCGCCGCGGCTTCCTGGCCGCCGGCACCGCGCTTGCCGCCACTTCCCTGATGCCGCGCCAGGGTCGCGCTGCCTCGCCCCTGCAACTCGCCATCACGCGCCGATCGCTTGAGGTGAACGGCAGGGCCGCCGACATGTTCGGCATCCAGCAGCCCGATGGCACGCACGGGCTGACACTGGCACCCGATGCCCGCTTCCAACTCGACCTCACCAACAAGGCCGGCGAGGAAGCCATCATCCATTGGCACGGCATGACGCCGCCTTACCTGCAGGACGGTGTTGCCGACAAGGATCGCCCGCCGATCGCCGACGGGGCCACGGTCGCCTATGATTTCGCGCCCCGAACGGGGACGCACTGGATGCATTCGCATCACGGCCTTCAGGAACAGAAGCTGATGGCGGCCCCCCTCATCGTGCACACCGCCGAGGATCTGAAGGCCGATGCGCAGGAGGTGGTCGTCCTGCTGCACGATTTCACTTTCCGCGATCCCGCCGAGATCCTCGCCGAACTCGGCGCCGGGGCCATGTCCCATGCGGGTCACGACATGTCGGGAATGAACATGTCTGGGATGGATATGAGCGGCATGGACATGAGCGGCATGAACATGTCTGGTCACGATATGTCGGGCATGGCGATGGACCTCAATGACGTCAATTACGACGCCTATCTCGCCAATGACCGCACGTTGCGCGATCCGCTGGTGGTGCGCACGGAACGAGCCGGCCGTGTGCGCCTGCGCCTCATCAACGGGGCGACCAGCACGGCCTTCCATATCGACCTTGGCGCGCTCACGGGTGAGGTCATCGCCGTCGATGGCAATGCGATCAAGCCGGTCGGCGGTCGCCGCTTCCCGATGACGATGGGGCAGCGCCTGGACATCGTGATCGACCTGCCGAAGGAAGGTGGCGCCTTCCCCATCCTCGCCGAGCGCGAAGGAGGGGCGGAGCGTACCGGCATCATCCTGGCAACACCCGGTGCCGAAGTGGCCAAGGTGGCGGAGATGGGTGAAAAGCCCGCTGGGCCGGTGACGATCGATTTCGAGCGTCAATTGCAGGCAGCGTCACCGTTGCCCGAGCGCAAGGCGGCACGATCGTTGCGCGCCATTCTTACCGGCTCCATGTCGCCCTATGTCTGGTCGATCAACAACGAGACCTTCGGCCAGCATCATCCGCTGGAGGTCGCCGAGAGCGAGCGGGTCGTCATCGAGATGGTCAACCAGAGCATGATGGCGCATCCGATGCACCTGCACGGCCATCATTTCCAGGTCGTGGCCGTGGATGGCCCCGCCTTTTCCGGGGCCGTGCGCGACACCGTGCTGGTGCCGATCGGCGGGTCGGTCAGCATCGCCTTCGATGCCGACAATCGCGGTCGCTGGCCGTTCCACTGCCACAACCTGCTGCACATGGCGACCGGCATGATGACGGAAGTCGCCTATCTCTGACGCGACGGCCGCCGGTTTCCTGCCATGCCACGGATCAGGAGATCGGCGGTCGCTTCGTTGCAGGCGAAGGGAATGTCGTAAAGGATGCTGAGACGGATCAGCGCCTTGACGTCGACATCGTGAGGGAGCGCCGTCATCGGGTCGATGAAGAAGATGAGGGCCTCCACCTTGCGTTCGGCGATCATGGCGCCGATCTGCTGATCGCCGCCCAAGGGGCCGCTCTTCAGCCGCTTGATCTTGAGGCTGGGGCAGGCGGCGCTGACGATGCCGCCGGTCGTCCCGGTCGCAAAGAGCCGATAGCGGCCGAGGTGTTTTTCGTGGGCCACCGCCCAATCGCGCATCCGTTCCTTCATCTGGTCGTGGGCGACGATGGCGAGCGTCGGACGCGATGCTCTGGCATTAGCCATTTGAAATTCCTTATGAATCTGGCGGGGTAACAAGAAAAACTTGTGCTTGGCCCAAGAAACGCTTGTTTGTCTACCAATCTGATAGAGATTTACTCTTCCTGCCAACGGCAAGCAGCTCGTTTCCACGAGCGGGTTTGGAACATTGTGGCAGGAGGGACCCCTTGAGCAACCGCACGATCGCCGACCTTATCAAGATCGAACCGCTCGGCCCCGCCATCGGTGCGCGGGTGGATGGGATTGACCTCGGCAAACCCCTCGACGCCGCCAGCCGCGCGCGCCTCGGCGACGCGCTCATCGCGCACAAGGTCCTCTTCTTCGAGAACCAGCAGATCACGTCGCAGCAGCAGCGCAATTTCGCCGCTGCCTTCGGCAAGCTGCATATCCATCCGATCTATCCCCAGGTCGAAGATGTGCCCGAGATCATCGTCATCGATACGGGCACCGAGAATCTGCCCGACAATGACAATTGGCACACCGACGTCACCTTCATCGAGACGCCGCCTTTGGGTGCCGTGCTCTATGCCAAGCACTTGCCGCCGAATGGTGGCGATACACTGTGGGTCGACAATGAGGCGGCCTTCAATGCCCTGTCGCCGGCCTTCCGCGCGTTTCTCGAACGGTTGACGGCGACGCATGATTTCACCAAATCCTTCCCGGCCGAGCGCTATGCGCGCACACCTGCCGAGGAGAAGCAGTGGCTGGCGGCCAAGGCGAAAAACAAGCCGGTCAAACATCCTGTCATCCGCACGCATCCGGTCAGCGGCGCCAAGGCCCTCTTCGTCAACGAGGGCTTCACCACACATATCAACGAGCTTTCGCCGAAGGAAAGCCGGGCGGTGCTCGATCTCCTCTTCACACATATCGGCAAGCCGGATTTCCAGGTGCGCCACCGCTGGAAAGTGAACGATGTCGCCATGTGGGACAATCGCTCGACCCAGCATTATGCCGTCGCCGACTACCTGCCGCATCGGCGCATCATGCACCGGGCGACGATCCTGGGCGATCGGCCCTTCTGACAACAATCTACTCGGGGCCCTATCATGGCGCTGGTCGGCGATCGCAACGGTCGGCGCATTGCCATCGTGGGTGCGGGGTTCAGCGGTTCGCTGCTGGCCCTCCATCTGCTGAAGGCTTGCCGCCCCGAAGACCGAATCTATCTGGTCGAGCGCAATCACAATTTCGGTCGCGGCCTCGCTTACGCGACCGGCAATCCCAATCATCTGCTCAACGTCCGCGCCAGCAACATGAGCGCCTATCCGGACGATCCGGATCATTTCGTCCGCTGGCTCGCCGACCTGCCGGCGGACCAGCGCACCGGCATTGTGGGTGGGGGCATTGTGGGTGGGGACATCGTAGGCGAGGCTGGCCCGTCGACCTTCGTGCCGCGCCGCATCTATGGCAACTACATCCAGGACCTGCTCGGCAACAAGATCTGGCGCGAGGGCCAGGGGCACAATCTCTTCCTCGTCACCGACGAGGCCGCTTCGCTGCATCGCGACCAAGGCGGTCTGGTGCTGGAACTGGCTGTCGGTCGCCGCTATCCGGTCGACCATGTCGTCCTTGCCGTCGGCAACTTTCCGCCGACCCAATCTGCACCGGGTTATTTCGGCGATCCTTGGAATGATGCCTGCCTTTCAGATCTCGATGCCGATGCGCCGGTGCTGATCCTGGGCACGGGCCTCACCTTCATCGACACCGTGCTGTCGCTGCTTGATCGTGGGCATCGGGGCAAGATCCACGCTCTATCGCGGCGCGGCCTACTGCCACGGGTCCATGCACCCGTGCCGGTGCCCTGGCGCTATGCGGAAAATCCGCTGGGTGGCAACCTCGTCGCATTGCTGCGGCAGGTACGCCGGGCGGCACGGGCAGCCGAAGCGTCCGGCGCCGGCTGGCGCGCCGCCATCGACGGCCTGCGCCCACATACCCAGCGCTTGTGGCAGGAGATGCCGCTGGGCGAACGCGCGCGCTTCCTGCGCCACCTGCGACCCTGGTGGGATGTTCATCGTCACCGCGCCGCGCCGCAGGTCATGGCGCGTATCGAGGCTGCACTGGCAAGCGGCCAGGTCGAGCTCATCAAGGGGCGCCTTGGCGAGACGACGCGCCTTGATGACCGGTCGATTGTCGGCATCAACCTGCGCGGCGACAGCGGCACGCGCGAATTGGTGGTCGATCGCATCATCGACTGCTCAGGCCCCCGCTCGGACGCCACGCAGCTCGATCAGAAACTCATCCGCCAGCTGCTGGCGACGGGTCAGGTACGGCCCGATCCCTTGCGTCTCGGCATCGATGTCGATCCGGCCGGCAATGTCATCGATGCATACGGTCACGTGACGCCGGATCTCCATGCGATCGGGCCCATCACCAAGGGCACCTTCTGGGAGATCATCGCCGTGCCCGATCTCCGCATCGCCTGCGCCAATCTCGCGGCAAAGCTCCTCTGATCAACGAGTTCAAGTAACGCAAACGAAAACGGGGCCATTTCTGGCCCCGTTTCCTTTGTCGTTCTCTCAACCGATGATCAATTGGCCGGCTGATAGATCTGGTCGAAGGTCCCGCCGTCGCCGAAATGCTCGGGCTGTGCCTTCTTCCAGCCGCCGAACACATCGTCGATGGTGATCAGATTGACCTTGGGGAAGTCCTTCTCATGCTCGGCAGCGACTTTGGGGTCGGTCGGGCGGTAGAAATTCTTCGCGGCGATCTCCTGGCCTTCCGGCGTATAGAGATAGTTGAGATAGGCTTCCGCCACTTTGCGCGTGCCCTTCTTGTCGACCACCTTGTCGACGACGGCGACCGGCGGTTCGGCGAGAATGCTGATGCTGGGGACGACGATGTCGAACTGGTCGGGGCCGAGTTCCTTCACGGCGAGGAAGGCTTCGTTCTCCCAGGCCAGCAGCACGTCGCCGATGCCGCGCTGGACGAAAGTCGTGGTCGAGCCGCGCGCGCCCGAATCCAGCACCGGCACATGCTGATAGAGCTGCTGCACGAAGGCCTTCGCCGTCTCGGGCGAACCGCCCGGCTGCTTCAGCGCCCAGCCCCAGGCCGCCAGATAGTTCCAGCGCGCACCGCCCGACGTCTTCGGGTTCGGCGTGATAACTTCGACGCCGTCCTTGGTCAGATCGCCCCAATCCTGGATGCCCTTCGGGTTGCCCTTGCGGACGAGGAACACGATGGTCGAGGTATAGGGGGCCGAATTGTGCGGCAGGCGGGCCTGCCAATCTGCCGGCAGCAGTTTCGCCTTGGCCGCGATCTCGTCGATGTCATAGGCGAGGGCGAGGGTGACGACGTCCGCTTCGAGCCCGTCGATCACGGCGCGGGCCTGCTTCCCCGAGCCGCCATGCGACGCCTCGACGCTGATATCTTCGCCGGTCTCCTTCTTCCAATGCGCGGCGAAGGCGGTGTTGAACTCCTTATAGAGTTCGCGTGTCGGGTCGTATGAAACGTTGAGCAGCTGCGTCTCGGCCTGGGCGAGGCCCGGCAGCGCGGTTGCAAAGAGTGCCGCCAGGACGGTGGCGATCGACAGAGAGCGTCTTGAAATCAACATGTTAAGCCTCCTTGAAGAGCGCGCGGTTGGCGCGCCGGTTCCCACCACCCCAAGCGGGCATCTGGTGAAAGAAACCTAAATCTCTATCGGTATAGTAGACAAACGAGCTTCCCTTGAAAAGGCCACAAGTTTTTCTTATGCCGGCCCCGGTGCCAGTGCAGGGTGAAATCGAAAGGCAGCTTGCCGGACCTATGCTAAACAATTGGCACGGCAGGCGATTCTGTCGGCGGCCAGCGAGAGTTCCGACCACCCCATGTTTTCCTTGCGCTCCTTCGCCACCGTCGGCGGCATGACCCTCCTCAGCCGAATCCTGGGCTTCGTGCGCGAAGTCCTGATCGCGCAGATCTTCGGCACCGGCCCTATCGCCGACGCCTTCATCGTCGCCATGCGCCTGCCCAATCTGTTGCGCCAGGTCTTTGCCGAGGGCGCCTTCTCGGCGGCCTTCGTGCCCGTCTTCACGCGGCACCTCACCGAACGCGGCATGTCGGGTGCCCGCATCTTCGCCGAACAGGTGATGGCGCTGCTCCTCGTGGCGCTCCTCATCGTGCTGGTGGCGGCCGAACTGGCGATGCCCTGGCTCATCCACATTTTCGCACCGGGCTTCGACGCCGATCCGACGAAGTTCCAGGCGGCGGTGCTCTTCACCAGCATCACCTTTCCCTACATCGTCTTCATGTCGCTCTGCGCGCTGCAGGGCGGCATGCTGAACGGCCTCCACAAATTTGCCGAGAATGCGGTGGCGCCGGTCATCCTCAACGCCATCCTCATCGCCACCATGTGGTTCATCAAGGGCGACGATCTTTTCGTCGGCGAGGCGCTGGCCTGGTCGGTGACTTTGTCGGGCCTGGTTCAGTTCCTGTGGCTCGCCAATGCCTGCCGCCGCGCGGGTCTCAGCCTGCGTCTGCCGCTGCCGCGCTTTACCCCCGATGCCGTGCAGCTTTTCAAACTGATGGTACCCGGCCTTTTCGGTGCCAGCGTGGTGCAGATCAATCTTGCCGTTTCAACCATTCTGGCCTCGCTCCATGCCGGTTCGGTCTCATTCATCTATTACGCGGACCGGCTCTATCAGCTGCCGCTGGCGCTCATCGGCTCGGCGATCGGTGTGGTGCTGCTGCCGGCGCTGACGCGGGCGCTCCGCAGCAACGATCCCAAAGCCGCGATGCACATGCAGAACCGTGCGCTCGAGTTGGGCCTTGTGCTGTCGCTGCCATCGACCGTCGGCTTGATCGTCGCGGCCCTGCCCATCGTCACCACCGTCTATCATCGCGGCGCCTTCACCTATGACGATGCCGAGGCCGTTTCGCTCGCCCTCATGATCATGTCGGCCGGCCTCCCGGCCTATGTCGCCAACAAGGCGCTGACCGCCGCCTTCCTCGCCCGCGAGGATACGACGACGCCCTTCCGCCAGGCCGCCATCTCGGTTGCCGTCAATATCGCGATCAGTTTCTCGCTGACCTTGCCCTTCGGCTATATCGGCGTTGCCGTCGGTGCGATGGTATCGGCCTGGGTCAATGCGATCCTGCTGGCGACGATCCTCTATCGCCGCGGCTATCTGCAGCTCGACCAGCGCATCAAGCGCACCTTGCCGCGACTCTTCCTCTGCTGCCTGGTCTTAGGGGGCGCCACCTGGGGCGCCGTCCTCTATCTGTGGCCGGGGCAGGGTGCCGCGACCCAGGTACAGGCCCTGTCCCTCATCGCCATCATCGCGGTAGGCGCGATCGTCTTTGCGGGCAGTGTCCTTGCCTTCCGTATCGTGAGCTTTGCCGAGCTGCGTTCGCTGCGCCGCAAAAGCTAATCTGGTTGTAGAGGGGGCGCGGGCGTGAGTAATCTCTCACCCACCGACTTCATTCCTGGACGCCCTAGCCCCATGTTCACCCCGACGCCGCGACAGAACGAGATACTGGCCATCGCCCGTTTGAACGGTCGCGTCGCGGTCGAGGAATTGGCCGGTCGTTTCGACGTCACCCCGCAGACCATCCGCAAGGATCTCAACGACCTCTGTGGCCAGCGCCTGCTGACGCGCACGCATGGCGGTGCCATCCTGGCCTCTGGCGTCGAGAACGTCGCCTATGAGGCGCGCCGGCACCTGGCCGACAATGAAAAGCGCCGCATCGGCGAACACGCCGCTTCGCTCATTTCCAACGGCTCCTCGCTCTTCATCAATATCGGCACGACGACCGAGGAAGTGGCCCGGGCCTTGAGTGGCCACGAAGGGCTCCTCGTCATCACCAACAATATCCATGTGGCCGGCATCCTGCTGCCCTCGCCACGGATCGATGTGATCGTGGCGGGCGGCATGCTGCGCCGGGCCGATGGCGGCATCGTCGGCGAGCAGGCGGTCGATTTCATCTCGCAGTTCAAGGTCGATTATGCCGTGATCGGTGTTTCCGCGATCGACGATGACGGCTCGCTGCTCGATTTCGACTATCGCGAAGTCCGTGTGGCGCAGGCGATCATCGCCAATGCGCGCAATGTCATCCTGGTCGCTGATTCGATGAAGTTCACGCGCACGGCACCCGTGCGCATCGGCCATCTGTCCGAGATCAACATGTTCGTCACCGATCGCCCGCCGCCCGAGCAGATCGATGAAATCTGCCGCCACAGTGGTACCGTGGTTGCGGTGGCCCCTGGCGCGCCGTTTGAAGAAACCGAACCAAGCTAGGGCGTTAGGTCCTTTCGCATCTGCGAAAAGCGCAAATTCGTCCCTTCATATCTGGCGTTTGAACCGCGTTTGCTGTCGCAAACGAATGGTAAGAGCACGCACGTTTTCCCTTGTCTTTCGTTTGGTTTCGTTTCACCATCCCTGCGAAAGTTAACGAAACTGGTTCCGCGTAACGACGCCACCGGCTTTGGGTACAAGCATTGCTGGTGAGCCAAAGCCTGTCTTCCCGAAGGAAGGCAGGGTCGGTGCGGGAGCAGTCGGGAGGAAGACGCGCTCATGGCCAATCCGGCCGGTATTTTCGATCTTGCCGTCATCGGGGGCGGCATCAATGGCTGCGGCATCGCGCGCGACGCGGTGGGGCGCGGCCTTAAAGTCCTGCTTGCCGAACAGAACGATCTGGCCAGCGGTACCTCGTCCGCCTCGACCAAGCTTATCCACGGCGGTCTGCGCTATCTCGAACATTATGAATTCCGCCTGGTGCGCGAAGCGTTGATCGAGCGCGAAGTGCTGTTGAACGCGGCACCCCATATCATCTGGCCGCTCAGATTCATCCTGCCGCACCATAAGGGCCTCCGGCCCCGCTGGTTCATCCGCATCGGCCTTTTCCTTTACGACAATCTCGGCGGCCGCAAGCTTCTGCCCGGCACGCGCAGCCTGGATCTTCGCCACGATGCGGCGGGCGCGCCGCTGAAGCCCGGTTTCACCCATGCCTTCGAATATTCGGATTGCTGGGTCGAGGATGCGCGCCTGGTGGCGCTCAACGCACGCGATGCCGCCGAACGCGGCGCCGACATTCACGTGCGCACGCGCTGCACCTCGGCGCGCCGTGTGGGCGATCTGTGGGAGCTGCGCTTTGAAGATGCCGCGGGACGGGTCACGGAAGCCAAGGCCCGCGCCCTGGTCAATGCGGCCGGGCCCTGGGTTTCAAGCTTCCTCGGCGGTGCCGTCGGCATGAACGCGCCGGACAAGATCCGCACCGTGAAGGGCAGCCACATCGTGGTCGAGAAGCTGTTCGACCATGACCGCGCCTACATCTTCCAGAACGCGGACGGCCGCATCTGCTTTGCGATCCCCTATGAACAGGACTTCACCCTCATCGGCACCACCGACGCCGACTATCAGGGCGAACCCGGCAAGGTCGCGATCTCGGAGGAAGAGACGGACTATCTTCTCGCCGCCGCCAACGAATATTTCCAGGCGGCTGTCACCCGCGCCAACATCCGCTGGACCTATGCCGGCATCCGGCCGCTTTATGACGACGGCGCCAGCAAGGCCCAGGATGCGACCCGCGACTATGTGCTGAAACTCGACCAGAAGAGCGGCGAGGCGCCGCTGCTGTCCGTCTTTGGCGGCAAGATCACCACCTATCGGCGTCTCGCCGAGGCGGCGCTGGAGAAATTGCAGCCCTTCTTCCCGGCGATGACGGCACCCTGGACGGCCCAGGCGACGCTGCCGGGCGGCGACTTCCCGGTCAACGCCTTCGCCGCACAAGTGGGCGCGCTGGCGCAGAAATATCCGTTCCTTGAACTCAAGGAAGCACGTCGGCTGGTGCGGGCCTATGGCACGCGCGCCGAACAGATCCTCGGGAATGCCCGGAATCTTGTCGATCTCGGCCGTCGTTTCGGTCCCAGCTTGACCGAGGCCGAGGTTAACTATCTGATCGAACAGGAATGGGCGCGCAGTGCCGAGGATATCGCCTGGCGCCGTTCCAAATTGGGCCTGCATATGACAGCGAGCGATATCGACGCGCTGCAGACCTATATGGCGGGACGCAACGGGGCGTCCGCAACGGCAGCGGCATTAACAGGCAGGTGAATTCGTGGCGGTCGAACTAGACAATGTTGGCCTGACGGTGCGCGGCGCGGTGCATATCCACCCGACGACGCTGCGCCTTGAACGCGGCACCATCAATGTGCTGCTGGGCGCGACGCTTTCGGGCAAGACGACCTTGATGCGCCTGCTGGCCGGGCTCGACTCGCCGAGCAGCGGCCGCGTGCTCTATGACGGTCGCGACATGACCCATGTGCCGGTCAGGAAGCGCAATGTCGCGATGGTTTATCAGCAGTTCATCAACTACCCCGCCTTGAGCGTCTATGAAAACATCGCCTCGCCGTTGCGGGTGCAAGGTGTCGCGAAGGCCGAGATCGAAGCGAAGGTGGCACGCGCCGCCGCTCTGCTGCGGCTTGAGCCCTATCTGCAAAGAACGCCGCTCGAACTGTCCGGCGGCCAGCAGCAGCGCACGGCGATTGCCCGCGCGCTGGTCAAGGGGGCGGACCTCGTCCTCCTCGACGAACCGCT
Organism: Dongia sp.; assembly: GCF_041910485.1. Lineage (GTDB taxonomy): Bacteria > Pseudomonadota > Alphaproteobacteria > Dongiales > Dongiaceae > Dongia. The sequence continues at coordinate 86,145 of NZ_JAYRQR010000014.1, forward strand.
CGCCAATCTTGACTACAAGCTGCGCGAGGAACTCCGCGCGGAACTCCCGCGCATCTTCAGCGAGTCTGGCGCGGTCTTCGTCTATGCGACGACCGAACCGTCGGAGGCCCTGCTGCTGGGCGGCAACACGGCAACGCTCTATCAAGGCCATGTGACGCAATATGGCCGCACGGTCGATGTCTATCGCCATCCCAGGGACCGGATCACGGCCGAGGTCTTCTCCGACCCGCCGATGAACTTCGTCGACCTGCAGCTTGACGGCACTTATGCGCATCTCCCTAACGGACAGAACATCCCGCAGGTGGGGACGCTGAAGGGGCTCGCCAACGGCTCTTATGTCGTGGGCTTCCGCCCCAATCACGTGGCCATCAACAACAACCGCCCCGGCTTGGTGCCGGTCGCGGCGATCACGGCGGTCAGCGAAATCACCGGCTCCGAGAGCTTCATCCATGTCGATGTCAGCGGCTTCCGCTGGATCGCGCTTGAGGCCGGCGTCTACGAACTCAACCCGGGAACCGAACTCACCATCTATCTCGATCCCGCGCGCTTCTTCGTCTTCGACGGCGCCGGCCGGCTCGTGCGCGCGCCGCAATCGGAAGGGTGAGGGAGGCGCGACATGGCAAAAATCGAACTCAAGAACCTCGCTCATTCCTACAAGCCCAATCCGAAGGACCGCTCGGATTATGCGCTGAAGGAACTCAACATGACCTGGGAGCAGGGCGGTGCCTATGCGCTTCTGGGGCCGTCTGGCTGCGGCAAGACCACGCTGCTCAACATCGTTTCAGGCCTGGTGAAACCGAGCCAGGGCCAGATCTTCTTCGACGGCCAGGACGTCACCAACCTGCCGACCGAGAAGCTCAATATCGCCCAGGTCTTCCAGTTCCCGGTCATCTACGACACCATGACCGTCTATCAGAATCTCGCTTTCCCGCTGAAGAACCGCCATGTCCCGGCCGACGCCATCGACGCGCGCGTCAAGGAAGTGGCGAAAATGCTGGATCTCGAGCGGGACCTCAATCGCAAGGCACGCGGCCTCACCGCCGACATGAAGCAGAAGATCTCGCTGGGTCGGGGCCTCGTACGCGCCGATGTCGGCGCCATCCTGTTCGATGAGCCGCTCACCGTTATCGATCCGCATATGAAATGGCAGCTGCGCGCGCAGTTGAAGCGCGTGCACGAACAATCGAACGTGACGATGGTCTATGTGACGCACGACCAGACCGAGGCGCTCACCATCGCCGACAAGGTCATCGTCATGTATGAAGGCGAAGTGGTGCAGATCGGCACGCCGCAGGAGCTGTTCGAGCGGCCTGCGCATACGTTCGTCGGCTATTTCATCGGCTCGCCCGGCATGAACGTTATTGCAGCCAGCGTCAACGGCAACGTGGCGCAAGTGGGGCAGCACCAAATCGAACTCGGCCGCGCAGTGACGGCGCCGGCTGGCGCCAAGAAGATCGAACTCGGCATCCGGCCGGAATTTGTCAGCCTCAGCGACAACGGCGCCGGCATCCCGGTCAAGGTGAAGCGGGTCGAGGATACCGGCCGTTTCCAGATCGCCCGCGTCGAGCTCGACGGCGTGCCGCTCGCCGTCATCATGCCCGAGGATGCGCGCATCGACGGCGACGTGGCGCGCCTCAGCGTCGATCTCAGGCATCTGCACGTCTATGCCGACGGCCATCTGGTGGAAGGGTAACGGGGATGGACAAGCCAATCGACAATCGCGCCTGGTTCCTGGCCCTGCCGGTGGTGCTCATCGTCGCCTTCAATGCGATCGTGCCCCTGATGACGGTGGTCAACTATTCGGTCCAGGACACGTTCGGCAACAACGAGTTCTTCTGGAACGGCATCGGCTGGTTCCAGGAATTGCTGGATCCGACGACCGACCTTGGCGGCCGCTTCTTCGACTCCCTCGGCCGCAATGCGCTCTTTTCGGCGATCATCCTGGCGATCGAGGTGCCGCTCGGCGTGCTCGTTGGTCTCTGCATGCCCAAGAAGGGGCCGGGCGTCGCCTTCACGCTCGTCATCATGGCGCTGCCGCTGCTGGTTCCCTGGAACGTGGTCGGCACCATCTGGCAGATCTTCGCCCGCGAGGATATCGGTCTCTTGGGGTGGGTCGTCAATCATCTCGGCATCGAATACAATTACACGCTGGGGCCACTTGCCGCCTGGATCACCATCGTCACGATGGATGTCTGGCACTGGACCTCGCTCATCGCGCTTCTGTCCTATGCGGGCCTGCGCTCGATCCCCGATGCCTATTATCAGGCGGCGAAGATCGATGGTGCGTCGCGTCTTGCCGTTTTCACGACGATCGAACTGCCGAAGCTCCGCCGCGTGCTCCTCATCGGCGTGCTGCTGCGCTTCATGGACAGCTTCATGATCTATACCGAGCCCTTCGTCGTCACCGGCGGCGGTCCCGGCAACTCGACCACCATCCTGTCGATCGATCTGGTGAAGCTTGCCTTGGGTCAGTTCGACCTCGGCTCCGCTGCCGCCATGTCGATCGTCTACAACCTCATCATCCTCGCTGCCTGCTGGGTCTTCTACACCGTGATGACCAATGTCGATGCAGACCGCGAAGCTGCTCCCAAGGAGGCGTGACGCGATGAAAAGCCGCCACCTCATCCTCGCTGCCTATCTCGTCTTTCTGATGCTGCCGATCTATTGGCTCATCAACATGAGCTTCAAGACGACGACCGAGATCACGACGTCGATGACCCTGTTCCCAACGGCGCCGACCCTGCAGAACTATCACGAGATCTTCACCAATCCGGCCTGGTTCGACGGTTTCGTCTTTTCGCTGACCTATGTCGCGATCAACACCGTGATCTCGATCCTGGTGGCGCTGCCCGCAGCCTATGCCTTCTCGCGCTACCGCTTCATGGGCGACAAGCATCTTTTCTTCTGGCTGCTCACCAACCGCATGGCGCCGCCGGCCGTGTTCGCGCTGCCTTTCTTCAATCTCTATTCGGCGGTCGGCCTCTTCGACACGCCCTGGGCCGTGGCGTTGGCGCATTGCATCTTCAACGTGCCGCTGGCGGTCTGGATCCTGGAAGGCTTTATGTCGGGCGTCCCGCGTGAAATCGATGAGACGGCCTATCTCGACGGCTATTCCTTCCCGCGCTTCTTCGTGAAGATCTTCGTGCCGCTCATTGCCTCCGGCATCGGTGTCGCCGCGTTCTTCTGCTTCATGTTCTCGTGGGTTGAGCTGCTCTTGGCCCGCACGCTCACCAACAACCAGGCGATCTCGTCGATCATGACGCGCACGGTCTCCGCCTCCGGCGTTGATTGGGGACTTCTCTCGGCGGCCGGCGTGCTGACCCTCATTCCCGGCGCCCTCGTCATCTGGTTCGTCCGCAACTACATCGCCAAGGGCTTTGCCCTGGGCCGCGTCTAAGGAAGGAGGGCCAAGACAATGGAAACAGCATGGATGGCCTGGACCTGGCAGACGGGTCTCTTCTTCGCCCTCATCGCCAGCGTGCTCATCGTCATGACGCTGCTGGCGATCTTCAAACCGGAGACCGAGCGTGTGGGCGTCTTGCGCATTCCGACGACGCGCGGCGATCGCCTGTTCATTTCGCTGCTGAGTGCGGCCTTCATTCACATCTTCTGGGTCTACCTCATGGGCAGCGAGCCGATCACCACGCTGCCGATCGGTGAGGAAGGCTTTGAGGTGACGAGTGTCTGGATCGCCACATTGATTTCCCTGGGGTTTGCCGGCGCCGTCTTTCGCTGGGTTTGACCGCAGGGTTCGAGAAGACCGGCCTGGGTTAGCGTGCATCTCGGGCAGGTCGGCAAGTCAATCGCACGCATGGAGGAACTGGCATGAAAATCCGTTCAGGGGTGTCGGCAGCGGTCCTGCTGCTGGTCCTCGGTCCGGTCCCGGCCCTGGCAGACGAAGCCGCGGCGAAGAAGTGGATCGATTCCGAGTTCCAGCCGTCGACCCTGTCCAAAGAAGACCAGATGAAGGAGATGGAGTGGTTCATCAAGGCCGCTGAACCCTTCAAGGGCATGGAGATCAACGTCGTCTCCGAAACCATCACGACTCACGCCTACGAGTCCGAAGTGCTGGCCAAGGCCTTCAGCGAAATCACCGGCATCAAGCTGAAGCACGACCTCATCCAGGAAGGTGACGTCGTCGAAAAGATCCAGACGCAGATGCAGTCCGGCAAGAACATCTACGATGCCTGGGTCAACGATTCCGATCTCATCGGCACGCACTTCCGCTACAAGCAGGCGATTCCGCTGACCGACTGGATGGCGGGCGAGGGCAAGGATGTTACCGACCCCTATCTCGACCTGAAGGATTTCATCGGCCTTTCCTTCACGACCGCGCCCGATGGCAAGGTCTATCAGCTGCCCGACCAGCAGTTCGCGAACCTCTATTGGTTCCGCTACGACTGGTTCACCAATCCGGAATACAAGGCGAAGTTCAAAGCCAAGTACGGCTACGACCTCGGCGTGCCGGTCAACTGGTCGGCCTATGAAGACATCGCCGATTTCTTCACCAACGACATCAAGGAAATCGACGGCGTCAAAGTCTATGGCCACATGGACTACGGCAAGAAGGACCCGTCGCTGGGTTGGCGTTTCACCGACGCCTGGCTCTCGATGGCGGGCTCCGGCGACAAGGGCATTCCGAACGGTCTGCCGGTCGACGAATGGGGCATTCGCGTCGAAGGCTGCCACCCGGCGGGTTCGACGGTCGAGCGTGGTGGCGACACCAACGGTCCGGCTGCCGTCTACTCGATCGAGAAGTATGTCGAGTGGCTGAAGAAGTACGCCCCGGCGAATGCTGCCGGCATGACCTTCTCTGAATCGGGCCCGGTCCCGGCGCAGGGTGCGATTGCCCAGCAGATGTTCTGGTACACCGCCTTCACCGCCGACATGGTGAAGCCCGGTCTGCCGGTCATGAATGCCGACGGTACGCCGAAATGGCGCATGGCCCCGTCGCCGCACGGTGCCTATTGGCAGGAAGGCATGAAACTCGGCTATCAGGACGCCGGTTCGTGGACGCTTCTGAAGTCGACCCCGGTCGACCGCCGCAAGGCGGCCTGGCTCTATGCCCAGTTCGTCACCTCGAAGACGGTCAGCCTGAAGAAGAGCCATGTCGGCCTGACCTTCATCCGCGAGAGCGACATCTGGGACAAGAGCTTCACCGAGCGTGCGCCGCAGCTTGGCGGTCTGATCGAGTTCTATCGCTCGCCGGCCCGCGTGCAGTGGACCCCGACCGGCACCAACATTCCTGACTATCCGAAGCTGGCACAGCTTTGGTGGCAGAACATTGGTGATGCCTCGTCGGGCGCCAAGACCGCGCAGGCGGCCATGGACAGCCTCGCCGCCGCTCAGGACAAAGTTCTTGAGCGTCTCGAGAAGTCCGGTGTTCAGAAGGAATGCGGTCCGAAGCTCAACCCGAAGAAGTCGGCCCAGGAATGGTTCGACGCACCGGGCGCTCCGTTCCCGAAACTCGCCAATGAAAAGCCCAAGGGCGAGACCATCGACTACGACACCCTGATCAAGAGCTGGCCGGCCTCGCCGCCCCAGCAGTAAGGATCACGGTATCGCTGATCGGGAATGAACCCTCCCGCTGGCTGAAACTGGAAGGCCGGACCGCAAGGTCCGGCCTTTTCTTTGTCGCGCAGGAGGCGCTGATGATGCTTCGCAATTGCAGTCGATTCGTGCTTTGGCCTGGTGATCGACCGCGTTAAACTGCACGTCAGACAGCTTGCAATGCGATGGCAGGGAGAGATCGAGCCATGAAGGGTGACAAAAAGGTCATTCAGCTTCTCAATAAGGTGCTGAAGAACGAACTGACCGCCATCAATCAGTATTTTCTGCATGCCCGTACCTTGAAGCATTGGGGCATGAAGAAGCTCGGCGAGGTGACGTATCACGAATCGATCGACGAGATGAAACACGCCGACAAGCTGATCGAGCGCATCCTGTTCCTCGACGGCCTTCCCAATCTCCAGGATCTCGGCAAGCTGATGATCGGCGAGAATGTGAAGGAAATTCTCACCTGCGATCTCAAGCTTGAGATGGCGAACTACCCTGACCTCAAGACCGGCATCGCGCTGTGCGAGGAGGTGGGGGATTATGTCAGCCGTGAATTGCTGACCGAAATTCTCGAGTCAGAGGAAGAGCATATCGACTTCCTCGAGACGAACCTCGAACTCATCGAGAAGATGGGGCTGCAGAACTACATCCAGTCGCAGTACGAGGCCGGCGAGAGCGGCGGCTCCTGAACCGCTACTCGGCTGCGAGCGGCAGGGAGGCTTCGCCGGCTGGCTTTGTGCCGTCGACGATCTCCTGTGCCGTGGGCAGGCACAGGCCGCAGCAAGGGCCGTTGCCCAGCGCTTCATAGACTTTGCGTGCGCAGGTCAGGCCGCCCGACTGGGCGGTGCGCTCGATCTCGCTATCGCGGTACCCATTGCAGATGCACACATACATCGGCTTGCTCGATCCCGTGCCGGGCTACGCCCGGGCGCCAAAGTGACTGCTGCTATTTTGTCTTTCTGCGAATGATTGTCAATATCACTTGCGGGTGATCCGGCGATTTGATATCCCTGACTCCAGTTGCGAATGGTTCGCAACTGATCCGTAACCGATCGTTCAGGAGTCAGCGTCCCATGAACCGCCCTGCACAAGTTAATGCGGCCCAAATTCGCACGGTCGATCGCCCCATCGTCGAATATCGCAGCCTTGGCGCCAGCCCCAGTCCGATGAACCTGGCGCGCCAAGCGCACCAGCCCCAGATCCAGCAGGGCCAGCAGAACGGCCTTGTCCATGTGGCCGGGCGCGCCCAAGCCCCTGTGGCGACCGTTCCCCTGCAAGCGATCCTCAAGGGGGCGCGGGAAGCCATCATCGACTTCAACGGGGCTGCCTATCGCCTGCGTATCACCCGCAACCACCGCCTGATCCTGACCAAATAACCGACCCAATCAAGTAAAGGGCACTGGATTGCCCGGCGCGGCGTTCTATATCCCCAGGTTCTCGTCAAAACGCGAACAGGGGAGGCACCCATGAATCAGCGTGTGATCGATCTCTTTGACCGGTACACTCATGGTGAAATGGATCGCCGCGCCTTTCTGGACCGGTTGGCCAAGCTGGCCGGATCGTCGGCTGCGGCGCTGGCACTCCTGCCGGTGCTCGAAAACAACTACGCCAAGGCCGATCTTCTCCCTGAAGGCGATTCCCGGATCAAGACCGAAACCGCGGAACTCGCTGGATATCAGGTCTATCTCGCGCGGCCGGCGACGGGTGACAAATTCCCCGCCGTGCTTGTCATTCACGAAAATCGCGGCCTCAACCCGCATATCAAGGACGTGACCCGCCGTCTGGCGGCCGAGGGGTTCCTCGCTGCCGGCGCCGATTTCCTGACGCCCGCCGGCGGCACACCGACGGATGAGGACAAGGCACGCGAGATGATCGGCGCCCTCGACAAGGCCAAGACCGAGGAAGGTGCCCGCGCGATCGCCGCCGCGCTGCGGACGCATGAGTCCGGCAATGGCAAGGTCGGCGCCATCGGCTTCTGCTGGGGCGGCGGCCTCGTCAACCGCCTCACCGTCACCGATCCGACCCTTGATGCGGCGGTTGCCTATTACGGCATGCAACCCGATGCCGCGGATGTGGCGAAGATCAAGGCGCCGTTGCTCCTCCACTATGCGGGGCTCGACGAGCGCATCAACGCCGGCATCCCCGCCTATGAAGCGGCCCTCAAGGCCGAGGGCAAGACCTACCAGCTGTTCATGTATGACGGCGTCAATCACGCCTTCAACAACGACACCAATGCGGCGCGCTACAACAAGGATGCGGCGGACTTGGCCTGGTCCCGGTCTGTGGCCTTTCTCCACGAGACTCTTGGTTGAGTGTCCAGATGGAACAACGCGAATAAGATGTAAGTCCTTCTGCCGCCTTGTTATTTCTTCCTTAATGCCTGCGCCGCTAGGTTCGTAACAATTGGCGGGTCCTTCGACCCGCTCTCAGCTGGAACAGGGAATGATGCGCGCCCCTCTTCATGGGCTCCGCCTGCTAGGACTGACCACGGGGCTGCTGGTCGCGGCCGTTTCCGTGTGCGTCTCGCCCAGTGCGGCCGATGGGCGGCGCGTGGTGCTGGCCTGCAACGACTTCCCACCATTGAAGATCGAGCATCCGGGGCCAGACGGCCGGCAGGGGACCGATGTCGACGCGATCCAGGAGATCGGCCGCCGCACGGGCATCATGTTCGAGACACGGTTCACTCCCTGGAAGCGCGGCTATGCCGAGGCAGCGGACGGCACCGTCGACGGTCTGTGCAGCTGCTCCTACCGCGAGGACCGCGCCCCGCTGTTCCATTTTACCGACGCCATCGGGGAGACCTCGGTCGGCATCTTTCATGCACGTCACGCTGAAATCCATCCGATCGCGTCTCTGGCGGATCTGACGCATGAAGCGCAAGGCAAAGTCGCGGTGGTCAAGGGCTACAATCTCGAAGCTGAACTCGAAGAGGCAAAGATCCCGCACTTCGCCGTGAGCGGCGACCAGCAGGCCCTCGAGATGCTGCGCAACGATCGCTTCGACCATCTCTATTCCTTCCGCGCGCCGATCGAGTTCATCGCTGATCATGACGGCGATCATCTCCCTTATACCGAGCTGCGGTCATCGCCCTATTTCATCTGCCTATCCAAGAACGTGCCGGAGATGGCACCGCTGGTTCCGGCGATCAATAAAGCCATCGCCGCGATGAAAGCGGACGGCACCTTCGATGCGATCCAGCGCCGCTACGGCCAAACGCCGATCAACTGAGATAGCTGGCGCGCATGGGGGATATCGCCGTCATCGGCTGCGGCCTCATCGGGGCGGCATGGTCAGCACTTCTTCAGCATCATGGCCACAACGTCCAGGCCTTCGATCCGGACGCGCTCCGCCGCGCCGATCTTCCGTCCCGTGTCGCCAAGCTGAAGGCACAATTGGCGACCCTGGCGCCCGCGGAGAGCGGTGCGCTGCTCGTCGCCGATACGCTGTCGGCCGCCGTGACGAATGCCGACTATATTCTGGAATCAGCCCCCGAGCGCCTCGATCTCAAGATCGATCTCCTGCGGGCGATTGATGTCGCTGCGCCGGCCGAGGCGATCATCGCCACCAGCACCTCGTCGCTCCTCCTCAGCGACATGGTGCGGGATGTGCGGCACAAGGCGCGCTGCATCGTGGCGCATCCGTTCAATCCGCCGCATCTCATGCCGCTGGTCGAATTGTTCGGCACCGATCCTGGCGTGCTCGACCGGGCTGATATCTTCTTCCGCGCCCTCGGCAAGGTGACGGTACGCCTCAAGAAGGAAATGCCGGGGCATATCGCCAACCGCCTCGGGGCGGCCCTGTGGCAGGAGGCTGTGCATCTGGTCGCGAGCGGCGTTGCCGATGTCGGCGATATCGACGCCGCGCTCATTCATGGGCCGGCCATGCGCTGGGCGATCCAGGGCACGCATCTTACCTATCATCTGGGCGGCGGGCCGGGCGGCATCCGGCACTATCTCGACCATCTCGGTCCCAGCCAGGAACGGCGCTGGGCCAATCTCGGCAAGGTCGAACTTACCGCCGATGTGAAGAACATGCTCATCGCCGGTATCGAAATTGAAGCTGCCGGCCGCTCGATTGCCGATCTTGAAGCCGAGCGCGACCGGTTTCTGATCGATCTCCTCAAACTGCGCGATCATCTCTAGACGCGGCCGCTTTGCCATGCCGATAATGCGGCAAACCGCAAGGACGGCACGGACGATGACCAGCAGCTACGATTCCAAGAAGATCACCGAGATCCACCAACACCTGCACAGCGAATTGCCGAGCGATCCGGCGTTGCGCGTCAAGGCCTTGGAAAGCCTGCTGGTCGAAAAGGGCATGGTCGACAGCACCGCCGTCGATGCCTGGATCGATCTCTATGCCGAAGAGATCGGCCCCAAGCGCGGCGCCCGCGTGGTGGCGCGCGCCTGGACCGATCCCGCCTTCAAGGCGCGGCTCATGGCCGACGGCACGGCGGCCATTTCCGAATTCGGCTATCAGGGCCATGCGACGGGGCACCTCGTCGCCGTCGAGAACACCGACAAGGTCCACAACCTCGTCGTCTGTACGCTGTGCTCCTGCTATCCCTTCTCGCTCCTTGGCATGTCGCCCGGCTGGTACAAGTCGCAGGAATACCGCTCCCGCGCCGTGCGCGACCCGCGCGGCGTGCTGAAGGAATTCGGCATCGATCTTGCCGGCGATGTCGAGGTGCGCGTCTGGGATTCGACGGCGGAACTTCGCTATCTCGTCGTGCCGCAGCGACCTGCCGGCACCGAGACGCTGGGCGAGGAGGCGCTTGCGGCGCTCGTCACCCGCAACTCCATGATCGGCACAGATCGCCACCTGAAAGCGGGGGCCTGACATGTCGCGCGTTCATGACATGGGCGGCCAATTGCCCGCCGGCCGCATCGTGATGGATGCGGATGAGCAGCCCTTCCATGCCGAGTGGGAGGCTCGCATGTGGGGCCTCAACGAGGCGATGTGGGGACCGGACAGCTGGACGCTCGATTGGTGGCGCTATGTGCGCGAACTCATCGACCCCGGCGACTATCTCAACCGGCCCTATTTCGATCAGTGGATGCAGACGTTCGCCGCGATGATGGTCGATTCCGGCATCGCCACGGTGGCCGAGATCGCCAGCGGGAAAAGCGATGGCTCGCGACCGCTCGAAGCAAGCCAGATGCACGCCGCCGATGTGGCGAAAGCGGCGCGGACGACGCGCGATTTCCGACGCCCCGCTGCGACGGCGCCGACCTTCAAGCCCGGTGACAAGGTGCGCACGCGTTTCTTGAGCGAAGGCTTCCATACGCGCCTTCCCGCCTATGCGATGGGAAAGGTCGGCACCATTCATGCCTATCGCGGCAACCATCTCTTCCCCGATGCCGGCGCCAAGGGCCAGGAAGTGGCGCAGCATCTCTATACCGTCTCCTTCGCGGCAGCCGATTTGTGGCCGGAAGGGTTGGGGCGCAAAGACAACATCTTCGCCGACCTGTGGGAGAGCTATCTTGAGCGCGCCTGATCTGCTGGCCGCCACCGGTACGCCCGGCCCGCTGCTGGCCCGCGATGGCGAGGCGCTCTTTGCCGAACCCTGGCAGGCGCAGATCGTCGCCGTGGCGGCGGCGATGGTCGAGAAGGGGCGTTTCTCCGCCAATGATTGGTCGAATGCGCTGGGTGCCGAGATCCGCCGCGCGCTTTCCGGCGGCGCCCCCGACAATGCCGCCACCTATTACCAATGCGTGCTCGCGACCGTCGAGACCCTGGTCAAACAGGCAGCCTTCGCCAGTGCCGAGGAACTCAGTGTCCGCAAGAACCAATGGATCGAGGCCTATGAGCACACGCCGCACGGCCAGCCGGTGACGCTGGACCGCCGCTAACCCCGTTTCGCCTTCTGCACCAGCGCTTCCAGTGCATTGAGGAAACGTGAACGGTCGGCGGCGCTGAAGGCTGGGCCGCCGCCCTTGATCTCACCCATGTCACGCAGCTGGCTCGAGAGTTCACGCATGGCCAGCGCCGTCCCGATGCTGTTCTCGGTGAAGGGCTTGCCGGTCGGTCCCAGCACCAACGCGCCGGACTTGATGCAACGGTCGGCCAACTGAATATCCGCCGTCACGACGATGGTGTTGGGGCCGGCGCGTTCGGCGATCCAATCGTCGGCGGCATCGAACTTGTCGCTCACCACCACATTGCGGACAAGCGGATTGCCGCTCGGTCGGATCCCGCTGTTGCTGACCAGATACACTGTCATTTCGTGACGCGTCGCCACGCGCTCGATCTCGGCCTTGACCGGACAGGCATCGGCATCGACAAGGATTTCGGTCGCCATCTATGACACCAGGGCGCGATCGCGCCTGAAAATGGTCTCGCCGGCAAGCTCCCGTGCCGCGCGATGCCCGTCATGAACGGCGGTCGCAATGAAGGCCGGTGCCTTGCAATCGCCGATGCGCGTGATGCTCTTGATGCCGGCGGAGGTGTTACTCTCCGGATCGGCGCAGAGTGAGCGCCACAGCTCATCGTTCGGCTCGCGCGAGGTGACGGGGACGAAGCCGTTGCAGGCGATCTCGTGCTTGCGGCCGGTGAAGACGCAAGCGAGCTCGGCGCTGCCGGACATCAACGCCGTCACGGCATGGCTGACGACGATCTTGACGCCGCTCTCGATGAGGCGCGCTTGGGCCAGATGCTGCTCGTTGGTATAGAACGACCAGGCGGAAACGAGGCCAGCCGTCGCTACATAGGTCACATCCAGACCCTCCTTGGCCAGCAGTTCGGCCAGGGCGCTGGCCATGATGTAACCCTCATCGTCGAAGATGACGATGGGACCGCTGGGCCGTGTGCCGGCCATGATCTCGTCGGGGCTGAGGGTGCGCGCATCGGCAAAGCTCGGCACCACTGCGGAATGGGTGCGGCCGATTCCGTTCTTGTGCCAATGGCTTCCCGTCGCCGTGAAGACGTGGGCAGCGCCGATCTCGCGCACATCGGCTGCGTTCATGCGGCTTTCGCGGAAGATCTCCACATTGCCGAGCTTCGAGAGCTGATGCGCCCGGTAATCCCGCACGCGGATCCATTCGCGCAAGCCGGGCAATTGCGCCTCGGCCAGCACGCGGCCGCCGAGATCGCGCGCGGCTTCCGCCAGCATCACTTCATGGCCTTGGCGGCCCAGCGTCAGGGCGGCTTCGAGACCTGCCGGTCCGGCACCGACGACCAGCATCTTTTCTGGGGTCGCGGCACGCGTCACGATTTCCGGATGCCAGCCGCGCCGCCATTCTTCACCCATGGTCGGGTTCTGCGTACAGCGCAGCGGCACGCCTTGGATGTTGCTGGCATAGCAGATGTTGCAGCCGATACATTCGCGGATATCGTCCATCCGCCCTTCGGCGATCTTCTTCGGCAGGAAAGGGTCGGCGATCGAGGGGCGCGCGGCACCGATCAGGTCGAGCGTCCCCGATTTGATGAGCGACAGCATCGATTCCGGCGCCGTATAGCGCCCGACGCTGAGAACCGGCTTCTTCACCCGCGCCCGCACATCCTTCAGGAAAGGTTCCAGCGAGCCTTGGGCGTGAAAGCGCGAGACGCCCATCTCCTGCCCGTAATCGCTGATGGTGACGTCGAACAGATCGGGCAGGTCTTTGATCATCTCGAATAGAGCGATCTTCTCGCCGGTGGGGTCGCTCCCTGGCGCCACCTCGTCGTCGAGTTCGATACGCACGGCGACCGCGCATGTGTCGCCGACGGCCTCCTTGGTCTCATCGAGCAATTCAAGGAGGATGCGGGCGCGGTTCTCCAGCGATCCGCCATAGGCATCGTCCCGCTGGTTCTGCGCGCGGTTGAGGAATTGCGCGATGAGATAGCCGTGCGCGGCATAGACATAGACGATATCGAAGCCGGCTTCCTTGGCGCGCAGGGCCGCTGCCTTGTGGGCGCGGCGATAGTCGCGGATGTCGGCGAGGTCCATGCGCCGGCTCTGCACCGGTGCCTTGCCGGCCATCTGGCTCATCGGTCCCATCGGCGTCACGCGCGAGAGCAGGTTCGAGGACCGGAAACCACCATGCCACAACTCGATGGCGGCAAGCGCCCCGTGCTGGTGCACCCCATGCGCCATCTTGGCAAGATTGCGCACATCGCCCTGGTCCCAGATCGTGGCGTAGGGCGAGGGAAGATCGTCGGCCGACGGGTCGATCGAACAATATTCGGTGGAAACCGTGCCCCAGCCGCCCTCGGCCTTCACGGACCGCATCGCCGCCAGCGTTTCGGGCAGCGCGAAGCCCATGCCGGTACAATGCGGCACCTGGTAGAAGCGGGTGGGGGCCGTGACGGGGCCGATCCGGATCGGCTCGAAGAGGGGATCGAAACGCGGCTCGCGTGGCATGGGCTTTCCTGGTCGCTGGCGTGTTAAGCGCCGCCACTCTGCCCGGATTCGCCGGTGTGCGGCAAGCTGGCCTCTGAAATCCTTGGACTTTCCGGCCATGCGTTGCCGGGACCCCCGCCCGGCGCAGATGAAGAGTGGCGCTTTGCGGGCGAACCCTGTATCAAGCGCGCTTAACCGATAGGCGCGCCGCCGAACGGGTCAGACATCCGCTAAATCGATCATGCCATCCAAAGGGGCAGGTGATCGTCGGATGGGCCGGTTGAGAAGGTGCCCCGTCACGTATGAACCGGCACCTTACCCAACCTCGCGCGCTGCGCCAGGCTGGCGCCCTTATTTTTCCAGATCGGACTATTATGCCATTCCCCACGACCCATCCGGCGCTCGAACGAGCCTTGACCGCGCGCGCCTATAACGAACCCACCGCCGTGCAATCCGCTGTGCTGGCGGAAGATGCCGCTGGCCGCGACCTTCTCGTCTCGGCGCAGACCGGCTCCGGCAAGACCGTGGCCTTCGGTCTTGCGATGGCGGCGACGCTGCTGGGCGAAGCCGAGCGCTTCGAGCGCGCGGCGGAACCCCTGGCCCTCATCATCGCGCCGACGCGCGAACTGGCGATGCAGGTCCATGCCGAGCTTTCCTGGCTCTACGCCGAAGCCGGCGCCCGCGTCATCTCCTGCGTCGGCGGCATGGATGCCCGCGCCGAACAGCGCCAATTGGCGATGGGTGCCCATATCGTCGTCGGCACGCCGGGCCGTCTTCGTGACCATCTCGAGCGCGGCCGCCTCGACATTTCCGCGCTGCGCGCCGTCGTGCTCGACGAAGCGGATGAGATGCTCGATCTCGGTTTCCGCGAGGATCTTGAATTCATTCTCGACGCGACGCCGAAATCGCGCCGCACCTTGCTGTTCTCGGCCACCATCGCCAACGAGATCGCGACGCTCGCGCGCACCTATCAGGAAAACGCGCTGCGCATCGACACCCAGGTCCGCAATCAGGCGCATGGTGACATCGAATATCGCGCCGTCCGCGTGGCACCCACGGATGTGGATCACGCCATCGTCAACCTGCTGCGCTTCTATGAAGCGCGCGCCGCGATCATCTTCTGCCACACGCGCGAAGCCGTGCGCCACCTCCATGCCAGCCTTTCCGAGCGCGGCTTCTCCGCCGTGGCGCTTTCGGGTGAACTCAGCCAGGCCGAGCGCACCCATGCGCTGCAAGCCTTGCGTGACGGCCGCGCCCGCGTCTGCGTCGCGACCGATGTCGCCGCCCGCGGTCTCGATCTGCCCGATCTCAGTCTCGTCATCCATGCGGATCTTCCGCGCGAAAAGGCGACGCTGCTGCACCGTTCCGGCCGCACCGGCCGTGCCGGCCGCAAGGGCATTTGCGCCCTGATGGTGCCCTACACGCGCCGCCGCCAGTTGGAGCGCCTGCTGGCGCTCGCCAACATCAAGGCCATCTGGCAGGACCCGCCCAAGGCCGAGGAAATCCGCGCCCGCGACCAGGAGCGCATGCTGGATGAACCCTTCCTGAAGGAAGAGACCAGCCCTGAAGATTTGACGCTTGCCAAGACCTTGTTGGAAAGCCGTTCGGCCGAAGATATCGCGGCGGCACTCATCCGCCTCTACCGGGTCCGCCTGCCGGCGCCGGAAGATCTTTTCGACGCGCCCGATTTCACCGACCGCCGCTTCGACCGGCCCGATCGCCCCGAGCGTCCCGAGCGTGGCCCTCGCGAGTCCGGCCCCGTCGCCTGGTTCCGCCTCGACGTCGGCCGCGACAACAATGCCGATCCGAAATGGCTCATCCCGCTGATCTGCCGCCGCGGCCATATCACCAAGCGCGAGATCGGCTTCATCAAGATTCTCGACAACGAAACCAAGTTCGAGATCGCGGCCGAGGTCGCCGAGCGCTTCCAGGCCGCCATTGCCAAATCGGCCGGCAATGAGGAAGGCCGTATCGAACCGACGACACCGTTCGAAAAGGGCGACAGCGCCAATGCCGGCCGCCTCGAGCGCCCGCGCAAGAGCTTCAAACCCGAGCGCAGCGAGTCTTTCCGTGGCGAGCGCAGTGAGCGCCCGCGCGGTGAGCGTTCCTTCGGTGACCGCCCGCGTTCGGATCGTCCGCGCTCGGATCGCCCCCGTGAAGATCGCCCCCGTGAAGATCGTCCCCGTGAAGATCGTCCCCGTGAAGATCGTCCCCGCTCGGATCGTCCCCGCGAGGATCGACCCGGTGAAGATCGCCCGCGCGACTTCCGGCCGCGCGAGGAGGGTGATCGTCCGGGCAAGCGACCCTTCGCCGCCAAGCGCAATGAAGGCTATGCCCGCCCGCCGCGCGAGGATCGCAAACCCTTTGGCGATGAAGGTGGCAACACCTATCGCGGCAAGCGGTCGAACAACCCGAAATTCGCCAACGCCGCGCCGGCCGAATCCGGCGAGCGCGCCTCGTTCGAGAAGAAGCCTTTCGACAAGAAGCCCTATGACAAGGGACGTCCCGACAAGAAGCCGTTCGAGAAGACCCGCTTCGAGGGTCCGCGCTCTGATGGGTATCGGACCGACCGGCCGAAGTTCGACGCCGGCAAGGGCAAGAAGCCGCATCGCAAGGGCCAGCGCCGACCGGCCTGAAACGGCCAAGCGCGCATCCTTGCCGGCACAACTCCGGCAAGGCCTTCTGCGGCTCTCTCTAAATCAAAAGTTATTGTCGCTTTGGACGTGCGGCGAACCAGACACAGGTTCGCCGCAAATCGTCACGGGTGATGGCGCTCCCATACACGGGAGGGTGCGGCCGCTAACGGATTCTTAATAGCGCTAAACCGACAAAGGATGCCGATATCCCGAATATTAGGAGAGAGTCCCTTGTTCGATCGGCTTTCTGTCAATGCGATCCTGAAATCGGTCGTCGTCACCCTGGCGGCGCTTGTGACCCTGATGCTGGGCCTCGATGCTTGGTCTTCCTGGCGCGCCGTTGCCGCTTCCGAGCGCATTGAGCGCGTGTCCGAGGCGGCGACCTTCGCGTTCCAGGCGATGCACAATTTGCGCACCGACCGCTCGACCACGCTGCGCGGGCTCGATACCGAAGCACCGATCAACAGCACGGCGCTCGCGGCGCTCGATAAGTATCGCAACGCCGAAATGCCGGCGCTGGCCTCGGCCACGCAATTGCTGGCCGAAATCGACTATCCCGACAAGGCGGCGCTCTTTGCCGCGACACAGTCCCTCACGGTCGAGATTGAGAAGCTGCAGCCCGTCTCGCGCGAGGCGGCGCAGAAGCCCAAGGCCGAGCGGCCCGCCGACCTCTCCGCCCAATATAAGAAGGTCGCGACCGATCTCATCAGCAATCTCGATGCCACATCCCAGGCCTTGACCGCCTCGGTCAAGCATCAGGATGCCTTCATCGATCAGATGCTGGCGATGCGGCAGCTCGCCTGGATGGTACGCAACATCGGCGGCGATGCCTCGCTCATGGTCTCCAACGCGATGGGCGCCGGCAAGGCGGACGAAGCGACGGCCGCCAAGTATCACCATTCCGTTGCCGGGTCCGAGGCGGCGTGGAAGGCACTTGAGTCCCAAGCCTTCGGCGTGACGCTGCCGCCGGTGCTGGCCGACGCCATCGATTTTGCCCAGAAGAACTATTTCGATCCCACCTATACCGCGACCCGCGAAAGCCTGATGGATCAGCTGGTCAAGGGCGAAGCGCCGTCGATGAATGTCGACGACTGGACCGACCTCACCGTCGGCCGGCTGGGCGCCCTGCTCAAGGTCGCCGAAGGTGCGCTCGAGGGTGCCAAGGCGCATGCGGCCGAGGCTCATTCCTCGGCCATGCGTGCACTCGTCATCCAGAGCGTGCTGTTGCTGGGTGCCGTCGCGCTGGCGCTGGGTTCGCTGCTGCTGATCGGTCGCCGCGTCATCCGCCCGCTTAACGTCATCCGTGACGCGATGCTGCGCGTGGCGTCCGGTGACCTCACCGGCGAGGCGGTCTTCTCCGCTCGCCGCGATGAGATCGGCGCCCTGGCTGGTGCGCTCGCGACCTTCCGGCAGAATGCCGAGGACAAGGCACGCTTCGAGGAAAAGCAGAAAGTGCAGCTCGAGGAAGACCGCCGCCGTCAGCAGGCGATCGAGACCAGCATCCGCAGCTTCGAGCAGAATGTGAAATCGGCGCTCGATGCCCTGGCCGGTTCCTCGCGCCAGATGCTCGATACCTCGAACAGCATGTCCCAGGCGGCCGAGCGCAGCAACGCGCAGGTGAAGGTTGTGGCCTCCGCCTCGACCGAGGCCTCGTCCAACGTCGAAACCGTGGCGGCCGCGTCCGA
>NZ_JAYRQR010000015.1:0-5333 GCF_041910485.1 Dongia sp.
ATCGTCGTCACCAAGGAACCGGTCGGCGTCGTGGCGGCCATCACGCCGTGGAACTTCCCCAATGCGATGGGCACGCGCAAGGCGGCGCCGGCTATGGCCGCGGGCTGCCCGGTCGTCATGAAGCCCGCTTCGCAGACGCCGTTCTCGACGCTGGCGATTGCGGTCCTCGCCGAACGCGCCGGCATTCCGGCTGGCGTCCTCAACGTCGTCACCGGCTCGGCCTCGGCCATCGGCGGCGAAATGACCAGCAATCCGATCGTGCGCAAGCTGACCTTCACCGGCTCCACCGAAATCGGCAAGATCCTGGTCAAGCAATGCGCCGATACGCTGAAGAAGACGTCGATGGAACTCGGCGGCAACGCGCCCTTCATCGTGTTCGACGATGCCGATCTCGATGCGGCGGTCGAAGGCGCCATGATGTCGAAGTTCCGCAACACCGGCCAGACCTGCGTCTGCGCCAACCGCATCTATGTGCAGGACAAGGTCTACGACGCCTTCGTCGAAAAACTGAAGGCGGCAGTCGGCAAGATGAAGATCGGCGACGGTCTCAAGGGCGAGACGCAGCAGGGCCCGCTCATCGACATGAAGGCGGTGGCCAAGGTCGAAGAACATATCGCCGATGCCGTCGGCAAGGGGGCCAAGGTCGCCGTGGGCGGCAAGCGCCATGCCTTGGGCGGCAGCTTCTTCGAACCGACCATCCTCACCGAGGTCACGCCGCAGATGGCGGTGGCGAAGGAAGAAACCTTCGGGCCGCTGGCACCGCTCTTCCGCTTCAAGACGGAAGAAGAGGTGATCAAGATGGCGAACGATACCGAGTTCGGCCTTGCCTCCTACTTCTATGCCCGCGATCTCGGCCGCGTCTGGCGCGTTGCCGAGGCCGTCGAATACGGCATTGTCGGCATCAACACCGGCATCATCTCCAGCGAAGTCGCTCCGTTCGGCGGCGTCAAGGAATCCGGCAACGGCCGCGAAGGCTCGAAATACGGTATCGAGGACTATCTCGAAATCAAATACATGTGCATGGGCGGCATCTAAGCCCGCGTTGCACTGAATCAAAAACCCCGCGCCAAGCGATTGGCGCGGGGTTTTCTTTTGCAGTGGGCCTTCAGGCGAGCGGCGCATCCTTCAGCCGCGCCATCGCCTCATCCTTGCCGAGGATCTCCATCACCTCGAAGATCGGGGGCGACTGCGTCGAGCCGGTGAGGGCAGCGCGCAGCGGCTGGGCGGCGGCCCCGAGCTTCACGCCGGCACTCTCGGCAAAGGCACGCGCCTTTTCCTCGAGCGGCGCCGCCTGCCAATTGTCGGCGCCGGCATAGGCGTCGATCAGCTTCGGCATCAATGCGACGGTCTCCGGCGCGACGAGTATCGCCTTCGCCTTGTCGGTGAAGGGCAGAGGCCGCTGCTGCACATAGAAGGCCGAATTCTCGGCCAGCTCCTTCAAATTCTTGGCGCGGCTCTTCAGGCCCGGCATGGCGCGGGTCAGCAGGGCGATGCCGGCCGCATCGCTTGCCTTGCCGAGACGATCGGCAACGGCCTTGGCGAGCTCGGCATCATCGGCCTGGCGCATGTAATGGCCATTGAGATTGTCGAGCTTCGCGAAGTCGAAGCGCGAGGGCGAGCGGCCGATGCCGGAAAGCTCGAACCATTCGATCGCCTGCTCGGTCGAGATGATCTCGGCATCCCCATGACCCCAGCCGAGGCGCAGCAGGTAGTTGCGCAAGGCCTCGGGCAGGTAGCCCATGTCGCGATAGGCTTCGACGCCAAGGGCGCCGTGGCGCTTGGAGAGCTTCGCCCCGTCCGGCCCGTGGATCAGCGGGATATGGCTGAAATGCGGCGCTTCCCAACCCATCGAATCATAGATCTGGCGCTGGCGGAACGTGTTGGTGAGGTGGTCGTCGCCACGGATGACATGGGTGATGCCCATATCATGATCGTCGACCACGACCGACAGCATGTAGGTGGGCGTGCCGTCTGAGCGCAGCAGGACCATGTCGTCGAGCTGCTCGTTGGCAACGCGGACCTCACCCTGGACGCCGTCGACAACGATGGTCTCGCCAACCTGCGGCGCCTTCAAGCGGATGACGGGCTTCACGCCGGCGGGGGCATCCTTGGGATCGCGGTCACGCCAGCGGCCGTCATACTTCATCGGCTTGCCGGCGGCCTGCGCTGCCTTGCGCATCTCGTCCAGTTCCTCGGGCGAGCAATAGCAGCGATAGGCCTTGCCGGCGTCGAGCAACTGCATGGCTACCTCCGCATGGCGCGGCGCGCGGGCGAACTGGTAGGTAATGTCGCCGTCCCAGCCGAGACCCAGCCACTTCAAGCCGTCGATGATTGCCTCGATCGCCGCTTCAGTCGAACGGACTCGGTCGGTGTCCTCGATGCGCAGATGGAAGATCCCCTTGTGATGGCGGGCGAACAACCAGTTGAAGAGGGCCGTGCGCGCGCCACCGATGTGCAGGAAGCCGGTCGGCGAGGGGGCAAAGCGGGTAACGACGGTCATTTCAGTCTGTCCGTGATCAGATGTTGGGCGGATGTGGATTTGCCGTGGGTTCTATCATGAAAAGTGCCTGCTGGGGCAAGGGTTGAGCCTATCCGGGATAAGCGCGATCTGCTAGGAGATATGCAACTTATCGAAGAGCGTAACAAGTTGAGCGACGGTCTCTGGCAGAGAGTTGAGGATTTCGTCGCCGGGCAGCGAGCGAACTGGCCCGGCTGGGCTGCGGTGGCCCTGGGGACGGGAATCGCCCTCTATTTCGGCCTGCCGTTTGAACCGCCGCTATGGGTCGGCCCATCGGCCGCGCTGCTCCTGGCGATCCTGGCGTTTGCCGTGCGGCGCTGGCCGTTGCCAATGATCGCCGCGCTCTATCTGGTCGCAATCTCAGTTGGATTTTCCGTCGTGTCCCTGCGCACGACCTGGGTCGAGGCACCGCAGCTTGCGCGCTCGCTCTACCGTGCCGAGGTGACCGGGCGGATCGTGGAGGTCGAGCTCTTTCCGGGCAGCCAGCGGGTGACGCTCGACCAGTTGACGATCACCAGCGAGAAGACCGGTCCGCTTGGCCCGGAACAGCGGCCGGAACGGGTGCGCGTCAAGCTCTCCAAGGTCAACGAGCCGATCGGGATCGGCGACTGGATTGGCCTCACTGCCGATCTGCAGCCGCCTGCGCCACCTGTGGCACCCGGCGCCTTCGATTTCAGGCGGCAAGCCTATTTCGAGCGACTGGGCGGTGTGGGCTTTTCGCTGCAGCCGGCCATCAAGATATCGCCGCCAGTCGGGCAGGAGGCAGCGCTTGGCTGGCTCGACTGGTTCGACAGTTTGCGCCTCACCATCGGCCGGCGCATCCAGGCGGAGCTGCCGGGCGCCACCGGCGCGATGGCAATGGCGCTCATTGTCGGCAATCAGACGGCGCTGCGCGCCGACGATGTCAATGCAATGCGGGATTCGGGCCTTGCGCATCTGACATCGATTTCGGGGCTACATATCGGGCTCGCGGCTGGCATCTTCTTCTTCGGGCTGCGCGCGCTGCTGGCATTGGTGCCGCCGATTGCGCTGCGTTTCGATATCAAGAAATGGGCGGCAGTCCTGGCCTTGATCGGGGCCTTCTTCTATGCCGGTCTGGCGGGGATGCCGGTGCCGACCGAACGCGCACTGGTGATGACGGGTATCTTCTTCTGCGCAATCCTGCTCGACCGTTCCCCCATTTCCATGCGCGTCATTGCCTTTGCGGCAATCGTGGTTCTGCTTCTGTCACCGGAAGCGCTCATCGGTGCAAGCTTCCAGATGTCGTTTGCCGCCGTGCTGGGGCTGGTACGGGCGTTCGATGGTGGGCGCGCGCAGTTCGCACGGTTGCGCCGGATCGGCCGCGACGCGCCGGACATGACGGGGCGCGTCCTCGGCATGTTCGAGCGGGGCTTCGTGTGGCTCGGAACGTTGATGCTGACAAGCCTCATCGCCAGCCTGATGACGGCGCCCTTTGCCGCCTATCATTTCAACCGGCTGACCTTGTTCGGGATTGCGGCCAATATGCTGGCCGTTCCACTCACCGGCTTCTGGATCATGCCGCTTGCCGTCCTTGCCTTGGTGGCGATGCCGTTCGGCCTGGAGCATTGGCCGCTGGTCCTGATGGGATGGGGCTGTGACCTCATCCTGGATATCGCGCATTGGGTGGGCGGCTGGCCGGGGGCCGTTGTCCTGCTGCCCGCAATCCCGGTCGCGGGGCTGATGCTGATGAGTTTGGGGCTGATCTGGTTCTGCCTCGTCATCGGGCGCGCGAAATGGCTCGCGGCACCCATTCTGATCCTGGGGCTGCTGTCGCCATTTACGCTACCGGCGCCCGACATACTTGCCTTTGCCGGTGGCAGGACCAGCCGGCTGGTCGCCGTGAGGAATGAGGCGGGCGACTATCAATTCAGCTCGACCCGCGCGGCCAATATCGCGGCCGAAACGTGGCTCCGTCGCAACGCCCAGGCCAAGCGATTGCCTTTCCCGGCGCCGTTGACGGTGGCCATACCGCTCAATTCACATCAGCGTCTGCTCGACGCGATGCACGCGGCGCCCCTGTCGGCGGCCAGTGGTTCCGGCGTGTGCAATGCCGATTGGTGCCGCTTCGACACACGGATGGGCTATGTCGCGGTGGCCTTGAACGCGGATGGGTTGGCGCCTGCCTGCCATACGGCGCGGCTGGTGATCAGCCTGGAACCCGTCGCGGAATATTGCCCGTCTGCCGAGCGGGTCATCGACTTCTTTGACATGTGGCGGCACGGCACGCACGCCATCGCTATCCATGAGGATGGATCGTTCAGCGTCCGGCGCAGCTATGACACGGGCAATCGGCCCTGGACGCTCGATAGGTTCGGAAAACCGGCGCAGCCGGAGTCGGCCGCGCCGGATAGCGGCCTCAATACTGGCGCATCAGGCCAATCAGACGACCCTGGATCTTGACCCGGTCGGGGCCGAAGATGCGCGTCTTGTGATTGGGGTTCGCCGGTTCGAGGGCGATGGAATCGCCCTTGCGGCGCAGGCGCTTTAAGGTGACTTCGTTATTGTCGACCAAGGCCACCACGATGGTGCCGTTCTCGGCATTCTCGCAGCGTTCGATGAGGACGGTGTCGCCTTCATGAATGCCGGCATCGATCATCGAATCGCCTTCGACGGTGAGGGCGTAATGTTCACCGCGGCCGAGCATGCCAGCCGGCACATCGACGGCGTTGGAATTATCGCGCAGCGCCTCGATCGGCGTACCGGCGGCGATCTTGCCATAGAGCGGCAGCTGCACCGTGTGGCCAGCCTGTGCCACGACGGCGCCGGGCAGGGTGGGCGTGAAGTCGCCATGAAT
>NZ_JAYRQR010000016.1:0-2337 GCF_041910485.1 Dongia sp.
CACCAGGTGGCACTGGTCGCGGTCGACCAAGGAAATCAGCGTATTTTCGATAGTCGCCCGGTCGTCGGCGATCAGCCGCGTTTCGGCGCGCCACGGGGTGGTCAGGGCGCTGTCCAGCCATTCGCGCAGGGCCGGGATGCCCTTGTCTTCATAGACACCGGTCGAAGCGCGGTCGCTGATCGATACCAGGCCGACGACCAGTTGCTCACTCATCTTCAGGCTCCTGGGCAGCCGGCACGCCCTTCTGGTCGAGTTCCTGCAGGATCTGGAAGATGGCGCGGAAATTCTTCGGCGGCTTGTTGTTTTCCTTTTCCTTCAGCGCATTGCGGC
Source organism: Dongia sp. (assembly GCF_041910485.1). Taxonomy (GTDB): domain Bacteria; phylum Pseudomonadota; class Alphaproteobacteria; order Dongiales; family Dongiaceae; genus Dongia. The sequence continues at coordinate 331 of NZ_JAYRQR010000016.1, forward strand.
GCAGGGTGCGCAGATGTTGCAGGTCGACGCCGGGCCATTGGGCGGCAATCTCGGTGAGCACCGCTTCGTCTTCGAGCAGGCGTACGCGGAGGCGCTCCAGGCGGTGCAGGCGGGCGGTTTCGGCGGACGATTCGCCGCGCAGCAAGGCCAGGCCGGCGCGGATCGGTTCGTCATCGACGCTGCGCATCAGTTTGCCGAGATACTGGATCTGCCGGCGGCGGGCGCCGTGGGCGGTGATCTTCTGGCAGTCGCGCACGGCATCGAAAATGTTTTCCGGCACGTTGATGCGTTTCAACTGGCCGACGGACAGTTCGACCAGTTCGGCGCCGAGGTCGCGCAACTCGTGCATGACCTCCTTCTGCTTGGTTTTCGAGGGGCGGCCGGTGTCTTCGGTGAAATCTTCGTCTTGCATGGAAACCAATCGGAGGCGGTCAATGGCGGGCTGTTATGATAGCGATTTTCCCGCTCCGACGCCCCTTCCATGTCCGAAACTGCCGCATTTTCCTACGCTTTCGCCACCCTGCAGCAACTCGCCGAGGACGTGCTCAAGCACGCCAGCAACAAGGGGGCGACGGCCTGCGAAGTCGATGTCTCGGAGGGCTTCGGGCAGTCGGTGACGGTGCGCTGCGACGAGGTGGAAACCATCGAGTTCAATCGCGACAAGGGCATCGGCATCACGGTCTATTCCGGTCAGCGCAAGGGCTACGCCAGCACCTCCGACTTCTCGGCGCAGGCACTGCGCGAAACGGTCGAGGCCGCGCTTAACATCGCCCGGTTCACCGCCGAGGACGATTGCGCCGGCCTGGCCGACGCGGCGTTGATGGCCAGGGATTGCCCCGATCTCGACCTTTACCACCCGTGGGCGCTGAGTGTCGAGGAGTCGATCGAGACTGCCCGCCGCTGCGAGCAGGCCGCCTTCGATGCCAGCCCGCTGGTCAGCAATTCCGAGGGAGCCTCCATTTCGACCCAGCAGGCCCATTTCGTGTCGGCCAACAGCCTGGGCTTCATGGGCGGCTATCCGACTTCGCGCCACTACATTTCGTGCTCGGTCATCGCCGGCGAGCAGGACGCCATGCAGCGCGACGACTGGTACACCACCCATCGCGACGCCATGCGCCTCGACGATCCGCTCCAGGTCGGCCGCATCGCCGCCGAGCGTGCCGTCGCCCGCCTGGGCGGCCGCAAGGTCAAGACCGGCGAGTTCCCGATCATTCTCGAAGCGCCCCTGGCCGGCGGCTTGCTCGGCAGCCTGGTGCACGCCGCCAGTGGCGGTGCGCTGTACCGCAAATCGTCCTTCCTGCTCGACCAGTTGGGCAAGAAGATCATGCCGGACTTCGTGCACATCGCCGAGCGCCCGCATATTCAATGCGGGCTGGGCAGCGCCTCCTTCGATAGCGACGGCGTGGCGACGCGCGACCGCGACGTGGTCCGCGACGGCATCCTGCAAGGCTACTTCCTCAGCGCCTACACGGCGCGCAAGCTGGGCATGCAAACGACGGCCAATGCCGGCGGCAGCCACAACCTGATCATCGAGCCCGGCCAGTACGATCTCGACGGTCTGCTCGCCCAGATGGGCCGCGGCCTGCTCGTCACCGAACTGCTCGGCCACGGCATCAACTACGTAACGGGCGACTACTCGCGCGGCGCTGCCGGCTACTGGGTGGAGAACGGCAAGATCGCCCATCCGGTCGAGGAAATCACCATTGCCGGCAACCTCAAGGCCATGCTGGCCGGCATTGTGGCCGTCGGCAACGACGTGCAGGTGCGTGGCACCAAGCAGACCGGCTCGATCCTGATCGACCGGATGACCATCGCTGGCGAATGAGCGATTAGGGTTTTCCGCAACTCGCCAATCCAGCCCACTTGGTGAAGAATACGTTCAGCCAACAGGCTTGACGTGACTTACCCCTTTGGAGGAGACAATATGCAACGTCGTGATTTTCTGAAAAAAGCTTCCATCGGTGCCGCTGCCGGCGCCGCAACCACCCTGGCCGCCCCGGCCATTGC
>NZ_JAYRQR010000017.1:0-115284 GCF_041910485.1 Dongia sp.
GCGCCAGGGCGCATCCTTGGGCGTGTCCTTTTCCAGCGCCATCCAGTCGGTGAGTGCCCCTTCGACATCGCCGGCCTGCGCCTTGCCGAGCGCCAGGAAGAAGCGCGCGGTCGGATTGCTGGGATCAGCGGCGATGGCGCGGCGGAAGCTCGTCGTCGCCGCATCGTTCATCTGACCTTCGTTGGCGATGAGCAACGCCTGGCCGTAGGCCGCAAGGGTCGCGGCATCGACGGCACCGAGCGCCACGGCCTTGCCATAGGCGGTGGCGGCGTCCTGGGCACGCCCTTCGGCGTCATAGCCCATCGCCAGCGCCACCCAGGCCTTGGCATCGGTGGGCCTTGCCGCCACGTCGGCCTCCAGGGCCTTGAGTTCGGCACTGGCGACCGCTGGTGATGCGCCGTCTTGACGTGCCTGGAACGGCTCGCCCGGCAGATCGGGCGCACCGAGCATCAGATAGAGCCCGAAGCCCAGCAGCGGCAGGATGACCGCCGCCGTGATGAGAAGACCGTGCGAGGGCGCGCGGCCCGGCTGCCATTGCGGATTGTCGGTCAAGGCAAGCACGCGCCGCTCGATTTCGATCTGGGCGAGCTTGGCTTGTTCCGGCCCGATGAGGCCCACTTCGGCGTCGCGGCCGAGTTCCAGCATCTGGTCGCGATAGACGGCGAGCGCGAAGCCGGCCTCGTTCTTCACTTTGCGCGTATAGAAAAGCGGCAGCGCCAGCAGCACGGCCGTTGCCAGCGTCATGGCGGCAAAGACGAACCAGACCAGAATCATCGCGCGCTCCCCGATCCGGTCCGGTCTCCGTCGCTCTCGGCAAGACCCGCCTTGAGTGCCGCCTCGACCCGGCGCTGTTCCTCGTCGCTGAGGCGCGCTGCGCCGGTTGCAGCTTCGGCACCGATACGGCGTTTGAAGAAGAGAATCATGATCGCGCCACCGAATCCCAGCAGCAGAAACGGGCCGACCCACAGCAGCAGCGTGCGCGCCTTGAAAGGCGGGCTGAACAGGACGAAATCGCCATAGCGGTCGGAGAGATAGGTGAGGATTTCGTCGTCGCTCTTGCCGCCGGCGATCTCCTCGCGGATGAGGCGGCGCATGTCGCTGGCGATCCCGGCATCGGATTCGTCGATCGACTGCGCCTGGCAGACGACGCAGCGCACTTCCTTCATCAGATGCCGGGCGCGTTCTTCAAGAGCCGGATCGGCGAGCGGCACGTCCGGCACCTGGGTCTGGGCCCATGCCTGGTGTACGGCCAGCGACAGCAGCAGGGCCATCGCCAGCAGGGCCGCTTGCGACAGGGCGAAGGCGCGCATCACTGCGTCAGTTCCTTGAGCAGCGGCTTCAATTCGCCATCAAGCCGCGAGGGATCGAGCGGCTGGGCGAGGCGATAACGGATGATGCCGTCGCGGTCGATGACATAAGTCTCAGGCACGCCGGTGAGGCCGAATTCCATGCCGGCGCGGCCGTCATTGTCGACACCGATCGCCTGATAGGGATCGCCAAGCTCGGCGAGGTACTTTTCCGAATCCTTCGGCTCGTCCTTGAAGGTGATACCGACGACGCGGATTCCCGGAATGTCGCGCAGGCTCTTGATCAGCGGATGCTCGGCGCGGCAGGGCGCGCACCAGGAGGCGAAGAAATTGAGAACCGTGATCTGTCCTTCGAAATCGGCGTTCCTGATGCCGGCACGTGCGCCGAGGCCGGGCAAATCGACCGTCGCCATCTTCTTGCCGATGAGCGCGGAAGGGAGCGCATTGGGATCCCGCGCGGGATCGAGCCCCTGCCAGAAGAGCGCGATGAGGGCAGCCAGCACCAGGGCAGGCAGGATGAAGATCAGGCGGCGCATGGCGGGTGTCTCACTCCGTCATTCGGCAGCGGCGGGTTGGGCCGCGGGCGCGCGGCTTGGCGCGCCGACACGGTAGCGGCGGTCGCTGATCGACACGATGCCGCCCAACGCCATCAACGCGGCGCCGGTCCAGATCCAGGGCACCAGCGGCTCCTGATAGATGCGGACGGTCCAGGTGCCCTTGCCGTCGCCCTCGCCGACAACGGCGTAAAGATCGCCAAACACGTGGGATTCGATCGCGGCCTCTGTGGTCGGCATCGGCTGCACCATGTATTGGCGCCGTTCCGGATATAGCTCGGTATAGGGTTTCCCGTCCTTCATGACGGTGAAGTGCGCGCGCTCGGCGATGTAATTCTCGCCGCGTGCCGGGCCTACCGTCTGCAGCACATAGGTGAAGTCGCCTATCTCCAGGCTTTCGCCGGGCTTCATCTGGCGCACTTCTTCGACCTTCCAGGCGCTGGCGGCAGTAATGCCGATGATGGCGATGGCAAGGCCGGCATGGGCAAGGCTCATACCGTAGGCGGCGCGCGGCAGATGGCGGGCGCGGCGCCAGGAATTGCCGAGACCGGTGCGGAAGAGCTGTACGCGCTCACCCCATTCGACGAGCGTCCCGGTGAAGAGCCAGACACCGAGCCCAATGCCGATGGCAGCGAGGGCCTGGCGGCCGAAATCGATCCAGAGCGCAATGCCGAGAGCGGCGAGACCGAGAGCGCCGGCACCCCAGAGATGACGCAGCGCATAACGGAGATCGCCGCGCTTCCAGCCGAGCAGGGGGCCGATCGCGGTCAAAGCGATGAGCGGCAGGACCAGCGGCACGAAGGTTGCCGTGTAATAGGGCGTGCCGACCGAGACCGAGGAGCCGCCCATGATATCGAGCGCCAGCGGATAGAGCGTGCCGAGGAGCACGGTGGCGGTGGCGGTTGCCAGCAGCAGATTGTTGAGCATCAGGGCACCCTCGCGGCTCACCGGCGCGAAGAGGCCGCCGGCCTTGAGGATGGGTGCCCGCCAGGCGAAGAGGGTGAGCGAGCCGCCGAGGGCGAGGCCCAGGATGCCGAGGATGAAAAGACCGCGCGCCGGATCCTGCGCAAAGGCATGGACCGAGGTGATGACGCCCGAGCGCACGAGGAAAGTGCCGAGGAGCGAGAAGCCAAAGGTGAGGATGGCAAGCAGCAGCGTCCAGGCTTTCAAGGCGTCGCGCTTCTCGACGACGATCGCCGAATGGAGGAGCGCGGTTCCCATCAGCCAGGGCATGAAGCTGGCATTTTCGACCGGGTCCCAGAACCACCAGCCGCCCCAGCCCAGTTCGTAATAGGCCCAGCGCGCGCCGAGCGCGATGCCGGCGGTGAGGCAGGTCCAGGAGAGCAGCGTCCAGGGGCGCACCCAACGTGCCCAAGCCGCGTCGATCTTGCCTTCGATCAGCGCCGCCACGGCAAAGGAGAAGGCCATTGAGAAGCCGACATAGCCGACATAGAGCATCGGCGGATGGAAGGCGAGGCCGGGGTCCTGCAGCAACGGGTTGAGTTCCTGCCCCTCGAAGGGGGCCGGGTGCAGGCGCGCGAAGGGATTGGAGGTGAAGAGCGCGAAGAGGATGAAGCAGATGCCGATCATCGCCTGCACGGCCAGTGCCCGCGCTTTCAATCTGGGCGGCAGATTGTCCCCGAAGACAGCGACAAGCGCGCCGAAGAAAGCAAGGATGAGGACCCAGAGCAGGAGCGAGCCTTCATGCTGACCCCAGGCGGCCGAGATCTTGTAGATGAGCGGCGTCTGCGAATGGGAATGCTGAAAGACGATGGCGACCGAGAAGTCGCTCACCACAAAGGCATGAATGAGGGCGGCAAAGGAGATCAGCAGAAAGACGAACTGGCCGAGTGCCGCGGGCTTGGCGAGCGCCATCCAGGCGCGGATGCCGAATTGTGCGCCGATGAGCGGCAGCGTCGCTTGAGCGACAGCCAGCACCAGGGCGAGGACGAGCGCAAAGTGGCCGATCTCGGTGATCATGGATTGCTGCTCCCCGCGGGCTGCGCCGCTGTTCCCTCCATGCCCGCACCTTCCTGCCAGCGGCCGGAGGCTTTCAGCGCCTTGGCCACTTCCGGCGGCAGATAGTTCTCGTCATGCTTGGCAAGGACCTGGGTCGCCACGAAATTGCCGCTGTCGTTGAAGGCGCCTTCGACGACGACGCCTTGACCTTCGCGGAAGAGATCGGGAAGGACGCCGCGATAGGCCACTTCGGTCGCGGCCTTGAGGTCGGTCACCTTGAAGCTGACGGTGGCACCGTCGTCGAGCTTATGAACGCTGCCGGTCTCGACCAACCCGCCGAGGCGGATGATGCGGCCGGCGACCGGCTTCTCGCCCGCGATCTCGCTGGGGCTGAAAAAGAAGACGATCTCGCGGTCGAAGGCATTGAGGACCAGCATGGTCGCGATGCCGAGCAACGCAAGGCTGATGAGCACCAGATAGAGACGCAGCGTCTTGCGCTTCATGATCTAATTTTCGCTGTTGCGCCGGTCGGCCCGCGCACCGCCGTCGAGCGCCGCCAGCGCCCGTTCGACCGCACGGCGCCGGCGCGCCCCGTCGAACCAGATCGCTGCCAGGATCACGACACCGGCGCCATAGGCCGGCCAGACATAAGCAGCATAGCCGCCCATCGCAAGGAACGATCCGAAATCGCTCATTCGCCGCTCCTGACGCCGCTCCCGGCGGTGCTGTCTGGCTGAAGGGCCACGCGGTCGAATGCAGCGAGGCGATGGTTGCGCAGGCGGGCCTCCATCAGCAGCGTGCGCATGCGCTCGATGACGGCGGCCAGCATGAAGAGATGGAAGGTGATCGCCATGATGAAGAGCGGCCATTGCATCGAAGGATCGATGGAGATGCCGCCCATGCGCACGATCGAGGCCGGCTGGTGCAGCGTGTTCCACCAATCGACCGAGAATTTGATGACCGGCAGGTTGATGAGGCCGATGAGGGCGAGGACGGCGGCGGAGCGCTGGCCGCGGGCGCGGTCGTCAAAGGCGCCGAGGAGCGCCATTTGCCCGAGATAAAGGAAGAAGAGCAGCAGGAACGAGGTCAGCCGCGCATCCCACACCCAATAGGTTCCCCACATGGGCTTCCCCCAGAGCGAACCGGTGATGAGGGCGAGGAGCGTGAAGGCGGCGCCGACGGGCGACATGGCCTCGGCCGCGACATCGGCCAAGGGGTGGCGCCAGATCAGGGAGGAGGCGGAGGCGAGCCCCAGCATGAGGTAGGTAAAGAGCGCCATCCAGGCGGCCGGCACATGCACATACATGATGCGCACCGTCTCGCCCTGCTGATAGTCGGGCGGCGAGCCCCACAGGGCCAGATAGAGCCCAGCCACAAAACCCAGCGCGGTCAAGGCCTTAAGCCAGGGCTGGATCCGGGTGGCCAAGCGCAGGAAGCGGCCGGGATTGGCAAATCTATGCATGGCGGCGGTTATACAGGGACCGCCCCGAAGGTGCCAGTGGCACTGTGAAGCAGGAAGTCAGGGAAAGTCCTTATCCCGACCGTGTTTAGGGATCGGCATAACGATGGGAGAACCCAGTCCGAAACCCCAGCCTGCCCCCTAAAAGCGCCAAGGGCGCCGACCTTGCGGTCGACGCCCCTGGTTCAACTGATAACCCCACCTGCCGAAAATCGGCCGGTTGGATCTTCGTCCAGAGCTTACATGCCCTTGTTGTAGGTGCCGTGCGGCTGGACGACGATGTCGACGCGACGGTTTTCCTGGCTCTCGGTGTTGTCCGCACCATCGGCTTCGCCAACGGCCTTCACCGAGACGTCGGCCGCGAGCGGCACGCCGGCATCGCCGAGGGCGTCCATGACGGCCTTCGCACGACGCTTCGCCAGCGCCTTGTTGGCGTTGGCCGAACCGACGGTGTCGGTGTAGGCGTCGATCTGGACGTGGGCGATCGGGTACTGGCTGAGGAAGTTGCCGGCATCGGTCAGCGCGGCAGCTTCGCTCTCACGAACTTTGGCGCTGCCGGTGTCGAAGTAGACCGAGGTCTTCTGCGGGCCGACATCCTGCGGGACGTGCAGCGACTCGAGGTAGGCGAGACGCGCGCGGATCGGGTCGAGGAAGCGGTTCAGAGCGGCTTCGGCCTTGGCGCGATGCTCGGCGGCTTCTTCCGCGAGCTTCACGCCTTCCTGGCGCAGCGGCAGGTTGGTGTAGAGATACGGGGCATCGGCATCGATGCTGGCCTTGATCTCCTCAGCGCGGGCGGCCTTATCGGCACCGGCATTGAGGTTATAAAGCAGATCGCCGAAGTCACCTTCGTAGGTCTTGTCGACGTTCGCCTGGATGTTGGAAAGATCCGGCTCACGATTCGGCGCGGCGCAGGCAGTCACGGCCAACAAGGCCGAGCCGAGCAACGCGAGTTTGAAATAACGGTTCATGGTTTGAAACCCCCTGGGACGTTCACGTGAAGAGGTGTGCGATGACAGCGGATCGCGACCGCCCGACTTGTACCCATGCGTCATAGAGCCGAACGACATGCGCCTTGCCGGATGGATTAAGCATATGCCGATTCAACTTGGGGAATCCACGTTGAATCGGGGCGTTTACGCGACCTGTGTCAAAATGCCCCCAGTCTGTTGCATGGATGCCACAGACCGCCGGCACTCGATGGGTCAGTCGTTTCTCGCGGAAAAGGGTTCAGAAAGGACATATGTCCTGTGTTTTGCATCACACAGGTTTGCCTTACGGCATTTGGTCCCGATTCCGCCTTTCGCGGCGCCGTAACGCAGGCGCCTTACGGCCTAACGTAGGACCTGCCGCAACGCCATCGCCATCGCCCAGGGACCGAGGGCGAGGAGGCCGAGATCGAGGGCGATGAGGAGTTCGAGCGCCCCCCACGGGCTCTCACCCGCGGAAACCGCCGCCACGGACCCCATGCCGAGAATGAGAATCGGCACGAAGAGCGGCAGGATGAGAAAGGCGAGCAGCAGCCCGCCGCGCCGGGCGCCCAGGGTGAGCGCCGCTCCCAATCCGCCTAAAAGCGACAAGGCTGGTGTCACAGCGACAAGCGCCAGCAGCAGGATCGGATAGAGCTCCGTCGGCAGGTTGAGAAGGAGCGCCAACAGCGGTGCCGCCACCAGGAGCGGCAGGCCGGTCATCAGCCAATGCACCACCACCTTGGCAAGCGCCACCAGTTCCAGCGACACAGGCGAGAGGATGAGGCCGTCGAGGCTGCCATCCTCGAAATCGCCGCTGAACAGCCGGTCGAGGGAAAGGAGCGAGGCGAGGGCCGCCATCGTCATGACGATGCCGGCGGCGATGCGGCCGAGGAGCTCCGGTTCCGGCCCCAGGGCGAAGGGAAAGAGGGCGCCCGCCGCCAGGAAGAAGAGGACGACCACCAGCGCATCGATCCCCTGGCGGAGGCCCAGCGACAAATCGCGGCGGAGGAGGGCGAGGACGGCCTTCATGCGGCACTTCCCAGCGTCAGCGTGCGCGCATTGGGGAGCGCCATCTGGTCGTGGCTCGAAATGATGGCAAGGCCGCCTGCCGCCAGGTGCCGGGCGATGAGATCGGTGACGAGCTTCACCCCCGCGACATCGAGCGCCGTCGTCGGCTCGTCGAGCAGCCAGATCGGCACGGGCTTCAGCAGCAGGCGCGCCAGGCCGAAGCGTCGCCGCTGCCCCGCCGAGAGATGCTGGGCCGGAAAATCGGCGCATGGGGTGAGGCCCACTTTGGCGAGGGCCGCATCAACACCGACGGTGCCGCCGACAAGGTCGGCCCAGAAGGCGAGATTCTCGCGCACCAGCAATTGGGGTTTCAGTGCATCGAGATGGCCGAGATAGGCGATGTCGGCGCGATAAGCGGCGCGGTCCTTTTCGACCGGTTGCCCGCGCCAGGAAAGCGACCCGGATTCAGCTGGGAGGAGGCCCGCGAGGAGTCGTAAGAGGCTCGATTTGCCGCTGCCGTTGGGACCGCGCAGCATCAGCGCATCGCCCGGCCCCAACGCGAAATTGAGCGCGCTGAACAACAGCCGTTCGGCACGCCGGCAGGCGATGTCGGTGGCAACCAGACCGCCTTCCTTGCCCTTGCCGCTCATCTCGGCGCTTCCCCCAAGCGCATCATGTCAAATGCCGGTTCGCATGCTGAGGCGCTGCATATTCAGGCGCCGCATAGTCACGCCCCGGCCAGCGTCATGCCGTCGATGCGCAATGTGGGCGCGTTGGTGCCGTATTTGAAGGTGAGATCGTCGGCCGGCGTCACCTGCTTGAACATGTCCTTCAAGTTGCCGGCGATGGTCACTTCCGAGACGGGATAGGCCAGCTCGCCCTTCTCGATCCAGAAACCGGCGGCACCCCGGCTGTAATCGCCGGTGACGCCATTGATGCCGGAGCCGATCATCTCGGTAACGTAGAGGCCCTGGTCGATCGACTTCAACAGGTCGGCGCGGCTGATCTTCCCGGCCGCCATATGCACGTTCGCGGGCGCCGGCGAAGGCGGGCTCGACGTGCCGCGCGAGGCGTGGCCGTTCGATTTCAGGCCCAATTGCCGGGCCGAACGGCAATCGAGCAGCCACATGGTGAGGCGGCCATTGTCGATGAGCTTGGCGAGCTTCGTCGGCAACCCCTCGGCGTCGAAGGGGCGCGAGCGCAGGCCGCGCTGGCGGTGCGGATCGTCGATGATGTCGATCCCCTCGGCAAAGACGATCTCGCCGAGCTTGTCCTTGAGGAACGAGGTGCCGCGCGCGATGCCGGCGCCGTTGATGGCGCCCACCAGGTGTCCCACGATCGAATTGCTGATGCGCGGGTCAAGCACGATCGGCACCACCGCCGTCTTCGCCTTTCGCGGGTTGAGGCGCTTCACCGCGCGTTCGCCGGCCGCCTTGCCGAGCTTCACCGGGTCGTCGAGATCGGCGAGGAAGACGGTCGAGCTGTATTCATAATCGCGCTCCATCCCCGTGCCCTCGCCGGCAAGGACGGAGACGGAGAGGCCGAAATGCGAGCTCGCATAGGCGCCCTGGAAACCGTTGCTGGCGGCGATCGCCACGTCGGAACGGCCATAGCCCGCTTCGGCACCTTCGGAATTGGTGACACCCTTGACGCTGCGCGCCGCATCCTCGGCCGCGCGGACCAGCTCGGTGAGCTTCGCCTCAGAGGGTTCGGTCGCATCGCAGAGGTCGAGCTTCGGCCAGTCCTTGGCAAGCTCGGAGGCGTCGGCAAGCCCGCAGAACGGATCCTCCGGCACGGCCTTTGCCATCGCGACGGCGCGGGTGGTGAGTTCGTCGAGCGAGGCCTTGGTGAAATCGCTGGTCGAGACGATGGCCTGGCGCTTCCCCACCAGCACGCGCAGGCCCAGATCCTGACTCTCGGCCCGTTCCAGTTTTTCCTTGGCACCCAGGCGCTCGCCGACCGAGAGCGAGATGGAGGTGCCGATCACCGCATCGGCGGCCTCGGCCCCGGCGGCCTTCGCCTTCGAAAGGATGGTGTCGAGAAGGGCGAGCTGTTCCTGGCTGTTCATGCGCGTGACGGGTCCCGATGAATTGGATGTTCCACCCGCAAAGAGATGGGGTGCGAAGGATGAACCGCAAGCTGGGACAATTGCCCGGAAAAGACAAATGAAAATCGCTGGTGAAAATCGCTGGTGAAAAGCGCGGGGTGGAAAAGGGGCCGCTTGCGGGGGATGGGGTGGACATGGAATCCTTGGGGCAAGGGATGAATGGGGGAGAAACGTCCATGTCGCCGGAATTCCTCGTGACCAGCTTTCTCATTGTCGCCTCGCCGGGGACGGGGGTGGTCTACACGCTGGCGGCGGGCCTCTCGCGCGGGCGGCGGGCAAGCCTGGTTGCGGCTATGGGGTGCACCCTCGGCATCGTGCCGCATCTTGCCGCTGCCATCCTGGGGCTCGCGGCCCTGCTCCATACCAGCGCCTTGGCTTTCGGCATCGTCAAATATCTGGGGGTCGCCTATCTCCTCTACATGGCGTGGATGGTGTGGCGCGAGCGGGGCTCCCTCAACCTCTCACGCGAGATCGGCGCCAGATCGGCCCTCGGCGTCACGGTCGAGGCCGTGCTCATCAACCTCCTCAACCCGAAGCTCTCGATCTTCTTCTTCGCCTTCCTGCCGCAATTCGTGGCGAGCGACGCCGCGCAGCCCATGACGGCGATGCTGGAGCTCTCGGGCGTGTTCATGGCGATGACCTTCATCGTCTTCGCGCTCTATGGCGTTGCCGCCGCCGCCGCGCGCGACCATATATTGAGCCGCCCCCGCATCCTTGCCTGGCTGCGCCGCTCCTTCGCCGCCGCCTTCGTGGCGCTGGGGGCAAAGCTCGCATTCGCGGATCGGTGACGGGCTGCTTCGCCAACGACGAGGTAGCTACGTCTCGCAATCTCAATTGCTAAAACGGTAACGTAGGTTGAACAGGATGCTGTGTGTCGTGGAATCGATGTCCGCATCCAATGTGTCGGTGGTGTCAAGGAAGCGGTATTCGACACCGGCCGTGACATTGTTGGTGAGGTCATAGCTCAGCCCCGCCATGAACTGATAGGCGAAGGCCGTGTCGGTATCGTCAAGAATTTTCTCGCCGCCTGCGCCGACGTCATCGGCGCTCAAGATCGCAAGACCGATGCCGCTACCGATGTAGGGCACGAAGCGATGGTCTTTCCACGGCAGATCGAAATAGCCGTTGATCATAAGGACGTTGAGATCAGCGTTGCCTGACCCTTTGAAGCCGAAGCCCTCAGCCGAAACACTATCGACAGCATAGGAGCGAAAGGTCCATTCGCCCTCGACCCGAAAATTCTGGCCGAAGTCCCAGCCGCCAACCAAGCCGATGCCATAGCCCGCATCGTAATCAGCATCGAAATCGAGGCCACTCGCGCTAGTCGAGGTGTCCTCCGGCAGGACCAGACCTATCTGGCCACCGAAATAGAAGCCATCCTGCAGCCGCTCCTCCGCTACGGCCGGCAATGCCGTCATTGCACATAACAGGCCACCAAGAATAACCGCAACCTTCTGATGCATTTAATTCACCATATAATCTTTTTTGGCGCAGACAGTTATCCATGCCTTCTGGAGTCGCGCAAGAAAAATTGGGGATTAGGAATGACCGGCGAGGCTGCTTGCAGGGGCGCGAATTTACGGCTCTTTCCGGTGTGAGCCTCACCCTTTCGGATAGGCGACATCCGGCGGGCAGGTGGCGATGAAGGCCGGCCGCGCCTCAAGCCGCGCGCTGAGGGCGATGAGCGACGCGTGGGCGCTTCCTTCCAGCAGCGCGTGGGCGCTTCCTTCCAGCAGCGCGGGATCGGTCATCCGCACATAGCGGATGAGGCAGGCGGTGATGATCTCGGCATGAAGCGGCGGATGGGTGGGTGCATATGACGCGCGCAAGTCCGCCCAGTCGATGGCGGCCAGCGCCGCAAGCGCCCCTGCCGCCTGCGTGCGGCAGCGCGCCATCCAGTCGGGCCAGCGATAGCGCTCCGGCCGGATGATCCGCTCATAGGCGGCAGCACCCGCCTTGTCGATGGCACCGCTCGCCAGCGCGATCACCTGCAATTGCCGTTGGCGCTCGCTGCCGGCCGCCGCCAGCAAGGCCCGACCCTCGCCCACCGCCTCATCCAGCCAATCAAGGATCGCCGCTGAATCGATGAGCGTCGTGCCATCGTCCAGGATCAACGACGGAATGCGCGACAGCGGATTGGTCTTCCGCATGTCCTCGAAATCCCCGAACACCGAGCGCGTATCATGCGTGTAGTCAAAACCCAACTCCCGCAACGCTATCGCGACACGGCGGACATAGGGAGAATCATATTGGCCGACGAGGATCATATAATGGCTCCGAGGAAATACAGAGAGACCCTTGTACCCCAGTCGTAGCCGGCGGTTCAGTCCATCCCTTCACCGACCAGGTAGAAATTTCCTTCGATCGACTTTGCCACGTACCAATACTTCACAACAGCAGGCAATTGTGATACTATCAGAAGTTGTATTCTTCTTCGACAATAAGGGACAAAAGTCATGGGGCAGGCCAAACGGAGAAAGGCCGAGATCGAAAAGCTGAAACAACAATCCCTCGAAGATGCGGCTAACTGGCGACGACATAAACGGGATCAGCTTGCAGTCTCCAATGGCATTCAGCTTGATCGCGCCGGCGCCAAAGAAGGCGTCGCGGCGATGGCCCGCGAACTGATCGTGAAGCTTAAAAAAGCGAAAGCTGGCGGTAGCCTCGCAGAACTCAGTGCGTTTCTAAATGACAGTGTTGACAAATCTATCGCAGGACTGGGCCCCGTCCCAATTGCTTGCAAGAAGGGATGCTCTCACTGCTGCAATATTTGGGTGAGCGCCACAGCGCCCGAAGTTCTGACCCTTGCCAATGTGGTTAGGCTACGAGGTGATGCTGCCGTCAAAAAGGTGCGCGACGCAAACGAAGTGACGAAGGCGTATCCGTTTGAGATACGCGACAGCCATCCGCACCCCTGCCCTCTTCTCGAAAATGACCTATGCACGGTATATGAGCATAGGCCGAAAGCTTGCAGGCTCGCAGCGTCAGCGAATGCCGAGATCTGCGGACGTTCTTACCGGAACACTACTAACGAGGATATACCAACTCCATTCTTATACTTGATGGGCCGCAGTGCTTATGCTCTTGCTTTTGCGGCAGCGCTGCAGAAATCTGCACTTCCATATCATGCATATGAGTTGAACGCCGCATTGGTAAGAGTGCTGGATACAGAAGATGCAGAGCATAGGTGGTTATCTGGCGAAGATATCTTCGCGGGAGTAATGCAGGATCCTGAGGACGTTCTGTCAAGCCCGGATATCCAATCGTTCTTGAACGAACTCTTTGCAAGCAACTCTGCCTAGAAAGTGCGAGTGCCAATGCGGCCATTCAGATCGCCAATGGTTCATAGTGAGTTGCTACCGCGTGCAACCTAAGCTTGGACGAACGGCCTCTCATAACCGCCCATTACAACAAATGCTGCCCGCCCGTGAGGAAGATCTCGGTCCCCGTCACATAGGCGAAGTCCGGGCCGCAGAGTTGGAAGATGACGCCGGCGACTTTGGCGGGGGGGGGGCATGCTGGCCATCGGAACTCTGGGAATGAGGACTTCGTATTCGGGGCAGATCATTGCGCAATTTGTCAGGCGAGTCGCAACTCAGCAGCTCCGACCAGCTAGTATTTACGTTTCTGGAGCGAATAGGTCATCTGGGTCAGCGCTCGAAAGCTGGCCAATGAAAGTAGGCAGAAACCACTCGCGTACGATGTCTTCAAAGGTTTGACCGATTGCGGAAAACTGCTCCCAAGATTGTCGCAGATCTTGGATAAAGAGGATGAACTCAAGCTCCTCTTTCCTATTTTGCGGACTTAAAAAGTCCGGAGATTTCCGACACTTTTCAAGACCACCAATGAGTCCGTCAAGTCGTACACGATAGTGGTCAAGGAGAATCCAAGGCAATTTTCGCTCCCATATGGGCATGGAGCGCAAACGTTTGGCAAATCTCTCAAGAATTGCGAGATCCTCCTTGATCTGGGTTTCCCTATTGTGCCCTGAATCGTCGAGGAGATATTTGCTTTCTCGAAATTGGAACTGGGCCAAATTGAACATGGCGTAAAGTTTTGCTCTCGCGGCATATAGGCGTAGAGTCTGCAATGACCCCGGATCAGACAGCTTGTTCGACGAAGGAATTTTAACCGATATAAATCGTTGACCAGAACTGACTTGTGATTGCGGCTCAATAATCTTGTCATAGTAATCGGTGAGGCATACGAAATAGATCTCATCATCGCGGAGGTCTGCGAGCAATAGAAGTAGAGGGGTCGACGGCCCCATCAATCTGGAATTATCGATCGTATCTAGATCTATCTGGAATGAGATCACGTCTATGCTAAAAGCGTGCTTTCCTTGTCCGGTATCCAGAATCTTCTCAACATTTTGACGCTCTAGTATTTTGATTCTTTGGTGAGCTACACGCTCTGACGCTTTTAGTTGGACGAACAGAAACTCCCCCATCGTGGGAATGCCGTGTTCATTGCGCTCGAACACTTCGATGCTGAGATCCACCCCATAGTCAGGATGTAGCTTCCTGACTACCCATTCTTGCGGGAGTAAAGAATTGAGAAGAAGCTGAGATTTGTCCTCAGTTAGGTGTGTCTCTCCACGTTTCTTGGCCATGTAGAGTTCTTGCCCCCTACAGCAAATGCTGCCCGCCTGTGAGAAAGATCTCGGTGCCTGTCACATAGGCGAAGTCGGGGCCGCAGAGTTGGAAGACGACGCCGGCCACTTCCGCCGGCGTCCCCATGCGGCCCATCGGAATGCGGGGGATGAGGGCTTCGTATTCGGGGCCGATCATGGCGGTTTCGATTTCGCCCGGCGCCACGGCGTTGACGCGCACACCCAGTGGGGCGAATTCGCCGGCCATTTCGCGGGTCAAACCTGAGAGGGCGGCCTTCGAAGTCGAATAGGCGGCACCCGCGAAGGGGTGGATCGAGTGGCCGGCGATCGAGGTGATGTTCACAATCGAGCCCTTGCCGCGTGCGAGCGGTGTCGCAAACCCCTTGGCGAGCTGCAGCGGGGCAAAGAGGTTGAGTTCGTAGACCTCGCGCCAGGCGGCGACGTCGCCGTTGAGCGTGCCGAGACGTTCCTTGAACGAGGTCTTGGGCGAAATCGCCGCATTGTTGATGAGGGCGTGGACGGGGGCGCCTTCCAGCACCTTCAGCGCCTCCTCGACAAAGCGCGGCGCGTCGCCGGGCTCGGCCAGGTCGACAGTGATGTGGTGCGTCCAGTTCGGGTCGCGCTTGCATTCCTCCGGCACCGCCTCGCGCGAGCAGGTGATGATGCGCCAGCCCTCCGACGAGAAACGCTGCACGGTCGCATGGCCGATGCCGCGGCTGGCGCCGGTCAAGATCACGGTCTTTCTGTCACTCATCTTTCTTCAATCCTGATTGGCCGCGCGGCTCGCTGGTGTCCCGCCTCTCGCATCAAGGCGCCCGATTGGCTCGCGGTGGTTCTTCAACAGATGGTCTACCGGATCCCGATGATAACGGGCGCCGTTACAAACCTCTTTCTCCATGCGCATCCGCATCGAGCAGTTCGGCGCGGCTCCGGTCCTTGTCGAGTTTCGACTGGTCCATGCGGGCGCGCAGATCCTGGCGGCGTTCGACCACCGAATGCGGGTCCTGGTGGATGATGATCTCTGCGCCGGGGAAGGCTTCGTGGAGCGAGGCTTCGACCGCATCCGAGATGCGATGCGCTTCAAGGAGTGAAATCGCGTCGGGGAGTTCGAGGTGGAACTGGATGAAGAGATCCTGCCCGGCGACGCGCGTCCGGAGATCGTGGAGGTTCACCGCCTGCGGGTGGCGGCGCACGATCTCGATGATGCGGCGGCGCTGGTCATTGTCCATCTCGCGGTCCATCAGCATGTCGAAGCTCTGCCGGCCGATCTGGATCGCGGTCCAGGCGATGTAGCCGGCGACGAGGAGGCCGAAGAGCGGATCGGTCCACCAGAGGCCGAACTTCGCGGAGACAAGGAGTGCTGCGATGACGCTGAAATTCACCAGGAAGTCGCTGGCGTAATGCGCCGAATCCGCCTTGATGGCAACCGAGCCCGTGCGCTTCACCACGTGACGCTGCAACAGGATGAGGGCGCCGGTGATGAGGATCGAGATCACCATCACGGCGATGCCGAAGCCGGCGCGTTCGACCGGCTTCGGGTGCAGGAAGTGGTCGTAGACCTCGAGCAGCAGGAGAAGCGAGGAACCCAGGATGAAGGCCACCTGGACGAGGCCTGCCAGGGGTTCCGCCTTGCCGTGGCCGAAGCGATGCTCGGCATCCGCTGGCTGCAGCGCATGGCGCACGGCGAGCAGATTGACCAGCGAGGCCGCGATATCGAGCGCGGAATCGAAGAGGGTCGAAAGCAGGCTCACCGATCCCGTCGCCAGGAAGGCATAGAATTTCATGCCGATCATGACCAGCGCTGCCACGACGGCGGCACCGGAGGCGAACTTCATCAGCCGCGCCGCCTCGTCGCGCGTGATCGCGGGCTGGAATTCGGGGGCGTTGGTCACGGGTATAGTTTCTCCGTCACCCAGGCGGTGCCGGGGGCGGCGCCGGGGGCCGGGCGGTAGATGAGGCGGTCGTGGAGGCGGAAGGGGCGGTCTTCCCAGAATTCGATATAGACCGGCTTGATGCGGAAGCCCGACCAATGCGGCGGGCGCGGCACGGTGCCGATCGGATGCTTGGCGGTGAAAAGGGCGACGCGCTTTTCGAGATCGAAACGGTTCTGCATCGGGCGCGACTGGATCGAGGCCCAGGCGCCGAGCTGGCTGGAGCGGGGGCGCGAATGATAATAATCATCGGCTTCCTGGTCGCTCACCACCTCAACCTCGCCCTCGACGCGGATCTGGCGC
Source organism: Dongia sp. (assembly GCF_041910485.1). Classification (GTDB taxonomy): domain Bacteria; phylum Pseudomonadota; class Alphaproteobacteria; order Dongiales; family Dongiaceae; genus Dongia. The sequence goes on from NZ_JAYRQR010000017.1 coordinate 16,209, forward strand.
CGGAGGCTCTTCCAATGGAGGACGAGGGCCGCCTTGCGGCTCCCCAAAATCTGGGTCCCCTTCTTGCTTTCGAAATTCGTGTAGAAGACGAAGCCCTGCTCGTTGAAATCCTTGAGGAGCACCATGCGCACCGAGGGCATACCGTCGGGGCCGACCGTCGCCAGGGCCATCGCGTTGGGATCGTTGGGCTCGCTCGCTTCTGCTTCCTTGAGCCAAGCGCCGACCTTGGCAAAGGGCTCGCCCCAGGGATGGCGGGTGGAAGGATCGAGGGCGCCGTCCTCGGCGGCCTGCACTGCGTCACTCATGGTCACTGTTTCCATTCTCTTGATCGGCCGCAACATTCCAGCCGCTATCACAATGCCTTGACCGATCTCTATAGCATTGAATTCGGGACCGGATGGCGCCATTTTCATGGCGTTTCGGGTGCCGAATCACGCGCCTTTTTGACACAGGTCCACCGATGACGACGCAGACTTTGATGTCCGGATACATTCGCAGCAGCCTTTCCCTCCTGCTGGTGGGCGCCGTGGCGCTGCCGCTTGCCGCCTGTTCGGCCAATTCCTATGGCGGGGGCAAGCAGAATACCGGCACGGTGCTGGGGGCTTTGGGCGGTGCGGCGGCCGGTGCCGCCATCGGCGGCAAGGACAATTGGTGGTGGGCGGCGGGTCTCGGTGCCCTGGCCGGCGGTGTCGTCGGCAACCAGGTTGGCGCCTATCTCGACCGGCAGGACCAGCAGCGCTCGTACCAGAACGCCAATTACGCGCTCAACAAGGTGCCGGACGGGCAGTCGGCCAAATGGTCGAACCCGCAGAACCAGACCAGCGGCTATACCAAGCCCATCGAAACGACGACCAATGCCCAGGGCCAGACGTGCCGCCAGTTCCAGACCGGCGTCACCGCGCAGGGCCAGAGCTCGACGGGCACGGGCGTTGCTTGCCGCCAGCCCGATGGCACTTGGAAAATCCAGCGCTAGCCCCTACCTTTCCCGTCATGACGATGCATTTTACGACATCCCGTGACGGGCGCGCGCATGGCCGATCCTTATAAGCTGCTCGGCGTTCCGCGCCTGGCCAGCGCCGACGATATCAAGAAGGCCTATCGCAAGCTTGCCAAGAAGCTGCACCCCGACGTCAATCCCGGCGACAAGAAGATCGAGGCGCAGTTCAAGGAAGTGACGGCGGCCTATGATCTGCTGTCCGATGCGGAGAAGCGGCGCCGGTTCGATCGCGGCGAGATCGACGACCAGGGCAATGTCCGGCATGGCGGCGGCTTCGGGTCCGGCGGGTTCCAGGCCGGAGGACCCTGGGGCGCCGGTCGGCCCGGAAATGGCGGTCGCGCCAAGACCGCCAAGGATTTCGGCATCGACGAAGACGAGAATGACGAGATCTTCAAGGACTTCTTCGGCTTCGGTCGTGGCCGCGCCAACTTCAAGATGCGTGGCGCCGACGTCACCTATCGGCTGGAAGTCGATTTCCTCGAAGCGGCGGTGGGTGCGAAGAAACGCGTCAGCCTCACCGACGGCAAGACGCTCGACGTCACCGTGCCGGCCGGCACCGAGGACGGGGCTCAGCTTCGCCTCAAAGGCCAGGGCATGGCGGGACAAGGTGGTGCCGCCAACGGCGACGCTTTCGTCGAGATCAGCGTCAAGGCGCATCCCTATTTCGAGCGCGACGGTTTCGACGTGCTGCTGGAATGTCCGGTGACATTGCAGGAGGCGGTTCTCGGCGGCACGATCGAGGTGCCGACGGTCGACGGCCGCGTCGCCTTGAAAGTGCCGATGGGCAGCAATTCGGGAACGCAGCTGCGGCTCAAGGGCAAGGGCATCCTCAACCCCAAGACCAAGCAGCGCGGCGATCAATATGTGCGCTTCGTGGTGACGCTGCCCAAGAATGTCGATGCCGATCTTGAAAAGGCGGTGCGCGACTGGGCGAAGGCGCATCCCTATGACGTGCGCGGAAAGTTCACTTCTTCAAATTGACCAGGGCGACACCGCCCAGCGCCAGCGCGCCGCCGAGGATGCCGAGGAGCCCCGGCACCTCGCCCAGCCAGAAGAAGCCGATGAGCGTTGCGACCGGCGGCACGCAGTACATGAAGTTGGAGGCGCGGCTCGCCGGCATGCGCGACAGCACGATCGCCCAGGTGCCGTAGGCGATGAGGCTCGGCACCACGCCCAGATAGAAGGCTGCGAAAAGCGCCGACGTTCCGGCCTGCGGGATCTGGGTGGCAAGGCTCGGCAAGGCGGGGGCGAGCAGCAATGCGCCGATGATCATGTTCCAGGCGGAAACCGTGAGCGGCCGGTGGTTCCGAAAGAGCGGCTTCTGCACGATGGTCGTGATCGAATTGCAGAGGGCCGCGCCAAGGATGAGGAGGGCGCCGGTATCGATTTCCATCGCCGACCCTTCGCCGAGCGCTATGAGGCCGATACCGGTGAAGGACAGGAACGTGCCGGCCCAGGCCCATTTCCCGAACCGCTCCTTGAGGAAGAAGATGGCGAGGAGCGCGGTGATGATCGGGTTGACGTTGATGATGAAGGCGGCGGGCCCGGCCGAGACCGATTGCTCGCCGATATTGAGCAGCACCGTATAGAGGAAGACGAAGAAGAGGCCGCCGGTCAGGAAACGCCACCATTCGCTGCGCGCCGGCCAGGCGGGCCGCGTGACGATGAGGAAGAGGGCGGCGGGCAGGGCGGCGATGGCGAAGCGGGCAGCGCCAAGCTCGATCGGGCCAAAGCCGCCAAGGCCGGCGCGGATCGCCGGAAAGGCGCTCGCCCAGGCCAGGATGGTGATGCCGAGGGCCGCCAGCGTGCCCTTGTCGAGCCCCACTGAGCCGTCCGTCCTTGAAATCGATCCTGCCTCAGCGCTCACCTGATCCTCCAAAGATGTGTGCGGACACATTCCCAGGGCAGGAGCTCCTTGACAAACGAACATTTCACCGCTCACCTGTGAGTATGAATCACATCTCACTTCCCCCACTCGACACACTGCGGGCCTTCGAAGCGGCCGCGCGGGGCGGTTCCTTTTCGGCGGCCGCCCAGCAGCTCAATCTCACCCACGGCGCCATTTCCCGGCAGATTGCCAAGCTCGAACATTGGCTTGGGCTTAAAGTGTTCGAACGCCAGGCGCGGGGTGTCGCCCTGACACCGGAAGGGCAGCGCCTCTATCTGCGCACCAACGAGGCCTTTGCCCTCATCGCCGATACCTCCGAACGCTGGTCGGAACAGCGCGGTGCGGCGGTGGTGCGCCTCTCTTCGATCCCGTCGGTCTGCGGCCTGTGGCTGATGCCGCGCCTGAAGCATCTCGAGGCAGGCAAACCCGCCTTGCGCATCGTCCTCTCAGTCGAGCATCGCCATGTCGATCTGGCCGATGAGGGGATCGATCTGGCGATCCGCTGCGGGCGTGGCGCGCTGCCGGATCGATGCTCGCTGCAATTGGTCGAGGAATATTGCTATCCGATCGCGACACCCGAGCTTGCGCGCGAGATCGGTGAGGCCGGTGATGCGGCGCGACTGCTTGCCTATCCGCTGATTCATGATTCCGATGCAGCGGGCTGGCGTGCCTGGTTCGGCGCGTCGGGGCTCGACTTCCGTCCGCGCCCACAGGATCGACGCTTCGAAGATTACAATCTGGTGCTCGACGCGGCGATGAATGGGCTGGGCATTGCGCTGTCACGGCCGCCGCTGGCCGAAGCACTGGTCAGGCAGGGTCAACTCGTCTCTGTGGACGCACGAACCGCTCTCAACCCTTCCTCCTATTGGCTTGACCGGCCGCTGGGTGAAATGCGCGACGCCGCCAAGGTGCTGGCGCGCCGCATTGCCGTCGAGGCCGGCGTCGATCAGGTGCAGATAGACCGTTTCATCAGCGCCGCGCGTTGACGCGGCGTGTGTTCAATTCCAGCAACATTCACCGCTGCGCTTGCCGCAAAGGCCCGCAACAGGGTCGCCGAATTGCTGGAGCTTGGTATCTTTGCTCTGACAGAATAAAGTACGGCGCGGAATAAAAACCGAAGCGCGTTGCCGATCTAGTCATGCGCGCATTCGCCACACTTGAATTAATGGGAAATTTACCCGCTTTTTCCACCATCCGGTGACATTGGGGACGACAAAATGGTCCGGCTGGCGACTTTCAGTGCACGCGGCGCCGATACGGCGGCGGTGCTTGAGGAACTTGCGGCGATTCTGCCGGTAGCGGATGCCCATTTGGCCTTTGTCTTTCATGGCGCCGGTCACGATGCCAAGGCCATTGCCGAGACCCTCAATGACTTGCTGCCATGCCCGTTCATAGGCGGAACTTCCCATGCCGGTGCCATGCTGGCTGGGGAACTGATGGACGCGCAAGCCTTGTCCCTGCTCCTTATCGAGGATGATGGTGGCTATTATGGCGTCGCCGCGCGTGCGTTGCCGGCGGATGCCGACGCCGCTGCGGCCGCGCGCGCCGCACGCGAAACATTGCTGGAGGCGTTGCGCGAGGCGGGGACGCCCGGCGAACTTCCTGCCTTGGTGTGGCTCTATCAGACGCCGGGATATGAGGAGGCGATCCTCGACGGCTTGCGTAGCGTTATCGGGGACAATTGCCCCATCGTCGGCGGCAGCGCCGCAGATGAGGATATTGGCGGCAACTGGTTCCAGGTCACGCCGGCCGGCGCAATGGCGTCAGGTATTGCACTCGCCGTTCTCTTTCCCAGCGGTGCCTTGGGCTTTGCCTTCCAGGGAGGATACAAGCCAACCGGACAAAGCGGCCTGGTCACGCGTGTGGAAGGTATCGGCGCGGTGTCGCGCACGGTGCTGGAGATCGATCATCAACCGGCGGCTCAGGTACTCGATCGCTGGGTCGATGGTGGCCTGGGGCGGTACCTCGTGGGCGGCGGCAATGTGCTTGGCGCCACCAATCTCAATCCGCTGGGCATGACGATCGGCAGCTTCGCCGGCATACCGCAATATCTCCTGCTGCATCCGGAGACCGTGCGGAGCGATGGTGCCATCACGCTGTTCGCCGCGGTGAAGCCGGGCGACAGGCTGCACCAGATGCAGGGCGACAAGGACGTTCTCATCGAGCGCGCCGGAATCGTGGCGCGCGAAGCGGTGTCGCGGCTGACCAGCATGGGCAGCACGCTGGCCGGCGGGTTGATGGTCTATTGCGCCGGTTGCCGCATGGCCGTGGGCGAGCGGATGCCGGAAGTGGCCATGCAGGTCGCCGACAGCTTTGCCGATGCGCCGTTTGCCGGGTGCTTCACTTTCGGCGAGCAAGGCCAGATTGCCGGGCGCAATGCCCACGGCAATCTGATGGTCGCCGCCATCGCGTTCGGTCAGTGAGGCGCATCGTGAGCAGCGACAAGATCCTGATCTTGCCATCGGCTGATGGCAGCAGGTCGGTCACGGAAGAGGGGGTCGGAGAGGAGCGCCTGTGGCAGGCGATCGCCAGCCTCAGGGACGAGAACGAGCGCTTACGGGCGGAGACGGCGCAGTCGCGGCATTTGCGTGGCCTTCAGGAAATGCTGCTTGCGGTCAAGGTGGACGAAGACCCCTTCAGCAATATCCTCGACTATTTGGAGAATCTGTTCTCCTTTTCCGGCGGCATGGTGTTGGTTCCGGACGCCGGAAAGGGACTGGTTTGCCATATCGGCAATCCGACGACGCTCACCGGATCGCGCTGGCCGCTTGGCCCGCTTTTCACGCGCGTGCTCGACGGTCACGTGGCTTCGGTCTTTGCTCATGACGAGATTTCCGAATGGGCGAATGCGGCGGCACTCGGACTCACCGTCGACCAGCCCGCTCTCTACATTCCGATGAAGGTACGCGAGATTCGGGGCATTCTGGTGCTTACCCGGGATGCCGGCGCCGGCTGTTTCGACCGCAAGGATGTGATGCTGGGCCAGCGTCTGTCGGTGATGGCGTCGCTGGCCCTGGCGACATGGAGCGACCACCAGCGGTTGCTTGTGGCGAAGGCGCAGATCATGGCGGCGGAACAGGCCAATCAGACCAAGAGCCTTTTCCTCGCCAATATGAGCCATGAACTGCGTACACCGCTCAACGCCATTATCGGCTTTTCGGAAATCATTGCCGGCGAAGCGTTGGGCCCGGTCGGCGTACCGGCCTATGCCGATTACGCAGCGGATGTGCTGGCCAGCGGCCGCCACCTGCTGGCGCTTGTGAACAACGTTCTGCTGTTCGGCAAGATGGAGGCCCAGCAGCATCACGCCCAGATCGACGCGGTGAGTCTTTCGAACGAGATCCGCAACGTGTTCAAGATGTCGCTGCCGGATGCAGAGCGACGGGGCGTCGGACTTGCCGCGGAAGGTGTGCCGGCCGATCTGGTCGTTCGGGCAGACCCACTATGGTTGCGGCAGATCCTGCTCAATATCATCGGCAATGCCATCAAATTCTCCCAGACAGGTTCGAGGGTCCTGGCACAATTCGACGGCAACGCCGCATCGATCGGAGAGGCACCGCGCGGTTTCTGCCGGCTGCGCATCATCGATCACGGAATCGGAATCCCGCCAGATACGTTGAAGCGGCTGGGAACGCCGTTTACTCAGGCGGAGGACAGTTACACGCGCTCGGCACAGGGCACCGGTCTCGGCATGGCCATCTGCTATCGTTTGGCTGAAGGCATGGGTGCCATTCTCAAGGTGGAAAGCGAAGTCGGCGCCGGCACCACGGTCATCCTGGATATGCCCGTCGTCTAGCCTGGCCTTGCTTGCCGGGCAGCGGGCAAGATACTTGCCGATCGACCAAGGCCACGCCACGATGGCGCGCCAAATCCCGGATCAGAGCCGAACATGTGTGGTCGCTTCGTGCAGAAATCGCCGGCCAATCAGCTGGCCTCATTCTTCGATATCAAGGGACCGGTGCCCAATTTCGCGCCCAGATATAATCTGGCGCCGACACAGGATGCTGCGGTCGTCGTCGCGGGCGGGGACGGGCGCCGTCTCGAGATCAAGAAATGGGGCCTCATTCCCGCCTGGTCAAAGGAAGGGAAAGCCGAATTCGCGACCTTCAATGCGCGCGCCGAATCCGTGCGGGAAAAGCCGACCTATCGCCAGGCCTTCCAAAAGCGTCGCTGCATCGTGCCGGCCGACGGCTTCTATGAATGGACGGGGCCGAAGGGCGACAAGATTCCGCATCTCTTCGAGCGGCAGGACGGCACGCCGCTGGCCTTGGCCGGCCTCCACGAGACATGGCGCGCAAAGGATGGTGCCGAGACGATTCACTCCTTCACCATCGTCGTCACCGCGGCCAATCAATGGATGTCGCGCTTCCATGACCGCATGCCGGTCATCCTCGACCCCGCCGATTTCGACGCCTGGCTCACCGGCAATGCCGAGCCCGCTGCCACTCTTCTTCATAGCGCGCCGGAAGAGACGCTGAAGGAACGTGTCGTCCCCAAACTGGTCAACAGCGTAAAGAACGAGGGGGCGGAATTGCTGGCAGGTGTAAACTAAGCGCCGCTCGTTTCGACACGCACGGCACCCGGACGTACCCCATAGCGGCGCAGCATAGCGCGACTGAGGGCCCCTTCGGATTGGTAGCCGGACTCGGCGGCAATCTGGGCGACCGAGCTACTCCCTTCACGCAGTTTCTTCATTGCCAGGCTAAGGCGCAAGTCGGTCAGGAATTCAAGCGGGGCGGGGGCGCCGAGGCGACGGAAACTGCGGACCAAAGTGGCACGCGACGCACCGCCGGCATCAGCGAGCATATCCAACGACCAATCACGCGCCGGATCTGCCAGCATCACCCCGACAGCCTTGGCCGTCACAGGCTGGCTGAGAAGAGCAAGGCTTCCAGCCACGGCACGGTCGGCCTCAATGAATTGGCGCAGCAGCATCGTGAAAAGCGCGCTGGCAAGATCGTTGGCTATTGCGCCAGCACCGGGGCGCGCATTGTCGAGTTCGTCTCGGATAGCGGTCACGAGCGCGCGCAGGAGCGGAAGAATCGGCTTGCGCGAGACGTCGACGAGAATTGTATCCGGCAGTGCGGCAATCAGGAGATTGCGGGACGCGCTCTCGAAATGGAGCAGGCCACAGACAATTTCGGTCTCGGTCGGCGTGCCATCTGTTGCCTTGGTGCGGACGGCATTGTTGAAACCAGTACTGATGTGCGGAGGGCCCACCGACGATTTTGTGCGCGCCCGCATGACGTGCCGGTCGCCATGGGGCAATAGCAGAATGCTGCCCGACCTGAGCGAGAGAGAGGCCTGTCCCGGCAAATCAACGTCGCATTGTCCGCTTGCGACGATATGAAATTGGGCCGCGTTGCCGGTAAGTGTGTCATGGGGAGCTTGCCATGACCCGCCGAAGCGGCAGAAATCCTGGATTTCAGGCCGGACCCGCAGAAAGGGGGCAAGGGCACTCAATGCATCCATAGGGTCTCTCTTGGGCGTGGGTGAGTGGCCCTTGATCCGCTGGGTTATAGCATTGCGCCGCCCGGCCATCAACGCGACGACTGATCTCTCCTAATCTTTGATTCGTCAGGCATGGACTGACGATGACAAAACGGGAGAACGATCATGCATATGCTCGACTGGAACACCTATCGCAAGCAAGTCTTTGCCGGGGTGGGCGATGTTAGCAAACTCAGCCCAGATACCGTGAAAGGCTATGTCACGCTGAGCGGCGCCGGGGCGAAGACGAACAATCTCGATGCCAAGACTCGCGAACTGATTGCGCTCGCAGTTTCCATCAGTTTGCGCTGCGACGGCTGTATTACAGTGCACAGCGAAGAGGCGCGCAAGCTGGGCGCCAGCCGTGAAGAGATAGCCGAAGCACTCGGCGTCGCCGTTGCCATCAACGCCGGTGCGGCTTTGGTCTATTCGACCCGGACCTTGGACGCCTTTGCCGCCGCCGGTGAGAGCCAGTAATGGCGGGTTGAGCCCCTTCGGCCCGTCTTGTTGGCGGGCACGAAGGGGCTAGCGCGTGCTGGGCCGGTCATTGTTGAGGATGCGCAGTTCGACGCCGGATTCGCGCACGGCCTCGACAGCGATTGGGTCGGGGGCGCCGGCGGTGAGGATCATGTCTACATCTTCGAAACCGCAAACCCGCACCAGGGAGGTTTGCGAAAATTTGCTGGCGTCGGTGACGACGATACCTTTCCGGGAGGCGCGCAGGATCGCCTGTTTCAAGGCGGCATCGGGGAGGCTCAGCCCCATGATGCCGAACGCAGGGTCGACGCCGTTGCAGCCGATGAAGGCATAGGCGGCGCGAATTCGTTCTAAGATCAGCGTGCTGACCGGACCCACCAAAGAATGTTGCTGTGGCCGCAAGGTACCCCCGGTCACAACCACCTCGACCCGCGGGATCGCGCGTTCCAGTGCCAGGGCGATGTTGAGGCCTGGCGTGAAGATGGTGAGGTTGGTGAGATCCTCGCGGTCGGCGATGGCGTGGGCAATCGCCATCGCGGTGGTGCCGACGTCGAGGATGATGCTGTCGCCGGGTGCAAGCATGGCGGTGGCGGCCTGGCCGATCAGGCGCTTTTCCGGCAGGAAGCTGGAGACGCGAGCCTCGTAATCGACCTCCGGCACGGCTTCAACCACGCGCATGGCACCGCCCCGCACGCGCCGGATCCCGCCACGCCTCGCGAGGATATCGACATCGCTGCGGATCGTGACTTCGGAAACGCCGAATTGACGAGCGAGGTCGAAGATGCGGACGAATTCGTGCGTCTGGATGAAGCTGAGGAGCTGCTCGCGCCGCGCCTCTGAGGCCGGCGTCTCGGCACCGGAGCCGATGACGCCCTGGTCGTGGGCACCAAAGTCGTCGTCTAGCGTTTCACCCATCCCAGCCACCTTGCTCCTGCCATCCTGCAGAATTATGCAATCCGAAAGGTCGTATAGCATCGAATTGAGGTGAAATACCGCAAATTCGGATGGTGTTTCAATCGGCCTTGACTTTGGACTTTCGATACGGAAGTTTCTATATCACAAGTAGAGCGGCAACCAAAGCCGCCGCTGAACGGGCCGATCGCCAGATCCGGGCCTGGATTGGGACGAGGAAACGCATGGGAGTGATGGCCCGATGATGGGGAGCGACGGCGCTGCTCCAGACGGCGCACCGCCAGAACTTGAGATGCGCAATATCGGCAAAAGCTTTGCCAGTATCCGTGCGCTCACCGATGTTTCCTTTTCCGTGCGCGGTGGCGAGATCCATGCCCTTATGGGCGAGAATGGTGCCGGCAAATCCACCTTGATGAAGATCCTGTCCGGTGCCTATCGCGCCGATCCGGGTGGCGAGATCCGCATCCGCGGCGAGACTGTCGCAATCGATGGGCCGCTGTCGGGGCGCCGTCACGGCATCGCCGTCATCTATCAGGAATTGTCCCTGGCCCCCAACCTCAGCGTTGCCGAGAACATCTTTCTGGGCGAGGAGAAGAAGCGCCTCGGCTTCATCGACCGGAAATCGATGGAGGCGGCGGCAGCCCCGCTGCTGCGCCGGCTCGATGCGCCGTTTGCGCCGAGCGCCCGCGTGGCGCAGCTCTCGATCGCCGAGCGGCAGCTGGTCGAGATCGCCCGGGCGCTGGCCGGACATCCGCGCATCCTGGTGATGGACGAACCGACGACCAGCCTTTCCGCGCGCGAGGCGACGCGGCTCTTCGCCATTATCCGCCAATTGCGCGATGAAGGCATCGCCATCGTCTATATCAGCCACCGCATGGGCGAGGTCTATGAACTAGCAGATCGCGTCAGCGTGTTGCGCGACGGGACTTTGATCGGGACGCTCGACAAGCACGAGATAAACGCCGCCGCCGTCGTGCGCATGATGGTGGGACGCGAGCTATCGTCTTTTTACACGAAAGAACATCGTCATCCTTCGCATGACCGCAAGGCGGTGCTGGAGGTCGAGAATGTGGGCGACGGGCATTTCGTGAAGGATTGTTCCTTCATCGTGCGCGAGGGCGAAGTGGTCGGGCTGGCTGGGCTCGTGGGATCGGGCCGCACCGAGCTCGCGCGGCTCATCTATGGGGCGGATCGACGTGCCAGCGGCCGCATCCGTGTCGACGGTCGCGATCGCGCAGTCGAGGGTCCTCTGGCCGCGATCAAGTCCGGTATCGTCTATCTGACCGAGGATCGCAAGGCGCTGGGGCTCTTTCTGGATATGACGATCCGCGAGAATATCGCGATGAGCGTTCTTGATGAGGACGCGTTGCCGGCAGGCTTTCTCAATCTCAAAGCAGCGCGCGCGCGGGCCGCCGCCGCCATTCGGGCGCTCGGCATCCGCACCCTCAACGCTGGGGTCTCCGTGGGCGCCCTTTCCGGGGGCAACCAGCAGAAGGTGTTGCTAGCGCGGCTCTTGGAAACCAAGCCAAGGGTCTTGCTGCTCGACGAGCCGACGCGCGGCATCGATGTCGGCGCCAAGTCCCAGATCTATCACATCATCGACGAACTGGCGCGCGGCGGTGCCGCTGTTCTGGTGATCTCAAGCGAACTGCCTGAGATCGTTGGCATTTCCGACCGCGTGCTGGTGATGCGCGACGGGCAGATCGTCGGAGAGGTCGAAGGTCGGCCGGACGCACCTATCACGCAGGAACGGATCATGGATATCGCGACCAGCACAGCGGCAGTGAAGGCCGCCTGAGCGGGAAACTGGGCAGGAATCAGCAATGAGCGACAGAGCGATGGACAGCGCCGCACAGATGGATCCGGATAAGGCAGCGCTCGCGCGCAAGCAGCGGATGCGTTCCATCCTGCAGATCGTAGGCATGCTGCCGATCCTGATCATGCTCGGCATATTCTTCGAGATATCGACCGACCGGTTCATGAGCTGGATGAATATTTCGATCGTGGCGCAGCAGGCGGCGATCAATATCGTGCTCGCTGCCGGCATGACCTTCGTCATTTTGACCGGTGGCATCGATCTTTCCATCGGCTCGATCCTCGCCGCCTCGGCCATGATCGCCATCATCGTTTCGAAAGTGCCAGATTACGGCCTGCTCGGTGTCCCGGCGGCGCTTTTGGTGGGACTGATCTTCGGTCTCATCAACGGTGTTCTCATTTCGGCGATGCGCCTGCCGCCCTTCATCGTGACACTGGGATCGCTCACCGCCGTGCGCGGTGTGGCGCGACTGCTCGGCGAAGACACGACCGTCTTCAATCCAGAGCTGCCTTTCGCATTCATCGGCAACGGCACTTTCCTCGGCGTGCCGTGGCTCGTCATCATCGCCTTTGCCGTCGTTGTCATATCGTGGCTGATCCTGCGCCGCACCGTACTCGGCAACCGCATCTATGCCGTGGGCGGCAATCCGGATGCGGCGCGGCTTGCCGGCATCAAAGTGTGGCAGATTCTGCTATTCGTCTATTCGATGGCGGGCTTGCTCGCTGGCCTCGGCGGTGCCATGTCGGCGGCGCGTCTTTTCGCCGCCAACGGATTGCAGCTGGGGCAGAGCTACGAGCTCGACGCCATTGCCGCGGTGATCCTGGGCGGTACCAGTTTCACCGGCGGTATCGGCTCGATCTGGGGAACGCTGATCGGCGCCCTCATCATCGCCGTTCTCACGAACGGGCTCATTCTGCTCGGCATCTCGGATATCTGGCAATACATCATCAAGGGATTGGTCATCATCGGTGCCGTGGCACTCGACCGCTATCGCTTGCGGGAGGGTGGACGGACATGACGGGACCAAGAAGGCCGGCGCTCGCAGAAGTCGCCGGATAGAAAAGCGTGCCGGGCGCAGGCTGCGTCCGCTCACTAAATTCCAACAGGAGGAAACATGAAACTCTCGCGTCTTGCCCTCGGGCTGGTGGTTGCTGTCGGCCTCACTGCGCCGGCCGCAGCGCAGGAATTGAAGAAGGTCGGCATTTCGGTGGGGTCGCTTGGCAATCCGTTCTTCGTCGCCACGATCAAAGGAATCGAAGACAAGGCGAAGGCGATCAACCCGGCTGTCGAGGTAACCTCGGTTTCATCCGACTATGATCTCAACAAGCAGGTGACGCAGATCGACAATTTCATCGCGGCCGGCGTCAATGTCATCATGCTGAACGCTGTCGATCCCGTCGCGATCGCCCCCGCCGTCAAGAAAGCCCAGGCGGGCGGCATCGTCGTCGCTGCCTTCGACGTGGGTGCCCAGGGTGCCGACGTGACGGTCATGACCGACAATGTGAAGGCCGGCACGCTGGCCTGCCAATACATCGTCGATCACTTGAAGGGCAAAGGCGACGTTCTCATCGTCAACGGCCCGCAGGTCACCTCGGTCGCCGACCGCGTCAAGGGTTGCAAGGAAGTCTTCGCCAAGAATCCGGATATCAAGATCCTGTCGGATGACCAGGATGCCAAGGGTTCGCGCGATGGCGGCTTTGCCGTGACGCAAAGCTTGCTCACCCGTTTCCCCAAGGTCGACGCGATCTTCGCGATCAACGACCCGACCGGCATCGGTGCGAGTCTTGCCGCCAAGCAGATGGGCCGCAGCGAATTCATCATAACCGCGGTGGATGGTGCGCCGGATATCGAGGCCGAACTGAAGACCGGGACGTCGCTCATCAAGGCGTCTTCGTCGCAGGATCCTTACACGATGGCCGGTCAGTCGCTGGAGCTCGCGGCAGGTATCCTGCAGGGCAAGAAGCCGGATCCCAATGTGATCCTGCTCGATCCAGTGCTGATCACCTCCGAAAATCTCAGCTCCTACAAGGGCTGGACGGCTGCTCGGTAAGTGTCAATACCGGCTGCGGTTCCTGACCGCAGCCGGTTCCTTTCGGGAAGAAAGCATGCTGAAGGAATTGCGTGAACAGGTATTGGCCGCCAATCTCGAATTGGTGCGTGCCGGCCTCGTACTCTACACCTTCGGCAATGTCAGCGGGATAGATCGGTTGAGCGGCCTTGTCGTCATCAAGCCTAGCGGCGTTCCTTATGACAGGATGCGGGCGGGCGACATGGTCGTGACCGATCTCGAAGGCAACGTGGTCGATGGCAGTCTGCGACCATCCTCGGACCTCGCTACCCATCTTGTCCTCTACAAATCCTTCCCCGCCATCGGCGGTGTCGTCCATTCGCACTCCGAATATGCGACCATCTGGGCGCAGGCGGGAAAGTCGGTCCCGGCACTCGGGACGACGCATGCCGACTATTTCCACGGCGCCGTGCCGGTGACGCGCGAGCTCACCGATGCCGAGATCGGCGGCGATTATGTGCTGAACACCGGCAAGGTCATTGTCGAGGCGGTCGGCAACAAGGATCCGCTGGCGATGCCGGCAGCCTTGGTGGCAGGTCACGGCCCCTTTTGCTGGGGCCGGGATGCGGGCGATGCTGTGCACAATGCCGTCGTTCTGGAAATGGTGGCGCGCATGGCACTGCATACAATGGCCTTGCAACCCAACAGCGTCGGCATATCGCAGGCGCTTCTGGACCGGCATTACTATCGCAAGCATGGCGCCCAGGCGACCTACGGCCAGGCTGGCCGTGCAAAGGTCGGTCACTGATGGCGAAGGTTGTGGCCGGGGTCGACTTCGGGACGCTCAGCGTGCGTGTGACGTTGTTTTCAGATGCGGGCCAGGCGTTGGGCCATGCCAGTGCCGAATATCCGCTGCACCGCCGGCGCGACGATCCGGACCATGCGACCCAATCCCATGACGACCAGATGGCGGCCCTTGGCGCCGCCTTCGCAAAGGCATTGGCAGAGAGCCATGTGCGCGGCAACGATGTCGGTGCCTTGGCGATCGACACGACCGGGTCGAGTGTGGTCATGGTCGGCGCGGGGCTGAAGCCGCTCGATGAATATTATCTTTGGTGTGATCACCGGGCGAAGGCTGAAGCGCAGGAGATCACGGCCCGTGCGCATCAGGATGGGATCGAGGCGATCGATTGGTGCGGTGGCGTCTATTCGCACGAATGGGGTTTTGCCAAAGTCCTGCATTGGCTGCGGCACAATCCGGCGCGGCGTGGTGACTTCGTCACTGCGCTGGAACATTGCGACATGGTGGCTGCCACGCTGACCGGTGTGACGGAGCCGTCATCGGTCAAGCGCAGCGTCTGCGCCATGGGTCACAAATGGATGTGGAATCCACGTTGGCACGGATTGCCGGCGCAAGACTATCTGTCGCGCGTCGATCCATTGTTCGATGGGATTCGCGCCAAGATCGGCGGTACCTTCTGCACGTCCGACGAGATTTCGGGGTCGTTGACGCCGCTATGGGCTGAACGGTTGGGCCTCAAGGCCGGCATTCCCATCCCTGTCGGCGCCTTCGATGCGCATTGGGACGCGCTCGGAGCGGGCTGCAGAGTGGGCGATGTCGTCAACGTCATCGGCACGTCGACCTGTATCATCGCCATCGCCCGCGATGTCGGGCTGGTGAAGGGGCTGTGCGGAATCGTACCGGGTAGCGTCGACCCCAAATTGATGGGAATCGAAGCAGGCCTCTCGGCAACGGGCGATATTTTCGATGCGATCGCCCGGCGCGCCAACACGCGCATCGCCGAGCTTGCGCAAGGGCTGGAAAAGTATCGCGCCGGCCAGACCGGCCTGCTGCGCCTGACCTGGGACAATGGTGATCGGACCGTGCTGGTGCGGCCGGATCTCGGCGGCGTCACCTTGGGCTGGAACCTGCTGCACACGGCACAGGACGAATTGTTCGCCGCGATCGAAGGCACTGCTTTTCATACACGACTTATCCTGGAACGTATGGCCGAGGGTGGCGTGCCGATCGAGCGCATCATCAATAGCGGCGGCATCCCGCAGCACAACCCCGTGCTCAACCAGATCTATGCCAATGTGCTCGGCAAGCCGGTGCTGGTGCCGGCCGGCGTGCCGACCGGGTTCGGTGCTGGAATCTTTGCGAGCCTTGCTGCCGGCGTCCAGCCCGATCTCGGCGCGGCGCAGCAGGCAATGTGTCTACCGTTCAAGGTCTATCGGCCCGAGCCGGCGTCGCAGCCGGTCTATGAACGGCTATATGCCATATTCCGATCCCTTTATCGGGGCTTTGGCGGGGTCGAGCCGCAAACCGATCTTTCCCGCGTGCTGCCCGAGCTTCGCAGGATTGCCCAGGAATGAGGTGGCCGACATGACCAGTCGCATGGACGAAAAGCTGGCACGCATCCG
Organism: Dongia sp.; assembly: GCF_041910485.1. Taxonomy (GTDB): domain Bacteria; phylum Pseudomonadota; class Alphaproteobacteria; order Dongiales; family Dongiaceae; genus Dongia. The sequence continues at coordinate 32,221 of NZ_JAYRQR010000017.1, forward strand.
CGCCGGCCAGTACCGGCGCAGCGACTTCATCATCGCCGACGCGAAGGATGGCGATATGGGGCCGAGCCTAGTTTCGACCGGACCATTGCGGCAGAAGGATGGAAGCTGGTCGCGTTATCGCAATCGTTCTGAATTCCTCGACCAGATCCGTGCCATCGTGCGACAGGATATTGTCGACATCATGCTGATGTCGGCGTCGAATCTGGAAACGCTGGCCGGCGAAGGGCTTTTCAAGGGCAGCAAGGTTAAGCCGGCGATCCGTGCCAACGACACCAGCGATATCTGGGTCGTGCGCGGCGGCACCTACAACAAATCGCCATCGCGGCCGTTCCGCTCGGCCTCGCTTGCGCGCGTCATGCAAGGCGGTTCATCCGGGGACTTACGGACTGGGACCGATCTTGGCCTCTATTCGATCACCTTCAACAATGATCTCGAGGCCGATCTAAGGTCTCTGGAAGCCTTTGCCGAGTTCCGGGCCGATGCGTCGAGGCACGGATTCAAATATTTCCTCGAAGTCTTCAATCCCAATGCCGGTCGTGACATCAGCCCCGACATCATGCCGCACTACGTCAATGACTGTATCGTGCGCTGCCTTGCTGGCGTTGTGAGCGTCGACCGGCCGCTCTTCCTGAAGGTCGCCTATAACGGCCCGAAGGCATTGGAGGAACTGGCCGGGTATGATGCTGGCCTCGTCATCGGTGTCCTTGGCGGTGGTGCCGGGACGACCCGGGACTGCTTCGAACTGTTGTCGCAGGCCGAGAAGTATGGCGCCCGGGTGGCTCTCTTCGGGCGGAAGATCAATCTTGCCGAGGATCCGTTGGCAATGGTGGCCTGTATGCGCCAAGTGGCCGAAGGGACGCTGTCGCCGCAGGAGGCCGTCAAAGCCTATCACGGGGCGCTGGCCAAGGGCGGCATGAAGCCGACCCGGTCGCTGGAGGATGATCTTACTGTGACCGAAGGACCTCTTAAGGCAGCTGCTTGATCAGCCGGGTCTGGAAATTGGCGTGGGGCGATAGTAGAGAAGAGGCATGGCATCGTCTCGGCGCGGCATTGTGACCGGCGGTACCTGGTGCGTCGACCGCAACCGGGCGATCGATGCGTGGCCTGATGAAGATGGCGTTGCCGAAATCCTCTTCACGGAACTCTATGGTGGCGGGTCCGGCTGCAACCTTGCAATCGATATCCGCAAGCTCGATCCGAAATTTCCCGTGGCAACAATCGGTCTCGTCGGCGATGACGAGGATGGGCGCTTTCTGCTGGCGCAGGCGGACGCGCATGGCATAGATCGCACGCGCCTCAAGATGACACGCGCGGCGGCCACGCAATTCACCGACGCCTATGTTTCGCGCGACAACGGGAGGAGGACGCATATCTTCTTCCAAGGGACCGGAGCGCTGTTGACGCCGGAGCATTTCGACTTTGCCGATGTCACCGCGCGCATCCTGCATCTGGGTTTGCCCGGTGCGCATCGGCTGATGGATCAGTCCTCGGGCGGCGATGCCAATGGCTGGGTGACGGTACTGAAGCGCGCGCGGGCCGGGGGACTGGAGACCAATCTTGAACTCTTCAGCATCGCGCCGGAGCGGATCGCGGCGCTCGTGCGTCCCTGTCTGCCCTATCTCGATTATCTCATCGTCAATGATTTTGAGATCGGCGCCTTGGCCGGCACGCACACTGGTGAGAATGGGGCGGCATCCGTCATGGCGTGCACCGAGGCCGCGCGTCAGGTGTTGCTGGCAGGCGCCATGCGCCTGGTCGTCGTGCATTTCCCGGCCGGAGCGGTCGCGGTGGATCGGAACGGCACAGTGACCGAGGCGCGATCGGTCAAGATCCCGCCGCGTGAGGTGGTGAGCGCCAACGGTGCCGGCGACGCCTTTGCCGCCGGCCTCCTTTACGGCATTCACGAAGGGTGGGCGGTCTCGGCGGCGCTGGAACTGGCCCATGCAACAGCTGCCATGTCGCTGCGCGGTCTTTCAACCTGTGCCGCGGTCGAGACCCATGAGGCTTGCCTCAAACAGGCGAGAGCCTGGGGTTTCCAGTAAGGTGGTTCTCCGCTAGTCGCTGCCTTCGGCAACCAGGACGGTGACACCGGCCTGTTCAAGGACGCTTTGCAGCCCCTCGGGCGGCGCCGCGTCGGTAATGAGAATATCGACTTCCTCCAGCGTGCCCACCCGTGCCATCGACAGGCGGCCGAACTTCGACGAATCGCACAAGGCCACGATTTGCGCCGCCCGTTCGATATAGACGCGCTTGATCTCGGTATCCTCCAGCGAATAGTCGAACAGCCCCTGATCGGTGAGGCCGGAAAAGCCGATGAAGGCGAGATCGAACCAGAATTCCCGCAATTGGGCGATGGCGATCGAGCCGTAAACGGAGAGTTCCTTCGAGCGTAGCTGGCCGCCCGGCAAATAGACCGGGGAGGGGCCGTCGGATAGCAGGGTCGCCGCCCGCACGCTGTTGGTGAAGATCTTGATGCCATCCCGGTCGATGAGGTGGCGCGCTACTTCGAGCGCGGTCGAGCCGACATCAATGCCGATAGTGGCGCCGGGCCGCACCAGCCTTGCGGCTGCGGCACCAATGCGGGTCTTGGCATCGGCATTGCGCCGCCGCCGCGCTTCAAAGCTGGGCTCGTCGCTGTCGAACAATTCCTCATCCGCCGGCTTGCCCACCAGGGCTCCGCCATGTGTGCGGGTGAGGAAGCCTTGGCTTTCCAGGCGAGTGAGGTCGCGCCGGACGGTGATTTCCGAGACGCCGAGTTCGGCCGCGATGTCGCTCACTGTCGCGAACCCGCGCTTCTCGACGAAGTCGCGCAACAGGTTGTCGCGGAGCCCAAGGGGCGACCGACCAGAGGATGTTTTGGCACTTTCCGACATGCGGCAGAAACGTCTGGTTGTGATCGTTTTCGATCATACTAGTCGATCGAGCGCAAAAATCCAGTCCGAACCCCTTGCGTCGATCGCTGAAGTGAGTCTAGGATGATCGAAATCGATCGAGTATGATCGAAAACGAAAGGCATGACAGGGATGCTGAAGGATCTTGCGGGCAAGCGCGCCATCGTCACGGGCGGCGCCACCGGCATCGGTTTGGCCATCGCGCGGCAATTTCAGGCCGCTGGGATGCGCGTCGCCATTGCCGATCTCGACGAGGCCGGCGCCGTCAAAGCGGCCGCCTCCTTGGGACCACAGCATATGGGTGTGAAGATCGACGTGCGCGACCGCGCCAGTGTCGAGCGCGCCTTTGCCGACGTCATCGCCGCTTTCGGCGGCTACGATATCCTTGCCGCCAATGCCGGCGTATCGTCGATGAAACTCGTCGTCGATCTTGAGGAATCGGATTGGGATTTCAATTTCGACGTCAATGCCAAGGGCATTTTCTTCACGAACCAAGCGGCGGTGAAGCATTTCCTGGCCGAGAAGCGGCAGGGCGTCATCGTCAATACAGCATCGCTTGCCGGCAAATGGGGCGCGCCGTGGCTGGCGCATTATTCGGCCAGCAAGTTTGCCGTCGTCGGCTTCACCCAGGCCTTGGCGCGCGAGATGGCGCCCCACGGCATCCGCGTCAATTGCGTCTGCCCGGGCTTCGTCAAGACAGGGATGCAGTCGCGGGAAGTCGAATGGGAGGCGCAGCTGCGGTCGATGTCACCCCAGGCGGTCATCGACGATTACGTCAACCAGACACCGCTCGGGCGCCTCGAAGAACCGGACGATGTCGCCAAGACGGTTCTGTTCTTGGCGAGCGACTTGGCCGGTTTCATCACGGGAGAAGCGCTTAATGTCACCGGCGGCGTGCGGATGGATTGAGGATCAGGCGCATGCGACCGAGCTGGCGGCAAACCGTTCCACACATCATTCTCTCGGTCTTCTCGCTTGCGATCCTGCTGCCGCTCGTCTGGGTGGTGCGTGTCAGCCTTACCGACAAGCTCACGGCCTACAAGATTCCGCCGGAAATCGGCCATATCGGCCTTGAGAACTATGTCGAGATCTTCTCGACCTATCCGTTCGAGCGCTGGTTCCTCAACAGCCTGATCGTGGCACTGGCTTCGACGGCAATCGCCCTGCCGCTCGCCACTTGCATGGCCTACGCCTTCGCCCGCTTCAACACCGGCGGCGCCTTCCTGCGCCTCGGTGTGCTGGCCAGCCAGATGCTGCCGCCGATCATCCTGGTGCTGCCGCTCTTCACGCTCTTTTTCAACACCGGCCTCATGCAGACGCATCTGGGGCTTATTCTCTCCCACCTCACCATCAGCCTGCCGTTTCTTGCCTGGATGCTGGTCTCCTTCTTCGAGGGCGATTCAGCGAGCCTGGAAGAGGCAGCGCGCATCGATGGGGCAACGCGCTGGCAGGCCTTCATCAAAATCGCCGTGCCGGTTGCGGCACCTGGCATTCTGGCGGCGGGCCTTCTCGGATTCATTCTCAGCTGGAACGAGTTCTTGTTCGCGCTGGTGCTGTCCGGCGCCGACAGCCAGACACTGCCCATCGGGCTTGCCAGCATGGAAACCCATGCCGGCGTCGAGATCGCACCGCTTGCGGCGGCGACCGTCGTTTCGCTGTTGCCGGTTTTCGCGCTGCTGCCGTTCCTGCGCAAATATCTGATCAAAGGTCTGTCACTGGGCGCCCTGAAGTGACTGGCCGAAGTGCATCCCATCTGGGCTCATAATAAGGGAGGTTGGAACATGCTGAAGAAATTGCTGCTGGGCTCCGTCATGGCCCTTGGCTTCATCGGGTCGGCATCCGCCGAAACGGTGAGCATTCTGATGGAAGGCGTGCCGGATACGGAATATGTAAAGACGCTGGTGCCGGAATTCACCAAGGAAACCGGGATCGACGTCAATCTCGAAGTCGTCAACTATGCTGAAATGCACACCAAGCTGGTGCCGCAGCTGGTCGCCCCCAAGGGCAGCTATTCGGCCATCGTCGTCGATTTCTACTGGGTCGGCGAATTCGCCAAAGCCGGCTGGATGCAGCCGCTCGACGACCGGATCAAGGCCGACAATATCGATACCTCGGTCTATATCCCGGCATTGATGGATCTCGTCGGCAAGGTCGACGGCACCACCTATATGCTGCCCTTCTACAATTACGCGATGGGCCTCACCTATCGTACCGATCTCCTCGCCGATGCGAAGAACCAGGCTGATTTCAAGGCCAAATACAGCATGGACCTGCGCGTCCCGCAAACCTGGGACGAGTATCTGAAGCAGGTTGAGTTCTTCACCAAGGATGGCTTCTACGGCGTCGTCAATCAGGGCCTGCGCCCGGATCCGATCGCTATGGAATGGTCGAACTATCTCTTTGCCAATGGCGGCGAGTATCACGACGCCAATTGGAAGCCGACGCTTAACACGGAAGCGGGCGTCAAGGCGATCGAGCAATACGCCGCCAACGTCAACAAGTATGGCCCGGTCGGTTCGGCGAGCTTCGGGTTCGATGAAGCCTTCAACGTGATGGCGCAGGGCAAGGCCTATAGCTACATCACCTATAACTTCTTCCGTGCCGCTTATGACGATCCCAGCAAGTCGGCCGTCGTCGGCAAGGTGGAGATCATGCCGGTGCCGGGTGTCTCGCCGGACAAGGGCGGCAGCCTCAACGGTGCCTGGGGCTGGGCCATTCCGAAATCGAGCCCCAATCCGGATGCCGCCTGGAAGTTCCTGAAATGGGTGGAGTCGAAGGAAATTGCCAAGAAGCGCGCGTTGCAGGGCGGTTCGCCGACCCGTACCGACGTCTTCGACGATCCCGAAGTTCTGGCAAAATACCCCTATGCCGCTGCTCTCAAGCAGCTGCTGCTCACCAGCCACAATTTTGCGGTCTTCACCTACACGCCGCAGCTGGTCGAAGTGCTGGGCCGTGAGCTGAGCCTTGCTGTTGCCGGCGAAAAGAGCCCGCAGGATGCCTTGGCTGCGATCGAGGTCGAGTTCACCGAACTCGCCAAGAAAGACGGCAAGCTGCAGTAACCGAGACGATTGGGACGGGGAAGAAGCATGATGGTCAGGCTGGGAACGACCGACACGGTGGCCGATCGGCGCGATCGCCGATTTGGCTACGCCATGGCGGCGCCCAGCCTGACGGCTCTCTTTCTCATCATTCTCTTTCCCGTTCTCTCGGCTCTCTTCACGTCGCTTCACGAATACACGCTGATCGCGCCCAACTTCGACATCTTCACGGGCCTGACCAATTTCAAACTGGCCCTGGCCGATGCCGAGTTCCGCCACGCGATCTGGCTGACCGCGCGCTTCGTTATCGGCGTGGTGTTACTGGAGTTTGTGATCGGTTTCGGCGTCGCCTTGATGCTCAACAAGGTCGAACGCTTCAAACCGGTCTATTACGCGATCCTACTGTGTCCGCTGCTGATGAACCCGGTCATCGTCGGCCTCATCTGGCGCATGTTCCTGCATCCCAATCTCGGCATCGTGAACTATCTGCTCAGCACCGTCGGCATTTCGCCGGTCAACTGGCTGGGCGACACCAAGATTGCCATCTGGACCATCATTCTGGTCGATATCTGGCATCAGGTCTCGTTCATGATCGTGCTGCTGCTGGCGGGTCTTTCGTCGTTGCCGAAAGAACCTTACGAGGCGGCGCGGGTCGACGGGGCCAATGCTTTTCAATGCTTCATCCACATCACCCTGCCGATGATGCGCACGGTCATCGTGGTGACCCTGCTCATTCGCCTCATCTTCGCGGTGAAGACCTACGACCTCATCTACATCATGACGCGCGGCGGGCCGGGGACGGCCACCGATCTCGTCAGCTATTTCATCTACCGCACGGCTTTCGTCAGCCTGAACATCGGCGAGGCATCCGCCATGTCGATCATCCTGCTGACCGCCATCCTGGGCCTCACGGCCTATCTCTATCGCTATATGCGTTCGTTGAACTGAGGGTGACAGCCGATGGCCGGCATTGAGTTGAAGAATATCAGCAAGGTCTATGGCGGATCGGTCGTCGCCGTCGACGATATCAGCCTGGAGATCAAGGACGGCGAGTTCATGATCTTCCTCGGCCCATCCGGCTGCGGCAAGTCGACGACTTTGCGCATGATCGGCGGCCTGGAATCGATCACCAAGGGGGACCTTCTCATCGGCAGCAAGCGGATGAACGATGTCGATCCGGCCGATCGCGACATTGCCATCGTCTTCCAGAACTATGCGCTTTATCCGCATATGACGGTCGCCGGCAATCTGGGCTTCGGTTTGAAGCTGCGCGGCATTGCCGCCGGCGAGATCGAGCGCCGCATCAAGGCGATTTCCGAAATGCTCGGCATCGGGCCACTGCTCGACCGCAAGCCGGCACAGCTCTCCGGCGGCCAGCGCCAGCGCGTTGCCCTGGGGCGCGCCCTGGTGCGCGAGCCGCAGGCCTTCCTGCTCGATGAGCCGCTTTCCAACCTCGATGCCAAGCTGCGCGCAGCGATGCGTACCGAACTCATCAAACTGCATCACAAGGTCGGCACCACGATCATTCATGTGACACATGATCAGATCGAGGCGATGACGATGGGGCAACGCATCTGCATCATGAAGGACGGCCATATCGTCCAGGTTGGCGCGCCGCTCGACGTCTATCGCAACCCGGTCAATACCTTTGTTGCCGGCTTCCTCGCCAGCCCGCCGATGAATCTGATCGCCGGCCGGCTTGAAGGCGAAGGACAAGGGGATCTGGCGGCTGTGGTCGGTGCCGCGCGCATGCCGGTCCCGGCGGCATTCCGTGCGGCCTATGCCAGTCATGCCGATGGCAACGTCACGGTCGGCTTGCGGCCTGAGGATTTTCACTTGAGTCCCATCATCAACCGATCGAGCCCCGTCGCCGTCCAGGCAGTCGCCGTCGAACTGCTAGGGCCGGAAGTGATCCTGGTGGCCGAACTCGGCGGCCCTGGCGGACCGGAAATCCAGGCACGCATGCCGCGCGATTTCCTGGCTCGGCCGGGAGAAATGCTGACCCTCCACTACGATCTTACCCAAATGCATCTCTTTGATGCTGAGAGCGGTGTCGCGTTGGCGCGCCCGCAGATCGCCTGACATACACATTGAAAGCAGAGAGCAGATCATGATCAAGACAACCTTCGGCAGCAACAAGCCTATCATCGCCATGATCCATTTCGGCCCCCTGCCGGGCTCGCCGCTCTATGACAAGAAGGGCGGCATGCAGAAGCTGATCGACGCAGCCGCCGCCGATATTGCGGCGCTGCAGGAAGGCGGCGTCGATGCCGTCATGTTCGGCAACGAAGGCGACCGGCCCTATCTTCTCAAGGCGTCGCCGATTTCACTCGCCGCCATGTCCTTTGCCGTGGGCGAACTGAAGCGCCAGATCAAGATTCCCTTCGGCGTGAATTATTTGTGGGACCCGGTCGCGAGCGTTTCCTTGGGAGTCGCCAGCGGTGCCCGCTTCGTGCGCGAAATCTTCACCGGTGTTTATGATTCAGATATGGGTCTGTGGGCGCCGGATGCGGCGACGGCCGTTCGCTTGCGCGCCGATTGCGACCGCGGCGACATGAAGCTGATGTACAACATCAACGCCGAATTTGCCTCGCCGGTCGGCGACCGGTCGATCGCGGCGCGCGCCAAGAGCGCCGTCTTCTCCTCGCTCGCCGATGTCGTGCTGGTTTCCGGGCCGATGACGGGCCAAGCAGTCGAAACCGGCAATCTCAAGGTGGTCAAAGACGTGCTGCCTGATACCCCCGTTTTTGCCAATACCGGCGTCAATATCGACAATGTGGCGGATATTCTGGCGATCGCCGACGGCGCCGTGATCGGTACCCATTTCAAGGTCGATGGCGACACCTGGAAGGCGGTCGACAAGGCGCGCGTCAGCCGCTTCATGGACAAGGTGCGCAAGATCCGCTGAGATCGCGCCCATGCCCTACCTTCTTGGCCTCGATATCGGCACGACCTCGACCATCGGCATCGTGATCGATGCCGAAGGCAACAGCCTGGGGGTCGAAAGCCGTCCGGTGACGCTTCATTCCGACCATCCCAATTGGTCGGAGGAGGATCCCGCGCAATGGTGGGAGAATGTGGGAGCGATCTGCCGCGCACTCCTTGCCAAGACGGGTATCGCCGCCAAGGACATTGCAGCTGTCGGTGTCACCGGCATGTTGCCGACGGTGATCCTGCTTGACGAAGCCGGCCGTCCGCTCCGGCGCAGCATCCAGCAGAACGACGCCCGGGCCGTCAAAGAGCTGGGCGCCTTCGCCGCGGGTATGAACGAGGCGGATTTCCTGGCGCTCTCCGGTGTCGGTTACAGCCAGCAGCTGGTGGGACCAAAGCTGATGTGGCTTCGCGCACATGAGCCGCAACACTTTGCCAGGGCGCGGCATGTGGTCGGCGCGTCCGACTTCATCACTTCATGCCTGACGGGCACGATCCAGGTGGAGCACAATTGGGCGCTTGAGTCCGGCTTCGTCGAACTGGCGACGGGTCGCTACCATCCGGCATTGGTGGGCCTTGCCGGTATCGATTCCAGTCTGCTGGCGCCGATCCGCAAGAGCCATGACGTGGTGGGTGAGGTGACGGCAGCGGCCGCCGCCCATACGGGATTGGTGGCGGGGACGCCAGTCGTTGCCGGTTGCGCCGATCATGTTGCCTCGGCTTTTGTCTGCGGCGCTTCACGCAACGGCGATCTGGTGCTGAAGTTTGGTGGTGCCGGCGATATTCTGCTTTCTTCCGACAAGCCGGTCGCGGACCGACGTCTCTTTCTGGACTACCATATCGTGCCGGGTCTCTATTTTCCCAACGGCTGCATGGCCTCGAGCGGCAGCTTCCTCAACTGGGTGATCGCCAATTGGGGTGGCGGCGCCCGGGAACAAGCGAAGGTCGCCGGCCTCTCAGCCCACCAATATCTTGACCGCGAGACCTTGTCGGTACCGGCGGACAGTGCGGTTCTGTTCTTGCCCTATTTTCTCGGCGAGAAGACACCGCTGATGGATCCGCATGCACGTGGCACGCTGGTCGGTCTCGGCCTCAACCATGACATCCGGCATGTCTGGCGCGCAGCTCTTGAGGGCGTCGTCTTCGGATTCCGCCATCATGTCGAGACTTTCCACGAACTGGGCCTTGCCACGACGCGCGTCTTCGCGGCGGATGGTGGGGCGGCAAGCGATCTGTGGTTGCAGATTGCGGCCGATGCACTGGACCTGCCGGTCACCCGTGTCGATCGTCACCCGGGCTCCTCACTCGGTGCCGCCTTTGTCGCTGGAATTGGCATTGGTGCCATCAAGGATTGGTCGGCGATTGCCACCTACGTTTCGCCCGGCCGGACGTTCCAGCCCGATCCGCAGCGCCACCGCCAGCTCGATCACAAATACCGTCTCTGGCGCGACCTCTATGGCAGGTTGAAGAATTTCTACCCCTTGCTTGGCGGCGACTGAACAAAACCTGACCGTCGATAGCAGGGCGAATTGCCCCGCAGGCATGATCTCGGCTAGCCTTGCGCTAAAGCGGGGAGGGGTGTCGTGTCGAATGCGGAATTGTGGCAAGGGATAGGGGCGTTTTTGGAGCAGGCTGGCGGTGCGCCGGGATTGAACGAGGTGCGCGCCCGATTGCACGATGTGGGCGACTTGGCTGTCGCCATTGCACAACGTCCACCCAACCAGCCGCTCTGCGGCTACCTGTCCGAAGCGCTATCCGTGGCCCATGCCGGTCCAGGCGCTGCCTTGGCGGCACTCATCGGTCGGTCAAACCTGCACTGGGAAAGTTATGGCGCCTATGCGCCCGGGACAATCGGCACGGCTTTTCCGCGCCGCCATGCCTATGCGAGCCTCATTGCGGATGCTGATCCGAACTGGCACCGTGATGTCGATCTCGGTTTCCTGCTGATCGCCCCGCATACGCTCTATCGCGATCATCATCACCCGGCGCGGGAACTCTATCTACCGCTCACCGGTCCCAGCTACTGGCGCTTTGGCGTGGATAGCAAATGGCAAGAAAAGGCGGCCGGTGCCGTCATCTGGAACGAGCCGAATCGTGTCCATGCAACGCTGGTCCAAGACGTGCCGTTGCTTTGCCTTTATGCCTGGACGGAGAATGTGCTGGCGCCGGCTGTCGTGGACGTAGCGTCCGATTGGACGTCGCTCGAAAGCCAACTCGCCTCTCGCTGATCGCTCAGTCTTTCGGGCGCAGAGCGTCGGCTTGCTCGGCCGTCAGAGGGCGCAGCCTTCGCCCCTGTAGCATCAAAAAGAGCTTGGCTGTCTCCTCAAGTTCCTCGGTCGCATATTGTGCGTCGGCAAGAGTCTTGCCTGCCACGACCGGCCCGTGATTGGCGAGCAGCACGGCATGGGCCTTGCCGATCCGCGCCAGAACCGCCTCTGCAAGCGCCCGGTCGCCCGGTGCGAAATAGGGTACCAGCGGCAGTTTTCCGACGCGCATCACGTAGTAGGCGGTGAGGGGTGGCAGCACATCTTCGGGGTCGATCTCGGCCAGGATGCTCACGGCCACCGAATGCGTCGAATGAAGATGAACGACGGCGCCCGCTGCAGACCTGGCGCAATAGACGCAATGATGCAGGAAGGCCTCTTTGGTCGGCTGATCACCCGACAAGTGTCCGCACTCGGCATCCAGATGTGACAGGCGCGCCGGATCCAGATCGCCCAAGGATGCGTTGGTTGGCGTTGCCAGAATCGTCCCATCGCCCAGGCGCACGCTGATGTTACCGGTCGAGCCGAAGGTTAGGCCACGATCGAACAAGGACTTGCCGATGCGTACGATAGCGTCGCGTTGTCGGGTCTCTTCACGGAGAACGGCGGTCATGGCAATTTGCCCCAGGCCTTGAGAAAGAAGTCGACCGCACCGAAATTGCCCGATTTCAGCGCCAGCGCCAATGGCTGCTTGCAAAGGCTCACGGTCCAGGGAACGCCAGGGTCGATTTCGGGACCGATCCGCAGGGCCGCAACGCCCAAAGCACCGACGACCGCGCCTGACGTCTCGCCGCCGGCAATCAGGAATTCGATAAAGCCGATGTCGCGCAGCCTTACGGCAACCTCGCCCAGCAAATGTTCGACGCTTTCGCCGGCCTCAGTCCGGCCCAATTGCCCCTGGATCGCCTCAACCTCCGCCGGGTCGGCGCTTGAGTAGACCAGTGGCGGCTTGTCGACATTGTTCTGGCCAACGACCCAATTGACGATATCGGCGGCACTAAGCTTGCCGGCAGCAATCGCCAGCGGATCGATGCGGAAACTGGGGCAGCCGGCCGCTTGGGCCGCTGCCACCTGTTGCCGTGTCATCGCAGAGCAGGATCCGGCCAGGATCACGCGCCGGCCATGCGGCGCGCGAAAATCGGTATCGCCTTGACGTTGGGCGAGCAGGCCCTGGCGCCGGAAATTTTCCGGCAGGCCGAGGGCAATGCCGGATCCGCCGGTGATGAGCGGCAAGTCTGAGACGGCAGCGCCGATGGCATGAAGGTCGGCATCGCTGATGGCATCGACGACGAGGTGAGAAATTCCATCGCCCGTCGCTCTCTCGAAAGCGGATTTGATCGCGTCGGCACCCGCGGCGACAATCTGGTAGGGGACCAGGCCGACCTTGCGCTTGGTCTGGGCGCCAAGCACGCGCACCAGATTGGCATCGCGCATTGGCGTCAGCGGATGATCCTTCATCGGACTGTCGGAGAGCAGCAGGTCGCCGACAAAGAGATGCCCCTGATAGATCGTGCGCTTGTTGGTGGGAAAGGCCGGGCAGGCGATGGTGAGCGGCGTCTGCAGCAGATCGAGCAACGCATCAGCCACCGGGCCGATATTGCCATCTGGCGTCGAATCGAAGGTGGAGCAGTATTTGAAGATGATCTGCCGGGCGCCCAGCGCCTCAAGGGCTCGGGCCGCGGCAAGCGATTGTGCGACCGCGGCCGGCGCCGGAATGGTGCGCGATTTCAAGGCGATCACCAGGGCATCGACGCCGGAAAGGTCGAGATCCGGGGCTGGGGTCCCCATGACCTGAACCGTGCGCATGCCGCCGCGTGCCAGGGTCAGCGCCAGATCGGTGGCTCCGGTCAGATCGTCCGCGACTGCACCCAGCAACATGTCTCTATCTCCTCGGATTTATTCTAACCGCTTGAATAAAATGAATAAAGACTGAGAGGGCCGTCGCCGCCACAGCCCGGCTTGACTCGATGCCCGTCCAGCCATTAGCTTCAACTGGTCTGGTTATCAGACCAGCAATACAGTTTACAAGCGGCCGAAGCAATTGCCGCATCTGGGCGGGGGAATGGCGACATGATGGCGCTCGATACCAATCGTGTGCTGCTGGCCGAGGCGAAGGATCTGCGCAAGAGCCTGACCAAGCGGACTGCCAAGGACATCATCAGCGACAAGATCGCCGCCCTCATTGCTTCGGGCGTTCTCCACATTGATGACGAACTCCCCAGCGAACGCGAACTGGCGACGTCACTCGACGTCAGCCGCGAAACCGTGCGCGGTGCTATCCAAATCCTTGCCGCGCGCGGCGTGGTCGAGGTCAGTCAAGGCGCCCGTACGCGGGTGATCAGCACCGACCTCAACGGATTCCATGTCGGCGTGGCACAACATGCGGTGATCAACAGCTACGATCTTGAGACGATTCACGCGACCCGTCTGCTGATCGAGCGTCAGGTGGTGAGCGACGCCGCCGAATTCATCACTGACGAGGCATTGGAGCGGTTGCGCAATTCATTGAGCGCGCAGGCGGAGTGTTTCGACGATCCCGTCAAGTTTCTGATCTGCGACCGTGAGTTTCACGTCACCATTTATCGTGCTTGCGGAAATCCGTTGCTCGCTGATCTGGTGACCGATCTCTACACCTACATGATGGATTACCGGCGCCGCGTGCTGGCGCACGGTGGCGCCATCAAAAAGAGCTATCAAGAGCACGCCGCGATCGTTGATGCGCTCGAGCGCCATGATCGTGCAGCGGTGTTGACGGCTTTCGGTCATCACCTCGACCGCATCTACACCACCACGCGTTCCATTCTGTCGACTGCGGCCAATGCCCCGCGCAAGCCAAAGAAGGCAGGAGGTGACACCGACGCCTGACGAGCGGCGCCGGCCTTTCATCGCCATCACCAAGCAACCGCCGCACACATCATAAACGCGGCAAATCGGGAGGAGTAAAACTATGAAGCGTCGTTCATTTATCGGCATGGCAACCGCTGCCGCTGTTGTCGCTGCGGCCAATTTCGGCGGCTCGATGCCGGCATTCGCCGAAAGCAAGGAAATCGTCTATCTGACGCCGGGGCTCGACCTGCCGTTCTGGCGTTACCTGTCGAAGGGCGTCGAGAAGATCGCCAAGGACAAGGGTTATGGATTCCAGGCGCTGGATTCGCATAACAGCGCGCAGGAGCAGCTGAAAAACGCGCAGGATTCGATCGCCCGCGGTGTTGCCGGCATCGTCATCTCGCCGACCGACAGCTCGACGGCACCCGCCGTCCTGCAGCTCGCCAAGGAAGCCAATATTCCGGTCGTCATCGCGGATATCGGCACCAACAGCGGCGACTATGTCTCGTTCATCATCTCGGACAATTATGAAGGCGCCAACGGCGTCGGCAAAGCGTTGGGCGAGATCATGAAGGAAAAAGGCTGGCAGGACGGCTCGGTCGGCATCGTGTCGATCTCGCAGGCCCGCAAGAACGGTCAGGCCCGGACCAAGGGTTTCAAGGATGCGATCACGGCCGCCGGTATTGCCGGTGATGCCGGTTTGCAGCAGATGCAATCCTACACCGCCGACGAGACCTTCAAATTCACCCAGGACATGTTGACCGCCAATCCGAATATGCGCGGCATGTTCATCCAGACCGACCAGCCGGCGATCGGTGCCTTGCGCGCCATCAAAGCAGCGCGTCGTACGGGTGAAGTGGCCGTTGCGGCCTTCGACGGCATTCCCGAGTTCGTGCCGCTGCTGAAATCGGGCGAGCTCGTCGTCTCCGGTATGCAGCAGCCGTTCCTGATGGGCGAGAAGTCGGCCGAAGCCCTCTTCACGCATCTTGAAGGCGGCGCGCCGGAAAAGGAAATCCTGGTGCCGATCCTGGTCGTTACCAGCAAGAACATCGACGAATTGCTGCCGACGGTGAAGGAAACCGTCTTCGCGAACGAAGTGCAGTAACTACCTGGCGACCTCCCATCAAGACCGGTCTAGGGCGAAATCCTTCGGCCGGTCTTGATCCTTTTTTCTCTTTGCTCGAACATCTTTGAAGACCACGGCCAGGAATGAAGAATTGACTGCCGCTCTGCCGAACCCCACCGATATCGTTCTGGAAGCCCGCCATGTGGCGAAGAGCTTTGGGCGCACGCGTGCGCTGGTCGATGCGCAGTTGGAACTCCGTGCCGGCGAAGTTCACGGCCTCCTCGGTGCCAATGGTGCCGGCAAATCAACTCTCTCTCGCGTCATCACCTGTCATATTCGCCGCGATTCGGGCGAGATCACCTATCGCGGTGCGCCATATGAAGCGCACTCGACCCGTGATGCGCTGCGTGCCGGTATCGTGCTGGTGGCGCAGGAAACCAGCCTCGCGCCCGATCTGTCGGTCCTCGAAAACATCTTTCTCCCTGAGCTCGGCCGTGGTGGCAGGCTTTCATATGCCACATTGCGCAAGCGTGCAGGCGAGATCCTTGCCCGTCTCGGGCATGAGCATGTCCTGCCACTCGATCAGGAAGTACGGCGTCTGTCGGCGGCCCAGCGCCAGTTGGTCGAGATCGCCAAGGCGCTGGCGCTTGATGCCAATCTTCTCATTTTCGATGAACCGACTGCGTCGCTGAGCCCCAGCGAGGTTGAGCGCCTGTTCGACATCATGTCGCGATTGCGCAGCGACAATCGTGCATTGATTTTCGTTTCGCACCGGTTGGAAGAAGTCTTCGCGATCACCGACCGCGTCACCATCATGCGTGAAGGCCGCACCGTGGCGAATGCCTTGCCGACGGCGAGCCTGACGCAATCCGATATCATTCGCCACATGGTCGGGCAGGAGATCGGCAGTGTCTATGCCCGACAGGAGCGTGCCGAACCGGCCCATTCCGCGCCGACCGTCTTTGAAATCGAGCATCTTGCGGCGGCGCCCGCCGTGCGCGACATTTCCTTTGCGGTTCGCCGCGGCGAGATTTTGGGCCTCGGTGGCCTGGTCGGCGCCGGCCGGTCCGAGGCGGCCGAAGCCATCTTCGGTCTGCGGCCGCGCCAAGGCGGAATCATCAAGGTCGACGGTCGCGAGATCCGGCCGCAGAAGCCGGCCGATGCGGTCAAGTCCGGCATCGGTCTGGTTGCGGAAGATCGCCGTTTCCAAAGCATTGTCCCGGACCTCACCGTGCGGGAGAATTTGCTGCTCGCCCATATCGGCCAGCACAAGGGCTTCGGTCTTGGCTACGCGCAGCGGGCGCAGCGCATGGCGCATCTTATCCGCAGCCTCGATCTACCGGCCGACCGGCTCGATGCCAATCTCCTGACTTTTTCCGGCGGCATGCAGCAAAAGGTCGTCATTGCCCGCTGGCTGCTGCTGGAGCCGAAGATTCTCATTCTCGACGAGCCGACGAAGGGCGTCGATATCGGCACCCGCGCCTCGATCTACGCCTTGTTACGGGAGATCGCCGCGAGCGGCGTTGCCGTCGTCGTGATCTCGTCGGATTTCGAGGAACTGCTGGGGCTGAGCGACCGGGTCGTTGTCATCAGTGACGGGACCAGCATTGCCGATCTGCCGGCCGCTGTTCTTGACGAGGAAAAGCTCACGCTTCTTGCCGCTCCGCGAACCTCGACGGCGCGCAACACGGATTTCCTGAAGCAGCTGACCCGCGATTACGGTGGCGCCGGAATCTGGGCACTGCTGGAAGAGGATGAGGTGATCTGCCTGGGTGCCACACAGGCGCCCGGTGCTCTCGACACAGGCCTCCACCCCGGTCGTGCCAGTGCCATCGCCGCGACGCATATTCCAGCGGCCCTTCAAAGCCGCGTTCCGCAATTCGTGACGGAGGCTGCCGGCGACCGTGCCACGCTGCTGCTGCCCATGCGCAGCCGGCGCGGCAACGATCTGGGCTGGATCGGGCTCACCCTTCCGGCCGGCGAAGATTTGCCGCCGCCGGAGCTCATCGCCGCCCGTGTCGCCGCCCTCCATGCCGGAGACTGAAAACTTGACGCAAGCAGAAGGCCATCTCGCCATGTCGACCAAAGGCAATCCCCCGCGCAACATCTTCGGCAGCCTCACCCGGCGCCTTGAGGTGCGCATGCTGGGGTTGGCGCTGGTGATTGCCATCGCGCTGTCGCTGATGTCGCCCTATTTCCTCACCACCAACAATATCTTCAACATCCTCGATCAGTCGGTGGTGATCGGCATCGTCGCGGTCGGGATGACCCTGGTGATCCTGACCGGCGGCATCGATCTCTCGGTGGGGTCGGTCGCCGGCATGACCGGCATCGTGCTGGGTCTTGCCCTCCAACATATGCCGATTCCGCTCGCGATCCTCTGTGCCGTGGCAACGGGCGCCGGAATCGGCCTCGTCTCCGGCATTCTCACGGCCTATTTCGGCCTGGCGGCGTTCGTGGTGACGCTGGGCATCATGGCCATCGCGCGCAGCCTTGCCTATATCTTCTCCGGCCAGACGGCGATCTCCAACATTCCGGAATCGCTCTCCAACATCGTCTATACGGACATCTTCGGCATCCCCAGCAACGTCCTGTTCCTGCTGGCGCTCTATGCCGTCGCCTGGGCTTACCTCACCTATACCAAGGGTGGGCGCACCATCTATGCGATCGGGTCGAACAAGGAGGCCGCGCGTGCCGCCGGCCTCAACGTGCTCTTCTATTCGATCCTGCCGTATATCCTTTCGGCGGCACTTGCCGCCGTCGCCGTCACCTTCTCGATTGCCCAGCTGCTCTCGGCCGATCCCTTGATGGGCAACCAGATGGAGCTTGATGCCATTGCCGCTGTCGTGATCGGCGGGGCCAGCCTCTATGGCGGGCGCGGTTCCATCATCGGCACGCTCATCGGCGTGCTCATCATGGTGATGATCCGCAATGGCCTCAATCTGCTCGGCGTTTCGCCCTTCTGGCAAGGCTCCGCCATCGGTTCCATCATCATCGTCGCCTTGCTGGTCGAGCGCCTCATCAACTGGCGCTCCAGCCGCTGATCAACCCGGAACGAGGTCACCCTCATGAGCGACAATCCGAGCCGCGCCATCCGCCTTTTCGGTACTGAGGAACCGGTGACACCGCCGCGCCTGCTGCGCGCCGGGCCGATCACGGCCGAGTTCGAAGCCGGCAATCTGCGCTACATCCGTTATGACGGTATCGAGATCATGCGGGCCGTTTCCTTCATCGTGCGCGACAAGGATTGGGGCACCTACAATCCCGTCATTGCCAACCTCGCCGTCACCGAAGGGACCGACCATTTCCGCGTCACCTACGATGCCGTGGCCGGGGACGACGCTCAATCCTTCGACTATCAGGCGGTGATCGAAGGCCGTGCCGACGGAACGTTGCGCTTTGCCGGCAAAGGCAAGGCGGCGACGGACTTCCTCACCAACCGGACCGGCTTTGTCGTCCTGCATCCAATCGATGGTGTGGCGGGTGCTCCTGTCAGCATCGAACATGTCGACGGCAAAGTCGTTGAGAGCCGTTTCCCCGCGATCATCGACCCCATTCAGCCGATGATGAATTTGCGTGCCCTCACCCATGAAGCGGCGCCGGGTCTCAAGGTGCGCTGCCTGATGGAGGGCGATACGTTCGAGATGGAGGATCAGCGGAACTGGACCGACGCCTCCTATAAGACCTATGTCCGACCCTTGGCGCTTCCCTGGCCCTACACGCTTGGAAAAGGCACCGAGATCGACCAGGCGGTGACCTTGACGGTGACGGGTCGCATGTCCGGCGAAGCCTCGGGTGGCGCCATCAAGGTAAAACTCGGCGGTAAGGCGGATCACCTGCCGATGCTGGGCGCGGGACTCGATCCCGACGATATCGATTCCGTTCTCGCCAAGGCGGTGGACCTTTCCAAACTCGGCCTCAACCATGTCATCTGCCATTTCGACCGGCGCCGTGGCCACGACGCCGTCACTTTGCAGCGGGCGGCTGCGGCAGCCAAGGTCGTGGGCGCCAAGCCCTGGCTGGAAGCGGTCATCGTCTCCATCGATGCGGCCGAGGCGGAAATTGCCGCGCTGGGTGAAGCGGTCGCCAAGATCGGCGCGCCTTTCGAGACGGTCCTCGTTTCGCCCGCGCCGGATATGAAATGCACTTTGCCGGGCAGCGTCTGGCCGCCTTGCCCACCTTTCGAGCTTGTCTATCGCGCGGCCCGCAAGGCCTTTCCCAAGGCGCGGCTCGGTGGTGGCATGTTCAGCTATTTCACCGAACTCAACCGCAAGCGGCCGCCGGTCGATCTCCTTGATGCCGTCAGCTTCACGACATCCGCGATGGTGCATGCGGGGGATGATCGCTCGGTCACCGAGACCCTGCAGGCCCTTCCGGCCATCGCCCAGAGCGCTGCGGCGATCGCCGCGGGCAAGCCGATGCTGGTGGGGCCGTCGGCCATCGGCATGCGCGACAATCCTTACGGCGAGAAGCCCAAGCAGAACCCGGACAATATCCGCCAGGCGATGAACTGGAACGATCCGCGTCAGCGTGGCTTGCTGGGGGCCGCCTGGGACCTCGGCTATGTCGCGCGCTTTGCCTATGGCGGTGCGTCTGCCGTGACGCTCGGCGGTCTCGCCGGTCCCTTTGGCCTGCTGTACGCGCATGCTGCCTATCCGCAACCCGGCTATGACGGAAAGGGCGGCCTTTTCCCGGCCTTCCACGTGCTGCGCGGCCTTGCCGCCTTGCAGGGGCGGGAGTTGCGCCAGCTCGACATCGCGCGCGCCGGTGAGGTGCAGGGGCTCGCCGTGACGACACCGAAGGGGACCGAAATCTGGCTCGCCAACCTGACAGGCGACGCCAAGACGCTCACTTTGGATTTTGAGGTTTCATCCCTCAGCCGGCTCGATGCCGACAACTTTCCGGAAGCGGCCGGCGATCCGGCCTGCCTCGACCGGTTGCACCCGGCTCCCGGCCGGGATATCGAACTTTCAGCCTATGCCGTCCTGCGGCTCATCGTGACCGAAAAATAAAGGGTACAGCATGCATATTCTCATCATCGGCGCCGCGGGCATGGTCGGGCGCAAATTGACCGACCGGCTGGTGGCGGATGGCGGTATCGGCGGCAAGGCGCTCGATGCGCTGACACTGGTCGATGTCATCCCCCCGGTGGCGCCAGCCGGCTTCACCGGCAAGGTCGCCACCCTGACGGTGGATCTGTCGCAGCCGGGCGAGGCGGAAAAGCTCATCGCCGCGCGACCGGACATGATCTTCCATCTCGCCGCCATCGTTTCGGGCGAGGCCGAGGCCGATTTCGAGAAAGGCTATCGGATCAACCTCGACGGTACGCGCTATCTGTTCGAGGCCGTACGCCGCGAGGGGCAGAAGGCGCCCTATCGGCCGCGTCTGGTCTTCACATCGTCGATTGCCGTTTTCGGTGCGCCGTTCCCGGCCAAGATCGACGATACGTTCCTCAGCACGCCGCTCACTTCCTACGGCACGCAGAAGGCGATCGGCGAGTTGCTGCTGTCCGACTATTCCCGGCGCGGCTTCTTTGACGGAATCGGCATCCGGCTGCCCACCATCTGCATCCGGCCGGGTAAGCCCAACAAGGCGGCGTCGGGTTTCTTCTCCAACATCCTGCGCGAGCCCCTGGTTGGGATCGAAGCGGTGTTGCCGGTGGCCGAAGAGGTCCGCCACTGGCATGCCAGTCCGCGCGCGGCCGTCGGTTTCCTCATGCATGCGGCGACGATCGATCTCGAAAAAGTGGGGCCGCGCCGCAACCTCAGCCTGCCGGGTCTCTCGGCGACGGTCGGCGAACAGATCGAAGCCTTGCGTCGTGTTGCCGGCGAAAAGGCCGCAAAGCTCATTCGTCGCGAGCCCGATGCGGTCATCCAGAAAATCGTCGCCGGCTGGCCCAGCGATTTCAATCCGGCGCGTGCGCTTTCGCTTGGCTTCCGTGCCGAAAATTCGTTTGATGAGATCATCCGCGTTCATATCGAGGATGAACTGGGCGGCAAAATCGCGTAAGCCCATTCTGTTGAGGAAGAGAACATGACCATCAAATCGGCCATCGTCACGGGTGCTGGCACCGGTGTCGGCAAGGCGATCGCCAAGGCGCTGCTCGGCGCCGGTTTCCATGTCGCAATGCTGGGTCGCCGTGTCGAGGTGATCGAAAAGGCTGCCAAGGAAGTTGACCCCAGCGGCACGAAGACCCTCGCCATTTCGGCGGATATCAGCGACCCCGCCGCTGTTGTCGCCGCCTTCGACAAGGTGAAAGCTGCCTGGGGCAGGCTCGACGTGCTCGTCAACAATGCGGGTGTCGGGGCGCCCGCCATTCCGATGGAAGAACTGACGCCCGAACATTGGCATGCGGTCGTTGCATCCAACCTCACCGGCGCCTTCTTCTGTACCCAGCAGGCCTTCCGCATCATGAAGGCGCAGTCGCCGCAGGGTGGGCGCATCATCAATAACGGCTCAGTCTCGGCGACGACGCCGCGCCCCAATTCGGCGCCCTATACGGCGACGAAGCACGCCATCACGGGCCTGACCAAGTCGACGGCGCTCGACGGGCGCCCTTTCAACATCGCCTGCGGACAGGTCGATATCGGCAATGCCAGCACCGAGATGACGCAATATATCGAAGCCGGCGCTCTCCAGGCGGATGGGTCGAAGAAAGCCGAAGCGACGATGGAAGCGCGCCATGTCGGCGAGGCCGTTGCCTATATGGCCAACCTGCCCTTGAGTGCCAATGTCCTAACGATGACAGTGATGGCAACACAGATGCCGTTCGTCGGCCGCGGTTAGGATCAGATGTTCAAGCCAGACTCTAGAGCAAGTCTCTAGAGTCTGGCGCGCCAGCCAAGGCCATCGATGGTATTTCCCGCCGGCCGGTATTCGCACCCGACGAAACCGGCATAGGCCAAGGCATCAAGCTCCCGGAGAATCCTGAAATCGTCCAGCTCGCCGGTGCCCGGTTCATGGCGCGCCGGCACAGATGCGATCTGGACGTGACCGATCAGCGGAAAGAGGGATCTGAGGCCCATCAGCACATCGCCATGCAGGATCTGCCGGTGGTAGATGTCGAACTGCAGGCGCAGGTTCGGCAGGGCCAGCTCGGCGATGAGATCGGCCGCATAGCTGAAATCATTGAGGAAATATCCCGGCATATCGCGCCCATTGATCGGTTCGATGAGGATATCGATGCCGTGCGGGCCAACCTGGTCGCAGGCATAGCGCAACGAATCGGCATAGGCGGCGGCCGCTGCCTTGTCGGTACGCGAACCGTGGCCGCTCATGACGTGCAGCCGTTTCACCCCCGTTGCCGTCGCATAGCGCAGGGCCGTCGCGACACTGGCGCGGAATTCGTCGCGTCGTGCCGGGATGGAAGCCATGCCGCGATCGCCCTTGGCCCAATCGCCCGGCGGCAGATTGAACAGGGCCTGGGTCAATTTGTGCCGTACCAGGGCCGCCGCGATATCGTCGGGTGAAAAATCGTAAGGGAACAGATATTCGACGGCGGAAAAGCCCGCCTCGGCTGCTGCCTGGAAGCGATCCATGAAGCCCCATTCATTGAACATCATGCTGAGATTGGCAGCCAGGCGGACCATGAGGAAACCCCGATGAAATAAGGTCGAATCCGATATCGCCGCAACTATAGCAAGGTGGTCCGGCGAAGGCAGGTGAAATGCGACAAACGAGCGAGAAATGTGCCGCGGCGTGGCCGGATAATCACCCTTCCGTCGGAGGGAAATTGGACGCTAAGATCGCGTCCATGCTGATCGAAACCAAATTGCGCCCACCGGTTCTCAAAAGCGACCTCATCGCCCGGCCTCGCTTGTTGCGCCAATTGGATGGCGCGCTGTCGGCGCGGCTGGCGGTTCTCTCAGCGCCACCCGGTTTCGGGAAGAGTACGCTTCTGGGGCAATGGATCGCCGCCTTGCGCGAACGCGATGCCGCCATCGGCTGGCTGGCACTCGATCGCGACGATGATGAAATCGGCCGCTTCCTCACTTATCTGGTGGCGGCGATCCGCCGTGCCGATCCGCAGATCGCACAGCAGGTGCCGGCGCTCCTGCAATCCAGCCCGGTGCTGCCGATCGATTCCGTTCTGACGTCCATCGTCAATGACCTGACGCACCGCAACCAGCCGCTGTTCCTGGTCATCGACGATTGTCAGTTCCTCTCGGCGCCTGAGATTTGCCGTTTCCTCGATGCGCTCCTCACTTACGCGCCGGCTTGCTTCCATCTGGTCGTGGCGACGCGCGGGCCGCTGCCATTCGGGTTGGCCCATATGCGGGTCAAGGGCCAGCTCATCAACCTTGACGACATGCAATTGCGTTTCTCGCTCGAGGAAACCGAGAGCCTGTTCGATGCGGCCGAGCTCAGCGATCTGCCGGTTGCCGATATCGTTACCCTGCAGCACCGCACCGAAGGGTGGGTGGCCGGTTTGCAATTGGCGGCCCTCTCGCTCGAAGAACCGGCGGGCCGCGCCGATTTCATCCGAAATTTCTCCGGCAGTCACCGCGACGTTGCCGAATTCCTGACCCAGGATGTGCTTGCGCGCCAATCGCCTGACTTGCGTGATTTCCTGATCCGGACGTCGGTTCTCAGTCGCATTTCCGCACCGCTCGCCGATGCCGTGCTCGGCCGGAACGACAGTGCCGCCATGCTGCAGATGATCGAGGCGGCGAACCTCTTTCTCATTCCTCTCGATCGCGAACGGCACTGGTTCCGCTATCACCATCTCTTTGCCGAGTTCCTGCAATCGCGTCTGGGCGAGAAGGGGGGCAAGCAGACTGCCGACTTGCATCGGCGTGCAGCGGACTGGCTCTCAGCGAACAATCTGACGTCCGAAGCCGTGTCGCATGCGCTGGCAGCGGGTGACGCCGACCGGGCGGCCATGCTGGTCGAGGATTGCGCCATGCCGCTCATCATGGCCAGTCATCTGAACACGGTTCGTGCCTGGCTCGGTCGGTTGCCGCCGGAATTGGTCGCCAGGCGGCCGCATCTGCAGATGGCCGAGGTCTGGATTCAATTCCATATGAGCCGTCCGCAGGAAGCCGTGCGAACGTTGAAAGCAGCCAAGGAATCGATTGCCGCCGCCTGGGCCGCCGGCAATCTCAGCCAGGAAGAACGCTTGGCGCTGCGGGCGGAGCTTTGCACGCTGACGGTTGGTGCCATTTCCGCTGCCGATCGGTCGCGCACGGCAGCAAGGCTTGCCGATATCTGGCTCGACCAATTGCCCGAGAACCGGCCCTTCTTCAAAGGCACGCTGAGCAACATCAACGCCTTTTGCCATCTGTCCTTCGGCGATCTCGATGGCGCCCGGATCTGCAGCCTGAAAGCGCGCGACAGCCATGCCCAGGCGCAATCGGTTTTCGGCATCGTCTATTCGGACCTGATTTTGGGATTGATCGAGAAGGCGGCCGGCAATCTCTCGGCAGCCGGACAGTATTTCGGGCGCGCGATTGCCGAAGCGCGGCGCGTCCTCGGCGCCGGCTCCTATGCCGAAGCAATGGTGGCGATCTTCGAGGTCGAGTTGCTCTATGAATGGAGCGACCTTGCCGGTGCCGAACGGTTGTTGCACACCCACCGTCAGATCATCGAGGAATGCGGCCTCGTCGTTCATGAAATGGCCTGCAAGCTGCATCTGGCGCGTCTCGCCGCTGCGCGCGGACGGCATGACGAGGCGATGGCCGTGCTTGAACGTGCCGAGCGCCTCGGTATTGAGAAGCGCTACCATCGTCTGACTGCCAGCGCGCTCAACGATCGGGTGCGATTGCTGTTGCAGCGGGGCGACGTGCAGGCGGCGCGCTTTGCCTTGCTGGCCCGCGGGATCGGCGTCGATGCGCGCTTGGCCAAGGGCGGGGAAGGCAACGGTCTTGGGCCCCTCAACCCAGCAACCGAACCGGAATATCTGGCCCAGGCGCGGGTGTTGATCGCATCGGGCAAGCCCGAGGCGGCTTTGCGTCTGCTTGATCGGGTCGCCGAAAATGTCAGGCGCGACGGTCGCCTGCGCCGCCTCTCACAGGTGCGGGCACTCGCTGCCATTGCCGCCTATCAGGCCGAGGATGCGCTTTCTGCCTTGGCGGCGGCTGTCGATGCGGTTTCCATCTGCGCGCCGCAGAAGGCGATGCGGACGCTCCTCGATGAAGGCAGCGCCATGCGCGAAGTGCTTGAATTCGCCCGGCGGCGGATGCCGAGCTGGAGCGGTGAGACCGAGATCGGCCTCTATCTGGATCGGTTGATGGAGGCGTTCGGCAAGCCGGAACGCCTCGCCGCCGCTTGGCCAGCCCCTCGCAAGGGAGATCCCGGATTCAGTCCGCGCGAAATCGACGTCGCACATCTTCTGGGGAACGGCCAAAGCAACCGCGACATGGCACAGGCCCTGGGCATGGCGCCGGACACCGTGAAATGGCATCTCAAGAACATCTTCGGTAAACTGGGCGTCAACAACCGCACCCAAGCCGTCCTGCGGCTGCAGGAAATCGGCCTCACCTCGCCCCAGCAGCATTGATCGGGTCGCCACCCGAAAGGGTGGGGTGAATCAACCACCCCTTACCCGAGCGGGGCGGGACAAGTTCCGAATCATCCGTCACATATATGTCCAATGAGAGCCCGGTCGCATGAATCGGGACCGGTGAGGCAGCTTATCTGGGGGCGGTGATGGCGACGGGTTTCGTCTTCCATGAACTTTACATGTGGCACAACACCTGGAACTGGGCGCAAGTCTTTCCGCCCAGCCTGACGGTGCAGCCCGGCGAACATGCCGAAAATCCGGAAAGCAAGCGACGCTTCCGCAATCTCCTCGAGGTGAGCGGTCTCCTCGATCAGCTCACGCCGATCAAGCCGCGCTATGCGACCGAAGACGAGATCGCGCGTTTCCACACCCGTCCCTATATCGAACGCATCAAGAAGCTCTCCGCCGAGAATGGTGGCGATGCCTCGGCCCTCACTCCCTTTGGCCGCGGGTCGTTCGAAATCGCGCAGCTCTCGGCCGGCGGGACGATGGCGGCGATGGATGCCATCCTCGATGGCAAGGTGAAGAATGCCTACGTGCTGTGCCGGCCACCGGGACATCATGCAGAAGCCGATATCGGCTTGGGCTTTTGTCTCTTCGGCAATGTTGCAATTGCCGTCATGCATGCCCAGGCGACCAAGGGTTTGGGGCGCGTGGCGACGGTCGATTGGGATGTCCATCACGGCAACGGCACCCAGGCAGCTTTCTATAAGAGCCGCGACGTCCTCACCATTTCGCTACACCAGGATGGGCTCTATCCGCCCAATTCCGGCAATCTGGCCGAGCGCGGCGACGGTGCCGGATTCGGCTACAATCTCAACATCCCATTGCCGCCGGGCTGCGGCAACGGTGCCTATCTCGCCGCCTTCGAGCATGTCGTTTTGCCGGCGCTCCGCCGCTACAAGCCGGAGATGATCGTCGTGCCGTCCGGCTTCGATGCCTCGGGCGTCGATCCGTTGGGGCGCATGATGGTCAGCGCCGAAGGCTACCGGCAGATGACGCGGATGCTGATGCAGGCAGCGGACGAACTCTGCGGTGGACGCCTGCTGATGTCGCATGAGGGCGGCTATTCCCAGATGTATGTTCCCTATTGCGGCCTCGCCGTGATGGAAGAACTGACCGGCATCAGGACGCATATCAACGATCCCTGGGCCGAGCCGATGGCGACCTGGGGCCAGCAGGATCTGCAGCCGCATCAGTGGACAGCGATCCAGGCAGCAGCCAAGTTGCTAGACGACATCAAGTGAAGAACAGGTCAGCGCCGGGGGAAGCCGCGCCGGCAGCGACCGATCAACATCATGGGCGGCTGTTTTCTAGGGAGAGCTCCGGTTATGTCTGAAGAGATCAAAAAGCCCAATGTGATTCCCAGCCGCCGCAATTTCCTGAAAGGCGCTGCCGCTCTCGGCAGCGGTGCCGCCATTCTGGCCGGCATCAATGATGGTGCCCGCGCCGACGGCGATCCCATTCCGGTCGGCCAGGCAGCGCCATTGACCGACTTCGCCGCTGCCGACGGTGTCGAATTCAAGAATGGCCTGACGCTGGCCTGCGAGGAGATCAACGCGCTGGGCGGCATCCTCGGCCGGCCGCTCGAGCCCTATTTTGAAGACACCAAGCAGATGGGCGATCCGACCAACGTCCAGGCAGCGCAACGCCTCATCGACCGGCATTCGGTCCACGCGCTGATCAACGGCTACAATATCGGATCCGGTGCCGCCATCCAGGACCCGGTCGCCGATGCCGGCATCATCTATGTCCATTACGACACGACGATCGGCCATAACAATCTCATCAAGTCGAATCCGGACCGCTATTTCGGCTCATTCCAGGGCGATCCGGCGGAATATTGGTATGGTCCGGGCTTCCTCAAGTTCTTGCAGCAGCTCGAAGAGGGCGGCCAGTTCAAGCGTCCGAACAACAAGATGGCGGTTATTCTCTCGGCCGGCGTCTATGCCGCCAACATCGCCAACGCGATCAAGGAGAAGGGCGCCGAATATGGCTGGGAAATCAGCCTCTTCGAGACCGTGAACGTGCCGATCTCGGAATGGGGCCCAACCCTGGCGAAGATCCGCCAGGACCCGCCGGCCGTCATCGCCGTCACCCACTTCCTGCCGGCCGATCTCGCCCAGTTCATGGTGCAGTTCGTGCCCAACCCGACGCCGAGCCTCATCTATATGCAATACGGCCCCTCGATCCCGGCCTTCCGCGACATCGCCAAGGAAGCCTCAGTCGGCGTCCTCTATGCGACCGTCGTCGGCGCCTTGCAGGACGAGATCGGCAGCGCCTTCGAGAAGCGCTACAAGGCGAAGTTCGGCGAGAATGCCGGCCACAATTCCGGTGCGCAGCCCTATGACGGTGCCTATGTCTGGGCAACCGCCGCGGCCCTTGCCGGCGGCACGGGCGAGCCGGGCAATGAGGAGCAGAACCGCAAGGTGGCGGCGCGCATGCGCAGCCTCATCTATCGCGGCGTCACCGGCACCACCCGCTTCATGGCGGACGAGCAGGCGGCCTATTCCTATCCGACCCAGGTCAACGACTCCTCGCTTGGCATGCCGCACCAGTTCCTCCAGATTCAGGACCAGACCAAGAGCGGTGGCCTGATCGCCCCGGCGCCCTATGGCACCGCGGCCTTCAAGCTGCCGCCCTGGATCAAGGGCTGATTCCGGACGCTGAAAAGGGCAAAAAAGGTATGGAAACGGTGGTCTCGGAACCCTTGCTTGTCTGCCGCGAGGTAACCAAGCAATTCGGCGCCTTGACCGCCGTCAACAAGATGAGTTTCTCGCTGATGCCGGGCGAAGTGCTCGGCATCGGCGGGCCCAACGGGGCCGGGAAAACCACGCTGTTCGAGGCCATTTCCGGCCTCAATCCAGCGACTTCCGGCGAGATCATCTTCCAAGGCCGGACCATCACCAAACTGCCGCCCGAGGCGCTCTGCCATGCCGGCATCGCCCGGACGTTCCAGCTGAATGCCGGCTTCGACAGCCTCACCGTCCGCGGCAATGTCGAAGTCGCGGCCTATTTCGGGCGCAGCAACCGCCTGATCCCGGGCCTCAGGGTCGGGAAAGAGGTGGCGCGTGAGGTGGATGCGGCCCTCGAAGCGGTGGGACTTGCCGGTCGGGACAATGAAATCGTCGGACGCCTGCCGGTGCTTGATCGCAAGCTGCTGATGCTGGCCGGCGCCCTGGCGAGCAATCCTACATTGCTGCTGATGGATGAACCGGTTGGCGGTCTCAACCCCAGGGAAATCGACCAGGTGATGGCCGTCGTGCGCAGCATCGCGGCGCGGGGCGTCACCATCATCCTCATCGAGCATGTGATGCGCTTCCTGGTGCAGCTGTCGAGCCGCGTTCTCATCATGCATCACGGCGAAAAAATCTATGAAGGCAAGCCGCAAGGTTTGATCGAGGACCGCAACGTGGTTGACGTCTATCTCGGCGAAGGCGCCTCGCAACGCCTCGGCAACCTGCTGAAAGAGCAGGCCCAGGCATGAGCGCGCTTCTTGCGATCGAGCAGGTGACGGCGGGCTATGGCAGCCAAAACGTGCTGCACAATGTCTCGCTGACGGTGGCCGAAGGGGGTCTTACGGCCATTATCGGCCCCAATGGGCACGGCAAGACGACATTGTTGCGGGCGATTTCCGGCCTCGTGAATTTGCGGGCGGGGCGCATCAGTCTTTCCGGCCGGTTGCTAAATGACCTGCGCCCGGACGAGATCGTCGCCGCCGGGATCGTCCATGTGCCGCAAGGCGACATGCTGTTCCCGGAAATGACGGTGCTCGAAAACCTGCTGATGGGTGCCTATCTGCCGGCGGCCTCGGCCGAGGCGCCGCGGCGGCTGGAAAAGGTCTTTGCCCTGCTGCCCAAGCTCAAGGACCGCCGCAGCCAGGTGGCGAGCACCCTTTCAGGCGGCGAACGCCGCATGGTGGGCATCGGGCGCGGGTTGATGGCCGGTGGCCGCCTGCTGATGCTCGACGAACCATCATTAGGCTTGGCACCCATCGTCATCGACCAGATCTACGACGTTGTCAGCGAACTCGCCGCCGCCGGCCAGTCGATCCTGGTCGTGGAGGAGAATGCTGCCCGCGTTGCCGATAAGGCGGCGCTCATCGCACTCCTCGACAATGGCGAACTGGTCTGGTCGGGGGCGGGCGCTGAATTGATGGCGCGCCCCGAAATTCTCGAAACCTATCTCGGAGCCTGAGGGGACAGCCGATGGATGTCATTGTCCAGATCATCGCCTCGGGCCTTACCATGGGGGCAATGTACGCTATTTCGACGATCGGCCTCGCCCTCGTCTATGGCTCGCTCAATATGCTCAATATGGCGCATGGCGCGCTGTTGGCGCTGGGCGGCTATGTCTGTTACTTCGCCATGAGCCATCTTGGCCTCCACCCCGTCCTGGGCCTTGCTGCCGCGATGCTGGTTTGTGGCGCGGTCGGCCTTGCCATCTATTACGCGGCGGCGCAGCCGATGCTGAAATCGGCCAATTTCGAGACGCAGATTTTCATCGCCACGATCGGAATCGGCGCCATCATCGAGAATGTGATCCTGCGCCTGTTCGGGCCCCAACCGACCCCGCAACCGCTTAACTTGACCGGTGCGGTCGTCATCGGCAGCGTTCATATCCCGAACCAGAATCTGCTGATCCTGGGCGTGGCGCTGGGCTTGATGGCGGTGCTGGCCTATCTGCTGCAGAGGACCCGGCTCGGCCGCGCCATCCGCGCCACGGCGCAGAACCGCGAGGCGGCTCAGTTGATGGGGGTGCGGGTCGGCATCGTCTATGCGCAGGTGCTGGCGCTATCCGGGGCGCTCGCCGCGATTTCCGGCGTGATGGTGAGTTCGCTCTCCAGCCTTTTGCCCAACATGGGCGGCGATCCGATGCTGAAGGCCTTCATCATCTGCGTGGTGGCCGGCCTCGGCAATGTCTATGGGGCGGTCGGCGCCGCGATCGTGCTCGGCATTCTTGAAGCGCTTGCCGCCTATCTGCTCGGCGTCCGCTACAGCTTTGCCATATTGCTGCTGCTGGTGATCGCCGTTCTTATCTGGCGTCCCTCGGGCCTTTTCGGCCGCCGGCAGGTGGTGCGCCTCTGATGAATATGCGTCGCGACTTCCTCATCGGCCTAGTCCTCATTCTCGCCTGCGCGATCCTGCCGCTTGTCTTCGGCATGCGGTATTTCGTGACGCAGGCGACACTCTTTTTCATCTGGGGCATCGTCGTCCTGCAATGGAACTTGGTGCTGGGGATCGGCGGCATTTTCTCGCTGGCGCAGATGGCACTCTTTGCCGTCGGTGCCTATGCGACCGCCATGTTCGGTTACTATTTCCAGATGCCGATGATCCTGGCGATGCCTCTGGCAGCTTTGGTAACGGTTGGTATCAGCACCTTGGTGGGGCTCGCCTGCCTGCGCCTCAAAGGGCCCTACGTCGCCTTGCTGACCCTGGCGGTGGCGCAAGTGCTCTATCTCCTCATCGTCAACGACACCGAATGCTTTACCAACCCGCCATCCGGCTGCATGCCGCTCTTCGGTGGCGTGCGCGGCTTCACCCGGTTCGGCGATCTTGGTTTCCGGACCCTGTTCGGATCGAAATGGTATGTGGCCGACTATTATCTGGGCCTCACCCTGCTGGCACTTGCTGCTGCTTTTTCGATCGCGATCATCCGGGGGCCGATGGGCCTTGCCTTCCAGGCACTGCGCGACAATCCCGGGGCTGCCATGGCGCGCGGTGTCAGCCGTTTCAAATACCAGCTGTGGATTTTTGCGCTTTCGGCCTTCTTCACCGGTCTCGCCGGTTCGTTCTACGCGGTCCATTTCGCGGCCGTGGGACCGACGGCCTTTTCGATTTCGACCCTGCTCTTCCTCCTTTCCATGATCGTGGTGGGCGGCATGGGCACGATATGGGGACCGCTGCTCGGTGCCCTTATCCTGATGCTGGCCGACGAAGCGATGCGCGAGTTCGGCGATTGGCGCGACATCGGGCTGGGCGCAATCCTCGCCGGCTTCGTGATCCTGTTGCCCAAGGGTGTGTTGGGCAGCCTGCAAGCACTCGCCTTGCGCCTGCGGGGACGGTCTTAGCGGCGGCTCAGCATGCGCTGGCGGAAGACCGGCGCATTGGTGGTCTGCTGCCGGTCGGAACTGGGGCTCAAGCCGAAATAGCGCCGATAGGTGCGTGAGAAACTCTCCAACGAGCCGAAGCCACAGGTAACAGCGATCTCCGTCACCGGCAGATCGGTCTGCTGCAGCAGCTTGTGTGCCTTGGCAAGGCGGTAGGAGAGATATTGCCGCGCGATGCTGACGCCGAGATGCCGTTGGAAATGCCGCTGCAACTGGCGCTGCGACATGCCGATGCGGTCCGCGATGGCGCGGCAGGAAAGCGGTTCCTCCAGTGTCTGCTGCATGATCTTCAAGGCGGCATCGACCTTCAAATTGGCAGCGGCGTGAAGATCAGGTTCGGCCCCACCCTGCGATTCGCCGGGCGCGCGCAGGCGCGGCAGCAGGAAATGCTGGCCCACCTCGCCGGCAAGATCGACATCCACGGTTTCCCCGATCCAGCGCAGCATCATGTCGAGCGTCGCAGTGGCACCGGCACAGGTCATGCGGTCGCGGGTCAGCGTGTAGAGCTGATCGGTTGCGTCGACTTCGGGATAGCGCTCGCGAAAACCTTCGAGATTGTCCCAATGGATGGCGGCCGGTTGATTGTCAAGCAATCGTGCCGCCGCCAGGATCTCGCTTCCCGTTTCGATGGCGCCGATGGTGGCGCCGAAGCGGGCCATGCGCCGCAGCCAGCCCAACAGGCGTTGATCCCCGGCGTGGATCTTGGCATCGAAACTGGCGATGACGACGACCGTCTGATAGGTCCCGACTTCGCCAAGGCCCGCATCGACCGGCAGGTGCTGACCATTGCTGGCACGCACCGAGAGGCCATCCAGTGACAAGGTCGACCAGCGGAAGAGCTGCGTCTGCGCCAGCCAGTTGGCGACAAAGAGCGGCTCGATCGCAAGAGCGAGGCCCATATGCGAAAATTCCGGCAAGACGACGAAAGCCAGATGATGGGGATTGCTGGTCACGCGCGCGAACTCTCCTTTGGACTGCGTCATTCGACAGCAGGGGCGGAGCATTGATCAGCATTTTTGGGACATATAATGGCACGAAAGATCAAATGCAGATAAGAAGCTTTCTGCTTTACACCTGCTGCGATCAAAATAGATAAGTAAAATCAATTACCTGTACATGGAGCAGCAAAGCCAAAATACGACGCAGGGATGTCTGTTTCGGTCCGGCTGTTTCGGCGCGGGATCAGCACCATCGGCCATCGAATTTTGACGCCAGGGAGTTCTCCATGAATGCTCAAGTGAAGCCGTGGGATTACAGCGACCCAGCCACCTGTCCTTCGATGCCGGCTGCCTACTTTTACGACGCGCAGGTCTTCGAGGACGAGAAGCAGCGCATCTTCTTGAAGTGCTGGCACCTCGTCGGCCATGTGAACGAGTTCAAGGAGCCCGGCTCGTTCATCGTCCAGGACATTTTCGAGCAGAGCGTGCTCGTCATGTCGCACAAGGACGGTCAGATCCGCGCCTTCCACAATGCCTGCCGCCATCGCGGCAACAAGCTGGTGTCCGAGCGGCGCGGCCGCATCCCAGCTGTCCTGCGCTGCAACTATCATTCCTGGTGCTATGGCCCCGACGGGTCGCTGCGTTCGGCCCCACGCACGGAATGTCTGAAGAATTTCGATAAGGCCGATCATGGCTTGAAGCCCGTGCGTCTCGAGATATTCGCCGGCTTCGTCTATGTGACGCTCGACGACAACGCCAAGCCGGTAGCCGAGATGGCGCCGGGCGCCGAGGCGCAGATGCGCCGCTTCCTGCCCGACCTCGACAATCTGAAACTGGTCGAGGAAGTCGACGTCATCGTTCCCGCCAATTGGAAGGTGATCCAGGAGAATTCGATCGAAGGCTATCACTTCGACCTCTCCGGGCCGGTGCACAAGCATCTGGCTTCCCTCATCGATTTCAGCCAGTACCGCCTGACGCCGAATGGCGATTGGTGGACCTACATGGCGCCGCCCAACGCCAAGGCCAAGACGGCCTACGGCTTGCCGATCGATGGGGCCACGTGGCAGACCGATTGGTTCTTCAATATCGGCTTCTGGCCGAACACGACGCTCTATTGCTTTCCCTTCACCGACATGGTGGGAACCTTCATCATGATCCCGCTGGAGCCGGAAAAGTCGCTGCTGCGTTTCGGCTATTACGCCCCCGTGGGCCGTGAAACGCCGGCGCTGACCAAGGCGGCGATCGAATGGATGAACAAGGAGCTGGGGCCGGAAGATATCGCCCTCAACGTCAGCAACCAGAAGGGCCTGCATTCGCAAGGCTACATCCAGGGCCGCTATCTGATCGACGAGGAGCATCCGAACCAGAGCGAGCATCTGGTGCATCATTTCCACAAGCTCTGCTATCAGGCGATCCGTGAATGATCGCTGCTGGGTTCGATTACATCATCATCGGAGCGGGTTCGGCCGGCTGCGTGCTGGCCAACCGCCTGACCGAGGACGCGTCCTGCCGGGTTCTGCTTTTGGAAGCGGGACCGAAGGACAATCACTGGGCGATCCACATGCCGTCCGGCATGGGGCAATTGCTCTCCTCGACGCGCTTCAACTGGTCCTATGCCGCCGAGCCGGAACCCTATCTCGATAACCGCCGCTTGACGCATCCGCGTGGGCGCGTATTGGGCGGGTCTTCCTCGATCAACGGCATGGTCTATATCCGCGGCCATGCGCGCGACTATGATTACTGGTCACAATCGGGTGCCCGTGGCTGGAGCTATGCCGAACTGCTGCCCTATTTCAAGCGGGCGGAAAGCCACCAGAAGGGCGGCGACACCTATCACGGTAGCGACGGGCCGCTGCATGTGGCGCGGCCTGATCTCGCGCGTTCGCCGCTGACCCAGGCCTTCATCGAGGCCGCCGTCGAAGCCGGCTATCCGGCGACCAAGGACGTCAACGGCTATCAGCAGGAAGGTTTCGGTGTCATCGACCGCACGACCCGCGATGGCCGCCGCTGGTCGACAGCCAAGGGCTACCTGCGTCCGGCGCTGAACCGGCCGAACCTGACGGTTGTCACCGGTGCGCTGGTACATAAGATCAACCTGCAGCGCAGCCGCGCGCGCAGCATCGCCTATGGGGTCGGTCGCGACATGCGGGCGGCCGAAGCGACGCGGGAAATCATCCTTTCCGGTGGTGCCATCAACTCACCGCAGCTGCTGCAGTTGTCGGGTATCGGTGATCCGGAGCATCTCGCGTCAATCGGCGTCAAGGCGCTGCACGCCTTGCCGGGTGTCGGTGCCAATCTCAACGACCACCCCGATATCGTCATCCAGCATCGCTGCAAACAGCCGGCAACGATCTATCCGGTCACCAAGGGCATCCGGAAATACGTGACCGGTCTGCAATGGTTCCTCAACGGCACCGGCGCCGCCTCGACCAATCATTTCGAGGCCGGCGGCTTCATCCGCAGCCGCGCCGGGATCGAGCATCCTGATCTGCAGCTCACTTTCATGCCGCTGGCGGTCATTCCGGGAACGGTCGACAGCGTGCCGGACCATGCCTTTCAGGTGCATATCGATTTGATGCGCCCGAAGAGCCTGGGTCATGTCAAAGCGCGCTCAAATGACCCCAAGGCGCCGCCGTCTATCCTGTTCAACTACCTGAAGGATCCGGCCGACCGAGAGGATCTGCGCGCCTCAGTGAAGCTCACGCGCGAGATCCTGGCGCAGAAAGCGTTGGCGCCCTTTGCCGGCGATGAGATTTTCCCCGGCATCGGCGTGAAATCTGATGACGAGATCGATGCCTGGATCCGGCGCGCGATCGAGACCTGCTATCACCCGGTCGGTACGTGCAAGATGGGTTCCGCCACTGAGACGCTGGCGGTCGTCGACGATCAGTTGAAAGTTCACGGAATTGACGGGTTGCGCGTGGTCGACGCCTCGATCATGCCGCGCATCGTCAGCGGCAACACCAATGCGCCGACCATCATGATCGCGGAAAAGGCCGCGGACATGATTCGTGGCCAGTCACCCTTGGCGGCGAGCGACGCCCCGGTCTGGATTCACCCGAACTGGGAACGCGCCCAGCGCTAAGATCAATCACGCCTTGCCGGACCGGCCGACGATGCTGCCCAGCACTTCGTCGATCCGGTCACGGGCGCGTTCGCATTCCTTGCGCGTGCCGGCGATGAAGAGGCGGCCGCTGGCGCCGATCATCTGCACGTCGACCAACGTGATGCCAGGAGCGACCTTCTCGGCCTCGTTGGCCGCGACCGAAGCGAAGAGGGCCGGCTCCAGCTCATAGAGCAGCAGCGATTTGCCGGGCAGCAGCATGGAAGCCTCGCGCGTCCGGTTGAGGATGATCGCATGCTGGTCAGCCACATCGTCGATGATGTCGGCATAAAGGGTGCGCGGTTTCAATTGATCTTCCGGCTTGCGCCCGATCCCTTTGAGGATCGCGTTGCCGGCGAAGTTGAGCTGCTCAAGATCGGCGGAATGCAGCTCCAGGATGCCGTATTGCCGCTCCGTATAGAGCAACCCCGGCTCCATATCCGGCGCCGTCTTCAAGGCGAGGTCACAGATGCGGTGAATCGCCAGGGCTGGTGCCACCTCGATGATGAGCGAATGCTCGCCCTGCATCGGCGGATAGCCACGCGCCCGTGTCGGCGTCGACATGTAGGCAGCAAACTGCCGTGCAAGGTCCCGCACGGGCAGATAGACGCGAAGTTCGGTCATGCATGCACCAAATTGTCGTCATGCCCGCATCAAGTGCGGACATGACGTAGATTGGACGACAGGCCCGTTACTTCCCGATGGTGGTCGAGAAATGCTTGCCGAGATCGGGATGCGGGCGCGGGATGACATGGACCGAAACCAGCGTGCCGACACTGTTGGCGGCTTCGGCACCGGCTTCCGTCGCTGCCTTCACGGCACCGACATCGCCGTTGATGATGACGGCGACCAGGCCGTCACCGACTTCCTCGCGGCCAACAACGGTGACGTTGGCAGCCTTCACCATCGCATCAGCCGCAGCCAGAGCCGCGACGAAACCCTTGGTTTCGATCATTCCGATTGCGTTCGACATGGTTCTCTCCTTGCTGTCGATCAGTTTTGGTTATTTGGATTTCGATTTCGTCGTCTCGTCGAGCGAGCCGATGATGAGGGCGTCGATCGGGATCTTGCCGCCGCCAAGCCAGGAGGCGGCGGTCGAGCCGGTGACAATCAGTACTTCCTCGCCTTCGCCGCAGCCCAGCACGTCGAAGGCGATCATGCGACTGCCACCCGGGCTTTCCACTTCGAGGAAAGCGCCGGAAGGGATGTGTTCGATACGCTTGGTGGCCCAGAAACGGCCCACGACCCGACCGCGAATCATTGTCCGATCCTTTCGACGCTGATGTTGCGCGCCTTGGCCTTGTCGCGTGCCAAGGGGGTGATGCTGACGCCCGGCCCGAGGATGAGACGGACGATGTCCTTGCCGAGCTTGGCGATGGTTCCTTCCGTCACCACGCCCTTATCGACGCGGTGCGCCTTGCCGCCGGCAGCGGGTTGCGCGTTGGCCGTTGGCATTCCGGTGGTGGCACCGGCCAAGCGGAACGGATGCCGGCCCGCCTCGATTGCGGCGCGCAGCTGCGGGTCTTGCGCCAGGCGCAGCACGTCCTTAGCGAAAGCGGCGAGATCCGCATCGCTGGCAATGCGGATGGCGGCGGCAGGAGCGGGCGCCTTGCCGTTCTTGATCGCCTTCACTTCCTCGGCGATGACGTCGCGAATGAGTGTGCGGATGAGATCCTTGTCCATTGCGCTCATCCTTCCAGGACCGACAGGGCCGCTTCGGCCCCCATGCGGACATTCGATTCTTCGCCGGACAAGTAGACCCGGCCGGTCGCGCCGAACATGCGGAAGTCGATGACTTTGATGTCGGCATGCTTCTCGGCCTCATTGGTGGCGAGAATGGCGTAGGAAGCCGGCTGCATCTCCAGCACGAAAAGCGATTCGCCGGGCAGGATCATCGAGCCGGACTTGTTGCGATTGATGAGGAAGGCGTGGCCGTTGTCGATGCGCGTCACGATCTTCGAGGCGAGGATCTGTGGTTTGGTCGCCTGTTCGCGCCTGGCGCCGAGTTCATCGAGCACGGCATCCGCCGCCGATTTGACGGCGGCCGTCGAACGCGAATGAAATTCGAGATAGCCGAACTGGCGCTCGACCACCAGCATGCCGCCGCTAACCTCGGCATGCTTGAGCGCCGTATCGGTCAGGGATTCGATGTCGAGACCCGGCGCCACTTCGATGATCTGGGCCGCCATGTGTGTGCGGGGCAGGCGACCGCGCATACCGCTTGCCATGTAGCACAGCGTCTGCGGTTGCAGCTGGTCGATGAAGATGAAGGAGCGAAGCTCGGCCATGATGTCAGATATTCCTCATGACCTGAGCGCGCTGCGCAGTTCTTCAAGCACCATGCGGCGAATTTCGTCGCGCATCAGATCGATCTCGCTGTGCGTGCCGGCATGGCTCATGGGCTGGGGCAGCGGATCCTGTGCGGCATCGGCGCCTTCCTGCAGGCGGCCAAGGGAGATTGGCGATTCGAGACCCAGCGCCAGGGCCGGACCGCCGGCATTGGCATCGAGCCCGCCGAATTCGCCGAATGCCTCCTTGGGGTCGTCGTTGTAGGCGATGCGCGTCCAGTTGACGAGATGCTGCGGCCCCACATTCTCGCCGATCGAGGATGAGCCGAAGAAGCCGGTGCCGATGGTGAAAGCCGGCGCAAGATGCGTGCCGTAGCCGGCTGCCCCCAGGCTGCAGGGCGCATTGACGGCGACGCGCAACGCTTTCACGGCGGTGCCGTATTTGAGGATCGTCGGCGCATGCTTGCTGTGGATGGCAGCCGAATGACCGGCGCCGGAAAGGCGAATGAGCGCGCGTGCCTGGGTGATGCCGGCAGCCGCATGGGGCACCCGCAGGAAGCCCAGAACCGGGCACAGCTTTTCCTTGGAGAGCGGCTCGTCGATACCGACCCGGTCGATCTCAGCAAGGAGTATCTGGGTGTTGGACGGGACGCGGATGCCGGCAAGCCCCGCGATCTCGATGGCCGA
Source organism: Dongia sp. (assembly GCF_041910485.1). GTDB lineage: Bacteria > Pseudomonadota > Alphaproteobacteria > Dongiales > Dongiaceae > Dongia. Next base: position 70,863 of record NZ_JAYRQR010000017.1, read on the forward strand.
TTTCCCCAGCACGGCGACGTTGAACGAACCCATGCCGAAGAGAAGCTCGCGCAGAGCGGCGACTTCCTCGGGTTTTGCAACATAGGCGCCCGCCGATTTCAACGCCTGCAACAGCCGGTCGGCAATGCTTTGGACGGCAAGCACGACGCTTTCATTGGTGCAGAGGATCGAATTGTCGAAGCTTTTCGAGAGGATGATGCGCTTGGCGGCTTCGTTGAGATCGGCGCTGTCATCGACCAGGGCCGGCGCGTTGCCAGGGCCGACGCCGATCGCCGGATTGCCGGAACTGTAGGCCGACCGCACCATCGGCGTTCCACCGGTGGCAAGGATCACGCCGATGCGCGGGCTCTTCATCACATAGTCGATGAGGGGAAGGGAGGGCTGTTCGATGATCTGGATGATACCGGTCGGCGCACCGGCCTTTTCGGCGGCTTCCGCCATCAGCCGTGCGGCGCGGACCGAGCAGGATTTGGCCATCGGATGCGGCGACAGGATGATCGCATTGCGCGTCATCAGCGCCATCAGCACCTTGTAATAGACACTGCAGACCGGATTGGTCGAGGGAGTGAGGGCAAACACCACGCCGGCCGGGCGCGGCAGTTCCACCATCTTGATCTCCGGCTTGATGCGGGCCGAGCAATAATCGTCCTTGGCGTAGAGATCGAAAAGCGCGCGCGAGGTCAGCTCGTTCTTGATCTTCTTATGCGCGGCAACACCGAACCCGGTTTCCTTGACGGCTGCCTCGGCCAACTCGCCGGCATGGGCGTAGGCCACTTCCGCCGCGGCGCGCGCAATTTTCTCCACCCGGGCACGGTCGAAGCGCGCATAGGCGGCCGAGGCCCATTCCGCCATCTGCAACATCAAATCGGCGGTACCGGTCGCCCGCTTTTCGCCGGCAAGGATTTCTTCGACGATGGCCGTCATGTTGATTCTGCTCCTTACGCCGCCCGCGTGCCGCGCCGACCCGACCCCATGCACTCGGCATAGGCAAGGCCGACGGCGCGTTCGACGCGCTCCAGCACTTCCTGGCAAAGATCGGCTGTCATAAGGACGCCGGGCTTGAATTGCAGAACGCGCGGATCGAGCGTCGAGAAGATCGCCCAGACGCCGTTCTCATAGAGATGCTTCATCACCGGCTTGGCGCCTTCGGGAAAGTCGAATTCGAGACCCATCACCAGGCCGCATTGGCGGATGCCGACGAAGAAGCTGGGATAAAGCTTCATGATCTCATGGAGACCGTTGCGGAACGTCTCCGAGATGTAATTCACCATCGGCTTCATCATCGGCCGTTCCAGAATCTCCAGCGTCTTCATGGCGACGAGGCAGCCAAGTTCGGCGCCGCCCATGGTCGACATGTGGGCAAAGCCGTCTTGGCTGAGCCAGCCGGCATAGGGTTCACGCACCACGACGCAGGCGATTGGGTACATCCCGCCGGAAATGCCCTTGCCGGTCACCATGATGTCCGGCTGGATGCCGTAACGTTGATAGCCCCACATTTCGCCGCAACGCATCAGGCCCGTTTGCACTTCGTCGGCGATATAGAGCGCACCATAGCGCTCGCACAGCTTCTTTACCTCGGCGAGATAGCCGGGAAGCGGCATCGGAAAGCCATAGGTCGCCGGAATCGTCTCCATGATGAGGGCCGCGACATCCTTACCCTTCAACGCGTCTTCCATCGCATTGAGATCGTTGAAGGGGACGTGCACGAAATCATCCGGCTGATCGGACAAGAAAATCTTCTTGAAACGATCTGCGCCCGCTGCGACCGCCAGGCCGGTATGGCCGTGATAGGCATTGATGATCGAAACGATCTTGCGCCGCTGCGTGGCGTGGCGCGCGGTCTTCAGCGCTATGTCGATCGCCTCGGCGCCGCCGGACGCATACATGGTGTAATGCATGTCACCGCCGCAGATCCGTGCCAGGCGTTCGGCCAGGGCCGTGCGGCCCATGTTCGGGAAATGGTGGTTGCCCATGTCGAAGCGCTGCATACCGCGATTGAGCACTTCGATCAGTTCCGGATGGCGGTGGCCGATATTGTAGGTGCCGCCGTTCAGGTGAAGATCGATGAGGCGCCGACCGTCCATGTCCCACAGGAAATAGCCCTCGCGCCGATCGATGACCAGATCGACGCCCATATCCTGCCAGGCCTGGGTCTTGCCCGGATTCCAGAATTGCTTGGATTTGGCGATGAACTCGCGCTTCTCGGGGCTTTGCGACCCTGAACTCTGGGATTGGTCGACCATTTTCACTTCTCCTGGCCCATTTCCGGGCTCAGCTGTATTGGCTCAAATAGCGCTCGGCGAGCTCGCAGGTGCCGGTGCTGTAACCGGGGCCTTCCGTGCGGGCGAGGTCCGTTTCGGCGTGGCTTCCCATCCAGGCGAACAGCGTCATGCGGCGCATCAGGATGAAGGTCCACAATTCGTCCTCGTCCTCCTTGGGGAGGGCGCGGACACGGCGATAGCCTTCTTTCCAGGATTCCATCAGTGCCGGCACATCGGCCCGGTCCTCGAAGAAGCTCACGGCCGTGCCGGCGTCATAGAGAAACCAGCCGAGGCCGCAATCGTCGAAATCGATGACGCGCACGTCGCCATTGTGCAGCAGCAGGTTGGCCAATCGGAAATCGGCGTGGATGAGGCCATAGCGCTTCGGCCCCTGGCCGAAGCGCAGCAGCCGCTTTTCCATGAGATCGACCGCGCGCTGCAGCAGCTTGGCACGGTCGGGCGTGCAATCCGGGCCATCGCGCCAGGATCCCCAATTGGCGTTGGGGCCGAAGGAGTGTTCGAAATCCCAGGCGAGGCGCTCGAAATAGGGCGGCCGGCGCCAGGTTTCGCTGTGATTGTGGCAGCGCGCCGTGGCCTCGCCCAATTGCTTGAAGGGCTCAACCAAATTGTCCTGCGGCGGCTCGATGCCGTCGATGAATTCGAAAAGGACGCAATGGCGCGGCGTGGCAAGTCTGGGATGGCTGATCGTCTGGATATCGGTGCCGTCTTTGCCGGGAATCGCCTGGGGCGTCTTGACGCCGCCTTCGGCCTGCAGGGCCCGCATCCAGGCCAGTTCGGACCGGATACCGTTCAGCGTATGATAGCCGTCGCGATGCACACGTAGAATGACCGGGCGGGCAGCGCCCTTGGGCATGACCCGATAGGTCCAGTTTTCGGAATGATTGATCAGCTTGAGATCGGCCCCATCAAGGCCCCAGCGCGACAGGGATGCCGCCGCCAGTTCGTCGATCGCGCGCAACAATTGTTCGGTCGTGAGCATTCCGCTCATATTCGTCCTTGCTCCCAGAGGATGGTCAGGCTCTCGCACCCCGAATTAACTTTTCGGGGTGTGCCGTCAGGCGCGGCGGGCGCTTTTCCAACCGTGAAGGAGGTTAGGCGCGGTGCAACGGGCTTGCTTGACCCCTGACCGGGTGATCTTGACACCTGATCAGCTTTGCACCCCTTGAAGCCCAGTTGCGCGACATGCCATCATCGTCCTTTATTTGCAATCTGGTTCCTGTCCTAAGGCTGGGGATTTCCGATGGCGACCGCTTTGATGGATCAAAAGACCGAGGGCCGCGACACTGGCGCGCCCGTCGTGCTGGCTGCGGCAGCGACCGGCCTGGTCGATTTCATCGAGCGCCAGCGCGGCGATGTCGATTCGATCTTCGGCAATTCGGGAATCGCCCCGGACATGGCGGGTTCTCCGACGCTGAAACTGAAACTCGCCTCCTATTGCCGCCTTTTTGAGCAGGCGGCCCGGCAGATCGAGGGCGACAAATTCAGCCCGGGCAATTTCGGTCTGCATTTCGGCCAGCAGTTTCAGCCGCGTGATCTCGGCATGTGGGGCTATGCGGCGATCTCATCGCCGAACCTGGCCTCGGCCCTCGACAATCTGGTACGGCTCTTTCACTTCCACCAGGAATCCTCGTCGATGCAGCTGGTCAAGGGCAGCGACGGGCTGATGCGCCTCGAATACCAGATCTATTCATCGGAGATCGTCGAGCGCCGGCAGGATGCCGAACTGTCGCTTGGTATGTTCACCAATGTCATTCGCGATTGCTGTGGGGCGAAATGGGCGCCGGTCGAGGTGCATTTCGAGCACCCGCGCCCGGAATTCTGGAAGGAACACGAGGCAGCCTTCGACGCGCCGGTCTATTTCAGCCAGCCGACCAATGCGCTGCTGTTCCGGCCGGAATTGCTGGAACGCTCGATGCCGGGCCATGATCTGCAGCTTCTCACCATGATGCAGACTTGCCTTGAATCGCTGGGATCGCATCGTCAGGGCGAAGACGGCATGGTCGACAGAGTGAAGACGGCCATCCGCGTCAGCCTGCCGGGCGGTTATCCGAGCCTGGAACAGATTGCGGCCTCATTGCGCTTGCCGATGGCGGTCATCCAGCGTGAACTGGCGTCGCAGGGGCTCACCTACAAGGATGCGGTTGAGCACACGCGGCAATCGCTGGCGCGCATGTATCTCGACCAGCGGCAATTGCCCCTGACGGAAATCGCTTTGCTGCTGGGCTATTCGGAACTCTCCGCCTTCACCCGGGCCTTCACGCGCTGGACCGGCGTCAGCCCGCGCGCCTATCGCAAGCAAGGGCACTGAGAGACTGCCAGCCAAGCCGCAGGTCGGTACGGCATGGCTGGCTTGGCTTCTCACATCTGCGACAGGGCGTCCTGGCTTTCCGGCAAAATCTGGCCACCATCGACGATGATCGTCTGACCGGTGATGTATCCAGCTTCGCGTGAAGCGAAGAAGAGGGCGGCATGGCCGATATCTTCGACCTCGCCCAGCTTGCCGAGCGGCACGGCCGCGGCCATGCCCTTCATGTAATCGGCGCCGAGCTCGATGAGGCCCTCGGTTTTGATATTCCCCGGCAGCACGGCATTGACCGTGATGCCGTATTTCGCCAGCTCCATGCAGGCTGTGCGCATGAAGCCCAGCTGCCCGGCCTTGGTGGCGCCGTAATGGGTCCAACCGGGAAAGCCCGTGACCGGGCCGGTGATCGATGAGGTAATGACGATACGCCCCTCGCCCGATTTCTTGAGATAAGGGATGCAGGCCTTCACCGAAAGAAAGGTGCCCTTGAGGTTGGTCGCCATCACCTCGTCCCATGTTTCGGGCGACATATCCTCCATCTTCACCTGCGGGAATACGCCGGCATTGGCGCACAGCACATCGACGCTGCCATAGCGCTCGGCGGCGGTCTTCGCCATCTTCTCCATGTCGCCGAGCTTGGTGACATCGGCGGAGAAGCCGCTGGCGGTTCCGCCTTCCTGCTCGAACTCCTTGGCGGTCGCTTCGGCACCTTTGAGGTCGCGGCCGACCACCAGCACCTTGGCACCATGGCGCGCAAAGACACGGGCGATGCCCTTGCCGATGCCCTTGCTGGCGCCGGTGACGATGACGGATTTCCCCTTGATCGATGCGGCCAACATGGCGCGTTTCCTCCGCTTTTCTTGGTCGTGTGTCAGGAGTCCGACGGCGCGCTCATGGCGCGGCGCCGGCGCAGGATGAGAATGAGGCCGTAGCCGACGAGGAGCAGCGCTGCCGCACCCACGGTCGATACCGTGCCGAGAACCGGAACGCCCGGCGTATAACCGGCAACCATCTTGGCATAGAGATATTCCGGGATCGTCGTATCTGCGCCGGTCGTATAGAGCGACAGAGGGAAGTTGCCCCAGCTCAACAGGAAAGCGAAAAGCGCGCCGGAGAAGATGCCCGGGAAGAGGACGGGCAAGGTCACTTCCTTGAAGACCTGCCAACGTGTGGCGCCTAGGTCGAAGGCGGCTTCCTCAAGCGCCGGATCGAAGGAGTAGACCTGGATCGAAATGACCAGGGTACAGACCGGGATGATCCAGACGAGGTGCGCAAAGACCGCCGTCTGCCACGACATGGTAAGGCCCAGCGCGTTGAACCAGAGGAGAAGTGCCAGCCCCAGAACCGATTGCGGAAAGAAGATCGGCAGCAGAACGATCTTCTGAAACAGCGAGCGGCCCTTCCAGTCATAGCGCGCAAAAGCGAGTGCGCCGAAGAGTGCGATGACGACGGCAATGACTGTGACGCAAAGGGCGATGGTGATCGACGTCTTGAACAGCTGGTGAATCTCGATCGAGGAGAAAGTCTTCTGCCACCAATCGAGCCCCCATTTGTTGATGGGGAAGATGAAATACCGGCTGGCCGTCAAGGAGGCGAGCAGCAAGCAGAGGCCGGGCAGATACATGAAGACGACGATGGCTGCCGTCCAGGCCCAGATGAGTGACGTGCGCCAGCGTGGCGTAAGGCCGTCCATGACTTACCTCCGGCCCAGAATGGCGTCGAGATCGAAGCGCCGCAGCACGAACAGGACCATGCTGCCCACAACCAGCATCAACAGCACGGCCAGGGCAGCGCCCAGCGGCCAGTTCTGCGCATAGGTGAAGGCGATTTCGATATCATGGCTGATCGGGATGATCTGCTGGCCGCCCAACACCTTCGCCTCGGCAATGGCGCCCACCGCAAGGACGAAGGACAGCAGAAAGCCGATCATGATTCCCGGCATGGAAAGGGGCAGTTCGACTTCCTTGAAGACCTGCCAGCGCGTGGCGCCCAGATCGAACGCCGCATCCCGCGTCTGATCCGGCACCATCGAGACACCGAGTGTCATCGGGAACAGCATGAAGGGAAGATAGACGTAGACCATGCCGAAGACGATGATGCCGCTGGTGAAGAGCCAGCTCTCCGGTTCGATGCCGAACCAGGCCTTAAGCGTGCCCAGGAGAACGCCGTTCTTGATGAAAAACAGTACCCAGCCGTAAAGGCGGACATTTTCCGAGACGAAGAGCGGAATCGTGAAAAGCAGCGTCACCAGCGTCGCATATTTGCCGAAGACCCGCGCCAAGCCATAGGCGATGGGATAGCAGATGACGGCGAGAACGACGACCGTCGTCGCGGCAAGTCCCAGCGACCACAAGAAGGAAAGGTACGAGGTCGAGTTGAAGATCTCGATGTAATTGTCGAAGCTCCACGGCTGCCACAGCGAGAAGGTGCGCGCCGGTATGAAGCTGAAGCCGATGACGGCAAGGAGCGGTGCGGCAAAGCCGATGAGAAGAAAGGCGATGAGCGGCAGCGCGTGCCTTGTACCGGGGCCGAATATCCTGGCAAACGACATCGTGCGATCCCCGCTCAATCCGTCACCAGGATGCTGTCCTTTGCATCCCAGCCGATGAGGACCTGATCGTCGAGCTTGCCGCTGAAAGCTTGTTGGCGCAGCTTCTCGACGATGAAGACGTGATCGCCGACACGGACTTGGTATTGGATGCGCGAACCGAGTGCGTATTCATTGTAAAGGCGGCCTTCGAGGCAGTTCTGCGCTTCCGACCGGCTGCTGACAAAGCGCAGCGATTCCGGGCGCACCACCAAATGGCCTTCCGTGAAACCAGCCGTGACCTGTTGGGTTGCCAATTCGGCGCCGAATTCCGCGGCATGGACACTGTTGGCACCGGTGGCGCGAACGGCCATGACGTTGACGTCACCGATGAATTCGGAGACGAACTTGGTTTCCGGGTTCGAATAGATCTGCTGCGGTGAGCCGACCTGGACTACCTGGCCGGCCCGCATGACGCCGATCCGATCACTCATCACCATCGCCTCTTCCAGGCTATGGGTGATGTAGATGAATGTCTTCCCGGTTTCGCGGTGGATATCCTTCAGTTCTTTTTCCAGCGTCTTTCTGAGCTTGTAGTCGATCGCCGACAAGGGCTCGTCGAAAAAGAGGATATCCGGGTCATAGGCAAGGGCACGGGCAAGCGCCACGCGCTGCCGCTCGCCGCCTGAGCATTTGGTGACGCTCTTGTCGTAGTAGGTCTCAGGAAGGCGCAGCTGCGCCATCAGCTGCAGCGCGCGCGCCTTGCGCTTCTCCGGCGCGACGCCCTTGATCTTCTGCGAGAATTCGATGTTCTGGCCGACGGTGCGGTGCGGGAACAAGGCTAGTGACTGGAACACCATGCAGGTCGGCCGCTTGTTGGCCGGCAGATCGTTGATCCGGGCGCCACGCAGCAAAATGTCGCCGCTCGTCGCACTCTCCATGCCGGTCAGCATGCGCAGCAAGGTGGTCTTGCCGCTGCCCGACGGGCCGACGATGGTGAAGAACTCGCCTTCAAGAATGTCGAGGCTGATGCCTTTGACGGCCGTGAAACTGCCGAAGGTTTTGGTCAGGTCGCGGAGTTGAAGAATGGGCGGTCGGCCGTTCATGGTCGCTGGTGATCCGATCAGTCGTGAGCAATGGAATGAATTAAGACGGGATCGCCCGGCACAGGCCGCTTAAGCGGACGGCGCCGGGCGATCCTCAAGGGTAAGCCAGCCCGTGGCCGATCAGCCGCCGGACGCTTCGCGCTTGGCTGCCGTCATGATGTCGAGCAGCTTGTCGTAGTCGGGCACGATGTCGTATTCGACGGAGCGCGCCATTTCTTCTTCCAGGCTGTCATACTGGATGGCGTCCAGTTCTTCCTTGGTGAAGAGGCTGAAGCAATCCGGGTTGCCCATCTGCGCCACCGGGTTGAAGGTGCCTTCGGCGAAGGCAACCGTGTGGGCGACTTTCGGGTCCTGCACATATTCCAGGAACTGCACGGCGAGCGGCGAGATATCCGGATTGTTGACGACCGACGTAATCTCGATCCACGAGATGCCGCCCTTGCCGCCCTCGAGCGGACCCTTGTTCGGCGTAATGGCGCGAATGTTCGTGGCGCCGTCGGCGCGAGCCGGCGACGCGGAATAGGTGCCGCCCGTCATGTGAAAGTCGATCTCGCCCGAGACCAGCGCCTGGTTCATGGTAGCGATATCGCCCACCACCTTGGCGCCTTTGAAGACGCGCTTCGCCGTCTCGGTAAACTTGGCGATTTCTTCCGCCGTGTGCTCGCGGAACGGATCGAAGCCCGCAATGCAGCAGATGTTGAAGACGTTCCAATCGTCCGATTCAAGTACGCCGTACTTGCCGGCATTGCCGGCATCGTTCCACAGATCCCAACCCTGATCCTCGGCTATGGCGCGGCTCACCTTGTCGGTGTTGACGACGAAGCTGTAGGGGCCGTAACGCTGCGCCATGCCGATCAGCTGGCTGCCGCTATCGTCCATCGCCCATTTGTAGGGCGGCTTGAACGCCGGGGCCATCTTCTCGAAATAGGGCTCCATCTTCGTCCGGTCGAGGGCTTGGATGAGCTTTTCCGGGAACATGATCTTGCGCGCCCAGGGATTGTTGACGTTGATCAGGTCCCAGACGTTCGTTTCGCCTGCGCGCAGGCGGTTGATCATGGTGGGATCGTTGGTGAGCGATTCCGCTTTCACCGTGGCACCGCTCGATTCACGGAACGGGTCCAGCACCTGGGCCGAGTTATAACCTTCCCAGCAAAGGATATTGAGTTCCTTCGAGCGGTCGGCAAAGGCCGAGCGCAGGCCGGCAACGCCACTGGTGGCGAATGCCGCGGCCATCAGGGCCGAGTTTTGCATGAAGTTGCGACGCGACTGCGTGAATTTTTTCATCTGTCCCTCTCCGTTGGCCCGGTTGCTCCGGTGCCGCTTCCCTGTTGACCAAACCGAGGCATCGCACCGCAGAACCGGCGGTGCCTGCTCATACGCAAATGCTCACTCTTCGCTTGCTTGCCGCAAGTCGTCTTGAAAATCGGTCACGCTAGGGACGATAGGGTGCCCCCGCTACCTGGTCTTGACATTAACGCCGATAATTTTGACAGGCCCAAATCCCAATCGGCCCATATTTCAAACAGCCCGGCGACCTTGGGCGCACCCCAAGCAAGGCACCAATTCTGGGACCCAGCTTCAGGTTAACGCCAGCCAATTCCGCGTGAGCGTTTCGCAGGCGCGCACATAGGCCGGAAAATGCCGCGCAAATTCTCCGTCGAGATCGGTCAGCAATCTTGGCTCATCGCGGCAGAAATCTGTCCCAAACATCCGGATCCAGTCGCGGATGATGTCTATCGTCACTTCGATGTGGAACTGCACACCATAGGTCTTGGCCCCCAGGCGAAACGCTTGGATGGGGCAGGCGCCACCGGTCACCAGGGGCACGGCGCCGGGCGTGTTGCGGGTCGCCTCGTAATGGTTCTCGAAGACCGTCACGGGCTGCTCGATCCCCTGGAAGAGCGGGTCGACGGCCCCTTCTTCCGTCAGATTCAGCTGGAAAAAACCGGATTCCAGCTTCTCCATGCGATAGATATCCCCGCCGAAGGCGTGGGCAATGATCTGCGCGCCCAGACAGACACCCAGCACCGGCCGGTCCGCCGCGGTAAAGGCGCGGACCAGGGCCATCGTCTCGGTAAGGAAGGGGTAGAGATGCTCGTCCTTGGCGCTCATCGGTCCGCCCATGACGATAAGGCCGGCATAATTGGCCGGCACTTGCGGCAGGCCCGGATAGTCCATCGGCGCATAGCTGGCAAAGCGCGCCACCGGGAAAACGGTATCGTAATGGACGCCCTGCGCCACCAATGCCTGGCCCAGGATGCCCGGCGGGGCCACCAATTCCGGAACGATGATGAGGATGCGTTTCATGGCAGTTTCGTCATGGCCTTGAGTTCGTCGGCCCGCATCACGTGACAATAGATCATGTTGATGATCGCCAGTTCCTGTTCATGCAGCGCATCGGTGCCGGCGGCGCAGCAATCCTCGACGACGACAACCTGGAAGCTCTCATCGGCGAGGCTCCGCACGGTCGAGGCGACGCATTGATCGGTGAAAATGCCGGCGCAGATGACGTTCTTGATGCCGAGATTGTGCAGGATGAGGCGCAGATTGGTGCCGGTCAGGGCGCTGTCGGTCGTCTTGGTGACGACGATCTCGTCGCCCTGGGGCGAAAGCTGCGGCACCAGTTGCGATGCATGCTCGTCCTTGGGCAGCAGCAGATTGTTCCAGCCCGGCATCTTCTGGCTCAAGGACCGGTCGCGCCCGTCCTTGGTCTGGCAGGCGATGCGGGCGAAGAGACATTCGATCCCGTGACGCCGCGCCCAGGCCAGGAGATCGGCCGTACGCGGGATGACGATTTCATTCATGCGCGTGTGGAACGGTGTCCAGGCATCGTATTGGGCCTGGCCCGCCCTGTCGAGGCTGCCCCGCTCGGGGCGCGCCAGATAGGTGTTCTGCACATCGATGACCAGCAGCGCCGTCTCGGCGGGCTTCAGTACGAGATCGTCGGGAGCCGGGGCCCCCTGGTAATAGAAGGATCGGTTTCGGGTCTTCCAGCTCATTGCCCAGGAACCTGCGCTAGAATCGGAATGTGAAGAGGCCGCGGCGCTCATAGATTTCCGCCGCTTCCTCGACGAAGCGCGCCATCTTCAGGGCCTGATAGGTGTCGCGCAAGGTTTTCGCGGCCTCAAGCAGGTCCGCCTTGGTCTTGGCCCGGCCCGGGCGCAGCAATTCATAGACCTTGAGCAGGTAATCCTGCGGCACGGAGATGAGCTCCGCCGCCCGCTCGAAATTGCGGCCCAAAGTCGGCCTTCCGGCCAAGGTCGCAACGCGCGCCTGGTCGATGAGGGCCTGCGGCGTGATGCGCAGATCCTCCAGCGTCACCTCACCTGCAAGGACAGCATCGAGCGTGATGTCGGTGAGGGCCTTGCCGCGCGCGGTCTTCACCAGATCCGGGCGGTTTTCGGCCAGCGGATAGTCGGCGATGGTATCGATGCGGCTCATTGCGGCACCTCCAGGAAAGCGATCTCGATATCCTCGGGCTTGGCGCCGTCCTCGGTCAGCGAGGTCTCGATGGCATAGATGAGGGCGACCTGGGCGTGGAACCGGGCCCCCATCGCCTCGCCCTCGGTCGGGACGACAACCGGTTCGGGCATTTCGCCCCTGGCATAGATGGCTGCGTTCTCGCCCAGCTTGCGGTAATGCGCCAACCCCGTGATCGGCGCGTTGGAGAACAGCTCCAAATTGTGGTGTGGCAGCCGGTCGGCCTGGTGAATGACCGCCGTGCCTTTGGCCTGGATGCCGATGCCGACACCCGACCCGGCGAGGCGCGCCGCGCTGAGGCCCAGGAAGGACGTATCCGCCGTGTGCCGCATGCGCACGATGCGCGCCACACCACCTTGGGCGGTTATTCCCTCGCTCATGGCGCGGAGTACCGCCGAAAGCGGGTGCCCCGCCAATGTGCGATAGAGCTTGAGGCCGAAGGCAGGGCTGACGCCGATCACGACCTCATTCTTCGGTCCGGTCGATCGTGCCTCCCCCAGGCTCTTGTATCGGATGCGCCGGCTTTCGGGCCCCGCATAAGTGGCTTCGGTGCGCAGCACCTCCTCGCGGGTCAGCACGTCGCGGATGGCGGCAAGCTCCGCCCGCCGCTGTTCGTTGAGGCGATAGCCGGTTCCCGGCCCGCCATAATCGTTAGGATCGTTGACGGCGCTGATGACATGGCCGTTCCGCACCACGGCCGCCGTCTGCAGGTAATCGCCCGAGACGCGCAAACGCACCACATTGAGGAGGTTCTGCGCCTCCTCCCGATAGCCGCGCTTGGCCAATGCCTTGATGACGTCGAGCACGTTGATGCCGCGCGCCTTGATTTCCTCGCTGATGAGGGCGACGTCGCGAGGCAAATAACTATCCGTGTCATTGGAACCGGAAGCGACGACGACACTTTGCTTCATCGCCGCTGTCGGCTGGCCGAGGCCCAGTTCCTCGAACACGGCCCCGAGCGCATCCGTCGCTCTCCGGCGCAATTCCAGGGCGCGCGTCTCGCCGACCGAGGTCAGGCCGCCATCGGCCTCGAAATCGCGCTGCAGAACCAGGAAATCCTCCATCTCCTCGCCGTTGAACGAGGATGGGTTGAAGGAATTGTCATATGCCAGGATCGACCCCATGCCGGAGCAGATGAAATCGGATCCGGCGATGAGATAGGGCGTGATCTTGGCGCCGACGCGGATCTCGGATTCCGAATGGCGCGCGTCGTTGCCGGTCGCGCATTCAAGATCGAGCCATACGGCGATGAGGTTCTCGGCGAGCAGCTCGCGGACACCCCCCGGCATGGTCGCGGCGAGCGGTGCCCCGTCGATGCCGCCATTCTGCGTGCCCTGCACGCCCATCGCCCGCTGCAAGCAGAGGCATCTCGCCTCGAGATAGAGCAGCGATTTCGATTCATGAAACCCCATCAACAGTTCCGAGGCAGCGCCCGATGTGCAGCGCATCTTGATGCCGCGGCTGGCGTAGGCGGCGGCCAGAAACGCTTTCGACCAGGGCGTGTCGTCGCCGTCGGTGAAGGCGCGCTCGGTGCCGTAGACGGAGACCGTCTCAGCATAGGAGGTGAAGCCCGCCATGCCGATCTGCAATTCCTCGGCCTCTTCGCTCGAGCATTGGAACAAGGTGCCCCAGCGCCCCACCGAGGCGCCGACCGCACAAGCCAGCGCATTCGACCAAGCGTTGCGGGCAACGCGCATGGTCGTCTCGACCTCGTCGAAGCCGAAGGCGACGGCCGTTGCCGCATCGGCGGCGAGCTGCAGCGGGTCGTCCTTGGCGTTGGTCACATGGCCTTGGTTGCCCGGGGTCTTGCGCGCCCGCATCTTTGAAAAAGCGAAGGCGAGTTCCATCGCCGACAATTGCGCCGCCACTTCCGCAAGCTTCGCGGGGGTGAGGCCGTGGGCAAGGCGGGTGAGCTCGGTGCGGGGCACGCTGATATCGACCAGCATGCGGGCGATATCGGCCGAAGGCACCGTCATCGCCTTTCCGGCCAACTCAAGGTCCAGGTGATGCTGGGCGATGAAATGGTCGATCATGTCGAATTCGGCCGCCGGAATGCCGTCCATCGAGGCGACCCTGCCGTCGCGGATCTCGAGGCCGGGCTTCGGGTCCTTGGCGCCCTTGAAGGCGGCAAAACCGTTCGCCGGATCCTCGACCGCGAACCTGTCCAGGCGCAGCGGCCGTTCATCCCAGTCTGCAAAGCGCCCCCAGCGATTGGCGCTGGGCTGTGGTCGCTCGCTCATCTCATCCTCCCCGTTCATGCTTCGGGCGCAGTATTCTGCGATTTTGCCCCACCCTAATCGCCAAGCTGCGGGTCCGGCTTGACCGAAAGGCAATCCTGTTTGACAGCACCCGGCTTGCTGCCTTGCAGCATGGCCGTCGTCATGCCATCATTCCTGACCAATTGCCAACCCGATAAAACCAATAGGCAAGCCGGAGGCGTCATCGATGATGGAAGCGGGCGGTCGGTCGCATGCGGATGGTGGGATAGCGCCTGTCGTGCTGTCGGCTGCCGCGACCGGGCTGGTCGATTTCATCGAATGCCAGGGCGGCGATATCGATTCCATCTTCGGCAATTGCGGTATCGCGCCGGAAATGACGGCGGCGCCCAACCTGCAACTGCGCCTTTCGGCCTATTGCGCCCTCTTCGAAGAGGCGGCGCGGCGCACGGGCAAGGACAATTTCGGCCTGTGGTTCGGTCAGCAATTCAATCCGCGGGACCTCGGCCTTTGGGGCTATGCCTCGCTCTCGTCACCGACACTCGGCAGTGCGCTCGAAAATCTGGTCGATCTGTTCTGCTATCAGCAGAGTTTCTCGACCATGGCGCTGCGGCGCGACGGTCATGGGCGGATGCGGCTTGAATATCAGATCCTGTCCCCCGCTATCGTTGCCCGGCGCCAGGATGCGGAATTGTCGCTGGGGCAGTTCACCAACATCATCCGCGAATGCTGCGGGCGCAATTGGTCGCCGCTTGAAATCCAGTTCGAACATCCGCGCCCCGTCGACTGGCGCCAGCATGAAACCGCCTTTGGTGCGCCGGTCTTCTTCGGCTGCGCCACCAACGCGATCATCTTCGATGCGACCTTGCTCGACCGGCCCATGCCGGGGCGGGATCCGAAGCTGTTCACCATGATGCGGAATTGCCTTGAATCGCTGGGCTCGCGCGAACAGCTGGAAAGCCTGGTGGACCGTGTCCGCGGTGCGGTACGCCTGCGCCTGCCGGATGGCGCACCGACCTTGGAGGAGGTGGCGCATTCGCTCCGCCTTTCTCCCAGCGCAATTCAGCGCGCCCTGGCCGATGCCGGCCTCGGCTTCCGCGAGGCTGTCGAGGTCACGCGCTTCGACCTGTCGCGCCACTATTTGCAGCAAGGGCACCTGCCGCTCAGCGAAATCGCCTTGCTTCTGGGCTATTCCGAGCTTTCCGCTTTCACGCGTGCCTTTACCCGCTGGACCGGGCGCAGCCCGCGCGCCTACCGCGCCGGTCTTCTGCGGCACTGAGCTTTTGGGTCAGTCTCAGGCAAGACTGACCTCAAGCGAGGTCGGCGCCCGGAATTCCCACCCACGAAAGACCGGCAGCCGGCCGGGAACGAGGTCGATACGGCGCGTCTGTTCAATGAGGACGCGCAAGGCGATGATGACCTGCGCGCGGGCGAACCAGCGGCCCGAACAGAAATGATGCCCAAAGCCGAAGGCCGCATGCGGACCTTCACGCCGGTGGATGTCGAACCGGTCGGGGTCGGTAAAACGCCGCTCATCGCGGCTCGCCGATGAAACCAGGGCGCCCACCGTGGCGCCGGCCGGAATGACGGCACCTCCCAGCGCGACATCCTGTGTCGCCTGGCGGGTCTGGGTGCCGATGGGCGCTACCCAGCGTAGCCCCTCATCAACCGCCTGCGGCAATAATGGCGCCGGATCGCTCCTCACGTCCTGAATCTGGGCAGGGTCGCCGAGGAGCCCGACCAAGACTGACCCCGCCCCATGTCCAGGTTCCTGCATGCCGCCCAGCAAGGTCACCTTGATCGTCGGCAGCAGAAAGGCGCGGGGGCGGGTCGCACCCGCCGGCATGCCGTCATGCAGCATGTGCGACAGGGCGGAATCGTCGGGCGACTGCTCCAGCCGTGCGAAGATGGCATCTGCCTTGGCGCTGATTTCGGCACTCACGGCATCGCCGATCGCTTGCCGCTCCGGATCGTTCTCGAAATTGATGGCGCCCTGCGCCAGGCCATAGAACCAGCGGCGCAATGTCGGCATGTCGACGTCGTTAAAGCCGAAAGAGCGGGCAAGGCTCAAGGTTGAAATCGGCTCGAAATATTCCGCCATCAGGTCGCCGCCACCACGCGCGAGCAGCGGTGCCAAGTAAGATTCCGCAATGGGCCGGACCAGCTCTTCGATATAGACGGCGACAGGCTTGGGCTTGTATTTGGGGTCGATCCCCGCCCGCAATTCCTTATGTACCGGGCCGTCGGTGGTAAGGATGGTCGGCTTGCCGAAGGTGCGCTCGACCGGCGAGGCGGCAACCTCGGCGGTGAAAAGCTCCGGCGTTTTGGCGACGAATTCGACATCTTCCCAGCGCGTCACCATCCACAGATTGACGGCTGGCACGAAGGCGACCGGCTGGTTCTGCCGCAGTTGGGCATAGAAAGGATAAGGGTCGGCCTCAAGTTCGGCCACTGAGATGCGGTCGGTAAGACTCATGGGCACCTCGCAAAAAAGAAGGGGCGGAGCAGCGATGCCGCTCCGCCCCTGGGGTCAGGCAGGGTCCGTCAGAGGTCCTGATGGGCACCCAATTGGCGGAAGCGGTCGCCGCCCGAGCTCTTCAGCTGCAGGGCGACCACCGCACCGACGATACCGGCGATCGGCACCAGGATCGGGAGGCCGATCGCCAGGGCCGGCGAGGCACCGGTGAGCACGTCGAAATGCGTCACCACCAGATAGGCGATGATAGCGAGGACAATGCCCGAGATCAGCGGCGCCAGCAGCTTCTTGAAACCGGACGATTCCAGAGTCGGATTGCGTCCGAAGAACGCGATCACCGCGAAAGAGACGATCGCCATCAGGGTAATGACGCTGAGGGTGGCAAGGTTGGTAAGCCAGGCAAAGAGGCCCAGCACCGGGTCCTGCGCCGTGACGATGAAGATGGCGAGGATGATCACGCCCAGGACCGTCTGCAGCACCGAGCCGATATGCGGGCTCTTATGCTCGTCATGGGTCCGCCCCAGATGCGCCGGCAACAAGCCTTCGCGGCCGAGCACATAGAAATAGCGCGCGGCGGCATTGTGGAAGGCAAGGAGTGCCGCGAACACGCTGGAGATCAGCAACAGGCTGATGATGGTCGTCATCCAGCCGCCGACATACTGGTCCGACAGGACGAAGATGAAGGTGGTGGGATCAGCAAGGCCACCCAGCGTTTCCATCAGCTTGGATGCCCCGGCACCGACGACCATGCACCAGGTCGAAAAGGCATAGAAGATGCCGATGACGAGAACCGAGAGATAGGTCGCCCGCGGCACGGTCCGCTCCGGATCGCGTGCTTCCTCGCTGTAGATCGTGGTGGCTTCGAAGCCCATGAAGGCGGCAAAGCACAGCAGCATGCCGATGATCGGCTCGCCGGCACTGAAGGCCGTCGGCGTGAAGCTCACGGCCGAAACGCCTTCCGGCCCCCCGTTGCCGAGGATGGCGAGGTCGAGGAGGACGACGATGATGTATTCGGCACAGACCAGGATCGCCAGCACCTTGGCCGACAGATCGATCTTCATGTAGCCGAAGATGGCGACGAGCACCCACGACGCCAGCGACCAGACCCACCAGGGCAAGTCGATGCCGACAATCGCCGACATGGTGCCGGCAGCGACGGCGCCGAACAGGCCGTAGAGGCCGACTTGCATCGCGTTATAAGCCAGAACCGCGATGTAGGCGGCGGCACCGCCCACGACACCACCGAGGCCCCGCGTCGTGAAGGCGTAGAACGAGCCGGCATTCGAGATATGGCGGGCCATCGTCGTATAGCCGACCGAGAAGACCAGCAGGATCGCCATCACCAGCAGCACGGCCAGCGGCACGCCGACGCCGTTGCCGAGCAGCATGGCGATCGGATAGCCGCCGGCGACGGCGGTCAAGGGCGCCGCCGCCGAAACGACGAAGAAGGTCACGGCGGCGACGCCCAGGGCGTTCCGCTGCAACCTGTTGGTGGATGAAGTCTCGGTCATTTGGTCATTCCCCTCCGTAAAGACCCCGCCGCCGGCTGATCCCGGTCGGCCTAAAATCCCTGCATGGCCGCGCATATCCGTCGCGGCCAAACTGCCTCGTTTCCGCACAAGGTTCCTCATGCGCGACGATGGTCGTTTTTCATTCGATGTCGAACGATAACGCGAATGAAAATCCGTGGCAAGGGAGCAAGAGACAAAATTGTCGCGCGGCGATCTTGCGCGATTGCAGACTTAAGCCGGCCGTTGGAGGGTGCTATAAGGTGGCGCGACGTCGCCACAATCCTGACCGACTGATCGGAGTTACCGCTTGAGCAAAGACCGACGACTGCCAGCCCGTGCTGCCGCACCCGCGAAGGGAGCCGCCGATCCTCAAATGAAACAGCCGACTGCCGCTGCTGCAGCGCGCAAAGCAGCGGGGCGGCCGCAGTCGAAGCCGCTCGCCGAAGTGCTGGGCGAGAAGCGCGTCGCGGGCCTGCGCGTCAATCTCGAATCCATGGCGCTGGTCTCCAACATCCACCGCGCCTCCGGATTCATCCGCGATCATTTCGAACGTGCGATCCTGAAAGATGCCGATTTACATTGGTCAGCCTTCGTTACCTTGTGGTGCCTCTGGATCTATGGCGAGCTGGAAACGCGACGACTCGCGACCGAGGCGGGCGTTGCCAAGAGCACGCTTTCCTCGATCCTCAACATGCTGGAAGCACGCAAGCTGGTGCGTCGCCGCACCAATGAGCTGGAGCGCCGGCTGGTCATCGTCAACCTGACCGCCAGCGGTGCCGAACTCATCGCGGGCCTGTTCCCGAAATTCAACGCTGAGGAAACGCGCATCGTCGAGCGGTTGAGCCCAAAGCAAATTCAGGCGGCGACCGAAGCCATTCGCCTCATCCTTGCCACCATCGTCGAGCTCGACGGGATCGCCGACGAAGAATAAGCGACGATCGGTCGCGGCCGACGCTTGACTCGGTAAGAACGCTTCGCATAATTATTCGACGTCGAACGATTTTTGCAGGAGCCGCCGCCGATGAAGTCGCTGGTCGAGGGTGTCGAGGTCGATGGCCGCCATTGGATCAATGGCGCGCGGGTCGGTTCCGCCAGCACATTCAAGAGCATATCGCCCATCGACGAGCAGCCGATCGCAGAGGTTGCGGCGGGTGGCGAGACTGAAATAGGTGCTGCGGTCGATGCCGCGCATAAGGCCTTCCAGACTTGGCGCCGCACCAGCCCCGCAGAACGTGCGGCCTATCTTCACAAGATTGCCGACATTGTCGAAGCGCGCGTCGAGCAGCTGGCCGTCGTCGAAACGCGCGACAATGGCTCGCTCCTGCGCTCGCATCGTCGCGGGGTGATGCCGCGCGTCGCCATGAACTTCCGCTTCTTTGCCGATTGGCTGTTGCAACTCGATCATCCCGATTTCGACGTGCGCGGCCATCGCAACCATATTTCCTATGATCCGAGCGGCGTTGCCGGCATCATCACGCCGTGGAACGCACCCTTGATGCTGGGCACTTGGCGCATCGCCCCGGCGCTCGCGGCCGGTTGCACCGTCGTCTACAAGCCGCCCGAATGGGCGCCGCTGACCGCCTCGCTCCTGGCCGATATCACGGCGGAAGCAGGGCTTCCCGCCGGTGTCTTCAACGTCGTGCAAGGATTGGGTCGCGAGGCGGGGGCTGCCCTTTCGCGCCACCCGAAGGTGCGGCGTCTCAGTTTCACCGGCTCGGTACCGACGGCGCGCACCATCGCCGCCGCCGCTGCCCCCAATCTGGTGCCGCTTTCCTTCGAACTCGGCGGCAAGTCACCCTTCATCGTCTTTGCCGACAGCGACTTCGACTTGGCCCTCAACACGGCGATCGGCCAGTACGACAATGCCGGCCAGGTCTGCCTTGCCGGGTCGCGCATTCTGGTCGAGGAGAGCATCCGAGCCAAATTCCAGGAAGCCTTCGTCGAGAAGGCGAAATCCATCCGCCAGGGCGATCCGCGCGACGAGGCGAGCGATATCGGCCCGCAGATCAGCCGTCCGCATTTCGAGCGCGTCAGCGGTTTCGTCGAACGCGCCAAGGCGGCCGGCATGAAGCCGGTCATCGGCGGTGGACCCAACGGCGATCTCGGCGGCCTCTATTTCCGCCCGACTCTGTTTGCCGATCCGGCACCGAATGCGGAGATACTGCGCGACGAGGTCTTCGGTCCCGTTCTTTGCATGCAATCCTTCAAGAATGAGGCTGAGGCGATTGCGATGGCGAACGACACCGAATATGGGCTCGCCGCCGTGGTCATGACGGGCGATCCCGACCGCGCCGAGCGCGTGACGCGTGAGGTGAATGCCGGCCTCGTCTGGAACAATTGCTTCTTCGTGCGCGATCTCCGGCAGGCCTTTGGTGGCAACGGCAAGTCCGGTATCGGCCGCGAAGGTGGCACCTGGTCGTTCGATTTCTATTGCGACGTCAAGAACAGCGTATTCGCGCCGCAGGGTTGGAGGAAATAATGGGTGAAGTCGTCGGTTGCGGGCTTGTCGCCCATGTACCCACCATCATGCTGCCGGAGAAGATCCGCTTCGAACTCAACGAGGGCAAGGACTTCTCCGTCGTCGAAGGCTTCCGCCGCCTGAAGCGCGAGGTCCTCGACCAGCTGAGCTACGACACGGTGGTCGTGCTTGACTCGCATTGGTTCACCACGGTCGAATTCGTCATCACCTCATCGGCACGCCGGGCCGGTCGCTATACCTCGGACGAACTGCCGCGCGGCATGAGCCAGGTCCCTTACGATCTTCCCGGCGATCCGGCCTTTGCCGAGCTGGTCGCCAGCAAGGCGTCGAAGCACGGCACCTGGATCACGCCGATCGCCGATCCCTATCTCCCCATCCAATATGCGACCGTCAACGTCGCCTCATACTTGCAGAAGTCGAACGAATCCTGGCTGTCCGTCAGCTGCGCCCAGACCGGCGAGAGCGAGGATTTCCTGCGTGTCGGCCGGGCGCTCGGTGAAGCGATTGCCGAGAGCGACCGCAAGGTGCTGCTGCTGGCATCCGGGGCCATGAGCCACAAATTCTGGCCGCTGCAGAAGCTGCGCGGTCACGAGGCGGCGGGTGTCGAGCATATTTTCAGCTCGGAACATTCGGCAGCCGATCTGAAGCGCATCGACTGGTTCAAGGCCGGCAACCATGCCGACGTCATCCGCTCGATGCCGGAATTCCTGAAATTCAAGCCGGAAGCCAATTTCGGCCACTACCTGATGATGGCGGCGGCGCTCGGCGAGGAGAACCTCGCGGCCCCCGGCCGGCTCTTCAGCGACTACGAAAACTCGATCGGCACCGGTCAGGTGCATATCTGGTTCGACCGGCCGCCCGATGGCTGGACCCGCCGGCAGCAGGCAGCGGAATAAGAATGAACCGATAAGAACCGCTTCAGGGAGGAACAATTGACCGAATACAGACGCATTCTGCTGGGCGGCGCTGTCGTCGAGACCGAGCGCCAGGGCGAAGAGCTGGTGGCGCGCGACGGCCGCCGTGTCACCATCAAGGACGCCATCCATCTGCCGCCGGTGCAGCCGGGCAAGATCATCGCCGTGCATCTCAATCATGTGAGCCGCGTGCACGAATTCCAGATCAAGCTGTCGGCGACGCCCACTTATTTCCAGAAGCCCACCTCGTCGCTCAACTCGCATTGGGGCGACATCGTGCGGCCCAAAGGCTGCAAATGGCTGAATTACGAAGGTGAGGTCGCGATCGTCATCGGCAAGCGCGCCCGCAACATCTCCCAGGCTGAGGCCGGCGCCTATATCGCCGGTTATACTGTCGCCAACGATTTCGGCCTGCACGATTTCCGCGACACCGATGCGGGCTCCATGCTGCGCGTCAAGGGCAGCGACACGCTCTGCCCGCTGGGGCCGGGCTTCGTCACCGGCTGGGATTTTCACAACAAATTCTTACGCACCTATGTCAACGGCAAGGTCGTCCAGGACGGTAACACGGCCGAGATGACCTGGGACATGCACTATCTGGTGGCCGACATCGCTCGGAACATCACGCTGGAACCGGGCGACGTGCTGCTCTCCGGGACGCCCGCCAATTCGCGCCCGGTCCAGCCTGGCGATCTGGTCGAGGTCGAAGTGGAAGGGTTGGGCCGTCTCTCCAACCGTGTCGTCGAAGGCCCGGCGGAGATCCGCACCGAGCTTGGCGCCCAGCCGACCGAATCCGAAGAAGTGCTTTCGACGGCGCTTGGCGGCGATTGGGAATTCCGCGGTATCCGCGCGCCCAAAAAGCCGGGCGCCTGAGAGGAGAGGGGGAAGAAATGACCGAACTCAAAGGCTTCTTCTATCCACGCTCGGTGACTGGCCAATCGAGCCTGCTGCCGTCGCCGCCCTGGCACTATGCCGGCGATCTCCTCACCGTCGAATACCGCACCGATCCCAAGCTCATCGCCGACATTCTTCCGGCGCCATTGACCCTGGCGCCGGAAGATCCGGGTGCGGTGGCCCTCATCTGGGCCGACTGGCAATCCTGCGGATCCTCCAAGGACGAAATGCTCGATCCCGTGCGCGCCCAATATAAGGAGGCCTTCGCCGTCGTGCGCTGCGCCTTCGAAGGCCGCACCTATTCGCGCTGCATTTATATCTGGGTCGACAAGGATTTCGCGCTGCTGCGCGGTATTCACCAGGGCTATCCGAAGAAGTTCGGCTCGATCCACATGACGCGTCCGCATCCCTTCGCACCGGCCCCGCAGGTGGCGGCCGGTGGCACGTTCGGCGCGACCTTGGCTGCGGCCGACCGGCGCCTGGCCGAAACCATCATCACGCTCAAAGGTCCGGCCGAGAAGAACGGCTTCGTCAACGGTCATCCGATGGCCCATCACCGCTGGCTTCCGGCCATCGACGGCAAGGGCGATGCCCATGCCGAGCTCATCGAATCGACCGGTGCCAAGTTCGAAGGCGGCCAACCCTTCGCCGCCTCGGTCGACCATTTCGCGCTCTTCGACTCACCGACCGAGGAATTGGCGCATCTGAAGCCCAAGGAAATCATTGGCGGCTATTACCGGCAGATCGGCGTCGTCTGGAACGGCGGCAAATCGCTGGTGCCCCGGGTCGGGACCTGACAGCCAAAGCCTGAAGCGGAACATTCATCGCAGCCATCGCAACGTTAGGTTCAGTCATGACGATCTTCGCCCCGACCGATAACGGCCACGCCGATCTCTCCAGCCACGATGCTTTCCTCGACGGCGCTCCGCACAACACCTTCGCGCGCTTGCGGCGCGAGGACCCGATGTCCTGGAGCGAGATGCAGGGCGGCAAGGGTTTCTGGTCGATCACCCGTCACGCGGACATCATGGATCTCAACAAGAATTTCGAGTTGCTGAGTTCCGCGCAGGGCATCCGCATGGAAGACCAGACCTATGAGGAGTATCTGGCGCGCCGCACCTTTCAGGAAACCGATCCGCCCGAACATTCCCGCACCCGCGTGCTGGTGGCGAAGGCCTTCTCGAAGCCGGTCGTCGCGCAATTCGACCAACAGATCAGGACCATTTGCGACACGATCCTGGATGACGTGTTGGCCCGTGGGTCGTTCGATGCCACGAAGGATATCGCGCGCCAGCTGCCGATGCGCATGCTGGGCCAGATTCTGGGCACACCGGATGAGGATCTCGATTGGTTGGTGGAGAAGGGCGATCAGCTCATCGCCAATACCGACCCCGAATTCACCGATCTGGTGCTCGACAAGGCCGATACCGACGCCTACCGCCTGATGCCGTTCCGCTCGCCGGCCGGCGCCGAGCTTTACGAATACGCCAAGAAGCTGATGCGCGATAAGCAGGCCAAGGGCGATACCAATGGTGTTCTGCACCTCATCCTGCAGCCTGACGCCCACGGCAATGTCATCAGCGAGACGGAATTCCGCAATTTCTTCTGCCTGCTGGTCGCGGCCGGGAACGACACGACGCGTTATTCCATCGCAGCCTCTCTCTTCGCTTTGTGCCAACGCCCGCAGCTGATGGAGCAACTGAAGGCCGGCGACAACAATGTATGGGAGACGGCGCCCGACGAGTTCATCCGCTGGGCTTCGCCTACCATGCATTTCCGCCGCACGGCGACGCGGGATTTCGAACTGCACGGAAAGCAGGTGAAGGCGGGTGACAAGGTGGTCATGTGGTTCATCTCGGCCAACCGCGATGACGAGGTGTTCAACAATCCGTTCGAGCTCGACCTTCTGAGGACACCCAACCGGCACGTCGCCTTTGGCCAGGGCGGTCCCCATGTCTGCCTCGGCATGTGGCTAGCGCGGCTAGAAGTGCGTATCCTGCTGCAGGAACTGGTCAAGCGCGTCCAATCGATCGAACAGACGGGCACCCACGAATTCCTGCGCTCGAACTTCATCGGCGGCATCAAGCGCCTGCCGGTCAGCATCAAGGCAAACTGAGATATAACGCATTCAAGGTCTGGGAGACTTCATCATGGCGAGCGGCGAACGGCTGCGACTTCTCTTCTGCGATCACCTCAATCTCGCCCGCGGCAAGTACCTGCCGGCGGCCAAGATGGTCGACAGTTCCTCGCGCTTCTGCATCGGTATCTATGCGGTGAGCTATGCCAAGGATCTCATCCCTGCGCCAGGATCGAAGATGCTGGAAGGCCTCCCCGACTACGACGCCGTCTACAAGGCGGCCGATATCCGCGAAGGCTGGGAACCCGGCACCAAGGTCGTCATCGCCGACCAGTACGACAATGACGGCACGCCCTTGGCATTATGCGGTCGCGGCGCCCTCAAACGCGCTATCGCCGAATGGAAGGCGCTGGGTTACAGCCCCAAGGTGGGGATCGAGCTTGAAGCCTATGCCTTCGCCCGCAATGCCGAGGGGAAATGGGTCCCATATGACACGCCCGGCGCCTTCGTCTATTCGACCGGCCCCTTCACCGATCCGGTGGGCTTCACCGACCGCATCTGGGAAAAGGCGACCGCCGCCGGCTTCCGCATCGATTGCTTCACCTCGGAATATGATTCGCCGCAGTTCGAATTCACCCTCACCTATGACGAGGCGCTGAAGGCGGTCGACGACATCTTCCTGTTCAAGCTGCTGGCGCGGGAAATGGCCTGGCAGCACGGCATCCTGCTGACCTTCATGCCCAAGCCGATCCTCAATCTTGCCGGCAACGGCGTGCATGTGAATTTCAGCTTTGCCGACAAGGACGGCAAGAATGCCATCGGCGACGCGACGGTTCCGGAACAAATGCCGGCGCTGACGCGCGGTTGCATTGCCGGCCTCATGAAGCATCATGCCGGCATGGCCGGATTGATCGCCCCGAGTGTGAATTCCTATCAGCGCCTGAAGCCTGCGAGCCTGTCCGGTTTCTGGTGCAATTGGGGTGTCGATCATCGCGGCGTCACCACGCGCCTCTCGGCCGAGGGCGGGGTCAAATCCCGCATCGAGCACCGTATGGCCGACGGTGCGGCCAACCCCTACACGATGGTGGCGACGATCCTGCAGGCGGCGCGCCTCGGCTTCGTCAACAATTACCCCCTGGTGCCGGCTGAAACGGCCGACTGCCTGGAAACCCATGACGCCAAGGACGGTGTCGCCGAGACCCTGAGCGGCGCCCTTGACGCGCTGGAGGCGGACAAGGCACTTTCCGCTGCCGTCGGGCAGGGTCTCATCGACAACCACGTCTTCGTCAAGCGTCACGAGGTCGAACGCGTGGCGGGTCTCGAAGGCGACGCCTTGCGCGACTATTATATCAACTTCATCTAGGCAGCGAGTGGGGACAAGCCAAATGCCCAAAGTCACCTGGATCCTGGCGGATGGGCGCGAAATCAGCGCCCAGGTCGCCATCGGTCACAATCTGATGGAGGCGGCCGTTGCCAACAATGTCCCCAATGTCATCGGGGAATGCGGCGGCTGCCTGTCCTGTGCCACCTGTCACGTCTATGTCGACCCGGCCTGGGCGGCCAAGACCGGCAAGCCGGGCGAGATGGAAAACGACATGCTCGAGATCACCACGGCCGAGCGCAAGGATACCAGCCGCCTCTCCTGCCAGATCGTGGCGAGCGAGGAACTGGACGGCATCGTCCTGCGCGTCCCGCAGATCTAATCACCCATGAGCGATCCCATCGTCATCGTCGGCGCCGGCCAGGCCAGCGCCTCCTGTGCCGCGAAACTCCGTGCGCTCGGGTTCGACGGGCGGATCGTCATCATCGGTGAAGAGAAGGCGGCGCCCTATCAGCGCCCGCCTTTGTCGAAGAAATATGTCTCCGGCGAATTGGCGCTGGAACGCCTCTTCGTGCGTCCGCTCTCCTGGTATGACGAGGAAAAGGTCGAACTGCGCCTGGGTACGCGGGCGGCGGCGATCCACCCGGCGGCGCATGAAGTCGAATTCGGCGACGGATCGCGTCTCAACTATCGCGACCTGGTGCTGACGACGGGTTCGAGACCGCGCCGCCTCCCGGCCGCGATCGGTGGCGATCTCGCCGGCGTCTACACGGTGCGCGATTTGGCCGATGCCGATGCCATCGCGCCGTCGCTCAGGGCCGGGGCAAAGCTCCTGGTCATCGGCGGCGGCTATATCGGGCTCGAGGCGGCGGCGGTCGCGGCGCAAAAGGGACTTTCCGTCACGGTCATCGAAATGGCGGACCGTATCCTGCAGCGCGTGGCCGCGGCGCCGACCTCGGACTATTTCCGCGCCCTCCATCAGGCGCGCGGCGTCACCATCCGCGAAAAGACGGGTCTGGCCAAGCTGGTGGGCGAGGGCGGGAAGCTCTCCGGTGCCGAATTGAGCGACGGCTCGTTCCTGCCTGCCGACCTCGCCATTGTCGGCATCGGCATCCTGCCTAATGACGATCTTGCCAAGGCGGCGGGGCTAGCCGTCGAAGCGGGCATCCTGGTCGATGGGCATGGCCGCACCAGCGATCCGCACGTCTATGCCGCAGGCGATTGCGCGAACTTTCCCTGGCGGGGCGAGCGCACGCGCCTCGAATCCGTGCAGAATGCCATCGACCAGGCCGAACATGTGGCGGCGGCCATTCTGGGCGCTACCCAGGATTACGACCCCAAGCCCTGGTTCTGGTCCGACCAGTTCGACATCAAACTGCAGATCGCCGGCCTTAATCGCGGCTATGATTCCACGGTACTGCGCCCGGGCAAGCGGCCCGGCACGCAATCGGTCTGGTATTTCCGGCAAGGCCGCCTCATCGCCGTCGATGCTATGAACGAGGCGCTTGCCTACGCGCTCGGCAAGAAGGCGATCGAAGCCGGCAAGAATGCCGACCCGGCCGTGCTTGCCGATCCCGAATCCGACCTCAAGACGATCTTCGCCTGAGTTCGCACCACCCTTTACGGGCCCGCACGATCTGCGGCATTGTCGCCGGCGCGACAATTGCCAGGCGACGCAAGCGATGGATCAACGACAGGTCAGCACCCCCCACGGCCCCTCGATCGAGACCTTCTCGGCGGGACTTCTCGCAGCCTTCGTCGGCTTTGCCTCCTCCTTCGCCGTCATCATCCAGGGTTTGACCGCCGTCGGCGCCAGCCAGGCCGAAGCGGCGTCGGGCCTCATGGCGCTCTCCATCGCGATGGGTCTTTGTGGCATCCTTCTTTCCTGGCAAAAGCGCCAGCCGATCAGCATCGCCTGGTCGACGCCGGGTGCGGCACTCCTTGCCGCGACGGCGGCACCGGCGGGTGGCTTTGCCACATCGGTCGGCGCCTTTCTGGTTTCCGGCCTCCTCATCGTGATCGCCGGCCTGTGGAAGCCGCTCGGCCGCGCTGTTGCCGCCATCCCGGCGCCGCTCGCCAATGCAATGCTGGCGGGCGTGCTGCTCGGCCTCTGCCTCGCGCCCGTGAAGGCCGTGGGACAGGAGCCCGTCTATGGCCTTGCCATCGTGCTGACCTGGGCGCTCGTCGCCAAATGGAAACGGCTCCTGGCCGTGCCCGCCGCCGTGCTCGTCACCGTCGGCATCATTGCCGCGACCGTCGATGTCAGTCATCTCGATATGAACGCCCTGTGGCCGCAGCCGATCCTGATCATGCCGCACTTCTCGCTGGCCGCGATGATCGGTATCGCCTTGCCGCTCTTCATCGTCACGATGGCCTCGCAGAATATCCCCGGCATCGCCGTCTTGAACGTCAACGGCTATCGCCCCGACCCGGGACCACTCTTCAGCGTGACCGGCATTTTCAGCCTGCTCAGCGCACCCTTCGGTGGTCATGCCGTCAACCTGGCCGCCATCACGGCGGCCCTCTGCGCCGGGCCGGACGCGCATCCCGATCCCGCGCGGCGCTATTGGGCGGCTATCGTCAGCGGTGCTTTCTACGTGCTCTTCGGCCTTCTCGCGGGTGCCGCCACTGCCTTCATCAGCGCAGCACCGCCGATCCTCATTCAGGCCGTGGCCGGTCTTGCCTTGCTCGGCGCCCTTGGTGCAGCACTCCTCGGCGCCGTTGCAGAGGCAAAAGAGCGCGAGGCTGCGATCATCACCTTCATCGTCACCGCCTCCGGCCTCAGCTTCTTCGGCATCAGCGGTGCTTTTTGGGGGTTGCTCGCGGGCGGTGCGGTGCACGCCCTCACACGCTGGCGTCAGGGCAAGCCTTCGTGATACCCGACAGGTGCCGTGACATGGCATACCTGCGCAATACCCCTTTTTTCTTGGGTGCCTTCGGTCGGTGAGACGCCGAGGCGTTGATCGGCGCCACGGCGAAACTAGTGTTTGCGGGCCTGGACTAGGTTGGCGATGACGGTCGTCTCGCCCAGCGCCTTGCAGGCCTCAACGCGGTGCAGTCCGCTGACCAGCACGAAGCGCGCTTTGTCGGCCCTGACCAGGATCGGCACTTGCTGCCCCTGCTCGGCGATGCTCAGCGCCAGTTCTTCGACCTTGGCTGCATCGATCGGCACGCGCAGGGCAGTGGGCACATAAATATCGGCGATCTTGACCTTGACGGGTCTCATTCCTGTTGCGCTCCCTTGGCTCGTTCTACCCCGAGGGGCTACCGGCACCATATCGCTAGCTGGACTGGAAACAAAACGTCATGAATCCCAGCGATGCTCGCTCGGGCCCCGCTCCGGCCCGCTGGCATGAATGGACGCGATGCCGGGACGCATTTGCGCCAGCGAAGGATCGGTCGCCATATGTCGACTTTGACAATGCAGTTCTCTGGGGTTGCTGGCATTCCCGTTTTTCCAGCGCCTGGAAATGCCAGCTGATGCGTTCAATGAACCCCGGCATTGGGTATCAACGGTGCCTTTTGGAGATTGCCTGCGGGTGGTGCGGGGCAGAAGGAGGCTACAGCCGATCATGTCGGCGCAATTCTCCGGGGCCGCCCGGAAACAGATCGACACAAATCGCAACGCGATGCCTCAGCTGCGGCGATGCGTCCCCGGTGCGAAGAGTCGAGCGTCGCCAAACCCTTATCGCCGATTGTGTCACAATGTGTCTGAAACGCCGGAAAATCACTGCTAACATATTGAAATAGTTATGGCATGTTTCCTGCGACCGAAGTCCCGCGGATGTACTTTTCGACCTATCGGCCGACGTTCCAATGGGCCGAAGGGTGACAGCCGTAACTTCAACGGAGGAGTCACTCCATGATCTCAAGCAACTATGGCACAGCGGGACCAAGTTCGGCCGCGCTGAGCCAGATGCGGCAACAGTTTTTCGCGAAGCTGGATGCCAATGCCGACGGCGGCGTCGACAAGAGCGAGTTTCTTCAAGGGGCGGGGGCCAGCGACAGTGCCACCAGCTCGTCGAAGCAATCGCTTGCGTCGCAGCTGTTCGACACCTTCGACAGCAACAGCGATGGTTCGCTCTCGCAGGATGAGTTGGGAACGGGTTTCCAGAAACTCAGCCACGAGATGCGCGCGACGCTGATCAGCGAGCAGGAGGCCGCGAGGCCCCAGCCACCCTCGCCGGAGGAAATGTTCGCCAAGCTCGACAGCAACTCGGATGGCGGCGTCGATGAATCCGAATTCATCGCCGGCGCGCCGCAGGATGGTCGGGGTCCAAGCGAAAGCGAGTTGAAGGAGATGTTCGCCTCCTTCGACACCGATGGCGACGGTTCGCTCACCTCTGACGAACTGGACACCGGCTTCAAGAACAACCGGCCGTCCGGCCCGCCACCCAGTGGTGGTCCAGGTGGCCCCGGTGGTCCGGGCGGTCCGGGCGGCGGTGGCGGCGGTGCTTCCGCTGCGTCCGAGGAAGACGATGACGAAACCGACACGCTGCTCGAGATGCTGCAAGCCAGCCTCAACAGCAGCTCGTCGTCGGCCGTCAACAAGGACGATCTGGCCAGCATCCTGGCCAGTTTCCGCAAGCTGCAGGAAGGATCGGTCAGCCAGACCTATTCGGCCTCGGCCTGATCCTCTCGGCACGTCGGCCGGCAGCCTTTGCCGTCCGATGGGGTCCCGCTGTCCGGCCGGCAGCGGGGCTCGTCGCCTTGTTCCGGGAATCTCCCGCGCTCTGGCATCCGCCGCCGGATCGTGACAAGAAATGTCTTCAACCTGCCTTCCCTTGAGGTCATGCATCCCCATGCTCGCCATGCCGGCAAATCCGCCCATCGCCCACGCGCCCGCGCCGCAATTGCCGCATCTCCTCATCGTCGATGATGACCGCGATCACCGCCTGCTGCTCGGGAGGCTCTTCGGCGAGAACGGCTTTCGCGTCTCGCTCGCTCCCGACGGTGCCACCATGCTGCGCCTCTTCGAGGCTGCCAAGCCGGACCTCGTCATTCTCGATCTGATGCTGCCCGACGAGGACGGGCTTTCCCTTTGCCGCCGCATCCGGGCAGCCTCGGACGTGCCGGTCATCATGGTCAGCGCCCTTGGGCGCGGCCCGCACAAGATTGCCGGTCTCGATACCGGCGCCGACGATTACATTGCCAAGCCCTTCGAATCCGGTGAACTCATCGCCCGTACCCGCGCCGTTCTGCGCCGGTCGCGGCGGATGCTCCCGGTGGAACAGGCGCTGCCGGCGCGCAAAAGCCAGGGGCGCACCTATTGCTTCGAAGGCTGGCGCGTCGATGCGGCACGGCGCGAGGTGCATTCGCCGGAAGGCGTCCTGGTGACGCTCACCTCAGGCGAGATCGATTTGCTGCTCGCCTTCGCCGAACATCCGCAAACCATCCTCAGCCGCGAACATCTGGTCGAACTCACGCGGCATCGCGGTGGCGACGGACAGGATCGCAGCGTCGATATACTGGTCAGCCGCATTCGCCGCAAGATCGAACGCAATCCCCGGGCGCCGCGCTTGATCAAGACCGTGCGCAGCGGCGGCTATCTCTTCGCGCCCACCGTCACCCTGGAAGAATAATGGCGAACCGGCGGCGCATGAATTGGCCCGCATATCTTTGGCCAACGCATCTTCGGCCCGACCGCATCGCCACCCGCATCGCGCTTGTCATGGCGGGGGCGATGCTGCTCACACAATCCTTCGGATATCTGCTGTTTCTGGCCGATCATGCCGGCTGGTGGCCGCATCATGATGCGTCGCGGCTCGGCGACCTCCTGCGGCCGGTCATTGAAAGGGCGCTCGCCGATCCTGCAGCGCACGACACCCAGGAGGTCTCGATCGCGCCGGATATCTCGGTCTCGTTGGTTTCCCATTTCGCACCTCTTTATCCGGTGCGGGCGGCCCCACCTTTCGAGCGGTTCGGCGAACATCTCCTGACAGCTCTTGCGCCGCATATCGATCAGGTCATTGTCGAGACGCGCATGGCGCCGCCCCCACCGGGGCCACCGCTCTGGCCGCACCGCTTTGACCCGCGCGAACCACTGGTGCTGTGGCTGCGCCTTGAGGACGGCTCCTGGCTGAAGGCGGCGATGCCGCTTGCGCGCCTGCTGCCGCCGCCGCCGTTTCCATCCTGGCTGCCCTGGGCCTGGACGCTCGGCATCATCATCGTCATCTCATACCTCGCGGCGCGCGGTATCACGGCGACGCTTGGGCGGTTGGCCGCCGCCGCCGATGCGCTCGGCGCCAACATGTCGACGCAGCTTCCACCGGAAGCCGGCCCGCGCGAGACGCGGGGGCTCACCCGCGCTTTTGCCCGCATGCAGGAACGCCTGCTGCGCTTCGTCGAGGATCGCACGCGCGTGCTGGCGGCGATCTCGCACGATCTGCGCACGCCGCTCTCGCGCCTCAAGCTCCGGGCGGAGCGTTTGCCGTCCGGGCCGGAGCGCACGCGCATGCTGGCCGATCTCGACCTCATGGAGCGGATGCTGGGGGCGACCCTTGCCTTTGCTCGCGACGATGTGGCGGGCGAAGCGCGGCAGAAGCTCGACCTCGCCGCCCTCATTGCCACAGTTTGTGACGAAGCGGCCGATGCCGGTGCCGACATCACCTACACTGGCCCGGATCATCTGACCATCGATGGGGCGCCGATGGCGCTCACCCGCGCCATCGGCAATGTCGTCGACAATGCGGTCAAGCATGGCGGCAGCGCCCGCGTGTCGCTCGAATGCCAATCCTCAGGCATCGTCATTCTGGTGTCGGACCAAGGCCCCGGCATCCCGGAAGCGATGCGCGAGCGCGTCTTCGAGCCCTTCTTCCGCCTCGATCCGGCGCGCGCCAGCGACGTGCACGGGCCAGGGGGCGGCGTCGGCCTGGGCCTTGCCATCGCGCGGCAAATCCTGCGCGCGCATGGCGGCGATGTGACGCTTGACCAGGCACCAAGCGGCGGGCTTCGCGTCCGCCTCACCTTGCCGGGGGCGATCGCCGTCTAAATTCTGGCATCACGCGCCGCTTTTATGCTTACCTCCGGCCCATGCAGGTGCTCTCGATCTCATCGCCGCGCTGGCAGCTTGCCGCCTGGTGCCTTTTCTATCTCGGCCTTCTCGGCGCCTGGGGTGCGCTCATTCTCATCGGCGGCGAAGCTGGCGATGGCCTGCTCGCCCGCTGCCTGGCGCCTGTCGGCACGCTGACACCGGCCAGCCTCTTTCCGGCCTGGGCGCTGATGGCGCTCGGCATGATGCTGCCCACCTCGCTGCCGACGTTGCAGCGCTATGCGATCCTGGTGCAGGGGCGGGACGGGTCGCCGCTCATGCGCTTTTGGCTTTTCATCCTCGGCTACAGCCTCGTCTGGCTGGGCTTTGCGGCCCTTGCCTCGCTTGCCCAATTGCTTCTTGCCCGGCTGCCGCTGGTCGGCAGGCTTCCGGCTGCCGGGCAACCCTATCTTGCCGCACTCCTATTGCTGATGGCGGGCCTCTACCAGTTCAGCCGTTGGAAGAATGCCTGCCTCATCCGCTGCCGGCATCCGATGACTTTTTTCATGGCGCATTGGCGCGACGGCTATCGCGGTGCGGTTCGCATGGGTGCGCGGCATGGGATGGATTGCCTGGGCTGTTGCTGGGCGCTGATGTCGCTTTCCCTCATCGGCGGGCTCATGAATGTGGGTTTCATGCTGCTCGGCATGATTCTCATGGCGCTCGAAAAACTTGCTGGCCCCGGACGCTTTGTCACAATACCCTTGGGATTGGCCCTGGTGGCGGCCGCCTTCTTTTACGGGGGCGGCATCTGGTTCGCCGGTCAGCCATAAAAAGATCACGTCGGGGAGGGTTGGTTCGATATGGAAAAATGGGCAATCAGGGGCGAGCTGATCCTCAACTGCTCCTGCACGATCTTCTGTCCGTGCGTCATCTCGCTCGGCAAGCATCCGCCGACCGAGGGCAATTGCCAGGGCTGGGCCGGCATCCGCATCGATACCGGCTATAAGGGCGATACTGATCTCTCCGGCCTCAACGTGGCGCTGCTGCTCGACATTCCGGGGCAGATGGCGCGTGGCAATTGGACCGCCGCTGCCTATATCGACGAGCGCGCCTCGGACGATGCCTACGCCAAGCTGGTCGAAATCTTCAGCGGCAAGGCGCGCGGCACCACCGGTCTCTTCTCGATCCTGGTCAGCACCTTCCTTGGCGCTGAGCGGGCGCCGGTGAGCTTCGAGCGCGAGGGTGAAAAGCGTCGCCTCGTCGTGCCGAAAAAGATCATCGGCGAGGTCGAGCCCGTCCCCGGCAAGGAGCCGGGCAAGCATCTCGTCGTCACCAACACCGAATATTGGATGGGGCCGGACATCACTGTCGCCAAGGCCAATCAGGGCCGTGTGCGCGCCTTCGGCCGGGTCTGGGATTTCGACGGGCGGTCGGCCGAGATCTGCGAAATCAACTGGCGCGGGCCTTGATCGCGGGTCGTGGGAGGCATCGCTATGGACGAAGCCTATCTCGCCCCCAATGCCGCCAATTTCGTTGCCCTCTCGCCGCTCTCGCATTTGGCGCGCGCGGCTGACGTCTATCCCGGCTGGCCGGCCGTCATCTACGGATCGCGCCGTTACACCTGGTCCGACATCCGCACCCGCGCACGACGCCTTGCCTCGGCGCTGGCCGGCCACGGTGTCGGGCGCAACGTCGTCGTCGCCATGATGGCCGCCAACACGCCGGAGATTTTCGAGGCGCATTTCGGCGTACCGCTCTCGGGTGGCATCCTCAACACCATCAACACGCGCCTCGATCCCGACACCATCGCCTATATCCTGGATCATGGCGGCGCCAAGGTCCTTCTGACCGATACCGAATTCGCCCCCGTGATGCGCGAGGCACTGGCGCGCATGACGGGCGAAAAGCCGCTCGTCATCGATATCGTCGACACCCAGGCCAAAGGTGGGCAGGAGCCCGCCGACCGGCTCGGCACCAGGACCTATGAGGAGTTCCTGGCCGCGGGCGATCCCGATTTTCTCTGGCGCCTGCCGGAGGATGAGTGGCAGAGCCTCTCCCTCAATTACACGTCAGGCACCAGCGGGCGCCCGAAGGGCGTCCTCTATCATCACCGCGGCGCGTACCTCATGAGCCTCGGCACCGTCGCCGGCTGGAACGTGCCGGCGCATCCGACCTATCTCTACACCGTGCCGATGTTCCATTGTAACGGCTGGGGTCATGCCTGGATGCTCGCCATCGTCGGCGGCACGGCGGTGATGTGCCGCTATATTTCAGCGAAGGCGATCTTCGATCTCATTGCCGAACACAAGATCTCGCATCTGGGTGGCGCCCCCGTCGTTCTCGGCATGCTGGTCAATGCGGCCGAGGCCGATCGCAAGCCGCTGCCGTCGAAGGTCCAGGTCATGACCGCCGGCGCCCCGCCGCCCTCGGCGGTCCTCGCCGGTATGGCGGCCTTGGGCTTCGAGGTGATGCAGGTCTACGGCCTCACCGAGACCTATGGTCATACGGTGCATTGCGCCTGGCAGGAGGAATGGGACGCGCTCCCCTTCGCTGAGCAGGCCGAGATGAAAGCGCGCCAGGGTGTGCGTTTCCCGATCACCGAGGCGCTGGAACTGGTCGATCCCGAAACCGGCGCCGCCCCGCCCGCCGATGGCGCCGCGATGGGCGAGATTCTCATTCGCGGCAATACAGTGATGAAGGGTTATCACAAGGACGCGGCCGCGACCGAGAAGGCTTTCAAGAACGGCTTCTTCCGCTCCGGCGACATCGCCGTGCGCCACGCCAACGGCTATGTCGAAGTGAAGGACCGCTTGAAGGACGTCATCATCTCAGGCGGTGAGAACGTCTCCTCGATCGAGATCGAAAGCCGGCTTTACAAGCATGCGGCCGTCGCCAACGCCGCCGTGGTCGCCAAGCCCGACCCGAAATGGGGCGAGGTGCCGTGCGCCTTCGTCGAATTGAAGCCCGGGGCTCAGGTGACGGAGGCCGAACTCATCGCCTTCTGCCGCGAGGCGCTGGCCGGCTTCAAGACGCCGAAGAAGATCGTGTTCGGCGATCTCCCCAAGACCTCGACCGGCAAGATCCAGAAGTTCCTCCTGCGCGAACAGGCGAAGGGGATTTGAGAGAGTCGTTGGGGCAAGGCCACCTCTCCCTGACCCTCCCCCACGTAGGGGGAGGGGACGTCATCGAGTTTGAACGCAATCGCGCTTGCGCACTCGGCCGGACTCCCTCCCCTCAACGTGGGGGAGGGTGGGGGAGGGTGGGGGAGAGGGGGTAAGCGGTGACGCCGCGAACCCCAAACGAAAAATGCCCGGGACCAAGCCCGGGCATTTCGCGTTTCCGGCGGGGCCGAAATCTTATTCGGCGTAATCCGGCTGCTTCACGTCGAGGATGGCGCGGATCTCCGAGAGATGCGCATCGGTGAGGCTGGAGGGATAGTCCTCCCACTGGCGCGCCGTCTTCTCGGCGACTTCCGCCGTCGCGATGTTGAGTTCGCGCCCCGTCGAATAGGCGGTGATCAGGGTCTCGGCCGCACGCTCGAAGTAATAGAGGAGGTCGAAGGCCTCGGCCACACTCTCGGCGGCGGTCAGCACGCCGTGATTGCCCATCACCATCACCTTGTTCTGCCCCAGGCATTTCGACAGACGTTCGGCCTCGTCGCCAAGGCCCATCCCGTCAAAGCCCATGTCGAACGAGATGCGGTTGTAGAAGCGCATCGTGTTCTGGTCGATGGGCGGCATGCTGGGGTCCTTGAGGCAGGCCAGGGCCAGCGCGTATTTCGAGTGGACATGGAGCACGCAGCGCGCCTTCGGCGCATTGCGGTGAATGGCACCGTGGATCGCCCAGGCGGTGGGATCCGGCGCATTGGGCTGGTCCATCGTGGTGGGATCGTTGGCGTCGAGCAGCAGCAGGTCGGAGGCTTTGATGCGGCTGAAATGCTTGCCGCAGGGATTGACCAGGAACTGGCTGCCATCGTCCGAGACGGCGAGGCTGAAATGGTTGGCGACACCTTCATGCATGTTGAGCTCGGCCGTCCAACGGAAGGCCGCCGCCAGCTGGCAGCGCTCCTCGTAATGCGAATTGTCGAGGCGGGCCTTCACGGGAATGCGGGTGACCGAAGACGACATCGTCTGCTCCATCAGATTGGCAAAAAGGGCTCAAAATCCAATTGTCTGACACTACTATGGGGCAGGGACGGGGGACCGGTCAAATTCGGTCATATTCATGACCGATATCGACCTATGCACTTTTGGCATCCCGGGCGGTGGCCCGGCAGCGCTACAGTCCCCGACCAGCGAAACAGTCTTCATGGGGAAAGACATGTCGGCGGATCAGGTTCCGGTTTCCGTTTTCAAGGATGCGCGCAAGGCGGCCTATCTCAATCCGGACGGGGCCGACCGGCCGCTCAAAAGCCCGCTCCCGAAGGCGACCCTGGTCAAGGCGCGCGGATATCGCAAGCAGCGGCTGGTGGACGCGGTGGCAAAGGCCGATTGCGCGGCGATCCTCCTCTACGACCCGATCAACATCCGCTACGCCCTCGACCTTTCCAACATGCAGCTCTGGGCGACGCACAATCCCTTTCACTATGCGCTGGTCTTTGCCGATGGCCATGCCATCGAATTCGCCTATCGCGGCGCCGAGCATTTGGCCGACGGGTTCGAAACGGTCAATGAAGTCCGACCCGGCAATGCCTGGTTCTACATGTACACTGCCGACCGCTTGGCGGAGCGCGTCGAGGCCTGGGCCGACGAGCTGGTCTTGATCCTCAAGGAACGCAATGGCGGCAACATGCGTCTTGCTATCGACAAGCTCGACCCGCCCGGCGTCGACGCGCTGCGCAAGCGCGGGGTGACTGTCGTCGAGGGTCAGGCACTGACGGAAATCGCCCGCTCGGTCAAAAGCCGGGAAGAGCTCGACCTCATGCGCTGGACGGTCCGCGTCTGCGAGGCCGGCATGGCGCGCCTCTATGATCATTCGCTGCCGGGCAAGACCGAACAGGAAATCTGGGCTGAGCTCCATTACGAAAACATCCGCTCGGGCGGCGAATGGCTGGAAACGCGCCTTCTCACCGTTGGGCGGCGGACCAATCCCTGGTTCCAGGAATGCTCGGACCATGTCGCGGATCTCGGCGACATGCTGGGCTTCGACACCGATATGATCGGTCCCTATGGTTATTGCGCCGACCTCTCGCGTTCCTGGACCATCGGCCACACCAAGATGAACCCGCACCAGCGCGACCTTTACTTGGCGGCGCGCGAGCAGATCGAACACAATCTGGCCCTGCTGCAGGCGGGCTTGAGCTTCGACGAATTTAACGCCAAATCCTGGCGCATTCCGGACAAATATGTCGGCTGCCGCTATTCCGTGGCGCTGCATGGTGTCGGCATGGCCGACGAATATCCGTCGATCCCGCTGCACCCCGATTGGCAGGCCGCCTATCGCGGCACGTTCCAGGAAAACATGACCGTCTGTGTCGAAAGCCTCATCGGCGAAGAAGGCAAGGGCGAATGTGTGAAGCTGGAGACCCAGGTGGTCATCACCAAGACCGGTGCCGAGCGGCTCGATTCATTTCCCTGGGAAGAAATGTAGGGCGGCACGACCCCCACCCTGTCGGATTGTGCCGACACCCCCCTCTCTAACTCTCCCCCTCAAGGGGGGAGAGGATTGGAACGAGAATGCTGTGGCTACTCGGTCGAACCCCCCTCCCCCCTTGAGGGGGAGGGTCGGGGAGGGGGTAAGTCGGAACAGATCCGCCCTTCCTCAAACCCTCTTCATCAGCAATTTTGCGCTGCCCGGACACAGCGTGGTGAATTGCAGCGATTCCGTCACCACAGCCGGTGCCATCGCGCGCTCCGCATCTGCAAAACCGAGCCCACGGAAATAATCGGCGGCATCGATGGTGAGGAGCCACAGCCGCTCCGCGCCGCTGTCACGCGCCGCATCGTTCATCGCCGCGACCAGTGCGCGTCCCAATCCCTTGCCGCGTGCTGCCTTGTCGATGACAAGCGAGCGCAGCAACTGGTCCTGGCCCGCACCCTCCAACCCGCCGAACCCGATGCGCGTGCCGTGAGCATCGACCGCCTCGAAGAAGCGGCGGCCGGGTTGCGCCAGATCGTCCACCGGCAGGCCCTCGGCGGTGAGGGCCGCACCGAGCGGTGTCAGATCACGAAGCGGAACGAGTGACAGCATCGCCTTCCTCATACCAGCCCTTGCTGGCGCGGACGATCCTGACCACCGACAGCATCACGGGCACCTCGACCAGCACGCCGACCACGGTGGCAAGGGCGGCGCCGGAGTTCAAGCCGAAAAGGCTGATGGCGGCGGCGACGGCCAGCTCGAAGAAGTTGCTGGCGCCGATGAGCGCCGCCGGCCCCGCGACGCACCAAGCGACACCCAGGCGCCGGTTGAGGAGATAGGCGATCCCCGCGTTGAAATAGACCTGGATCAGGATCGGCACAGCGATGAGTGCGATGGTCAGCGGCTCTGCCACGATCTCGCCACCCTGGAAGCCGAACAGCAGCACCAGGGTGAGGAGCAGGGCGCCGAGCGAAACGGGGCGCAGGGCGGCAAGGCATTTCTCCAACCCGCCTGAGGCGAGGAGCGCCTTGCGCCAGACCTGCGCGGCAATCACCGGAATGACGATGTAGAGCACGACCGACAGCAGCAGGGTCTCCCACGGGATGCTGATCGAGGCAACGCCGAGGAGGAGGGCCACGATCGGCGCGAAGGCCACGACCATGATGAGATCGTTGAGCGCCACCTGGCTCAGCGTGAAGTGCGGCTCGCCATCGACCAGGTTCGACCAGACGAAGACCATCGCCGTGCAAGGCGCGGCGGCGAGCAGGATCAGCCCGGCGATATAGGATGGGATCTGCGCCGCATCGAGCAGCGGCGCAAACAGGCTCCCCAGAAAGAACGTCCCCAGCAGCGCCATCGAAAAGGGCTTCACCGCCCAATTGACGAACAAGGTGACGCCAACACCGCGCCAATGTTCCTTGACGCCGCCCAGCGCTCCGAAGTCGATCTTCAGCAGCATCGGCACGATCATCGCCCAGATGAGGATGGCGACCGGCAGATTGACCTTGGCCATTTCCGCCGCCGCGATCAGGCTGAAAAGGCCCGGCATCAGATAACCGAGCAGGATGCCGGCGCCGATGCACAGTATGACCCACAGGGTGAGGTACCGTTCAAAGAGTCCCATGATCCGACGATCGTCCCTCGTTGATCTTTTTATGCGACGTCCGGCCGCTTGTTGGTGGCGCCTTCGCCGGCCCCGATCTCGGCGAGTTTCGCCTTCAGCGACAGCCGGTCGAGGCTTGCAATCGGCAGCGCCGTGAAGGCCGCGATCCGGTTCTTCATGAAGCGGAGTGCCGTCACGAAGGCCTTCTCCTGCTCCAGCGTCGTCCCTGTGACAGCGGCCGGATCCTCGATACCCCAATGCGCACTCATCGGCTGGCCGGGCCAGACGGGGCACACTTCACCGGCCGCGTTGTCGCAGACGGTGAAGATGAAATCCATCTGCGGCGCACTGTCGACTGCGAACTCATCCCAGCTCTTCGAGCGGAATCCTTCCGCCGGACAGCCGGCGTCTTTCAACACTTTCAGCGCCAGCGGATGCACTTGCCCCTTCGGCAGGCTCCCAGCGGAGAAGGCGTTGAAGCGGCCGGCGCCGAGCTGGCGGAGCAGACTCTCCGCCAGGATCGACCGCGCCGAATTGCCGGTGCACAGGAACAGGACGTTATAGGTCTTGCCGGTCATGGTATTGCCTCAGGAACAGCAGGAAAAAGCGGGCTTCTCCGGCTTCTCGCCGCAGCAGGCGCTCTTTGCATCGGCCGCCACCGGCATCCCGTCGCCATCGCCGCCATATTGGGTCGCATCGCCGTGGGTCAGGAACGTCTCCCAGGAAATGCCGGCGGGATCGGTGATCCAGCTCTTGGTCGATTTGGCATAGCAGCAGGTGACATTGCCCTGGTCGACCACCGGCGCGTCGGCGCGCGACAGGCGGTCATAGACCTCGCTGAGTTCCGCCTCGCTCTCGACCTGGATGCCGAGATGGTCGAGACCGGTCGCCCGGCCGCGCGCGGTGATCGCGAAATTGACGCGCGGATCGTCCAGCATCCACTTCGCATAATCAGACTTCTCGACGCTGGGCTTGGTGGCGAACAGGGTCGAATAGAAGCGGATCGCTTGGTCGAGATTTTCAACGGCAACGTTGACGTGCAGGCGCTTCATGTCGTGTCTCTCCTGTGGCTGAGGTATCTTTGGATGCCGGATCGCAGATCTGGGCGGGATCGCATACGGGGGCACAAACCTGCCCGCCGCAGCAATTCTCGGTGAGGTAGGCGACAAGCTGGTTCATGGCGGAAAAATCGGCGGCATAGATGATCTGCCGCCCCAGCCGCCGCTGCGTGACGAGGCCCGCCTGCAGCAATTGCTGCAAATGGAACGTCAGCGACGATGGCGGCATCGCCATTCGTTCGGCAAGCGCTCCGGCCGGCAGACCTTCCGGCCCTCTTTCGACCAGCAGCCGGTAGGCCGCCAACCGATGCTCATGGGCAAGCGCCCCCAAGCCCCCGACGATCTTCTGCGCCTCGTTTACGGTCGCGGTCGCCATCCCGGCACCTCGTCATTTCGATGATTGTCGAAATATCAGAGCCGGCACGGCCGAGTCAATGGACATTTTGATGAATGTCGAAATGACAAGCCGCCCACCCCCACCCCGCCGGCGCAAGCCGAGCGGCACGCAGAAGTTCCTATAATGTTCTTGACAATGCTCTAGGAATAACGTACTATACAAGCTAGACCCACCTGATTTGCCAACCCCACCCGGACGCGGGACGGACGCTGGCGAAAAAGGGTGGCAATCACTCGGGGTTCGGTGCCGGTCCGGGTCAGGATCGGGACCCCCAAGCAGCCGCGCTGGGAAAAGTAAGACGGACCGTTCGGATGCCGACGGAGAAGGCATCTCCCGCGTTGCTGCCGGGAATGCGCAACCGAGCGGCCGCCTTGTCGACACGGGCGGTTCCCCGTAACGGGCCGTGCGCGCCCGTTCCCAGGATCGCCCAGGTTGGCGCCATGTCTTTGGTGCCCCGGATGGGACAGGCGATCCTCTGCGCGTGTGGCAGGATATCCCACGCGAAAGAAGGCGATTGGGTGGCCGCCTTTTCCCGGAGCCGCCCCCCTAACGCGTACTCCCCGAGTGATTGCCGGTCTGATCGGCCCCGTTGCTCAGTCGCTGTCTTCCGCTTCCGGCAGCCGTTCGACCAGCACCTTGTCGATGCGCCGCCCGTCGAGATCCATCACCTCGATGCGGAAGCCGTTGAAATCGACGCTCTCGCCCACCTTCGGCACGCGGCCCAGGCGATGGAGGACGAGGCCGGCGATGGTGGCATAGTCATTGTGGATGAAGCCGCTCGTGTCGAGGCGCCGCTCGACGTCGATCAAGCGCGTGCGGCCGTCGATCAGCCACGAGCCGTTGGCGCGCTGGGCGATCGATTCATCCTTTTCCTCTTCTTCCACCATCTCGCCGGCAATGACGGTGAAGATGTCGGATTGCGTGACGATGCCCTCGACGCTGCCATATTCGTCGAGCACGACGGCCATGTGGCTCGGCGATTTTCGGAACAGTTCGAGGAGCCGCAGGATGGTGGTCGATTCATGCAGCGTCATGGCCGGCTTCACGACGGCGGTAAGGTCGAGCTTCTCGCCACCCGTCACCTGATGCAGCAGGTCCTTGGTATGGACGACGCCCAGCACTTCATCGACCGAACCCTGGCATAGCAGAAGCCGCGTATGCTTGCTCTCGCGGATCTGCGCGCTGATGCTCTCGATCGGATCGTCGGCGTCGATCCAGTCGATGTCGGGGCGCGGCGTCATGATCGATCGGATGTTGTAGTCAGCGAGGTGCAGGACGCGGTCGATCATGTGCCGCTCTTCCTCTTCGAAGACGCCGCTCTGGGCCCCTTCGGCGACCATCGACTTCACTTCCTCTTCCGTCACCGATTGCTCGCGGTCGCCGCCAAGGCCGATCAGTGTCAGCAGCGCATTGGTCGAAACGCGCAAGATAAAGACCAGCGGTGCGCCCACCTTGGCAATAACGGCCATGATGGGGCTCACCCGCATGGCGATCGATTCCGCATGGTTCATGGCGATGCGCTTGGGCACCAGTTCGCCCGCCACCAGCGACAGATAGGTGATGCTGGCGACCACGATGGTGACGGCCGCCGGATAGGCATAGGGGGCGACGAGGGGCCAATCGTCGAGAACGGCAGCCAAGGGCGCCGACAGCGTGGCACCCGAATAGGCACCGGCGACGATGCCGACCAGGGTGATGCCGATCTGCACGGTCGACAGGAACTGCGTCGGATCGTCGGCCAATTCCAGCGCTTGTCTGGCGCCGCGATGGCCGTCGTCGGCCAAGGGCTTCAGCCGCGCGCGCCGGGCCGACACGATGGCCAGTTCCGACATGGCGAAGAAACCGTTGAGCAGGATGAGAAGCAGTACGATGGCGATCTCGAACCAGACATTCGTATCTGCAGCCGGTATTTCGGTCATTTCTTCTTATGTACTTTCTTCGGTGGACCTGCCGCGCGCGGTGAGCTTGTCGCTATCGCGCACGGTGATGCGCCCACCCTTCACAAGGATGAGGCCGGCATCGGTGAATTGCTTCAGTTGCTTGTTGACCGCCTCGCGCGTGACGCCGAGGAGCTGGGCCAATTCGCTTTGATTGAGTTTGGCGGTGATGAGAACGCCATCCTCGCTTTCGGTACCGTGCCCCAGGGCCAGCGCTTCCAGCGTCTTCGCAAGACGCGTGCCCAGATCGAGGAACGCCGCGTCGCGGATGCGGTCGGTATTGTGCCGCAGCCGCTCGCACAGCAGCTCGATGATGTGGAGCGCCAGTTTCGGTTCGCTCTTCATCAGATCGAGGAAGGCCGCGCGCGGCACGCTCAGCATCTCGGTGTCGGCCAGTGCGCTGGCGCTCGCCGTGCGCGGCAACCCGTCGAGCAACGCGATCTCGCCGAAGAAGTCGCCGCTCTCCATCAAATTGAGCGTCAGCTCGCGCCCGTCCGGCCCATGCACCCAGATGCGGATCAGGCCCTTGGCGACGCCATAGAGCGCATCCGCCGGCTCATCTTCCCAGAACAAGGTCTCGCCGACAGCGAGGCGCCGCGGCTGCGACAGGCGCGCGACGCGCTCGAGCAGGCTCGGCTCCAGGCCCCGGAACAGGAAGCTCTTGGCCAGAAGCTGCGCGCGCGCCGGCAAGGCGCTCAGCGTCGGTGCGTCGGATGCGGTGATGGCGGCCTCCTCGGGGCGACCTTGTGTGAACGGGTTCACAACCTAGCCGAAAGGAATTCCCAGGTTAAGGGCATCGCCGGTCGGGAGCCGATGATCGGATCCTTGCCGAGCTTGCTCGGAGGAATAAGAAATGACGACATTTGCCAAGTATATCAAAACGCTGTCGGTGCTGATGCTGATCGGCGCGGGCGCCTCGGCCTGCACCGGAACCCGCACTTACGATCCTGGTGCCTATGCCCAGGTCGACCGCTTGATGCAGGTCGGCTGCAACGACCGCCGTAACGGCGGCAAGGATTAACCCGCCAAGGATTAAGCGGCAGCCGACGCGGTCCCTTCGCCGCGAT
Source organism: Dongia sp. (assembly GCF_041910485.1). Classification (GTDB taxonomy): domain Bacteria; phylum Pseudomonadota; class Alphaproteobacteria; order Dongiales; family Dongiaceae; genus Dongia. The sequence goes on from NZ_JAYRQR010000017.1 coordinate 115,060, forward strand.
CCAGGATCGCGGCATGGAGGGCGAGTAGGCGTTCGGCATCCTCGACATGCAGCTTCTCGATGAGCTTGCCGTTGAGGACGCAGATACCCTTGCCGGCGGCACGTGCCTCGGCCCAGGCAGCGACGATCGCCTTCGATTGTTCGATCTCGGCCGGGTTGGGCGCGAAGGATGCGTTGGCGGCCGGGACCTGCTTGGGGTGGATCAGCGTCTTGCCGTCGAAGCCCA